>NZ_CP027665.1:1297379-2594758 GCF_003008555.2 Pukyongiella litopenaei | reverse complement strand
ATCGAACCGGGCGGGCAGCTCACCACCACCACCGAGGTCGAGAACTGGCCCGGCGATACCGAGGTGCAGGGCCCCGACCTGATGGTGCGGATGCAGGACCACGCAAAAGCGATGGGCTGCGAGGTGGTTGGCGACATCATCACCGATCTCGACCTGTCCGGGCGTCCGTTCACCGCCACCGGCGACAGCGGCACCGTCTATAGCGCGGACGCGGTGATCCTGGCCACCGGCGCGCGGGCGAAATGGCTGGGGCTCGAGAGCGAGGAGAAATTCAAGGGCTTCGGCGTCTCCGCCTGCGCCACCTGCGACGGGTTCTTCTATCGCGGGCAGGAAATCGTCGTCATCGGCGGCGGCAACACCGCCGTGGAGGAGGCGCTGTTTCTCACCAATTTCGCGTCCAAGGTCACGCTGGTGCACCGCCGCGACGAGCTGCGCGCCGAAAAGATCCTGCAGGACCGGTTGCTGAAGAACCCCAAGATCGAACCGCTGTGGTTCCACACGCTCGAGGAGGTGGTCGGCACCGAAAATCCGCTGGGCGTCGAGGGCGTCAGGGTAAAGCATGTCGAAACCGGCGAGATCACCGAGATCCCGGCCAAGGGCGTGTTCATCGCCATCGGCCACGCGCCGGCCAATGAACTGGTCAAGGATGTGCTGGAAACCCACATGGGCGGCTATGTGAAGGTCAAGCCGGGCAGCACCGAAACGTCGATCCCCGGCGTGTTCGCCGCGGGCGACCTGACCGACCATGTCTATCGGCAGGCCGTGACCAGCGCCGGCATGGGCTGCATGGCCGCGCTGGACGCGGAACGGTTTCTCGCCGAACAGGACGGCTGAGCCGCAAACGTCCCGCATTCTGGCAAAAACGCGTCATTTCGGCCCGATTTTCCTGATCGGGTCGAACTTGTCTTGAATCCCCGCGTCCCGAGCGACTAACCCCGCACCAGATAACGCAGCGGGCAATCGGTCCGCGATCCCGACGAGAGACCCAGATGCAAATTCCCAATCTTGCCCCGATCCCCGAGCTTTTCGTGTCCTACGAGAGCGCGCAGAAACTCAAGAGCGAAGCCGCCGACCTGAAGAGCCACGACCTGTCGCCGCGGCAGATCTGCGACCTCGAACTGCTGATGAACGGCGGGTTCAACCCGCTCAAGGGGTTCCTGGGCCAGGAAGACTACGACGGCGTCGTCGACAACATGCGGCTGGCCGACGGCACGCTGTGGCCGATGCCGATCACGCTGGACGTGTCCGAGGATTTCGCCGAGGGGCTGACCCTGGGCGAAGACATCGCCCTGCGCGATCAGGAAGGCGTCATTCTCGCCACGATGACCGTCACCGACCGCTGGACCCCGGACAAGTCGCGCGAGGCGGAACAGGTGTTCGGCGCCGATGACGACGCGCACCCGGCGGTGAACTACCTGCACAACACGGCCGGCAAGGTCTATCTGGGCGGCCCGGTGGTCGGCATCCAGCCGCCGGTGCATTACGATTTCCGCGCCCGCCGCGACACCCCGAACGAGCTGCGCGCCTTTTTCCGCAAGGTCGGCTGGCGCCGGGTGGTGGCGTTCCAGACCCGCAACCCGCTGCACCGCGCGCACCAGGAACTGACCTTCCGCGCCGCCAAGGAAGCGCAGGCCAACCTGCTGATCCACCCGGTCGTCGGCATGACCAAACCCGGCGACGTGGACCATTTCACCCGCGTGCGCTGCTACGAGGCGGTGCTGGACAAATACCCCGCCTCGACCACCTCGATGTCGCTGCTGAACCTGGCCATGCGCATGGCCGGCCCGCGCGAGGCGGTCTGGCACGCGATCATCCGCCGCAACCACGGCTGCACCCATTTCATCGTCGGGCGCGACCATGCCGGACCGGGCAAGAACTCGGCCGGCGAGGATTTCTATGGCCCCTATGACGCGCAGGACCTGGTGCGCGAACACCAGCAGGAAATCGGCATCGAGATGGTCGATTTCAAACACATGGTCTATGTGCAGGAACGCGCGCAATACGAACCCAATGACGAAATCGCCGACAAGGACAACGTCACGATCCTGAACATCTCGGGCACCGAACTGCGCCGCCGCCTGCGCGAAGGCCTGGAGATCCCCGATTGGTTTTCCTTCTCCGAGGTGGTCGAACAGCTGCGCAACCGGTATCCGCCCCGGTCCAAGCAGGGCTTTACCGTGTTTTTCACCGGCTTTTCGGGGTCCGGCAAATCCACCATCGCCAACGCGCTGATGGTCAAGCTGATGGAAATGGGCGACCGGCCGGTGACGCTGCTCGATGGCGACATCGTGCGCAAGAACCTGAGCTCCGAGCTGGGTTTCTCGAAGGAACACCGCGACCTGAACATCCGCCGCATCGGCTATGTCGCCTCGGAGATCACCAAGAACGGCGGCATCGCCATCTGCGCGCCGATCGCGCCCTATGCCACCACCCGCCGCGCCGTGCGCGAGGAGATCGAAGCCTACGGCGCCTTTGTCGAAATTCACGTCGCGACCACCATTGAGGAATGCGAACGCCGCGACCGCAAGGGGCTCTACAAGCTGGCGCGCGAGGGCAAGATCAAGGAATTCACCGGCATATCCGACCCCTATGACGTGCCGGAAAACCCGGAACTGCGGGTCGAAACCGAAAACGTGGAGGTCGACAACTGCGCCCACCAGGTGCTGCTCAAGCTCGAATCCATGGGGTTGATCGCCGGCTGAACCGCCTGCCGCAACGTCACCCTGATGCCCGGAAACATCGCGTTTCCGGGCATTTTTCATGGGGCATTGGCAAGCGGGGCGATGTTTTGGCACTCTGACGCCACGACGTACCAGCCAAGAGGCCCCCCATGACCCGGATTTTCCTGTTCCTGATCCTGCCCCTCACCCTGCTCGCCGGTTGCGAACCGCCAGTGCCGCCCGAACCGATCGCGGATCAGCAGATCTATCAGCAGGCGATCCCGTCAGAGCCGAGCGAACCCGCGGTCGAAAACCCGGTCGAGGAATAACCCCGGCCGGCGACCCGGCACTCAGAGCGACGCGCGCAGCGCCCGGGCTGCCCGCGCCTCGACATCGCAATAGGTTGCGGCGGTTTCCTTTGCCGCCCGCAGCGCCGGCAGGATGCGGTCGAAATCGTCGGCACCCAGGCTGCGGATCGCGTTTCGCATCTCGTTGCCCGTGGTGCAGATCACCATCGCCGCCGGGTCGATGAAATCGCCGATATTCGGGCAGCCCCAATAGATCGGCACGGTGTCGCACAACAGCGCGTCGATCAGCTTCTCCGAGAAATAGTTCTGCTGCCGCACGTTTTCGATCACCACCGAGAACCGGAACGGCGCGAGACCGTCCGCCTTGGTCTCGAACGGGGTATAGCCCCGTCCCATCACCGCCACGTCCAGCGCCTCGGCCTGCACCATCGCGACCATGTCATGGCGCAGCTTGTGGCCGGGGTGATCGCGCTTGGCCGAGGCGATCAGCGACATATGCGCGGTCTTGGTCAGGTCGAGATCGCGCCAGTCCGGCACCCATGTGGTGCCGTAGGGCAGGAAGATCCCGTTCGGAATCCGGCCCAGGAACTCCCGGTCATAGCTGAACACGCGAAAGAACCGGCGATGGGTCAGCCGCAGCAGCCGCAGGTGGCGGCCATGCATGATGTTGGGTTCGACCACCATCATCGACACATGCGCCGGGCATCCCCAGCGCGGCTGGACGTGCATCGCGGTCCGGGGATAGACGATCAGGTGGTCGTCACGCCCCATGTCGCCGACGCATCCGCCATCGAGCCGCGCGGGCCGGCCCAACGGCCAGTTCAGCCGGTCCAGCGGCTGGTGCGGCAGGTCTCCGCCCAGCCGGCTGCCATAGGGCAGAACGGCAATCGCGGGCGCCTCAGCCATCGGGCAGATCCACGCTGCCGCGCATCAGCACATAGCCCTGCCCGGCCACCTTCACGCCCTCGGGCGCATCGGCGGACCCGATCCGGGTCACCCGCGCCTGGCCGGGCCGGCCCATCCAGTGCCCCTGTTCGGCGATGAAACTGTCCCCGGCCATCAGCCCGTGCCGCCACAGATAGGCCGCCATCGCGCCGGTGGCCGATCCGGTGAACGGGTCTTCGGGCGGGCTGGGCGGCGCCATCAGCAATCGAGAAAACGTATCGCCCTCGCCGGTTGCGCCTCTCAGCGTCACCAGGAACGGCTCGAGCATGTCCGTGCTGCCATATCCCGCCTCGGCGGCCAGGTCGCGCAGGGCGCCGACATTCAGCCGCGCGGCGCGCAGATCCGCGTGATCGCGCAGCAGGGTGATGCAGAATGGCAGCCCGGTCGAAACGAATTGCGGCGGCGCGGCCACCGCATCGGGCGGCAGGCCGACACAGCGTGCCACGAGCGCCGGATCGGGGCTGGCGCCGAATTGCGGCGCCATCTGGGTCATCTCGATGTCGCCGCCGTCCAGCACCACGGGCACCAGCCCGGCGGCGGTTTCGAGCACCACCCGGCCACCCGCGACCAGCCCCCGGTCGCGCAACGCGGCAACCGTGGCGAGCGTGGGGTGACCGGCAAAGGGAATTTCCCGGCTGGCGAGAAAGTAGCGCACCCGCATATCGGCCACGTCCGACGGGCCGGTAAAGGTGCATTCCACCAGCGAGGTCTCACGGACGAACCCCATGCAGGTGTCGTCGTCCAGCGCCGCGCCGCCATGCACGACGGCGCAGCCGTTGCCGCCGAAGGGGCGGCTGGAAAAGGCATCGACCCAGTCGAAGTCGAACCGGCTCAATGCACGGCGACCGGCTTGTAGTCATGCTGCCGGGCCAGCGCGAAGGCCAGCTTGCGATCCGCCACCAGCGCCAGCTGGTTCCCCTCGGCGTCATGCACCGCATAGAGGTGATGGCGGTCCCCGGCCTGTTCGCGCAGGTCGCTGGGCAGCTGGTCCACGTCCACCGTCTTGACATAGACGATGGGGCGGCCGCCGAAATCATGGTCAAACGGTGTGTTCATGGCTCACCCTTTCCTGATGTTGATCTTCTGCACCACGGCTTCGGGCACCGCGCGGGTCAGATCGACATGCAGCAGACCGTTTTCGATCACCGCCTCGCCCACCTCGACCCCGTCGGCCAGCACGAACATGCGCTGGAACTGCCGGGCGGCGATGCCGCGGTGCAGGAAAACCCGGCCGTCGGCATCGTCGTTCTGGCGGCCGCGGATCACCAGCTGGCGATCCTCGACGGTGATCGACAGATCGGATTCGGCGAACCCGGCCACCGCCAGCGTGATGCGGTAGGAATGGTCCGAGGTCTGTTCGATATTGAACGGCGGATAGCCGTCGGCGCCGGATTTCGCGCTGCGTTCCAGCAGCCGTTCCAGTTGCTCGAACCCCAGCATATGCGGGTATGCGCCAAGAGTCAGCTTCGACACGTTGTTCGTCCTTTTCAATTGCAAGCGACGGTGCGGCGCGGCCCCGGATGCGGCAACCGCGCAAGGGAAATATGGGGGCAATTCGGCCTGTCCACAAGGTCTAGGCGAACCGCCCGCCAATGCGTTAATCTCCTGGATACAGGATCACAGAGTCGAATCACCCGGATGAACGCACCTTCGGACGTGCCGATGAAAACAGACGAGGTGCTGGCGGTGGAGCTCGAGGTGTTCCGCCGTCAGCACCGCGATCTGGACGAGGCCATTCACGCGCTCCAGGAACGGGGCACGGGCGACCAGCTGACCATCCGGCGGCTGAAAAAGCAGAAGCTGCGCCTGAAGGACCAGATCGCGGTCATCGAGGACCGGCTGACCCCCGACATCATCGCCTGACTGCCACCGCCGAAATCATTGCCAGCACCCGCAATCCGGCTATAGTGCCCGCTCTTTGAACGGCGTGGACAGGGGCTCGGCATGGGCGAGGTATCGGTAGGCATCATCATGGGCAGCCAGTCGGACTGGCCGACCATGCGTGAAGCGGCGTCCATTCTCGACGAGCTGGGCATTGCCCACGAGGCCCGGATCGTATCGGCGCACCGCACGCCCGACCGGCTGTGGGATTATGGCCGCGCGGCGGCGGATCGCGGGCTGAAGGCGATCATCGCGGGGGCCGGCGGCGCGGCGCACCTGCCCGGCATGATGGCGTCGAAGACACGGGTGCCGGTGATCGGCGTGCCGGTGCAGACCCGTGCGCTGTCGGGGGTCGATTCGCTCTATTCCATCGTGCAGATGCCACGCGGTTTCCCGGTCGCGACCATGGCGATCGGCGCTGCGGGCGCGGCCAATGCCGGGCTGATGGCGGCGCAGATCCTCGCGGTTTCCGACCCGGCGCTGGCCGAACGGCTGGACGCCTGGCGGGCCGCGCTCTCGGCCTCGATCCCGGAGGAGCCGCGGGATGAGTGAACCGCTGCAACCGGGCGCCGTGATCGGCATTCTGGGCGGCGGCCAGCTGGGCCGGATGCTGTCGATGGCCGCGGCCCGGCTGGGGCTGCGCTGCCATGTGTTCGAACCGGGGGCGAACCCGCCCGCGGCGCAGGTGGCCGACCGGCTGACCACCGCCGGGTATGACGACCACGCCGCGCTGCGCGACTTCGCCGCCTCGGTCGATGTGATCACCTATGAATTCGAGAACATCCCCACCGACGCGCTGGACCTGCTGGAAAAACTGCGCCCGATCCGTCCCGGGCGCGAGGCGTTGCGGGTCAGCCAGGACCGGCTGACCGAAAAGACCTTTCTGCGCGACCTGGGGCTGGCCACCGCGCCCTATGCCGACGTGACCGATGCCGCCAGCCTGCAAAGGGCGATCGACGCGATCGGGCGCCCGGCGATCCTGAAAACCCGGCGCTTCGGCTATGACGGCAAGGGCCAGGTCCGGCTGGACCCCGACAGCGATCCGGCGGCCGCGCTGGCCGACATGGCCGGCGCACCGGCGGTTCTCGAAGGCTTCGTCCGTTTCGACCGGGAAATCTCGGTCATCGCCGCGCGTGGCCTGACCGGCGAGGTCGCCTGTTTCGACCCCGGCGAAAACGTCCACAAGGACGGCATCCTGCACACGACCACCGTCCCCGCGCAGCTGCGCCCCGGCCTGCGGTCCGACGCGATCCTGCTGGCCGCGCGTATCCTCGGCGCGCTCGACTATGTCGGCGTGATGGGGGTCGAGCTGTTCGTGACCGATGCCGGGCTGGTGGTCAACGAGATCGCGCCACGGGTGCATAATTCGGGCCACTGGACCCAGAATGGCTGTGTGGTGGACCAGTTCGAACAGCATATCCGCGCGGTGGCGGGCTGGCCGCTGGGCAATGGCGCGCGACATGCGGACGTGGTGATGGAAAACCTGATCGGCGACGACATGGACCGGGTTGCCGACCTGGCGCGCGACCCCGACGTGGCGCTGCATCTCTATGGCAAGACCGAAACCCGGCCCGGCCGCAAGATGGGGCATGCCAACCGCGTCATCCACCGCTGAGCGGGGCCGGACCAGCCCGCCCCGCACCACCATCGCAACACCGGGTCAGTCCGGCGGCGGACCGGCGCAGAACCGGGCCGCGACGTCGCCCTGCATATAGGCCACGCGGCCCCCGGCGATGGTCGCGGCGACCCGCCCGTCGGCCTCGTCCAGCAGAACCAGGTCGGCGCGCAGCCCCGGTGCCAGCCGGCCGCGATCGGACAGGTCCAGCAGGCGCGCGGGCCCCTCGGAGACCAGCGCCCAGGCCGCGGCGAAATCCAGTGTGCCGCTGTCGGCCAGTGCCAGCGCCGCCCGGCGCGGCGACGGATAGTGATAATCCGAGGCCAGCGCGTCGCACAGCCCCGCCGCCACCAGATCCCGGGCGCTGACATTGCCCTTGTGCGACGCACCGCGCACGAGGTTCGGCGCCCCCAGGATGATGCCGCTGCCCTCGGCCCGTGCCGCCTCGGCGGCCTCGGCGGTCTCGGGGAACTCGGCGATGCGGACACCCCGCGCGGCCCAGGCGGCACGGTCCTGCGCGGTCCGGTCGTCATGGCTGCCCATGCGCACCCCCTGCGCCGCCAGCCGGGCGCAGAGCGCATCCAGCGCCGCCGGCACCTCGGCTCCACGCGCGTGCAGCGCCTGCAGCATTTCGAGATGCCGCTCGGGGTTGCGCCCCGCCTTCAGCGCCTGCCCGGCCAGCCGCGGCGGCCTGCGCCCGGCGGCCAGCCGGTCATGCGGCAGGTGGTCGTTGAACACCACATAATCGATGCCCCAGCCCGCCAGCCGCGCCGGCAGCGCCGCAAAATCGTCGAGCAGGTGGGTCTCGAGCCGCAGCTGCGGGATCAGATCGGTCACCACATGCGCCCGCGCCTGCGCCAGCCCGGCAAAGAAACGCGCGGCGAATTCCGGCCCGCGCAGCCCGCCTTCCCAGCTGTGGAACTGCGCCAGCACCGCCGTGGTGATGCCGTTGGCGGCCAGCTCCGCCCCGGTGGCGATCACACCCTCCTCGAGCTGCGTCATCGCCCCCCGGCGCGGGGCGACGTGGCGTTCGAACCCGTCGCCATGAAGATCGACGATGCCGGGCAACAGCAGGAACCCGGCCAGGTCGACCGCGCGTCCGACCGGCGCCCCGGCGATCACCCCGTCGGCGATCGTCAGCCGCGCCGGGACCAGCCCCTGCCCCGGCAGCAGCACCCTGGCCCCGGCCAGATCGCAGCGCAGTGCTGTCATTGGCCCGGCCCCGCGTCGCATTCGGACCCCGCGCATTTTTCCGCGATCAGGTCCTCGACCGCCTGCAACCAGGTCAGGTCGGGCGCAAACCGGCCGGTTTCGATGAAATGCAGGGCTTCGGCCATGACCCGGGGATTGTTCATCATGAACGTATGCGTCACCGGCAGCACGATATGCCCGGCCATCCCGACCACCCGGGTCGATGCGACCGAGACCTTGCCATCGTCGGGGCCGGGGATCAGCGATGAAAACCACGGGTTCAGCGACCGGTCGCCGGCGATAACGCCCAGCGGGAAATCCACCGCCGGAAGCCGGCGCGGCAGGCTGTCCGGCCCGGTGCCGAGCTGCTGGCCCGCCGGTCCGTTGAGCAGGCCGAACACCTCCCAGTCGTTCAGCGCGTCCACCAGTTCGGTGCCCTGGTTGGGCGGCGCCAGCATCACCACCCGGCCCAGCCGGTCGGGCAGCCCCCCGGCCAGCCAGTAGCGGATCAGGATGCCGCCCATGGAATGGCTCACGAAATGCACCGTTTCCCCGGCCCCGCAGCGCGTCATCGCGTGTTCAGGCACCGTGGCGAGCGCCGGGATGGGCAGGTCGGTCGACGGGTAATCCGGGCTCACCACCGTGTAGCCACGGGCGCGATAGACCTCTTCCATCACCGCAAAGGACGCGTCCGTGCGCGCCAGGCCATGCAGCAGCACGATGCAATCCGCCCGCGCGAGGGCGGGCCAGAACAGCAGGAACAGGGCAAGCAAGCGCATGGGCCCCGAATACGCCGGTTCGGCGGGCAATGAAAGCTCAGGATCGGGCCGCGGGGCGGGGAGCGGGGCGCGACGACAGCGCGATGCCGCCAACCACCAGGGCGGCGCCGATCACGAACCGCAGCCCCACCGTTTCGCCCAGCAACGTCACGCCGCCGATGACCGCCAGCGGCGGCACCGACAATTGCACTGTCGCCGCCATCGCCGGTTGCAGCCGGGGCAGCACCGCATACCACAGCGCATAGCCCAGCCCCGAGGTGACCGCGCCGCTCAGCACCGCCAGCAGGATGCCCGCCCCGGTGATCCCGGCCCCGGCCACCAGCAGCGCCAGCGCGGTCACCGGCAGGGCGAGGCAGAAATTGGCCGCGGTCGCGGCCAGCGGATCGGGTTCGCCCCGGCCCGCCAGCGTGTAGATGCCCCAGCCCAGCCCGGCCGCCGCCATCAATGCCGCGCCGCCGACATCGACCAGCGCCCCGCCGCCCGGCCACAGAACGACCGCCAGGCCGGCCAGCGCGACGCCCGCCCCCGCCAGTTGCGGCACCCGCAGCACGGTGCCGCGCGCCGCCGAGATCGCCAGCATCGACATCTGCACCACGCCGAACAGGATCAGCGCCCCCGCCCCCGCATCCAGCGTGAGATAGGCGCTCGAAAACCCCAGCATGTAGAGCGCCAGCGACCCCGCCCCGATCAGCCGTTTTTTTCCGGTCAGTATCAGCGTGCGACGGCGGATCAGCACCAGCGCCACCAGCATCGCCGCACCGGCTGCCGTGCGCACCAGCGCAAAGGCACCGGGATCGGCATGGCCGCTCTCGACCGCGAGCCGGTTCAGCAACGAGTTCGACGCAAAGGCGCACATGGTCAGGACGGTGAGCAGGATCAGGCGCATGAGGTTTCTCTACCGCCCCGTCATTCGCCGCGAAAGAGACCTTCGGCCCTGGGCGCCCGGATCGCGGGGACAGCCGGGGGTCATGGTCCGGTGGGAATGTTCGGGGGCCACCGCCCGCCGGCCTGTCACGCCGGCGCCGAGAAGGCCGGCGGGTAGATCAGCGCCTGCTCCGGCGCATCCGTCCCCGGCCCCGCCAGCAGCGTGTGGGATATCGGGTAGGGCGAGTTGAGCCGCGCGGCCCGGTCGAGGGAAAACCCGCGTGCGCCATACCAGCCCGGATCGCCCAGGACCACCACATGGGCGTCCTTTTCGGTGGCCCAGGCCAGCGCACGGGCCACCAGTTCGGTGCCGATCCCCCTGCCCTGCATCCCGGGCGCCGCCGCCATCGGGGCCAGGCACAGCCAGCCCTGCGGCGCGACCATCCATGACAGCGCCGCGTAACCGATCGCGGTTGCGCCGTCTTCACCCGGCTGAACGGTTTCCCAGGCCAGGTCCCGCGCGGCGCGCAGATCCTGCACCAGATCGGCCTCGGTCCCGTCCGGGAACGCATCGCGCAGCAGCGCATCGGCGGCGCGGACCGTCAATGTCCAGAGGGCTTCGGCATTCCGGGGCAATGTGGCCTCCATTGCGGGGCAGGTCGCCAGAATAGCGCCAAATGCCGGACAAGGCAAAACCCCCCGAAACGCGAAAAGGGCCGCACGCGGCGGCCCTTTTGCAATGTTCGAGCGGCGTCGGCTTACATCATACCGCCCATGCCGCCCATGTCGGGCATGCCGCCGCCGGGGGCGCCTGCGCCTTCCTTCTGCGGCTTGTCTGCCACCATCGCTTCGGTGGTGATCAGCAGGCCGGCGATCGAGGCGGCGTCCTGCAGCGCGGTCCGCACCACCTTGGCCGGGTCGATCACGCCGAAGGCGAACATGTCGCCATATTCGTCGGTCTGGGCGTTGAAGCCAAAGCTGGCGTCGCTCGCTTCGCGGATCTTGCCCGCAACCACCGACCCGTCGACACCGGCGTTCTCGGCGATCTGGCGCAGCGGCGCTTCCAGCGCCTTGCGCACGATGCGGATGCCGACGCTCTGGTCGTTGTTGGCGCCTTCGAGGCCTTCCAGCGCCTTGCCGGCCTGGACCAGCGCAACGCCGCCGCCGACGACGATGCCTTCCTGCACGGCCGCGCGGGTGGCGTTCAGCGCGTCATCGACACGGTCCTTGCGCTCTTTCACCTCGACTTCGGTCATGCCGCCGACGCGGATCACGGCAACACCGCCGGCCAGCTTGGCCACGCGTTCCTGCAGCTTTTCGCGGTCGTAATCCGAGGAGGTTTCCTCGATCTGCTGACGGATCTGGGCGACGCGGGCCTCGATCTCGGCCTTTTCGCCAGCGCCGTCCACCACGGTGGTCTCATCCTTGGTGATCGACACTTTCTTGGCCGAACCCAGCATGTCCATGGTGACGTTTTCCAGCTTCATGCCCAGGTCTTCGCTGATGACCTGGCCACCGGTCAGGATGGCGATGTCCTGCAGCATGGCCTTGCGGCGATCGCCGAAGCCGGGTGCCTTGACGGCGGCGATCTTCAGGCCGCCGCGCAGCTTGTTGACCACCAGGGTGGCCAGCGCCTCGCCTTCGACATCCTCGGCGATGATCAGCAGCGGCTTCTGCGACTGGATCACCGATTCGAGCAGCGGCACCATCGGCTGCAGCGACGAGAGTTTCTTCTCGTGCAGCAGGATCATGCAGTCTTCCAGCTCGGCGGTCATCTTGTCGGCGTTGGTCACGAAATAGGGCGACAGGTAGCCACGGTCGAACTGCATCCCCTCGACCACGTCGGTCTCGGTTTCCAGGCCCTTGTTCTCTTCGACGGTGATGACACCTTCGTTGCCGACCTTCTGCATCGCGTCCGCGATCTGACGGCCGATTTCTTCTTCGCCGTTGGCCGAGATGGTGCCGACCTGTGCAACCTCGTGGCTGTCCTTGACTTCGCGGGCAGCGGACTTGATCTCGTTGACGACCTTGGCGGTGGCCAGGTCAATGCCGCGCTTGAGATCCATCGGGTTCATGCCGGCGGCAACCGATTTCAGACCTTCGCGCACGATGGCCTGGGCCAGAACGGTTGCGGTGGTGGTGCCGTCGCCGGCTTCGTCATTGGTGCGCTGGGCCACTTCCTTGACCATTTGCGCGCCCATGTTCTCGAACTTTTCTTCCAGTTCGATTTCCTTGGCGACCGACACACCGTCCTTGGTGATGCGCGGCGCGCCGAAGGATTTGTCCAGAACCACGTTGCGGCCCTTGGGGCCGAGGGTCACCTTGACCGCGTCGGCCAGGATGTTGACGCCCTTGAGCATGCGGTTGCGGGCATCGGTATCGAACTTGACGTCCTTGGCAGCCATGTTGCTGTCTCCTAGAATTTCTGTGAACTGTCAGCGATATGGGTCGGCAAGCCGCTCGGGCTTACGCGATGATCCCCATGATGTCGCTTTCCTTCATGATCAGCAGCTCTTCGCCGTCGAGCGTGACCTCGGTGCCCGACCATTTGCCGAACAGGATCTTGTCACCCGGCTTGACAGCCATCTCGATCAGCTCGCCGCTGTCCTTGCGCGCGCCTTCGCCGCAGGCGACAACTTCGCCTTCGCTCGGCTTTTCCTTGGCGGTGTCGGGGATGATCAGACCGCCAGCGGTTTTCTCGTCGCTCTCAACGCGGCGCACCAGCACCCGGTCATGAAGCGGTTTCAATGCCATCTTTGCAGCTCCTTGAGGCTCAAAGTTCGTTTTCTTCAGGCCCCCGCACCTGTTGCAGGGGCCATTAGCACTCATCTCAACCGAGTGCTAACGGCGCATAGCTAGGCAGCTCGCCCGCGGCTGTCAACGGAGATCGGCGAAAAAAACACGCCGCGGCGCAGCATCATCCGGGCCCGCCATCGCGCGACCAGTCGGCCAGCCCGCGCGCGCCCGAGCCGGTGAGCGCATAGATGCCGGTTCCGACCCGTTCGAACCAGCCGTAATGATTGTCGCGCATCAGGCGGGTGGCGGTGGCGACCCCGGTTGCGCGGGCAACCGCCGCGCCCTTGCTGGCGCCATGTTCGGCCAGATGCGCGGCGCAGGCCAGCGCGTCCTGGCGATAGCCGGTGACGATGCCGCCCCGCACCGCGCCGCCGGTGTTCGGATCGCCGCGCAGCCGGTCGAATTCGCGCAGCAGCCGCGCCGTCCGCTGGCTCGACTTGCGCGGTGCATAGCGGCCGGGGTCACAGACCACCTCGGCCCGGCCATCGGGCCGCACGGTGATCAGCCCCAGCCCCAGCCGCCGGCACAGCCGGGTGTTGTCCCTGAGCATCCGCCGCGCCGTCCGCCCCGCCGGGCGCGGCACCGCGACATAGACCGCATCGGTCACCGCCAGCCGCGCCACCGCCTGGTGATAGAGCGAAAGCGTGAACCGCAGCTTGAGTTCGACGATCACCGGCGGCTCGTCGCCCCGGCAGGCCACCACGTCCGCCGCGCCGACCTCGCCCTTGACGACATAGTCCTGCCGCTCCAGCAGCGCCTTGACGGGCGCGTATAGCTCAACTTCGTTCATGCGCGGGCCTGCCTGTCATGGGTCCGGACGGCGCGAACCGGCATCGGATGCCGGCCGCCGGTGGCGCCCATCATGGCCGAACCGACCGGAATGGAAATACCTAGTGATTGTCGGGCGGGGCGGATCGCGCTTCCTTGGCGAGACAGGCGATGCCGGGCGATGTCAGGGCGTTCAGGAACGCTTCGAGATCGTCCAGATCGGACGGGGACAGGCCCAGCGGCCGAATGCGCGGGTCCTGGCCGGGTGCGCCGGGACCGCCCGCATCGTAAAACTCCAGCACCGCGCGCAGGGACGCCAGGGCACCGTCATGCATGTAGGGCGGCGTCAGCGCCACGTTGCGCAGCGACGGCGTGCGAAACCGCCAGCGGTCGGCGGGCGTTTCGGTTACTTCATAGCGGCCCAGGTCGGCTTCGCGCGGCGCCGAAACCGACATGATCCGGGCGAAATCCACCTCGTGCACCACACCCGGCGCGACCTGCACCGGCGCGGTGGCGGGCGGGTGCTGGCGGACCTGTTCGCGCATCCAGCCATAGCCGGTGTCGTGGAACAGGTTGTCGGTCAGGATCGCGCTGTCGGCGCCCACCGGGTGGCAGGCGGTGCAGCCCGCCGCGCCGGAAAAGAGCGCAAAGCCGCGTTTCGCGGGCTCGGTCAGCGCGGTCTCGTCGCCGCCATAATACCAGCGGTCGAAATCGGACCCGCCCGCGACCAGCGACCGCTGATAGGTGGCCAGCGCCATGCCCATCCGGTCCAGCGACGCCGGCGCGGCAAAGGCCGCATCGAACAGCCGGCGGTATTCCGGCATCGCGTTGATCCGGGCGATCACCCGTCCCGCCGAGGGGTTGGCCATCTCGTTGCGCGCGACCAGCGGGCCGATGAACTGGGTCTCCAGCGCATTGTCGCGCCCGTCATGGAACAGCGGGTCGTGAAAGGCCACGTTGATCAGCGTCGGGGCGTTGCGCTTGACCGACCGGCCCTCGACCCCCACCGCGGTTGCAAGCTCGCGATTGACGAATGCCTGTTCGGGAACGTGGCACATGGCGCAGGACATGGTGCCGTTGATCGACAGCCGCCGGTCAAAGAACAGCTTGCGGCCCAGCGCGATCTTCCCGGCGCTGGGCGGATTGTCGGCCGGGTGCGGGATCGGCGGCAGGCCGGGTTGCGGGGCGAGACTGCGGGCCAGCGCGCGCGCCTCCCACCCCGCCGCGTCTTCGGGGCAGGTTGCCGGATCGACCAGCGGCAATCCGCCCCCGGCGGGGTCATGGCCCGTGGTCCCGCCGGCCCAGGCGGGACAGACGGCGAGCGCCAGCACCACGAACGGCCATCCGATGCGCATCTATCCGGTGCCTTCCTCTTGCAGCAGGGTTTCGACATCCGACATCAGCAATCGCGGATCGATCAGCCCCAGCCCGTAGATGTTGCGGATCTGCCCCTGGCGGTCGACCAGATACATGCGCAGCACATGGTTGATCGTTTCCTGGTCGCCGGAGCGGTTCACCACCTGCCCGAAGCCGTCGAGGATCGGTTGCAGCGCCGCCTGGTCCGGGGCCGTCAGCACCTGCCAGGGCAGTTTCCTGTCCGCATCGCGGTCGATCGAGATGGGATAGGCAAAGGCGCCTATCGCCTCGACCGTGTCGCGCTCGGGATCGAAACTGATCGTCATCAGCTGGACCTCGTCGCCGAGACCGGGGACGCCGAGGCTCGCCTCGTGGATGTCGAACAGCACCGACATCGCCAGCGGGCAGCCGCCGATATCGCCGCAGGAGAGATAGACGAAACTGACCAGCGTGATCCTGTCCCGCATCAGATCGGACAGCCGCGACAGGTTTCCGTGGATGTCGAGCAGCTCGCCATCCGGCGCGGGTTTGATCCGCAGCAGGTCATAGCTGCCCGGCGCGGGGGGGTCGAACTCGAACCCCTCGGCGGTGGGGAACCGGGCGGCGAATCCCGCCGGCGGCGACGGCGGCCGGGTGTCGAGAACGACCCAGCCCGCCGCCCCCGCCGCGGCCAGAGCCATCGCCGCCAGAGCTGTCTTCAACGCCATCGGGATCTCCCTGTTTCGCGGTGCGGGATGCCGGACCGGACGCGCCGCCCCGGCATCCCGGGCGCCTACGACGTGTAGAGGGCCGAACTGCCGAAGCGCATGATATGCGCCCGTCCCAGCTTCAGCTCGTAGAAGTCGACGGAATAGTCCTCGGTCAGCTCGGTGCCGTCCCAGCTATAGGCCTTGAGATACTGTTCGTCGTCTTCGCCCTTCTTGTCCCATTGCGACAGCAGCGACGAGGTATAGTAGACGCGGCTGCCGTCCCAGCTCTGGCTGACCATGTTGACCTGCCGTCCGATCTGCTTTTCGTAGATCTGGCTGGGATTGTGGGGATCGGAGATATCGAAGAGCCGGGTCTTGCCGTCCATGAACGAGTTGACCCAGAGCGTCTGGTCATCGGCGGCGATCGAGATGTCGACCGGCAGCGGGATATCGGCGGGATTGCCGATATCGGCCACCTCCTTGGCCTGCCATTCGCCGCCGTCATCCTCGTAGATCAGCCACAGTTTCGAGGTCAGCGCCGCCGAGGTGAAGGCATAGTTCGCATTCGCCCCCCAGGGGAACCGGATTTCCAGCGGGGCGCCGGGCACGTTGAACACCTTTTTCGGTTGCCGCGTGTGCAGGTCCCATTGCACCACGGTGTTGCCAAAGCGTTTCATCGCCTCGCCATCCTGCAGCATCTGGCCGAAATCCATCATGTAGTTCGACCAGCCGGTGAAGGACGAGGTCAGCATGATGTTCTTGCGGATCAGCGCCCGGATGTCATAGCCGAACCCGTCCGCGACCGCGTCGCCGACCGCTTCGGCCCCCTGCATGTCTTCGGCCGTCGGGTGCCAGTAGGTGGCGAGGTAATCGCCCTCGTCGCTGTATTCGACCAGCGCGGTGCGCCCGCCGTGATCGCCGTCGTTCGACAACCCCGAGATCATCATCCGGCCGGGCAGCGCAAAGAACGTATGCGGGCCGACGACACCGCCCGAATCCTTCACGAAAGTGTCGATGGTCTTGTGCAGCTTCGGGGTCGAAGGATCGGAATGGACATCGAAGATGAAGATCCGGTTGGTATCGAGCCCGCCGGTCCAGAAATAGCGCCGGTCGGAGTTGAACCCGCCGTGATGCGCCTCGTTGCGGCCGCCGACCGACACCGAGTTGATCACCTGCCCACGCGTGGACGAATCGGGGCGCGCGTCGATGGTGACCAGCTTGTCCTGCTCATCGCCCATCCCTTCGACCCCGAGCGTCCAGACATAGATGAATTCCTCGGTCCCGGTGATCTTGGGCATATAGGGCGACTGGCAGGTTTCGTCCGCAAAGGCGCGGAACGGGCTGCCGCCCAATACCATCGCCGACGCCGCCAGCGTGCTGAATTCCCGTCTGTTCATGTTCATCTCCTCCCTTGAACGTGAATGATGTCAATGCGCTCCGACCCGGCCCTCCCGTGCCGCGGCCGGAGCCTCGGTATTCGTGGTTTCCGCCTCGATGAACGAACAATGCTGGATCGCCGCCGCCGCGCGCGCCGCCTCGGCGGTGAGCACCGGCAGGATCCGGCTGTTCATCATCGGCGTGATCCGGCTCGACGGGCCGACCAGCCCGATGCTGAAGATCGCGCCCAACCGGTCGATGTCGATCGGCACGGCGATACTGGCGACCCCGTCCTCCATGTCGCCGTCGCAGATGGCATAGCCGTGATGCCGCACCTGCTCGATCTCGCGCGCGATCTGGTCCGGATCGGTGATGGTGTTCCGGTTGAACCGCACCGGATAGGGTTCGACCAGGTCGTCGCGCAGTTCCGGCGCGATGAACGCGGCGATCACCTTGGCGGCCGAACAGGCATGGGCCGGGCGCGGGCCGAGACCGGGATAGATATAGGATTGCGTCGGATCGGTCGGCACCTCGATATGGACCAGATCGACGCGCCCGCCGCGATAGCGGGCGAGAAACGCGGTTTCACCGAGTTCCTGGACCAGTTTCAGCATCATCGCCGATGTCGCGTTGATGACATGCGCATCCGATTTGCCGGTCAGCGCGATTCTGACGAACCGCATCCCCAGCACATAGCGGTTCTCGCCATCGACCGTCTCGACAAAGCCGCAATCGACGAGCGAGGTGATGTTGCGGTAGATCGTGGCCCGCGGCAGCCCGGTCAGTTCCGCCAGCTCGCGCACGCTGGGCGGGCTGGCCGCGCCGGCGATGGCCTCGAGAAGTTGGATCTGCCGTTCCTGCATCGACCAGGGATTCCCGCAATTCGGACAGTCGTATCATATGATGAGAAGCGGCACGACGCAACATTTCCCTGCGACCTCCTGCCACACCCCGTCCCCCGCCCGGGCGATTGACGGTGTTGCCGGCGCGCGCGCGGGTCGCGTCAGGCCTCCAGCCGCGCCACGTCGACAAGCGCCGTATGCGCGCTGCTGCCCTGCCCGAGGCGCGATGTGCCGACATCGCGTGTCAGCACGTTTGGGTTGCCATGCGGGTCGATATTCCCGCCCGGATCGCCATACCAGGCCCCCGTGGGCAGGGCGACGACACCCTGCCGGATATCCCGCGACACGCGGGCGCGGGCACGACAGGCACCGCGGGCGTTGAACACGCGCACGAGATCGCCGGTTTCTATGCCGCGCGCGGCGGCGTCTTGGGGATGGAGGATCAGGATTTCCGGCCGCGCGCCCTCGACATCGGCCAACGCACTTTCGAGCTGGCTGTGAAGCTTGTCGCCCGGCTGCGGCGACACCAGATGCAGCGGGGTCGCGGGCGTGGCGGCCCCGAGCCATTCGGCCGGCGGCAGCCAGACCGGGTGGCCCGGACAATCGTCATAGCCGAAACCGTCGATCGTTTCCGAGAAGATCTCGATCCTGCCGGACGGCGTGCCGAGGGGGGCGCGGTCCGGGTCTTCGCGGAACGGGGCGAACAGCGTCCGGTTGGGGCCGTCCGACCGGATCGGCAGCCGGACCCAGTTCTCTGCCTTCAGGGTTTCCAGATCCGGGATCTCGACGCCCTGTTCAGCGCCGCAGGCCCTGTATTCCGCGTAGAGCCGGGCGATCCAGTCCTCCGAACTCAGCCCCTCGGTATAGATATCGCCGGCGCCGAGACGCGCGGCAAGGCCGGCAAAGATGTCATAATCGTCGCGCGCCTCGTGAACGGGCGGGATCAGCCGGGGCATGTGAAACAGGTAATCGTCGAGATTGGACCGGCCGATATCCTCGCGCTCATAGGGCGTCGTGGCCGGAAACACGATATCGGCGCGTTTCGCCGTCGCGGTCCACCACGGTTCGTTGACGATGATCGTCTCGGGGCGCTGCCATGCCTCGTGAAGCGCGTTCAGGTCCTGGTGATGATGAAACGGGTTGCCGCCGGCCCAGCAGATCAGCCGGATATCGGGGAAGGTGTCGCGCCGCCCGTTGAAATCGTAGCGCTGGCCGGGGTTCCGCAGCATGTCGCCGATCCGCGCGACGGGGATCACCCGGGTGACCGGGTTGGTGAGCTGCGGAAGGGTCATGCCGCGCAGCCCGATCAGCGACTTGCCGACACCGCCGATCGCGCCATAGCCATAGCCGACACCGCCGCCGGGGAGCCCGATCTGGCCCAGCATCGCCGCCAGAACGGCCGACATCCAGTAGGGCTGCTCCCCGTGTTCGCCCCGCTGCAACGACCAGGCGACGGTGATGAAAGTCCGGGTCGTGGCCATGTGGCGCGCCGTTGCGCGGATGGTTTCGGGATCGACCCCGCAGAGCGGCGCGGCCCATTCGGGGGTCTTGGGGCAGCCGTCGCTTTCCCCCAGCAGGTAGGGCCGGAACCGGTCATATCCGACGGTATAGCGGTCAAGGAAGTCGTGGTCGGCCAGCCCTTCGGTTTCGATCACATGGGCGAGCGCCAGCATCAGCGCCGTGTCCGAGGCGGGACGCAGCGATATCCAGTCGCACCCCTCGGGCGCGTCCGACCGCTGCGGGCCGATATTGATGCAGCGAATGCCGCTGGCGGCGAAGCGGTCGAACCAGCCGGCCGTTTCGTGTTCGGTGATGCCTCCCATGCTGACCTGGGCATTCTTGGGGTTGATGCCGCCGAACATGACCAGCGTTTCGGTGTGGTCGTGGATGGTCTGCCAGCCGTCCTGGTGCTCGTAGAGCAGCTTCAGGAAATCCACGCCGAAGACATGCGGCATGATCGACTGCGCACAGCCGGTGGAATAGCTGCCGAACGAGGCGACATAGCCGCCGATGCTGTTGAGGAACCGGTGCACCTGGCTTTGCGCGTGGTGGAACCGCCCGGCCGAACTCCAGCCGTAGGACCCGCCGAATATCGCGTCGTTCCCATGGGTGCGGCGCACCCGGTCGATGTCCTTTGCCGCGATATCGAGCGCCTCGTCCCAGGGCAACTCGACGAAATCCTCGCTGCCCCGCCCCGCCGCGGTGCGGTGTTCCAGCCAGCCACGGCGGATGGACGGGCGCGCCACCCGCGAGCGGTGGTGCACCGCCGCCGGCAGGATCTCGGGGATACGCGGCGGTTGGGGATCCCCGGAAAACGGGCGGGTCGCGACGATCCGGTCCCCCGCCACATCAACCTCGAACGCGCCCCAGTGGCTCGACGTGACCCGTGTCAGCCGTGTCGCCTCATCTGTCATCGTCACCTCGCCCAAACCGACAGAACGGCCCGCCCCGGAACCGGGTCGCGCCTGTCATCCCCGGCGACTATGCGCGCAGTTTCCGGTGCCGCCAAGCGTGCGAATACAAGGCGACACCGGGATTTACGCCGGATCGCCCGGTCAGAACCGGTATGCGAGCTTGATGTAGATCGAGTTCACGTCGACATCGCCCCCCGAGGTTCCGATATTCTTGAACGACTGGAACTGATATTCGCCGCCCAGGGACAGGGTGTCGGTCAGCTGCCAGTCATATCCCAGGCCCAGCACATAGCTGTCGCCATCACCATCCAGGAAGCCCCCCAGGCCGTCGATATTGCCATAGGCATAGCCGATACTGCCGTAGAGAAAGCCACTGCCGACTTCCCGGCCCGCGATGAGCTTCAGGCGACCGATCTGGTCCAGCGTCGCGGTATTGCCGGTATTGGGGTCCACCACCGTGACATCGGCAAAATCATACTGGAATTCCGGGCCGAGATACCAACCGCTTCCAACGGCCCAGAGGTAACCGAGGGTCAGACCGCCGATGACGCTGTCATTGTCGAAATTGCCGAGATTCAGGCTGAAATCGCCATAGGTATACCCGATCTGGCCACCGACATAGCCGCCTTCCCAGAATGATGTGCCCTGAGCGTGAATCGGGGATGCCGCTGCAAGAGACAGCAGGGCAACGGCTGCCAGCTTCTTCATGATTCTACTCCTTGTTCAGGTCGACACGAGGCTTGTCTGAACGATCCGCATGCGAACACAACGGTCCGTGACCGGGATGTTTTGTGGACCCACCAGAGCGGTCAGGCCTCCATCATAACACAGCACGGGCCATTGCAACACGGGCACGGCCGATATTCGGCGTTCCGGCGTTCCACCGCCTGTTCCCGGCGCCCATTGCCCCGGCGCCGGAAACGGGGATCCGGCGGCCCCGCCCCGCCCCGCATGCGGGGTGCACGGCGACGGCAGGACCGTGAGGACCGGCCGGTTTCCAAAGTCATCGCATGGCCGGCGGAGCCAGGCCGGCGTCTATGACAGGGAAACGCAACGCCGGGGCGGCTGGTTGACAAGGTTCGGCCCAAAGCAATACCGATGGGCTCGCAGGGTTCGTCGTGACAGGCGGCAACCGGTGCGTGGGCGGTAACCAGGTGGCGGACACACATGAGCGAGACCCATTCCTTTTCCGTCCGCCCCGGTGAGACATACCAGCTGCGTATTCGCCTCTGCGCAGGCGACGGGATGCCCCACGACTGGGTGACCGAGATCGGGTTGCTGTTTCTTTCGGCGGATGACCGCAAGGTGACGGCCGACCTGTTCTGCCAGACCAGATCGCTTCCGCATGCCGACCCGTGCCGGGTAGAAACGCTGCCAGCGCCGGCAGGCTCGGACCGGCAGCGAAACGCGGGCACGGCATCGCGTTACCTTGTCGCGCCACCGGATGCCGACCGCCTGGAGATCACGTTGCCCGAGGGCGTCGTCGCCGAGGTGCTGGAGCTTGCCCCGCTTGACCTGTTCTGGCCACGCGAGGCAGGGCAGTTGATCGCATCCCTGCAGAAAACGGCGGCAGAGCGCTGGCAGGACTTTGCGTCGGAATATGGAGCATCGGCGGACCATCCCGCCCGAACCCTGCTGCGCGACGTGCCCGTCGAACAAGCGCGCGTGCTGGCACGCTGGCATAGCGCCACCGGCGACTGGGATGCGGTTCTGGCAGAGTTGGAAGGCAGTGCTGACGCGGATGATTACGATCTCCGCATGGCGCGGCTCCGGGCCGCGAACGGTGCGACGGCGCGGGTCGGGTTCATCGGATCGGCGCGGCTGCGCGAACGGTTGGACGGGTTCTGTCACGTCGTCTGGCTGCGCGAGACCTGTTGCGACACCCAGATCGCGATGCTGGATCTGGACCTGATCCTGATCGAGACCGTGAATGACAGCGCACCGGGTGACTGGTCGCTGGCCTTCAGCAGCCTGACGGGTGCCTTGCCCGAAGCCGGAAAACGGCTGTTCGAACTTGCGGACACTGCCGGGATTGACACCCGGATGGTGGTCACCACCAGCCCGTCTGCCGTTCACATGTGGCGCGAGGCGCTGGATCGGACGTCGGCCGTCACCGTCGAAGGCGCACGCGACTGGTCCGGCCTTCCGAGGACACCGGTCGTTGTTCCCCGCAGCACCGACCCCACTGCCTGCAGCCCGTTTTCCCTGCAGGGGCGGAACTGGGATCGGGTGCTGGTGCCTGCCGGATCCGATCTGTTCCAGTTTCCCGATTTCGCGGATTTCTTCGACAAGGCGGGCGACGACACCTGCCTGATCGCCGAATTCCGCTATCAATTCGTGCCACGCTCCCTGCAGGTGCGAATGCCGTCGCGGCAACTGGCCATGGCGTCGGACCTGTCACGGCATCAGCAACGAATGCTGATGCAGCACGCGGGGATCGTGATCATACCGGGCACCAGCCTGCGCACCATGGGAGAGCTGGAGGAACTCGCGCTCGATGCGATCGCATCGGGGGCGATCCCGGTGATGTTTGGTGACCCGCCCGGCGAAAGCACGATCCTCAACGCCCTCGACCGGATATTCGCACCTGTCGATCTGATGCGCCTGCGCCTGACGTTCAGGGCGCTCTGGCTCCGCGAACGGCGATGGCTGGCATTGTATCGCGACGTGATGCGCCATCATGTCTGGACGGCGGACCATGCGTCCGCCATTCTCGGCGATGCTGCCGCCTCGGCCGTTCCGCAACGCCCCCTGCGCGGCACTGCCGTCGTGCCCACTAAACGCATCTGGTTGCTGCCCGACATCCTCGCCACGTTCCGCCGCCAGACCTGGCCCGATCGCGAACTGATCGTGGTCATGAACACCGATGAAGCGATCGATCTGCCCGATCTGCACGAGAACGAGCATGTCTACTTTCTCAGTGAAAGCGCCAATATCGGGGAATGCCTCAATCGCGCCATCGCCGCCGCAACGGGCTATTTCTGGGCCAAGATGGACGATGACGATTTCTATTCCAGCTTTTACCTGGAGGATCTCGCCTATTACTATCGCGCATCGCAAGCGGATGTCTGCGGGCGTTTGAGCCCGATCTTCTATTTCGAAGAACCGGACGAAACGGCTTTTGCACAGCATCGCTCCTGCCCCAGCTTCTTCGTTCCTCAGGATCACTTCCATGTTTCGGGTGCCTGCCTGTCCGCGATCAGGAATGGCAGAATTCCGGCGTTTTCCCCGGTCGCCCGCAACGCCGCCGATACAGATTGGCAGGACCGTGTTTGCACCAGCAATGCACGATATGTCTGTGCAAACACCAGCAGCATCGTGGTCTTCCGGTCAAAGGACGACTCCCGTCACACATGGAAAGTCAGCCGCCAACTCAGGGGTCGGTTTCAGCCCCTCTATTCGGGTGCCGACAATTCCATGCTGGATTGTCTCCCTGACCCAGGTTCATATCGACCATCCGAGCGGGGGCCGCAACAGAACGCGCCAGCAATGGATCAAAGCGGCATGAAATCGCAGAGTTGCGCGACAGGAACCATAAAATGAACCCCGCCTCCGAACAGAAGCCCAGGGCGCTGCTTGTCGTCGGAACCGGGCACAGCGGCACCTCGCTGACGATGCAGGCGCTGCAGAAACTGGGGGCCTATGTTCCCGATCACACGGTCCCGCCCAGCGAGGCGAACCAGCGGGGCACCGGGGAAGACACCCGCATTCGCGACCTGATGAACGGCGTCTGGCGCGCGCTTGGCGACTTCATCACCTTCCGGCCCGGCGGGTGGCGCGAGAACACCGACGTGCACAAGGCCCAAGCGGCCCTGGCCACCTATCTGCAGGAAGAAACCAGGCGGGCGAACGGTCGGCTACTCGCCATCGAGTTCCCCCTGGCTGCCGTTTTCCTGCCGCTCTGGCAGAGGGCAGCAGAGACGGTCGGAGTGGAACTCCGATTCGTATGGGCCACGCGCGACATTCTGGAAACGCTCCACTCGTTTGACATGGCCTGTGGAACGCGGTCCGACCTCGCCCAGGCCCGCTGCCTGCAGCGCCAGTATTACACGCTGCGCGATGCGCCCGACGATACGGTCATCCTGCCGTTTGAAAGATGGCGATCGGATCCGCACGGTGCCTTGTCGCAACTGGCCGGGCTGGCCGGGCTGCCCGAACCCGAGGCGCAGGGCGACGAGGTGTTTCATGCAAAGCTGGACCGCGCCACTGCCGAGCCCATCGAGGTATCGAATGTCCTTGTCGATCTCTCGGACAGGATCGCGCAATCAGGCGACAAGACCCTCCGCGCCGGTGATCTGAAAGATGCCCGGCTCATGCTTTCCCTGGCCAAGGCGATGAGAGAAAGCAGATTTTTCCAGAACGAATACGGACCCGAGGGAAAGATGAAGGCAAGCCCTGAAGACAGCGACATGATGCTGCGACTTTCCGCCGTGCAGGAAACCCTGAAAGGCGAAGATGCCGCCGATGAACTGGCAGAGATCATGAACGCGTTGCGTGCGGAAGCGGACAGGACGGCACAGACCGCCGCGCCGCAGACAGGCGGGAACGGCGAGGTGGATCAAAAGGTCCAGTTCGCGTTGCAGGGGCTCGACCAGCTCACGCGCGGTCTGCAGCAGGAGCTGCAAAATGCCAGAAAGACCATGACCCGGATGCAGACCGATATCCAGCAACTGCAGGCGCGCAACAGGTCGCTGGCCGAAGAGAACCGGACGCAGAAGGCGGAACACGACAAGACCCTGCGCGACGAGCGCGCAAAACATCGGGATGCGTTGCAGGCGGCGAAAGCGGATGCAGCCACAAACCGTGATGCCTATCGAACCCTTACCGAGGCCTATGACAATCTGGAAACCCGGCTGGAGGCGCGTTTCAAGGCACGGCTGACACAGGCTGAGATCCAGATCACCGATCTGAACCGGCGCACCGAGAATATGAAGAAACAGGTCGAACGCGAAGCCAAGCAGGCGCAGCGCCAGGCCGCGCAGGCGCACCGCAAGGCGCTGGACCAGATCTACCAGAGCCGGTCCTGGCGGATCACGGCTCCGATCCGTGCGGTGACAGGCAGGTTTCGGCCGGGGTCCGGCGGGGGTTGATGGCGCGGCGGGATAAGGCCGCGGCGAACCCAAGGTGAGCCGCCGATCGGTGTGAGAGGCGCTGTCCCAACCTGTCTCACGAGCAGATCGCAACATCCCGGCGGCTGACCGGTATTGATGTTTGTCTGACGCAGATCTCTGATCGCGTCTGCGGGCATCCCGATCCCATCGGCAGGTCTGCAAGCTCTGGATTTCGCGGTGCTGCGTGCCGCTGCCACGGCGGTTTGCGAACTGGGCAAGGGTCATTTGCGACGGGTGGCTTTTGTCGCGGTTGCGGCACTGTCCGTTGCATCCACCAACCTCGAACCCCGATTACATCGGAACAACTTTAGCCAAGGGTTGAAAATGACCGGTGGTCATAATAGCTGCCGCCGGTGGTCATCTGGAGATCTGACATGAATGGCAATGGAAAATGGGCGCTGGTCACCGGCGCGACAGGGGGCCTGGGCGCCGAGTTCGCGGCACAGCTCGCGGCACGCGGCTACAACCTCGTCCTGTCGGCAAGGAAACAGGACGCCCTGGAGATACTGGCCGCAGACATCTGAACCAAATACCGGGTCAACGCTGTTGTCGCCGGGCATCATGAATACCGGGTTCCTGTCCGTCTCGGGCCACAAGCCCAGCGCGATGCTGCGCTCGACCATGCTCGCGCCCGCGCAGACCGCCGCGATCGGCATCAAGGCGATGCTGAAGGGCCGGCGCAGTGTCATCGCCGGCGGAATGAACCGGCTGACAGCATTTTCATCGCGCCTGATGCCGCGCGGGGTGATGCTGCGGATGATGGGCCGTTCGCTCCGCAACGCCAGCTGATCCGATGGTGCGATATGCCACCGGCGCCGAGGACAAGGCAGCGCGGCAGCAGGACATCCTGACGGCCGCGCTGGACCTCTACCTGCAGGACACCCGCCGCCTGCCGTCGGTGGCGGCCATAGCCGCGCGGGCCGGGTTGGCCAAAGGCACGGTGTATCTCTATTTCGACAGCAAGGAACAGATATTCGTCACGCTCCAGGTGCGGGAATGGCGGGCCTTCATCGACCGGGTGAACCGGTTCTTCAGGTCGGCGCCGGGGACGCCAGAACAAAAGGTGGCCGGTTTCATCGCGCAGTTGGCCGGGCATATCGTGGCGAACCCGTCGCTGATGCGCCTTGATTCGATGGGCTACGCGCTGCTCGCGCCCAATCTGTCCGATGACAGGCTTCTCGAGTTCAAGCTCCGGTTCGCCGAGATCCTCGAGAACACCGGCCACGCGGTGGAAGAGGCGCTGGCGCTGCCCTCCGGCAAGGGCGTCGGCCTGCTGATCGCCAGCTTTGCGCTGACCCGGGGGCTGTGGCAGATCGCCGATCTTCCCGCGACCGTGCGGAGCGCCCCGGATTTCGCCCCGCACCCCTTTGCCCGCCTGGAGCTTGGCCCCGACCTGCTGCGCGCCCTCACCGATTACTGGCGCGGCGCCTGGCGCGCGTTTCCCGCGCCCGAGGCGCCGGACCCCGCCGGGTTTGCCTGATCCCGGCACCGGCATTGCCCTCGCGCAGGTTCAACCGCGAACGGACCATCTGATGGCCGCGCCTGCGTTCATCTGCGCATGTATTGCGAGGTATAGGGGGTCAGGCGGTGGTCATGTTCGCGGCGGCTGACTTCGGTGATCTTGCGGATCAGCTGCGGCACCGCCGGATGGGTGACGCGGCCCTTGCGGGTGACGACGGACCACAGTCCGACAATGTCGAAATCGATCGGGATGCGCTTGAGAATGCCGAGCGCCAGCATGTTGCGCACCGTGCCGCCGGTCGTCAGCAGGATCAGGTCGCTTTCGGCCACGGCGTCGCGCAGAGCGGCGATGTTGTGGCTGTTGATGACGATCAGGTCCCGCGCCTGATCCGCCCCGCCGAGAAAACGGGCAATGGCATCGGCAACCTCGGCGGGAAAATGGGTCCCGGCAAAGCGATACCGCGCGAGATCTTCCGGCACGGGTCTGCGGATTTTCAGGATCGGATGACCTGACCGGCAAAACGCGCCGCCCTTGTGCGGCGGCATTTCGACATAGTCGAATTCACCGGAATTGCCGGGCAGATCGCGGACATCGCCGACCATCAGGTCGAGCGCCTCGTCGCGCAGTCCGGGCAACAGTTTCACGGTTTCGTCGATGACGAGGTCGAGCTTCACATCGGGGTTGGCGTGGTGCCATTCGGCGATGATCGGGCCGGCGAGGCTGGTCGAGAACGTCGCCGTCATGCCGACGCGGACATGCCCGCTCTTGCCGGCGGCGAGATTGGCCAGTTCCTGGTCCAGGTTGCGGGCCTCGAACAGCACGCGGTCGACCCGGTCCAGGATGCTCCGCCCGAACGGGGTGAGCCGGACCGGCCGTTCCGATCGTTCGATCAGTTGCGACCCCAGCCGGTCCTCGAGCGCGCGAATCGAGTTGCTGAGCGCCGGCTGGGTGATGCGGGCCAGTTCCGCGGCGCGGCCGAAACTGCCTTCGCGTGCAACCAGCTGGAAGTGCTGCAACTGGGTGAGATTCTGCATTTTCCGCCCTTCCCGCAGCTTTCTGACGCAACGTCGGATCGGCCCGCCGGGTCCGGCGGCGCAACGATTCCGGCGGGTTAGCCTGAATTATTCACATCACGAATGTAAAATCAAGAAATGTAAATTTGTTTGAATGTTGGTTCTGCGACAGCCTGTGCGCACAGGACAACCCGCAAGGGTTACAGGAGGACATATGAAGATTATCAGGACACTCGTGGCCGCCGGCGCGCTGACTGCCGGCCTCACCATCGCCGCGCAGGCCGAAACCGTATTGAAACTGGCGACGGTGGCACCGGAACCGACGCCCTGGGGCGCGCAGGTGAACCGCCTGGCGGAAGCGATCGCCAAAGAGAGCGACGGGCGGCTCAGGGTCGAGCCCTATTTCAACTCGCAGCTCGGCACCGAAAACGACACGCTGGCGCAGCTGGCGCGGGGCCGGATCGAACTGGGCCTCTACACCATCAGCGCCGGGGCGCAGCAGGCACCCGAGGTCGGGCTCATGCAGCTCTACGGCTTCTTCGATTCCAACGACCAGCGCGCCTGCGTGCAGGACAACCACCTGACCGACGAGCTGCGCGCGCGGCTGGGCCCCAAGGGCGTCTATTTCGGCACCTGGGCCGAGGTCGGCAACGGTTTTCTGATGTCCGACCGCGAGATCACGAAAGCCGAGGACGTGCAGGGCCTGAAGGTCGGCATCTCGGTCAACAAGATCAACACCGAATACTGGAAGGCGCTGGGGGCGAACCCGGTGCCGGTCAGCCCGGGCGAAGCGGCCTCGGCGGCGTCGACCGGCCTGATCGATTTCTACCCGACCGTCTACACGTTCTACATCCCGTCGGGGTTCAACAAGATCTACCCGATCGTGAACGAATACAACTACAGCAACGGGCCGGCCATGTTCGCCATGAGCCAGCGCGTGATGGACAAGCTGAGCCCCGAGGACCAGGACGCGGTGAAACGGGCCTTTGCGGGTTTCAACTCGAAACAGGTGATGGACGAGGTGTTCGGCTTCGAGGACAAGATGCGCGAGCTCCACACCTCGGGCGGCGGCAAGATCGTCGAGGTCAGCGCCGAGCAGGCCGCCACGTTCCGCGACAAGCTGCCGCCGTTCTGGCAGGCGATGGCCGCGGAATACGGCGAGGACGGTGCCGCCATCCTGAAACTGATGGAAGACGGCAAGGCCGCCTGCGGCTCCTGACCTCTGTCGAACTCTGACGGACGGGTGCCGCCACCGGGCGGCGCCCGGAAGCAAGAGGACCCTTCGCCATGACATCCAATACCGTACCTACGGCCGTGACACGGTTCCTGAACGGCTGGCACCTGCTGGAACGCTGGATCGCCGTGATCGCCTTTACCCTGATCGGCGCCCTGATATTCGCCGATGTCGCGGGCCGCGAGGTGATCGGGCCGGTCGGACAGACGCTCGGCTTCGAGATGGGATCAACCGGCATCTACGGATCGGGCAAGATCGCCCTGTTCATGCTGGTGATCGGCGCCTTTTCCGGCCTCGGCATCAGCGTCGCCACCGGCACCCAGATCGTCCCGCGCGTGGCCTTTGGCTGGGTGCCCGAACGCTGGGGACCGGCGATCGACCGTCTGGCCAACGCGCTGAGCGGCGCGCTGTTTCTCGCGGTGGCCTATTACGGATACGTCTTCGTGGCCGCGTCACGCGATATTGGCACGGTGATGCCGGGGCTCGACTGGCCGGTCTGGATCATCCAGAGCGTGATCCCCCTGGGCTTTGCCTCGGCCGGCCTGCGCTATGTCTTCTTTGCCATCTGGCCCGCCACTGCCCCCGCCCGTGAGGAGATGCCGGAATGAGCGCGCTCGGTCTTCTTGCCCTGATCACGTTGCTGCTGGTGCTGCGCCAGCCGCTGACCATCCTGCTGATCGCCGCCATCGCCTATGTGCATCTGGTCTGGGGGCACGGCTATCTCGACTACATCGTCGAGGACATGTGGACCTCGCTCAACAAGGAGCTGATCCTGTCGGTGCCGCTGTTCCTGCTGTGCGGCGCGGTGATGACCGAGGGCAGCGCCGCCCGCAGGCTGGTGCGCATCGTCCGGGCGCTGACCGCGCCCACCCGCGGCGGGCTGGGCGTGGCGGCGATCATCAGCTGCGCCGTCTTCGCGGCGATTTCCGGCTCGTCCATCGTGACCATGATCGCGGTGGGATCGGTTCTCTACCCGGCGATGAAGGAAGCGGGCTATACCAATCGCTTCGCGCTGGGCACCGTGGTGTCGGGCGGCACGCTGGGGATCATCATCCCGCCGTCGATCCCGCTGATCCTCTACGGGCTGGTGACGGAAACCTCGATCGTCGACCTGTTCCTGGCCGGCGTGATGCCGGGGCTGGTGCTGATCGCGCTGATGGCGCTGTATGCGGTCTGGGCCAACCGCCATCAGCCGGCGCAGCGGATGGACTGGGCCGAACTGGGCACCGCGCTGCGCGAAGGCATCTGGGCGGCGCTGTTCCCGGTGATCCTGCTCGGCGGGATCTACTCGGGCTATTACTCGCCCACCGAAAGCGCCGCGGTGGCGCTGGTCTATGCGCTGGTGATCGAGTTCTTCGTGCATCGCGAGATGACCCCGAAGATGTATTTCAACGTGGTCACCGAAACCGCCAAGCTGGGCGGCGCGCTGTTCCCGCTGATCGCGGTGGCGCTGTCGCTGAACCTGATCCTGACCGAATACCGGGTGGCCGCGCAGATCGTCGACCTGGCCAGCGCCTATATCGACAGCCCCATCGCCTTCATCCTGGTGGTGAACCTGATCCTGCTGGCGGTCGGCGCCTTCATGACCACCAACGAGGCCATCCTGATCCTCGGTCCGATCCTGATGCCGGTGGCGCAGGCCTATGGCTTCCACCCGGTGCATTTCGGGATCATCATGATCGTGAACCTCGAAATCGGCTATCTCACGCCGCCGGTGGGCCTGAACCTGATGGTGGCCATGGTCACCTTCAAGCAGAAATTCGGCGAACTGGTGATGGCGGTGCTGCCCTATATCGGCGTGATGATCATCGGGCTGATCCTGATCACCCTGCTTCCGTGGCTGTCGCTGGGGCTGCTGTGAGCGGGGCAGGCGAAAAAATGAATGGAAAGGTTGCTGACATGAACGTGGCACAGGATTTCTACTCGGCCGAGGAAACCGCCCGCCTGCGGGCGCAGGTCACGGTGTCGAAGCTGCTCGAATGCGGCGATGTCGCGCGCTGGTGGTGCACCCATATCGCCGAGGCGATGCCGACGGCGGTGATCCAGAGCCCCCGCCCGCCCGCGCCGCTGGGCCAAGCGTCCGAGCCGCGCCTCTTCGACATCATGGCTGAAACGGACCTGGGCCGGCTCAGCCTGCGCGACTTCCTGCACCATCCCGAAAGCGGTGCGCGCGGCTTTGCCGTGATCAAGGGCGGCCAGGTCCTGGCCGAGGCCTATCCCGGCATGCGCGCCGATGCCTCACATCTCTGGGCGTCCTGCGCCAAGCCGCTGGCGGGGCTGATGATCGAGCACCTGATCGAGGATGGCGCGATCGACGAAAGCCGCGGCATCGGCGACTACCTGCCCGCGCTGCGCGATACCGACTGGCATGACGTGGCCGTCCGCGACGCCCTCGACATGACGCCGGGCATGGATTGCGAGGAAAACGACGTCACCCGCAGCGATCCGTCCTCGATCGCGATCCGGGCGTTCCTGGCCGAGTTCAATGCCCCCCATGGCGGGCGTGTCGAAACCCTCCTGGAGGTGCTGCAGGCGAGCCGCCGTTCCGACACGCCGGGCGCGAAATTCGAATATGGCTCGCCCTGCACGCAGGTGCTGGTGCTGCTGGCCGAGGCGGTTTCAGGCCAGCCCTGGTCCGAGATGTTCCGCGCGCGCGCATGGTCGCATGTGGGCGCCGAGGCGGCGCTGCAGGTCCATCTGTCGCCCGACGGGGTGGCGCTGGCGCATGGCGTGGTGTCCAGCCGCCTGCGCGATCTCGCGCGGTTCGGCATGCTGTTCACGCCGGGCTGGAACCGGGTGGCGGACAGGCAGGTCGTCAGCGGCGACACCCTGCGGCGGATCCAGACCGGCACCCGCGACCGGTCCTTTTTCCTCAACGGCCATGACGGCCCGGTGTTCATCGACCGGTTCGGCGACGACACCATGCTGGGCAATGCCCGGCAATGGGACTGCATCTGGCCGGACGGGGATCTCTACAAGGGCGGTTTCATGGACCAGGGGCTCTATGTCTCGCCGTCCAGGGACGCCGTGATCGCGTATTATTCGACCACCCCCAACATGCAGATGACCCGTTATCTGCGCCCGATCGCAACCTCGGGTCTGCTTGACTGACCCGCACCCAGGAAAGGACGACAGGATGACCGTTCATGTCCCCGCCAAGCGGCTGGAAATGACATTGGAAGACCGTCTGACCCAGGACGAAGGATGGGTCTACATGACAGGCATGCAGGCGCTGGTGCGGCTGCCGATCCAGCAGCGCAAGCGCGATGCGGCGGCGGGGCTGAACACCGGCGGCTACATCTCGGGCTACCGGGGTTCGCCGATGGGCACCTATGACATGAGCCTGTGGCAGGCCGAGGCGGCGCTGAAGGCCCATAACATCGTCTTTCAGCCGGGGCTGAACGAGGACATCGCCGCCACCGCCACCTGGGGCGCGCAGCTCGTGGGGCTGTTCCCCGGCGCGAAGGTGGATGGGGTGTTCTCGATCTGGTACGGCAAGGCGCCGGGCCTGGACCGGTCGATGGACCCGATCCGGCACGCCAATCTCGCCGGCACCAACCCCCGGGGCGGCACGCTGCTGCTGGTGGGCGACGATCACGGCGCGAAATCCTCGACGCTTGCCTGCTATTCTGACCTGAACTTTGCTTCGCTCGGCGCGCCGCTGCTGGCGCCCGCCAATGCGCAGGACGTTCTGGACATGGGCCTCCACGGAATCGCGATGAGCCGCTATGCCGGCACCCTTGCCGGGATGAAGCTGGTGACCGACGTGGTCGAGGGCGGCGGCTCGGTCCATGTCTCGCCCGACAGCCCCCGGATCGTGCTGCCCGAGGGCGAGGTGCCGGACAGCTCGATCAAGCCCTTCGTTCCGGTGGCCGAACAGGAACGGCTGCTGTGGGACGTGAAGCTGGGCAAGGCGCTGGCCTATGCCCGCGCCAACGGGCTGAACCGGCAGGACGGCCCCGACGAGGCCCGTATCGGCATCGTCGCCGCGGGTAAGGCGTGGCAGGACCTGTCGCAGGCGCTGGCCGGGCTGGGCTATCGCGACGGCAAGATCCGCGGCCTGCCGGTCAAACGGCTCAAGGTCGGGATGGTCTGGCCGCTCGATGCCGGGGCCATCCGCGATTTCGCCAGCGGGCTCGACACGATCATCGTGGTCGAGGAAAAGCGGCCGCTGCTCGAAGACCAGATCCGCGCAATCCTCTACGGTTCGGACATGGCCCCGCGCATCGTCGGCAAGACCTTTGCCGGGCAGGCCTATGCGCCGGATGCCGCCGACTGCGCCTTTCCCAATGCCGGTGAGATCGACCCCGGCCAGATCACCCGCGTTCTGGTGCGGGTGGCGAACGAAACCGATCCGGCCTGCGGGTTGTCGCTGCCGAACCGCCCCGAAGCGCCGGTCGCGCTCGGGGCCGGAGCGATGCGGCTGCCGTCCTTCTGCGCCGGTTGCCCGCATGGCCGCTCGACGCAGGTGGTCGATGGCAGCCGCGCGCTGGCCGGGATCGGCTGTCACACGATGGCGATGCTGCGCGACCCGATGAAGACCAACTCGGTCAGCCACATGGGCGGCGAAGGGGCGATGTGGCTGGGCCAGTTCCCATTCACGGATGAAAAACACGTCTTTGCCAACATGGGCGACGGCACCTATTTCCACTCGGGCCTGATGGCGATCCGGGCGGCGGTCGCGGCTGGCGCGCCGATCACATACAAGCTGCTGCATAACGGTTTCGTCTCGATGACCGGCGGGCAGCCCCATGACGGCGAGATCAACCCCGAACAGATGGTGCGCCAGCTCAGGGCCGAAGGGGTCGAGCGGATCGCGCTGGTGGCCGACGAGCCGGAGAAATACGACGGCAAGGACCTCGGCACCGGCGTCACCGTGCATCCGCGCACCGAACTGGAACTGGTGCAGAAGGAGCTGCGCCAGAAACCCGGCGTGACCGTCATCATCTATGACCAGCCCTGCGCCACCGAACGCCGCCGCCTGCGCAAGCGCGGCAAATGGGCCGATCCGGACAAGCGGGTCTTCATCAACCCCGAGGTCTGCGAAGGCTGCGGCGATTGTTCCACGGTCTCGGCCTGCATGGCGATCGAGCCGCTGGAGACCGAGTTCGGGCGCAAGCGCAAGATCAACCAGTCGTCCTGCAACAAGGATTTCTCCTGCGTCGAGGGGTTCTGCCCGTCCTTCGTCACCGTCACCGGCGCCACCCCGCGCAAGGTGCGGCGCGACGCGGCGGTGATCGAGGTCGGCCACCTGCCATTGCCCGCCACCCGCACCATCGACGGGTCGTGGTCTATCCTGGTTTCGGGCATCGGCGGCGCCGGCGTGGTCACCGTGGGTCAGACGCTGGCGGTGGCGGCCCATGCCGACGGCTATTTCTCGTCCAATCTCGACATCACCGGGCTGGCGCAGAAATACGGCGCGGTCCACAGCCATATCAAGATCGCCACCCGCCCCGAGGACATGCGCGCCACCCGGATCGCCGCCGGCGAGGCGGATGCGCTGATCGGCTGCGACCTGGTGGTCGCGGCGGGCGACGAGGCGCTGTCCAAGCTGACCGCGGGCAAATCCGTGGCGGTGACCGACCGGACCGTGGTGCCGACCTCGGAGTTCTCCAAGAACCCCGACTGGCAGCTGAACGGCGACGAGCAGTTCCAGCGTATGACCCGCGTTTTGGGCGATGACGCCCGGGCGCTGGACGCGCAGGAGCTGGCCGAGGCGGTCATGGGGGACCGGGTCTTTGCCAACATGGTGCTGATGGGCGCGTGCTGGCAGCAGGGCGGCATCCCGATTTCCCTGGAGGCGATCCACCGCGCCATGGAACTGAACGGCGTGGCCGTCGACCGCAACAGGCAGGCCTTCAGCCTGGGCCGGCTGGCATTTGCCGAGCCTGACGCCGCGCGGCGGCTGATGGGCGATGACGCGCCGGTCCTGCTCGAGGCGCACCGGCCCCCCTCGCTGGACGAGGTGGTGGCGCGCCGGATCGAGGAACTGACCGCCTACGGGAACGCCGCCTTTGCCCGTCGCTATGCCGACCGCATGGCCGAGATCCGCGCGGCCGACCTGCCGGCGGCCGCCCAGATGGCGGTGGCACGCGGGCTCTACAAGCTGATGGCGGTCAAGGATGAATGGGAGGTGGCGCGGCTCTATTCCAAGCCCTCGTTCCGCAAGACGCTGGAGGAGACCTTCGAAGGCGACATGGAACTGACCTTCCATTTCGGGGCCTGGCCATATGGCGGCACCGATCCCAGGACCGGCAAGCCGGTCAAGGGGCCGGTCAGGGGCAAGACCGCGCTGCGGTTCTTTACCTGGATGAACCGGCTGCGGGCGTTGCGCGGCACGCGGCTCGACCCGTTCCGCAACAATGCCGAGGCCAGGCTCTCGCGCCGCCTGCTGGCCGATTATCACGACGATATCGACCTTGCCCTGGCCAACCGGGGCACCGGCGCGGCCGAGGCGCTGACCGAGCTGCTGGACCTGCCCGAACATATCCGCGGCTACGGCCATGTGCGCGAACGCCACGCCGCCGCGGCGCAAACCAAACGCGACGCCCTGCGTGCTGCCATTCTGGGCGCGCAGTCCGAAGCTGCCTGAGAGGAGACAACCGAGATGAAACTGCGATCAGACAGGGTGACGGTCGGACCGATGAACACGGGCGTGCGCGCGTTGTGGCGGGCCACCGGCACCGCGCCCGAGGAATTCGGGCGCCCGATCATCGGTATCGCCAATTCCTTTACCGAGATGGTTCCCGGCCATGTGCACCTGCAGGCGCTGGGCCGGCTGGTGGCCAAGGAAATCCGCGCCGCGGGCGGGGTGCCCAAGGAGTTCAACACCATCGCCGTCGATGACGGCATCGCCATGGGGCACGAGGGCATGATGTATTCGCTGCCCTCGCGCGAGATCATCGCCGACGCGGTGGAATACATGGCCAACGCCCATGCGGTCGACGCGCTGATCTGCCTGTCGAACTGCGACAAGATCACCCCGGCGATGCTGATGGCGGCGAACCGGCTGAACATTCCCACCATCTTCGTGTCCGGCGGGCCGATGGAATCGGGCAAGTTCGACTATCGCGGCAAAACCCGGCGCATCGACGCCATCGACACGATCTATGTCGCCGGGGCCCCGGACGCCACCCAGGCCGAAATCGACGCGGTCGAAGAGAGCGCCTGCCCCACCTGCGGCTCCTGCGCGCTGATGGGGACGGCAAACTCGATGAACTGCCTGACCGAGGCGCTGGGGCTGGCGCTGCCGGGCAACGGCACCATCGTCGCCACCCATACCGACCGCGAGGACCTGTTCCGCAAGGCCGCGCATCGGATCGTCGGGATGGCCCATGCCTATTACCGCGACGGCGATGACAGTGTCCTGCCGCGCGCGATCTGTTCCCGCGAGGGGCTGGAAAACGCGGTGCGCATGACCATGGCAATCGGCGGCTCGACCAACACGATCCTGCACCTGCTGGCCGTCGCGCAGGAATCCGGGGTGGATTTCACCATCGACGATTTCGACCGGATCAGCCGCGAAACCCCCTGCCTGTGCAAGGTGTCGCCCTCGGCGCATGAGGTGTTCATCGAGGACATGCACCGCGCCGGCGGCGTTATGGCGGTGGTCTCCGAGTTGCTGAAGGCGGGGCTCTACAACCGCGACAACCCCACCGCGCTGGGCAAGCCGGTGGCAGAATACGCGGCGGAATGGGACATCACCGATCCCGCCAACGACGAGGCGCGCAGGCTGTTCTCCGCCGGGCCCGGCGGCATCCGGTCGATCCGCGCCTTTTCCCAGTCCAGCCGGTTCCGCGAACTGGATACCGACCGCGCAACCGGGGTCATCCGCGATGCGGACCACGCCTTTACCGCCGAAGGCGGGCTGGCGGTCCTGCGCGGCAACCTGGCCCCCGACAGCTGCGTGGTCAAAAGCGCGGGCGTGCCCGAGAACCTCTGGCAGTTCCGCGGCACCGCCATCGTCAGCGAAAGCATGGAGGAGGCGCTGGAAAAGATCCGCAACGGCACCGTGCAGGCCGGTCACGTCGTGGTGATCCGCCATGAGGGGCCGCGCGGCGGGCCGGGAATGCGCGAGATGCTGACGCCGACGGGGATGCTCAAGGCCGTGGGGCTGGGCGACAAGGCGGCGCTGATCACCGACGGGCGGTTCTCGGGCGCGACCTCGGGGCTGTCGGTCGGCCATGTGTCGCCCGAGGCGGCCTCGGGCGGCGTGATCGGGCTGGTCGAGGATGGCGACCCGATCGAGTTCGACATCCCCAACCGCCGGGTGCACCTGGACGTGAGCGACGAGGAACTCGACCGCCGTCGCGCCGAGATGAACGCCCGCGGCGACAAGGCATGGCGGCCGGTGAACCGGGTCCGCCAGGTTTCGACCTCGCTGCGGATCTTCGGGCTGATGGCCGCCTCGGCCGACAAGGGCGGCGCGCGCGACACGGAAAAACTGGACCGGCTGGAACGCGCCGCGATCAAGGCGTGACGGTGAGAGGATAAAGGCAATGACCAGAACGGTAACGCTGGCCCGGCCCCTGCCGGTGCCGGAAATCGAGATCGGCGGCGAAGCGGTCGAGTTCCTGCCGGTTGCCGCGCCCGGCGAGGTTCCGGACCGGGCCGAGGTGCATTGCACCACGTCGCTCGACCCGCTGCCCGCCGAGGCGATCGCGGCGCTGCCCGGCAGGGTCGGCCTGATCGCCAATATCGGTGTCGGCGTGGACAATATCGACCTCGCCGCCGCCGCGGCGCGCGGCATCGCGGTGTCGAACACGCCGGTTGTGACCGAGGACACCGCCGATCTGGCCTTTGCCCTGATCCTCGCCGCCTGCCGCCGTATCGGACAGGCCGAGCGGTTCCTGCGTGGCGGTCAATGGGCCGCGTCCGGCACCGCGCCGCCGCTGGGCGGCCGGGTGCATGGGCGGACGCTGGGGCTGGTGGGGTTCGGCGCCATCGCCCAGGCGGTGGCCCGGCGGGCGCGCGGGTTCGACATGGAGGTGCTCTACTGGAACCGCACCCGCCGGCCCGAGGCCGAAGCCACCACCGGCGCGGCCTACCAGCCCGACCTGGATGCGCTGATGGGACAATGCGATATCCTGTCGGTGCATACCGCGCTCAGGCCGCAGACGCGCGACCTGATCGATGCGGACCGGCTGGACAAGGTCCGCAGGGGCGCCGTTCTCGTCAACACGGCGCGCGGCGGCATCGTGGATGAGGCGGCGCTGGTTGCGGCGCTCGAGGACGGCCGGCTCGCGGCCGCCGGGCTCGATGTGTTCGCGGCGGAACCCGAGGTAGATCCCGGTCTGCTGGGGCGCGACGACGTGGTCCTGACCCCGCATATCGGCAGCGCCACGGATGCCTGCCGGGCAGACATGGCGCGGCGGCTTCTCGCCAATGTCACCTCGTTTCTCGAACATGGCCGGGTCATCGACCCGGTGCAGCCCGGCTGAGGACGGGCCGCCACGCAACCGCTGTCGGAGTATCGCAATGCCCACACTGAATCTCGTTCCCGTCTCGGTCGGGGATTATCGGCGCATCGCCGAACGCAAATTGCCGCGTTTCCTGTTCGACTATGTCGATGGCGGCGCCTATGGCGAGGTCACGCTGGCGAGGAATGTCGCCGATTTCGCCGGGATCGTCCCCCGCCAGCGGGTCATGCGCGATGTCTCCTCGGTGGAGACCTCCACCCGCCTCGCCGGGACCGATTGCGCCATGCCGCTGGCGCTGGCGCCGGTGGGCATGGGCGGGATGCTGGCCCGGCGTGCCGAGATCCAGGCCAAGCGCGCCGCCGATGCCGCCGGGGTGCCGTTCACGCTGTCGACCGTGTCGATTTGTTCGCTCGAAGAGATCGCCGCCGTGTCCGACCGACCGTTCTGGTTCCAGCTCTACATGCTGCGCGACCGGGGCGTGGTGACCGAGATCCTCGACCGGGCATGGGCGGTCGGCGTGCGCACGCTGGTCTTTACCGTGGACCTGGCCGTGGTCGGCGAACGGTATCGGGACATCCGCAACGGCATCGCGGGCGGCACCGGCCGCTGGGGCCAGCTGCGGTCGGGGCCGCTGTCCTACCTGTCGCATCCGCGCTGGCTGTGGGATGTGGGCGTGACGGGCAAACCGCATACATTCGGCAATCTCGCCGCCTATGTGCCCGCCGCCACCAACCCGACCCAGTATCGCGAATGGGTGGGCCGGCAATTCGACGCCTCGGTGACCTGGGAGGATATCGCCTGGCTGCGCCAGCAGTGGAAGGGCCAGCTGATCATCAAGGGCGTGCTGTCGCCCGAGGACGGCATCGCGGCGGCGCGGGCCGGGGCGGACGCGGTCATCGTGTCGAACCATGGCGGGCGCCAGCTTGACGGGGTGGCCTCGTCGATCTCGATGCTGCCGCAGCTGCGCGAGGCCGTGCCCGACACCGTATCGGTCCTGATGGATGGCGGGGTGCGCAGCGGGCTGGACATGTTCCGCGCGGTGGCGCTGGGGGCCGATGGCGTGATGATCGGGCGGCCCTGGGCCTATGCGGTGGCGGCCCGCGGCGAGGCCGGGGTCAGCGCCATGCTGACGGCCTTCGCGCGCGAGATGTCGGTGGCGATGGCGCTGTGCGGCGTCACGTCGGTCGCCGACATATCCCGCGACCTCGTGGCGCTGGAGGGCGACAACCGCTGACCGCGCCGCCGGGCGCGTGCAACCGGTTCACCGGAGGGGACGCGCCCGATTGCAGCACGCTCTGCCGGGGCTGGCGGCAGGCCCGTCACGCCCCCGCAGGGCCGCGCCCACACAGGAAAGGGAAAGACCCGATTTCACCGGGGGTTGTGCGGCGCAGGGCTGCCCATCCCCGTTTCCGGCCCTGTTTCCATGCAGACGAAAGAGCTTGGCGAGACCGTTGGCGCGGCTATAGTTCCGGCCAGCGTAATCTGGGGAGCATGTCCAATGATCAGACCAGCAATCGCAAGCCTCGCGGCATTCGCCATCCAGACCGCGGCTCCGGCCCTTGCACAAACCAGCGACGAAGCGCTTGCCAAGGACCTGGCAAACCCGATCGCCTCGTTGATAAGCGTGCCGTTTCAATACAATTTTGACGACAATATCGGGCTGCAGGACACGGGGCACCGTTCGACCCTGAACGTGCAGCCGGTGATCCCGATCTCGCTCGGCCCGAACTGGAACCTGATTTCCCGGACCATCGTGCCGCTGATCTGGCAGGAGGACGTGGTCCCGGGGACCAGCCAGTCGGGCATGGGGGATATCGTTCAGAGCTTCTTTTTCTCTCCGGCGCAGCCAACCGAAGGCGGGGTGACCTGGGGGGTCGGGCCGGTGTTCCTGCTGCCCACGGCGACGGATGGCCTGGGCGCCGATCAGTTCGCGGCCGGGATCACGGGCGTTGCCCTGCGCCAGACCGGGCCATGGACCTATGGCATGCTTGCCAATCATCTCTGGGATGTCGGCAGCGGGTCGGTTCCGATCAGCGCCACCTTTGCCCAGCCGTTCCTGAGCTACACCACCCCGACCGCGTGGAGCTTCACGCTGCAGGCCGAGGCGACCTATGACTGGGAAACCGACCAGGCGTCGGTTCCGATCGGGGCGATCGTGACAAAGGTGGTCAAGATCGGCAACCAGCGGGTGAGCGTCGGCGGCGGGTTGCGCTATTGGGCGGAAGGGCCCGACAGCGGCCCCGAAGGCGTGGCCGTGAGGCTGATCGCGACGCTGCTTTTTCCGAAATGACCGCGCAGGTGCGCGGGCACCTGCGCGTCATCCGATAACCGCCAGTTTCCGGCAAATGCGCAATCCCGCGCATCGGCGGTCACGGACATCGCGCCCGTGACCGCCCGGAGGCGCACAAGGGCCGGTTAGCCCCTGCTCAGCCCATCGTGCATCGCATCAAGAAACTCGTGAGCGGATGCAGGGTCGGAGAACATGGGCGACCAGCGCAGGTCGCCCTTCCTGATCTCCTCGTCGGCCTCGTAGACCACGTTCCCGTCCTTGATCGTCACCGTCACCTTGAGACTGTCCAGGGTTTCGGGATCGACCGCCGTCGGGTCGTCGGACAGCACCACGAGATCGGCGATCTTGCCGGGTTCGATGCTGCCTTTCCGGTCTTCCTCGAACTGCTGCCAGGCGGGCCAGATCGTCATCGCCTTGAGCGCCGTCAACACGTCGACGCGGTGGATGGGGCCGAGAATGTCGCCCGACCGGGTCCGGCGGGTGACGGTGGCGTCGAGAATGCGCATGCTGTCGGGAAAGGCCACCGGCGCGTCGTGATGCGTCCCGAACATCAGCCCCCGCTGCCGGACCCAGCCCACGGGCGAGATGTTGTCGGCATTGACCGGCCCGACCGTATGATCGCGGTGCCAGTCACCCCAGTAATAGGTGTGCATCGGGAACAGCGACATGAACACGCCCAGGTCCCGGTAGCTGTCCACCTGGTCCTCGCGCATGAACTGGCCGTGGATCAGGACGGGGCGGTTGCCCGGATCGCCGTATTTTTCCTTCGCGACCCCGATCGCGGTGATCAGCATGTCGGATGCGCCCTCGCCATTGGCATGGGTGATGACCTGGAGGCCGCGTTCGTAACACCAGTTCACCGCATCCTGGACCTGCTCCATCGTGACGGCGGAATAGCCCGCATAGCCCGCCGGGTAGTCGCCCACCGGGTCGTAATAGGGCCGGTCGCGCAGCGCGGTGAAGCCCTGGGGCGACCCGTCGATGGTCAGCTTGCAGCCGCCGACACGGACATGGCCGGTATAGTCCTTCGAAGCATTGGCCTCGATATAGTCCTTCGATTCCAGTACGTCGGGAAAGGTGATCACATCGACCGGCAGTTCGCCCGCCGCATCGATCGCCTTGAGCGCCTCGACGATGCCGGCCGAGGCCCGGCCATCCTGCGCGGTGGTGTAGCCGAAGCTCGCCCACATCTCGGCGCCCGCCTTGGCAAAGGCCGCGACCCCGTCGGGGCCGAGCTGCGACAGCAGCGGAACCAGCACCGTGAAGAAGGCGTATTCCTCGAGCACGCCGTTGGGTTCACCATCGGCGTTGCGCTGGATCACCCCGCCGTCGGGGTTCTCGCTGGACGCGTCGATGCCGGCCAGTTCCAGCGCCTTCGAATTGGCGACGCCGAGATGCCCGGACTGGTGAACGATCACCACCGGAACCTCGGTGGACACGGCATCGAGATCTTCGCGCGTCGGATGCCGCAATTCGGTCAGCTGCGCGTTGTCATAGCCAAAGCCGACGATCATCTTCACCTTGTCGACGACATCGGCATGTTCCCCGGCCCAGGCGCTCAGGCTGTCCTGAAGACTGGCGATATCGGTGATCTCGCCATCCGGCGGCGCCAGCAGGTTTGCCGACAATGCCTGAAGCCCGCCCATCACCACATGGCCGTGGCTGTCGACGAAACCCGGTATCATCGTGCGCCCGGCAAGGTCGAAGACCTCGGTCGCATCGCCCTGATGTGCCGATACCTTCGACAGCGCCCCCACGGCGAGGATCAGGCCGTCTTTCACGGCAACGGCCTCGGCCTTGGGCTGGGTGTCGTCGATGGTCAGAATCGGACCGCCCGTATAGATCGTGTCGGCAACCTCTTGCGCCGCTGCCGTGCCAGCCAGAAACATCGCACCACCAATAACCGCGGTCTTGCATGAACGGGACATCATCTTGAGTGTTCTCCTGAAAGTGGCATCTGGGCGCCCGGGGGTCGGGAGCGATCCGTATTGACGGCCCGTGACCTCCGGACGGGCGATCCGGGCAAAGCGACGTTGCCAGCCTTCCCGGTTGCAGTGTCTGCAACATCAACACCGTGGTCAACGGCGAAGGCGGGGCAGACCGCCATCGCCTGCCCCGCTGTCATCCGCGATCCGGAACCGCCGCCGCAGGTTGCGGACCCGCCCGCCTCCGGCCGTGATAGCGCCCCGTCCGGCGGCTGGGGAATATCCCGGTTTCGTGATCCCATGGTGGTTTCCCCATATGGTTTCGCCCGTGTCGGAATGATCGGCGGGCAGCCGGGGACGACAGGTCGAACCTTATGCGCGGAAAACGGATCGGGCAAAGGGCGATGCCCCGGCGCGGCGATCCCGATGACGCGACCGCCCACCGCCCGCGTTTTCCGGTTTCAGGTGCGCCTGCCGAGCCAAAGGAACCGGTACTGAAATCACTTGAGAATCGGCTCGACAGGACACCTGAAGGGTTTTAGCCTGCGAGGGTGACAATCTCTGTCGGGCTTGCGAGGTGCGGATGTCCTTTTCCAAGGCACAGGATCTGATCCGCCTCGCGCAGCTGGCCGCGTCGCGACGCACGGGTATCAGCCTCGAGGAGATCTGCGCGGAGTTCGGGGTCTCGCACCGCACCGCGCAACGCATGACCGATGCGCTGGAACAGACCTTCGGCAACGTGGATGCCACCGATGGCGCGGATCGCAAGCGGCGCTGGCGGCTGGTCGATCCCGGTCTGTCGCGGCTCCAGCTGCGCCACGAAACCGGCGTCGAAGCGCTCGAAATCGCCGCGCGCACGGCGGAAACCGAAGGCCGGCTGCGCCACGCGCGGGCGCTGGACGAGTTGCGCGACGGGATGCTCGTGCGGGTTCCGGCGCGGGCGCGGATCGAGGCGGATGCCGAGGCCGTCCTGGCCGCCATGGGACAGGTCACCCGGCCGGGCCCGCGGGTCGGGGTGGCCCCCGGCATCCTCGACGCGATCATAGAGGCCCTGCGCGGCCCGTTCCGGCTGCGGGTCCGTTACAGCGACCGGGCCGAAAAACGCATTCTGGAACCGCATGGGGTGTTGCTCGGCCACCGGACCTACCTGGCCGCCCGCGATCCGGCCAGGGCCGACGAGGTGCGGAATTTCCGCATCGACCTGATCCACGAGGCCGAACCCCTGAACGAGAGCTTTGCCTTTCAGGACGGGTTCACCATCGCGAATTATGCCGCGCAGGCGTTCGGCGTCTGGCAGGATCCGGCGCAGTTCGGCGAGGTGATATGGCGGTTTGCGCCCGAAGCCGCCGAGCGCGCGGCGGGCTTTCGCTTTCACCCCAGGCAGGAACTGGAGCCACAGGATGACGGCAGCCTGATCGTGCGCTTCCACGCCGCCGGCTGGCTGGAGATGGCGTGGCACCTGTATCAGTGGGGTGACAAGGTGGACGTGATCGCCCCCGAGGCGCTGCGAACCATGGTGGAGGGACATCGCCGGTCCGACTTCGCCGCGATGCCATGATCTGAATTCCGAAGGTAGGACCCATGCCCGACAGCCTGACATTCACCACCCTCAAGGACAAGCAACGCGCCATTCGCGCCGGGTTCCCCGAGACCATGGGGCTGCGCGTCCACCGCGCCATCAGCTGGATCGGCCGCGCCGAGACTTGCGGTGCGGATGACGATGCACGCTTCATCTTCCTCTGGATCGCCTTCAACGCGGCCTATGCCGACGAACAGGAATTCCAGTCCATCCCGCAGGGCGAGCGGGCGGCGTTTCTCGATTTCTTCGGGCGGCTGTGCGCGCTGGACCGGGATCAACGCATCTACAAGGCGGTCTGGCATCAGTTTTCCGGGCCGGTTCGGCTGCTTCTCGAGAACCGGTATGTCTTCAACCCGTTCTGGCAGCACCATAACGGCATCGACGGGTTCGACGACTGGGAAGACCGCTTCAGGTCGTCGGCCCGTGCCTTCGCGCAGGCCTTTCAGTCCGGCGACAGCGCGCGGGTTCTGAGCTTCGTCTTCGACCGCCTCTATGTGCTGCGCAACCAGCTGGTGCATGGCGGCGCGACCTGGAACAGCGGCGTCAACCGGGCACAGGTCCGCGACGGCGCCGCGATCCTGGCCTTTCTCATGCCGATCTTCATCGACCTGATGATGGACAGCCCCACCGAAGATTGGGGCCGACCGTTCTATCCCGTGATCTCCTGAGACACCGGCCCCGATCGCCCCATGCGCGCGGCACCGTCACCGGGGTCCGCAACCGAGACGCCCCGGCACCCGGTCAATGGCCGATCATCCATTTGTAGCGCGTGGGCCGTTCCTTGGGTTTCCCGATCTTGCACATCGGGCAGCCGCATCCGGCCAGGTGTTTCTTGTTCACCACCCGCGGTTCGCTGCCGCTTTTTTCCGAACGCGACATGTAACCGCGCAAGGTCGAGTTCATCAGGTTGAGGCCGGGCAGCGCCACCTTGCGCTGGCTGGGCTTCGCGCAGCAGGGACAGCTGATTTCGCTCGCGGCATCAACGATCGTGTTCCAGGTGTCAAACACGCCGCACTCGGTGCATTCATAGGTATAGATGGGCATCCGAATTTCTCACTTTCTTGGGTTTCGGTCCGCGACCGGCCGGGGCATTGAATGGGGGGTTAGAGAAGGCCTTCGAGGATCAGGAAGCCGGGTATCCAGCCCGTCACGATGCCGGTCAACAGCGTCACCACCGCCGTCGCCCGCAGGATCGGCCGCTGCAAGGCGAGCAGCAGGAAATACATGAACCAGAGCACCGCCCAGAGCGCCCAGTTGAGCCCCATCCAGAAATCCAGCGTGGTCTCGGCGGTCGCCAGCGCCCTGAGCGCGACCGGAACGACCGTGACCGAGACGAACAGGCTGAACCAGCCCAGCCCGCGCCCGTCCACCGCGACGAGGCGGTTGTAGGCCACCCAGAAATAGGTTGTCGCGAACAGCAATGTCAGCGAACCGGCCCGGACCGACCCGGCATCCGCCGCGCTGCCGAACACCGATGCGAGCCCGACCAGCAGGGCCACGACCCCCGACACGATGTTGATGACGACGATTTCGCGATCCTCGATCTTGCCGGATAGCCAAAGGCCGTTCAGGAAGAGGACGACTCCGACGTAAAGTAATAGAAAGCCAAGCACTTTTTTGTTCCTCGTCGTTGGGTTCAGCGGCCGGAAAGCCAATCCGGCCGCATGCGCTCTTGCCCGGGTTCGACGGCGTCAGCTGGTCCTTGCCACGTCGGCGCCAGAGACCTGTTTGGCCGGCCCGGCCGATCCCGGATTTATGTCGAAATCGAAGATCGCGGTCGGGATCGCGAGCGTGGCACAGACGTTGGGGATATCGACGATGCCGGCGATGCGTCCTTCCACCGGCGCAGTGCCCAGGATCATGTAGGCCTGTTCTCCGGAATAACCGAATTTCTTCAGGTATTCTATGGCATTGAGGCAGGCCCGGCGATAGGCGACATGGGCATCCAGATAGTATTGCTCGCCGGTATGCTCGTCGACGGAGATCCCTTCGAAGATCAGGTAATCGTCGAAATGCGGGTCGATCGGGCTGGGCTTGAATATCGGGTTGACGACATTGTATTTCGCCATGCCCCCCTTGATCACGTCGACGCTGATATCGATCCAGCCGGCCATTTCGATGGCACCGCAGAACGTGATCTCGCCGTCCCCCTGCGAGAAATGGATATCGCCCATCGAAAGCCCGGCACCCTTCACATAGACCGGGAAATAGACCTTGGAGCCGCGCGACAGGTTCTTGATGTCGCAATTGCCGCCATGTTCGCGCGGCGGCACCGTGCGCCATGCCTCGGCGGCCGCCACGCTGGCCGCGTCACCGCTCATCTGTCCCATCAGCGCCGTGTCCGAGAACGGCAGCGCGGCCAGCGGCGGCACCCGGTCGGGATCGGTCGCCACCAGTTCGGCCTCGCGCCGATTGGCTTCGTCCAGCAGCTTGCGGTCAGGCAGGCATCCGATCAGGCCCGGGTGAATGATGCCGGGATATCGCACGCCGGGAATGTGCCGCGAGGTGGTGTAGATGCCTTCGAAATCCCAGCAGGACTTGCTGGCTTCGGGATAATGTTCGGTCAGAAAGCCGCCGCCATTCTCCTTGGCAAAGAGGCCGTTGAACCCCCATTCGGAATCGGCCTTGGCACCAAGGTCGAGAATGTTCACCACCAGCAGGTCGCCCGGCTCGGCCCCCTCGACCCCGAACGGGCCGCTCAGATAGTGGACCCGCGTCAGGTCCACGTCACGGATGTCGTTGGCGCTGTCATTGTTGCCGATCTGGCCGCCGGTCCAGTCGTGGCATTCCACGCGAACCGTTTCATTGGGTTTCAACATCTCGACAAACGGGATATCCGGATGCCAGCGGTTGTGGGTCTTGATGTCGTGGTCTTCGGGGGCCTTGTTGAGGTCGACTTCAAATACTGTTCTTGGCATGTCGTTCATCTCCCTGGGTAGGCCGGGGCGGAAAATTCGCACCCCGTGGCTGGTGATCCGGTACGATCTGCGTGAGGTCTGCGCGGATAGGAGAATCTCTAGCAACGCCGTGTAATCGCTCTGTGCCCGGAGAGCCCCGGCATTGTAATCTTTTGTAACCAAAGGCTAGTCTGACATACAGATTTTCGGGGCCGGATATGGTCTTATCTGTTTGTTTTTGCGCGATTTACCCCTCGCGCACGGCACATGTATCAGCGCCGTCCTCACGACAGCCCGGACATCGACGGCCCTTTACATCGTCTTACCAGTCGACTTGACAGAGGAGTTTGGAATACGCTTGCCCCATGGTAGGGAGACGGCGCTCGAACAGGGTCTTGGTCGTCGATGACGATCGTGGCATCTGCACCTTTCTCAAGCGGTTCCTCGGCGACGAAGGCTTTGTCGTAAAGACCGCGGATGAAGGGCGGAAGATGCGCCGCGCGCTTGCGGATGACGCCTTCAACCTGATCCTGCTCGATCTGGGGTTTCCCCGGGGCGAGGACGGCGTGACCCTGGCACGGCAGCTGCGCGTTCAATATGATTACCCGCTGATCATCATCTCCGGCAAAAACACCACGATCGACAAGGTCGTGTGCCTCGAACTCGGTGCGGATGACTATGTGACCAAGCCCTTCGAGCCGCGCGAATTGCTGGCGAGAATGCGAACCGTGATGAGACGGTATTCCGGGCGCGTCGATCCGGGGCCATCCCGGGACCAACAGGACGCGTTCCTCAGCTTTGCCGGCTGGAAGCTGGATCTCGACCGGTATCACCTGAACGCGCCGACCGGCCAGCGGATCCGGCTTACAGGCCGTGAATTCGAAGTCCTGCGCGCGCTCGTGCAACGCCGCGGGCGGGTTCTGACACGCGAGCAGATCCTGGATATCGTCGCCAACCGTTCATGGTCCCCCTACGATCGCAGCGTCGACGTGCTGATTGGCAAGCTTCGCCGCAAGCTGGGCGACCAGGCCAGCAACGCACAGCTGATCAAGACGGTGCGCGGTGTCGGCTATGTGTTCGCGCCCTCAAACAGGTCCGGCCTGCACGCCGCTGGGCAGGAATAGCGTCATGGTCGTGCCCTGACCGGGCGCCGTTTCGATCCCGATCCATCCGCCATGGGTATGCGCGAAATTCTCGACCATCGTCAGGCCAAGCCCGTTTCCATCGCCGCGTTTCTTGGTCGTGAACAGCGGCTCAAACGCGCGCGCACGCACGTCGCCTGACATGCCGGTTCCGGTATCCGCAACCGAAATCGCGACGAACCGGCCCGCCGCGTCGCCGGTTCCGTTCGCCGCAGGCGCTGAACCGGCATCGTGGTTTCGGGCCGTGATGGTCACGGTTCCACCGCTTTCCATCGCATCGCGCGCATTCAATGCCAGGTTCAGCAAACTGGTTTCGAGCAACCCGCGCGACACGGTCACAGGGTCGATCCGGTCCGGCACCTCCAGGCGGGCGTCCCAACCCTGACCCAGCGTCCGGCGCAGCATCACCAGGAACCCCTGCAGCATCTCGACCAGGTCGATCGGATGGTCCCGATCACCCGGTCGCGCACCGAGGTTGAGCAGGCGGGAGGTCAGTTCCCCGCCGGTCAAGGTCGCGGTGATCGCTTCGCTGACCAGTTCGGAAAACTCGGGATGCGCCCGTCCGATCCGTTCCTCGAGCAGGCGCAGATTGCTCAGCAATACCGCCAGTATGTTGTTGAAATCATGGGCGACACCGCTTGCCAGTTGGCCGATCACCTCCATGTGCTGTTTCTGGCGCAGCCGTTCCTCGCTCAGCTTCCGCGCGGTCAGCAGCTGTTTGCGCTCGAAACACCGGTCCAGCGTCGACAGCACTTCCTCGATATGGAACGGTTTGGAGAGATAGTCATAGGCGCCGGCCTGCAACGCCTGGATCGCGGTATCGACGGAAACAAAGGCCGTGATCATCAGGCACATCAGGTCGGGGTCGATCCGGCGCAGTTCGCGCACGACATCGAGACCGTCACCGCCGGAACCGAGCCGGATGTCGACGAGGGCCACCGCGATGTCGTTTTGCTCGACGGCCTTCAGGGCGGATGTGACGCTGTCGGCACACAGGACATCGTAATTCTCGAGTGTCAGCAAGCGCCTCAGGCTCTCCGAGAAATCGATGTCGTCATCGACGACGAGGATCATGCGCCGCCCGGTCACGGCTCGGGCGCCCCCGCGCGCGGCAGGCGGAACTGCACCGTCGTGCCGGTTCCGCTTTCGCTGGTGACCCTCACGGTTCCGCCCATGTGCTCGATGATGCGCCGGACCAGAGGCATCCCCAGGCCTACGCCGAAGGCGTTGGTGCTGAACAGCGGCTCGAAAATACGGCGGCGAACATCGTCAGTCATACCGATCCCTCTGTCGGTCACATCCAGGACAACCTCGTCACCTTCGGAAAACGTCGCCACCCTGATCGGGGCATCACTCGTCGCGAGATCGCAGGCCTGGGCGGCATTGTTCAGGATGTTTACGAAGGCTTGCCTCAGCCGCTCGCTATCCGCCAGAACCGCGCTTTCCGACCCCAGCTCAACGACGATCCGCGCCCGCAATGCCGGGTCGATATCCGCCAGGGCCCGCGTCACCCAGCCGTCCAGTTCGATCTCTATCGCATAGAATGAATAGTTCCGCGAAAAATCAAGAAGATCGTCGATTATCTTGACACAGCGCCATGCGTTGCGCTGCAGCCGATCCAGTTCGCCCAGGGTTTCCGCCTGGGTCCCGGTCACCGAACGGCGCAGCAGGTCGGCGGAATTCACCAATGTTCCCAGGGGGTTTCTCAGTTCATGGCTGACCGTCGCGGTAACCTCGCCGATGGCGGCCAGGCGTTCGTTTGCCGCCAGGTCATTCTGCGCCTTCTCCAGTTCCTCCAGCGAGATCAACAGGTCCCGCTCCGCAAGTTCGCGGCTCTCATGCGACAGCACGATCCACCAGGTTCCGACCGCCAGCAACGGCAGCAGGGCCAGGAACACGCCGAAGAGGATCAGGCTGCTGTCGAGATGCGTCGATGCCGGGTCCGGCTCGATCAGTCGATAGGTGATCAGGATCGCCGCGGCGACGACCACGGAAAGCGCCAGGAATATCCCGCCCGCCTTGACGAGCCGCTTGAACGTGTTGGGGGCGATCTTGGCCCTCAGCCCGCCCGTGCTGGTCCCGAAATCCGTTCCCACCGCGACCTGCGGCGACTTGCACATGTCGTGGCAATGCGCCTCGAGGCTGCAGCACAGGGAACAGACCGGGCGCTGGTAGAAGGTGCAGTGGGCCATGTCCGGGCGTTCATATTCGAACCCGCACAACTCGCAGCGAACATTTGCATCCCCGGGCCCGGCCAGCGCCACCGAGGGACGGGCAATGTAATAGCGCCCGCCGGTCAGGACGCCGATCAGCACCGCCGTGAGCAAGGCGATGAAAAATGCCATCGGCGCGGCATAGGCCTGGGCAAGCTCACCGAAAAACCCGGCAAAGACGAAGAACGCGGCCAGCGAGGCCAGCGCCATCGCGCCACATCCCACCGGGTTGAAATCGGGCAGATAGGCCCGCTTGAATTCGGTGAATGACGGGCTGATGCCGAGCGGCTTGAGGATCGCGAGATCGGCAAAGATGGCGCCGACCCAGGCCGCCGCAATGACCGAGTAGATTGCAAGCACCACCTCGAGCGTGTCGAACACCCCCAGCATCATCAGCAGGAGCGAGATCATGATGTTGAACAACAGCCAGACGACGCGGCCGGGGTGATAGAGCGTCACCCGCGAAAAGAAATTGGACCAGGCCAGGGAACCCGCATAGGCGTTGGTTATGTTGATCTTGACCTGCGAGATGATGACGAAGATCGTGGCCGCCGCCAGCACAAGCCCCGGATCGGCAAAGACGTATTCATAGGCCTGGATATACATGTGGACCGGTTCCAGCGCGGTTTGTTTGGGTTGGCCGGCCGAAATGACCAGCACCGCGAGAAAGCTGCCGAAGAGGATCTTCAGCCCGCCGACCAGTATCCAGCCGGGGCCGGCGAGAATGACGGCCGCCCACCAGGCGGACCTGTTCTTCCGGTTCTCCTCGGGCAGGAACCGCAGGTAATCCACCTGCTCGCCGATCTGGATGGAAAGGGCGAACAGGATCCCAAGCGCGCTGCCGAATGACAGGATGTTGAACGCGCTCCCGCCCTCCTGCGTGCCGATGAACCCGGTCCACCGCCGGATCGTCTCCGGGTCTTCGTAGAGGATGTAGGCGAACGGCAGCAGCTGCATCGCGACCCAGACCGGTTGGCTGACCAGCTGAACGCGGTTGATCATGGTAACGCCCATGAAGGTGATCGGAATGATGACGATGGACGAGATCAGGTAGCCGACGACCAGCGGAATTCCCGCCAGCAGCAACAGGGCCTGCGCCATGATGGCGCCTTCGAGCGCGAAGAAGATGAACGTGAACGTGGCATAGACGAGCGACGTAATCGTCGAGCCGATATACCCGAACCCCGCGCCGCGCGTCAGCAGGTCCATGTCGATATTGTAGCGGCTGGAGTAATACGCGATCGGGAAACTGGCGATGAAGATGAACACGATCGCGACCAGGATCGCCGGAAAGGCATTGGCAAAGCCGTGGCTCAGCGTGATCGCCGCACCGATTGCTTCGAGCGCGAGAAAGGATATGCCGCCAAGCGCGGTGTTCGCGATGATGAAGGGGGACCATTTGCGAAATGACCGCGCCGCATATCGCAGCGAATAATCCTCGAGCGATTCATTGGCGATCCAGGAGTGATACGACCGAAGCAGCGGAGAATGCGTGTTCTTCAATACAAGACACCTCCTGGCAAACCGCCGATGCTGCCGGATCCGCTCTGGCCGGTCTCACGACTTCGGACCTGTTCCCTCCCACGCCGCGCCACGCCGACGCCACCCGGCGAGGGTGGCGTCGTGGTTCAGCATAATTCCGATGGTATTGGAAAACCGGAACCGGTTTCAATCTGCCTGACAGGCTCGGGCAACCGGGCGATTTCGACCCTTGGCGCGGGTCGGCCCGCGTCAGCCCACCGCATCCGCCCGCGCCTGATAGGTCATCGTCCGCGCCACGGTTTCCGTCGGGCGCTTCTCGCCCGCGAGCACCTCGAAATCGAGCTGGTTTTCGGCGGGCACCAGTGGACAGGTGACGAAATTCGTGAAGGCGCAGGGCAGCGCGACCGCATAGTTGAAATCGATCCAGTCGATGCGGCTGTTTTCAGCGTCGGTGAATTGCAGTTCGACGACGCGGCCGGCCCCGTAGGTGACCGGACCGCTGGTCTGGTCGCGGACATGCGCGACCGGCTGGATGCCGTTCGGGGTATCCTTGCCGATGATCACCAGGTCATAGCGTTTGCCATTCCGCTCGAACGCGAAGGTCCCCATGCGCGGGGTGGTTTCGCGGACGCCGGCCTCGACCGTCTCGGCCTCGTAATCGACGCGCGCGGTCGGTGTGAACACGCCGGGAATGCGCCATGCCGGGTCATAGTCGAACGCGGTCACACCGGCATCCTCCGGGCGCGTCGCCCGGTTCGGGTCGCGCACGCGGACCGCGAATAGCCGTTCGCCGTCATCCCTGGTGCGCACGATCGTTTCGACCTCGTTCACGCCGGAATAGACCGGCACGCTGTCACCGTGACCATAGGTCTGGTTGCGTCCCGGAACGATCTCGACCGGGCGGTCCGGATATGCACCGTTCACCGACAGGCTCGGTCCCTCGGCGGGCGGCGTGAACATGACCCGCCCGTCCCTGACCGACCAAAGTCCGGGCAACAGGTCGAAACGGACATCGCGGTCGTTCTCTTCCAGCCAGTATTGGGCAACCAGCGATGTCCAGCCATAGGGGCGGAACATCGTGGCGACATGGGCATAGCGCCATTCGCGCCACTGGCCTTCCAGATGTTCTTTCGTGGGCATCTTCGTCGTCCTTTCAAAGAAGTTCGGGGGTCGGCTTGCGCCTGGAAACTCGGCGGCTAGCGGCCGGTGATCTCGTCCAGAAACTCGAGCACGCCACGCCAGGACCCGCGATCGGCCCCGGCATTGCCCGACGGCGTGCCGCCGCTGGTATAGGGCACCTTGGAAACTGGATGCTCGCGGGCAAGCTGCGTGGTCGGCACGAAGGGCAGGTTGATCGCGTGACCGGCGTCGTCGAAATCCAGGTGGCGGACCAGATGCGGATGGCCGTGCCGGCGCAGGGTCGATACCACCATGCGGGAATACAGGCTGGACGGCCAGGCCCGGTCGTCGCGGCCCGAGATCAGCAGCACCGGGCCGGTGATGTTCTCGACCGGAATGCGCGCGCGCGCCGCGAGGTCGCGATCCTTCAGCCCCTCGAAGAAAACCGAATGGTGGCGGTCGGGCGGGGCATCGCCCGCCCAGGGGTGCCAATGCACCGCCGCGTTGTCCTGCCACAGGTGGGGCAGCGCCGCGCCGCCCCGTGTCCAGGTCACCCCGTGCCAGCCGCCACGCGCGGGATCGCCCGCGCCCTGCGCGCCGTGGACCATTGCGCCGGGCACATAGGCGATCACGGCAGAGACGAGATCGGGGAATGTCGCGCCCATCAGCAGGGCCAGTTCGCCGCCGCGCGACTGACCGCTGACCGCCACGAAACCGTTGCGGGGGGACAGGGTCCGCCGCACCCAGCCGAGCCCGGTTTCGAGGTATTCGAGCGGCGTTTCGGTGATATAGGGCGAGAGACCCGGCGCCTTGAAATAGCCGAGCGCAAAGGCCTGGTAGCCACGCGATGCCAAAAGCGCGCCGCGCGGTTCGTTGATGCCGCCGCCCGAACCGTTCAGGACCACGACAACCGGATGCGGACCGGGCCCGGCCGGGGTGAACAGCGTGCCCACCAGCCCTTCTTCGCGGATCTCGCGCCGCGTCACGCCCGGTGCCGCGAAACGCTGGATCAGCTCGGCCCCGGCGCGGCGACCATCGGCGGTCTCGGCGGTCAGCGTGGTCACGAGGGGCTGCATGACATCGTCGGCAAAGATCTCGTCGCCCGCGCCGCCCGAGGGATGCTGACCCCATAGCAGGCCCATCGGCGAAACCTCGGCATAATCGCCGCCGACGGGGGCGTCACGGGTCAGATCGACCACCCCCTGCGCGTCGGCCAGACAGGTCACCTGGCTGTCCCAATCGCTCCCGCCCGATCGCCGCGTGCGGGCGGAGATTGCGACCAGTTCGTCGAGGGCAAGCCCGGTGACCACGATCCGGCGTTCCTCGTCGATCAGACCGTCGGCGGGGACAATCGACAAAACGGGGTCGGAGGCGGGATTGGTCGTCATACCGTGTGTCACCTGTTCGGGTCGGGTGGTTGAATGATCCTGCGGCATCACCGGTCCTCCGTGCCACGCATGGCGGCGAGATAGCCGTCGAGCCGGCGTTCGAAATCTGCGTCCAGCGCGGCATCGGGCGGCAACCCGCCCCCGCGCGGCCAGTATCCGCCGCCCCCGGTCCAGTCGCGCCGAAGCCCGGCAAGCCCGGACCGCCAATCGGTTTCCCGGCCCGCCGCATCGGGATCGAACGCGACGAGGAACACGCCGCGCCCGGCCGGGTCGCCCCGGCCGCCGCCCGCGACACCGGCCATGAGTTCGACCACCAGACCCAGCAGCGACCCGACCTGCCCGCCGCGCGGCAGCAGCGCGGCAACCTCGGCGGCGACGCGGGTCGGCCGCCCCTGGCCATCCAGGGCGATCCCCTCTGGCAACGGGCTACCATCGGCGCGGGCCTCGCGGATATCGGCCATGGTGCAACTGCTGGTGGCGGCATCGATGACCACGCGGTCCGCGCCCTGCCCGATGGCAAATGCCAGCGGGTTGGTGCCGATCACCGGGCGCGTGCCGCCATGCGCCGCAACGAATGGTGGCCCCTCGGCACCCGCGAGGCCGGCAAGGCCCGCATCGGCGAGATGACGCACGAAGGGCGCGAGCCGGCCGAACCCGCGAACCCCGCGCAGGAACACGGCCGCGACACCGAAGCGCCGGGCCGCCGCCGCCAGATCCAGCGTGGCCGTCGCCACCGCGAGCGGCGCGAAACGGCCCGAACAGTCGAGCCAGCGCAGGGCCTGCATGTCCGCACCCATCTGCGGCGGGCGCAGATCGGGCGTCCATTCCCCGAGCATGGCAATGCCAAAACGCGGCTGGCCCAGCGCATCGGCCTCGATCAGCGCCGAGGCGGCCAGCCGTGCGGCCGGACCGCCACCCAGCGCCGAGGACAACCGGTCCACCGCATCGACGGCCGCGATCATCGCCGCTCTCCCCGGCCTGCGCCACCGCCGCGGATTTCGCTTTCCGACAGGTAGCCCAGCGTCATCAGGCGCTCGATCAGAAACTCCCGGCTGTGGCGGATATGGTCCGTTTCTATCGCCGCGGCGCGGTCGCCGTCGCCCGCTTCGATCGCGTCGACCAGCGCGGTATGTTCGTCGGAATGCTCACCCGCCTTGACCGAGAAATCGATGGCAAAGCGCAACAGGCGCTCGAGCTCGTCGAACAGGCCTTCCGACAGGGTGACAAGACGCTTGTTGCGGCTGCATCGGGCGATGGCCAGATGAAACCGCCGCGCGACCTGCTGCATCGCACCCACATCCATCGGCGCCGCATATTCGGCCACGATCCGGCGCATCCCGGCGATGTCGTCCGGCCCGGCATAGCGTGCCGCCTGCCGCGCCATATGCGGGCCGATGGCCGCCCGCAGGTCGAGGATCTCGTGGACCGCCTGAAAGGTGATCGCCGCGACCCGGTAACCGCTGCGCGGCAGGATCGTGACCAGCCCGTCGGCGGCGAGCCGCTGCATGGCGTCGCGCACCGGCGTTTTCGAGACCCCGTAACGGCGGGCGATCGCGGCCGCGTCCAGCGTCGCGCCCGGCGCGATCTCGCAGCGCATGATCTCCTGGCGCAGCGCCAGATGGATGCGTTCGGATACGGTGACCGGGGCAGTCGCGGCGGCAGTCGCGGCCGGGCTGGTATCAACCGGTGTCATGTGCGTGTGACCCCCCTGCCGCCGTCAATGCTTGGCCCAGGGCACGAAACGCCGCTCCAGCGCCTCGATGGCGAGGATCGTGAGATAGCCCATGACCGAGATCACGACGATGCCGACGAACATCCGCGACACGGCAAAGGTCTGCCACGATGCCCAGATGAAGAAACCGACACCGCTGCGCGCGCCCAGGAACTCGGCCGCTGCAATGATGATGTAGGATGACCCGGCGGCCAGTTTCAGACCGGTAAAGATGCTTGGCAGCGCAGCCGGCAGCGCAAAACGGCGAAAGGTCTGGAAACGGGTGGCGCCGGCGTTTTTCGCGACATCCATGTAGATCTGCGGCATCTGCATCACCCCGCCCATGGTGTTGTAGAAGGTCAGGAAGAACACGCCGATGGCGATCAGAACGAATTTCGAGGCATCGCCAACACCGAAGATCAGCAGGATCAGCGGCAGGATCGCGATCTTCGGCACCGGGTAGAGCGCGGCAAAGATCGGCCCGAACAGCCGGCGCACCGGCCGTGACAGGCCCAGGACGAGGCCCAGGACGATCCCCGGCACCGCCCCCATCGCATAGCCGACCCCGATCCGGCGCAGCGTCGCCCCGATATGGTCGAAAAGCTCGAGGCTCACCACCATGCCCCAGGCGGTTCCGGCAATCGCGCTCGGCGCAGGAAAGAAACGCTGGTCGATCAGGTTGAACCGGCTCGACAGTTCCCAGAGCAGCAACAGCAGCAACGGGCTGAAATAGGAGGCGAAACGATACACCCGTTCCCGCCGGGCCGGCGCCTTGAGCCGCCGCAGCTCGTCTTCGGTAAGGGCTCTGGATGTCGTCATGTCAAACCTCTCCCGGTGCGGCCAGCAGGTTCCAGACCTCATAGGTCATGTCCCAGAACCGCTTGTCGCGCCGCATCTCGACCACGTCGCGCGGCCGTTCGAACGGCACTGTCAGTTCGGCCACCAGCCTGCCCGGGCGCGGCGACATCACCAGCACGCGGTCGGCCAGCGTCAGCGCCTCGTCGACGCTGTGCGTGATGAAGACCACCGTCTTGCGGGTCGCCCCCCAGATCCGCAGCAACTCCTGCTGCAGGACCAGCCGCGTCTGTTCGTCCAGCGCGCCGAACGGTTCGTCCATCAGCAGGATCTCGCGGTCTTCGGCCAGCGCGCGCGCCACCGAAACCCGCTGTTTCATGCCGCCGGACAGCTGGTGCGGCCGGGCCCTGGCGAAATCTCCCAGCCCGGTCAGCGCCAGCAATTCACCGACCCGCGCGTCCTGCTGCGCGCGGGGAACGCCCTTGAGGCTCAGCGGCAGGGCGATGTTCTCGGACACCGTCAGCCAGGGCAGGACCGAGGCCTCCTGAAAGACCATGGCCGGGGGCATGGCACTGTGCAGTTTCACATCGCCGCTGAGTTGCTGTTCGAGATCGGCAAGCACGCGCAGCACGGTGGTCTTGCCGCAACCGCTGGGCCCGACGATGCAGACGAATTCGCCCTGCGCCACCGAGAAACTGAAATCCGACACCGCCACCGTCACCCGGTCGCCTTCACTGTCGTAAAAGGCCTTGGTCAGGCGGTCGACCTCGATCATGGGCCGCGCCACCGCTGCCGCGGCCGGGCGGGCCGATTCAAGCGCAACCGCCATTACGGCTTGCTCGCGACGAGATCGTTGGCGCGTTTCAGCAGATCGCGCCGATAGACCGCGTCGATATCGGCGTCACCCTCGTATTCCAGCGCGCCGCGGGCGCGGAAAAACGCCTCCTGCTCGCGCACCGAAGCCATGTCGATGGCCCCGTCCTGCGACCGGATCGTGTAGGGGATACCGCGCAGGGTCTGGGGTTCGGTCCCGGTGTACTTCGCCACGATGTCGACGATCCCGTCATCCGTCCAGCCGCCATTGTCGAGCAGCCGGGCGGCCTTGAGATAGCCCGCCATGAACCGCACCACCGCATCCTCGTTGTCGGTGACGAAATCCTGGTTGAACGCGATCAGGCCAAGCTCGGTGCCAAAGGTATGATCCTCGACCAGCCGGCGGCCCAGCCCTTCCTGTTCGAGCTTTCCGGCAAAGGGTTCGATGCTCCAGCCCGCTTCGAGCGCGCCATTGGCAAAGGCGGCGGCGGTGGCCGGCGGCGGCAGATAGACCGCCTCGACATCGTCGATCGTCAGCCCGCCCTTCTCGAGCGCCTTGGCGACCGAATACATGCCAAAGCCGCCGGGACCGGGGATGCCGACGCGCTTGCCCTTGAGATCGGCAACGGTCCGGATCCCGTCGTCCCATGCCGCCTGCGAGACCATGAAGGGCGACGGCGACGGGACGGTGTCGGGCATCCGGGCCAGGGTGGCGATGATCGAAACGGTCGCGCCGCGGCTGAGCGCGTTGAACAGGCCCGCCCCCCATGTCGCACCGCCGGTTTCGATATTGCCCGACGCAAGCATCTGGATCGTCTCGGCGGTATTGCCCTTGGGCGACAGCGTCACGTCGGCCCCGAATTCATCGAAGAACCCCATTTCCTTGGCAACGAAGAACGGCGCGTAGTCGGCAAACGGCGAATAGAGAAATTCTATGTTGGGCCGATCCCCGGCCCCGGCGGGCAGCGCGAAGGAGGAAATCAGGGTGGCGGCAGCCCCGGCTGCCAGTAGATCACGACGGCTGATGGACGACATGTGCGAAACTCCTCATTCGCAAGTTGAACTCTCCGGCACGGGTAACCTACATCTGATGTATCAGTTTGGCAATCTGATATCTCATATCTCAGAACGGCTATGTCACGGAGGGTGAATCTGCGCGAGTCAGGGCGGTTTCGCAGCACCCGGCGTTGACCGGATGCAGCCATTTGGGGTGCCGCCGCGCCAGCGCGGACGGCATCCGCCCTGCGGAGCCGCCTTCCGTCATTGCGTCGCCATGTGGGGGTTACGGCTGCGGCAGGGGCGGCTGATACCGGTGTTCGCGGGCGGGCATCATGCCCGCGCCTGCGGCGCTTGCAGCCGCAACGCCCGCTGACCGGTCATCACCGGTCGCTCAGACAAACAGCTGGCTGCGCAGCCCGGTGGCCGGTGATTTCGGCTGGCTGAAACTCACCCCTGCCTCGAGATGTTTCAGGTGTTCGTCCATCTCGGTCACGAGGCGTTCGGCATCCCCCGCCTCGAGCGCATCGACGATGGAGCCATGATCGTCCTTGGCGCAGTTCGAGGCCTCGCCCGTCCCGTACAGCCCCAGGATCAGGGTCGTGCGCATGGTCAGCTCGGCCAGAATACGCTCGAGCACCGCGTTGCCGGCCACCCGCGCGATATCGAGATGGAAGGCCCGCGAAAGGCGCAGTTCCTCGGGCTGGTTGCCGGCCGCATGGGCGCGCACCTCGTCGCTGATATTCTGACGCAGGCGCGCGATTTCATCAGCCGACGCGCGCCCGGCCGCCTGGCGGGCGATGGTCCGCTCGATCGCCCGGCGCGCCTCGAAAACATCCTGCGCCTCTTTCGGCGTCGGCGAGCTCACGAAGGCACCGCGGTTCGGGCGCAGTTCGACCACATGCTGCGCCGCGAGCGATGCCAGGGCACGCCTGACATTGGCCCGGTTGCACGAAAACAGCTGGCTCAGCTCCTTCTCGCCCAGCTTGGTTCCCGCGGGCAGCCGCTGCTCGGCAATCGCGTCGATGACGGCAGCGATGATCGTTTCTTCTACCGATTCGCTCATCGGGGTCCCTGTTTGCTGATGGGCATACTGATGTAAGGCCCCGGCAATCCGTTGACAATCCGATAGAAACAAATGCCTTGCCAGATGTCATCTATTATTGTTAACAATTTTTGATAACGAAGGAGGCCGAATGAACATTCTCGTAGTGAATCCGAATTCCACCGAATCGATGACCCGGAAAATCGTCGACTCTGCCAGGCAGGCGGCCAGCGCGGATGTCACCATCACCGGCGCGACCGGAACCGGCGCCCCGGCCAGCATCGAAGGACATTACGACGAATCCATGGCTGTTCCCGCCCTGCTGGCCTGCGTTCAACGCGCCGAAGACGCGGGCGTCGACGGCATCGTCGTCGCCTGTTTCGACGATCCGGGCATCGGCGCCTGCCGCGAAATCGCGACCGGCCCGGTGCTGGGCATCTGCGAGGCCGCCGTGAAGGCCGCCAGCATGCTCGCGACCTCGTTCACGGTGGTCACGACCCTGCCCCGGTCGGTGCCGGTGATCGAACACCTGATCCACGGCTACGGGCTGTCGCACCAGTGCCGCAAGGTCCGCTCGGCCGCGATCCCGGTGCTTGCGCTGGAGGAACCGGAATCGAACGCGCGCGAGAAGGTCCGCGACGAGATCCTGCGCGCCATCGAGGAAGATCACTGCGAAGCCGTCGTGCTGGGCTGCGCCGGCATGGCCGATCTCACCGCATGGCTGAGCGAGGAGACGGGCATCCCGGTCATCGACGGGGTCAGCGTGGCGACGCGCATGATCGAGGCGCTTGTCGGGTGCGGGCTGAAGACCAGCAAGATCAACGCCTATTCCCGGCCCAACCAGAAGTAACGCAACGGAGGAGGAGACCATGACGGCAACGGAGTCAAAACCGGACAATGTCTTCGAGCCGCACAGGGATCATGTGCGGCATATCGAGGACAAGGCCATCGGCGAGGAAAGCCTCGCCCCCCAGGACACGCGGATCATGGACCCCTGGTCCTACCTGTTCGCCTGGCTCGGCGGCTGCGTCTCGATCGGGACCTTCACGGTCGGGTCGGGCCTGGTTGGCACCCTGAACCTGTTTCAGACCTTCGTCGCCATCGCGATCGGCTGTACCGTGATCGGCATCGCGCTGATGATCAACGGTCAGGCCGGGCATAAATACGGCATCCCGTTCATGGTGCAGGCGCGGTCGGCCTTCGGGTTCACCGGCACCCGCATTCCGGCCCTGGTCCGGTCGGTTCCGGCCATCGTCTGGTTCGGTTTCCAGAGCTGGATCGGCGCCGGCGCGCTGAATCTCGTTTCGGCGACGCTGTTCGGCTATGACAACATGATCGTCTTCTTCGTCGGCTTCCAGTTCCTGCAGATCGGTCTGTCGGTGCTGGGTTTCCACGGCATCAAGTGGCTCGAGAATATCGGCTCGGTCTTCATCATCGGGTCGCTGATCTACATGTTCTTCAGCGTCATCAACAAATATGGCGAGGAAATCTCGGCCAATCTCGTCAATGTCGAAGGCACCTGGGGCGCGCCGTTCTGGGGGGCGACGATGCTGTTTCTGGGCGTCTACAGCACGATGATGCTGAACGTGTCCGACTATTCGCGCGAACTGCGCCGCGACGTGGGACCGGTGCGGCAGGTGGTGATCTATGCCAACTCGATCCTGCCCGCGACGCTGTTCATGGGGCTGATCGGGCTGATGGTGTCCGGCGCCACCGGCGAGGTCGATCCGATCAAGGTGTTTTCCAGCGCGGTCGACAACAAGCTGCTGCTGGTGATCACCCTGCTGTTCATCGCCTTCGCGCAGGTGACGACCAACATCCTCAACAACGTCGTGCCGCCGGCCTATGCGCTGATGGACGTGTTCAATATCAGGTTCAAGACCTCGGCCGTGATCGTGGGCCTGCTGGCCTTTGCGACCTTCCCCTGGGAACTGGTCAAGGACGAATCGGCGGCCGGGCTGAACCTGTTCATCCAGACCTACTCGGCCTTCCTCGGACCGATCTTCGCGATCCTCGTGGTCGATTACTTCGTGCTGCGCAAACAGACGCTCGACCTCGACAAGCTCTATGATGCCGAAGGCCCCTACAAGGGCGTCAACTGGGCCGCCGTGATCGCGATGGCGCTCGGGGTGGCGGCGGCGCTGACCTTCTCGGGCGTGTCCTGGTATGCGAGCCTGCTGCCCGCCGGCATCAGCTACTACCTGCTGATGCAGCTGATGCCGGGCGCGCGGCGGTTCCTCGACAGCTGAGGCGCACAACACCACCACATGGGCCCGCCGATCGGCGGGCCCATCTGCGTTGCGGCCCGCGCGGGACAGGCGGACCGCCAGAGCACCGCCAGAACACGGCCTGCGCCGCGGGATCGATCTGAACCGGATTTGGAATGGCAGGGGCAGCAGGGTTCGAACCCGCGACCTACGGTTTTGGAGACCGTCGCTCTACCAACTGAGCTATACCCCTGCAGGACGGGCCTGATCTATGCCAGCACAGGTTCGGGGGCAAGGGAAAACTGATCCCGCGACCAGACGTTCCCATGCCCCTGCCGATGGTCTAAGAAACGGAATGCGAGGGGTGCGGGTATGAGTTTGCGAAAGAAGATTGCCGACAGCGAAGGTGTCCTGAACTGGGTCGCCCGGCGCGTCGCGTCCTATATCCGCATGGTCCACCGCACCGGCACATGGCGCCGCATCGGCTACGAGCCGCTCGACGCGCTGCTGGACCAGGGCGAACCGGTGATCGTGGTGCTCTGGCATCAGCGGCTTGCGCTGTCGCCCTATTTCTTTCCGCTCGACAAGGGCCAGATCTGTTCGATCACCTCGGCGGCGCGGGCTGGCAGCATGGTGGGCCGGGTGCAGAAGCTGTTCGGCATGGACACGATCGCCATGTCCAGCCACAAGCGCCACGTCGCGCTGTCGCGCGAGGTGCTGGGCAAGATCAGGCAGGGCATCTCGATCGGCATCGCCGCCGACGGGCCTCGCGGGCCGGAACGGATTTCCTCCACCGTGCCGCTGGTCTGGGCGCGCAGCTCGGGCAAGCGCGTCTTCGTGATCGCCTGTTCCGCCCGCCACGGCACCGAGGCCGGCACCTGGGACAGGATGCTGCTGCCACGGCCCTGGACCGACGGCGTGTTCCTCTGCCGGGAATGGACCGAAACCGTCCCCCGCAAGGCCGATGACGCCGAGATCGAACGGCTGCGGGTCAGTATCGAAACGCTGCTGAACGAGATCACCGCCGAGGCCGACCGAATGGTCGGGCGGGAACCGTGGGTGCCGGCGGGCTAGGCCACGCGCGGACGGTTCGGTAACCGCCGCGGGCATGGCCTGATGCAAACCCGGGCTACCCGTCTCGCCCCGGTTCGTTCGGATCGTTCGAGAACAGGGCGATCTTGTTGCCCTGCGGGTCGCGCAGGTAGCCGACATTGGCTGCGGGTGGCGGTGGTGCATCGCCCTGCATGAGGATCGGCAAGTGAGAACTGGCCTTCGCCATTTTCCACAACTGACCTGGAGACCTCGAAAGTCTCAATAAAACAGGGCTCACTGAACAAAGATCGACACAAGTGTCGGTCGCTACGAAACCAGGGTCTCTTTTTCGAACCGAACCTGGGCAGAAAGAACACTGTGCGCGAGATCTGTTAGCCTGTCGACCAAGGCTGACATTTCCTTTTTGGAAAGGAGACCCCCGCCATGCAGAATGCCGCTCCTTTGGTCATATGCGTCAAGCCAGTTTTTGATTTCCGCTTGTAGACCGAGTCGCTCAAACAGCCTTCTGAACCCCAAGCGCACTTTGTAACCCTTGAGATTCCGCAATTGTTCCGCGATCTCATTTCTTTCCTTCTCATTGAGATCCGATGACTGAGACGTGAAGTCCGCCAATTTATCCAGGAATTTCTTCTGTGCTGAACTCCAGCGTCCACCAGAATCGGACAAATGCTCCACCGACGCTACAACAAGCGCCAAACGAGCAATTTGGTCGCCCGTGGCCATCCCGTGATTGAAGTTTCGAATCGCTGAAATGCAGGTGTCAGACATATTCTTTGCAAATTCAAAATTCTCAACAATACGTTCAGAGAGCTTTTCGATCTTGTCTACAACCGTAAGCCTTCCTCCGCTCACTATGCCTCTGACAAGACTTGAGTCTGCCTGATAGAATGCAATGCCGTGCTTGGTCATCTGATATTGATACCCATGGTCAACTATTGGCTGGTAAACTGCCGGACTCAACCAGCCAGAGGATTCCCCCAAATCATCTCTACTTAGGTTTACGCCTGTATTGATCCCGGCTCTTCTCTCAAAGAACGTCAATTCAATGGCCTTGCAAATACCTACCGCGCTTTCATATGCCCCCTCTCTATCCAATGGCGTCTTGAGTCTGAACTCCATCCAGCGCATTCCGGAAATTTCGTCTTCTTCTTTGCACGCGACCAGTTCTGCCAGCTGTCCAGAAAATTCAACCTGAATGTGAGGCTGATCCGTTGCCAATTTGGACAAATAGCGAATGATATAGAGAAATTGCGGGTCATCGGCCAAAGTGGGCTTCACCAGTGGACCGTTTGGATCTCCCGGAGATTTCGGCATCATTGATCCCCCTTCCCGTGACGCTAGAAACCTCACCTGTCACAGTCAACAGATCCCGGGTCGCACACGCGGCAAACGTCAGCTTCGTCCGCCCGGCAGACTTCGGAGCGATGTCATAGAAAAGGCCGCCCCGATCGGGGCGGCCTTCATAATTTTAGGGGTGTGGGCTCTCATTGCTCCTTCGGAGCAACTGCCGCCCACTGGCCAGAGTTTTCTGACGAAAACCCGGCCTTACTCGATGATCTTGGAAACAACCCCTGCTCCAACCGTGCGGCCGCCTTCGCGGATGGCGAAGCGGAGGCCGTCTTCCATCGCGATCGGCGCGATCAGTTCCACCGTGAAGCCCACGTTGTCGCCCGGCATCACCATCTCGGTGCCTTCCTTCAGCGACACCGTCCCGGTCACGTCCGTGGTGCGGAAGTAGAACTGCGGGCGGTAGTTGCCGAAGAACGGCGTGTGGCGGCCGCCCTCGTCCTTGGTCAGGATATAGGCCTCGGCCTCGAACTTGGTGTGCGGGGTCACCGAACCCGGCTTGCACAGCACCTGGCCGCGCTCGACGCCGTCACGGTCGACGCCACGCAGCAGCGCGCCGATGTTGTCGCCGGCCTCGCCGCGGTCCAGCAGCTTGCGGAACATCTCGACACCGGTGCAGGTGGTCTTCTGGGTGTCGCGGATGCCGACGATCTCGATCTCGTCGCCCACGTTGATCACACCGCGTTCCACACGGCCGGTCACAACCGTGCCGCGGCCCGAGATCGAGAACACGTCCTCGATCGGCATCAGGAACGGCTGGTCCACCGCGCGCTCGGGCGTGTCGATATAGTCGTCGACCGCCTGCATCAGCTCGCGGATCTTGTTCTCGCCGATCTCGGGGTTGTTGCCCTCCAGCGCCGCCAGCGCCGAGCCGGCCACGATCGGGGTGTCGTCGCCCGGATACTCGTAGCTGTCCAGCAGCTCGCGGATCTCCATCTCGACCAGTTCCAGCAGTTCCTCGTCGTCGACCTGGTCCACCTTGTTCATGAACACCACGATCTTCGGAATGCCGACCTGGCGGCCCAGCAGGATGTGCTCGCGGGTCTGCGGCATCGGGCCGTCAGCGGCCGAACACACCAGGATCGCGCCGTCCATCTGCGCGGCACCGGTGATCATGTTCTTCACATAGTCCGCGTGGCCGGGGCAGTCCACATGCGCATAGTGGCGCGCGTCGGTCTCGTATTCCACATGCGCGGTCGAGATCGTGATCCCGCGCGCCTTCTCTTCCGGAGCGCCGTCGATCTGGTCATAGGCCTTGAAATCGCCGAAATACTTCGTGATCGCAGCCGTCAGCGTCGTCTTGCCGTGGTCAACGTGACCGATCGTGCCGATGTTCACATGCGGCTTCGTGCGTTCAAACTTTTCCTTTGCCATGTCCTTTGGCGCCCTTTTTCAGATGGTGGGTCTCAGATGGTGGGCCCGAGCCGGGCCCGGTGGGTAACCTGCGCGCGCGACATATTGGGTTCGCAGGCAAAAATCAAGCGCATCCTGAGCCTGACGGGACCTGTCCGGCGCTATCCCGGCGTGGCCGTCCCGGCGGCGGCGGCGCGCGCGTCGCGGTCGTCGAACCAGCCGCGCTGCTCATGCTGTTCGACCAGCCACTCCTCGATCTCCCTGACCGCGTTGAAGGCCAGCCCGTCGATCTGTTCCTGCTTGGTGCGTTCGCGGCCCGACCCCTTCCAGAACGAGGCTTTGGTGGTGTCCTCCAGCGCGGTGATCTGGTGCACCTTCGAATTCAGCTTGCCGCCCGCCGCGTCGTCCCAGACGGTCACGTTGATGATCAGCGCCGAGCGCGGGTTGTAGAGCACGGGTATTCCCGGCGGCGCCAGCATGTAGCCCTCGACCGAGACCCCGAAGTGATAGAGCTGGTCGCCCTCGTAGCGCCCGAACCGCGCATCGACCGCGCGGGTCAGCGCATCGACCCATTCCTGTTCGGTCGCATCCCGCGAAATCGGCCCCTGCTGCATCTTGGAGGCGACCACCACGTTGTGGCCCAGCCGGAAATCGCCCAGCGGCACCGGGGTGCCCGAAATGGTGTTCCCGGAAGGGGCGCAGGCGGTCAGCAGGGCCAGCCCCGCCAGCAGGAATATTGTGCGGATCATCGCGTCACCCGGATACTGTGTCTGGCGGTGTCGATAGCCCGGCGGTGGCGGTTCTGCAATTCACGGCTCACCCCGAAAAGCGCATGTTGCGCGGGAAGCCGCGCGGGGCCTTGCGCCCGGTGGCGGCGCGTTTGCCCAGCCAGTCGGTCATGTCCGGCTCGTGCCGGGTCTTGCCGCCGCCCATCGGCCATTTCAGCCCGTCCGCCCAATCGAAGGTGGTCACGTCCGACAGCCCGCCATCCAGTTCCAGCGCCCCCTGTCGGCCGCGGGCCATGTTGTATTTCTGCAGCCGCACGCCCTTGCCCCGGCCCATCTCGGGCAGTTCGGCCAGCGGGAAGACCAGGAACTTGCCGTTCTGGGACACGACCGCGACATGGTCGCCCGCGACCGGGCAGCAGACCAGCGCGCGTTCGTCGTCCTTGACGTTCAGCACCTGCCTGCCGGTCCGCGTCTGCGCGAGCACGTCGGCCTCGCCCACCACGAACCCGTTGCCGGCCGAGGAGGCCACCAGCAGCCTGCGGCCGGGGTCGTGCACGAACAGGTCGACGATCTCGGCCTCATTGGGCAGATCCACCATCAGCCGCACCGGTTCGCCCATGCCGCGCCCGCCGGGCAGGTTGGCGGCGCCGAGCGTGTAGAACCGCCCGTTCGACCCGAACAGGAGCAGCCGGTCCGTGGTTTCCGCGTGAAAGATGAAACGCGGCCCGTCGCCATCCTTGAATTTCAGGTCGCGGCTCAGGTCGATATGGCCGGTCATGGCGCGGATCCAGCCCATCCGGGAACAGACCACCGTGATCGGTTCGCGGTCGATCATCGCCTCGATCGGCACGTCCTCGGCCTCGGCAGCTTCGCCGAAACCCGTGCGCCGCGCGCCATTTTCGTAATCCTTGCCAAAGGTCTTGCGGGTTTCCCGCAGCTGTTCCGCGATCCGGGCCCATTGCAGGTCGGTGCTGTCCAGCAGGTCTTCGAGCGTGGCGCGCTCTTCCATCAGCTCGGACTGTTCGCGCAGCAGTTCCAGTTCCTCCAGCCGCCGCAGGCTGCGCAGGCGCATGTTCAGGATCGCGTCGACCTGCAGTTCCGACAGCTCGCCGTCGCCCGGCGGCGGCGACCGGTAATCGGCCTCGGACGTGGCGCGCACATGTTCACGGCCCCAATCCTCGCGCATCAGCGCCGCCTTGGGGTCGTCGTCATATCGGATGATGTCGATCAGCCGGTCGAGGTTGAGAAAGGCGACGATGAAACCTTCGAGCACTTCGAGCCGGTGGTCGATCTTGCCCATCCGGTGCCGTGACCGGCGCAGTAACACCTCCTGCCGGTGGTCGAGGAAGGCGCGGAGCACCTCCTTCATCGAACAGACTTTGGGCGTCACGCCGTCGATCAGCACGTTCATGTTCAGGCTGAACCGCACCTCCAGGTCGGAGTTGCGGTAGAGCATGTTCATCAGCACCTCGGGATCGACATTCTTGGACCGCGGCTCCAGCACCACCCGGATGTCGTCGGCGCTCTCGTCGCGCACGTCGGCCAGGATCGGCACCTTCTTGGTCTGGATCACTTCGGCCAGTTTCTCGATCAGCTTGGATTTCTGCACCTGGTAGGGAATTTCGGTGACCACGATCTGCCACTGGCCGCGGCCCATGTCTTCCCGTTCCCAGCGGCAGCGCAGCCGGAACGACCCGCGCCCCGTGCGATAGGCCTGGGCGATGTTCTCGGGCGGCTCGACGATGACCCCGCCGGTCGGAAAATCGGGGCCGGGCACGAAATCCAGCAGCTTGTTGTCGCCGGCATTGGGATATTTGATCAGATGCAGGCAGGCATCGCACAGCTCGGCGATGTTGTGCGGCGGGATGTTGGTGGCCATGCCCACGGCGATGCCCGCCGCGCCATTGGCCAGCAGGTTGGGGAACTGCGCCGGCAGCACCACCGGTTCGCGAAGCGTGCCGTCGTAATTGTCGCGGAAATCGACCGCGTCCTCGTTCAGACCCTCGAGCAGCGCCTCGGCCACCACGGTCATCCGCGCCTCGGTATAGCGGCTGGCGGCCGGGTTGTCGCCGTCGATATTGCCGAAGTTGCCCTGCCCGTCGACCAGCGGGTAGCGGACGTTGAAATCCTGCGCCAGCCGCGCCATCGCATCATAGATCGCGGCATCGCCATGGGGGTGGTAGTTGCCCATCACGTCGCCCGAGATCTTGGCCGATTTCCGGAACCCGCCGGACGAGTTCAGCCGCAATTCCCGCATCGCGAACAGGATTCGCCGGTGGACCGGCTTCAGCCCGTCACGCGCATCGGGCAGCGCCCGGTGCATGATCGTCGACAGCGCATAGGTCAGGTAGCGTTCCCCGATCGCCCGGCGCAGCGGTTCGGAGATTTCCACCGGATCTTCGGAGGGCTTCATGTTGGGGTCATCGACGGTGTCGCTCATAGATGATGTGATACGCTGCCACCTGCGGCAGGTAAAGCCGCCGACAGGGGTTTTGCGCGATCACGCCACCGTGACTTTGGGGGAACGAACCCGCCTTGTTCCCACAATATCCGAATCGCCCGCTGTGTTATGGTAGCCTCCCATCTGGCGATACAGGTAATCCTGCAAACGGAGGGCGCGATGAAGCGCTTCATATTCCTCACGTTCGCCGTTCTGGCTTGGGTGTTCTTCGAGCTGAGTGGCGGGACCGACTTCGAACCGCGCAAGCAGCGGGTGGCCGAGGCCGACGCGCCCGCGGCCGCACCCGTGGCTGACAGCGCGGGCGAAACCCGGCGCTCGGCGCTGGCGGACCGGCAGCGGCGGGACATGAACGACGGCGAGAGCGATGCGGCCCAGGTGGCGCGGCTGGACACGTCCGACACCCCGCCGGCCACGGTTGACCGGGCGGCGCTCGAGGCCGCGGTCCAGGCGGCCCTTGGTGAGGATACAGGCGAGGATACCGGCGAGAATACAGGCCCCGACGCCGCCGCGACCGACCCCGAGGTCAGCGAAACCGACATGGCGCGGGTCCGGGCGAGCCTGACACAAGGGCTGAGCCTGTTCGACGACGGCCAGGCTCCGCAGACGCTTCAGCTCGCGTCGCTGTCCGACGGCGCCGCATCGCTGACCGAGGCCGCCCCCGCGCCCGATCCGGCCGACATCCCCGCGCCCGCCGCCACGTTCGAACAGCCGCCCCGCGACATTCGCGAGGTGATCGGAACGAGGGTCAACATGCGCGACGGGCCGGGCACCATCTATCCGGTGGTCGCGCGGATGCGGATCGGACAGCAGGTCGAGGTGATGAGCGATTCGGGCACCGGCTGGCTGCGCCTGCGCACGATCCCCGACGGCCAACCCGGCTGGATCGCCTCGTCGCTGATCTCGAAACCCGCCAACTGACGCGCTCCCGGTTTCTCGACGGCGCCGCCCGCGGCGCTTGCGCCACCGATGCGCCCGGTCCAGAAAGAACCGGGGCAGCAGGGGGCGCGCGTGACCGGAAAATCCATCCTCATCACCGGCTGTTCGTCCGGCATCGGGCAGGACGCCGCACGCACCCTGAAGGGACGCGGCTGGCGTGTCTTCGCCGCCTGCCGGCAGCAGGCCGATTGCGACCGGCTGCGCGATGAAGGCTTTGAAAGCCCGCGCATCGACTATACCGACGGCACGACCATCGCGGCCGGGCTGGCGCAGGTGCTGGAGGCAACCGGCGGCACCCTGGACGCCCTGTTCAACAACGGCGCCCACCAGCTGGCGGGGCTGGTCGAAGACCTGCCGACCGAGGGGCTGCGCGCCATCTTCGAGGCCAACCTGTTCGGCTGGCACGACCTGACGCGGCGGGTGATCCCGGTCATGCGGGCGCAGGGTCACGGGCATGTCGTGCAATGTTCGTCGGGGCTCGGGCTGGTGGCGATTCCCTGGCGCGGCGCCTATGTGGCGACGAAATTCGCGCTGGAGGGGCTGAGCGACACCATGCGCGCCGAACTGCGCGGCACCGGCATCAGCGTGGTGCTGATCGAACCCGGCCCGATCACCACCCTGTTCCGGGAAAAGGGCATTCCCTATTTCGAACGATACATCGACTGGCGCAACTCCCCCCGCCGCGTGGACTATGAGGCCCGGCTGTTGCCGCGCCTCTACAATGGCTCCGGCCCGGACCGGTTCGAACTGCCGGCAAGCGCGGTCACCGCGAAGCTGATCCGCGCCCTGGACAGCACCGCGCCCGCGCCGCGCTATTATGTGACCACCGCCACCTATATCGGCGGCTACCTGCGGCGCATCCTGTCCAGCCGGATGATCGACCGTATCGTGACGCGGATCTGAAAAACCGAATCGCCTTTCCCGCCCGTTCACGCTAGACCGGCGCGGCAACTGACGTGGCGAGGACATCCATGGGCGATCCCCTGTTCATACTGGCCCTGGTGGCCGCACTGGCCGTGGTCGTGGTGCTGATGATCGGCATCGGCGGCTTTGCCAAGGGTGGCGAATTCAACCGCAAATACGGCAACAAGCTGATGCGGCTGCGCATTGCCGCGCAGGCGGTGGCGGTGCTGCTGATCCTGCTGTTCGTCTGGCTGCGCGGCCAGGGAGGCCAGTAACCGATGGTCGTGCTGAACAAGATCTACACCCGCGGCGGCGATGCCGGCGACACCGCCCTGGGCAATGGCGACCGGGTGGCCAAGAACGCGGCCCGCGTGTCGGCCTATGGCACCTCTGACGAGCTGAACGCCTTTGTCGGCGTGGCGCGGCTGCAGGCTCCGGAGGACACCGACGCGGCGCTGGCGCGGATCCAGAACGACCTGTTCGACCTCGGTGCCGATCTCTGCCGCCCCGACATGGATCGCGACGCCGAGGCCGAATACCCGCCGCTGCGCATGGTGCAATCCCAGGTCGACCGGCTGGAAACCGAAATCGACGCAATGAACGCGGGGCTGTCGCCACTGCGCAGTTTCGTCCTGCCCGGCGGCAGCGCGCTGGCGGCCCATCTGCATGTCTGCCGCACGGTCGCGCGGCGGGCCGAACGGCTGGCGGTGGAACTGGCCGCGGCCGAGCCGGTCAACCCGATTGCGGTGAAATATCTCAACCGTCTCAGCGACTGGTTCTTCGTCGCCGCCCGCGCCGCCAATGACGGTGGTGCCGGCGATGTGCTGTGGGTGCCCGGCGCGAACCGCTGATCCGGCTCAGCGGGCGTCGGCGGGCTCCACCGGCGCCATAGCTCATGGGCCATGCGCTCGGGGCCGGTCCGGGGATCGTCCGGAGAGCGCTCGAACACCGCCCCCTGGCGCGGGCGCCGCCCCAGCGCCGCACCGCGAAACCGCCCGACATTCGGCGATCCCCCGGATCCCCTGCCCCGCGACCTTCCGAAACACTACGTCAGATGGCGCTAACACGAACTTTTTCGCTGTTTTCCGCTGAATCGCGGCGCTATCTACGGGCCATTGAGTAACTCCGAGTCGCCAGCCGGCCCGGTCAACGAGGAGATCCGCCGATGAAGGTGCTAGTGCCTGTGAAGCGCGTGATTGACTATAACGTGAAGGTTCGCGTCAAGGCGGACGGGAGCGGCGTCGATCTTGCGAATGTGAAGATGTCGATGAACCCGTTTGACGAGATTGCCGTCGAAGAGGCGATCCGCCTGAAGGAAAAGGGTGTCGCGAGCGAAATCGTGGCGGTCTCGATCGGCGTCAAGCAGGCGCAGGAAACGCTGCGGACCGCGCTGGCGATGGGCGCCGACCGCGCCATCCTGGTCGTCGCGGCCGACGACGTGCATACCGACATCGAACCGCTGGCGGTGGCCAAGATCCTCAAGGCGGTGATCGACGAGGAACAGCCGGGGCTGGTGCTGGCAGGCAAGCAGGCGATCGACAACGACATGAACGCCACCGGGCAGATGCTGTCGGCGCTGCTGGGCTGGTCGCAGGCCACCTTCGCCTCCGAGGTTGGCATCGACGGCGATCACGCGCTGGTCACCCGCGAGGTTGATGGCGGGCTGCAGACGATCAAGGTGAAGATGCCGGCCATCGTCACCGTCGACCTGCGCCTGAACGAGCCGCGCTACGCGTCGCTGCCCAACATCATGAAGGCCAAGAAGAAGCCGCTGGACGAGAAGACCGCCGCCGATTACGGCGTCGATGTCACCCCGCGCCTTCAGGTGGTGAAAACCGAGGAACCGGCGGAACGCGCCGCCGGGATCATGGTTGGCTCGGTCGACGAGCTGGTGGAGAAACTCAAGGAAGCGGGGGCTGTATAATGGCTGTTCTTCTTCTTGCCGAGGTGAGCAATGGCGAGCTGTCCCTGGACGCGACCGCCAAGGCGGTCACCGCCGCGAAACAACTGGGTGACGTGACCGCGCTCTGCGCCGGCGCCCATGCCGCCGCCGCGGGCGACGCCGCCGCGAAGATCGACGGCGTGTCCCGGGTTCTGGTCGCCGAGGATGCCTCGCTGGGGCACCGGCTGGCGGAATCGACCGCCGCGCTGATCGCGGGGCTGGCCGGGGACTACGACCATATCGTGGCGCCCGCCACCACCGACGCCAAGAACGTGATGCCGCGGGTGGCCGCGCTGCTGGACGTGATGGTGATCTCGGATGCCTCGGGCGTGGTCGATGCCGACACGTTCGAACGTCCGATCTATGCGGGCAACGCGGTGCAGACGGTGAAATCCACCGACGCCAAGAAGGTGGTCACGATCCGCACCTCGACCTTCGACGCGGCCGGTGAACAGGCCGCCGCCCCGGTCGAGACCGTGTCGGCCGCCGCCGATCCGGGCCTGTCGGAATGGGTCGAGGACAAGGTGGCCGAATCCGACCGCCCCGAGCTGACCAGCGCCGGGATCGTGGTCTCGGGTGGCCGCGGCGTGGGCTCGGAAGAGGATTTCGCGCTGATCGAGAAACTGGCCGACAAGCTGGGTGCCGCCGTGGGCGCGTCGCGGGCCGCGGTCGATTCGGGCTATGCGCCGAACGATTGGCAGGTGGGCCAGACCGGCAAGGTGGTCGCCCCCGACCTCTACATCGCCGTGGGCATCTCGGGCGCGATCCAGCATCTCGCCGGCATGAAGGACAGCAAGATCATCGTCGCCATCAACAAGGACGAAGAGGCGCCGATCTTCCAGGTCGCCGATTACGGCCTCGTGGCGGACCTTTTCCAGGCCCTGCCGGAGCTGACCGAGAAACTCGGCTGAGAAACCGCTGACGAACGAACCGAAGCAAGGCCCGCCGCAACGGCGGGCCTTTTTTTGTTTTGGCCTGATCCACCCGCCCTACCGGGCCAGCACCTCGAGCAGCTGCGCGGCGATGCGGCGATGCGTGGCCGGGCCGATCATCCGCGCGGCGACCGGCGCCTGCATCGGGGCGAAGCTCATCTGTTCCAGTTCGCCCGCCGGGCCCGCAGCGGTGACCGCGATCTCGACGACACCGGATGCCAGCGGGCGCAGCGCATCGACCATGTCGGCGGTCACCGCCACCGGGTCGCCCTGACCCGGCGTCGGCCGCAGCCACATCAGCAGCGTATCGCCCCCCAGGTCATGCAGCAGCGCGCGAATGCGCAGGTCCCAGCTGTGCGCCAGGTCGCCGCGTATCTGCGCAAAACGTTGCGGCGACAGCCGGTACAGGCACTCCAGCGCGTGGTTGCAATAATTGAACTCGGTAAAATCGACCTCGGGATAGAGATCGGTCAATGCCTGCGTCGGCTGCAGGAACCGGTCGTTGCGGCGGGGATGCACGCGATAGAACCGGTTCGAAAGCCCCGCCAGCCCCGGCACCTGCAACACCCGGCGCTCGGCACCACGGGCCACCGCCAGCAGGTCGCCGTCGCGGCCGATCGCATCGAGCCCCGCATGCAGGCAGCCCAGATTGACGCAATCCCGGCCCGATGCGCGTTCGAGCAGCGTCACGAAGGGCTGCGCCACGAAACGGCCATAGGTTTCGCTGCCGCCCAGAAAGGCCAGGTAGGGCCGATCCAGATCGCGGCGCGGCCCGCGGCAGTGCAGTTTTGATACCCCGTAATGGCACGGGGGGTCGTCGGACGCGGTTGCGCCCCTTTCCTCGAAGCCCATTTCCAGCCCACCAATGTTCTCACCCGCGATCAGGCTGGACCGGGAACCGTTGCGATTCGGCTAATGGTGGAATTTGCGACAAAATTGCGCCGTCCGGGCCTCTTGGCGGCCCCGATCCGGGCCGGTATGGTCGGCACGATCAAGGCGGAACGCAGCGCGGAAGGCGGGACCATGACCATTGAAAAGATCGGCGTGATCGGGGCGGGGCAGATGGGCAACGGCATCGCCCATGTGATGGCCCTGGCCGGCTATGAGGTGCTGTTGACCGACATCAACCAGCAGGCGCTGGACCAGGCGCTGGAAACCATTCGCCGCAACCTGGCCCGGCAGGTCGGCCGCGGCCTGGTGCCCGAGGCCGACATGGAGGATGCACTGGGGCGTATCGGGTCGACGCTGAAACTGACCGATCTCGGTGCCACCGACCTGGTGATCGAGGCCGCGACCGAACGCGAAAGCGTCAAGCAGGCGATTTTCGAGGATCTGCAGCCGCATCTGCGGCCCCACACCATCCTGACCTCGAACACGTCGTCGATCTCGATCACCCGGCTGGCCAGCCGCACCGACCGGCCCGAGCGCTTCATGGGGTTCCATTTCATGAACCCGGTGCCGGTGATGCAGCTGGTCGAGCTGATCCGGGGCATCGCCACCGATGAAGAAACCTACCGCGCCTGTCTCGGCGTGGTGGAACGGCTGGGCAAGACCGCCGCATCGGCCGAGGATTTCCCCGGTTTCATCGTCAACCGCATCCTGATGCCGATGATCAACGAGGCGGTCTATACGCTCTATGAAGGCGTCGGCAACGTGAAGTCGATCGACCAGTCGATGAAGCTGGGCGCCAACCATCCGATGGGACCGCTGGAACTGGCCGATTTCATCGGGCTGGACACCTGCCTGGCGATCATGAACGTTCTGCATGACGGGCTGGCGGATACCAAGTACCGGCCCTGCCCGTTGCTGACGAAATATGTCGAGGCCGGCTGGCTCGGCCGCAAGACCGGGCGCGGGTTCTACGACTATCGCGGCGACGAACCGGTGCCGACGCGCTGAGCGGCGGCCCTGACGACGACCCCGGCGACGGACGCGGCGCGGAACGGCGTGAGGGGGCCAGCCCCCTCTTGGCCCGTGCCGGGCCAATTCACCCCCGGGATATTTCCGGCAAGAGGAAGGCGGGGCCGCGGAGGGCTCAGGCGGCGGGTTTGCCCAGCGCGAGCGTGTGTTCGCGCAGCCAGGCCATGAACCCGCGCGGATCGGTCTGCAGCGGTTTCATCTGTTCGTCGGTCAGCGGCTGACCGATCACCGGCGCCTGCGGCTTGTTGCACGACCGCACGATTTCATGCAGCAGCAGCCCCTGGCGCAGGACCGGGGAAAGCTGGCAGGCGATCTGGTAGGCGCGCGAATTGCGTCCGGGAAAGAAGATCGGCACCACCCGCGCGCCGGACCGGCGGATCAGCTGCGCGGTGAACACGTTCCAGTCGCGTTCGACCGGCGGCCCGAACCAGCTGTCCGACGACATCACCACGCCCGAGGGAAACAGCGCCACCACGCCGCCCTGCTTGAGATGCGACATCGCGTTGGCGCGCATCTCGACCATCTTGCGCTGCGCATCCGGGTCATGCGGGAACGGCACCGGGATCATGAACGAGGTCGCCGCCTCGTCGAGGCCGGTCAGCACGGTGCGGGTCAGGATGCGGTAGTCGTCCCGCACGCGGCCGATCAGATCCGCGAAGATCATCCCGTCGACCATGCCATGCGGGTGGTTGGCCACCACCACCACGGGGCCGTCCGTGGGGATATTGGCCAGCTGATCCGGCGGGGTCACCAGGTCGATGCCCATCACGTCGAGCGCGCCGCGCCAGAATTTCTGGCCGCGGTAATCCGCGTTCTTCTTTTCGAAGGCGCTGACCATGCGCAGGATCGTCAGCTTGCCGGTGAGCCATTCGATCGTCTTGATCGCCCGGGCGGTCCAGGGATCGTCGAATGAATTGGCATAGGTAAGGGTGCGGCGATCATAGATCTCGCCCGTCGATGCCGCGGGCTGTTTTCCCAGCCCAGTGCTCTGTTCCCGTGCGGTATCCGCCAAAAGTCCGTTTCCGTTCCTCACGCCTGGCGCGGGCGTTCAGAAGCCCTCGCCGAACCTGTCCGCGACCAGCGCCTCCAAGGCATCCGCCAATGGTTCAGCATCCGGTCCGGACGTCCGCACGTCAATAGTCGTTCCCTTCGATGCTGCCAACATTAAAAGACCCATGATGCTGTCGCCCGAGGCGGACATTCCGTCGCGCGAGACCTCGGCCTGGGCGTCGAAGCCGGACACAAGTTCGACCAGCTTGGCCGAGGCGCGGGCGTGCAGCCCCTTTTCGTTCACGATCTTCATGCTGCGTTCAGCCATGGATGGTTCCGCCCCTCAGACCGGCCGAATGATACGGGAGCCGAGATAGAGCCGGCCCTTTTCGACCGCGCGGTGCAGCGCCTCGTCGACCGGCCTGTGCCGGTTGTGCACCAGTTCCAGCAGCGCCGGGACGTTGGCACCGAACAGCATCCGGCGCTGTTCGCCCGCGCAGGCATTCATGCTGAGGTTCGACGGCGAGCCGCCATAGAGGTCGGTCACCACCACGACACCGTCGCCGGTGTCGACCGCGTCCGCGGCCGCGCAGATCTCGGCCTGTTTGGCGCCGCGGTCGTCGTCGGTCCCGATCCGGACCGCCGCGATACCCGGCTGCTCACCCAGCACATGCAGCGCCGTGGCGCGAAATTCACGCGCCAGCCCGCCATGCATTACGACAACGATTCCAATCAATCCGGCCTCTTATCCGCCACACGTCCGCCCTGCAGCCGTTCTTCGAGCTCCCGATGCCTAATTGACACCTGCTGACCTTGCTCTGCAAGGGCCATTGCCAGCGCCTCGGCCAGCGCGACCGAACGGTGCTGGCCGCCGGTGCATCCAAAGCCGATCGACAGATGGGCCTTGCCCTCTTCGCGATAGGCGGGCAACAGCAGCTGCGTCAGGTCCAGGACCCGCTCGAAGAACGGCGCGAACCGCGCATCGGCGCGCACATGCGCCGCCACCGCCGCGTCCCGCCCGTCGAGATCGCGCAGGTCGGGCTGCCAGTAGGGATTGGCGAGGAACCGGCAGTCGAACACCATGTCGATACCGCGCGGCAGGCCCCGCTTGTAGGAAAAGGACTGCACCGTCACCGCCAGCGCCGGGCCGGATGCGGGCGCCAGCCAGCGTTCGATCTCGGCGCGCAGCTGGTGCACGTTCAGATCGGAGGTATCCACCAGGATATCGGCACGGCCGCGAATGTCCGACAGCAGGCTCAGTTCGCGCGCGATCCCGATGCCGGGAGATTCCGCCGGCGCCATCGGATGCCGCCGGCGCGTCTCAGAGAACCGGCGCAGCAACACGTCCTCGCGGCAGTCGATGTAGAGCACCGTGAGCTCGGTGCCGGGCCGCCGCGAAAGCCGGTCGATCATGTCCAGCAGGCCCGCGGTCGAGAAATCGCGGTTGCGCGTGTCGATGCCCAGCGCCAGCGGCCGGTTCGGCGCCGGCCCGTCCAGCAGCCGGGGCAGCAGGTTCAGCGGCAGGTTGTCGATGGTTTCAAACTGCAGATCCTCGAGCACATTGATCGCGGTGGACCGCCCCGCCCCCGACGGGCCTGTCACCAGGATCACCTGCGCCTGCCTGCCGCCAATGCTATCGGTCATCATCCCACCGCCCCGCCTTGAGATACTGCACCAGTGCCGGCGCGAAATGTGGGCCATCCACCCGGAAAAGCAAGGGCAGTCTGCAACCGAGCAGGACAGTGGTGCGCGGATGCGGCAGCCGGTCGGTTTCGGTTCGCTCCAGGTCGGCCACCAGCACCACCGGCGCCGAGCCCAGCGCATCGGCCCGCAGGATGCCCACGCCGCGCGCCTCGATCAGCCCCGCGGTCGCCTGCGGCGCCGTGGCGATCACCTGTCCGGCGTCGCGGGTCAGCCAGACCCGGTCATCGGCCACCAGCGCCGCCCCGAGCCCCATCATCGCGAGCGCGAGCGCCGATTTCCCGCTGCCCGATCCACCCCGGATCAGCACCGCGCGGGCACCCACGGCAACGCAGCTGGCATGCACCATCAGCGGTTCGACGGGCTCTGCCACCGGTCAGACCGGCAATCCGACCACGAACCGCGCGCCCAGCGGGTCCGAGGCGATATCGGCCATGGTCGGTTCGATGTTCTCGGCCCAGATGACGCCGCCATGCGCTTCGACGATCTGTTTGCAGATCGCCAGCCCGAGGCCGGAATTGTTGCCGAAATGCGCCTCGGGCCGCTGCGAATAGAACCGGCGGAATATTTTCTTCGACGCGCCCTCCGGGATGCCGGGGCCGGTGTCCTCGACCACCGCCAGAACCCGGTCGCCGCGCCGGCGCACCCAGACCCGGATCGCGTCGCCCTGCTCGCAGAACGACATCGCGTTGGCGATGAGATTGGCAAAGACCTGCGCGAGCCGGGCCTCGAGGCCATGCACGGGGATCGGCCCATCCGGCATATCGGTGATGAAATCGATGCCGGCGGCGCGCGCCTCCTGGCCCAGGTGCCGGTTCAGCCGGTCGAGCATCTCGAGCAGATCGAACTCGGCCTTGTCTTCCCGGACCAGTTCCGCATCCAGCCGCGAGGCGTTGGAGATGTCGCTCACCAGCCGGTCGAGGCGGCGCACGTCATGTTCGATCACCTCCATCAGCCGCTCCCGCTGCTCTGGCCGGTCGACCCGGCGCAGGGCACCGACGGCGGATTGCAGGCTGGCCAGCGGGTTCTTGATCTCGTGGGCGACATCGGCGGCGAATTGTTCGTTTCCGTCGATCCGGTTGTACAGCGCCGAAACCATGTCGCGCAATGCCCGGCTCAGCCGGCCGATCTCGTCGCGCCGGGCGCCGAGGTCGGGCAGCCGGATCCGGCCCTTGCGCCGCGGGTCGCCACCGGTGTTCCGGCCGGCCTCGGCCGCCTCGGCCAGATCGGCCAGCGGGTTGGCGATGGTCGAGGCCAGCACCAGGCTGAGCCCCACCGACACCAGCAGCGCGACAACGAACATCTGCAGCACGCGTTCGCGTTCCTGCCGCGACACCGCATCGACGGTGCCCGCCGGACCGGCCAGCGCCAGGACACCCGCCGACCCGTCCGGCAGCCGGACCGGGGCCAGCGCGGCCATGACCTTGCCGCCGATGCCGTCAAGCCCGGTTTCGACCCGTGTTCCCGCCTCCAGAACCGGCCCCAGATAGGGTTGCAGTTGCCGGTCGATCGCATCAGGCGGCGACCCTGCCCGATCCGGCCCCGTCACGCCCGGCGCCGGCCACAGCGCGGCGGCCACGTCATTGAGCGGCGTTGCCGGAGAGACCGGTGCGACGCGATCGCCATGCCGCCGCCCCAGCACCGAACCGGTTCCCGACAGCACCAGCAGATCCGTCCCCCGCGGCAGGTCCAGGGCCGCCAGCATCGCCCCCGCCCGGTCGCCCGCCGCGCCATAGGCGCTGGCGATCAGTTCCGCATCGGCGGCGAGGGCACCGGCCTTGAGCTGCACCAGGCTTGCGCGTGACGTATCGAGCAGGAACATCCCCGCCACCATGACGTTCAGCCCGATCAGGTTGACCGCGACGATGCGGCGAACCAGCGGCGAGGCGCGGCGGCGCAGCGCAGCGGCAGGCCCCGGCCAGAGCCGCGCCCATCCGTTGCGAATTACCGCGGTCCCGATGTCCCGAAGGGTCATCCGGCCACACCGCGGTCAGCCTTCGTTGAAACGATAGCCGACCCCGTAAAGCGTTTCGATGGCGTTGAAATCCGGGTCGGCCGCGCGCATCTTCTTGCGCAGTCGCTTGATGTGGCTGTCGATCGTGCGGTCATCCACATAAACCTGATCGTCATAGGCCACATCCATCAGCTGATCGCGGGATTTCACGAAACCGGGGCGCTGCGCCAGCGCCTGCAGCAACAGGAACTCGGTCACCGTCAAGGCCACGTCGGCGCCCTTCCAGCTGACCGCATGGCGCAGCGGATCCATCACCAGCGGCCCGCGTTCCATCACCCGCGCCCCGGTTGCGGCCTCGCCGCCGTCGATCACATCCTGCCGGCGCAGGATGGCGCGTATCCGTTCCACCAGAAGCCGCTGCGAAAACGGTTTCTTCACATAATCGTCGGCCCCCATGCGCAGGCCCAGAACCTCGTCGATCTCTTCATCCTTCGAGGTCAGCAGGATCACCGGCATCCCGGTGCGCTGGCGCAGGCGCTGCAACAGGTCCATCCCGTCCATGCGCGGCATCTTGATGTCGAGCACCGCGAGATCGGGCAGCCGCCGGGAAAAGGCATCATGCGCCGCCTGCCCGTCGGTGTAGGTCTCCACCTCGAACCCTTCGGCCTCGAGGGTCATCGACACCGAGGTCAGAATGTTCCTGTCGTCATCCACCAATGCAATCTTCGGCATGTCGTCTGCCCCGTCTGCCAGCGCGGCCCTCGCGATTCGGTTCCATCGCGACCAGTCATGGCAGCAACCCGTTAGCAATCACTGAAAATCCGCCCGGCGCGCCGACCTATGGTTGCGCAAACGGCCCATGGTTGCGCTAACCCGGCCTGTTCAGGCCTCGGCGCTACATGATAAGACCCGGCCAACGGCCCCACCCGGGGCGCGGCCAGGAGCTAGGAACGCATGACATCCGGAAGGGTCAACCCGAAATTCCGCCTCGAAGACCAGGGCATCGCCGGGCTGGGCGAAGTTCACTACAACCAGATGGCCCCGGCGCTGGTCGAAGCCTCGATCAAGCGCAACGAAGGCACGCTGGGCAATGGCGGCGCGCTGCTGGTCACCACCGGCAAGTTCACCGGCCGGTCGCCCAAGGACAAGCACATCGTGAAGACCGACAGCGTTGCCGACACCGTCTGGTGGGACAACAACGCCGCGATGTCGCCCGAAGGCTTCGACACGCTCTATGGCGACATGCTGGAGCATATGAAGGGGCGCGACTATTTCGTTCAGGACCTCGTGGGCGGGGCCGATCCGGCCCATGCGATCAACGTGCGCATGGTCACCGAACTGGCCTGGCACGGGCTGTTCATCCGCACCATGCTGCGCCGGCCGGACCGCGAGGATCTCGAGGATTTCGTCGCCGATTTCACGGTCATCAACTGCCCCAGTTTCCGCGCCGACCCCGAGCGGCACGACTGCCGCAGCGACACCGTGATCGCGATGAATTTCGACCGCAGGCTGATCCTGATCGGCGGCACCGAATACGCGGGCGAAAACAAGAAATCGGTGTTCACGCTGCTGAACTACCTGCTGCCGGAAAAGGGCATCATGCCGATGCACTGCTCGGCCAACCATGCCCATGGCAACCCGGTCGACACGGCCGTGTTCTTCGGGCTCAGCGGCACCGGCAAGACCACGCTGTCGGCCGATCCCGAACGCACGCTGATCGGTGACGACGAACATGGCTGGTCCGACCGCGGCACCTTCAACTTCGAAGGCGGATGTTATGCCAAGACCATCGGGCTCGACCCCGAGGCCGAGCCGGAAATCTATGCCACCACCTCGAAATTCGCCACCGTGATCGAGAACATGGTGTTCGACCCGGAAACCTACGAACTGGATTTCAAGGACGATTCGCTGACCGCGAACATGCGCTGCGCCTATCCGCTGCACTATATCTCGAATGCCTCGGCGGATGCGCTGGGCGGGCATCCCAAGAACATCATCATGCTGACCTGCGACGCCTTCGGCGTGCTGCCCCCGATCGCGCGGCTGACCCCGGCGCAGGCGATGTATCATTTCCTGTCCGGCTTCACCTCCAAGGTCGCGGGCACCGAGCGCGGCGTGACCGAGCCCGAGCCCACTTTCTCGACCTGTTTCGGCGCGCCGTTCATGCCGCGCCGCCCCGAGGTCTATGGCAACCTGCTGCGCGAAAAGATCGCCCGCCACGGCGCCACCTGCTGGCTGGTCAATACCGGCTGGACCGGCGGCGCTTACGGCACCGGGTCGCGGATGCCTATCAAGGCCACCCGCGCGCTGCTGACCGCCGCGCTGGACGGCTCGCTGGCAGAGGCCGAGTTCCGCAAGGACCCGAATTTCGGCTTTGACGTGCCGGTGGCCGTTCCTGGCGTGGCCGAGGTGCTGCTGGACCCGCGCCGCACCTGGGGCGATCCCGAAGGCTACGATGCGCAGGCGGCCAAGCTGGTGCAGATGTTCGCGGACAATTTCGAACAATACCTGCCCTTCATCGACGAGGACGTGAAGGCCGCCGCCATCGGCTGAGCCTGTCCGGTCTTTCCGGCAACGCCCCGGTTGACGCCGGGGCGTTTTCCGTTCTGCCGCAACGTTTCCGTTTGTCAGGCGCGGCACCGGTGCAATCCTCGCCCGGTCCCAAGGAGGCAGCGCACATGGAACCGGACTCTGTAACCATCGACCAGCCGGGCCATCCGCTGGCCGCGCGGCTGTTCCGTCCCGACCGCCCGCCGCAGGCGGTGGCCGTGCTGAACGGGGCGGTGGGCGTGCCGCAAACCTATTACCGCCATTTCGCCACCTGGCTGGCGCAGGCGCGCGGCATCGCCTGCCTGACCTATGATTATCGCGATTTCGGCGCCTCGGCCTCGGGGCCGTTGCGGCAATCTCGCACGTCGCTGGCCGACTGGGCCTTTGACGACCAGCAGGCGGCCCGCGACCATCTGGCCGGCCTGTTCCCCGGCCTGCCGCTCTGGGTGATCGGCCATTCGCTGGGCGGGTTCGGATTGCCCGGACAGGCCCGGCTCGAGGACATCGACCGGGTGATCACCGTGGCCAGCGGGCCGGTGCATCACCATGACCATCCCTGGCCCTATCAGGGGCTGGCGCGGGTGCTGTGGTTCGTGGCGGGGCCGGTGCTGACCCGCGCCTGCGGCTACATGCCCGGACGGTATGTCGGTCTGGGCGCCGACCTGCCCCTCGACGTGTTCCGGCAATGGAAACGCTGGTGCACGACACCGGGTTTCTATTTCGAGGATCCGACCCTCGAACCGGGGCGGCTGGATGCGGGCGCGCTGACCTGCCCGCTGCATATCGTGGCCCTGGCCGACGACGACACTATCCCGCCGCCCGCCGTGCAGCGGCTCGAAACGCTCTATCCGAATGCGCAACGGCGGTTCGATGTCCTCGATCCGGGCGATTTCGCGCTGGGCAAGGTGGGCCATCTCGCCGCCTTTGCCCGCCGCAACGCGGCACTCTGGCCCGCCCTGATCGACGGTCCTAGCTGAAAAACAGCCCCCGCCGCACCAGGTTCAGCCCCGCGAGCAGCAGCACCAGCAGCGTCGCGCGGCGAAACCTGGTCTGGTCGATGCGGTCATGCAGCCGCCCGCCCAGCCACATGCCCAGCATCGCCGGAATCACCAGCGCCACCGAAAAGGGCAGCGTTTCGGCGTTCAGCACCCCCGATCCGACATGCGCGATCATCAGCGCCACGGCGCCCAGGCAATAGACCACGCCCTGCACCCGCATCTGGTCGGCCTTCGGCGTGTTCAGCGCGGTGAGATACGCCACCGTCGGCGGCCCCCAGATCCCCGAGAACCCGCCGATGGCCCCGGCAAAGGCGCCGACCGCGGCCTCGATCCGGGCCGACGGCGCGGCGAGATGGAACCGGATGCCCAGCAGCTGGAGCAGCACGAACAGCGTGACCGGCACCCCGATCAGCAACAGCATCACGTTCACCGGCAACACCCGGACCAGCTGGGCGCTGGCCAGCAGGAACACGCCGCCCACCGACAGGAACAGCGCGAAACGCCGGGTCGAGGCCAGCGCCGCCGCCGGTCCCTGCCGCAGCGCCTGCGCGGCATTGGCCACCAGCGTCGGCAGGATCAGCCCGGCCAGCGCCAGTTCCGGCGGCAGGATCATGCCCAGCCCCGACACGACGATCATCGGCAGCGCGAAGCCCACCAGCCCCTTGACCGTTCCCGCCACCAGGGCGATCCCGAAGGCCAGCGCCAGTTCTACCGGCGAAAGAGAAGACATGATCCCGATCATTCCGCCCTCTTAGCCATGCGCGCGGCCGCCTGCATCAGGAAACTGAGCCGCACCAAGCCGCGCGGCGGCAATCGGGCGGAAAATGTCACGCAACATTAAAACCACAGCGGCAACCGGTGCGCATTTATGTTGCGCTGCAACTGCAAAATAGCTAGGCCGGTGCGGACCCGGAAAAGGACGTGATTCATGCCGCATGATGGACAGGACCAGACGATGACCAGCCAAGCCCCGACCTCCGCGATTCTGCCCGACCTGCTGACCCTCACCGGTGCCGCGATCGCCCCCGCCGAGGCGGTTCTGAAACAGGCCCGCGACAGCGTGCGCGCGATGGTGACGGTCGATGGCAAGGTCTCGGGCGCGGCCCTGGAAGCCAACCAGTCCGCCGCGCACGGGCTGGCCTGGCTGGCCACCTATGTCGAATCCCTGCGCCAGATGCAGACCTGGGCCACCCGCCTGTCCGGGCAGGACAGGTTCGGGGAAACCGAACAGCTTCTGCACCAGATCGCCTTCGGCGAATACCTGCACCAGATCGCCGGCGGCATCCCGATGAACCAGGGCGAGGTGGTGCGCCTGCAGGAAATGGGGCTGGGCTGGGACGCGCTGGCGGGGTTCCAGTGCGCCGAGGTGCAGACGCTGATGACGCGGGGCAATTCGCCGGCCGCGCGGACCCGGCTGGTCGAGCTGATGCAGGAACAGGCCGCCAACATCACCTTCGGCGCCAGCGGGCTGGACGTGGAACTGGAGATGATCCGCGAACAGTTCCGGCGCTTCGCGGTCGAAAAGGTCGAACCCTACGCCCATGACTGGCATCTCAAGGATGAACTGATCCCGATGGAGATCATCAACGAGCTTGCCGAGATGGGCGTGTTCGGCCTGACCATCCCCGAGGATCACGGCGGGTTCGGCCTGTCCAAGGCCTCGATGGTGGTGGTCAGCGAGGAACTCAGCCGCGGCTATATCGGTGTCGGATCGCTCGGGACCCGGTCCGAGATCGCGGCCGAGCTGATCCTGTGCGGCGGCACCGACGCGCAGAAGGCTCAATGGCTGCCCCGGATCGCCAGCGGCGAGATCCTGCCCACCGCCGTCTTTACCGAGCCGAACACCGGGTCCGACCTGGGATCGCTGCGCACCCGCGCGGTCAAGACCGGCGACGGCTACGAGATCACCGGCAACAAGACCTGGATCACCCATGCGGCGCGCACCCATGTGATGACGCTGCTGGCGCGGACCGATCCGGCCACCACCGATCACCGCGGCCTGTCGATGTTCCTGGCCGAAAAGACACCCGGCACCGACGACGATCCGTTCCCGACACCGGGCATGACCGGCGGCGAGATCGAGGTGCTGGGCTATCGCGGCATGAAGGAATACGAGCTCGGGTTCGACGGCTTCGCGGTCAAGGGCGAAAACCTGCTGGGCGGCGAAGAGGGCAAGGGCTTCAAGCAATTGATGGAGACCTTCGAATCGGCCCGCATCCAGACGGCGGCCCGCGCCATCGGCGTGGCGCAGGCGGCGCTGGACGTGGCGATGCAATATGCGCAGGACCGCAAGCAGTTCGGCAAATCCCTGATCGAGTTCCCGCGCGTTTCGGCCAAGCTGGCGATGATGGCGGTCGAGATCATGATCGCGCGCCAGCTGACCTATTTCAGCGCCTGGGAAAAGGATCACGGCCATCGCTGCGACCTGGAAGCCGGGATGGCCAAGCTGCTGGGCGCCCGCGTGGCCTGGGCGGCGGCCGATAACGGGTTGCAGATCCACGGCGGGAACGGGTTCGCGCTGGAATACAAGATCAGCCGCATCCTCTGCGACGCGCGCATCCTCAACATCTTCGAGGGCGCGGCCGAGATCCAGGCCCAGGTGATCGCGCGGCGGCTGCTGGGCTGACCCGGTGCGCGGGCTCGCGGTCGCGGCGGCGGCCCTGCTGGCGCTCGCGGGCTGCCTGCGCGACGAAACCGTGGCCGGCTACGGCGCGGCGGACCGGGACTGGCGGCTGGCCGAGATGGACGGGACCGATTTTGCCGGAACCGCCACGCTGCGTTTTCCCACGCGGGGCCGGATCGCGGGGCTTGCGCCCTGCGGACCCTGGCAGGGCCGGATGGTCACCCCCTACCCGTGGTTCGAACTGGACGCGGTGCAGACCGCATCACCCGGTTGCGGCACCGACATCGTCCTGGCCGCGCTGGCGGAGATGAGCCTGTCCGAAGTGTCCGGCCCGGTGCTGATCCTCAGCAACGGCGCCGGGCGCATGATGGTGTTCAGGTCCGACGGCTGAACGCCTCGACGAACCGCGCCCGCGCCTCGGGCAGCGGGTGATTGCCCAGGGCCGGGGCCAGCCGGTGGGTCAGGAAATAGCCGGTCGTGCCCAGCCCCCGCGCCACCTCGGCATCCGGCGCCGGACCCTGCCCCAGCAGGCAGGGCGGCAGCGGCAGCATCCGGCCGGCCCAATCCCCGGCCCCGTCCTCGGTGGCGGCGCGGCCGGATTTCGGCGAGACATAGACCAGCCCCTCGGTCCGTCCGGTCACCGCGCACCGGGACAGGTCCAGCCCGAAGCCGGTGGCCCGCAGCAGCGCCAGTTCCCAGTTCAGATAGGCCAGCGGCCAGATCTCGTCATCGCCCAGCAGGTCCAGCAGCCGTTCGGTTTCGCGGTAGAGCCGGGGATGCGGTTCCCGTTCCGGCAGGCTGAAGGACAGCAGCGCGGTCACCGCGTTCAGCCCGGCCAGCGCCAGCCGCCCCGACAGCGCCGCCGCGGCGCGGCTGCGCAGCGGTTCGGCGCGGAAGCTGCCGAGATGGTCCTCGAGCCGCGCCTGCCAGTGCAGGTCGAGCTGTGCCCCCGGCTGCAGGATCGGCGCCAGCTTGCGGCTGGCCCCGCCGCGCACCACCCCGGCATGGCGCCCGCGGCTCTCGGTGAACATCTCGATGATCGCGGCGGTTTCACCGTGGCGGCGCATCGACAGCAGGATGCCCTGATCACGCCAGTCGATCATCGGCTCAGCCCAGCCCGTCCTCGTCCAGCAGGTGGCGGCCCTGCCGGTCCTCGACCTCGATCACCCACAGGTCCGGGTCGAACCCGCGCTGGCGCGAGATGGCGGCATCCACGCCCGGCTCGGCCCCCGAGGCCAGCTCGGCCCAGACCCGGTCGCCCGACATCAGGTCGAAACTGCGCTGGAAGGCGGCGGCCTGCCCGTCGAGCGTGTTGAGCTTGACCAGCACCGCGCCGGCCGAGTCATCGCCATGGGCGGTGACGAAGGCGGGGATCCCGCGCAGCCGCAGGCGCGCCAGGTAGGCCTTGACCCAGAATTCGGTGGCGAGCCGGGTCATGGACCCACCCGGTGCCGCCCGGCGTGGCCGGTGCCGGCGCGCGCGGGCGGCGTGGGAGCCTCCGGCGGGGATATTTTTAGCAAGAGGAAGGGGCGCGCGCGCAAGATCAGGCCCCATCGCGGAAATCGAGGCCCATCTCGGAATAGCGCTCGGCCTCGTCGAGCCAGTTCGGGCGCACCTTGACCTGCAGGAACAGGTGGACCTTGCGGTCGAGGAAGGTCTCGAGCTCGGCGCGGGCGGCCTGGGACACCGCCTTGATGGTTTCGCCGCGCTTGCCCAGCACGATGCCCTTGTGGCCGTCGCGGGTGACATAGATCACCTGGTCGATGCGGGCCGACCCGTCCTTGCGCTCCTGCCAGTTCTCGGTTTCGACGGTCATCTGGTAGGGCAGTTCCTGGTGCAGCCGCAACGTGAGTTTCTCGCGCGTCATTTCGGCGGCGATCATGCGCATCGGCAGGTCGGCGATCTGGTCCTCGGGATAGAGCCAGGGGCTTTCGGGCAGTTCGCCGCCCAGCCAGCGTCGCAGATCGTCCACCCCGTGCCCCCTTTCCGCCGAGATCAGGAATGTCTCGGCAAAGTCGAACCGGTCGTTCATGTCGCGGCTCAGCGCCAGCAGGCTTTCCGCTTTGACCCGGTCGATCTTGTTGATCGCCAGCGCCACCTTGCGGCCCTGCGCCACCTCGGCCAGCCCGTCGAGGATACGGGTGACGCCATCGGTGATGCCGCGATGCGCCTCGATCAGCAGCACGATCACGTCGGCATCCGCGGCCCCGCCCCAGGCGGCGGCGACCATGGCGCGGTCCAGCCGGCGGCGCGGGCGGAACAGGCCCGGCGTGTCGACGAAGACGATCTGGGTCTCGCCTTCGATGGCCACGCCACGGATGCGGGCGCGGGTCGTCTGCACCTTGTGGGTGACGATGCTGACCTTGGCCCCCACCATGCGGTTGAGCAGCGTGGACTTGCCTGCGTTGGGCTCTCCGATCAGGGCGACGAAACCGGCGCGGGTGGTCATGGCTGGCGATCCTCTGGCGTGGGGTCCCGGGCGTCCTGTCGCGCCCTGCGGCCAATTGATCTAGCGGATTTGCGCCCGCAGGACCAGAGCCCTGTTGCCGATGCGCCAGCCTGCGGCGGTCACCGGCAGGGGCGTTGCGATAGCGGCTGGTCAAAGCCGGGAATTGTCATAAAGTTGTCAAAAATCGGACGGGTATGGGTCACAATCACCAGCGCCATCCCATGCGCCCCCGCGACAGCGCGGCGCATGGCGGTGACGCGACATGCCGAGGGACCGATGAAGACAGACATACCACATCACGCACGCGCACCGCATTTCTGGGAGGCGGTGCTGTCGCTCGTCTCGCTGGTTCTGGGGATCAGCGTCTCGATCGTCCTCTATGGGCTGGACCCGCAGGTGCCGATGCTGCTGGGGGTGCTGGTCGCCAGCCTGATCGCGCTGCGCTGCGGGTTCAGCTGGCAGAACATCCAGAACGGCATGGTGCGCGGCATCGCCAATGCGCTGCCGGCGATGATCATCCTGATGATCGTCGGCATCCTGATCGGGGTGTGGATCCTCGCCGGTGTCGTCCCGACGCTGATCTATTACGGGCTGCAGATCCTGGCCCCCGAGATATTCCTGCCCGCGGCGGTGGTGATCTGCGCGATCACCTCGCTGTCGACCGGCACCAGCTGGGGCACCACCGGCACCATCGGCGTCGCGCTGATGGGGATCGGGGCCGGGCTGGGGTTTCCGCTGCCGCTGGTCGCGGGCGCGGTGCTGTCGGGCGCCTATTTCGGCGACAAGATGTCTCCGTTGTCGGACACCACCAACCTCGCCCCGGCGATGGCGGGAACCGACCTGTTCACCCATATCAAGCACATGACCTACACCACCGGCGTGTCGATCACGCTGACGCTGGTGATCGAGGCGGTGCTGAGCCTGCGCTACAGCGGCGATGGCGGCGATCTCGAGCGGATCCAGACCATTCTGACCACGCTGGACGACAGTTTCATGATCAACCCGGTGCTCCTGCTGCCGGTGCTGGTGGTGCTGGTCGTGTCCTACCGCAAGATGCCCGCGATCCCCGGCATCGCCCTCGGCGTGATCGCCGGGATCGTCTGCGCGGTCGGGTTGCAGGGGGCGAATTACGACCAGATCGCCAATGTCGCCTTTGGCGGCTTCAGCGCGGATACCGGGGTCGAGGACGTGGATTCGTTGCTGTCGCGCGGCGGGCTGGAATCGATGATGTACACGATCAGCCTGATCATCGTGGCGATGATGTTCGGCGGCGTGATGGAGCGGACCAACCAGTTGAAGGTGATCGCCGACCGGATCCTGGCCGGGGCGAAATCGACCGGGTCGCTGATCGTCTCCACGGTCCTGACCTGCATCGGCGCGAACCTGATCCTGTGCGACCAGTACATGGCCATCGTCATGGGCGCGCGCAGCTATGCCGAAGCCTATCGCGAACGCGGGCTGGCCCCCGAGAACCTGTCGCGCGCGGTCGAGGATTCCGCCACCGTCACCGCCAACCTGGTGCCGTGGAACTCGGGCGGCGCCTACCAGGCGGCGACCCTGGGCGTGGCGACGCTGGCCTATCTGCCGTTCAACTTCTTCTGCTGGCTGTCGCCGATCGTCACCATCGTCTTCGGCATGATGGGCTGGACCATCTGGCGCATCGACCCCGATGAGCCGGAAGAACAGCCCAGCACCGTTGCCGCGGGCTGAGGCCGGCGGCGGGCAGACGCCATCGGTTGACCGGTGCGCGGCATCCGCTTACGGCTGGGTCCGATGGCGACCCGTTGCGGGCGCGAACCGTAACCGATGGGGACCGCGATGAGGCTGGTGAAACGCGACTGGGTGCCGGAACATTGCGAAACGCTGGTGCAGTCCATCGCCGGGGAAACCGCACAGGCGGGTTCGGCGGCGCTGCTGGCGCGGGTGCAGGCGCTGGCCGGGCGCAGCCGCGAGATCCACGACCGCGACTGTTTCAATCTCAACCCGGCCACCAACGTGATGAACCCGCGGGCCGAGGCGCTGCTGGCCTCCGGGCTGGGGTCGCGCCCGTCGCTGGGCTATCCCGGCGAGAAATACGAAACCGGCCTGGAGGCCATCGAACAGATCGAGGTGATCGCGGCCGAGCTGTGCGCCGAGGTGTTCGACGCCGATCATGCCGAGATCCGGGTGCCGTCGGGGGCAATCGGCAATCTCTACGGGTTCATGGCCACCTGCCGCCCCAGCGACACCATCATTGCGCCGCCCGCCGCCATCGGCGGACATGTCACCCACCATGCGGACGGGTGCGCCGGGCTCTACGGGCTGACCACCCTGCCCGCGCCGGTGGATGCAGATGGCTACAGCATCGACCTGGCGGGCCTGCGCGACCTGGCCCGGCGCGAACGGCCCCGGCTGATCACCGTGGGCGGATCGCTCAACCTGTTCGAACACCCGGTGGCCGGGATCCGCGAGATCGCCGACGAGGTGGGCGCAAAGGTGCTGTTCGACGCGGCGCACCAGTGCGGGGTGATCGCGGGCGGGGCCTGGCGGAACCCGCTCGATCACGGCGCGCACCTGATGACCATGAGCACCTACAAGAGCCTTGGCGGCCCCGCCGGCGGCCTGATCGTGACCAACGAGGCCGGGATCGCGCAACGGCTGGATGCCATCGCCTTTCCCGGCATGACCGCCAATTTCGACGCCGCGAAATCGGCGGCGCTGGCGGTCACGATGCTGGACTGGCGCGACTGCGGCGCCGCCTATGCACGGGCGATGATCGACCTGGCGGCGGCGCTGGCGCAGGCACTCGACGACCAGGGCATTCCCGTCTTTGCCCGGGCGCGCGGGTTTACGCGGTCGCATCAGTTCGCGGTCGAGGCGGCGCGCTGGGGCGGCGGACAGGCGGCGGCGCAGAAGCTGCGGCGCGCCGGGTTCCTCGCCTGCGGGATCGGCCTGCCGGTCGATCCGGTTCCCGGCGACATGAACGGCCTGCGCATCGGCACGCCGGAACTGGCGCGCTGGGGCGTGACAGCGGACCATGCGCCCGAGCTGGCCCGCCTGATCGCGCAGGCGCTGGACAGCGACAACCCCGACAGCCTGATGTCCGAGGTCACCGCGCTGCGGCACCGGTTCGACAGGCTGCATTTCGTGATCTGAAACCGCCCGGTCTCGCCGCCGCTTCAGGTGGCGCCGTCCACGTTGCCTTCGAGCCGTTCCAGCAGGGCGGCGGCGGCGGCCTGTTCGGCGCGACGCTTGGAATTGGCGGTCGCGCGGGCCTCCTGGCCCCCCGCCAGCCGGGCGGCGATGGTAAAGACCGGCGCGTGATCCGGCCCGGCGCGATCCACCTCGACATAGGCCGGGGGCTTCATGCCGCGCGCCTGCGCCCATTCCTGCAGCGCCGTCTTGGGGTCACGCGCATCGGCCTCGACCCGGGCGATGCGGTCGCCCCACAGCCTCAGCACCATCGCCTGCGCCGCCGCGAGCCCCGCATCGCGATAGACGGCGGCGATCACCGCCTCCATCGCGTCGCCCAGCAGCGCCTGTTTGCGCCGCCCGCCCGACATCATCTCGGAGCGGCCCAGTTTCAGCACCGCGCCGAGGTCGATCTCGCGCGCCACGTCGGCACAGGTTTCCTTGCGCACCAGCGCGTTGAACCGGGGCGCGAGCTGGCCCTCGGTCGCGCCCTTGTCATGGTCCAGCAGCGCCGTGGCCATCACCAGCCCCAGCACCCGGTCGCCCAGGAACTCGAGCCGCTGGTTGTCGTCGCGGTTCGGCGATGAATAGGACCCGTGGGTGAGCGCCCGCACCAGCAGCGCGGGGTGCTCGAACTCGTGGCCGATCCGCGCCTGAAACGCCGTCAGATCGGCCGACAGCTTCATTTGATCGCCTTGAAGAACCGGTCGGAGCGCCAGGTCCAGAAATACAGCATCGACCGGCCCGCGGACGAGAACATCACCCGGTCGGCGCGGCCGATCAGGTTTTCATAGGGCACGAACCCGACCCCGCCCGCCGCCTGCGGCAGCCGGCTGTCCGACGAATTGTCCCGGTTGTCGCCCATGAAGAAATAATGCCCCTCGGGGACGAGGTAGATGCCGGTATTGTCCGATGCCTGGTTGCCGATGTTCAGGACCGCGTGTTCGACCCCGTTCGGCAGCGTCTCGATCTGCCGCGACTTCAGGCAGGCCGCGCCTTCGCCGACGGGGCCGTTTTCGCAGCGCGGACGCAGCCGCTGGGGGCCCTGCGGGGCATAGGTTTCCTCGAACTCGCCCGCATCGGCCATCTGCACCGGCGCATCGTTGATATGCAGCACGCCGCCCTTGACCTGGATCCGGTCGCCCGGCAGGCCGATCAGCCGCTTGATGAAATCCCGCCCCGATACCGGGTGGCGGAACACCACCACGTCGCCGCGTTCCGGATCGCCGCCGAACAGGCGCGTGTTGTCGCCCTTGAAGGCGCCGCAGACATCCTCGGCATCGATGTTGATGCCGATGCCGGGCATGATCAGCGACGGGCACGAGGCATAGGAATAGCCATAGGCCATCTTGTTCACGAACAGGAAATCGCCGATCAGCAGGGTTTCCTTCATCGACCCGGACGGGATCCAGAACGGCTGGAAGAACAGCGTGCGGAACACGCCCGCGATCAGCAATGCGTAAACGATGGTCTTGATCGTCTCGACAATCGCGTTGCCCTGTTTCGTGGCTTTCGACGCCATGCTGCTCTCCGGTCTGTTCTTGTTTGCCGATGGTTTTTCGCTACATGCTGGGCGCGCGCCAGCGAGTCAAGGTCGCGCGGCCCGCGCATCCGCGATGGGGCGCGCCTCGATCACCACGATCGCCTGCGCCCAGGGGTGGTCGTCGGTGAGCGTGACATGGATGATCGCCTCGTGGCCCGGCGGGGTCATCGCGGCCAGCCGTTCGGCCGCCCAGCCGGTCACCTCCATCACCGGCTGGCCGGTGCGCAGGTTCGAGACCGCCATGTCCTTCCAGGCGATCCCCATCCGCAACCCGGTGCCCAGCGCCTTGGAACAGGCCTCTTTCGCGGCCCAGCGTTTGGCATAGGTGCCGGCGGTGTCGGCGCGGCGGTCGGCCTTGCGCCGTTCGACCTCGGTGAAGACACGGGTGCGGAACCGGTCCCCGAACCGGTCCAGCGTGCGCTGGATACGGTCGATATTGGCCAGGTCGGTGCCGATGCCCAGGATCATTGCGCGGGGTCCTCTTCCTCGCCGGTGACGTAATCGCCAACATAGCCCATCCAACCCATGATCCAGCCACCCAACTCACCCGCCTTGCCGGACCAGTCCACCTCGGCGACGCTCACCCCCGCCTCCCTGGCCTTTTCATAGGCGGCGCGCGGCGCATCGCTCATGCTGGCCCAGATTTCCGATTGGCCGGGAAGATCCTCGTAGTCGGGGATCAGTTCGCGGATCATCGCGGAGCAGTCGAAATCCGCGATGGCCTCGGCCCGGGCCGCATCCGGATCGGTCTCGGCGGCGAGTGCGGCTTCAAGCCCGGCCATGTCGGCCGCGGTGTCGCAGGCATCCTGCACCTCGAGCGCCAGTGCTCCGGCAATGACGGCAATGCCGACAACCGGGATCGCCTCGCCGCCGACCGAGGCGATGTTGCGGACAGCGCCGCGCTGAACGCGGCGGCTGACCTTTTCCGCCGTCTCGCGCCCGATCTTGCGGGCGGCCTTACGCCGGGCGAGCTTTTCACCTGACTCGCGGGCGGCAACGGTCGAGATACCGATCGCGTTCAGTGCCGTCGAAGCGGCAGTGTAGACACCGGTGACAGTCAGCGTCGCAACATTGAAGGCCAGCGAGGCGACAAGCGCCAGCACCGCGAAAAACGCGGCAAAACGGCGGATCAGGCGAAACGGGAAGGCGAGCAGCCGGACAAGCGGGGACATGCGGGCCTCAGGCGCTGCGCGCCTCGTCCATCAGCCGGCGCATTTCGGCAATGGCCGGGGTGAGGCCGCGGAAAATCGCCTCTCCGATCAGGAAATGTCCGATATTCAGCTCCTTCACCTCGGGAAAGGCAGCGACCGGCTGCACCGTGTCATAGGTCAGCCCGTGCCCGGCATGCACCTCCAGCCCCAACCCATGCGCATGGGCCGACATCCGGCGCAGTGCCTCGAGTTCGGTGTCGCGTTCGTCGAACCGGCCCTCGGCATGGGTGTCGCAATAGGCGCCGGTGTGCAGTTCGACCACCTGGGCGCCGATCCGGTGGGCGGCGTCGATCTGGCGCGGATCCGCGGCGATGAAGATCGACACCCGGCAGCCCGCATCCCGCAGCGGCGCGATGAAATGCGCCAGCCGGTTTTCCTCGCGCGCCACGTCCAGCCCGCCCTCGGTGGTGCGTTCCTCGCGCTTTTCCGGCACGATACAGACCGCGTGAGGCTTGTGCCGCAGGGCGATGGCCTGCATTTCATCGGTGGCCGCCATCTCGAAATTGAGCGGCACCGTCAGCACCTCCATCAGCCCGTCGATATCGGCGTCGGAGATATGGCGGCGGTCTTCGCGCAGATGCGCGGTGATGCCGTCCGCACCCGCCTCCTGCGCGATACGCGCCGCGCGCAGCGGATCGGGATAGGCGCCGCCGCGCGCGTTGCGCACGGTGGCGACATGGTCGATATTCACACCCAGCCGCAGTTGCTTGTCGGTCATCGCCTGCTCCTTCCTCGCATGCCCAGCCCGACCCTAATCCGCTTTGGGAACGCCGTCAGCCTCGATTTCGGCCCGCTGCTTGATCGCCTCGAACTTGGCCTTGATCTTGTTCTTGCGCCGCGTCTGATAGGCCCGGATCACCGGCACCGACAGGTAATAGGCGATGGTTCCGGCAACCATGCCCGGCAGCAGCCCGCCGACCAGGTAGGGAAAGAACACCTCGTCATAGAACAGGTGCAGGCCCTGCCAGTCGGCATCGCGGTCGGTGAACATGGCGATGAAATTGTCGCGCAGGTCGCGGCCGGCATCGACGAACTTGCCGCCGAAGGACCGGTGGGTCCGGTCGTCGAATTCGGTTCCCAGCAGGAAATGACCGGTCTGCAGCGAAATCAGCCCGATCGGCACATAGGTCAGCGGATTGCCGAAGAAGGTGGACATCAGCGCCGCCAGGATATTGCCCCGCAACAGGCGCGCCACCAGGAAGGCGACCAGGAAATGCAGCCCGTAGAACGGCGTGAACGTGGTGAACACCCCGGCCCAGATGCCGCGCGCGATGCGTTCTGGGCTGTCTGGCAGCCGGCGCAGCCGGTGCTTCACATACAGGAACGCCCGCGTCCAGCCGCCACGAGGATACAGGAAATCGGCCAACGTGCGCAGGACGGACCGGCGGTCACGGCGTCGGAAAACCACTGCCCAGCCCCTCCTGCCCGGTTTCGCCCGGCCAGACCGTCACGGCTGCGCGACGGGGGCCTGTCCCTCGTCCGCCGTGGCCAGTCCGGCGAGGTCACGCCCACCCGTTTCGCGATAGCGGTCGATCGAGGCCACGTCGCTTTCCGCCTCCAGTGCCAGCATCAGCGAATGAAGCTGCTCGGCATCCCTGAGTTCCACGTTGATCATGAGGCGGAAATAGTCCGGTTTGCGGTCGACGAATTCGAGGTTCGAGATATTGGCCTTCTTCTCGCCGATCAATGTGCAAATACGTCCCAGCACCCCGGCATCGTTGCCGATGGTCACATCCAGCGTGGTGCCATAGACCGCCGGATGCGTCCCGGCATGCCAATGCAGGTCGACCCAGCGGTCCGGCTGGTTCTCGTATTCCGACAACCGGTCGCAATCGATGGCGTGAACCACGACCCCCTTGCCCCGGTAGGTGATGCCGACGATGCGTTCGCCCGGCAGCGGCTGGCAACAGGTGCCGCGCTCGAAGCTCTGGCCCGGTTCCAGCCCCACCACCGCCCGTCGCGCCGGGATCTGGTCGCCCTCGTCACGGGCGAGATCGGGATAGACCGCCTGCACCACGTCATGCGCCGTCAGCTCGGCGCTGCCCAGCCGCGCCAGCAATTCCTTGCTGTCGCTCAGGCGCAGATGCTTGGCGGCGGTGTCCAGCACCTTGTCGGTAGCCTTGCGGTCCACATGTTCAAAGGCCGATCGCGCCAGTTCCCGCCCGAGTTTGACAAAGCGTTCCCGGTCCATTTCCCGCAGCGCGCGGCGGATCGCGGCGCGGGCCTTGCCGGTCACCGCGATCTCCAGCCACGAGGCCTGCGGGGTCTGCCCCTCGGCGGTGATCACCTCGACCGACTGGCCGTTTTTCAGCCGCGTCCACAGCGGCACCCGGATCGTATCGACCTTGGCGCCCACGCAGGCATGGCCTATGCGGGTGTGGATGGCATAGGCGAAATCGATCGGCGTCGCCCCGCGCGGCAGTTTCACCACGTCGCCCTTGGGGGTGAAGCAGAACACCTGGTCGGCATAAAGCTCCAGCCGCAGGTTCTCGAGGAAGTCCTGGTGGTCCTCCTCGGCGTCGAACTGTTCCGACACCGTCGACAGCCATTTCGCCGGGTCCACCGCAAACGGGTTCTCGGCGCGTTCGCCATCCTTGTAGGACCAGTGCGCCGCCACGCCGGTTTCGGCCACCTCGTGCATCTGCTGGGTGCGGATCTGCACCTCGACCCGCTTGCCGTCGCGGCCGGAAACGGTGGTGTGGATCGACCGGTAGCCGTTCGATTTCGGCTGGCTGATGTAATCCTTGAACCGCCCCGGCACCGCGCGCCAGCGCTGGTGGATCGCCCCGAGCGCGCGATAGCAGTCTTCTTCGCTGCCGGTGATGATGCGGAACCCGTAGATGTCGGACAGCCGGGAAAAGCCCTGGTCCTTTTCCTGCATCTTGCGCCAGATCGAATAGGGTTTCTTGGCGCGCCCGAACACCTCGGCCTCGATCTCGGCCTCGGCCAGTTCGAACCGCATGTCGCCGGTGATCCGCTGGATCACGTCGCCCGATTCGCGCTGCAACGTGATGAAGCGGCGCATGATCGACGCGCGGCCTTCGGGGTTGAGCACGCGGAAACACAGGTCCTCGAGCTCGTCGCGCATCCACTGCATCCCCATGCGGCCCGCCAACGGCGCATAGATATCCATCGTCTCGCGCGCCTTCTGCACCTGCTTTTCCGGGCGCATCGACTTGATCGTGCGCATGTTGTGCAGCCGGTCGGCCAGCTTGACCAGGATCACGCGCAGATCCTTGGACATGGCCATGAACAGCTTGCGGAAGTTCTCGGCCTGCTTGGTTTCGTTGCTGTTGATCTGCAGGTTGGTCAGCTTGGTCACGCCATTGACCAGCGCGGCGACCTCTTCGCCGAACCGGCTGGCCACCTCGCCGTAGCTGGCCTGGGTGTCCTCGATCGTGTCGTGCAGCAGCGCGGTGATGATCGTGTCGTCGTCGAGATGCTGTTCGGTCAGGATCGCGGCGACGGCGACGGGGTGGCTGAAATAGGGCTCGCCGGAATGGCGGAACTGACCGTCATGCATCTCGCGGCCATAGTAATAGGCAGCGCGGATGCGATCCTCGTTGGTCTTGGGATTGTAGTTGCGGACAAGGGCAATCAGGTCGTCAGCAGAAATCATCCCGTCCGCATCCCGTGTCGCGGCCTGCTCAGCCCTGTCCCTGGGCCTCCATGAGCTGGCGCAGCAGCATTTCCTCGTCCATGTCGTTTTCGGCCGGCTTGTCGGATTCGGCCCCCATCAGCAGGGCCATCTGATCGTCTTCCGGTTCGTCGACCTCGATCTGGGTCTGGTTGCTTTCGATCAGCCGTTCGCGCAGATCGTCCGCGCCCTGGGTCTCGTCGGCGATCTCGCGCAGCGACACGACCGGGTTTTTGTCGTTGTCGCGGTCCACGGTGATCTCGGCACCAGCAGAGATCTCGCGCGCCCGATGGGCAGCCAGCATCACCAGTTCGAACCGGTTCGGAACCTTGTCAACGCAGTCTTCGACGGTTACGCGGGCCATGCGCGGCACTCCACAGTTTTTTCATCCGGAAAGCGGGTTCTAATCCCGAATCTTTCTCTTGACAAGCGAAGAATCCGCGGCCTCCGGATCAGATCGGCCGCACCGCGTCACGGTCCGCCGCCGGCAGCGCCGCGCACATCCGCGCAACGCTATGTCCGGTCAGCGGATGGGTCCAGCCCGGCGCGACATCCGCCATCGGCACCAGCACGAAGGCGCGGTCCTGCAGGCGCGGATGCGGCAGGATCAGCCGGTCGGGCGTCGCCCGGACCTGCGCCTCGGCGGGCAGGTGCCGCCACCGGGTCTGGACGGTGGCGTCGGGCAGCACCCTGTCACCATAGGCCACCAGGTCGAGATCGAGCGTGCGCATCCCCCAGCGCCGCGCCCGCGCCCGGCCGAACCGGGCCTCGATCCCGTGCAGCGCCGTCAGCAACGCCCCCGGTTCCATCGCGGTTTCGACCGCCACGACCGCGTTGACATAGTCCGGCCCCGCCCCTGCCGGAAAGCACGGCGTGGCAAAGAAACGGCTCAGGCCGCGAATCGAAATGTCAAGACCTGCCATGGCGGCAACCGCCCGGCCCAGCGTCACCACCGGCGACCGGTCGCCGAAAGGCAGGTTTCCCCCTAGCGCGATTATGCCGGATGACATGGAAATGACCGAAATTGACAGACTACGAACATATATAGCCCTTGCTATACGACCCAGTTTACTTGATCATCCTTCAACCGCCTCGCCGATCCTATTTTCACACTCACGGACCATTTTGGCAAAGCGGTTGTGTCGAAAGGGATATTTGATGTTTTACAAGGACGAACGGCTCGCGCTGTTCATCGATGGCTCCAACCTCTATGCTGCAGCAAAGGCCCTGGGCTTCGATATCGACTACAAGCTTCTGCGCCAGGAATTCATGCGCCGGGGCAAGCTTGTTCGCGCCTTCTACTACACCGCCCTTCTGGAAAACGACGAATATTCGCCGATCCGGCCCCTGGTCGACTGGCTGCACTATAACGGGTTCACCATGGTGACCAAGCCGGCCAAGGAATACACCGACAGCATGGGCCGCCGGAAGGTCAAGGGTAACATGGATATCGAACTGGCGGTGGACGCGATGGAACTCGCCCCGCGGGTCGATCACATCGTGCTGTTTTCCGGCGACGGGGATTTCCGGCCGCTGGTGGCCAGCCTGCAGCGCCAGGGCGTGCGGGTCTCGGTCGTCTCGACCATCCGCAGCCAGCCGCCGATGATTGCCGACGACCTGCGCCGGCAGGCCGACAATTTCATCGAGCTCGAGGAACTGCGCGACGTGATCGGCCGGCCGCCGCGCGATCATGGCGAACCGCGCAGCGTGGCCAACGGCTGAGTATTAGCCGCCGGCCTGATCGTTCATGGCATTATGCCGGTCGATGATGGCGGGCGGCCAGGTGCTCTTGATATAGGCCAGCACGGCGAGGATTTCGTCCTCGTCCAGAACATCCCCGAACCCGGCCATGCGGCTCTTGTAGCCGTCGCCCACCAGACGTTCGGTTCCCAGCGTGGTGATGGCAACAAGCTGCCCGTCGGGGTGATGCCAGGTATGGCCGGTCTGGTCATGGGGCGGTGCCGGCAGATATCCCTCGGCGTCGCGTTCGCGCCAGTTGGCCTGCCCCTGCAACCTGTCGCCGTGGCAGCTGGCGCAATAGTCGCCATAGACCTGCGCCCCCTGCGCCACCGCATCGGCATCCCGGTAGGGCAACAGCCCCTGCGCCTGCGCGCCCGGCCGCAGCAGCCAGGCCGCGCCCGCCACCACCGCCACCACGCCAAGCCCGATCGCCATACCCGTTCTGTTCATTGTCGCCCTCTGCAATCATCGGTTCGGGCGCTTGGTGGCAGCTTCCCGCGCTGGAAGGTCCAGTCACGACCGCGTGACCGTTCTCACCAGTCGACCACGGTGAAATAAACCATCACGCCCTTGTCCTTCTTCTCGAACTCTCTCGGATCGGCCCAGACCTTGATCGAGAACTTGGCCTTGGTGTCGTATTTGGGATCCAGCACCCATTGCGTGATCGGGATGGTCAGCGAAGGCACACCCGCACCGGGTTTTTTCGCCGACCACTTGGCTCCCGCCTTGGGCATCTTCGAGACTGTGGGTCCAACGTCTTTCTTCTTTTTCTTGTCCAGTTCCTTTTTCAACTGATCGGCAAGAAACTGCACCACTTTCTTGTCCACCGACTTGATCTCCTTGCAGACGTTCTTGACCACCTCCTCTTCGATCTTGTCGCCGACCTTGTCCGGCTTGATCGCGCGCCCCGCCTTCCTGGCGATCTTCTTGCATTCGGCTTCCATCTTCTTCTTGGCCGCTGCGGGTATGAGATCGGGCATATTGCAATCTCCTAAAGGTTCAAAAAAGCGGCCAGCGCCCGAAACCCTGCGGGACATGTGGCCAGCGTCAGTCTAGCACAGCTGCGCCGGGATCGAGTAATCCGGTTCCCCGAACCTTTCGCGGTAACGCCATGTTGCCCATGGCTGGACCCTGACCGCCCGAAAGCGTATCGGTGGCCGCGAAGAAGGAGACTGATATGACCAAGTCCCCCCTCACCCTCTATCTGGCCGCGCCGCGCGGGTTCTGCGCGGGCGTCGACCGGGCCATCAAGATCGTCGAGATGGCGATCGAGAAATGGGGCGCGCCGGTCTATGTCCGTCACGAGATCGTGCATAACCGGTTTGTCGTGGACGGGCTGCGGGCCAAGGGCGCGGTTTTCGTCGAGGAACTGGACGACTGCCCGGTCGACCGCCCGGTGATCTTCTCGGCGCATGGGGTGCCGAAATCGGTCCCCAACGAGGCCGCCCGCCGCGACATGGTCTATGTCGACGCGACCTGCCCGCTGGTCTCCAAGGTCCATGTCGAGGCCCAGCGCCACGCGGATAGCGGGCTGCAGATGATCATGATCGGCCATGAAGGCCACCCGGAAACCATCGGCACGATGGGTCAGCTGCCCGATGGCGAGGTGCTGCTGGTCGAAACCGTGGACGACGTGGCAAGCGTGCGGGTGCGCGACCCCGACCGGCTGGCCTATGTCACGCAGACGACGCTGTCGGTGGATGACACCGCCGACATCGTGGCCGCGCTCAGGGCGCGGTTCCCGGCGATCATCGGCCCGCACAAGGAAGACATCTGCTACGCCACCACCAACCGCCAGGAAGCGGTCAAGGCGATGGCCCCCAGGGCCGATGCGATGCTGGTGGTCGGCGCCCCGAACTCGTCGAACTCGCGGCGGCTGGTCGAGGTCGGCGCCCGCGCCGGATGCCCCTATGCGCAGCTGGTGCAGCGGGCGGACGATATCGACTGGCGCGCGCTCGAAGGTATCGGCAGCATCGGCATCACCGCCGGAGCCTCGGCCCCTGAAACGCTGGTCGACGAGGTCATAGACGCCTTTCGCGCCCGGTTCGACGTTACGGTGGAACTGGTCGAGACCGCCACCGAGAACGTCGAATTCAAGGTGCCGCGCGTGCTGCGGCAACCGGCCTGAGAGGAGGCCCGAATGACACCGCAATTCCTGCTGACCGCGTTCGTGGTGGTGCTGGCCCCCGGCAGCGGCGTCATCTACACGCTGGCAACGGGCCTCGGCCGGGGCCGCAGGGCCGCGTTCTGGGCGGCGCTGGGATGCACCATCGGCATCCTGCCGCACCTTCTCGCGGCGGCGATGGGGCTGGCGGCGGTGCTGCACGCCTCGGCGCTCATGTTCCAGATCGTCAAATTCGCGGGCGTGGCCTATCTGCTCTATCTCGCCTGGCAGATGCTGCGGGCGCACGGAGCGCTGTCGGTATCGGCGCAGGACCGGGTCGAACCCGGCTGGATCATTGCCCGGCGCGGTGCGCTGATCAATCTCCTGAACCCCAAGCTCTCGATCTTCTTTCTCGCGCTGCTGCCGCCGTTCCTGTCGGGCGACCCGGCCACCGCAACGCGGGAAATGGCCGGCCTGGGCGCGGTGTTCATGGGTCTCACCTTTGCGGTGTTCGCGCTTTACGGGATCTTCGCCGCCCGCGCCCGGACGCTGATCCTGGGCAGCGAACGGGTGATGCGCTGGCTCAATCGCGGCTTTGCCGGCATCTTTGCCGCGCTGGCCGCACGGCTGGCGCTGGAACGCGCGTGACCGCCCATGGCTGAGCTGTTCGCCTATACCGACGGCGCCTGTTCCGGCAATCCCGGCCCCGGCGGCTGGGGTGCGCTGCTGCTGGCCCGGCAGGACGGCACCGTGCTGCGCGAACGCGAACTCAAGGGCGGCGAGGCACAGACGACCAACAACCGGATGGAACTGCTGGCGGCGATCAACGCGCTCGAGGCCTTGGGCCGCCCGGCCAAAATCACCGTCGTGACCGACAGCACCTATGTGAAAAACGGCGTGACCGGCTGGATCCACGGCTGGAAACGCAATGGCTGGAAAACCGCCGCCAGGAAACCGGTGAAGAATGCCGAGCTGTGGCAGCGGCTGGACGCGGCGCAGGCCCGCCACCAGGTGACCTGGGAATGGGTCAAGGGCCATGCCGGCCACCCGGAAAACGAACGCGCCGACGAACTGGCCCGCGCGGGCATGGCCCCGTTCAAGACCGGCCGCAAATGACCCTGCTGACGCTGCTCGATTTCGGCGCGGTCCTGATCTTTGCACTGACCGGCGCGCTGGTGGCCAGCCGGGCGCAGCTGGACCTGGTGGGATTTGCCTTTGTCGCCTGCCTGACCGCCGTGGGTGGCGGCACGGTGCGCGACCTGCTGCTGAACCGCGACCCGGTGTTCTGGATCGGCGCGCCTTCCTACATCCTGCTGGCCACGGCGGCAGCCATCGTCGTGTTCTTCACCGCGCACCTGGTCGAAAGCCGCTATCGCTGGCTGCTCTGGCTGGACAGTTTCGCGCTGTCGATCGCCGTGGCCGCCGGTGCGGGCGTGGCGATGCAGCTGGACCAGCCGCCGGTGATCGTCGCGCTGATGGGCGTGACCACCGGCTGCATGGGCGGCCTGATGCGCGACGTGGTGGTCGGCGAGGTGCCGCTGGTGCTGAAACATGGCGAGCTTTATGCCACGGCGGCGCTGGCCGGTGCGCTCACCGCGCAGGTGGTGGCAACCGCCGGCGCGGGCAGCTATGCGGCCCTGCCCGCGGGCGCGGCGGTCTGCTGGGCGCTGCGGGCGGGATCGCTGGCCTTTGGCTGGTCGCTGCCCGCCTACAAGAGCCGCCCGCCCCGGCACTGACCGCACCGGCACGGGGTCGCGCATGCCCCCCTGATCTCGCGAATGCCCCTTGCAATCCCGCCCCGCTTCGGGTCTGTTTGATCCAGTCCAAACCGTCGCCCCGTCGTTTTCCACGGCGGGGCGCCAGATTTTCACGGGTTGCGTGCCATGGAAAAAATCCCGATGACACCGGCGGGCTTCGCCGCGCTGGAATCCGAACTCAAGATGCTCAAGTCCGAGGAGCGTCCCGCCATCATCAAGGCGATTGCCGAGGCGCGCGAACACGGCGACCTGTCGGAGAATGCCGAGTATCATTCCGCGCGCGAAAAGCAGTCCTTCATCGAGGGCCGGATCAAGGAGCTCGAGATGATCATCGGCCGCGCCGAGGTGATCGACCCCACCCGCCTGTCCGGTTCGATCAAGTTCGGCGCCACGGTGACGCTGATCGACGAGGACACCGAGGAAGAAAAGACCTGGAAGATCGTGGGCGAGCACGAGGCCAGCATCGAAAACGGGCTGCTCAACATCAAGTCGCCCATCGCCCGCGCCCTGATCGGCAAGGAAGAAGGCGACAGCGTCGAGGTCCGCACGCCGGGGGGCGAACGGTCCTACGAGGTGATCCGCATCCTGTTCAGCTAGGGTTTCCACCGTGCCCGAAACGCCCCGGAAGTCGCACCTGTCAACCGCGTTGGGGGTGTATGACCGCGCGCCGCGCCAGCCTGTCACCGGATATGAGGCGGCGGCGGCGCTGCTCAGCCTCGCCTGGCTGGGGCTGACACTGGCGCTGGGGCTGGTGCCCGCGCCGGATGCGGCCGGGTATGTCGTGGCCGTCCTACCGCTGGGGCTGATCTGGATCACCGCGCTGGCCTTGCGGCACGCGCGCGAAACGCAGGCCGAACTGGACCGGCTGCGCGCCGTCGTCGATGCGCTGCGACAGACCCACCTGCTGCAACGGCAGACCAGGGCCGCCGGAGGCGGACCGGCGACCCGGACCACGGCGGCAGCCTCACCCGCGCCGGAGCCCGCCGCGGCGGGGGATGCCGCGATACCGGCGACGGATGGTGCGGTGGCCGAACAGGGGGCGCTCGCGCTCGATCCGCCGGCCCCGCCACCGGTGCCTTTGCCCGCCGACGATTTCCTGCGGGCGCTGAATTTCCCGGAATCCGCCGCCGATGTCGACGGGTTCGCCGCGTTGTCACGCGCCCGGCGCAACCGCGTCGCGGCGCAGCTGCTGCAGGCGGCCGAGGATGTGCTGACCCTGCTGTCGCAGGAAGGCGTCTACATGGACGACCTGCGCCCGGATACCGTCCGCCCCGAGATCTGGCGCCAGTTCGCGCAGGGCCAGCGCGGCCCCGCCGTATCGGCGCTGGGCAGCGTCCGCGACCCGGACACGCTGGACCCGGTTTCCGCGCGGATGAAGGCGGATCCGATCTTTCGCGACGTGGCGCATCATTTCCTGCGGCTGTTCGACCGGATGCTGGCCAATCTCGAACCGGTGGCGACCGACGGGGAACTGGTGGAACTGGCCAATACCCGGACCGCGCGGGCCTTTATCCTGCTCAGCCGGGTGGCCGGGGCGTTCGACTGACCGGCAGGCGCATCCGGGTCGCGCCGGAAAATCCGAACACATGGCGCAGCGGGCCGATCCGTTCGCTGCCGACCGCCTGGAACCCGAAACGTTCATAGAGCGCCCGCGCCCGCGGGTTGCTGTCGATCACGTCCAGCTGCACTGCCTCCAGCCCGCGCGCCGCCGCCTCGCGCATCACCGCATCGAGCAGCGCCGTCCCCACGCCCATTCCGCGCGATGTGGCATCGACGCACAACCCGTCCATCTGGAACACGCCCGGTTCCAGGTCGCGTTCGAACACCGACAGCAGCGCCCCCCGCCAGAGCGCGCCGAACCATCCATAGACCGCCGCCAGATCCCGCAGCGTCCCGCCCACCAGCCCGCCCCGGTCGGTCTTGAACCCCGCAAGCCCCACCAGCGTCCCGGCCGCGTCCCGCGCCGTGATCGCGAATTGCGGGTAGAGCACCGGTTCGAGGAACCGCAATGCCCGGTCCTCGGGGCCCAGCACGCGCCCGAGCTTGGCCGAGAATGCCTGCCAGAACAGCCGCGTCGCCACGGGGCGTTCCGCTTCGTCGAACCCGACCGAGATCGTGACCGCCATCGCTCAGAGCCCGTAGCTGCCATAGGGAATGAACCGGACCGGGTCGCCGGGGCGGACATGGCGTTCGCCATCCTCCAGTTCGACCAGCCCCTCGGCCCAGCTCAGCCCGCTGATGCGGCCCGAGCCTTCCGACGCGAAAACCTCGGCCCGCCCGTCGCGCATCCGCGCCCGCAGGTATTCCCGCCGTCCCGGCTTCTTGCGCTTTTCGAACCCGGCGGGCGTCTCGAACCCGACCGGGTCGCGCCAGCCCGCGCCCGCCAGCAGCCCCAGCGCGGGGCGGGCGAACACCAGCGTGCAGACCATCGCCGCGACCGGATTGCCGGGCAGCCCGAACACCGGCCTGCCCTGCCACAGGCCCAGCGCCAGCGGGCGGCCCGGCTTGATCGCGATGCGCCATCGCTGCATGGCACCGGCATCGCGCAGCAAGGCGCTGACATGATCCTCGTCCCCCGCCGAGGCGCCGCCCGATGTCAGGATTGCATCCGCCCGCGCCGCCGCATCGTCCAGCCGCGCGCGCAGCGCCGCGCGATCATCCCCGACACGGCCCATGTCAACGGCATCGAACCCGAACCGCGCCAGCATCGCCAGCAGCATCGGCCGGTTGGCATCGTGGATCTGCCCCGGACCGGCCTGCGCCCCCGGTTCGACCAGTTCGTCGCCGGTGGACAACACCGCCACCCGCAGCCGCGCACGCACCGGCACCGCCCCGATCCCGACCGCCGACAGCAGCGCCGCATCCGCCGGGGTCAGCGCCCGCCCCGCCCGCAGCGCCACCTCCGCGGCCCGGATGTCCTCGCCCGCGCGGCGAGTATTCGCGCCGCGTTTCAACGGGCCGCGAAAGGCGATCTCGCCGTCGCCCACGGTCACGTCCTCGTCCAGGATCACCGTGTCCACGCCGTCAGGCAGCGCCGCGCCGGTCAGGATGCGGATCGCGGACCCCGCCGGAACCGGGCGATCGAAGCGCGGACCGGCGGCGGCGCGGCCCTCGATCACCGGCAGGCGATGCACGCCCTCGGCGACGGCACCGGCAAACCCGTAGCCGTCCACCGCCGCGTTGGGCAGCGGCGGGTTCGACCGCAGCGCGGCCACATCCTCAGCCAGCACCCGGCCCGGCGCCGCGAAGGGCGTCACGGTTTCGATCCCCGTCACCGGCCCCAGCCGGTCGCGCAGCAGCGCCAGCGCCTCGTCGACCGGGGTCCAGTCGACACCGGCGGGCAGGGCGAAACAATCGTTGCGCAGGGGCGGCGGTTCGATCATGCGCAGCCATGCCCCCGCTGGCCGGGCGCGGGCATCAGGCCCACGTCGGACAGGATGAAATCGGCCACGCCGACGGTATCGTCGAGATCGAACACCGGGCGGTCGAGATCGAGCGGCGCGTCACTGGCCACCGCGCGCACGGTATCGTCGCCGGGCGCGATCAGCGGATTGCCGGTGGCGGCGCGATGCGCCTCGACCTTGGGGTGGCCGTCGCGCTTGTAGCCCTCGACCAGCACCAGGTCGACCGGCGCCAGCCGCGCCAGCAGCGCCTGCAATGGCGGCTCGGCCTCGTCGCGCAATTCATGCATCAGGGCGAAGCGGTTGCGCGAGGCCAGCAGCACCTCGGTCGCCCCGGCCACGCGGTGCCGGTGGCTGTCCTTGCCGGGCTGGTCCACGTCAAAGGAATGATGCGCGTGCTTGACCGTGGACACGGTGAAACCGCGCCCGGTGATCTCGGCAACCAGCCGCTCCATCAGCCCGGTCTTGCCCGCGTTCTTCCAGCCCACCACACCGTATATTCTCATTCCCGTGCCTCCAGCAGCGCCGCCGCGCGGGTCAGGTCGTCGGGCGTGTTGACGTTGAAGAACGGATCGACCGCGCCGGTGGGGAACTCGGCGATCCGGGCGCCATGGGGTTCGGTCCACAGGACCACCTTGCGCAAACCGCCCTCCAGCGCGGCGCGCAGATCGTCGCGCAGCGCCACCGGCCAAAGCCCGAATGTCGGGTGCCGCACCTGCCCGCGCGCCGGGTCGGGTGTCGCCGCCAGCGCCAGCGGATCCGCCATGCCCTCGGAGGCCAGCAACAGGCGGGGCACCAGGTCGCAGGGAAAGAACGGCGTGTCGGCAGCGGCGGTCACGATACGATCGGCGCCCTGCCCTGCGGCCCAGTCGAGCCCGGCCAGCACGCCCGCGAGCGGCCCGGCGAACCCTCCCACCGTGTCGGCGATGACCGGCAGGCCGTAACCGGCAAACCGGGCCGGATCGCCATTGGCATTGAGCGCGAGCCCCGCCACCTGCGGCGCCAGGCGGTCGATCACATGCGACAGGATCGTCCGGCCGCCGAGCCGCAGCAACCCCTTGTCGCCGCCGCCCATCCGGCGGGCCTGCCCGCCGGCCAGCACCACCCCCAGGGGTTGTTTCATGCGCGGCCTCCTGCCTGTGGGGTCCATCGGATCATGCGCGCGCGCCCTTGCGGCGGTGCCTGTGGTCCTCGTCCTCGACCGCGCCGGGGTCCACGTCGCGCAGCAGCCGTTCGGCGCCCGACAGGCAGACGAACCGCCGCCCGCGCATCCGCCCGATCACCGTCAGGCCGACCTGGCGCGCAATCTCGACGCCCCAGGCGGTGAACCCGGACCGCGAGGCCAGCACCGGGATGCCCATCATCGCGGTCTTGATCACCATCTCGGATGTCAGCCGCCCGGTGGTATAGAGGATCTTGTCCGCCGCGCCTTCGCCCGTATGCAGCATCCATCCGGCGATCTTGTCCACCGCATTGTGACGGCCCACATCCTCCATGTAGACCAGCGGGCGGTTTTCCCGGCACAGCACGGTGCCGTGGATCGCGCCCGCCTCGAGATAGAGCGAGGGCGTCCGGTTGATCCGCGCGGCCAGGTCATAGAGCCAGGAGCTGCGCACCTGCACCGCGGGCAGCCGCACCTGGTCGAGCCCCTCCATCATGTCGCCGAACACGGTGCCGACGGCGCAGCCGCTGGTGCGGGTCTTGCGCCTGAGCTTGTCCTCGTAGGAGGTCTGCCGCGCGGTGCGCACCACCACGGTTTCCAGGTCGTCATCGTAATCGACGCCGGTGATCTCGTCGTCGTCGCGCAGCATCCGCTGGTTGCGCAGGAACCCCAGCGCCAGGTATTCGGGATAGTCCGCGATGGTCATCGCGGTGACGATCTCCTGCCCGTTGAGGAATATGGTCAGCGGGCGTTCCTCGACCACGCGGATACGCGCGGGCGCGCCGTCATGGTCCACGCCATCGACGGCACGGGTCAGGCGCGGCGCCGCCGGATCCGGGGCGATGACGTAATCCGCCACATCGCGATTGACGGCCAATTGCAACCCCTTCCGATCACGGCTACTGCGAACGGGAGCAGTCTAGGATCAAGCGATGCCGGCCTCCACCGCAAAATCATTCTTCTGGAAAGCGGTCCGCGATTCGATTCCCTTCGTCTTCGTGGCGGGGCCGTTCGGGCTGCTGTTCGGCGTGCTGGCGACCGAGGCCAATCTGGACCTGCTGGCGACGATGGTGTTCACCACCACCGTGTTCGCCGGCGCCGCGCAGTTCACCGCGCTGCAGGCGCTGAACGACCATATGCCGACCCTGATCGTCATCATCTCGGCGCTGGCGGTGAACCTGCGAGTGGCGATGTATTCCGCCGCGCTGACGCCCTGGCTGGGCAACGCGCCGTTCTGGCAGCGGGCGCTTGCCGCCTATTTCACCGTCGATCAGTCCTATGCGCTGTCGGTGGCGCAGTACGAAACCCGCCCGGACATGTCGATACCGGAACGCATGGCCTATTTCTTCGGCACCGTGGCGCTGATCGCACCGCTCTGGTATCTCTGCACGCTGGCGGGCGCGCTCCTGGGGGCGCGGATACCCGAAAGCTGGGCGCTGGACTTTGCGTTGCCGATCGCCTTTCTGGCGATGATCGCGCCGATGCTGCGAACGCCGGCGCATGTGGCCGCGGCGCTGGTGGCGATCGTCACCGCCCTGCTTGCCGCCGGCCTGCCTTACAATCTCGGTCTGCTGGTCGCCGGGCTGGCCGGCATGATGGCCGGGGCGCGGGTCGAAGCGGCCGCCGAACGCCGGGCGGGCGTGGCATGACCGGGACCGCCACCATCGACACCGGGGTCTTGTGGACCGTCATCGCCGCCCTGGCGGTGGGCAGTTTCGCGCTGCGGTTCGTCTTCATCGGCCTGGTCGGCAACCGCCCGATGCCCGCCTGGCTGCTGCGGCACCTGCGCTATACCGCCGTCGCGATCCTGCCGGCGATGGTCGCGCCCCTGGTGGTCTGGCCCGCCGCCACCGGCGGGCAGCCCGATGCCGCACGCCTGGCCGCCGCCGCGACGACCATGGCCGTGGGTCTGTGGACGAAAAACGTGCTCGCCGCGATCCTCAGCGGCGCCGGAATGCTCTGGGCGCTGCAGTGGCTACTCGGCTAGGGCCGCGTCCTGCGCGAGCCTGCGGTCGCCCTCGGCCAGCGCCTTTTGCAGATCGGGGCTGTCATCCTCGTGATATTCCTCGGTCCTGACGCCGGGCAGGCTGCCGAACTGGCGCATCAGCCGCTTGGGCGAGAACCCGCCCCGGACCTGTTCGAACCCGGGCACCTTCTGCAACAGCTGCGCCGTGGCGTTGGAACAGAACGCCCCCGCCACCGCCCCGTTGGACAGCGCCAGCCGATAGGCGGTTTCCGCCTGCTGTTGCGTCACCTCGACCGACTGGATCACCACATGATGGGTCGACCGCGCATGGGCCCCGCGATAGGCCTGTTCGATCGCCGGGGAGATGCCAAAGAGCACGTCGTTGCGCTCGGGCACGACCGAGGCATAGAACGAACCGGCGGGATCGAAGATCACCCGCTCGGAGGCCGAGATCATCAGCGACGAATGCGCCCCGCCGCCGGTGCGGTTGTTGATCATCGTATAGAGCACCAGCTCGGGCGGGCCGGGATCGGTATAGCGCACCCTGGCGATGGTTTCGTCATCGGCATAGGGCTGTTTGGTCGCGCAGGCCGACAGCATCGCCAGCGCCGCGAGCAGGCACAGGAAAACACGCACGACGGGGAACCGGTCTCAGGTGATGAAAATCGCCATCAGGACCAGCAGGATGAGGATCAGCGTCACCACCCACACGGTTGCCTTGACGAAGCCGTTGAAGGTCTTGCTCTGTTCGGTGATGTCCATTTCGCCGTGCTTGAACTCAGCCATAGTCGGTCAGCCCCTGAATAACGTGTCCCGGGCTGGATAGAGCATTTGAAAAACGCTGTCACCCGTCATTTGTCCTCGCCCGCCCTGCCGCCGAGGTCCAGCACCGAGCAGCCGGGCCAGCCATAGCCCCAGCGCCAGGGCAGGCCGGAACAGGGCGCGCCGCCGAACCGCACCGCCATGAACATCGCCCCCGCGATGGCGCCAAAGGCGGTGTCCACCTGCGCCGGGGCGACGTCGTATTCCGCCGCCATCTCGGTGCGCCGCGCGGCGCCGGTATCGGTCACGCAGGCCTGCAGGGCCCGATCCGCCGCCAGCCGCGCGTCATAGCTGGCGGCGGGATCGGCGGCGCCGCCCGCGTCATGGTAGGCCCGGTCATGGGTGACGCAGCACGGTTCCCATGGCGGGGCGGCCTCAAAGGTGTCGGCGAAACCGGGGAACGTTCTCGCCACCAGCCGCCAGACATCGGACAAGCCGCCCGAACAGCCATCGGTTTCGAACGGCGCCAGCGCCGTGTCGGGCCCGGCGATCCGGTCCATCAGCGCCCGGTGCGCGGGCATTTCGACAGCCCGCGACACCGCGCCGTCCTGCGCCCAGGCGGCACCGGTGGCACCGGCGGCACTGGCCGCCCCCAAGGCCAGCAGCAGCGCCCCGGCGATCCCGTCACGGCTGGTCATCGCGCGGCGCCTTCACGTTCATGTCCAACCCCAGCTGCTGCGACAGCCACAGTGCCAGTCGCTCGGCGCTGTTCAGCCCCGCCCGCGCCTCGAGCACCTGCCGGGCCAGCGCCGGCTGATCGGTGATCAGCCCGTCCGCCCCCATCGAGATCATCTGCGACATCTGCAGCGGATCGTTCACCGTCCAGACATAGAGATCCTTGCCCGCCGCCTCGACCATGCGGGCCAGGTGCACGCTGGCGGCCCCGGTGTTCACGGCGATGAAATCACCCTGCAACCCGGCGAGATCGCCCACGGCGGTGGCGGCCAGCACGCCGGTGCGCCAGCCGGGGCGCAGCGTCAGCATCTTCTGCACGGCGGGGTATTTCAGCGACATGGTGGCGATCCGGTCCTGCATGCCCAGTTCCTCGACGATGCCGATCACCCGGTTTTCCAGATCCACGTCATGGCCGTAATATTTCAGTTCGATCAGCACGTTGGCGCGCCCCCTTGCCGCCGCCAGCACATCGCGCAGCAGCGGGACGCGCTGATCGGCATAGGCCGGGTCGAACCAGCTGCCGATGTCGATGCCGGCAAGATCGTCCATCGTCGCGTCCCAGATCTTGAGGTCGATGCCCGAGAGCTTCATGAAATCGCTGTCATGCATCACCACCACGCGGCCATCGACGGTTTCCTGCACGTCGATCTCGACCCAGTCGGCACCGTCGGCAATCGCCTGTTCGACCGAGGCCATGGTGTTTTCCGGCCGCAGCCCGGCGGCGCCGCGATGGGCGATCACCACCACGTCATCCTCTGCCGTGACCCGCTCCAGCAGCTTGTCACCGGTCCAGAACGCCAGCGCGACCAGCACCCCGAGCGCAACCAGCACCACGCCGCCCCGGCGCCGCAGCCCGCCGGGCGACCGTGCCGCATCGGGCAGCGGCGCGGGCCGTTCCGCGAAATGGCGGTCGAACAACGCCGCCAGTGCCGCCAGCGCCAGCCCCGAGATCATCGTCGCGGCCAGCGCCCACAGCCCGGCGACGATCAGCGCCAGAGCCAGCGCGACCCGCAGCCCGTTGCCCGGCGACAGCGGCACGAGGTTCAGGACCACCCCGGCCACCAGCCCCGGCAGGACCATCAGCACCGTGCGCACCAGCAGCCAGAGCACGATCTCGATCTTCAGGCCGGTGCGTTTGCCGCGCATCCGTGCCGCGCTCGCGGCAAAGGCCGCAACGGGCGGAGTGTCCGCGAACAGCACCAGGTGCAGCGCCAGCGCCCAGGATGACAGGCGCAGCAGCAGCACCACCGCCAGCGCCAGCAGCAGCACGGCCCCGATCCCGACCGCGGCCAGAAATTCGGGCGGATGGGTGGACAGGTAATAGTTGATGTCATAATCGCCCAGCAGCCACAGCGCCGCCGCCCCGCCGACCGCGAGAAACGGCAGCGCGATCAGCAGCACGCGCAGCAGGAACACGCCCGCGAAGACCAGCAGCGGGCGCAGCCGCGACAGGATCACGCCCAGCGCCGCGCGCGCCGTCGCCAGCCGGTCGCCGGTCTCGAACCGCAGCAGCGCCGCCAGCGCCGCGAAGATCAGCACCTCGGCCACCAGCAGCAGGCTGGCAATGCCGATGGTCACCACCATCCCGCCGGGGGTGAAGATGTAGGCGGCGATGTCCTGGTCGGTCAGCGCGCTCTGGTTCGACAGGGAAACCGCGAGATTGACCAGCAACGCCAGCACCGGCGCGATCACCGCGTAGACGGCCAGCCGCATCACCAGATAGACGCCGCCGAACAGCCAGCGCCGCGCCCAGGCGACACCGTAGGCGTGGCGGACAGCTTGCATCGGCGTCATCGGCACCTCCCTGGTCACGCCCTGATTGAACGCGACCGCCGCGCGGACGGCAAGAGGCGAGTGTCAGTCTTTTTCCGGATCCGCCTCGAGATCCGCCGCCAGCCGGAACCCGATCCGGGTGGCCGGACCGCCATCGGCCGCCCGCGGCAGGGCGCGCAGCATGACCGACAACTGGCTGACATGCTGGATCAGCTGCATCCGCGACCCGTTGGCGTCGCTGCCGTAGAAGGTGACGATATCGGGGTCGAAATAGCCCATGCCCGCGATCCGCAGCACCCCGGCATTGTCGCCGGCAAAGCCCATCGCGACCTCGTGTTCCGCGTCGAGCTGCTTTTCGAAATTCTGGATGTAGAGGATCAGCCGCTCATAGGCCCATTGGGCCGGGCTCTTGCTGACAACCGGCTTGCGCAGCGCGTCGGGCACGCCATCGGGGCCGGTGTTGCTGTCCGGGTCGCAATGCACTTCGCGCATGCGTGGTATCGCGGCCGCCTCGGCATATTCGGCGGCGGTGCTGATCGTGTCGTCCATCTCTACTCCTCCTTGCGCCGGTAGAGCCAGGCGCCGTCATCGCGCCGGGTCCGGTCCACCAGCCCACCCAGATAGAGATGGTTCACATGCGCCACCGCTTCAACCAGTGCCAGCCCGTATTCGCCGTCACCGATGGTGCGCTTGAACAGCGGCGCAAAGCAATCGGCGGCCGAGCGCGGTTCATCCAGATACCGCAGCAGCCGGCGCAGCGCGCCGTGATGGTTGTCGATCAGCTGCCGCAGCCGCGTCGGCAGGCCGGTAAAGGGCAGCTTGTGCCCTCCCAGCACCAGTTGATCGGCGCGGGCCAGCGGGCGAAACCGTTCGCAGGCCTCCAGCCAGCCCGCCAGCGGGTCGGCCATCGGCTCGGTGGCATAGACACCGATATTGGGGCTGATCGACGACAGGATCTGGTCGCCCGAGATCACGAGATTGTCATCCCGGCTCCAGAATGTCGCGTGATCGGGCGCGTGGCCATTGCCGAGATGCACGTCCCAGCGGCGGTCGCCCATCTCGATCACGTCACCCTGCCCGATGCCGGTGAACCCCAGCGGCATCGGCGCCACGATATCGGCATAGTTGAAGGGCCGTTCGCCCGCCCGCCTCGCGTGGATCGCCGGGTCCATGCCCGCGCTGCGCCAGTAATCCAGCGTTTCGGGCGTCGGCACTGCCTGTTCGTCCAGCAGCAGCATCCGGGCAAACAGCCACGAGGTGCGGGTGCAGACCAGTTCGGCCCCGAATTCCGCCTGAAGCCAGCCCGCCAGCCCGACATGGTCCGGATGGTGATGCGTCACCACCACGCGCCTCACCGGGCGCCCGCCCAGCGGGCCGTCCATGATCTGCCCCCAGATCCGGCGCGTGGTCTTGGTCGCCATGCCGGTGTCGATCACCGTCCAGCCGTCGCCATCGTCCAGCGCATAGACATTGACGTGGTCCAGCCGCATCGGCAGCGGCAGGCGCAGCCACAGCACCCCCGGTGCGACTTCGATCGCGCCACCGGTTTCGGGCGGCGTTTCGTGGGGGTAGCTCAGCCCCCGCCTGGCCGAAGCGGCACCGTCCAAGGCTCAGCCCCCCAGGTCTTCGACGCTCAGGGCATAGATCTCGCCGGCCCCGGATTGCGCATGGGCCAGCAGGCCCGCGTGATCGGGCAGCAGCCGGGCGATGAAGAACCGCGCCAGTTTCTCGCGCGCGCCACCGCGATCGGCCAGCGCCGCCTTGAGATGGAAATGACCGCCCAGCACGCGGGCAAAAGCGCGGGCATAGGGCACGGCACCGGCAAAGCGGTCGTTCATGTCATCCTGCGCCACCAGCCATTCGGTCGCCTCGCGCATCGATTCGGCCGCCTCCCAGACCGGGCCGGCCAGGTCCGGCAGGTCCGCGCGCGCGCCTTCGGCATGGCTTTCGATCTCGTCCAGCAGCCGGGCGGCGGCCTCGCCCCCATCCATCATCTTGCGGGCGACCAGGTCCATCGCCTGGATGCCGTTGGTGCCTTCGTAGATGGCGCAGATACGCGCATCGCGCGACAGCTGCGCGGCGCCGGTTTCCTCGATATACCCCATGCCGCCATGCACCTGCACGCCCAGTTCGGACACGGCAATCCCGGTTTCCGACCCGTTGATCTTGGCAATCGGCGTCAACAGCGCGGCCCGCGCGGCCCAATCCGCGTCGCCGGTGGCGGTCTGCATGTCGGTCGCGGCGGCACAGGCCAGCATGATCGACCGCGCGGCAAAGGTCTCGGCCTTCATCGTCAGTAGCATCCGCCGCACATCGGCATGGTCGATAATGGCCCCGGTCGCATCGCCCGCGGGCGCGGTGCGGCCCTGCCGGCGCTCCAGCGCATAGGCCAGGGCATGCTGGCAGGCCCGTTCGGCCACGCCGACCCCCTGCCCACCGACGCCCAGCCGGGCATTGTTCATCATCGTGAACATCGCCGCCATGCCGCCATGTTCCCGCCCGACCAGCCAGCCGGTGGCGCGATCATATTCCATCACGCAGGTGGGCGACCCGTGAATGCCCATCTTGTGTTCCAGGCTCACCACCCGCAGGCTGTTGGCCTGGCCCGGTTTGCCATCGGCATCGGGAATGAATTTCGGCACCAGGAACAGACTGATCCCCTTGGTGCCGGGCACGCCGTCGGGCAGCCGCGCCAGCACCAGGTGGCTGGTGTTCTCGGTGAAATCATTGTCGCCCCAGGTGATGAAGATCTTCTGACCCGAGATCGCATAGGTCCCGTCGCCATTGGGCTCGGCCTTGCTCGACAGCGCCCCCACGTCCGAACCGGCCTGCGGTTCGGTCAGGTTCATGGTGCCGATCCACTCGCCCGCCAGCAGCTTGGGCAGGTAGAGCGCCTTGAGCTCGTCGCTGGCATGATGCTCCAGCGCCTCGATCTGGCCCTGCCCCATCAGCGGCGCCAGCTGCAGCGCCAGGCAGGCGGCCGACATCATCTCGTTGACCGAACTGGCCAGCGCCACCGGAAGGCCCATGCCGCCATGTTCGGGATCGGCGCTGATCCCGACCCAGCCGCCTTCGGCAATCGCGCGGAACCCGTCGGCGAAACCGGGCGAGGTGCGCACCACGCCGTCCTCGAGCGCCGCCGGGCTCAGATCGCCCGCCCGGTTCAGCGGGGCCAGCACGTCATCGCACATCCGGCCGGCCTCGGTCAGGATGGCGCGGGCCATGTCGGCATCCGCCTCGGCGAAACGGTCGGTCGCGGCGATCGCGTCGAAGCCGACGAGATGGTCGAGAATGAACTGGTAGTCGGCAACAGGAGCGCGATAGGTCATGGCTGGTGTTCCTCGCTTGGGGCGGCCCGGGGATCGGACGCGCGGCAGCGTCGCCTGGGGACGGTATTGAATCTGATGGCCTTCATATGTGAAACCCCCCGGGCTATTGGCAATCAAAACGCGGCGTCATTGACATGACCGACATGACTGGCGGGGGTCGCCCCCGCACCGAGATCCTCCCTGCCTCCCCCGCCGGCACCGCCCGCGCGGCGGCATTGCTGCGCGCCGGTGACATCGTGGCCTTCCCGACGGAGACAGTCTACGGGCTGGGCGCGGACGCGCGCAACGGCCAGGCGGTGGCACGGGTCTTCGAGGCCAAGGGCCGCCCCGCCTTCAACCCGCTGATCGTGCATGTGGCCGACACCGGGGCGGCGCGACGCCACGTCGTTTGGTCCGATCTCGCCGACCGGCTCGCCGCCGCCTTCTGGCCCGGCCCGCTGACGCTGGTGCTGCCGCTTCGCGAAAACCACGGCATCTCGCCGCTGGTGACGGCGGGTCTCGACACGCTGGCGGTCCGGGTGCCCGCCCATCCCGCCGCCCGGGCCCTGCTGGCCGGTTTCGACGGGCCGGTCGCGGCCCCCTCGGCTAACCCCTCGGGCCGGATCAGCCCGACCGATGCCGGCCATGTGCTGGCCGGGCTCGACGGCCGGGTCGCCGCGGTGCTGGATGACGGCCCCTGCCCGGTCGGCCTGGAATCCACCATCGTCGGGCTGGCCGACACGCCCGCCCTGCTGCGCCCGGGCGGCCTGCCCGCCGAAGCGGTGGAACAGGCGCTGCACCAGGCCCTCGCCCGCCCCGCCACCGACGATACGATCAGCGCGCCGGGCCAGCTGAGCTCGCATTATGCCCCCGGTGCCAGCGTCAGGCTGAACGCAAGAACCGCGCGGCCGGGCGAAGTGCTGCTGGGGTTCGGCGCGACCGATTGCGACCTGAACCTGTCGCCATCGGGCGACCTGCACGAAGCGGCCGCCAATCTCTTCGGACACCTGCACCGGCTCGACGCGATGAACAAACCGATCGCGGTCACCCCGATCCCCGATCACGGGCTGGGCCGGGCCATCAACGACCGGCTGCGCCGCGCCGCCGCGCCGCGCGAGGACTGACCCCAGCTTCCTCTTGCCGGAAATATCCCGGGGGAGTCGCGGCCTGCCGCGACGGGGGCAGCGCCCCCGCCCGCATCGCCGCTCAGGCGTGCCCGGCGCTGGCCGACAGCGTCAGCGGGTCGACCCCGAGCGTCGCCAGCGCCGCCACCCATTTCTCGTCATCGGGCACCGCGAACACCAGCTCCTGATCCGCCTCGGCGGTCAGCCAGCCATTCAGCCCGATCTCGGCCTCCAGCTGCCCCGGCCCCCACCCGGCATAGCCCAGCGCCATCAGCGCGCGCTCCGGGCCGCGCCCGTTGGCGAGATCCTCCAGCACGTCCAGCGTCGCGGTCATCGAGAACCCGCCGCCCACCTCCAGCGACTGCAGGCTCGACCGGTAGTCGGAGGAATGCAGCACGAACCCCCGCGCGCCCTCGACCGGGCCGCCGAAATGGATGGTCATGTCCTCCGACCCCGGCCCGCGCGCGATCTCGAGCTGCTCCAGCAGATCCGACAGGCGCACGTCCAGCACAGGCTTGTTCACGATCAGGCCCATCGCGCCCTTGAGCCCGTGATCGCACAGGAACACCACCGAATGCTCGAACCGCATGTCGCCCATGCCGGGCATCGCGATCAACAGCTTTCCGGTCAGGTCCATCATGGCGCGGGGGTCTCCTTGCTGGCGGGTCCGGCACCAGCATGGACCCGCCCCGGCGCCCACGCAAGGGCACAGCGGCAACAGGGCGCGGCCGCGACCCGATGCTGACCGGAACGTGACTTGGCAAGCGCGGCGCGATCGCCCATCTAGTCTGCATGTTCAAACCCGGTCTCGCCCTCGCCGCGCTCTGCGCGACGCTTCTGTTTCCGCCCCTGCCATCCGCGGCGCAGACGCGGGTGGCCGACGTGATCCGGCTGGACATCCTCGATGGCGGCCCGACCGGGCGCGGCACCTTGCTGGCCGCCGTGCGCCTGACGCTGGCCGACGGCTGGAAGACCTATTGGCGCGCGCCGGGCGACGCGGGCATCCCGCCGCGATTCGACTGGCGGCGGTCGCGCAACCTGGGCGGCGTCTCGATCACCTGGCCGGCCCCCGAGGTGCTCGACCAGGCCGGCATGCAGGTGATCGGCTATCGCGGCGGGCTGGTGCTGCCGCTGGAGGTCACCCCCGCGCAACCCGACCGGCCGGTGCGCCTGCGCGGCCGGGTGGAGCTGGGCATCTGCCGCGACATCTGCATCCCCGGCACGTTGAAATTCGATCACCAGCTGGACCCGCAGGCGCCGCGCAGCCCCGCCATCGCCGCCGCGCTGGCCCGGCGCCCCTATTCCGCCGCCGAGGCCGGGGTGACCGGCGCCACCTGCCAGCTGGCGCCCACCGCGCAGGCCGGCACCATGCGGCTCGATGCCCGGATCGCCATGCCGCCCGCGGGCGGGCATGAGGTGGCCGTGATCGAACCCGGCGCGCCGCACCTGTGGGCGGTTGTCACCGGCACAAGGCGCGACGGCGACCACCTGGAGGTGACCGGCAACATCGCCTCCGCCTCGGGCGGCGCCTTTGCGCTCGACCGGTCGGCCCTGCGGTTCACCGTTCTGGGCCGGGATCACGCCGTCGACATCCGCGGCTGCACCTCGCGATGACCCGCCGGCGCCACCCGACCTGGCCGCGCCTCGGCGCCCTGGCGGTGGTCCCCCGCAACGGACAGGTGCTGCTGGTGCAGCGCTGCAACCCGCCCGACGCGGGGCTGTGGGGGTTTCCCGGCGGCCATGTGGAGCCCGGCGAAACCGCCCATGACGCGGCCGCCCGCGAGCTGCTGGAGGAAACCGGGGTCGAGGCCGCACCCACAGGCTACCTGACCAATATCGACGCGATCCGCTATCGCCCGGACGGGACCGTGGCGTCGCATTACCTGCTGGCGGCGGTGCTCTGCACCTATCTGCGCGGCGAACCGGTGGCCGCGGACGATGTCAGCGATGCCCGCTGGGTCGGGCCGGATCAGCTGGCCGGCCTGCCCACCAGCACCCATGTGGCCGAACTGGCGGCACGGGCGACACGGGCGCTGGGACGGGACCGGGCTTAGCCTCCCGACGCCATGCCCACACGCCGGTAGCGCAGCGCCGCGACCAGCCAGACCAGCAACAGCATCAGCACCGCGCCCGCGAAAAACAGCGCCAGCGCCGCCTGCATCGGCGCCAGCCCCGGCAGGTCCGGCAGCACCCCTGCCATCACGGGCGGCAGCGCATCGGTGACGGCGGTCCAGCCCACGGTCGCCGCCAGCCAGCCCAGCACCAGCAGGCCCGCCAGGCGCACGGGCAGGCGCAGGCCGCCCGGCGAGGCGCGCAGGGCCCGGCGCATCGCCGCCAGCGGGCGGGCCACGTCCTGCTGGATCGCGATCAGCGCCGGCACCACCACCAGCACCAGCAACATGCCAAACCCCAGGCCATAGACCAGCGTGATCACCGTCGGCTTGAGGAACTGTGCCTGCTGCGACCGCTCGAACAGAAGCGGCGCCAGCCCCAGCACCGTCGTCATCGTGGTCAGCATCACCGGGCGCAGCCGGTCCGCCGCCCCGTCGATGATCGACGGGACCAGCCCCCGGTCCCGCGCGTAATCGTCGATCGTGGTCACCAGAACGATCGAGTCGTTGATGATGATCCCGGTCATGCCCAGCAGCCCGACCACCGAGAACATGCTGAGCGGCACGTCCCATTGCGCGTGGCCCCAGATCGCCCCGACCAGCCCGAAGGGAATGATCGCCATGACCACCAGCGGCCGGGTCCAGCTGGCAAAGACCCAGGCCAGCACCAGGTAGATGCCGGTCAGGCATAGGGTCAGGCCGGTGCGGGCGTCCTGCAGGAACTCGTTTTCCTGCTCGGACAGGCCGGACATGCGCCAGTCGACCTGCCGGCGGCTGGCAATGTCGGGCAGGATCTCGGCCTGCAACGCCTGCAGGATGGCCTCGGCGCGGACCGGGTCGTCCTCGGAGATGTCGCCGGTGACCGAAATCAGCCGCAGCCCGTTTTCCCGCTGGACCTGCGAGAACCCGGTGCGCCGGGTCACGGTGACGATATCCGACAGCGGCACATAGGCCCCGCCCGGCGCGCGCAGGTAGGTGCGTTCGAGGAAATCGGCGGTCTGTTCGCTTTCGGGCAGTTCCACCCGGATCACGGCGCTGCGCGTTCCGTCCGGATACTTGGCCGCCTCGATCCCGCCCAGCCGGGCCCGCAGGTCGCGGCCCAGCGCGTCGATGGTAAAGCCCATCGCGCGACCCTGCGGGGTCAGGTCCAGGATCAGCTCTTCCTTGTCATAGGACAGCGAATCCTCGACCCCCGACACTTCGGGATAGCGCAGCAGCGCGGTCTGCAGGTCGTTGCTGGCCTCCTTGAGCGACTGGACACCGGCACCGTGGAACTGCACGTCCAGCGCATCGCCCCCGGGCCCCGACCGCCAGCCCCGGAACGCGACCACCTCGGTCATCGGGTGGGCGCGGACCGCATCCTGCAGTTCGGCGACAAAGGCGAAACTGGAATAGGGGCGCAAATCGGCGTCGATCAGTTCGATCGTGATACCGCCCAGCAGGTCGGTATCCTTGCTTTCGACCCCGGTCAGCGGCGGCCAGGTGTTGCCGCCGACCTGGGTCATCACGAAATCGATCGGGTTGCGGCCATAGCGTTCCTCATAGGCGGCGCCCAGCGCTTCGGTGGCGCGCTGCATCTCGTGCATCATGGCCAGCGAATCGGCATGGCTCGCGCCTTCGATCATGGCGAAGTTGCCGGTGACGGTGCCCCGTTCGGGCGCGTTGAAGAACCGCCACGGCACGTCGCCGCGAATGAACAGCGCCGCCTGCCCCGCCAGCAGCGCCAGCGCCCCGGCCAGCACCGCGTAGCGCCCGCGCACCACCCATGCCATCAGCCCACGGAACGGGTGATCGCGGACCCAGCGAAACCCGCGATTGACCACCCGGTTGGGCCAGTCATACCAGTGTTCCCTTGCCGAATGGGCGATGGAATGCGCCATGTGGTTGGGCAGGATCAGGAAACACTCGACCAGCGAGGCCAGCAGCACCGCGATCACGGTGAACGGAACGTCGCCGATCAGGGTGCCGAACCGGCCGCCGATGAATGTCAGTCCGAAAAAGGCGATCACCGTGGTCAGCGTGGCCGCCAGCACCGGCATCGCCATGCGCCGCGCGGCATTTTCCGAGGCCGCCATCGGGCTCTCGCCCAGCCTGCGGGCGCGGAAATCGGCATGTTCGCCCACCACGATGGCATCGTCGACGACAATGCCCAGCGTGATGATAAGGCCGAAGAGCGAGATCATGTTGATGGTCAGCCCGGCGGCATACATCAGCGCGATGGCCGCGAACATGGCCACCGGGATCCCCGCCGCCACCCAGATCGCGATCCGGGCGTTGAGAAACAGGAACAGCAGGCAGATCACCAGCACCAGCCCCATCAGGCCGTTGTCCAGCAGGATGTCGAGCCGCGCCGAGATCGCCTCGGCGCGGGTGCGGATCAGGTCCACCGTCACGCCCTGCGGCAGGCTGGCCTGCATCTCGGCGGCCACCTGTTCGACCCGGCGCTGGACCTTGATCGCGTCGCCCTGATCGGAACGGTCCACCCGGATCGACATCGCCGGATGCCCGCCGACATAATAGCTGCGCTGGCGGTTCACGCTCTCGACCCGCACCTGCGCCACGTCGCCGATGGTCAGTTTCGAGCCGTCCGGGTTGGACCGCAGCGCGATGCCCGCGATGTCGTCGGCGCGTCGTTTCTCGGACCCGGTGCGCACCCGCGCATTGGCCCCGCTCACGTCACCGGCGGGGTCGGTGCGGACCTCGGCGCCGATGGCGGCGGCGATCTCGCGCATGGTCACGTCATTGGCGATCAGGTTGACCGAGGGCACCTCGACCACGGTTTCCGGCGCCGACACGCCGCGAATGGTGGTCCGCGTGACCCCGGCGGCGAACAGCCGCGTCACGAGTTCATCGGCGAACTGGCCCAGCTGCTCGGGCCCGATCGGCCCCGAGATCACCACATCGGTGACCCGGTCGCGCCAGGCCATGCGCCGGACGGACGGGTCCTCGGCATCCTCGGGCAGCGTGGTCACCGCATCCACCGCCGCCTGCACGTCGTCGGTGGCCTGCCCCATGTCCCAGCCGGGCTCGAATTCCAGCTCGATCCGCGCCGATCCCTCGCGCGAGACGGATTCGGAGGACGCGACCCCGTCGATCACCAGCAGCGACGGTTCCAGCGCCTGCACGATAGCGCTGTCCACGTCCTCGGGCCCGGCCCCGTCCCATTCGACGCTCACGCGCACCGTCTGCACGATCACGTCGGGAAAGAACTGCGTCCGCATGTTCGGGATCGCCGCGACGCCCAGCACCAGCAGCACCAGCAACAGCAGGTTGGCCGCGGTGCGGTGGCGGGTGAAATAGGACAGCAGGCCGCCGGCGGCGGACGGTATCGGGCGGACCATGGCCGCCTAACCTCCCATCCGCGATTCGAGCCGCGTCACCAGCCCCTCGGGCACCTGCGACTGCTCCAGCTGGTTCAGCACCCGCGCCTTGGCCTCGGGCGGCAGGCGTTCGCTGGATTCGACGAAGGCCACCAGCCGCGCGCGGCGTTCGGCGCTGAGTTCCAGCATCGCCCCGGCCGCATCGGCCCCTGTCGCGGCCTGTTCGCGCAGCGGCCTGACCCGGATGCCCACGCCCAGCAGCGGGGTGCGGCCGATCACGATCTCGCGGCCCTCGAGCCCGTCGCCGCGCAACAGGACATCGTCGCCCTGCCGCCGCAGCATCGTGACCGGGATCGCCTCGAGCCGGTCGTCCGGCCCCACCGCCAGAACCGTGCCCGAGGCGTCGAGCGCCGAGGCAGGCAGGCGGACCACCCGCTCCAGCGCCGGTTCCTCGACCGATACGGTAACGAAATCGCCGGGCTTGAACCCGGCGGCGTTCTCGAGACGGGCAAAGACCAGGCGGCCCGACTGCCCCTCGCCCGCGGCGGCACCGTCCCGGCTGAGCCGTCCGCGCGCCAGCAGGTCGGTGCCGGTCACGTCGAGCGATGCCTCGACCTGCGCCGGGATCAGCCGGCCATCGGGGTCCAGCAACCGGGCATATTGGGCGGTCGACACCCGGATCGCCACGTCCAGCGCCATCGGATCGACGAGCATCGCCAGCTTTTCGTTGACCGAGACCAGCCGCCCCTCGACGAGGGTCACGTCGCTCAGCGTGCCGTCAAAGCCGGCCGTCACCACGGTGTCGTCGAGATCGCGCTGCGCCGCGTCCAGCGCGATGCGCATCCGCGCCAGCCGGGTCGCCGCCTGGTCGATCCGCGCCTCGGCCTGGGCCAGCGCCTGCCGGCGCGACAGCACCGTGGCGCGGGCCTGCGCCGCGACCAGTTCCGCGCCCTCGACCAGCGCCGCCGTCCCGACCCCGCGCGACTGCAGATCCTGCTGCCGCTGCAACGCCCGCTGCCGCAAATCCGTCTGCGCCACCGCCGCGTCAAGCTCGTCACGCGCCAGCGCCAGCGACCGCTCTGCATCGCGCTCCTCGGCCTCGGCATCCATCAGGTCGGCGCGGGCGCCCTCGAGCGCCGCCTGCGCATCGGCGGGGTCGATGCGCAGCAACACCTCGCCGGCCCGGACCGTGCCGCCCTCGTCGAAATTCTCGGAGAGCGCGATCACCCGCCCGCCGGCGGCGGCCCGCAGCTCCAGCGAACGCCGGCTCTGGATCTCGCCGAAGGCGCGCATCTCGGGCACCACGGTTTCCATCCGCGCGGCCCGCACGGCGACGGTGAACACCCGCTCCTGCGCCGCCGGCGGCGACCGGTCGGCATTCATCCGGTCCTGCAGCGCGGACATCACCGTCGTGCCGGCATAGATCAGCAGGGCCAGCGTCAGCGACGCCAGCAGGATGCCGATCAGACTTTGGCGCAGAAACCGCATTCAGGATCACCCGCGAACAAACTAGCATGAATCGTAGCGTCAGCGTGAAATTTGCCAAGCCACAAGGGTGTTAACGCACCAGGCGCCTATTTCCGTCGAAATTTCTCGCGGGTTCTTTCCATGAGGCGCGGCATGATCTCGACAAAGTTGCAGGGCCGGTGGCGATAATCGAGCTGCGCGGCGAGGATCCCGTCCCATCCGTCCTTGCAGGCGCCGGGGCTGCCCGGCAGGGCGAACAGGTAGGTGCCGCCCGCCACCCCGCCGGTGGCGCGGCTCTGCACCGCCGAGGTGCCGATCTTGTCCATCGAGATCAGCGTGAACACGGTGCCGAAGGCGTCGATTTCCTTTTCATAGACATCGCGATGCGCCTCGACGGTCACGTCGCGACCGGTCAGCCCGGTGCCGCCGGTCGAGATCACCACGTCCACGGTTTCGTCGGCGATCCAGCTGCGCAGCTTCGTCGCGATCTCGGTCCGTTCGTCGGGCAGGATCGCCCGGTCGGCCAGCCTGTGCCCGGCGGCGGTCAGCCGGTCGACCAGCACCTGCCCGGACCGGTCGTCCTCCAGCGACCGGCTGTCGGAGACGGTCAGCACCGCGATCCGCACCGGGATGAAGTCCTTGTTTTCGTCGATGCGCGACATCGTTCAAGCCCTTTCAAGAAATGCCAGCCGCAGCGCCAGCGCCGCGAATATTCCGCCGCTGACATAGCCCAGCCAGCGCCCGCCCTCGGCCAGCCGCCGCCCGGCGCCGCCCGCGAAGACACCCACCTGCCCGTTGATCACGAACCCGCCCAGGGCCAGCACCGCGCCGAAGATCAGGAACTGCCCCAGGATCGGCCCCGCCGCCGGGTCCACGAATTGCGGCACGAAGGCAAGCACGAACAGAATCACCTTGGGGTTGGTCAGGTTCACCGCCAAACCGGTCCGGAACGCGCCGGCCACCCGCATCCGCGCCCCGGCGGGCGCGCCGCCGGTCCCGCGTCTCACCGCCAGCCAGGCCAGCCACAACAGGTAGGCCACGCCGATCCAGCGGATCGCGTCGAACGCCCAGGGCAGGGCCGCGACCGCCGCCCCCAGGCCCAGCCCGGCCAGGGTGACATGGACCACGCCCCCCGCCGCGATGCCCGCGCTCGCCGCCCAGGCGGCGCGCGGCCCCGCGCGCAGCCCCAGCCCGAGACAGAACATCATGTCGGCTCCGGGCGTCAGGTTCAGCGCCAGCGCGGCGGGCACGAAGGCGATCAGGACCGCGGGGTCGATCATCACCCGATCTCGAACCAGTTCGGGGTCGGACCCAGGTTGACGACCTCGCAATCCCCGATCCGTCCCCGCGCGCCCCAGCTTTCGTGGATATGGCCGCACAGGGCCAGTTCAGGCCCGATCCGGGCGATGGCATCGCGGATCGCCGTCGAGCCCAGCGACAGCCCGGCCGAGGTCCGGTCGGCAATCCCCTTTGGCGGCGAATGCAGCACCAGCAGATCGGCCCCGTCGCAGCGTGCCAGCATCCCGGCGGCGGCGTCTTCGGACATGTCGCAGGACCAGTGTCCGAACGGGGTTTCCGGCACGGCACAGCCCAGCCCGAACAGCCGCACCCCGTCGATCTCGCAGCCGTCGCCATGCAGGACGGTCACCCCGTCCGGCGCGGCGGCGGCAAGCTCGCTGGCGCTTTCGGCATTGCCCGGCACCAGCACCATCGGCGCCGACATGCCCGCCAGCATCGCCATCGCGTCACCCAGCCCCTGCCGCATGTTGCAGTAATCGCCCGCGCCGATCACCAGATTGGCCCCGGCACTGGCCTCGACGATGGCGGCGGCGCGGTTGCGGGCCATGTGCAGGTCGGAAAAGGCAAGGATCTTCATGTCGCCCCCCTCAGCCGGGCCTTCAGTTCGAGCAGGTCGGCCCAGGCCTCGCGCTTGGCATGGGGCTGGCGCAGCAGGTAGGCGGGGTGGAACATCGGCAGCGCCGGGCGGCCAAAGGCCTCGGTCCACTGCCCCCGCAATCGCGTGATCCCGCGCCGCCCCAGCACCGCCTGGCACGAGATATTGCCCATCAGCACCAGCAGCTCCGGCGCGGCAAGCTCCACATGCCGCGACAGGAACGGGGTCAGCATCGCGATTTCCTCGGCCTGTGGATCGCGGTTCTGCGGCGGCCGCCAGGGCAGGACGTTGGTGATATAGACGGTCTCGGCGCGGCTCAGCCCGATGGCGTCCAGCATCCGGTCGAGCAACTGCCCCGCCCGCCCCACGAATGGCCGGCCCTCGCGATCCTCGTCGCGGCCCGGCGCCTCGCCGATGATCATCACCCGCGCGCCGGCCACCCCGTCCGAGAACACGAGGTTGCGCGCGCCCTTCCGGAGGTCGCAATGGTCATAGGCCGCCAGCGCCGCCTGCAAGGCCTCGAGCGTGCCGGCCGCCGCCGCCCGCGCCTTTGCCTCGGCCACCGGATCGACGGCGTCCGCCACCATCGGCATGCCCGCGGCGGCCGCCTCGGTGCGGACCGCGGGTTTGGCCCGCGCCTCCAGTTCATAGCGGTTCACCGGCACATCCCCGATCGCCTCGGTCACGCCCAGTTCGACCTGCCAGTCCAGCAGCGCCCGCGCGGTGTGATAATCCTGATATGTGTCCGGCATCGAATCCATGCCCCCACTCTACCCACACCGCCGCCAAGGAAAAGCCGAAGCGGTGATGGATTGCCGCTTGCCCGCCGGGCGCGCAGGCGGAACGATGACGGCAACCATTGCCGGGACCGTCCTGATGCCCCGCCTGTTGCGCCTGTGCCTGTTGCCCGCCTGGCTGCTGATCGCCTGCCTTTTGCCCGCCCAATGGGCCGGGGCGCAGCAATTCGGCGTGCCAAAGCCCGGCGCGCTGGGCCGCTGCCCGGCGGGCACGCTGCAATGCGGGCTGCGCAACTGCTGTCCGCTGGGATATCGCTGCGCCTTTGACGGCAATTGCATACCGCCGGGGGCCAGCTATTGCGGCGGCGGCCGCTCCTGCGGGCCGGGAGAACACTGTATCGATGGCGGGCTGCGCTGCGCGCCGGTGGGGTCGGTCAGATGCGCCACCGGCCGGGTCTGCCCGCCCGGCACCACCTGCGGGCGGGACGGCAGCTGCGTCGGACGCCGGGAAACCGTCTGCGGCAGCGGCACGGTCTGCCCGGCGGGATCGACCTGCCTGCCGACAGGGGGCTGCACGCGGCCCGGAGAGTTCCTCTGCGAAACCGGGTCGCGCTGCCGCGCCGGGTTCAGATGTTCGCTGATCCGGGGCTGCGTGCCGCAAAACGCGGTGGATTGCGGCTATGGGCGCTGGTGCCGTCCGGGGCAGCTCTGCCTCGAAGATGGCGGTTGTTCGCCGGTCGGCGCCACCCGCTGCCCCGGCGGCACCATCTGCGAGGCCGGTTTCACCTGCACCGGTGATGGCGGCTGCATCGAAACACCGCCGCGCGGGGACTGAGCGGCGGTTGCCCAGCCCGCGCGCCCTTTCTATAAGCAGGGCGATTGCCACCGCCGGAGCGCGCCCATGAGTTTCGCCCATCGCCACCTGCTGGGGATCGAACCGCTGTCGCCCGGCGACATCACCGCCATCCTGGATCTCGCCGAAACCTATGTCGATCTGAACCGCTGCGCCGAGAAACATTCGGACGTGCTGGCCGGGCTGACCCAGATCAACATGTTCTTTGAAAACTCCACCCGCACCCAGGCCAGTTTCGAACTGGCGGGCAAACGGCTGGGCGCGGACGTGATGAACATGGCGATGCAGACATCCTCGGTAAAGAAGGGCGAGACGCTGATCGACACCGCGCTGACGCTGAACGCGATGCATCCCGACCTGCTGGTGGTGCGCCACCCGCAATCGGGCGCGGTGGATCTGCTGGCGCAAAAGGTGAACTGCGCGGTGCTGAACGCCGGCGACGGGCGGCACGAACACCCGACCCAGGCGCTGCTGGACGCGCTGACCATCCGCCGCGCCAAGGGCCGCCTGCACCGCCTTTCGGTGGCGATCTGCGGCGACATCGCCCATTCGCGCGTGGCCCGGTCGAACCTGCTGCTGCTGGGCAAGATGGAAAACCGCATCCGCCTGATCGGGCCGCCGACGCTGATGCCATCGCAGATCTCGGAATTCGGCGTCGAGGTCTTTGACGACATGGCCGAGGGGCTGGCGGATGTGGACGTGGTGATGATGCTGCGGCTGCAGCGCGAACGCATGGATGGCGGGTTCATCCCCTCGGAGCGGGAATATTACCACCGCTACGGGCTGGATGCCGAAAAGCTGGCGCTGGCGAAACCGGACGCGATCGTGATGCATCCCGGCCCGATGAACCGGGGCGTCGAGATCGACGGCACACTGGCCGACGATATCAACCGGTCGGTGATCCAGGAGCAGGTGGAAATGGGCGTGGCGGTGCGGATGGCGGCGATGGAACTGCTGGCCCGCAACCTGCGTGCGGCGGCGGCATGACCGATCCGCTGCAGGTCCGCGCCGGGGAACGCGGCGTCATCCGCCTCTTTGCGCTCGACCTGCCGCCGGAACAGGTGACATTCCTGCGCGAACCGGGCGCGCTTGCGCAGGTTCTGGGTGTGCCGGCGCTGGACGAGGCGCAGGCCGACATCCTGACCCCGGCGGATCTGGGCGATATCGGCCTGTCGGGCTATCTCGTCGACGGTGCCGGCGTGCCGCCCGGCCAGATCGCCCCCGACGCCGCCCGGCTGGATGCCCGGAAACGGCCGGTGCTGGTGCTGCGCAGCCGCGCCTTCGACGCGGCGGCGACCATCGCGCCGGCGCCGGGGGTCCGCCTGATCGGCACCTATGGCGAAACGCTGCCCGACTGGGGCGGCGCCGAACCCATCGCCAGTGCCAGCGCCCGCCCCGCCCCGGTATCGCCGCGTGCCCGCCGCGACCGCGCCCGCCGGATCGGCGGCTCGGTCTTTGCCGTGGTCATGCTGGTGCTGGCCGCCATCCTGCTGATGGTTCTGTTGTGAAGGACACCCAAGTGACCGAGATCCTGTTCACCAATGCCCGCCTGATCGACGCCGAGGCCGGAACCGATGCGACCGGGTGGCTGCGGGTCCGCGACGGGCGGATCGACGCCTGCGGCACGGGCAACAGGCAGGGAACCGACGCCCCGCCCGCGCAAAGCGTCGATTGCGGCGGGCTGTGCCTGGCGCCCGGCATCGTCGATATCGGGGTGAAGGTCTGCGAACCGGGCGAACGGCACAAGGAAAGCTATCGCTCGGCCGGGCGGGCGGCGGCGGCCGGGGGTGTCACCACCATCGTCACCCGCCCCGATACCTCGCCCGCGATCGACAGCCCCGAATCGCTGGAATTCGTCACCCGCCGCGCCCAGGCCGATGCGCCCGTCAACGTGCGGTCGATGGCGGCCCTGACCAAGGGCCGCGAGGGGCGCGAGATGACCGAGATCGGGTTCCTGATGGACGCCGGCGCCGTGGCCTTTACCGATTGCGACCGGGTGGTGCGCGACACCAGGGTGTTCGCCCGCGCGCTGAGCTATGCGCGGTCCTGCGGGGCGCTGGTGATCGCCCATCCGCAGGATCCCGGCCTGTCGGCGGGCGCGGCCGCCACCGCGGGCAAATTCGCCTCGCTGCGCGGGCTGCCCGCGGTCAGCCCGATGGCCGAACGCATGGGGCTCGACCGCGATATCGCGCTGCTGGAGATGACCGGCGCACGCTATCACGCCGACCAGATCACCACCGCCCGCGCCCTGCCCGCGCTGGAACGGGCCAAGCGCAACGGCCTGGACATCACCGCCGGGGTCAGCATCCATCACCTGACCCTGAACGAACTGGACGTGGCCGATTACCGCACCTTCTTCAAGGTCAAGCCGCCGCTGCGCGCCGAGGATGACCGGCTGGCCGTGGTCGCGGCGCTGCGCGACGGGCTGATCGACGTGATCAGTTCGATGCACACGCCGCAGGACGAGGAAAGCAAGCGCCTGCCCTATGAAGAAGCCGCCAGCGGCGCGGTGGCGCTGGAAACGCTGCTGCCGGCGGCGCTGCGGCTGGTCCATGCCGACCAGATCACCCTGCCGGCGCTGTTCCGGGCACTGGCGCTGAACCCGGCGCGGCGGCTGGGGCTCGATGCCGGGCGGCTGGCGCCGGGGGCGCCCGCCGACCTGGTCCTGTTCGACCCGGACGCGCCGTTCGTGCTGGACCGGTTCGCGCTGCGGTCGAAATCCCGGAACACGCCCTTCGACGGCGCGCGGATGCAGGGCCGGGTGCAGGCCACCTATGTGGCCGGAACCGAAATCTACCGGAGAAACTGATGCCCCCGATCGACACATCCGCCGCGCAACTGCTGCTCTGGGCCCTGGTCGGATACGGGCTGGGGTCGGTCCCGTTCGGCCTGGTGCTGGCCCGCGTCATGGGGCTGGGCAACCTGCGCGAAATCGGTTCGGGTAATATCGGCGCCACCAACGTCCTGCGCACCGGCAGCAAGAGCGCAGCCGCCCTGACCCTGCTGTTCGACGCCGGCAAGGGCGCGGCGGCGGTGCTGCTGGCACGGATATTCGCAGGCGAGGACGCGGCGCAGCTGGCCGGGCTGGCGGCCTTTCTGGGCCATTGTTTCCCGGTCTGGCTGGGCTTTCGCGGCGGCAAGGGCGTGGCCACGTTCCTCGGGATCTGGCTGGCGCTGGCATGGCCGGTGGGCGTGGCCTGCTGCGCCACCTGGGCGGCAACCGCGGCGGCAACCCGCATCTCCTCGGCCAGCGCGCTGATGGCGGCGGTTTCATCGCTGCTCTGGGCGCCGGTTCTGGGCCATGGCGCGGCACTGGTCCTGGCCGCGGTTCTGGCCGCGCTGGTGCTCTGGCGTCACCGCGCCAACATCGACCGGCTGAGGGCGGGCACGGAACCCCGGATCGGCCGATCGTCCTGATCGGAGCGGATTTGAAATTCGGGAAATTTCTCGTTTCACGATGCATAGTTGCGGGACTTTTGCCTGAGACGTGACTGCCCTTTTCCCACCGGCGTCAAGCCGCATGGGCGATCTCAGTGGTGCTGAGAGTTGAGAAGCGGATCGTGAGGACGATGCGGATGTGGAATTCAATCGCCTGGCGGACAAGTCAGTGGCGGAAGATCAGCCTGAGAAGTCAATACCTTGTCACCGATGCGGCGCCGTCAGGCCTTGCCGCATCTCGTGACGAATCGCAAGGATTGACGCACCGACGACGATTGCTGCGCCTGACAATAGTGCCATTCCGGGCGTTTCGTCGAAAACGAACATACCCACCGCCGCCGCAATGACGAAACGAATGTAGGGTACCGGCGCGAGCGCGCTGGCCTCACCGACGCGATAAGCCTCGATCGTCAGCAACATCCCCAAGGCACCAAGCAGACCCGTCAGGCAGACCAGCGCTGCATCGCGCAAGGCAAGCGGCTCCCAGAGAAACAGGGCAACCGGTGCCGACCCAATCGTCGTGACAACTCCGATCCAGATCATGATCGTGATAGTATTCTCGGTTCTACCCAGCAGCCTGTTCAACACAACGATGACCGCGCCACCGGCGGCTGCAATCAGGCCGATACCAACCCCCGAGATCGAAACATCCGTGATCGGGCCGACGGCTATCACAATGCCGGAAAAACCAAGGATCGTTGCGGCCCAGCGGACCCGCCCAACGCGTTCACCAAGAAGCGGTGCAGCAACGGCGACCACGAACAGCGAAGTCGCGAAAGTGAGCGTTGTCGCAAGCGCCAGGTCAAGCATTCGAAAACTGGAATAATACAGCCACCACATGATCAAACTGGTCAGGCCCCGGAAGACATGCAGAACAGGCCGCGATGTTGCAAGGCGTCCCCTGTCACCCATCCGACAGATGATCACGAGAGACAGTGCAAGCTGTGACACGGATCGGAAGAACACGATCTGCGCTTCGTTCGCCACAGGTGACGTGATCCGCACGAGGGTCGCCTCAAGGGTGAACAGGACGGCGGCAAAGGCCAACAGGGTCGCACCGCGCAGATTATCTGCCATGTCGAGCCCGATATGGGCTTTCGAAGATTTCAGGGGCATGTCATGTGCTGGAGGAGATTAGGGCCGGAGCGAATTTCCCTGCAAGATAATCCAGATAGGCTTTGGGGTCGTTCGGCTTCGCGCCGATGGACTTCAGGATATCGCCTCTGCTGCGTGCCCGGCCATGACGCCAGACCAGTTCACAGAGTGCCTCGCGCAGCACGGCTGTGTTTCCCTTGTCAATTTCGTGCCGAATATCGGGCCGTGACACATCAAAATGCGCCATGATCTGAGCCGCTGTAATGTTGCCGATGGTGTATGTCGGGAACGATCCGATATTTCCCGAAGACCAATGCACATCCTGAAGGCACCCCAGGTCGTCTCCCGGCACCGTCAAACCCAGATCCCTCTCGACAGCGGCATTCCAGACACCGGGGATGTCCACCACGTCCAACGAACCATCCATCAATGCCATTTCGATGTCGACGCGCAACATGATATGGAGATCATAGCCCAGTTCATCGGCTTCCACGCGAATGAAGCCGGGTTCGACCCTGTTTACCGCCGCCGTGAACTCGGCTTCGGTCACATCGGCAAGTTGATCGGGGAAAGTGTCGCGAAGCCTTGCAAAGTTCTGCGCCCAGAACGCGCGGCTGCGGCCCACGTGGTTTTCCATGAGACGCGACTGGCTTTCGTGCATGCCGAAGCTTGCTCCTGCCACCGCATAAAGCCCGATCATGTCGGTGACATGTGCGGTTCTGGTCAACGCCGCGTCCACCCCCAGTTCGTACAATGCATGACCGGTCTCGTGGATCGAACCAAAGATCGACATTGGCAGGTAGTTGCGTTTCCAGCGCGAGGCAATTCGAACATCGTTGCGGGAAAAGCTGATCTCGAACGGATGCACCGTGGTGTCGAGACGGCTTCGGTCGTCATCCAAACCGAGCATATGTGCGGTTTGCTGCGCAAAAGCCTTCTGGCCCTCTACTGGGTAATCCCGATACAGAAAATCGGTACGCGGCTTGGATTGGCCAATGGCCGCATCGAGTATGGGCAGGATGCCGGCCCGAAGCTCCTTGAACAGAGATCCTAACGACGCTGCGGTCTCGCCCGGTTCGTAAATTGCGACCATCGCGTCATAGGGATGCTCCCGATACCCTAACGCCGCCGCCTGTTCCCGTGCCAAGGTGACTGTCCGTTCGAGATAGGGCCGGAACATCGAGAAATCTGCCGCCTTGCGCGCTTCGGTCCAGGCCGCTCCCGCCAATGAGCTATGCTCAGCCTGCGCGCGCAAGAGATCGGCAGGAATACGCTCGTGATGGGCAATCGCAGCCTGGACGGCCTCGGCGGCACGGCGCTCGGAATCGTCTGGATCCAGCCCGGATGTCCGTTCCAGCGCAGCAGCAACCGCATCGCGCATCTCCGGGGCGAGGATCATCGTTCTGGCCATGCCCTTGAGTGTCGCGATCTGATGACCCCGCGTTTGCGCACCGCCTTTGGGCATCATGGTCCGCGCATCCCAGTTCAGAACGTTCACCGCACAGAGCACATCGTTCAAGCGAGCCACAAGAGCATTCAACTCACTCAAGCCGCGTCCTCCCGATCGACGCCACCGTCGTTCAGATGGCACGCCACAGATCGCCCTGACCCGACCTCGGTCAAGCGTGGGATTTCGGCCCGGCAACGCGGCCCGGCAAACGGACAGCGCGGATGGAAGGCACAGCCGGGTGGCGGATCGATTGGCGACGGAATTTCACCCTTGATAGGATGGAAATCCCGCCGCCCGGTCCCAAGTGTCGGAACCGATGCGAACAGAGCCTGCGTATAGGGATGCTTGGGGTCGGCATAGAGCCGTTCCGCACTGGCAAGCTCGACTACGCGTCCAAGATACATGATTGCAACCCGGTCGCAGACATGGCGTACGACGGAAAGGTCGTGGCTGATGAAGAGTGCGGTAAGCCCAAGCGAACGGCGCAGGTCGAGGAATAGATTGAGCACCTGAGCCTGGATCGACACGTCGAGCGATGCAACCGCTTCGTCCAGAACCAGCAGATCGGGCTGCATGGCAAGCGCGCGGGCAATGGCGATCCGCTGTCGCTGGCCACCCGAAAACTGGTGCGGCAGACGGTCAGCATAGTCGCCCTGCAAACCCACCTGCTCCAGAAGGGCCCGCGTTCTGGTACGCACTTCCGATGCAGGAACAAGCCCGTGTGTACGCGGCCCTTCCGATATAGTCTCGCCGACCTTCATACGGGGGTTGAGGCTCGCAAATGGGTCCTGATGGATCATCTGCACCCTCGTTGTCAGCTTGTTGACATGGTCTTCGCGTCCATCTGCAACCGGCTTGCCGTCCAGTGTGACACGCCCCTCGGTCGGAGCGTAGATACCAGACACGATGCGCCCGAGCGTGGATTTGCCACAACCGGATTCGCCGACGATCCCCACGACCTCGCCACGAACCACGTTCAGTGACACGTCGTTGACGGCATGGACCGCGCCGCCGGTGCGGCGGCCGCCAAGGCGTTCGGCCAGTTTCTCGGCCAGGGTAGGCTTGAGTGCAAATCGCTTGGAAACCCGGGTCATTTCAAGAAGCGGCGCGGTCATTTTGGCTCCTCGGGGAAATGGCACAAGACCGTGTGATTTCCGAAGCGAACGAGTGGCGGCACAGTGGCGCATTCCCCGCTTGAACGAGCACAACGATTGCGGAATGCACAACCCGAAGGCAGATGCGACAATTGCGGCGTCGAACCGGGGATCTGCGGCAGATGGGTGCCAGGTGGGTGCTGGGCCGGCACGGAATCGAGCAGACCTCGCGTATAGGGATGGCGCGGCTGTCCGATCACCTCCTGCGCGGTACCGCGTTCGACGATCTTGCCGGCATACATCACACAGATGTCGTCCGCGAGCGAGGATACCACGGCAAGATCATGCGTGATCCAGACGATTGCGGTATGTGTCTCGTCGGCGAGGCGACGTACCTCGGCCAGGATCTGGCCCTGGATCGAAACATCCAGCGCCGTTGTTGGCTCATCAGCGATGATGACGGCCGGACGGTGCAGCAGCGCAGTTGCAATAGCCACGCGTTGCCGCATACCGCCGGACAACTGATGCGGGTACGCGGCAAGCCGTTCTTCGGGGGACGGGATACCCACCTTGCCAAGCGCATCCCGCGCACGCTCCAGCGCCTTGGCCTTGGACATCCGTTCATGCACGCGGACAGCCATCGCCATCTGATCCCCGATCCGCAAGACCGGGTTGAGTGTCATCATCGGATCCTGGAACACCATCGACACCTTGCGGCCCCGCATCGAACGCATTTTGTCCGGGGACAGGCTGCGCAGGTCCGTACCCTCGACCATAATCCTGCCACCGGTTACGCGGCCCGGTTCATCGATCAGGCCCAGTATTGAAAACCCGGTGACGGATTTGCCTGATCCGCTTTCCCCGACAAGCCCCATGATGCGGCCGCGATCGACGGAAAAGCTGACGTCGCTGACAGCGGTCACGGTGCCGCGGCGCGTATCGAAACGCGTAGTCAGTTCCTGGACATCAAGTGCGGCGCTCATCGCGCATGCTTTGGATCGAGGATGGTGCGGACCTGGTCACCGACCAGATTGATAGCGACAACAGTGATCATCAGAAAGATCCCCGGATAGATGGATAGCCAGTAGCGATCGGAATGGATGTATTTGAACCCATTCGAGATGAGCGAACCGAGCGACGGCTCGGTCAGCGGAAGGCCCACACCCAGGAAGGACAATGTCGCTTCAAGTGCGATGGCCGATGCCACTTGTACCGTCGCCACCACGATCAGCGGCGGCAGGACATTGGGCAGAAGATGCCTGAACAGAACCCGCCAGGTCGGAAGCGGAGTTGCCCGCGCGGCTTCGATATAGTCCTTGCCGCGCTCGACCGTTGCCGCACCGTGCGTTGTACGCGCAAAATACGCATATTGTGCCACGACGAGAGCCAGAATGATCTGGATGACGCCTTGCCCAAGCACCGCAACCAGAACCAGCGCCAGAAGGATTGCCGGCATGGAAAGCTGCAGATCGACGATCCGCATCAACAGTGATTCCACACGTCCACCGAAATAGGCCGCTGTCAGCCCGACGGAAATGCCGAAGAAGAGTGCCAGCGCGCCGGCCGACAGGCCGATGGTAAAGCTGGTGCGCAGCCCGTAAAATATCGCGGACAGCATGTCTCGTCCGGCATTGTCGGTTCCCAGAACATGGACATAGCCACCGCTTCCCGTTTCGCCTGGGCGCAGGAAGGCATCCAGCCAATCCAGCATCGCCATGTCATATGGATCCTGCGGGGCGACAAGCGGCGCGCCGAAGGCCAGAACGAGAAGCGTGACGATCACAACAAGCGCGCTCACGGCGACCTTGGAGGCCCGGAAGTCGGACCAGAAATGCTTCAGTCGAACGGCACGCGTTTCGATCGGCGCGGCGGGTTCGTCCGCAGTCGTGGCAACAGTGCTCATCGCGAGCCTCCCAGCCGAACACGTGGATCAAGCCGGGCGTAGACGATGTCGACGGTGAAGTTGATGATGACGAACAGGATGACGACGAGGATCAGGTAGGTGACCATCACCGGGCGATCGAGCTGCAGGATCGAATCGATGATCAGCTTGCCAACCCCCGGCCAGTTGAACACGCTTTCGGTGACCACCGCGAAGGCCAGCGTCGATCCAAGCTCGAGCCCGAACACGGTGACGATCGGAATCGAGATGTTGCGCAAGACGTGCCGCAGGACGATCTGCCGGTCCGGCAGCCCCTGCGCACGGGCAAATTTGACGTAATCGGTCTGCATCGCCTCGACCATCCCGGCGCGGGACAGCCGGATCAACAACCCCATCTTGAAGAGCGACAGGTTGAGAGCGGGCAGGATCACGTGACTCCAGCCATTTGCGGTGGCAAGCGAGGTGGAGATGCCAAAAAGCGTCCCCACATCACCACGTCCGCCAGAAGGCAACCATCCAAGCTCGACCGCAAAGCCCATGATCAGCAGCATGCCAATCCAGAAGGTCGGCACAGAGAAGCCCAGGATCGACAAGGCCATGATCGTCTTGGCCGCGAAACTGTTAGGACGGTACCCGGCATAGACACCGGCAGGAATACCGATCACGGTCGCGATCGTGATCGCGACAAACACCAGCTCGAGCGTCGCGGGAAGTCTGGAAAACACCAGCCCCGTTACAGACGTGTTGTAGACCATAGATTGACCGAGATCTCCCTGCACGACATTGGAGAGAAACGTGAAATATTGTCGCCATAGGGGCTGGTCGAGGCCGTATTGCCGGATCAGGTTCTCGCGAATCTCCGCCGTCGCCCCGGGATCTATCATTACGTCGATCGGATTGCCGATGGCATAGACGCCAACAAAGACGATGATCGACATCGCAAACACGACGACGATCGCCTGCAAGAGCCGACTGATGACAAATCCGAGCATGTGACCTCTCTGAAAGCAGGAGCGGGCACCCCGGACCGGGGCGCCCGTTACGGTTTACTGCTCGCCGACCGGCGAGATTTCATACGCTCTGGTTTCCTGATCGACACGCGGCGTGAAGGTCAGCTTGTCCGCATTGGCGGCCCAGACGGACTGCAGGATCACGGTCGGGATCAACGCCCGGTCTTCCATCGCGATCAACGAGGCTTCTTCATAGATCTTGCGACGTTCTTCGGGATCGAGCGTCTGGGTTCCGCGAACAAACACCTCGTCGAACTCAGGGTTGGAATAGCCGGTACGGTTGAAGTTTCCAAACCCCTTTTCAGGATCCTTGCTATGGATCATCGCTCCGTAGGTATAGGCGGCCTCACCTGTAAGGGTACCCCAGGCAGACATCGCCATCGTGTATTCCTCCTTGGCGGCAGCCGGGAAGAACACCGTCCCGTTGAGCGCCTGTGCGTTCACGGTCAGACCCAGGCGCGACCACATCTGTGCCAGCGCCTCGCATACGACGGCATCGCCAGGAACCCGGTTGTTGGTGCAGGTGAAATCGACTTCGAACCCATCCGGATAACCTGCATCGGCAAGAAGTGCGCGCGCCTGCTCGATATCGTATTCCCTCTCGCCCAACTCATTGGTGTAACCGAAAAAGCCCTCGGGCATCAGCTGGTTCGCCGGTGTACCCAGCCCCTCGAGCACGACGTTGACGAGCACGTCACGGTTGATCGCCAGATCGAGTGCCTTGCGAACTCGCAGATCCTGAAGCGGGTTGCCTTCGACTTCCTCGCCATTCACGCGGATAGGCTGAGGCTCTTCATCTTTCACCGAAGGCTGAACGTTCAGAATGTAGACCGAATCCGATATGAAGGTCTCGACTTCGGAATTGTTCTTCATCGAAACATAGTCAGTCGCCGGGACGTAGTTGATCAGGTCCACCTGCCCCGAACGCAATGCAGCGACGCGTGCAGCATCATCCGGAATCTCCTTTCGCACGACCCGTTCCCACGGGGTCTTGCCCCGCCAATGGTCCTCGTAGCGCTCCAGCACCAGATCGCCCTTCGGCTCCCATGACACGAACCGATACGGACCGGTCCCGATCGCGGCATCACCGGCATTGAACTCCTCGTTGCCGACGCCTTCGCCGGTTTCAGAAGGCACGACAAACAGGCGCGTGAAGTCGTTTGGCAAGGCCGGTGCAATGCCTTTTGTCTTTACGCGCAGCGTGTAGTCGTCGATCACCTCGACCGAATCCACGTATTTCGTGTAGAGCGTCATCGACATCGGGCCGGTGACTTCGGGAATGCGTTCGATCGAGAACTTCACGTCTTCGGCAGTAAAGGGCGTGCCATCGTGGAATGTGACGCCTTCGCGCAGCTTGAAGTCCCAGGTGGTGTCGTCGATAGGCTCCCAGCTTTCGGCAAGTCCCGGCTTGAGTTGAAGCGTTTCATCGACATCGACAAGCGTGTCGTAGATGTGGCGCAGCGCTTCGGCCTGACTGCCAAGCGTCGACCAGTGCGGGTCGATCGAATCAGGACCTGCACGCAGGCCGATAACCAGTTCCTGCGAATACGCCGCAGGCGCCAAACTCAGCAACAGCGCGGTGGCGACCCCCGTATTGAATGTATGTCTGAACATGGTTCCTCTCCGTCGTAATGTTATACTTGCGTGATACACTACGGGGGCATTCGGCCGAATTCGTCAACATAATTCTTCGATTTCAGCAACAAATGACCCCTGATTTCACCAGTCTGAGTAACAAAGGTGCTTGAGCGAACAACCGTTATCCAACAATGATACAGTATGGAGCATGACAAGACACAGATCGGTAACACGTTCGAGAGACTGGCGCGCGCGATCGACAAGACGTCTTCGGTCTCGGTCTCGGTCCAGCTTCGTGGTGCGCTGGAGTACGGAATCGCAACAGGTGACATTTCGCCCGGCACACGTCTGCCGTCAGTACGGCAGCTGGCGAGCCATCTGGGGCTGTCTCCCGTCACCGTGAGCAATGTCTATGCTGCGCTGCAAGAGGCCGGCCACGCCCAGGGACGGGTCGGAACCGGGACCTTCGTTGTCGATGGCGGTGTGTTGCGACATCATGCGAATTCACTCCGCGAGATCGAAAGGCGGATCAGCGAACTGGTCTGCCTCGGAGCCGAAGTTGGCCTGTCGCGAGCGGAACTTGCCTACCGCGTCTCGGCCGCGGCAGCACGTTCCGGACCGGTCCGCGTCCTCATGTTGGGAACATTTCAGGATGCAACCCAAGCCTATGCCGACGACATTCGGCCCTATCTGCGCTCCGGCGACGATATCATCGCATTTACAACCGAACGATTGGCGCGGGACCGGCCTGAGGGTATCGACCTCGTCGTCACCCCCCTCACGCTGCGCGTCGAGGCGCAATCTCATTTTCCGGACCTTCCGGTTGTTGGCATTACGCTCATCCCGAAAGAGGAAACACGGATCGCGCTGGCGGCGATCTCTCCCCAGGCCGAGGTCGCGATCGTGTCGTACTTTCCCGAGTTTCTGCCGGTCATGCGGGCAGCGATCCTGCGCTTTGCGCCACATGTGACCCGGTTCGGTTCAGCCGTCTGGAAGGATGACAATGCCGATGCCCTGATCGCACGCGCGAACGTGGTAATCCACTCCACCGGCACCGAGGATTTGCGAAGCAACATGCGACCTGATCAGACCGCCATCGAATACAGACACACGCCGGACAGCCACGCCATTGAAACCGACCTTCTGCCGGCGATCGACGCCTGCCGTGGCCGGGCAACAGACCAAAAGGGGCAAACCAATTGAAAATTTCCGAAAGTAACTGGTTCGAGATCGAAAAGTACCTGGAAACAGATGACCGCTGCATCCTGCCCCTTGGCTCAACCGAGCAACACGCATATCTGTCCCTGTCGGTCGATTCGATCCTGTCGGAGAAGGTCGCGACCGATGCCGCAGAGCCGCTGGGCGTGCCGGTCTTTCCCGCGATCGCCTACGGGCTTACTCCGTATTTCATGGCCTTTCCCGGCACGGTGTCGCTCAAGCTCACAACCTATGCATTGCTCCTGCGGGACATTCTGGACAGCCTGTACTCCACCGGATTTCGCCGTATTCTCATTGTCAACGGACATGGCGGCAACAGCCCGGTCCAGCCCGTCACCATGGAATGGATGGAGGCGCATGAAGGCGCCCGCTGCCGATTTCACGACTGGTGGCGTGCACCGAAAACTTGGGCCTGCGTTCAGGAAATCGACCCGGTCGCCTCGCACGCGTCATGGATGGAGAATTTTCCCTGGACCCGACTTCCGGGCCGCGACCTGCCAGACGAGCAAAAGCCCTTTGTGCCCTTCGACCGCCTTCGGGATCGTAACGCCGCTGCAGTTCGTGACCTGATCGGAGATGGCAACTACGGCGGGGTCTATCAAAGACCCGATGCCGACACCGAACGGCTCTGGGCCATCGCCGTGGACGAGACGCGTGCCCTGCTTGAGGGCGACTGGGCATGAGCGAACCGCTTCTGATCTGGGGCGCGGGGGCGATAGGCGGCATCCTTGGCGCCTATCTCGCCCGCGCCGGTCATGCGGTTCATATGGTCGATATCGTCGAAGATCATGTCAACGCCATGCGCAGTAACGGCCTGCACATCGAAGGGCCGGTTGAGACCTTCACCCAAGTGTTGCCGGCCAGTACGCCAAGCGAACTGAAGGGGCAGTTTTCCCGCGTGATCCTTGCGGTCAAGGCCCATCACACCGAAGCGGCGCTTGACATGCTGATGCCGCATCTGGCCCCTGGCGGCTATGTTGTCTCGGCCCAGAACGGCCTGAACGAGATTGTCATCTCTGAGCGGATCGGAGCGCAGAATACGGTGGGCTGTTTCGTCAACTATGGCGCCGATTGGCTGGAACCGGGCCGCATTCTCTATGGCAACCGGGCCGCCGTAGCCGTCGGTGAACTTGCCGGTCCCGTCATCGACCGCACTCGCGACGTTCATCGGTTGTTGTGCATTGTCGAACCGGAGGCGGTTCTTACGGACAATATCTGGGGGTATCTCTGGGGCAAACTGGGCTATGGCGCATTACTCTTTGCAACGGCCCTCACACCGCTATCGATGTCGGAGGCAATGGCGCATCCCAGTCACCGGCCCGTCTACCGGGAACTGGGCCACGAGGTTATGTGCCTCGCCAATGCGCAAGGAATTCGCCCGCTCGGATTCAACGGGTTCGATCCGGATGCGTTCCTGGCAGCAGATCGTGAGGGGATGGATGCATCGCTGGCCGCGATGATCGAGCACAATCGTCATACCGCCAAGACACATTCGGGCATCTGGCGGGATCTGGCGGTGCGCAAACGACGCACCGAGGTCGACGCGCAGGTCGGCCTGCTTGTCGAGCTTGGTCACCAGCTTGGCTTGAAGGTTTCGACACTGTCCCGGCTCGTGGAATTGATCCACGACATTGAGGAAGGCCGACGCACACAATCTGTCGAGCTTGTCGATCTCATGGTGCCAACATGCAGCTGAGTTTCGAGGGCCGTGTCTTTGCCGTCACCGGGGCGGCCCAGGGAATCGGTCGCGCCATCGTCACCACGTTGGCGCAGGCGGGCGCATCCGTTGCGGCGATTGACATCGACGCGGATGGCCTTGCCCCCGTGGCGGAATATGCAACCACCCATCGCGCCGATCTTGGCGGCCGCGAATCTGCACACGCGGCCATCGCCGAAATACAGGCCCGGCATGGCCGTATCGACGGGCTCGTGACCGCTGCTGGCGGGGTCCGGGGTCAGGTGGGCCGCCCGATCGAGGACATATCGGAAGCCGATTGGAACACCGTCTTCGCGGCGAATGTCGATGCCGCTATGTGGTGCTCTCAAGCAGCCGCACCGGGAATGAAGGCGCGTGGCTGGGGGCGGATCCTGACGATTTCATCTGGGGCGGGCCTGAAGCCAAGCTTGACGGGTATCCAGGCCTACGCCTCGGCCAAACATGCGCTGGTCGGCCTGACCCGACAACTCGCCCTGGAACTCGGACCACATGGGGTGACGGTAAACTCGGTGGCCCCGGGGTTCGTGCTGTCGAACCCGGCGACCGAACGCCAATGGGATGCGTTCGGGCTGGACCGGCAAAAGCAGATCGTCGAGGGCATTCACATGCGCCGGCTCGGTCGCGCCGAGGATATCGCGGATGCCGTCGCTTTTCTTGCATCGGATCGTGCCGGTTGGATCACCGGGCAGATCCTGTCGGTCGATGGAGGCCACGCATGAGCGAACCATATGATTGGGACGAAGCGACATGGCGCGCCACGGTGGGCCAAGTTCGCGCCGGACGTAACCTGAAACCCCCGACATGGCCCGGCGGCGCGCGATGTGCCGTGGCGCTGTCCTTTGACAGCGATCACGAAACCAACGAATTGCGCGATGGTGGCCTTTCACCTGCGCGTCTGTCCTGGGGGGAGTTCGGCGCCCGACGCGGCATCCCGCGCATTCGCGCGGCGCTCGGAAAGCATGGTTTCAAGGCCAGCTTCTTTGTCCCCGCAGTTTCGGCCTTGCTTCATCCCGATGAGCAGCGCGAACTGATACAGGACGGTCATGAGATCGGACTGCATGGCTGGATCCACGAGGTCAACTCCCGTCTCGACGCGGCGACAGAGCGGAACCTGATGTTGCGCGCCGCCGACACATTGGAAAACATCACCGGGAACCGTCCCGTGGGCATGCGCACCCCGTCCTGGGACTACAGCCCCAACACGCTGGCGATCGCCCGCGAGATGGGGTTGCTCTATGACAGTTCACTTTTTGCCGACGATGATCCCTACGAGATCATTGCGGACGGCACGCCCACCGGCATCGTCGAACTGCCTGTTGAATGGATCCGCGACGATGCGGTGTATTTCATGATGAACCGTTTCGGGGCTCAGCGACCCTATACCCCGCCCGAGGCCGTTCTCGACATCTTCTCCCGCGAATTCGAGGGTGCCTATGACGAAGGCGGTCTGTTCCTGTTGACCATGCATCCACATGTTATCGGCTACCGCAGCCGCATGTTCATACTCGAACAGCTTCTCGACCGTATTTCAGCCAAAGGCGATTGCTGGGTCGCCACACATGCCGAAATCGCGCTGCACTGCGCCCGCACGGCGGGACTGAAAGGACAAACATGACCTATGCTCTTGCCGTACACGGCGGTGCCGGAACCATTCTGAAATCCAGGATGACTCCCGGGCTCGAAGCCGCCTATCACGTCGGGCTGGCCCGCGCGCTCGAAGCCGGGCAGGCGATCCTGAAACAGGGTGGCGGGGCAATCGACGCAGTGACGGCGGCGGTGTGCGCTCTTGAGGACGAACCACTGTTCAACGCCGGTCGTGGGGCTGTATTTACTGCCGATGGCAAGCAGGAGATGGATGCAGCCATAATGGACGGCGAGACACGCCAGGCTGGCGCCGTCGCTGGACTCTTCGGCCCACGCAATCCCATCCGCGCCGCCCGCTCTGTCATGGAGCGGACCGAGCATGTCATGCTGATTGGCGACAATGCACTGCGGATTGCGCGGGATGCGGAGCTTCCCTTTGAAGACGCGTCCTATTTTTTCACTCAGGCCCGTTGGGACGCCCTGCAAGAGACCCTGAAGATGCGCGCCAATGGCGAACAGGACGACGACCCCGCTCGCCGCCACGGCACTGTCGGGGCTGTGGCTCTGGACGCAAACGGTCACATCGCCGCGGCCACGTCAACAGGCGGCATGACCGCCAAGGCACCGGGCCGGGTAGGCGATACACCCTTGATCGGTGCGGGCACCTTCGCCGACGATTCGACCTGCGCAGTGTCGTGTACCGGGCATGGTGAAATATTCACCCGATGGACCGCCGCAGCTGAAATCAGTGCACGGATGCGGCATCTCGGTGAAACCGTCGATCAGGCGGCGGAACATGTCGTGATGAACGATCTGGCACCAAATGACGGATCGGGCGGCGCGATCGCGATCGACGCAAACGGACGGATCGCGATGCCGTTCAACTGTGAAGGAATGTATCGCGGCTCGGTCGGAAGCGATCTAGCACTCTGCACATCGATCTACGGCTGATACGCGCGTGGCGAGGCAAGTTCTGAACAGATACCTTCGGGGGCGACAGCAATAGAGCCTGATCAAGACACTTACCCGTCTTTCCAAAGCCTCACTTTCGAGATCGACCACGCGCGACAGGTAGCATCGCCCACCCCTGAACTTCACGAACATCTCGGCCAACCAGGTGTTCTCGCGACTGGTCTAAAAATAGTGGATCGGGTTCGCCAGTGTCTTGGCCGAAGATTGCACACCCGCTATGCCCGCTCAAGCTCATCGCCTTGTCACCGTCGACAGGCAGCATGGTAACCACCATCTACCGTGTCAATGAGCGTTCGAAACTGACGCGGTTTCAGCGTTTGAATTTGACCCACCCTATGTGGCGCAAAGCCCCCAGACGGGTCGCCCTCAAACAGCGAGTCCGTCTGGGGGCATTCCATCAAAACCACCTGCTCTTTTCTCCGCACTTTTTGTGCGGATGTTAACGAATACAGGTGGGTCAATTTTATTCGCTCATGACCCACCTAAGTGGGTCAATTTTGCATGCTGATTCACACCCCTGAAAACCGGATCGTTTTAGGCTGGAGTTTTCAGATAAGCTCTCCTAGCTGGAAGAAGAGCGAAAACACATGATGACAACGAGATAAACCTCCATATCCGAACTGTTCCACGGCTCTATTCAGGCAACGGCGAACCGGTAGTGGCGAACAGGCAACCGAAGCACCAAGAGATTGCCTCAAAGTGGCGGCGGGTTGATGTGTTGATCGGGCTAGGCACGCCCCGTCGGGACGCGAAACCACAGATCGGTGTTCTTGAACACACCTGTTTGCTTTCCTAACCGGACCGGCGCAACAGTTGTTTCTATCCGGCATGCAGGAGAAACGGCGATGTCCTTTCTGATCTCGAACTGGCAGTTCTGGGCGCTTCTCGCCGCGATATTCGCGGCGCTGACCGCAATTTTTGCAAAGCTCGGCGTCAGCGACATCGACCCCGACCTGGCAACGTTCATCCGCACGATCATCGTGATGATCACCCTGGGAGGTCTGGTCTGGGCCACCGGCAAAGCGCAGGGGCTGGACGGGGTGCAGCCCCGCACCTGGGGTTTCCTGGTGCTTTCCGGGCTGGCTACCGGTGCGTCCTGGCTCTGCTATTTTCGGGCAATGCAGCTTGGGGACGCGTCCAGAGTGGCCCCGGTCGATAAGCTGAGCGTGGTGTTTGTCGCCCTCATCGCGGCGGTGTTCCTGGGCGAGAAACTCTCTGCCGCGGGCTGGGGCGGGGTGGCCCTGATCGCATCCGGCGCGATTGTCCTCGCCATCGCTCCGTAAGGGTCAATAGCTGTAATCGGCGTAGATCCGGGTCAGGTCGCCATCCCAGTCACCATGGTAGCGGTCCAGCAATTCGTCGGCCGGCACCGTGCCAGTTTCCAGACTGTCCTTCAGCGCGTTCAGGAAATGGGTCTCATCGGGCACCAGCCCGCCCGCGCCGGGACGCGCCCGCGCCTTCAGCCCGGCATCGGCCAGCGCGACGACCTCGCGGGCGAGGTCGTGCATCTTCAGCCCACCCACCTCGGCCTGCATCCCGTCCTTGCCGGCGGCCACGCGCAGCGCCTCGCGGGTTTCCGCATCCCAGCCCCTGACCAGGTCCCAGGCGGCATCCAGCGCCCCCTGGTCATAGGTCAGCCCGACCCAGAAGGCGGGCAACGCACATAGCCGCCGCCACGGCCCGCCATCGGCGCCGCGCATCTCGATGAACTTCTTGATCCGCGCCTCGGGAAACAGCGTCGTCAGGTGATCGGCCCAGTCGCTGATCAGCGGCGTCTCGCCCGGCAGCGCCGGCAATTCGCCGTTCAGGAAATCGCGGAACGACTGGCCCAGCGCATCGATATACCGTCCGTCGCGATAGACGAAATACATCGGCACATCGAGCGCGTAGTCGACCCAGCGTTCGAACCCGAACCCGTCTTCGAAGACGAACGGCACCATGCCGGTGCGGTCGGGATCGAGGTCGCGCCAGATGCGCGACCGCCAGCTCTTGAAGCCGTTGGGCCGGCCCTCGAAGAAGGGCGAATTGGCAAAGAGCGCAGTGGCAACCGGCTGCAGCGCGATCGCCACGCGCAGCTTCTGCACCATGTCGGCCTCGGACCCGAAATCGAGATTGACCTGAACCGTGCAGGTGCGCCGCATCATCGACCGGCCCATGGTGCCCACCTTCTGCATGTAGGCATCCATCAGCTTGTAGCGCCCCTTGGGCATCAGCGGCATCTGCTCATGGGTCCAGATCGGCGCGGCGCCGAGCCCGATGAAGCCCACGCCGATTTCGTCGGCGATGTCCCTCACTTCGCGCAGATGCTCGTTCACCTCGTCGCAGGTCTCGTGGATGGTCTCCAGCGGCGCGCCGCTCAGCTCGAGCGCCCCGCCCGGCTCCAGCGAAACATTGGCCCCGTCCTTTTCCAGGCCGATCAGGTGCCCGCCCTCGCGCAACTCCGCCCAGCCATGCCGGTCGCGCAGCCCTTCCAGCACCGCCACGATCGACCGCCTGCCGTCGAAGGGCAGCGGTTTCAGCGTGTCCTTGCAATAGCCGAACTTCTCGTGCTCGGTGCCGATGCGCCAGGCGTCCCGCGGCTTGCATCCCGCTTCGAGATAACCTGCCAGCTGGTCGCGGTGTTCGATCGGTTCGCCGCCGGACTGGGGAATGGACATGCGCGGGCCTCCCGGTTTGCCGTCCCCGCACGACTGACCGAGCGGCGACGCGGTGTCAAGCAAGCGCGGCGCAATCGCCGCGGGCCGGCGGGCCGGCCCCGCGCCGGGCTCCTACCCCCCGGCGCCGCCCCGGACCGCGACCTGCCGGTCCGGGCGCTGCCACAGCCGCACCCGTGAACCGGCCCGGTCACGGTCGCGGATCAGGGTCTCGATCTGCAGCCCCGGCAACGCCGAGAACACGTCGAACAGCGCCTCTGCCCCGTCTGCCGTGATCGGAACGAAAATCTCGGGCCGCCCGCGCTGGCACAGCACCCAGACCGGCGGGTGCGACCGGGGGTCGTAATCCAGCGCGGCCAGATCGGCCACGTCGACCGAGCCACCGCCGAGCGGGCCGAAATACACCACCCGCCCCTCGTCCACCTGCACCAGCCCCGGTCCGCCGCCGCCGAACCGGAACCGCGCCCGCTGCACGCCGGCCAGCACCAGCGCCGCACCGGCCAGCACCACGATCCAGCCGACCCAGCCCAGCAGGCCGCCCGGCCCGGCGACCCAGCTGGTGCCCAGCGCCAGCGCCGCGCCCCCGGCCAGAACCTCGCGCCACCGCCACAGCGCCGCGCGGGCCTCGGGACGTATCAGGCTCACCGCCAGTCCCCCAGCGCCGACTGCCACAGGGTCAGGGCCGCCACGGCGGCGGTATCGGCACGCAGGATGCGCGGTCCGAGACTGACCGCATGGGCAGATGGCAGCGCCGCGAGCCGGTCGCGCTCCGCCTCGGAAAACCCGCCTTCCGGACCGATCAGGATCGCCCAGGGCCCCGGCGCACCGCCAGCGAAGTGGCCCGTCAGGGCCGATGAGCGGCCCGCCAGCGCCTCGTCGCAGAACATGATCCGGCGCTCTGCGGGCCAGTCGTCCAGCAGCCGGTCCAGGCGCTGCAGGCCGGCCACCTCGGGCACATGGGTGCCGCCGCATTGTTCGGCGGCCTCGATGGCATGGGCCTGCAACCGGTCCTGCCGGATACGCTCGGCATTGGTGAACCGGGTCTGCACCGGCATGATCCGGGCCACCCCCATCTCGGCGGCTTTCTCGACGATGAAATCGGTGCGCGCCTTCTTGATCGGCGCAAACAGCAGCCACAGATCCGGCGGCAACCGCAGCGGCGCGGTCTGCTCCGCGGCCACCAGCACGCCGCCCCGTTTCCCGGCCTCGGCTACATCGGCGCGCCATTCGCCATCGCGGCCGTTGAACAGCGAAACCTGCGCCCCGACGCCCAGCCGCATCACCCCGAACAGGTAATGCGCCTGGTCGCGCGACAGCGGAACCGATTGCCCCGCCCCCAGCGGGTGATCTACATAGAGCCTGACCTTCGCCACCATGAAAGCCTACATATGCAAGGGCAATCCCGGACACCAGAGAAGACCGAGACCGCGCCGGTCGCCGATGCCGCCGCCGGCAACTGGGTCGACCGCCATGCCCCGCCGACGCTACGCCCCTATCTGCGCCTGTCGCGGGCGGACCGGCCGATCGGCACCTGGCTGCTGCTGATCCCCTGCTGGTGGGGGCTGGCGCTGGCGATCCTGGCCGACCAGTCGCCGCGCTGGGGCGACCTCTGGATCGCGCTGGGCTGCGCGGCGGGCGCCTGGCTGATGCGCGGCGCGGGCTGCACCTGGAACGACATCACCGACCGGGATTTCGACAGGCGGGTGGCGCGCACGCGGTCCCGGCCGATCCCGTCGGGCCAGGTGAGCGTCACCCAGGCGCTGGCCTGGATGATCGCACAGGCGCTCATTGCCTTCGCCATCCTGCTGACCTTCAACGGCACCGCCATCGCGCTGGGCATCCTCGCGCTGCTGCCGGTGGCGGTCTACCCGTTTGCCAAGCGGTTTACCTGGTGGCCGCAGGTCTTTCTCGGGCTGGCCTTCAACTGGGGCGCGCTGCTGGCATGGGCCGCCCATGGCGGGTCGCTCGGGCTTCCGGCGCTGCTGCTCTATGTCGCGGGCATCGCCTGGACACTGTTCTACGACACCATCTATGCCCACCAGGATACCGAAGACGATGCGCTGATCGGCGTGAAATCGACCGCCCGGCTGTTCGGCGACGACACCGCGCGCTGGCTGAAATACTTTCTCGCCGCCACCGTGGCCCTGATGGCGCTGGCGGTGATTCGCGCAGCGCTGCCGCAGGCCGGGGTGATGGCGCTGGTGATCGCCCTTGCCGGCCCCTGGGCGATGGGCTGGCACATGGCGTTCCAGCTGCGGGGCTTCGATCACACCGACCCGGACAGGATGCTGCGCCTGTTCCGGATGAACCGCGACACCGGCATGATACCGCTGTTCTTCTTCGTGATCGCGCTGCTGGTCTGATTGAACACCGGCACGCTGGGGGCTAAGACGGATCGACCGACCAAGGACTCACCTGCCTCATGCGCCGCAATCCGACCCTGTTCGCCCTCCTCGCCTTTTTGTTCGCCGCCGCGCTGTGCCTTGCCGGCGCGGCCGTCGCGGTGTCCGTCGTCGAGGACAAGACCGAGATCAACATACGCGAGACGCTGGACCTCAACGGCCATGACTGGGCCGAGGTCGAAGCCGACGGGCTGCGCGTCATCCTGACCGGAACCGCTCCCGACGAAGCGTCGCGGTTCCTCGCGCTCAGCAGCGCCGGCGAAAACGTGGATGCCGCACGGATCATCGACGAGATGGATGTCGTGCCCGGCACCGAGGTGGCGCCGCCGCGTTTCTCGGCCGAGATCCTGCGCAACGCGGACGGCATCTCGATCATCGGCCTGATCCCGACCCGGACCGACCGCAACCGGCTGAACCGTCGGCTGGCCGAGATTGCGGGCGCCGGAACGGTGGCCGATTTTCTCGAATCCGCCGATTACGCGGTGCCGCCCGGCTGGGACGCGGCGATGGATTTCGCGCTGACCGTCCTGGACCGGATGCCGCGCTCGAAAATCTCGGTCTCCGCCGATACGCTGATGGTGTCGGGCATGACCGACAGCGCCGAGGCCAAGGCGGAACTGGAGGACGAGCTGTCGCGCACCGCCCCGCCGCAGCTCAGGCTGACGCTCGACATCTCGTCGCCGCGCCCGGTGATCACGCCGTTCACGCTGCGGTTCCTGATCGACGAGCGCGGCCCGCGCTTCGATGCCTGTTCGGCCGATACCAAGCTGACGCGCGGGCGCATCATCAAGGCCGCCACCGCCGTCGGCATGACAGGCGATCCCGACTGCACCATCGGGCTGGGCGTCCCGTCGCCGAACTGGGGCACCGCCGCCGAACTGACGATCGCCGCGCTGGCAAAGCTGGGCGGCGGGCACCTGACGATGGCGGATGCCGAGATATCGCTGACCGCCGCGCAGGGCACGGACCCGGACCAGTTCGACCTCGTGGTGGGCGAGTTGCAGACGGCGCTGCCGCCGGTTTTCGCGCTGGATGCCGTCCTGCCCGAGCCGGAAGTCACCGGCGCGGGCGACGGCCCGCCCGAGTTCACGGCCACGCTCAGCCCCGAAGGTCTGGTGCAGCTGCGCGGGCGTGTCGAGGATGAAACCCAGCGGCTGATGGCCGACAGCTTTGCCCGGGCGCAGTTCGGGTCGGACCGTGTGCATATGGCCGTGCGCGTGGTGCCCGGCCAGCCCGAGGACTGGGCGGTGCGGGTGCTGGTCGGGCTCGAGGCCCTGGCCGAGCTCCTGAACGGTTCGGCCACCGTGACCCCGGACAGCGTGACGCTGCGCGGCGCCAGCTACGATCCCGACGCCGATGCCAGGCTGTCGCGGCTGCTGGCGGCCAAGCTGGGCGATGTCGGCGGCTTCTCGCTCGAGATCGCGACCCGCGATCGCCCGATCCCGCAGGACGCGCCGCCCGATCCCGAACTGTGCGAGGCACAGATCATCGAGACCCAGCAGAACCAGAAGATCGCGTTCGAGCCCGGGTCCGCCACCATCACCGAGGATTCGCTCGGCACCATGAACCGGATCGCCGACATCCTGTCGGATTGCGGCGAGATCCGGCTGGAAATCCAGGGCCATACCGACAGCCAGGGCCGCGAGATCATGAACAAGGAACTCAGCCAGTCCCGCGCCCAGTCGGTGCTGAACGAACTGCGCGCGCGCCGGGTGCTGACCTCGTCCTATGCCGCGGTGGGCTATGGCGAAAGCCGCCCCATCGCCGATAACGGGACCGAAGAGGGCCGCGAGGCGAACCGCCGGATCGAGTTCCACCTGATACGCCCCGAGCCGATCAAGGAAGAACGGACCACGCTGGAGGAAGTCGCCGCCGAAGCCGCATCCGGACAGGCCGCCGATGCGGCCCCCGAATCGGACCCGGAAACGACATCGGAAACGGCAGAGGGCACCGGTGAAGACGGTGGTGAAACGGCGACAGGCGGGGATGCGGATACTGCCGCGGGCGACAGCGAAGAAGGCGACGGGGACGGAACGGAGAACGCGACCAATGAGCAGAACTGATTTCATCATCGCCACGGCGGCGATCCTGTTTGTCGCCTTTGTTCTGGGCTGGTTCGCCAACTGGCTGGTGCACCGGTTCACCCGGGTCAGCGCCCGCGACGTGAGCGAGCTCGACCGGATCAGCCAGGAGCTTCACGAAGCCGAGGAAACCCGCGACGAGGCGATCACCTACCTTCAGCAACGCGAAGCGGAACTGTCCAACAAGCTGCACCAGACCGAGGCCGAACTGAACGCCACGATGGACGGGTTGCGCGATGCCCGCGCCGAGGTCGAGGAGCTGCGGACCCAGCTTCAGCGGGCCAAGACCGGCGCCTGAGCGGTATCGCGGGGGCCGCGCGCGCGGACCGGCCGCCCGTCACCAGCGGGTCAGCGCGGTTTCGTCCTCATCCCTGGCCGCGACCCATTCGGCCCCGTCCCCGGTGATTTCCTTTTTCCAGAACGGCGCCCGCGATTTCAGGTAATCCATCAGGAAATCGGCGGCCTCGAAGGCGGCGCGGCGATGGGCCGCGGCGGTGGCGACCATCATGATGGCGTCGCCCGGCGCCAGCCGCCCGTGGCGATGGATCACCAGCACATCTCCCAGCGACCAGCGCTCCTGCGCCTGCCGCGCGATGTCGGCGATCGCCCGTTCGGTCATGCCGGGATAATGTTCGATCTCCAACGCGGTCAGCCCGCCCCCCGGCAGATCGCGCACCACCCCGGTAAAGCTGACCACCGCGCCCATGCCGGACAGGCCGACGGAAAACGCGGTGAGCTCGGCCCCGGGATCGAACGGCTCCGGCTGGACGGCCACGCGCACCGGCCTCAGCCCCCGGTCATCGGCGGAAAGAAGGCGACCTCGCGCACGCCGGCCAGCGGCGCGTCGAAATCTCCAAGCTCCTGGTCCAGCGCCACCCGCAGCGCCGACAGGTCGGCAAAGGCAGCCGCGTAGCGGTCTTCGCGGCCCCGCAATTCCTCGACCAGGTCGGCAACCGTGGCGGCATCGGTGTCGATGCGTTCCCGCGGCAGGCCGATCCGTTCGCGCACCCAGGCGAAATACAGCACATCCATCATCGCGTTTCCTTCAGATGCGGCAGCGCCTTGCGGAAGTAGTCCCACCCGGTGAGGAAGGTGAGCGCCGCCGCCAGCCACAGCAGCCACAGGCCGATCCGCCCGGTCCAGTCCATCGCCGCCAGTTTCCAGCCCAGGCCCAGCGTATCCTCGCCCTGCCCCGACAGGATGTCGCTGACGACAAGCGGGTCCAGCCCTTCGGCGGCCAGCGACAGGTAATGTTCGAAGATGCCCTGCGCGAACAGGACCGAGATGGCGACCATCTGCGCGGTGGTCTTCCACTTGGCCAGGTTGGTCACCTTGAGCGTGCCCGACACATTGCCCAGGAACTCGCGCAGCCCCGATACGAACACCTCGCGGAAGACGATCACGGTGGCGGGCAGCACCAGCCAGGGCGACATCGACGAATAGCCCACGATCACCATCAGCGCGATCACCACCATCGCCTTGTCCGCGATCGGGTCCAGCATCGCGCCGAGCCGGGTTTCCTGTTTCCACGCCCGCGCCAGGTAGCCGTCGATCCAGTCGGTGATCGACGCGCCGAGGAACAGCAGCAACGCGAACCAGTCCGCGTAGGGCCGGTGGAAATACAGGAACATCACGGCCAGCCCCGGCGCCGCGATCAGGCGCAGGACGGTGAGCATATTGGGCAAGGTCCATTTCATGGCTCGGAGCCTACATCGGGCGCGGGGCAGGTGGAAGCGGCAGCGCGGGAAATCCGCCGGTTCCCGGCGGATGCCTCCGGCGGGAGTTTGCCCGGCAAGATGAAGGGACGGACAGCGCTCGGTTCACCCCCGGTCGTGAAAGAAGTCGTGGATGGTTTCGGCCAGCCGGTCGGAGATCCCGTCGACCGCCTTGAGATCGGCCAGGTTGGCGCGGCTGACCGCCTTGGCGGAGCCGAAATGCGCCAGCAGCGCGCGTTTGCGCGAGGCGCCGACCCCCGGCACCTCGTCGAGCGGCGTGGCAGCGATGGATTTGGACCGCCTGGCCCGGTGCGTGCCGATGGCGAAGCGATGCGCCTCGTCCCGCATCCGCTGCACGAAATAGAGCACCGGGTCGTTGCGGCGCAGCGCGAACGGGTGGTGGCCGGGGCGGTGGAATTCCTCCTTGCCGTGATCGCGGTCGACGCCCTTGGCGACACCGATCACCGGGACATCCGACACGCCATGTTCGGCGAGGATCCCCGAGACCGCGCTGACCTGGCCGGCGCCGCCGTCGATCAGCAGCAAATCGGGCCATGTGCCGCTCTCGCGGTCCGGGTCTTCCTTGAGCAGGCGGGCGAACCGGCGGGTCAGCACTTCTTTCATCATCCCGAAATCGTCGCCGGGGGTCAGGCTGTCGCCACGGATGTTGAACTTGCGATAGGCGTTTTTCATGAACCCCTCGGGTCCGGCGACGATCATCGCGCCGACCGCGTGGGCGCCCTGGATATGCGAGTTGTCATAGACCTCGATCCGCGCGGGCGGCGCGTCCAGCCCGAAGGCGTCGGCCACGCCGCGCAGCAGTTTCGCCTGGGTGGCGGTTTCCGCCATGCGGCGCCCCAGCGCCTCGCGGGCGTTGCGCAGCGCACCGGCGACAAGTTCGGATTTCTCGCCCCGCTGCGGCACCAGCAGGTCGACCCTGTGCCCGGCCTTCTGGCCCAGCGCCTCGGCCATCAGGTCGGCATTCTCGATCGCATCCGACAGGATCACCTGCCGGGGGGGCTCGTGGGTATCGTAGAACTGGCCGAGAAATGCCTCCATCGCCTCGGCCGCCGAAACATCGGCCCCGGCACGCGGGTAGAAATCGCCATTGCCCCAGTTCTGCCCGGCACGGATGAAGAAGACCTGCACGCAGGCCTGCCCGCCCTCCAGGTGCAGCGCGACCACATCCGCCTCGGTCACGCTGCGCGGGTTGATGCTCTGGCTGCTCTGCACGCTGGTCAGGGCGCGGATCCGGTCGCGCAGCGCGGCGGCGCGTTCGAATTCGAGCGCCTCGGAGGCCGCCTGCATCTGCGCGGCCAGGTCCTCCTGCACGCGGGTCGAGCGGCCCGACAGGAACCGTTCCGCATCGCGCACCGACGCGGCATAGTCCCCGGCCGAGATCTCGCCGGTGCAGGGCGCCGAGCAGCGCCGGATCTGGTAGAGCAGGCAGGGGCGCGTCCGGCTCTCGAAAGTGACGTTGGAGCAGTTGCGCAGAAGAAACGCCTTTTGCAGCTGGTTCAACGTGCGGTTGACCGCGCCGGCGCTGGCGAAGGGGCCGAAATACCTGCCCTTGGGTTTGCGCGCGCCGCGATGCTTGCGGATCATCGGAAAGTCGTGGTCGCCGGTGACCAGGATCTCGGGGAAGCTCTTGTCGTCGCGCAGCAACACGTTGTATTTCGGCTTGAGCTGCTTGATCAGGTTCTGTTCCAGCAGCAGCGCCTCGGTTTCCGTGCGCGTGGTCAGGAACATCATCGACGCGGTCTGGGCGATCATCCGCGCGATGCGCCCGCTATGGCCATGGGGCCGGGCATAGCTGGACACCCGCGCCCGCAGGTTGCGCGCCTTGCCGACATAGAGCACCCGGTTCTGCGCATCCAGCATCCGGTAGACGCCGGGCGAGCCGTCCAGCGTCTTCAGGTAGTCCTGGATCAGCGCATGGCCGGTCGGGTGGGCGTTCGTATCCGTCATGTCCGAGAGATATGATTCTCTGGCCCGCGCTGCAATCTCGGTCCCGGCGATGCAAGCCCGAACAAATCCACCGTTTCTGTGGATAAGTCCGATGATAACTTATGGGTAGTCCGAAATTCTCGTTACATCCGGCAGGCATCGTCGCATTGCACAATTTTTGGGCGCCACCCCAACCCCTTGATTCCAAATGACAAAAAATTCACTCACTTGCAAGTCTTTGAAAACAAAGGCGGAAAGTCACAGAAATGTAACCATCCCGCGACCGGTGCAAAAGTCGGGTCGGATACCCGTCTATTCGACGCCCAGAACATCGGGTGTCTGCCAGCCGAGATGCTGCCCGCCATCGGGGCAGATCAGCTGACCGGTCACCGACGGCGCGTCGAGCAGGAACCCCAGCGCGGCGGTTATGTCGGCGGGATCGGCGCCGCGGCCGAGGACGGTTCCGGCCCGCTGGGCGGCGAAATGGCCGGCGCTCTGGCGCGCGCCGCGCAGGGTCGGGCCGGGGCCGATCGCATTCACCCGGATTGCGGGCGCCAAGGCCTGCGCCGCGGTGCGGGTCATCGCCCAAAGCCCCATCTTGGCAATGGTATAGCTGGTGAATTCCGGGGTCAGCTTGCGCACCCGCTGGTCGATCATGTTCACGATCAGACCGGTGGCAACCGGCTCTCCACCCGCGTCGCGATCGGGCGCCAGCCCCTGCGCCGCCATCGCCTGCGTCAGCACGAACGGCGCGCGCAGGTTGCTTTCGATATGCCGGTCCCAGCTGTTGCGCGTGGCGCTGGCATAGGTGTCATATTCGAACACCGACGCGTTGTTGACCAGGCAGGTGACCGGACCGCCCAGCGCCTGCGCCGCCTGCGGCAGCAACGCCCGGCTGCAGGTTTCGTCCAGCAGATCGCCCGGAAGCACCGCCGCACCGCGTCCCATCGCCCGGATTGCCGCCGCCGTCTCCTCGGCCCCGTCGCGCGAGGTGGCATAGTGGACGGCCACGTCGAAGCCGCGCCCGGCGAGATAGAGCGCCATCGCCCGGCCCAGCCGCTTGCCGGCGCCGGTGACCAGCGCCCGCATCATTTCAGGATCGCCAGGATATAGACCACATAGAGCACGGTCAGCACCACGCCCCATCTGCGGGTAATGTCCCGGCCGAAATAGACAAAGGGGATCAGCAGCAGCGACACCGCCAGCATCACCCATAGGTCGAATTCGAGGAACTCGGGATCGACCCGGATCGGCCCCACCAGCGACGCCACCCCGATGATCCCGAGCAGGTTGAAGATGTTCGACCCGATCACGTTGCCCAGCGCCACATCCGCCTGCCGCCGCAGCACGGCCATGACCGTCGTCGCCAGTTCGGGAAGCGAGGTGCCCAGCGCCACCAGCGTCAGGCCGATCACCGCGTCGCTGATGCCGTAGGTGCGCGCGATCTGGCTGGCATATTCGATCAGCAGGTTGGCGCCGACGGGCAGCGCGATCAGCCCGAGCAACAGATACAGCGCGATGCGCCAATACGGCATGTCCGGGTCGGCTTCGTCGATATCCTCGAGATCGTCATGTTCACCCGCGCGCTGATGCCTGCGCGCGGTGCGAAAGGCATCGGTCAGCACCACGACGAGCGCCCCCAGCAGCAGCAGCCCGGCCAGCTTGTCGAACACGTCGCGCGTGGCCAGCGCGATGAACAGCAACGACGACAGGATCATGAACTGATAGGTCCGGCGGGTGTTGCATTCGCTCGTGTGCAGGGTCGCCATCATGGCGGGCAGCCCCAGCACCAGCAGGATGTTGGCGGTGTTCGACCCGATCACGTTGCCCAGCGCGATGCCCGGCAACCCGTCCATCACCGCCTTGATCGAAATCAGCAGCTCGGGCGCCGAGGTGCCGAAGGCCACGATGGTCAGGCTGACGATGAGCGCCGGAACGCCCAGCCGCAGGCTCAGGTTCACCGCGCCGCGCACCAGCAGGTCGCCGCCCAGCAGCAGGATGCCGAGACCGAGACCGCTGAGCAGCCAGGCATGCAGGATCGGTCCGCTCATCCCCGCCGCCCCTTCCCGCAGGGGCAGGGTCCGCTGCCGATCCGGAACCGCCCGCAATTCGGGCAGCGCACCGAAGACAGCCGGTTCGATCCCGGCAGGCGCAAGCGCCCGAACATGGCCAGCACGGCCATGACCACCAGGAACAGGGAGACGATCTTGAGGATCACATCACAACCCGAACTGCGCGTAGGCCGCGCGTTCCTCGATCCCGGCCAGCGCGTCCTGCGCCAGTTGCGCCCCGAACCGCGCGAACCACGGACGGCGGGGGCCATAGCGCCGGATCCGCACCTTTTCGCCGTAACGTTCCTTCAGCTTCGGCGTCAGATGCCCGATGCCGTCGATCAGCCCCAGCGTGCAGGCGCGCCGCGCCAGCCAGATATCGCCGTTGAACAGGTCGGCCTTTGCATCGAGCCTGGATGCGCGGCGCGTCTTTACATGGGCGATGAAGTTGTCGTGAATGTCGCCGAGGATCACCTTCAGCCTGGCGACATCCTCTTCGTTTTCCGGGCGGAACGGGTCCAGCATGGATTTCGATTTGCCGGCGGTATGCACCCGCCGTTCGATCCCCTGGCGGGCCAGGAACACATGCGCCCCGAACCCTGCCGAGATCACGCCGATCGACCCCAGCACCGAGTTTTCGTCGGCCCAGATGTCGTCGGCGGCGCAGGCCAGCCAGTAGCCGCCCGAGGCGGCCACGTCCTCGACAAAGGCGTGGACGGGGATGTCCTTTTCCTCGGCGAGACGGCGGATTCGCGCCGCGATCAGCGCCGACTGCACCGGCGATCCGCCGGGCGAGTTGATCTCGAGCGCCACGGCGGCGGGCTTGCCGCGCCGGAACGCCTTTTCGATGGCCGGGCGCAGCGCCTCGTCGGTCAGCGCCGCGCGGCCGCCGACACCGATGGCCCCGGCGAGACGGATCACCGCGACCGTGGGCGGCTTGTTCAGGAAAGGCAGGCGAAGGTCCATGCGCTCAGATGTAGAGTGCGCCACGCGGTCAAACAAGACACGCCCCAAACTGATTTTCCGCGCATCCGGTTTCCGCCGGGTCGCGGGCAAAATTGCAACGGTGTCAACTGCGCAACCGCCAGCCCGTCCTGAAGATCCACCAGATCACGGCGAGGTTCAGGCAGGTGAAACCGGCGATGGCGACGAGGCTCAGCGCGACCGGAACGTCGGCCAGCCCGTAGAACGACCACCGGAACCCCGAGATCAGGTAGACCACCGGGTTGAACATGGTGATGGTCTGCCACAGCGGCGGCAGCATCGAGATCGAGTAGAACGACCCGCCAAGGAACACCAGCGGCGTGACGATCAGCAGCGGCACCAGTTGCAACTGCTCGAAATTGCCGGCCCATATGCCGATGATGAACCCCAGCAGGGCAAAGCTGAGGCAGGTCAGGATCAGGAACAGCACCATCGCCACCGGGTGCTGCACCTCGATATCGACAAAGAAATTGGCGGTGACCAGGATCACGACCCCGATGAACAGCGCCTTGGTCGCCGCCGCGCCCACATATCCCATCACGATTTCCAGGAAATTCACCGGCGCCGACAGCAATTCATAGATGGTGCCGATGAATTTCGGGAAATAGATGCCGAACGCTCCGTTCGAGATCGACTGGGTGATCACCGACAGCATCACCAGCCCCGGCACGATGAAGGCGCCATAGCTGACGCCGTCGACCTGCTGGATCCGGCTGCCGATCGCCGCGCCGAAGACCACGAAATAGAGCGAGGTGGACAGCACCGGCGACAGGAAGCTCTGCATCAGCGTGCGAAAGAACCGGGCCATTTCGAACCGGTAGATGGCTGCGACCGCGGACCAGTTCATTGCCGTGCCTCCGGCTGGCCGCCCGCGACGAGGCCCACGAAGATATCTTCGAGGCTGCTCTGGCGGGTCTGCACGTCACACAATGTCAGCCCGGCGGCGGCGATGTCGTTCAAGAGCGCGGTGATGCCGGTGCGCTCGGCCCGCGTGTCATAGGTGTAGATCAGGCTCTGCCGTTCCGCGCCCAGGTCGAGCGCATAGCCGCTCAGGGTGTCGGGCAGGGTCTCGACCGGGGCCGACAGCTGCACCTCGATCTGTTTCTGCCCCATCCGCCGCATCAGGCTGGCCTTGTCCTCGACCAGCAGCAGCTCGCCATGGTTTATGACGCCGACACGGTCGGCGATAGCCTCGGCCTCTTCGATGTAATGGGTGGTCAGGATGATGGTGACGCCATCGGCCTTGAGCTCGGCCACGGTGTCCCACATGTCCTTGCGCAGCTCGACATCCACGCCGGCGGTGGGTTCGTCCAGGAACAGGATGCGCGGGTCATGGGCCAGCGCCTTGGCGATCAGCACGCGCCGTTTCATGCCGCCCGACAGCGCCTTGATCGGGCTGTCGCGCTTGTCCCACAGCGACAGCCGCCGCAGGATGGTTTCGATCCGGGCATCGTCGCGGGGACGCCCGAAAAGGCCGCGCGAGAACCGCACCGTGTTCAGCACCCGCTCGAACGGCTCGAGCGAGATTTCCTGCGGCACCAGCCCGATCAATGAGCGCGCCGCGCGATAGCCGGTGACGCTGTCGTGACCGTCCACCGACACGCTGCCCGAGGTGGCGTTGGTGATCCCGCAGACGGTCGAGATCAGCGTCGTCTTGCCCGCGCCGTTGGGGCCGAGCAGGGCGAGGATCTCGCCCTGCTCGATATCGAGCGTGACGCCCTTGAGCGCCTCGAACCCGCCCTCGTAGGTCTTGCGCAGGTCGCGGATGGAGAGGATTGCAGACATGGTCGGGCCGCCGCTCAGCTTCGGCCGGTGATTTTCTTCAGCCAGCCCGTCTTGGCGCCGCTGTCCTCGCCGCCGCTATCGGCCTCGCCCCCGGCTGCATCCCCCGCGTCTTCTTCGGGCGGGGCGAAATGCGCCTGGAGATTGGCAAAGAACTGGTCGGCCATCTTCTTGGCAAAACCGTCGATGATCCGGCTGCCCAGCTGCGCCAGCTTGCCGCCGACCTTGGCCTCGACATCATAGGCCAGCAGGGTGCCGTCACCGTCGGGCGTCAGCGTCACCGATGCGCCCCCCTTGGCAAAGCCGGCAGCGCCCCCCTTGCCTTCGCCGTCGATGGTCAGGCTCTGGTTTTCCACCATGTCCGACATGGTGACCTGCCCCTTGAAGGTCGCCTTGACCGGTCCGACCTTCTGCGTGACCACGGCGGCATAGCCGTCACCGGGCGATCCGGTCACCTCGGTCGCACCCGGCACGCAGGCGCAGAGCACATCGGGATCCAGGATCGCGGCATAGACGGCGGCGGGGGGTGCCCCGATCCGCTTTTCATCACTCATCTTCATCGGGTGGCTCCTCCCTGGCGGCCATGTTCCCGATCTGTAGCCGCTTCGCGGCACGGGGCCAAGGGCAACGGCGCATCAGCGGTTGCGCCGGGGGATTTCACGGTTCGCGGTCCAGTCGAACGTGCCGCTGTCGCGTTCCTCCACCGCCTGTTTCCAGCCCCGGCTTTCCGCCCGTTCCTTGAAATGGATCCCCTCGGGCGAATGGCGGGTGATGCCGTCAAAGATCGTCGCCAGCCGCTGGGTCTGCATCAGCCCGGTCTGTTCGATCGCCTGGTTGATCACCATTTTCTGCATCGCGAGCTGGTTGACCGGCACCGTCGCCATCCGGCCGGCCAGCTCCTCAACCGCGTCGTCGAGCCGCTCCGCCGGCACCGCCTTCAGAACCAGCCCCATATCCGCCGCCTCGCGCCCGGTGATCTTGTCGCCGGTGAACAGCATCCGCTTGGCCCGTTCGGCCCCCAGCCGATACACCCACATCGCCGTGGTCGGGCAGCCCCAGACCCGCGCGGGCATGTAACCGATCTGCGCATCCTCGGCCATGATCGTCATGTCTGCGCACAGCGCGATGTCCGACCCGCCCGCCACCGCAAAGCCATGCACCTTGCAGACCACGGGTTTCACCGCCCGCCACAGCGACATGAAATGCTGGGTGTTGGCCCACATGAACCTGTAATCCCTGACCGGGTCCCAGGGCATCGGCTGGGTCGCCTCGCCCGACCCGTTGCCCTCGGCATAGAAGGTCAGGTCATAGCCCGCGCAGAAGGCCGGGCCATTACCCGACAGGACCATCACATGAACCCGGTCATCGGCATCGGCGCGCGACACCGCGTCGGCCAGCGCGACCGGCAGTTCATCGTCGATCGCGTTCATCACCTCGGGCCGGTTGAGCGTGATCCGCCCGATCCGCCCGTCCCGTTCATATTCTACAACGGCCATCGTCACCTCTCCTTGTTGCCGGTCCACTCTGGGGCAGGAACGGCGGGGCGGACAAGCCGGTGTTCAGCGGCCATCGGGCGGTTCAGGATCGCCGCGTCGGTGCAGGCGCAAAGCAAAAGGCCCCGCCGCTTCCGGCAGGGCCCTCTGGTGCGTTTGCGCCGCGCTCAGTCGATCAGCGGCAGCAGCTTGTCCAGAGACTGTTTTGCATCGCCATAGAACATCCGCGTGTTTTCCTTGAAGAACAGCGGGTTCTCGATCCCCGAATAGCCGGTGCCCTGCCCGCGCTTGGACACGAAGACCTGCTTGGCCTTCCAGCATTCCAGCACCGGCATCCCGGCGATGGGGCTGTTGGGGTCGTCCTGCGCGGCCGGGTTCACGATGTCGTTGGACCCGATGACGATCGCCACGTCGGTATCGGGGAAATCGTCGTTGATCTCGTCCATTTCCAGCACGATGTCATAGGGCACCTTGGCCTCGGCCAGCAGCACGTTCATGTGGCCCGGCAGGCGGCCGGCGACGGGGTGGATGGCGAAACGCACCTCCTTGCCCCGCGCCCGCAGCTTGCGCACCAGTTCGCTGACCGATTGCTGCGCCTGCGCCACCGCCATGCCATAGCCCGGAATGATGATGACGCTGTCGGCCTCGTTCAGGGCCTGCGCCACGCCGTCGGCCTCGATCGCGACCATTTCGCCCTCGACCTCCATCTGCGGACCGGTGGTGCCGCCGAAGCCGCCCAGGATCACCGACACGAAATGCCGGTTCATCGCCTTGCACATGATGTAGGACAGGATCGCACCCGACGAGCCCACCAGCGCGCCGGTGACGATCAGCAGGTCGTTGCCGAGCGTGAACCCGATCGCGGCGGCGGCCCAGCCCGAGTAGCTGTTGAGCATCGACACCACCACCGGCATGTCGGCGCCGCCGATGCCCATGATCAGGTGATAGCCGATGAACAGCGCCAGCAGCGTGATCGCCACCAGCCACAGCATCACCGGCCCCGCGTCCGCCACATAAAGCACCGCGAGGATGGCCGAGATCCCGGCGGCGGCCGCGTTCAGGACATGGCCGCCGGGCAGTTGCGCCGGCTTGCCGTCGATCCTGCCGGCCAGCTTGCCAAAGGCCACGACCGATCCGGTAAAGGTCACCGCGCCAATGAACACGCCCAGCACGACCTCGATCTGAAGCATGTTCAGTTCGGCCGCCGTCTTGTGGGTCAGGACCTCGGCAAAACCGCGGAACACGGTGTCGGCGCCCTGGCTCAGGGCGCTGGTGACGCGGCCCAGTTCGATCTGGGCGTTGAAGCCGACGAAAACCGCGGCGAGGCCGACCAGCGAATGCATCGCGGCGACCAGTTGCGGCATCTCGGTCATCTGCACGCGCTGCGCGATGACCCAGCCCCCGGCACCGCCGACCGCGATCAGCACCAGCGACAGGAACCAGTTGCCCGATCCCGGCCCCATCAGCGTGGCCAGGACGGCCAGCGCCATGCCGACGATACCGTACCAAATCGCGCGTTTGGCGCTTTCCTGCCCGCTCAGCCCGCCCAGGGCGAGGATGAACAGGATCGCGGCGACCACATAGGCAGCAGTGGTGAAACCCATTTCCATCACCCTTTCCTTACGATTTCTGGAACATGGCCAGCATCCGGCGCGTGACCAGGAAACCGCCGAAAATGTTGACACCGGCCATCAGCACCGACAACGCCGCCAGCAGCAGCACCAGCCAGTTGCCGGATCCGATCTGCATCAGGGCGCCGACGATGATGATCGACGAGATCGCGTTGGTGATCGCCATCAGCGGCGTGTGCAGGCTGTGGCTGACGTTCCAGATCACCTGGAAGCCCACGAACACGGCCAGCACGAAGACGATGAAATGCGACATGAAACTGGCGGGCGCCACCGCGCCAACCAGCAGCAGGGCCAGCCCGCCCGCGGCCAGCATGGTGACCTGGCTCTTGGTCTGCGCCTTGAACTCGGCCAGTTCCTGCGCCTTGCGCTCTTCCGGCGTCAGTTCCTTCGGCTTTTCCTGCGGCCGCGCGGCGATGGCCTGCACCTTGGGCGGCGGCGGCGGATAGGTGATTTCCTTGTCATGGGTGATCGTCGCGCCCCGGATCACGTCATCCTCCATGTCATGGTCGATGACGCCGTCCTTTTCCGGGGTCAGGTCGGTCATCATGTGGCGGATATTGGTGGCGTAGAGCGTCGAGCTCTGCGTTGCCATCCGCGACGGGAAATCGGTATAGCCGACGATGGTCACGCCGTTTTCGGTGACGATCTTTTCGTCGGGCACCGTCAGTTCGCAATTGCCGCCGCGTTCGGCGGCGAGGTCCACGATCACGCTGCCGGGCTTCATCGCCTCGACCATGTCGGCGGTCCACAGCACCGGCGCGTCCCGGTTCGGGATCAGCGCGGTGGTGATGACGATATCCATCTCGGGCGCCAGTTCGCGGAATTTCTCGAGCTGCTTCTCGCGAAACTCGGGGCTCGACGGGGCGGCATAGCCGCCGGTCGCGGCGCCATCCTGCTGGGATTCCTCGAAATCGAGATAGACGAATTCGGCACCCATCGATTCGATCTGCTCGGCCACTTCGGGGCGCACGTCGAACGCGAGGGTGATCGCGCCGAGGCTGGTCGCCGTGCCGATCGCGGCCAGACCGGCCACGCCGGCGCCGACGATCAGCACCTTGGCGGGCGGCACCTTGCCGGCGGCGGTCACCTGGCCGGTGAAGAAGCGGCCGAAATTGTTGCCCGCCTCGATCACCGCGCGATAGCCGGCGATATTGGCCATCGAACTCAGCGCATCCATTTTCTGCGCCCGCGAGATACGCGGCACCATGTCCATGGCGATGGTGGTCGCCCCGCGCGCGGCGGCCTTTTTCAGCAGCTTCTCGTTGGACGCCGGATAGAAGAACGAAATCAGCGTCTGGTCGGGCTGCAGGCGTTTGACCTCGGTTTCCGTGGGCGGGCGCACCTTGGCCACCACGTCGGCGGCCTTGAACAGGGCGGCGGCGGTCTTGACCACCTCGACCCCCGCGGCCTCATAGGCGGCGTCCGAGAACCCGGCAGCCGCACCGGCGCCGGTCTCGATCAGGCAGTCATGACCTAGCTTCTGAAGCGCCTGCGCGCTCTCAGGCGTCATCGCGACGCGATTTTCACCCTCGAAGACTTCCTTCGGTGTGCCGATTTTCACGCTGAGATCCCCCTTGCCACCCGCCATGGGCGTTCATCTGGTTCCGCTTGCAGGTGCTCCACCTAGCTTGCAAGCCCTGTTTTCGCAAGTATGCCGCAACTGCAGCATGGCCTGCACGAGATTTTCGACAAGAATCCGGCCGCCGTGAAGCAAAAAAGTTACAGCCAGCGTGGAACGTCACGTTCGAAACGTGCGTAGTCGGCGCGGAACTGGCGGCGCAGGCGGTTTTCCTCGGGGATGATGAACCGCCTTTCGATCACCCAGACGAACATCGGCACCAGCACCAGCGACGGCACCGCGTCGAACCACAGCAGGAGCCCGGCCAGGATCAGGGCATCGGCCAGATAGATCGGGTTGCGCGAGCGTTTGTAGATGCCGGACCGGACCAGCCGGGCGGGGTCACCATGCGGGTGAACCGTGGTGTGCTGGCGCCGAAGCTCGGCCAGGGCCAGCGCGGCCAGTACCAGCCCGCCGCCCACAAGCAACCCGGCCAGCAATCCGGTCACGGGATGATCGAGGCTCAGCCCCAGCGGCCGGTAACGCGCCTGCGTCCAGCCCATCAGGATAAAGGCCAACAACCAGGCGGGCGGGATATCGAGATGCTTCATGGCGCCATATTCCGCAATCATTCCGGCGATGCAAAGTGACGGAACGGCGCATCTTGCCCCGCCCGCCCCCGCCGCTAGGCTGCGCGACAACCGATCAGGGGAGGAACGGCATGGAACTCAGCGGCAAACACGCATTCGTCACCGGCGGCGGCACCGGCATCGGGCTGGCCATCGCCCGCGCATTGGCCGCCGATGGCGCAAAGGTGACGATCACCGGCCGCCGGCAAGAGGTGCTGGACGCGGTCGCCGGTGGCAACATCACCGGGCTGGCCATGGATGTGCGCGACGAAGAGGACGTCGTGGCCAAGATCGCCGCCGCGGTGGACCGCAACGGCCCGGTGCAGATCTGCATCGCCAATGCCGGCATCGCCGAGGGCCGCGCCCTGCACAAGACCACGCTGGACTTCTGGCGCAACATGATGGCCACCAATCTCGACGGTGCCTTTCTGACCATCCGCGAATGCCTGACCTCGATGCACCAGACCGACTGGGGCCGGGTGATCACCATTTCCTCGATGGCCGGGCTGCGCGGGCTCAAGGGCGCGCCCTGCTATTCGGCCACCAAGCACGGGCTGATCGGCCTGACCCGCGCGCTGAGCGAGGATTACATGGGCAAGCCCATCACCTTCAACGCGATCTGCCCGGCCTATGTGGACACGCCGATCGTCGGCCAGAACGTCGCCTCGATCACCGAACGCACCGGGATGAGCGACGACAAGGCGATGGAACTGATGGTCGGCGCGAACCGCCACGGGCGGCTGATCGCCCCCGAAGAGATCGCCGCCGCCGCGATGTGGCTGGTCGGCCCCGGTTCGGGCAGCGTCAACGGCCAGGCCATCGAGATCGCCGGCGGGCAGCTCTGAGCCGCGCGGATCAGGCGCCGGACACCAGCTTCAGCCCGACGATCCCCGCGAGGATGAGCGCGACACAGCCCAGCCGTGCCGCCGTTGCCGGCTCGGCCAGGAACAGGATGCCGAAGATCACCGTGCCCAGCGTGCCGATCCCCGTCCAGATCGCATAGCCGGTTCCCAGCGGGATCGTGCGCAGCGCGAGGCCGAGCAGCACGAGGCTCACGATCATCGACGCCGCCGTCAGCGCGGTCGGCCAGACCCGCGTGAAACCGTCGGTGTATTTCAGGCCTACCGCCCAGCCGACCTCGAACAGGCCGGCAAGACCCAGCAATATCCACGCCATCGGCGATCCCCTCCGGTTGTTTCGGTCCTCAACGACATTGCGCCAACAACCTTGCACCGGGCCGGTCCGGGTCGGCAATGGGCCCGGCGCGGATCGCGGATCGGGGTAACGCCCCCGCGAACCGCCACGCTTGCCCGGCTCCGGCAAAGCCGGTAAGGCGAGCCCATGCTGGATGACGCCGACGAGATTCACCCGCTCTTTGCCGGTGCCCCGCGCACGACCGGCTTTCGCAAGCTGCGCAAGCGCATCGTCCGCCAGACCCGCGAGGCGATCGATCAATATGGCATGATCGAACCCGGCGCCCGGTGGCTGGTCTGCCTGTCCGGAGGCAAGGACAGCTATACCCTGCTGGCGGTGCTGCACGAACTGAAATGGCGCGGCCTGCTGCCGGTCGACCTGCTGGCCTGCAATCTCGACCAGGGCCAGCCGGGATTTCCCGCCACGGTGCTGCCGGAATTTCTGGAAAAGATGGGCGTGCCGCATCGGATCGAATACCAGGACACCTATTCGGTCGTCATGGACAAGGTTCCGCAGGGGCGCACCTATTGCGCGCTGTGTTCCCGGCTGCGGCGCGGCAATCTCTACCGAATCGCCCGCGAGGAAGGATGCTCGGCGGTGGTGCTGGGCCATCATCGCGACGACATCCTCGAGACCTTCTTCATGAATCTCTTTCACGGCGGGCGGCTGGCGACGATGCCGCCCAAGCTGGTGAACGAAGAGGGCGACCTGTTCGTCTATCGCCCGCTTGCGCATGTGGCCGAGGACGACTGCGCCAGGTTCGCGGCGGCGATGGACTATCCGATCATTCCCTGCGATCTCTGCGGCAGCCAGGACGGGCTGCAACGGCAACAGGTCAAGGCGATTCTCGACGGTTGGGAAAAGACCCGCCCGGGACGGCGGCAGGTGATGTTCCGGGCGCTGATGAACGCGCGGCCATCGCATTTGCTGGACCCGGAGCTGTTCGATTTCGCCGGGCTCGAGCGCAACCGGGTCCAGCCCCGGACCGACAGCGAAATTCCGCTTCTGCGTTAACCGAAGGGTCAGATACCGGGCCTAAGGTCGGCGGGGTGCAGTTGCACCAAGCATCGAAAGGCCCCGCCATGCGGAACCCGGTTTCCCGCCGCCTGAAACGGCTCTGCCAGCAGATCGCCCCGGCCCTGACCGGCCCGCCGGCGCTCGCGTTCCTTCCCGCGCTGACACTGGGCGCCTTCTGGTGGGGCGGCGAACATGCGCTGCTGGCGGTGGCGCTGGGCCTACCGCTCGCGCTGCTGGCGCTCGGGGCCGGGGGCGCCCCGGCCATCGCAACCGAACCGCGCGACCGCGCAACCGGCCTGATGCTGCGGGACGAATTCGACCGCGAAACCGAAAATCTATATGAACAAACCATGAACTCCGGGCTGCGGTCGAGCTGTTTCGTGGTCGAACTGGACGAGTTTCGCGAGTTTTCCGCGCGCCACGGACAAGAGGCGGCGGACCAGGTGCTGCATCGAACCGGTGAACGGATCCTGTCGGCGCTGCGCCATGGCGACATCGTCGCGCGCACCGGCGACAGCCGTTTCGCGATCTGCCTGACGCCGGTGCGCCAGCTCGATCTGGAAACCTGCATCGCGCTGGCGGGCCGCATGCAGGCCGCGGTCGAGGAACCGGCACCGCTCGGCGGGCTGACGGTCTATGTCTCCTGCTCGATCGGGTTCTGCCTGCGCAACCGCGCGCCGGGGGACAGCGCCGCCGACTGGCGCCAGGCCGCCGCCGCCGCCCTGAACGAGGCGCAGCAGACCGGCCCGTCGGCGATCCGTGCGTTTTCGGCCGAGATGCAGCAACGCCGGCGCGAACGGTCCGATCTGCGCGACGACGCCGCCGCCGCGCTCGAAACCGGACAGATCCGGCCCTGGTTCCAGCCGCAGATCTGCACCGATACCGGCCGCATTACCGGGTTCGAGGCCCTGGCGCGCTGGACCCACCCCGCCCATGGCATGGTGTCACCCGACCGGTTCCTGCCCGAAATGGAACAGGCCGGGCTGCTGAGCCGCCTGGGGCAGGTCATTCTATACCACGCCTTTACCGCGCTCAAGGCATGGGACTGCGCCGGTGTCGACGTGCCCCGGGTCGGGATCAATTTCACCACCGCCGAACTGCGCGACCCCGGCCTGCTGGACCGGATTGGCTGGGAACTGGACCGGTTCGACCTGACCCCGGACCGGCTCGCGGTCGAGGTGCTGGAATCGGTCGTCTCCGATTGCGACGACATCGTCGCCCGCAACATCGCCGGCCTGGCGGAACTGGGCTGCCGCATCGACCTGGACGATTTCGGCACCGGCAACGCCTCGATCGCGGCGATCCGCCGTTTCGCGGTGTCGCGGATCAAGATCGACCGGTCTTTCGTGACCAAGGCCGATCGCGACCCCGATCAGCACCGGCTGCTGGGCGCGATCCTGACCATGGCCGAACGGCTGGGCCTGGAAACGCTGGCCGAAGGCGTCGAAACCGTGGGCGAACACGCGCTGCTGGCGCAGCTGGGCTGCGATCATGTGCAGGGCTTCGGCATCGGCCGGCCGATGCCCTTTGACCAGACCCTCAACTGGATCGCGGCCCATCGCAACAAGCTGAACCCGACACCGCAGATCAGCCGCAGCGCACGCTAGCCCCCAGCAGCCCCGCAGCAACGCGGCAGCCGGCGCGGCGCGGGTGGCGGCGGCATCGGTCCGGGCCCGGATCGCGCCGCCGGGCGGGTGCCGGCAGGTCAATTCCGGCGGCCCGGCAGGCGGGCCGGGCCACGCCCGGCCCCCGCGCAATCCCTGATACGCCAGATGGGCGCCCCGCCGGGCGGGGCACGGCCCGATGCAGGGCCCGGGCCTGACGGCCACGCGGCCCGGAATCCGCTTGACCTTTGCGGCTGCACTCTGTTGAACCCCCTCCAATCGTTTCATGCACAAGGTGGCAGTCCCCGATGGACGATCAGAACAAGAACCTCATCCTTGCAACCGCGCTCAGTTTCGCCGTGATCCTCGTGTGGTTCCTGCTGTTCCCGCCACCGGAACAGGCCCCCGGCCCCGAAACGGCACCGGAACCGGCGGTTGCCGAACAGGTTGCAGGCGACACCGCCACCGCGCCGGCGGCGGCACCCGCCACCGATACCGGCCCGGTCACCGGCACCGCGGACGAAGCCACCGTCAACGCCCCGCGCATCGATATCGACACCCCGCGGCTGGCCGGGTCGATATCGCTCATGGGCGGTCGGATCGACGATCTGTCGCTGAAGGACTACTCCGTTTCGCTGGACGATCCGGCCAAGGTCACGGTGTTGTCGCCGGTCGGCACGCCATCGGCCTATTACGCCCTTTACGGCTGGGCGCCCGGCAGCGGGCTGCAACCGGGTGACGTGCCGGGCGCGAACACGGTCTGGACCGCCGAGGAAGGCGCGGAGCTGACCCCCGACAGCCCCGTCCTGCTGCATTGGGACAATGGCAACGGCCTGATGTTCCGCCGCCAGATCGCGGTGGACGACAATTTCATGTTCACGGTCACCCAGTCCGTCGAGAACACCGGGCAGGGGCCGGCCAGCCTCGCCCCCTATGGCCTGCTGGCCCGCCATGGCGTGGGCGAAGACGGCGACCTGCCGGGGCTGAAGAATTTCTTCATCCTGCATGAAGGCGTGGTCGGCATGGCCGATGGCCAGCTCGAAGAGATCGACTATTCCAAGATGCGCGATTTCGAGATCGACCCGCGCGAAGGCGCGCAGGCCGAGGTCATGCAGGTCACCGAAAACGGATGGATCGGGTTCACCGACCATTTCTGGATGTCCACGCTCGCCCCCGAACCGGGCAGCGCCTTCCGCGCCGTGGCCAAATATGATGCGAACCGCAAGATCTACCAGACCGAGGCGGTCCTGCCCACGCTGACCGTCGCGCCCGGAGAAAGCACCGAGGTCAGCACCCGCCTGTTCGCGGGCGCCAAGGAATGGGCCACGATCCGGTCCTATGAGCGCGCCGGCATCGAAGGGTTCATCGACAGCATCGACTGGGGCTGGTTCTTTTTCCTGACCAAGCCGATCTTCTGGCTGCTGCACGAGATCCACAAGCTGATCGGCAACATGGGCTGGTCGATCATCGGCCTGACGCTGATCATCAAGGCGATCCTGTTCCCGCTGGCCTACAAATCCTACGTCTCGATGGCGAAGATGAAGGAATTGCAGCCGAAAATGGAGGCGCTCAAGGAATCCTGCGGCGACGACCGGCAGAAGATGCAGCAGGGGATGATGGAGCTCTACAAGAAGGAAAAGGTGAACCCGGCCGCGGGCTGCCTGCCGATCCTCCTGCAGATCCCGATCTTCTTTTCGCTCTACAAGGTGATCTTCGTCACCATCGAACTGCGCCAGGCGCCGTGGTTCGGCCCGTTCCGCGACCTGTCGGCCCCGGATCCGACCTCGATCATGAACTTCTTCGGCCTAGCCCCCTGGGCCGGACCCGAGCCCGGCACGATCCTCGCCATGCTGCTGATCGGCATCCTGCCGCTGCTGCTGGGCATCTCGATGTGGCTGCAGCAGAAACTGAACCCGGCACCCACCGATCCGACCCAGGCGATGATCTTTGCCTGGATGCCGTGGGTGTTCATGTTCATGCTGGGCGGCTTTGCCAGCGGGCTGGTGGTCTACTGGATCGCCAACAACACCATCACCTTCACCCAGCAATACCTGATCATGCGCAGCCAGGGCTACAAGCCCGACCTGCTCGGCAACATCAAGTCGGGCTTTCAGCGCAAGCCGAAACCGGACGAGAAATGACCGCCACCGTCACCGCGCTGTGGCGGCACCCGATCAAGGCCCTCGGCCGGGAAGAGATCGACAGCGCCGAGCTGACCACCGGGCAGACCCTGCCAGGTGATCGTCTTTGGGCGGTCGCGCATGAACGGTCCGCGGCGCAGCCGGGCGATTGGGCGCGCTGCCTGAATTTTATCCGCGCGGCATCGGCGCCCGAACTGATGGCGGTGACCGCGCGGTCGCTGGATGACGGCCGCATCGCCCTGTCCCACCCGGACCGGCCCGACATCGCCCTGCACCCGGAACGGGACGCCACGGCGCTGGTTGATTGGGTGCGCCCGCTGATCCCCGAGGGGCGCGCGCAGCCGGTCGCCGTCCTGCCCGCGCCGCAGACGCGCGGCTTCACCGACAGCAGCACCCCGTCGGTGTCCCTCGGCAACCTGGCCAGCCATCGCGTCATCGAGGACAGGCTGGGCCGCGACCTGTCCATCCACCGCTGGCGCTGCAACCTGTGGATCGACGGCGCCGCCCCGTGGGAAGAATTCGACTGGATCGGGCGCTCGCTGCGCATCGGCACGGCCGAGGTGAGCGCCTACAAGCGGATCGAACGCTGCCTGGCGACCGCCGCCAACCCGGCGACCGGGAAACGGGACGCGGACACGCTGGGAGCGCTGAAATCCCTCGGCCATCAGGATTTCACCATCGCGCTGCAGGTGACGAAACCGGGGCGGATCGCGCGCGGCGATACGGTGGAAATCCTGTGACCGCCCTGCCCTTTCCCCTGGCGGACCCGCCCGATACCGCAGAGGCCGAACGCGGGCGCAAGCTGTTCGCGGGCCAGTCCGAGTTTCTCAAGGGCGTGGTCGCCATGTCCGGCCTGCCGCCCGCCGACCGGCTGGAGATCTGTTTCGCGGGCCGGTCCAATGTCGGCAAATCGAGCCTGATCAACGCGCTCACCGGCACGCGCGGGCTGGCGCGGGCCTCGAACACGCCGGGGCGCACGCAGGAAATCAACTTTTTCACGCAGGGGCCGGATCTCTACCTTGTCGACCTGCCGGGATACGGGTTTGCCAACGCGCCCCTGCCCGTGGTCGAGAAATGGCAGCGGCTGCTGAAACAGTATCTCTCGGGCCGGCCCAGCCTGCGCCGTGCATTCGTGCTGATCGACGCCCGCCACGGGGTGAAACCGGTGGACGAGGAAATCCTGTCGCTGCTCGACCGTTCGGCGGTCACCTTTCAATGCGTGCTGACCAAGGCCGACAAGGTGAAGGAAAAGGAACGCGACCGGGTGCTGGCCCAGGTGCGCGCCGCCCTGGCCAGACACCCGGCGGCCTATCCCGAGATGGTGCTGACCAGTTCGGAAAAGGGTGACGGGATCGCCACGCTGCGCAGCATCATCGCGGGGCTGGCCTAGACCGCCCTTGCAGGCGGGCATGCGCCCGTGCAACCAGACGGACGGGACTGACGAAGAGATGAAGAAACGCGACATGAACCGCGACTGGATCGCCGCCGCCGCCACCCTGTCGAGCGCCTTGCCCTATCTGCAACGCTATGACGGCGCGATCGTGGTGATCAAGCTGGGCGGCCACGCGATGGGCAGCGACGAGGGCATGGAGAGCTTTGCCCGCGACATCGTGCTGATGCAGCAGGTCGGCGTAAACCCGGTGATCGTGCATGGCGGCGGGCCGATGATCAACGCGATGCTCGACCGGCTGAACATCAGGTCCGAGTTCGTGAACGGCAAGCGCGTGACCGATGCCGCCACCGTCGAGGTGGTCGAGATGGTGCTGTCGGGGCTGGTCAACAAGCGCATCGTGCAGGCGATCAACGCCCAGGGCGGCCGCGCGGTGGGCCTGTCGGGCAAGGATGCCGGCCTGATGACCTGCGACATGACCGACCCGGCGCTGGGTTTCGTCGGCACCCCCTCCGAGATGAACCCGGCGCTGATGCATACGCTGTTCGAAAACGACATGATCCCGGTGATCGCGCCGCTGGGCGGCGGCCGCGCGGGCGAGACCTTCAACGTCAACGGCGACACGGCGGCGGGTGCGATCGCCGCCGCGCTCAAGGCCGACCGGCTGCTGCTGCTGACCGACGTGGCCGGCGTCAAGGATGGCGACGGCGCGGTGGTGACCGAACTCAAGGCCGCGCAGATCCGCGCGATGACCGCCGACGGCACCATCGCGGGCGGCATGATCCCCAAGACGGAAACCGCGCTCGGCGCGCTGGATGCCGGGGTGCGCGCGGTGGTGATCCTCGATGGCCGGGCGCCCAACGCGGTGCTGCTCGAGCTGTTCACCGATCACGGCGCCGGATCCATGATCCGCCCCGACTGACCCGGCTGCCCCGCCTGGCCCACCTGACCGGGCTTGCGCCGCGCGTGATTCCGCCCCACGCTCCGGCGCATGGAACACGAAGCCATTTTGCGCCTGGGCATCTTTCTGGGCCTGTTCGCGGTCTTCGCCTGCGCCGAGGCGCTGGCACCGCGGCGGGCGCGGACCTGCCCGCGTTCGCGCCGGTGGATCACCAACGTGACCATGTCCGTGATCAATACGCTGACCCTGCGGCTGATGGCGGTGGCGATGCCCCTGCTGGCCATCGGCGCGGCCCTTGACGCCGGGCGCAATGGCTGGGGGCTGCTGAACCGGCTCGACTGGCCCGGCTGGGCCGAACTGCTGCTGGCGGTGCTGGCGCTCGATCTCGCGCTCTGGGCGCAGCACCTGCTGACCCATAAATGGCCGCTGCTGTGGCGGTTGCACCGGGTGCATCACGCCGACCGCGACATGGACGTGACCACCGCGATCCGGTTTCATCCGGTCGAGATCGCGCTGTCGATGCTGGTCAAGATCGGGCTGGTCTACCTGCTGGGCGCCGATGCGCTGGCGGTGCTGCTGTTCGAGATCCTGCTGAACGGCACCGCGTTGTTCACCCATGCCAACCTGGCGCTGCCGCGCCGGCTGGACGCGGTGCTGCGGCTGGTGATCGTGACGCCGGACATGCACCGGGTGCACCATTCGCGGCGCCGGGTCGAACATGACAGCAATTACGGCTTTGCGCTGTCGGTCTGGGACCGGCTGTTCGGCACCTATCGCGCCCGGCCCGACCACGGCCATGACCGGATGACCATCGGGCTGCACTGGCAGGACGACCGGCCGGCGCGGCTGGACTGGAGCCTGACCCTGCCGTTCCGCGACCCCTGAGCGGCGGCGGGGCTCAGCCCTCGATCACCCGCGCCTCGTCCACCAGCATCACCGGGATACCGTTGCGGATCGGGAATGCCAGCCCGGCCGCCCTGGACACCAGTTCCTGCCGCCCGGCATCGTAGGACAGGGTGGTATGCGTGCGCGGACAGACCAGCGCCTCGATCATGTGGGGGTCGAACCCGGCTTCGTTCATTGCGGCATCTCCTCGCTTGTTCCGCCCCGCAGGGCGAATTCGATCAGCGTGATCAGTGTTTCCCGTCGGTCGGACAGCGTCGGCGCCTCGAGCAGCGCCTGCTTGTCCTCGGGTTCGAAACTCAGCAGCATCGACAGCGAATTGATCAGCAGTTCGTCCTGCGCATCGCGGATGGTTTCCCAGTCGGTCGAAAGCTGCCGGGCGGCGAAATAGCGTTCCAGCAACGCGGTCAGGGCGGCGCGATCCAGCCCCGGGTCCTTTTCGGCCCGTCCGAGATCACGATCGAATGGCGGCCAGTCCACCGCACACCGCCGATAGGGCGCGAAGCCGTCGGTTTCCTCGCGGATGCGGAACCGCGAGATACCGGTCAGCGTGACCAGATAGCGCCCGTCATCGGTTTCCGAAAACTGCGTCACCCGCCCGGCACAGCCGATATCATGCAGCGGCGCCCCGCCGACATCGACGCCGTCCGGCACGGGCAGCGGCTGGACCATGCCGATGATCCGGTCCCGCGTCTTCAGGCAATCCTCGAGCATCTGCAGGTAACGCGGTTCGAACAGGTGCAACGGCAGGCGGGCGCGCGGCAGCAGCAGCGCACCCGGCAGCGGGAACACCGGCAAGGTGTCCGGCAGATCGGCGGCCAGCATCATGGGTCGCAGTCTAGCGCCGAAGCCCCGTCAGGCAAAGATCATCGAACTGAGCCGCCGCCGGCCGTTCAGCGCCACCGGATCATTGGGCTTGAGCGCCTCGAAGATGGTGAAGAGCTGCGTCTTGGCCGCGCCGTCATTCCATTCTCGGTCGCGCCGGAACAGGTCGAGCAGCTGGTCAACCGCCTCATCGACGCGGCCCGCGGCATGCAGCGCGGTCGCCAGGTCGAACCGGGCCTGGAGATTGCCGGGCTCGGCCTCGACCGCGGCGAGCAAATCGCCCAGCGGGCCCGCATCCGCGGCCTGCCGGGCCAGTTCGATCTGCGCATGGGCGGCTTCCAGTTCCGCCGATGACGAAATCTCGGCCGGAGCGCCGTTCAGGATCGCCTCGGCCTGTTCCAGATCGCCCAGCGCCACATGGGTCCGCACCAGCCCGCCATAGGCCGCCGCGTTCGCCTGATCCTGCGCGAGCACCGCGGCAAAGGCCTGTGCCGCCTCGACGGCGGCACCGTCGGCGAGCAGCGTTTCCGCCTGTTCGATCACCTGCGCGATCTGGTCGCCCGGCGCTTCGCCTCCGGCCATCTTGACCACCCGGTCGATGAACGCCTTGATCTCGGACCCCGGCAGCGCGCCCTGGAACCCGTCCACCGGCTGGCCCTGGAAAAAGGCGAACACGGTCGGGATCGACTGGATCTGAAGCTGCCCGGCGATCATCTGCGCCTCGTCCACGTTCAGCTTGACCATCCGGACGGCACCCTTGGCGGCGCGCACGGCATCCTCGAGCATCGGGCCGAGCTGCTTGCACGGCTCGCACCACGGCGCCCAGAAATCCACGATCACCGGCTGCTCACGCGAGGCCTCGATCACGTCTGCCATGAACGCGGCTTCGGTCGTGTCCTTGATGAGTTCCGCATCCCCCGCGGCGGTCCCCTGCAATTCGATCATCTCTGGCTCCTTCGAATGTGGCCTCTATATGGCTTGCCCGGCTGCGGAAACCAAGGGGCAAGCGTCGGTCACAGGTCGAACGTGGCAAAAACCGGCGCGTGGTCGCTGGGTTTTTCCCAGCCGCGGGCGTCGCGCAGGATGCGGCTGGAATGGCCCGCGCCGGCGATATCGGAGGTGGCCCAGACGTGATCGAGCCTGCGGCCCTTGTCCGCCGCCGACCAGTCGCGCGCGCGATAGGACCACCAGCTGTAGAGCTGGCCGTCGGGAATATCCTGCCGGGTGATATCCACCCAGCCCCCGGCGTCCTGCGTCTGGCCGAGCTGCTCCACCTCGACCGGCGTGTGGCTGACAACCTTCAACAGTTGCTTATGCGACCAGACATCGTCCTCGCGCGGGGCGATGTTCAGATCCCCGACCAGGATCGACCGCTGCGGGCGGTCGGCGTGAAACCAGTCGCGCATCCCGGTGAGGTAGTCGAGCTTCTGGCCGAATTTCTCGTTCACCTCGCGGTCGGGCACATCGCCGCCGGCCGGGACATAGAAATTGTGGATCACCACACCGTTTTCCAGGCGTCCCGCGACGTGGCGGGCATGGCCCAGCCCGGCGAAATCCCGGTCGCCCGCGTCCTCGATCGGCAGCCGCGACAGGATCGCCACGCCGTTATACCCCTTTTGCCCCCGCGCCAGCAGGTGGGTATATCCCAGCGCGGCAAACCCCTCGCGCGGGATCTTGTCCACCGGCGATTTGCATTCCTGAAGGCAGAGCACGTCGGGGGCCTCGTCCTCCAGCAGCTTCAACACGATGGGTTCGCGCAGGCGGACCGAGTTGATGTTCCAGGTGGCGATGGTGAAGGGCATGGAAATCTCCGCTATGTCCGCCGCGCCGCGCCTGCGTCAGGCACGACACCCGGCGACCGGCAATGACAGACCCGCCGCGCCAGCCGGCCGGCGGGTCCTGCGATGTCGTGGGGCGCTGCCCGCGCCCGGCGCGTCGGGCAGCGCGGCGGCGCCCGTCAGCCGACGACGTTGTAGCCGCGGCTGCGCATGCAGCTCTTGACGATATTCGCCCGCTGCTGGTCGTTGTTGATCGCATTCGATGTCAGGCCGACCAGCGCGCCCACGGCGGCGCCCTTGCCGATATTCGAGCCAGTATCCTCGACGATGGCCGCGGTGGCCGCGCCGACGCCGGCGCCGATCGCGGCCTGGCCCGCGGACCCGCTGTCCAGGACCGGCTTGCTCGCGGCGAGCTGCTGGCACTGGGCCAGGTCATTGTTGTAGTTCGGGCCGACCGGCCCGTCGATGATCGGCTGATAATTGGCACCGGTGTCGGTGCAGGCGGCCGTCAATCCGAACAGCGCCCCGGCTGCAAGTGTCATCACGCGCTTCATGTTTGGTCCTCTGCTGGTCCTCTGTCGTCGATTTCCGGGCGCGCATGCGACCCCCGCGCGTCACGCCCGCTCCGTGGTCTTTCTCGATGTGGTCTTCTTCGATGCAGCATCGCAGTCCGGCACCGGCGACTTCAAGCGAAAAACGCATATCCGGCCCCGCCGGCAGCGCCCGGGGGGCGCTGGCTCCGCGCACAAGGTCTGGACTTCTGACCCACCTTGCCGCAGTGTCGCGGCGATTTCACGGGTGACGGCACGGGGGGAAACACATGGCAACCGGCAGGAACATCCTCACCTGGTTCGACGGCAGCTGGCACGACGGCGACGTGGCGGTGATATCGGCGGCCGATCACGGCGCCTGGCTGGGATCGGGCGTGTTCGACGGGGCGCGTTCCGTCAACGGGCTTGCCCCCGATCTCGCCCCCCATTGCGCGCGCGTGAACCGTTCGGCCGAGGCGCTGATGCTGACCCCGACCGTCAAAACCGCCGACATGGTCGACATCGTGCGCGAGGGGCTGACGGCCTATGACCCCGCGGTCGCGGTCTATATCAGGCCGATGTACTGGGGCATCGACGGCGATGGCACGGCCATCGTTCCGCAGGCCGGCAAGACGGGGTTCGCCATCTGCCTCGAAGAGATCCCGATGGCCCCCGCCGATGTCACCGCGACGCTGGGGCGGACGCGGTTCCACCGCCCGGTCATGGAGGACGCGGTGGTCAACGCCAAGGCGGGCTGCCTCTATCCCAACAACGCGCGGATGCTGGTGGACGTGCGGTCGCGCGGGTTTTCCAACGCGCTGGTGGCCGATGCGCTGGGCAACGTGGCCGAAACCGCCACCGCCAATATCTTCATGGTCCGGGATGGCGAGGTGTTCACCCCGATCGCCAACGGCACCTTCCTGTCGGGCATCACCCGGGCGCGGCATATCTCGAACCTGCGCGCCGACGGGGTAACGGTGCATGAATGCGTGCTGGGCTTCGAGGATTTCGAAGCCGCGGACGAAGTGTTCATGTCCGGCAACATGAACAAGGTGACACCGGTGACGCGGTTCGAGGACAGCTCGTATCAGGTGGGGCCGGTCACCCGGCGGGTGCGCGAGCTCTACTGGGACTGGGCCGCCTCGGCCGGATAATCCCGTTGCCCGGACCCGGCGCATCGGGCATGGTCGCAGCAAAAGGGGCAAGATCATGCGCAAGTTCCTGGTGGTGCTGGATGACAGCCGCGAATGCCTGAACGCGATGCGGTACGCCGCGATGCGGGCAGCGCATACCGGTGGCGGGGTGCAGGTCCTGTCGATCATCCCGCCCGATGAATTCAATCACTGGATCGGCGTCGCCGAGGTCATGCGCGAAGAGGCGCGTGAACGCATCCACGCCCATTACGAAGTCTTTGCCAAGTGGATGAGGGATCGCCAGAAGGTGGACCCCGAACTGGTCATCCGCGAGGGCGAAATGGTCCCCGAGATCATCGCGCAGGTAAAGGACGACCCGGAAATCGGCGTGCTGGTGCTGGGGGCGGGGACCGACCGCAAGGGGCCGGGGCCGCTGGTGTCGCAGCTGTCGCGCAGTTCCGGGTCGCTGCCGATCCCGATCACCATCGTGCCGGGCGATCTGAGCAAGGAAAAGCTCCAGGCGATCACCTGATATCGCCGGCCATCTGCCGCCTCACCGGCGGTTACGCGGTCAAGGCTCGCCAGATCATCGACCCGCTTTGTGTCATCCCGGCAAAGCCGCGGATTGGGGTCGGCATCGCCCGAAACCGCCCCTGGCCATGATGCGCAAATCCCCGTTGCCCGGGCGGCGAAGAATTAGAATCATTCCAAAACTTGACTTCACCCCGGCCGGGGCGCATATCGGCTGCATATTGCGGAGGCAAACCTGATGTTCATCCAGACCGAATCGACCCCGAACCCGGCGACGCTGAAATTCCTGCCCGGCCAGACCGTGCTCGAGGCGGGAACCGCGGATTTTCCCAGCGCCGACACGGCCGGGAAATCGCCGCTGGCGACGCGGATCTTTGCGGTCGACGGCGTGACCGGCGTGTTCCTGGGCAATGATTTCGTCACCGTCACCAAACGCGACAGCGTGGACTGGGATCACATCAAACCGGCCATCCTCGGCGCGGTAATGGAGCATTACCAGTCCGGACAGCCGGTGATGAGCGGCGACGGCGCGGTGGCCTCGGGCCATGCCGATCACGACGGCGAGGATGCCGAGATCGTCAGCCAGATCAAGGAATTGCTGGACAGCCGGGTCCGCCCGGCGGTGGCCCAGGATGGTGGCGACATCACCTTTCACGGCTTTGAACGCGGCGTGGTCTACCTGCACATGCAGGGCGCCTGCGCCGGCTGCCCGTCCTCGACCCTGACGCTGAAGATGGGGATCGAAAACCTGCTGCGCCACTACATCCCCGAAGTGACCGAGGTGCGCCCGGTGGTCGCCTGACCCCGGCCCGGGCGATGACCGCGCCGCTCATCCTCGGCTTCGACTGTTCGGCCGCGCATTGCGCGGCCGCGTTGCTGTCGGGCGACCGCGTGCTGGCGGACCGCCTGGAGCCGATGAAACGCGGCCAGGCGGAACGGCTGATGCCGCTGCTCGAAGAGGTACTGGCCGAAACCGGCACCGGCTGGCGCGACCTGTCGGCGCTGGGCGTGGGGGTCGGGCCGGGCAATTTCACCGGTATCCGCATCGCCGTTTCCGCCGCCCGCGGGCTGGCGCTGGGGCTGGGCGTTCCCGCGGTCGGGGTGACCGGGTTCGAGGCGCGGGCGCTGCTCGCGCCGGGGGCCTGCGTGGCGGTGCCGGGGATGCGCGACCAGGTCTGGCTGGACGGCGCCCCTCCCCGGCTGGTTCCCGAACACGAAGCCCGGGCAGAGGCGGCCGCCGCCGGGTGCGCGCTATGCGCCGATGCCAGCCCCGCCGGGCTGGCCGGGGCCATCGCCCGGATCGCGGCAACCCGCCATGGCCCGGAGACCGAACCGCCGGCGCCGCTCTATGCGCGTCCCGCCGATGCCGCACCGTCGCGCGAGGCGCCGCCGGTCCTGCTGGATTGACTGGATTGACCGGCGTGATCACGCCCGCGCAGATGGCCCGGCTGCATGCCGTAGCGATGCCGCCGTCGCGCCCGTGGTCGGAACGCGAATTCGCCGACCTGCAGGCCGCCCCCCATTGTTTCGCGGCCGGGGACGCGCGGGCCTTTGCGTTGGCGCGGGTGATCGCCGACGAGGCCGAATTGCTGACCATCGCCACCGATCCGGCGCTGCGCCGCCGGGGGCTGGCGCGGGCCTGCATGGGGGCCTGGCAGGCCGCGGCGGCCCGGCGCGGCGCCACCCGCGCCTTTCTCGAAGTGGCCGCCGACAACCATGCCGCGCGCGCGCTCTACGCGGCCTGCGGCTATGGCGTGGCCGGGCAGAGGCGCGGCTATTACCGGCGCGCGGGCGGCGGTTCGGTCGATGCGTTGATCCTGGAACGCCCGCTGAGCTGACCCCACGTCCGCCGGACCGCCGCACCCAAAAAGCTGTTGACCCTTTGACCCGGCTGCGTCCTTATTTGAGTAATCCGGCGCCCTTGCGCGTCCGGCCCGGTCGCTGGCCGGGACAAAAAGATAACCAACGGGAGACCCGAAATGACGATGATGAAATCCCTGATGGGCGCGGCGGCCGCGCTGGCGCTGAGTGCGGGCGCCGCGCTGGCGGAACCGGCGCTGATCTTCGACCTGGGCGGCAAGTTCGACAAATCCTTCAACGAGGCCGCGTTCAACGGCGCCCAGCGCTGGGCCGAGGAAACCGGCGGCAGCTTCCGCGAGATCGAACTGCAATCCGAGGCCCAGCGCGAACAGGCGCTGCGCCGCTTTGCCGAGGCCGGGGCCAATCCGATCGTCACGATGGGGTTCGCGATGGCCGATCCGCTGAGCACGGTCGCCCCCGATTATCCCGACACGAAGTTCGTCGTGATCGATGTCACCTGGCTCGACGCGCCCAATATCCGGCAGGTCGGGTTCGCCGAACATGAAGGGTCCTACCTGGTCGGGATGCTCGCCGCGATGGCGTCGAAATCCGGCACGGTCGGGTTCATCGGCGGCATGGACGTGCCGCTGATCCGGCATTTCGGCTGCGGCTATGCCCAGGGGGCCAAGGCGGCCAATCCCGACATCAACATCATCGCCAACATGACCGGCACCACGCCCGCGGCCTGGAACGACCCGGTGAAAGGGTCCGAACTGACCAAGGCGCAGATCAGCCAGGGCGCGGACGTGATCTATGCCGCCGCCGGGGGGACCGGAGTCGGGGTGCTGCAGACCGCGGCCGACGAGGGCATCCTGTCGATCGGCGTGGACAGCAACCAGAACCACCTGCATCCGGGCAAGGTGCTGACCTCGATGCTCAAGCGCGTCGACGTGGCGGTCTACAATGCCATGAAAGCCGGCGAGAACGTCGAACCCGGCGTCTTCGTGCTGGGGCTGGCCGAGGACGGTGTCGGCTATGCCGTTGACGAAAACAACGAATCGCTGATCACCGATGACATGAAGGCCGCCGCCGAGGACGCGCGCCAGAAGATCATCGACGGCGAGATCAGCGTGGTCAGCTATTACGAGAATGACAGCTGCCCGGTGCTGAACTTCTGATCGCCTGATCGGCGGGGCGGCCACCGGGTGGCCCCGCCGACGTGACCGGCGTGACGCTCACCCGGCCCTTGCGGGTTATCCTCGCCCGGGCAATGGCGATCGAGCGGACCGCCCCGGCCGGAAAGGACATGCGATGACTGCTCCCGCCATCGAGCTGAAGGGCATTTCCAAGGCCTTCGGGCCGGTTCAGGCCAACAAGGATATCTCGATTTCCGTCGCGCCGGGCACGATCCACGGGATCATCGGCGAAAACGGCGCGGGGAAATCCACGCTGATGTCGATCCTCTACGGTTTCTACAAGGCCGACGCGGGCGAAATCCGGATCCATGGCGAGAAGACCGAGATCCCCGACAGCCAGGCCGCCATCGCCGCCGGGATCGGCATGGTGTTCCAACATTTCAAGCTGGTCGAGAACTTCACCGTGCTGGAAAACATCATCCTGGGCGCCGAGGATGGCGGGTTGCTGCGCCCGTCGCTGGCCAAGGCGCGGCAGACGCTGATCGAGCTCGAGAAGGAATATGGGCTGAACGTCGACCCCGACGCGGTGATCGAGGATCTGGGCGTGGGGATGCAGCAACGGGTCGAGATCCTCAAGGCGCTCTACCGGCAGGCCGATATCCTCATCCTCGACGAACCCACCGGCGTGCTGACCCCGGCCGAGGCCGATCAGCTGTTCCGCATCCTTCACCGGCTGAAGGAAGAGGGCAAGACGATCATCCTGATCACCCACAAACTGCGCGAGATCATGGAGGCCACCGACACGGTGAGCGTGATGCGGCGCGGCCAGATGACCGCGACCGTGAAAACCGCCGAAACCAGCCCCGAGCAGCTGGCCGAACTGATGGTCGGGCGCAAGGTGCTGCTGCGGGTGGACAAGGCCCCGGCCAGCCCTGGCGCGCCGATCCTCGAAATCGAAGGGTTGCGGGTGGTGGACGAAGACGGGGTGGAACGCGTCAAGGGCATCGACCTGACCGTGCATGCCGGCGAGATCGTCGGCATCGCCGGCGTCGCGGGCAACGGCCAGTCCGAACTGCTCGAGGTGCTGGGCGGAATGCGCCCGGCCACCGGCACGATCCGGCTGAACGGGTCGCCGCTGGCGCTGGATGGCGCCGGCGCGGACGGGCAGGCGCGGCGCGCGCAGCGGATCGCCCATGTGCCCGAGGACCGCCAGCGCGAAGGCCTGATTATGGAGTTCCACGCCTGGGAAAACGTGGCGTTCGGCTATCACCACGACCCGTCCTACCAGCGCGGCCCGCTGTTGATGAACAACGCGGCCCTGCGCAGCGACACCGATGCCAAGATCGAGAAATTCGACGTGCGCCCGGCCGATGGCTGGCTGACGGCCAAGAATTTCTCGGGCGGCAACCAGCAGAAAATCGTCGTCGCCCGCGAGATCGAACGCAACCCCGACCTGCTGCTGGTGGGCCAGCCCACCCGCGGCGTCGATATCGGGGCGATCGAATTCATCCACAAGCAGATCGTCGCCCTGCGCGACGCGGGCAAGGCGGTGCTGCTGGTCAGCGTGGAACTGGAAGAGATCTTTTCGCTGTCCGACCGCATCGCGGTGATGTTCGACGGTCACCTGATGGGCGAACGGCTGCCCGCGGAAACCGACGAAAAGGAACTGGGGCTGCTGATGGCGGGCGTCAGCGGAGAGGCAGCATGACCGGCACGGGGGCTCAGTGATGGACAAGATGCCGAAATGGGCCGACGTGGTCCTGATCCCGCTGATTTCGCTGATCCTGGCCGCGATCCTGTCGGCGCTGGTGATCCTCGGCATCGGCGAAGACCCCTGGGCCGCGGTCAAGCTGATGGTCTCGGGCGCGCTCGGCTCGACCTATGGCTGGGGCTATACGCTCTACTACGCGACCAATTTCATGTTTACCGGGCTCGCGGTCGCGGTCGCGTTCCATGCCCGGCTGTTCAATATCGGCGGCGAAGGTCAGGCCATGCTGGGCGGGCTGGGCGTGGCGCTGGTCTGCCTCTACATCCCGTGGCCGCACTGGACCCTGGCGCTGATCGCCGCCTGTGCGGGCGCGGCGCTGTTCGGGGCCGCCTGGGCCGCGATCCCGGCCTATCTGCAGGCGCGGCGCGGCAGCCATATCGTGATCACCACGATCATGTTCAACTTCATCGCCGCGGCGGTGCTGAACTACATGCTGGTCAACGTGATGCGTCCGCAAGGGTCGATGGACCCGGCCAGCGCCCGGTTTCCCGAAGCCGTCCACCTGCCCACGCTGCACGAGATCCTCGCACCGTTCGGGATCGGGTTTTCCAAGGCCGCGCCAGCGAATTTCAGCCTGATCGTGGCGGTCGCCGCATGCATACTGGTGTGGGCGCTGATCTGGCGCACGCGGCTGGGCTACGAAATCCGCGCCTATGGCCATTCCGAGACCGGCGCGCGCTATGCGGGGATCTCGCCCTATCGCATCACCATGATCGCGATGCTGATCTCGGGCGGGCTGGCCGGGCTGATGGCGATCAACAACGTGATGGGCGAAGCCGAACGGCTGGTGCTGAACGCGACCGAAGGCGCCGGGTTCATCGGCATCGCTGTGGCGCTGATGGGGAGGTCGCACCCGTTCGGCGTGTTCCTCGCCGCGATCCTGTTCGGGTTTCTCTACCAGGGCGGGGCCGAACTGGCGCTGTGGACCAGCATCCCGCGCGAACTGATCGTGGTCATCCAGGCGCTGGTGATCCTGTTCACCGGCGCGCTCGACAACATGGTGCGGATGCCGCTGGAACGGCTGTTCCTGCGCCTGCGCAAGGGGCGCGAGGCATGACCGGAGCGACGCCCCGCCTGCCCGGCTTTCCCGCCGCCGCTGCCATTCTGCCGGGCTGCGCCTGCGTCTTTGCCGCGCGGAAACCGGCCAGATCGGAGCCCTGACCAATGGATTTTCTCGCCTCGATCATTCCCGTTCTCGACAGTTCGATCCGGCTGGCGACACCGCTGCTGCTGGCCTGCCTGGCCGGGCTCTATTCGGAACGTGCCGGGATTTTCGACATCGGCCTCGAAGGCAAGATGCTGGCGGCGGCGTTCTTTTCCGCGGCGCTGGCGGCGATCACGGGGTCGGTCTGGCTGGGCCTGCTGGCGGGGATCGCCGCGTCGCTGGTGCTGGCGGCCCTGCACGGGCTGGCCTCGATCACCTTTCGCGGCAACCAGCTGATTTCCGGCGTGGCGGTCAATTTCCTCGCCGCCGGGATGACGGTCCTGGTGGCACAGGACTGGTTCGCCCAGGGCGGCCGCACGCCGTCGCTGATGGGCGGCGGGCGCTTTGCCCCGATCGACCTGCCGCTGGCTGACGCGGTCAGGGATGTGCCGGTTCTCGGGCCGCTCTATTCGGACCTGCTGTCGGGCCATTCCATTCTGGTCTATGTGGCCTTTCTCGCGGTTCCGGCGACATGGTGGATCCTGTTCCGCACCCGGTTCGGCCTGCGCCTGCGCGCGGTGGGCGAAAACCCCGCCGCCGTGGACACCGCCGGGGTTTCGGTGGTGGGGCTGCGCTATGCGGCGGTGATGATCTGCGGCCTGCTCTGCGGCATTGCCGGCGCCTACCTGGCGACGGCGCTGCAGGCCGGTTTCGTCAAGGACATGACCGCCGGGCGGGGCTTCATCGCGCTGGCGGCGCTGATCTTTGCCAAGTGGCGGCCCTGGCATGCGATGTGGGCCTGCCTGCTGTTCGGGTTCCTGCAGGCGGTAGCGCTGCGGTATCAGAATATCGACCTCGGCGGCGTGGTGATCCCGGTGCAGGTGATGGATGCGCTGCCCTACATACTGACGGTCGTGATCCTGGCCGGTTTCGTCGGCAAGGCGATCCCGCCGCGCGCGGGTGGCGAACCCTACGTCAAGGAACGCTGATCCCCCGACAGGCCCATATCGATCACGATTTCATGTCGTGATTGCTGCAGGGCAGCATGGGCAGTTGATTTCGGGGGGCGGTCCGTCCTAACAGGACATATGCAAATCTACCTACCCATCGCTGAGGTTTCGGTAAATGCCTTCCTGCTCCTCGGACTGGGTGGCATGGTCGGAATATTGTCCGGCATGTTCGGGGTCGGCGGCGGGTTCCTGATGACGCCGCTGCTGTTCTTCATCGGCATTCCCCCCGCCGTCGCGGTGGCGACCGAGGCCAACCAGATCGTGGCATCGTCCTTTTCCGGCGTGCTGGCGCATTTCAGGAAACGAACCGTCGATCTGCGAATGGGTGTCGTGCTGCTGATCGGCGGCCTGATCGGCGCCGCGCTGGGCGTGGTCGTGTTCAACTATCTCAGGAGCATGGGCCAGGTCGATCTGCTGGTGCGGCTCTGCTACGTCGTCTTTCTCGGCGTGGTCGGCGCGCTGATGTTCGTCGAAAGCCTGAACACGATCCGCAAAACCCACCGCGCCGGCGCCGCAATCGCCAGCGCGCGGCGCCAGCGCACCTGGGTCCACGCCCTGCCCTTCAAGATGCGGTTCCGCACCTCGGGGCTCTATATCTCGGTGATCCCGCCGCTGCTGGTCGGGCTGCTGGTCGGGATCCTGGCCGCGGTGATGGGCGTCGGCGGCGGTTTCATCATGGTGCCGGCGATGATCTACATCCTGAACATGCCGACCAAGGTGGTGGTCGGCACGTCCCTGTTCCAGATCATCTTTGTCACTGCCTTTACCACGATGCTGCACGCGACCACGAACTATACCGTCGACGTGGTGCTGGCGGTGCTGCTGCTGGTGGGCGGCGTGGTCGGCGCGCAGATCGGCACCCAGATCGGCGTCCGGATGAAGGCCGAGCAGCTGCGCATCCTGCTGGCGATCCTGGTGCTGGCGGTCTGCGGCAAGCTGGGGCTGGACCTGCTGCTGCAACCGGCTGAACTGTTCTCACTCGGCACGGGAGGGCATTAGGCGATGATACGCCGCTGGCTGGCTCTCGTTCTGCTGGTTCTGCCCGTCGCCGCCGCCGCCGAAGAGGTGGTGCTGGGGTTGAGCCAGGACAGGGTGTCGATCAACACCAATTTCGACGGCTCCGAGATCCTGATCTTTGGCGCGGTCAAGCGCGAAGCCCCGATCCCCACGGATGCGCCGCTGCAGGTGGTGATCACCGTGGCCGGCCCATCCCATCCGCTGACGGTGCGGCGCAAGGCACGCCAGTTCGGGATCTGGGCCAACAAGGACGCGGTCGAGGTAGATGCGGCGCCCAGTTTCTATGCCGTCGCCACATCCGCCGGCTGGAGCGACGTTCTGAGCGATACCGAGGACCTGCGCTACCGGATCAGTGTCGACCGCGCGATCCGGTCGGTGGGCGCGCCGCAGGAGGTCATGGACTCCGAGAGCTTTACCAGGGCGGTGATCCGGATCAATCGCAATGCCGGGCTCTACCAGCAGCTCGAAGGCGAGGTATCGCTGGACGAGCAGACCCTGTTCCGGACCGCGATCAGGCTGCCCGCCAACCTGACCGAGGGCGACTATGCCACGCGCATCTTCCTGACCCGCAACGGCAAGGTGATCTCGCATTACCAGACCATGATCGACGTGCGGAAGGTGGGGCTGGAACGGTGGCTGTTCACCCTGTCGCGCCAGCAGCCGATGCTCTACGGGCTGATGTCGCTGGCCATCGCCATCGCCGCCGGCTGGCTCGCCTCTGCGGCATTCCGCCTGCTGCGCGAAAGCTGACCCGCCCGCCGCGCCGCGCCGGGATCCAGCCGCACCCCCTGCAAAAAAGGCCGGGCACGAGGCCCGGCCAGTCCAACAGGGAGGTACATGTCATCACCCGGACATGCGCGGGATCGGTTCACCGCGAGGTCGCGGTCAATCTGCTTGTTTTCTCCATTCCATGTTACTCAACCTTGCCGTGTCATGCAACCAAACGATACCCGCCCGATTCCGTCACCAGCAGGCGGGCGTTGGACGGGTCCGGCTCGATCTTCTGGCGCAGGCGGTAGATATGGGTTTCCAGCGTGTGCGTGGTCACCCCGGCATTGTAGCCCCAGACCTCGTGCAGCAGCACGTCACGCGGGACCACGCCATCGGAGGACCGGTAGAGGAATTTCAGGATGTTGGTTTCCTTCTCGGTCAGGCGGATCTTGCGATCGTCTTCTGTGATCAGCATCTTCATCGCCGGTTTGAACGTGTAATGCCCCAGCGTGAACACCGCGTCCTCGGACTGTTCGTGCTGGCGCAGCTGGGCGCGGATACGGGCCAGCAGGACCGGGAACTTGAACGGCTTGGAGACATAGTCGTTTGCCCCGGCATCGAGGCCCAGGATGGTGTCGGCATCGCTGTCCTGCGCGGTCAGCATCAGGATCGGCGACTTGACCCCCTGCTTGCGCATCAGCTTGCACAGCTCGCGCCCGTCGGTGTCGGGCAGACCGACGTCGAGAATCACCAGATCGTAGAGCGCCTCTTTCACCCGCTCCATCGCCGCATGGCCGGTATCGGCCTCGAAGACATCGAAATCCTCGGTCATGACCAGCTGTTCGCTGAGCGCGTCGCGCAGGTCGTCGTCGTCATCGACAAGCAGGATCTTCTTTAGCTGAGCCATGGTTGCCCTCCGTTGCTGACTGAAGAAATGTGAGCGAAACACGATCGCGGCAAGGAATGATGCAAAACCTTCACGCTGACGTGTCCGGCACGGGGGATTTGTTTCACATTGCTGCAAAAGCACCCTAACTAGGCCGAGATGACACTGAACCCGGATATCCACGAATTGCTGGCACGCGCGCGTGCCGATCTGCGCATGGGGCTGCCGGTCATACTGTCCGGCAACGAGAGCGCGGTGCTGGCCTGTGCGGCGGAGACCCTGTCGCGCGACCGGCTGGGCGACCTGAACGCCATGCGCGTGGCCGGGGCGGACCCGGTCCTTGCGATCACCGCGCGCCGGGCCGAGACGCTCAAGGTGCGGGCCTATGACGGCGACCTTGCCAGGGTCCTGCTTCCGGCGGATGCCGACAATGCCTGGATCCAGGCGGTCGCGGATCCCGCCGACGATCTGAGCAACCCGATGAAAGGCCCCCTTCAAAGCATGCGCGACGGCGGCGCGGACCTGCACCGGCTGGCCATCGCGCTGACCAAATCGGCACGGCTGCTGCCCGCGGCACTGTGCCTTCCGGTGGCCGCGCCGCGCGATTTCGCGGCCAGCCACGGGCTGACGCTGATCGACGGGGCGCAAGCCGCCCCGCTTCTGGACGAACGCAGCCCGCTGCACCCGGTGGCGGCGGCGCGCCTGCCGATGGCCGCCTCCGAGGCCGGACGGCTGCATATCTACCGCCCCGAGGATGGCGGGGAAGAACATTACGCGGTCGAGATCGGCCGCCCCGACCGGTCCGCGCCCGTGCTGGCGCGGCTGCATTCGGCCTGTTTCACCGGCGACCTTCTGGGCAGCCTGAAATGCGATTGCGGGCCGCAGCTGCGCGCCGCGCTGGCGCAGATGGGGGCGGAAGGCGCGGGCGTGCTGCTCTATCTCAACCAGGAAGGCCGGGGGATCGGCCTGGTCAACAAGATGCGGGCCTATTCGCTGCAGGACCAGGGGTTCGACACCGTGGAGGCGAACCACCGGCTGGGGTTCGAGGATGACGAGCGCGACTTCCGGCTCGGCTCGGACATCCTCAGGGCGATGGGGTTTTCGTCGGTCCGGTTGCTGACCAACAACCCGGCCAAGATCGCGATGATGGAAAGCACCGGCATCACGGTGACCGAACGGGTGCCGCTGAAAGTGGGAGAAACCGCCCATAACCGCGCCTATCTCGCCACCAAGGCCAGGAAATCGGGACATCTGCTGTGACACCGGGCGACATGGTGCTGACGTCGGGGGGGCTCCGGTTCCGCGGGCGGCGTTTTCCCTGTTCGATCGGGCGCGGCGGCATCGCCGCCGATAAGCGCGAGGGCGATGGCGGCACGCCGGTCGGGTGGCATCGGATCGTGGGGCTGCTCTATCGCCCCGACCGGCTTGCCCGCCCGGCCCCCTGGGCGCTGCCGATCGGGCCGCGCGACCTGTGGTCGGACGATACCGGGGATGCGGCATACAACCGGATGGTCCGCGCGCCCCATGTGCATGGCCATGAACGGCTGCGCCGCGCCGATCCGCTTTATGACCTGGTGATGCTGACCGACTGGAACTGGCCGGACGCGGTGCCGGGGCGCGGATCGGCCATATTCCTGCACCAGTGGCGGCGGCCGGGCTATCCGACCGAAGGCTGCATCGCGTTCCGCCGCGACCATCTGCGCTGGATCGCCGCGCGGGCGGCACCCGGCACTCGGCTGTTCGTACCGGTCATGCCGGGGCGGTAGCGCTCCCGCCCGCCGTCGCGGCCCTGCGGGCCGCTCCACCGGTTGGGCCGGGCGCCGCGCCGTGCCGGCGCGGCGCGGTCACGCCCGGTCCTTGCTGATCCGCTCTCCGAAAATGGCGGAGCCCACCCGCACATGGGTGGCACCCAGCGCGACGGCGGTTTCGAAATCACCGCTCATCCCCATCGACAGGCCCGTCAGCCCGTTGCGTTCGGCGATCCGGGCCAGCAGGGCGAAATGCAGGCTGGGTTCCTCGTCGACGGGCGGAATGCACATCAGACCCCGAACCGGCAGGTCCAGCGCGCGGGCCTCGGCAATGAACGCATCGGCGTCGCCCGGCAGAATCCCCGCCTTTTGCGGTTCTTCCCCGGTATTCACCTGGATGAACAGATCCGGACAGATCCCGCGGTCCTGCGCCAGCCGCGCCAGCGTTGCCGCCAGTTTCGGCCGGTCGAGCGCGTGGATCGCGTCGAACAGGTCCATCGCCTGGCGGGTCTTGTTGGTTTGCAGCGGGCCGATCAGGTGCAGCTGGACACCGTCGAACCGGTCCCGGAACCCGGGCCATTTCCGCGCCGCTTCCTGCACCTGGTTTTCGCCGAAGACCCGGTGCCCCTGTTCCAGCACCGCCTGCACGCGGTCGTCGGGCTGGCGCTTGGACACGGCGATCAGCGTGACCGCGCCGGGGGCGCGGCCGGCGCGTTCGGCGGCGGTGTCGATGCGGGTCTGGATTTCGGTCAGCGGCATTGTGGTGTCCCCGGACATGGTCGCGTTCTGCGCGGCAGGAGAACACCAGTTGGCCGGAAAAGAAAAGGGCAGGCCCGAAGGCCTGCCCAATATCACGCAGATGCGTGGTTCAGCTTAGAAGCTGAAATACACACCGGCCTGAACCGTGGTGTTGTCGTTCGACGACTCGCGTGCGCCTGCTTCGAAGGACACACCGCCACCCAGGTCGTAGGAGTAGTGGATACCGTAGCCGGTGCCTTCGCGGTTGTTCGAACCTGCGACGCCGTCACGGTTGTCGCCACGGCCGGCGGCCACGTCACTGGCGGACACGGCGTCTTCCTGGGTCACATATGCGACCAGGTTGCCGGCTGCGCCGATGTCGACATTGCCGTAGAGGCCGTATTTGTCGATGCCGTCGTTGTCGGCATAGGCCAGACGGACACCGAAGATGCCCAGGTCACCCGAGACGGTGAGGAGCAGCTTGTCTTCCCACATTGCGCTCGAGTCCTGGTAACCGATTGCTGCGGTCCAGTCGCCGAAGGTGTAGGCCAGGTTGATCGCGGTGCGATCGACGCCGGCGTTGTTGCGCAGGGCATAGGTTTCGTTGTCCTGGCTGTACGAGATGTGGCCGCTGAAGCCGCCTGCCGAGTACAGAACTTCAACACCGTTGGCGCCGAAGCCGGCCGACGAATATGCGTCCCAGTTGAACGATTCGCCGTTCACGTTGGTGACCAGCGATTCGAAGCCTGCGCCGTCGATGCCGATGCCGGCGGTGCGGGTTTCAAGATACAGGCCCGGCGTGTTTTCGAGCGCGCCGATGATGTTGCCGACACCCAGGGTGAAGCCACCGGAGGTCACATAGAAACGTGCGCCGTTGAAGACTGCGCCGCCGCCAACGGAGATCTCGTTGGGCGTGATGACGCCGTCGCCGTTGACGTCGCTGAAGGTCGGTGCACCCGAGGCGCCAGCGTTGTCACGGCTTTCGGCCTGTGCGCGGAAGCGGGCACCGAAGGTCACACCGTTGTCGGTTTCGGTGGTCATGTCCACCTGCAGACGCAGACGGCTGGTCAGGGTGGTCGAGGACACACCGTTGACGGCCGAATCGTTGGCTTCGTTATAGTCCAGACCGAAGCGGCCATAACCGCTCAGCCGAACGTCCGCAGCTGCGACGCTTGCGGTCGCGACCAGTGCGGTCGTAGCGAAGAGAATCTTTTTCATTTTGCTTCCCTCGGTTTCAATCCATACGCCCAAACCGGAGAATCCCGGCGTGGGTATGGCAAGGGGTTTCGCTCTTTCGGCCCCGTCTTGGCAAGGGTTGCGACCAGCCGCCGGGGAAACCGGCCCCGAATGGTGCAGCTTTGCCACACCCGCCACCTCCTGCCCCTGCGTCACCCGCACGCAGGCATCCCCACCCGCCCCGGCACAGGTCGGGACAACGTTCAGACAATGGCCTTGCCCCACCGGGCCTGCTTGGGTAGGAGTTTGCGGAACGATGCGCTGCGGAAACGCCAGATGACACCCAGAATACTGCTCAAGGCGGCACTCATATTTTCACTTTGCGCGGCGGTTTCGGCCTGCGGCGGGCGGCGCACGGGCGGCGGTCCGGTCGGAGAGGCCCCTCCGGGCGGGCTGGAGACCAACAACCGCGGAACCGCCGGTGGCAATTACGAAAAATCGTCGATCTGGGACATCTTCGGCCCGTCCAAGGGAGACCAGACCGTCAATGTGAACCGGTATATCTGGGCGGCGACGCTGGATGTGCTCGATTTCCTGCCGGTTCAGGATGTCGATCCGTTCACCGGCGTGATCATCACCGGCTATGGCACGCCCCCCGGCGGCGGGCGGTCCTATCGCGCCACCGTGCATATCAAGGACCCGGCGCTGGATGCGCGGTCGCTGAACGTTTCGCTGCACACGCGCAACGGACCGGCCAGCGCAGGCACCACCCGCGCGGTCGAGGATGCGATCCTGGCCCGTGCCCGGCAGATCAGGATCGGCGACAGCAAGCTCTGATCCCGGCGCCGCGAAACAACATCGGCAACAAGCTCTGGCAACGCGCCGGAAATCGCACTATCACCACGCCGGGCCACGCGCCCGGCGTTTTCAGTCAGGGTCAACCAGGGGACCAGCACCGGTATGTCGTGTTACACCGCCTCCGAAATCGAAGCGAAATGGCAGCAGGCCTGGGACGAGGCCGGGCTCTTTGCCGCGCGGCGCGACGAAAGCCGCCCGAAATACTATGTGCTGGAGATGTTCCCCTATCCCTCGGGGCGCATCCACATGGGCCATGTGCGCAACTACACGATGGGCGACGTTGTGGCCCGGCACAAGCTGGCGACCGGCCACAACGTTTTGCACCCGATGGGCTGGGACGCGTTCGGCATGCCGGCCGAAAACGCGGCGATGGCCTCGGGCGGGCACCCCAAGGACTGGACCTACCAGAACATCGCCGACATGCGCGCGCAGATGAAACCGCTGGGGCTGTCGATCGACTGGTCGCGCGAATTCGCCACCTGCGATCCCGAATATTACGGACAGCAGCAGGCGCTGTTTCTCGACATGCTCGACGCCGGGCTGGTCTATCGCAAGGCCGCCGTGGTCAACTGGGACCCGGTGGACATGACCGTTCTGGCCAACGAACAGGTCATCGACGGCAAGGGCTGGCGGTCGGGCGCCGAGGTGGAACGGCGCGAACTGACCCAGTGGTTCTTCCGGATTTCCGACATGGCGGGCGAACTGCTCGACGCGCTGGACGGGCTGGAAAACTGGCCCGCCAAGGTGCGGCTGATGCAGGAAAACTGGATCGGCAAGAGCCGCGGCCTGCAGCTCGGCTTCGACCTGACCGCGCCCGCCTGCGGCCATGACGCGATCGAGGTCTACACCACCCGGCCCGACACGCTGATGGGCGCCAGTTTCATCGGCATCTCGCCCGATCACCCGTTGTCGCGGGCGCTGGAAGCGGAAAACCCCGAACTGGCGGCGTTCAACGCGCAGGTGCGCAAATCCGGCACTTCCGAGGAAGCGCTGGAAAAGGCCGAGAAGCTGGGCTTCGACACTGGTCTGAAATGCCGTCATCCGCTGAACCCGGATTGGGAACTGCCGGTCTGGGTCGCGAATTTCATCCTGATGGACTATGGCACCGGGGCGATCTTTGCCTGCCCCGCGCATGACCAGCGCGACCTGGATTTCTGCCGCAAATACGACCTGCCGGTGATCGACACCTTCCTGGCGCTGGACGATCCGAAGCCGGTCGGAAACACGGCCTTCGTTCCGCCGAAAACGGAAAAGGTTCAATGGGTTGACCATTTCGCGGGGCTGGACGTGGCGACCGGAGAAGAGGCCGTCGACGCCACCATCGACTATGCCGCGAAACACGGCTGGGGCGAAGGCGTGACCAAATACCGCCTGCGCGACTGGGGCCTGTCGCGGCAGCGCTACTGGGGCTGCCCGATCCCGGTGGTGCATTGCGAGACCTGCGGCGTGGTGCCCGAGAAAAAGGAAAACCTGCCGGTCCGCCTGCCCGACGACGTGAGCTTCGACAAGCCCGGCAACCCGCTCGACCGGCATCCGACCTGGCGCGACTGCGCCTGCCCGTCCTGCGGGGCGGCGGCGAAACGCGAAACCGACACGATGGACACGTTCGTCGATTCGTCGTGGTATTTCGCCCGCTTCACCGCGCCGCGCGCCGAAACCCCGACGCGGATGGACGACGCCGAATACTGGATGAATGTCGACCAGTATATCGGCGGCATCGAACACGCGATCCTGCACCTGCTCTATTCACGGTTCTTCGCCCGCGCGATGCGGATCACGGGACACCTGCCCGCCAGCGCGATCGAACCGTTCGACGCGCTGTTCACGCAGGGCATGGTCACGCATGAGATCTATCAGACCCGCGACCACAACGGCCGCCCGGTCTATCACCTGCCCGAGGACGTGACCGACGGCAGGCTGGCCGACGGCACCCCGGTCGAGATCATTCCGTCGGCCAAGATGTCGAAATCGAAAAAGAACGTGGTCGATCCGGTGTCGATCATCTCGTCTTACGGCGCCGACACCGCGCGCTGGTTCGTGCTGTCCGACAGCCCGCCGGAACGCGACGTGGAATGGACCGCCTCCGGGGCCGAGGCCGCGCACAAGCACCTGACCCGTGTCTGGAACCTCTGCGACCGCATCGGCCGGATCGACCGCGACGCGCCGGGCGATGGCGATGACGCGCTGCTGCGCGAGATGCACAAGACCATCCATGACGTGACGCTGGGGGTCGAGAGCTTCGGCTTCAACGCGGCGATCGCAAAGCTCTATGCCTTCACCAACACCCTGTCCAGGGCCGCGGCCTCCTATCCGGTGATGCGCGAGGCGATCATGACGCTGGCCCAGCTGATGGCGCCGATGACCCCGCACCTGTCCGAGGATATCTGGCATCACCAGGGGGGCGAGGGCCTCTGCGCCGCGGCCCCCTGGCCGCAGGCGGACCCGGCGATGCTGATCGAGGACACGGTGACCATGCCGATCCAGATCAACGGCAAACGCCGCGCCGAGATCAGTGTTGCCAAGGCGCTGTCCAGGGACGAGATTGAAACCATCGCGCTGGAACAGGACGCGGTGCGGAAAGCGTTGAACGGGGCGGAGCCGAAAAAGGTGATCGTTGTGCCGGGCCGGATCGTGAATGTCGTTGTCTGACCCGCATCCCGGCCGCCGCAAGGCGCTGGGCCTGCTCGCGTTGGCCCCGGCACTGGCGGCCTGCGGGTTCACCCCGGTCTATGCGCCGGGCAGCACGGCCAGCACCCTGCGCGGCCGGGTCGAGGTCGCCCCGCCGGAAACCGCCTCAGCCTATCTGCTGGTCGAAGAGCTCGAAGACCGGCTGGGACGCGCCGCCACCCCCGCCTACCGGCTCGGATTCGTGCTGAGAACGGACCAGCAGGGACAGGCGATCACCGCCTCCAGCGAAATCACCCGCTACAGCATCGTCGGCCGGGTCGCCTATGAGCTGCGCCCGATCGGCAGCGATAATGTGCTGGCCTCGGGCAAGGTCCGCAACTTCACCGGCTATTCCGCCACCGGATCCACCGTCGAGACGCTGGCCGCGGAACGCGACGCGACGGCGCGACTGATGAGCATTCTGGCCGACCAGATCGCGGCGCAGCTCTACGCCACCGCGGATCTCGGCACATGAAACTGTCGCCGCGCGAGACCGATCGCTACTTTGCCGCGCCCGATCCCACGCGCGCCGGGCTGCTGATCTACGGCGCCGACGCGATGCGCGTGGCGCTGAAACGCCAGCAGGTTCTGGCGGCCCTGCTGGGGCCGGGCGCCGAGGAGGAAATGCGCCTGACCCGCCTGCAGGGGCCGGACCTGCGCAAGGATCCGGCGGCCCTGACGGATGCGGTCAAGGCGGTGGGTTTTTTCGCCGGCGCCCGCGCGGTTTTCGTCGAACAGGCACAGGACATGATCGCCCCGGCGGTCGAGGCCGCGCTGGACGACTGGCGCGACGGCGATGCGCAGATCGTGGTGGCGGCGGGATCGCTGCGCAAGGGCTCGGCCCTGCGCAAGCTGTTCGAGACACGCCCGGATTGCCTCGCCGCCGCGATCTATGACGATCCCCCATCGGCCGACGAAACCCGGCGGCTGCTGACCGCGGCGGGGATCGCCGAGCCGGGACGCGAGGAAATGGCGCGCCTGATGCAGCTGGCCGGCGACCTGGGGCCGGGCGATCTGGCCCGCTTCGTCGACAAGCTCGGGCTCTACAAATACGGCGATGCAACGCCGCTCAGCCTCGCCGATATCGACGCCTGCGCCCCGGCATCGACCGAGGCCGCGCTGGACGATCTGCTGAACGCGGTCGCCGAATCGCGCAGCGGTGAGATCGGAACGCTGGTCCGGCGCCTGCAGGCCCAAGGCACCAATCCGACTGCGCTGTGCATCGGCGCCACCCGGCATTTCCGCACGTTATACACCATGGCGGCCGATCCCGGCGGCCCGTCGCAGGGTATCGGGCGGCTGCGCCCGCCGGTGTTCGGTCCGCGCCGCGACACGCTGCTGCGGCAATCGCGCCGCTGGACCGCGGCCAAGCTGGAAACGGCGCTGGCGGCGCTGACCGACACCGACCTGGCCCTGCGCTCGGCCGGGCAGGCCGCCCCGGCAATGGCGCTGGTCGAACGGACGCTGATCCGGCTGGCCATGCTTGCACAGGCCCGCTGATCCGGCCTGTTGATCGCCGGGCCAACCGGTCTAGATTGGCCGCAACCGACAGCAGGGGAAAATTCATGTATCAACTGATTGGCCATCCGCATTCACGGGCGTTCCGGGTGCTCTGGTTCCTCGAAGAGGCCGGGCTGCCCTACACGCTCGACCCGGCCTCTCCGCATAGCGACGCGGTCACCGCGCACAACCCGTCGGGCAAGGTGCCGGTGCTGATCGAGGACGGCGTGGCGCTGACCGATTCGACCGCGATCCTGATCTATCTCGCCGACAGGCACGGGGTTCTGGCCCACCCGGCGGGCACGCTGGAGCGGGCCCGCCAGGATGCGCTGACCCAATGCCTTCTGGACGAATTCGACGCCACGCTCTGGACCGCCGCGCGGCACAGTTTTGTGCTGCCCGAGGATCGCCGCCTACCCGCGATCAAGGACAGCCTGAAATGGGAATTCGCCCGCAGCCTCGCCCGGATGGCCGACCGGTTCGACGGCCCGTTCCTGCAGGGCGAAACGATGACCATCGCCGACATCATCGCCACCCATTGCCTGAACTGGGCCTATAGCGCGGGCTTTCCGGTCGAGAGCGACACGCTCAAGGCCTATAGCAAACGGATGCGGGCGCGCGATGCGTTCACACGCGCCGCGGCGGCGGGGGCGGGCTAGAGCCGCAGCCACCGCGCGGCGGCACGCCCGGCCCAGCGCCCGGTCGCCAGGCAGCCTGTCAGCAGGTAGCCCCCGGTCGGGGCCTCCCAGTCCAGCATCTCGCCGGCGCAGAACACGCCCGGACAGGCCGTCAGCATCAACCCGTCATCGACCGCCGCGCCGCGCACGCCTCCGGCGGTCGAGATCGCCTCGTCCAGCGGGCGCGGGCCGGCATGGGCGACGGGCAGCGCCTTGACCAGCCGCGCCAGCGCCGCCGGGTCAGCAGGCAACGGGCGGCCGAATTCCTGCAGCAGCGCGGTGCGGACCGGCCCCGGCTTCAGCGCGCGGCGGAGGTGATTCGACAGGCTGGCCTTGCCGCGCGGGCGCGACAGGCGGCGCGCGATCTCGGCCTCGGGCAGATCCGGGAACAGGTCCAGCAGCAGCGGCGCCCCTTCGCGTACCGCCCGGAACACCGCATAGATGCCGCCGCCTTCCAGCCCGCGCCCCGAGATCACGAATTCGCCCCGCGACCGCGAGGCCCCGGCAAGCAGCGCAACGCCCTTGACCGGTTCCCCGAACAGCGGCGCCATATGCGCCGACCAGGTCACGCACAGCCCGGCATTGGCCGGGGCGAACGGCGCCAGCGTCACGCCCGCGCGTTCCAGCACCGGCGCCCAGCTGCCATCCGATCCCAGCCGCGACCAGCTCGCCCCGCCCATCGCCAGCACGGTGGCATCCGCCCGGACCCGCTGCACGCCGTCCGGCGTCGCGAACAGCGCCGCGTCATCGTCCCAGCCCTGCCAGCGCCAGCGGGTGCGGCGTTCGACGCCCAGGGCATCCAGCTCGGACAGCCAGGCCCGCAACAGGGGCGACGCCTTCATCGCCACCGGGAACACCCGCCCGGTGGAACCGACAAACAGCTCCTGCCCCAACCCGCGCGCCCAGTCCTGCACCGCATCGGCGCCAAAGGCCGCGATGATCGGGCGCAACCAGCCCGCCGCATCGCCATAGGCGGCCATGAACGGGCCGGGATCTTCGGCCCGGGTCAGGTTCAGCCCCGACTTGCCCGCCATCAACAGCTTGCGGGCGGGTGACGGGCGGGCCTCGGCCAGCAGCACGGCGGCGCCGGCCCGCGCCAGTTCCCCGGCGGCCATCAACCCTGCCGGTCCCGCCCCCACGACCAGCGCGCGGGGCTTTTCGCCGCCCGCCTCCGGCGGCATCATCCTGTCAGCCATGCCCGATCCGATCTGTCCCCTCTGCGGTCGCCCGATACCGCCCGATGCCAGGCAGAGCCTGCACCATCTCGTGCCCAGGTTGAAAGGCGGGCGACGGGGCGACACCGTGTGCCTGCATGATATCTGCCATCGCGAGATACACGCCACCCTGACCGAAAGTGAACTGGCGCGCGACTATTCCACCGTCGAGGCCCTGCGCGCCCATCCCCGGCTGGCCCGGTTCATCGCTTGGGTCCGCAAACGCCCGCCGGGTTTCACCTCGCGGGTTCCCGGAAAGCGGCGCAACCGGCGCTGACCGGCGCCCGCATCCGGCCACCTGCGTCCAGAATCCGGCCAGCATCCGACCCGTCCGGGCCGTGCGGATGTTGCAATGACGCCGCGTCTGTCTCCCAAGGTGTCGCATGTGACGTGATGTTGCGGTTGCCGGGCTTGACGGGCAACATAGTTCCGGACCAAGCAACACAAGCCCCAGCCGCGCGGATGCCTGCCCCGCGTGCCCCATAGCCAAGGAGCCCGGACATGTCCGAGATTGAACGCGAAGCGATGGAATATGACGTTGTGATCGTCGGCGCGGGGCCGGCCGGTCTTTCGGCGGCGATCCGGCTGAAGCAGCTCGACGGCGATCTGAACGTGGTGGTGCTGGAAAAGGGCTCGGAGGTCGGCGCGCATATCCTGTCGGGCGCGGTCCTGGACCCGTGCGGGCTGGACGCCCTGATCCCGGACTGGAAGGACAAGGGCGCGCCGCTGAACGTGCCGGTCGCGAAAGACAATTTCTACATGCTGGGCGAGGCGGGCAAGATCCGCGTGCCCAACTGGCCGATGCCGCCGCTGATGAACAATCACGGCAACTATATCGTCAGCATGGGCAATGTCTGCCGCTGGATGGCCAAACAGGCCGAGGCGCTGGGGGTCGAGGTGTTCCCCGGCATGGCCTGTTCCGAACTGGTCTATGGCGACACTGGCGAGGTCAGGGGCGTGGTCGCGGGCGAATTCGGCAAGAACCCCGATGGCACCCCCGGACCGTCCTATGAACCGGGCATGGAACTGCACGGCAAATACGTTTTCCTGTCCGAAGGCGTGCGCGGCAGCCTCGCCAAGGAGGTGATCGCCAGATACGATCTCTCGGCCGGCAAGGAGCCGCAGAAATTCGGCATCGGCATGAAGGAAATCTGGGAGATCGACCCCGCCAAGCACCGCGAGGGCACCGTGACCCATACGATGGGCTGGCCGCTCGGGTCGAATGCGGGCGGCGGATCTTTCGTCTACCACCTTGAAAACAATCAGGTTTATGTGGGCTTCGTGGTCCACCTGAACTACAAGAACCCGCATGTCTTCCCCTATATGGAATTCCAGCGGTTCAAGCATCACCCGATGATGGCGCAGCTGCTCGAAGGCGGCAAGCGCGTGGCCTATGGTGCGCGGGCGATCTCCGAGGGCGGATACCAGTCGATGCCCAAGATGGTGGCGCCGGGCGTGGCGCTGCTGGGCTGTTCGGTGGGCATGGTCAACGTGCCGCGCATCAAGGGCAACCACAACGCGATGCTGTCCGGCAAGGCGGCGGCCGAAGCCGCCTATGCCGCCATCCAGGCCGGGCGCAGCGCCGACGAACTGACCGCCTACGAGGACGAGGTCCGCACCGGCGCGATCGGCCGGGATCTGAAAAAGGTCCGCAATGTCAAACCGTTCTGGTCGAAATGGGGGCTGATCCCGTCGCTGGTTCTGGGCGGGTTCGACATGTGGACCAATACGCTGGGCTTTTCGCTGTTCGGCACCATGCGCCACGGCAAGACCGACGCCGCGGTGACCGAGGAGGCCAGCAAGCACAAGCCGATCGACTATCCCAAACCCGACGGCAAGCTGAGCTTCGACCGGCTGACCAATGTCAGTTTCTCCTTCACCAACCACGAGGAGGAACAGCCCTGCCACCTGCGGCTGGCCGATCCGGACCTGCCGATTTCGGTCAACCTGCCGAAATACGACGAACCGGCGCAACGCTATTGCCCGGCCGGGGTCTACGAAGTGGTGCGCGAGGATGGCAGCGATCCGCGCTTTGTCATCAACTTCCAGAACTGCGTCCACTGCAAGACCTGCGACATCAAGGATCCCAGCCAGAACATCAACTGGGTCACCCCGCAGGGCGGCGACGGGCCGAATTACCCCAATATGTGATCGAAAAACCCCTGCAATGGCGGCGCCGGGGCGGCCCCGCCATTGCGCGTGGAGCAGGGAACGCCTAGCTTGCACCCGATGCAAGTCACGAGGCCGGTTTTGCCCCACATGTTCTACCAGACCACCGCCGCCGCGCTGCTGACGCTTTCGCTGGCCCTGCCCGCCCCGGTGCTGGCGCAGTCGGGCTCGGGCGCCTACCTGGCCGGGCGGCACGCGGCCTTTGTCAGCGACTTCGCCAATGGCGACCGGTATTACGCGCGCGCGCTGAGCTATGACCGTGACAACCCGTCGCTGATGGAAAGCGTCGTGGTGTCGCGGCTGGCGCTGGGCGAGGTGAACAAGGCGGTGCCGATCGCGCAGCGCATGGAGGAGCTGGGGCTGCAAAGCCAGCCGGCGCATATGACGGTGGTGGCCGATCTGGCCGCGCGCGGCGAATACGAAGCGATCCTGTCCCGCGACCCGGAAACGGTAGGGGTCGGACCGCTGGTCGACGGGCTGATCGCCGCCTGGGCGCATCTGGGGGCCGGGTCGGTAGCCCAGGCGCTGGAACAGTTCGACAAGGTGGCCGAGGATGACGGCCTGCGCAACTTCGCGCTCTACCACAAGGCGCTGGCGCTGGCCTCGGTCGGCGATTTCGAAGGCGCCGAGGCGATCTTTGCCGCCGACGAGGACGGCATGATGGTCAGCGGTCGCGCCGCCATCGCGCGCGCCGAAATCCTGTCGCAGCTGGAACGCGACGGTGACGCGCTGGCGATGCTGGACCGGGTGTTCTCGAACACCACCGACCCGTCGCTGGCCGATATCGTGGCCCGGTTGCAGGCGGGCGAGGCGCTGCCCTTTACCCAGGTCCGCGATGTCCGCGACGGCATGGCCGAGATCTTCTTTGCCATCGGCCAGGCGCTGCGCCGCGAGGCCTCGCCCGATTATGTGCTGGTCTATGTCCGGGTCGCGTCGTTCCTGCGCCCCGACCATATCGACGCGCAACTGCTCGGCGCCGAGTTGCTGGACGGGATGGGCCAGTATGACCTGGCGGTCGAGACCTACAAGAAGATCCCGACGGACAGCCCGGATTACTACGCCGCCGAACTGGGCCGCGCCGACGCGCTGCGCCGCGCCGACAAGGTCAACGCCGCGATCGAGGTCCTGGAAAAGCTGGCGCGCGAACATCCCGAACTTGCGATCGTGCATTCGTCGCTCGGTGACATGCTGCGGCAGCAGGAAAACTACGGCGAGGCCGCACGGGCCTATGACCGGGCGGTGGACCTGACCGAAGCGGACGACCCGTCGATGTGGTTCCTGCTCTATGCCCGCGGCATCTGCCACGAACGCGAAAGGAACTGGGAACAGGCCGAATCGGATTTCCGCACCGCGCTGGAGTTGAACCCGGACCAGCCGCAGGTGCTGAACTATCTCGGCTATTCGCTGGTGGAAAAGCAGATCAAGCTCGACGAGGCGCTCGGGATGATCGAACGCGCGGTCGCCGCGCGGCCCGACAGCGGCTATATCGTCGACAGCCTGGGCTGGGTGCTCTACCGGCTGGGCCGCTACGACGAGGCGGTGGGCCACATGGAAACCGCCGTTTCGCTGATGCCTGTGGACCCGGTGGTGAACGACCACCTGGGCGATGTCTACTGGGCCGTGGGCCGCAAGCGCGAGGCCGAATTCCAGTGGAAACGCGCCCTGTCCTTCATCAAACCGGACGACACCGATGGCGAGGCCGACCCGGATCGCATCCGCAGCAAGCTCGAGATCGGGCTGGACGCGGTTCTGGCCGGGGAAGGAGCCGAGCCGCTCAAGGTGGCCAATGGCTCCGACTGACACCGGCGCGCCGACCCCTGCCCGACAGTCCGAATTCGCACCGGCCAAGATCAACCTGACCCTGCATGTCACCGGCCGCCGCGCCGATGGCTATCACCTGCTGGATTCGCTGGTCGTGTTCGCGGACCTGGGCGACCGCGTGGCCGTCGCGCCGGACACGGGCCTGTCGCTGACCGTCACCGGGCCGATGGCCGGCGGCGTTCCCACCGGGCCCGACAACCTGGTGCTGCGCGCGGCGCGGCTGGCCGGGGTGACCGGCGCCGCGATCACGCTCGACAAGCACCTGCCGGCGGCGGCCGGGATCGGCGGCGGCTCGTCGGACGCCGCCGCCACGCTGCGCGTGTTGCGTGACCGCCTCGGCGTGGCGATGCCCGCTCCGCTGGCGCTGGGGGCCGATGTGCCGGTCTGCCTGGCGGCGCGAACCGCGCGGATGCGCGGGATCGGCGAAAACGTGGAGCCCGTGTCCGGCCTGCCCCCCCTGCCCGCGGTTCTGGTCAATCCCGGCGTCTCGGTCGCCACGCCCGATGTGTTCCGCCGCCTTTCGCGGCGCGATGGCTCCGCGATGGACGATATTCCCGCCTTTGCCGACGCCCGCGCCTGCGCAGACTGGCTGCGCGGGCAGCGCAACGATCTCGAAGCCCCGGCCCGGGCCCTGGCCCCCGGCATCGGCACTGTGCTGACCGCGCTCGGCGACAGCGGTGCCGCCTTGGTCCGCATGAGCGGGTCCGGCGCCACCTGTTTCGGGCTGTTCACGGACACGGCCACGGCACGGCAGGCCGCCGGCCAGATCGCCGCCGCCAACCCCGGCTGGTGGGTGCGATCGACGATACTGGGGGCCGCGCATCACGACCCGGCGGATCAGCCCATCGAACTGTAGGCGGTCTTCTTGGTCCGCATCCTGCGGCCATCGCTGCGGTAGCTCCAGACCGCCAGCCAGATGAACACGCCGCAATAGGCGAACCCCAGCGCCAGCACCAGAATGCCGGGGAAATGACCGACGGTTGCCCGTTTCACGAAAACGTCCAGACCCGTGGCCGGGACGGGATGCACCAGCAGCTTGCCCAGATAGGCCAGCATCTGGATCAGGAGCAGCCACAGATAGGATCGCCGGATCCGGCGCCCGACCGCCGTCAGCATCGAGACATGGTAGCGCGGCCGCCAGTAATCCTGCGCGAGCGTTTCCTGCCAGCCCTCCTCCATGTGCAGGTCGCCGTCATGCAGCATCGGCGCAAAGAAATGGGTCTCCATCCAGCGGCAGCGGGCGCGCCAGACGTTGAAGTAACGATAGCGCCGCGCCTCGAGCGCGAGGAAGAACAGCAGCAGCACCCCGACCAGAACCAGCGGCAGCGGCGACGCGCCGGGGCTGGAAAACGTGATCGACAGCGCCACCCCCAGCGTGACCACCGCCCAGTTGGTGGTGGTGTCGAGCCGCGTGCGCCAGATCGTCGACCGATAGACCTCGCCCCGGTAGAGATGGGCGACGGCCCCGATCTCGGCGGCGCTGAGCGCCTTTCGCGGTTCGGCTTCCTGCTGGCCCGGTGCTTGCGACATCCTACCCTCTGTTCAACGGCACCCCGATGAATTTTATTGCACGGCGCAGGAGACCGGTCAAAGCCGGCCGCCACAAAGCTTGTGTGAAATATGGTAACTTCCAGACTCAGAATTGACGCAGGTCAAAGTTGGCCGAACCCTCAATTGTGACAAGGACGTCTGAGCCAGCCCAGTATCGGAGCAGCCCGTTGAGTGAATCCAGCCCCTCCCCCGGCCTCTACAAGGCCCGCGAGCCTATCTTTCCGCGTCGGGTGTCCGGTCCGTTCCGCACCCTGAAATGGTGGATCATGGGCGTCACGCTGGCGATCTATTACCTGACGCCGTGGATCCGCTGGGACCGCGGCCCCAGCCTGCCCGACCAGGCGGTGCTGCTGGATATGGCCAACCGGCGGTTCTATTTCTTCTGGATCGAGATCTGGCCGCATGAATTCTATTTCGTGGCCGGTCTGCTGATCATGGCCGGGCTGGGGCTGTTCCTGTTCACCTCGGCGCTGGGCCGGGTCTGGTGCGGCTATGCCTGCCCGCAGACGGTCTGGACCGACCTCTACATCCTCGTCGAACGCTGGATCGAAGGCGACCGCAACGCGCGACTGCGGCTGCACCGGCAAAAGAAGATGGATTTCCGCAAGTTCCGGCTGCGGCTGACGAAATGGGCGGCCTGGCTGCTGATCGGGCTGGCCACCGGCGGCGCGTGGGTATTCTATTTCGCCGACGCACCGACGCTGGCGCGCGACCTGGTCACCGGCAACGCCCACCCGGTCGCCTATACCACGATGGCGGTCCTGACCTTCACCACTTTCTTCTTCGGCGGGATCGCGCGGGAACAGATCTGCATCTATGCCTGCCCCTGGCCGCGCATCCAGTCGGCGATGCTGGACGAGGATACGCTGATCGTCGGCTACCGCGAATGGCGCGGCGAGCCGCGCAAGCACAGCGCCGAGGTCAAGGCGGGGGCCGAACAGGGCGATTGCATCGACTGCATGGCCTGCGTCAATGTCTGCCCGATGGGGATCGACATCCGCGACGGGCAGCAGATGGAATGCATCACCTGCGCGCTGTGCATCGACGCCTGCGACGATGTGATGGAACGCATCGGCAAGCCGCGCGGGCTGATCGACTACATGGCGCAGTCGGACGAGGTGCGCGAACGCGCCGGCGCGGAGCCGCGCAACGTCTGGAAACACATCCTGCGCCCGCGCACGATCCTCTATACCGCGCTGTGGTCGCTGGTGGGCGTTGCGCTGCTGTTCGCGCTGTTCATCCGGGCCGATATCGAAATGACCGTGGCCCCGGTGCGCAATCCGACCTTCGTCACCCTGTCGGACGGCTCGATCCGCAACACCTATGACGTGCGGCTGCGCAACAAACATGGCGAGGACCGCCTGTTCCGGCTGTCGGTAAAGGGCGATCCGACCCTGCGGATCCAGCTCGAAGGCACGCCATACGATTCGGTCACCGTGCCGGCCAACGCCGCGCATCTGCAGCGGGTCTATGTCGTCGCCCCGCAGGGCTCGGCCCCGGCCAGCGGCGGACTGACCGATTTCCGGTTCTGGATCGAGGACCTGACCAATAGCGACCGCGCCCACAAGGACACCGTGTTCAGCGGAAAGGGCAGCTGAGATGGCACAACGTGAATTCACCGGGCGTCACGCGCTGCTTCTGTTCGGGGGCGCCTTTGCCGTGATCATCACCGTCAACATCGTGCTGGCGGTCAGCGCGGTGCGGACCTTCCCCGGGCTGGAGGTCAAGAACTCCTACGTCGCCAGCCAGCAGTTCGACGACCGGCGCGACGCGCAGACGGCGCTGGGCTGGTCCGTGCGGGCCGAGGCCCAGGACGGCCGGGTTTTCCTGTCGATCACGGATGCACATGGCAACCCGGTCGAAGTCGCCCGGCTGAACGCGACACTGGGGCGCGCCACCCATGTGCGCGACGACATCCGGCCCGATTTCGTTTTCGACGGGACCGAATACAGCGCCCCCGCCACGCTCGGCGCCGGCAACTGGAACCTGCGCATGGAGGCGACGGCCCGGGACGGCACCGAATTCACCCAGCGCGTGGTGCTGCATGTGAAGGACTGACGCCGATGACCGCCGCCCTGCCCCGCCCCGCCCCTGCCGCAGCCTGTCCCGGCTGCGCCGCCATGCCCGGCGGGGTTGCGGATGTGGCGGCCCCGGCGCCCGGCGACGACGCCATCGCCCTGTCCCTGCCGACGATCCACTGCCAGGGCTGCATCGCCGCCGTCGAACGCGGCCTGGCCGCCCATCCCGGCGTGCGGTCCGCGCGGGTGAACCTCACGCTCAAACGCGCCCGCATCGAGACCGACCCCGGCGTGACCGCCGCCGACCTGGTCACTGTGCTCGACGGTCTCGGCTACGAGGCGCATGAACTCGACAGCGGGACGCTTGCCGCCACCCAGATCGATGCCCAGGGCCGTGCGCTGCTGCTGCGGCTGGCGGTGGCGGGTTTCGCGATGATGAACGTCATGCTGCTGTCGGTGTCGGTCTGGTCCGGCGCCGGCGACGCGACCCGCGACCTGTTCCACTGGATCTCGGCCGCGATCGCCTTTCCGGCGATTCTCTATTCGGCCCAGCCGTTTTTCCGCAGCGCATGGTCGGCGCTCTCGGTCCGGCGGCTGAACATGGACGTGCCGATCGTGCTGGCGATCGGCCTGGCGCTGGTCACCTCGCTCTGGGAAACCACGCTGTCAGGCGAACACGCCTATTTCGATGCGGCGCTGGCGCTGACCTTCTTCCTGCTCGCGGGGCGCTATCTCGATCACCGCACCCGCGTCGCGGCGCGCTCGGCGGCGTCGGAACTGGCCGCGCTCGAAGTGCCACGCGCATCCCGGCTGCGCGACGGGACCGAAGAAGAGGTCGCCATTGCCGACCTGGCCGTCGGCGACCTGCTGCGGGTGCGCCCCGGCGGGCGGATGCCGGTCGATGGCGAGATCGTCGAAGGCCGGTCCGAACTGGACCGGTCGCTGCTGACCGGCGAAACCGTGCCGGTTGCCGCCGAACCCGGACAGCGCGTGAGCGCGGGCGAGGTCAACCTGACCGGACCGCTGGTGATCCGCGCCAGCGCGGTGGGCCGTGACAGTTCGCTGCACCGGATGGCCGACCTGGTGGCGGTGGCCGAATCCGGGCGCGGCAACTACACGCCGCTGGCCGATGCGGCGGCCCGGCTCTACGCGCCCGGCGTGCATATCCTGTCGGCGCTGTCCTTCCTCGGCTGGCTGGCCTGGTCGGGCGACCTGAGGGTGGCGCTGAACATCGCCGCCGCCGTGCTGATCATCACCTGCCCCTGCGCGCTGGGGCTCGCCGTGCCGGCGGTCACCACCGCCGCGTCGGGCAGGCTGTTCCGGCGCGGGTTGCTGATCAAGCACGAAACCGCGCTCGAGCGGCTGGCCGACGTGGACACGGTGGTGTTCGACAAGACCGGCACCCTGACGATGGGCATGCCCGAACCGCTGGCGCTCGACACCCTGCCGCGTGCCGATCTTGCCGTGGCACTGGCACTGGCCGAAGGCTCGGCCCATCCGCTGTCACGGGCGTTGGCCAGCGCGGCCCGCGCCCGGGGCGTCAGCCCGGCGCCGGTGACCGATATCGCCGAACGGCCCGGCTACGGCACCGAGGGCCGGCTCGACGGCCGGCCCGTCAGGCTGGGCCGCGCCGCCTGGCTGGGCGCCGAGGCGGGGCCGGAAACCGCCACATGGCTGGCCATCGGCGACGCGCCAGCGCTTGAAATCCGCTTCCGCGATGCCCTGCGCCCCGGCGCGGCGGACCTGGTGCAGGCGCTGACGGCGGCGGGCAAACAGGTGCTGCTGATCTCGGGCGACAGCGACCGCGCGGTGGCGGCGCTGGCCGACCGGCTTGCCATCGCCGACCGGACCGCCGGCGCCCTGCCCGCCGACAAGGCCGCGCGGATCGCCGCGCTCGCCGCCGAGGGGCGCAAGGTGCTGATGGTGGGCGACGGTCTGAACGACACCGCCGCGCTCGCGTCGGCGCATGTGTCGATCTCGCCGGCCTCCGCGCTCGACGCGGCGCGCGTGGCCTCCGATATCGTGCTGCTGGGCAACGACCTCTCGCCCATCGCCGATGCCTGCGAAACCGCCGGGACGGCCACCCGCCGGATCCGCGAAAACTTCCGTATCGCCACCGCCTATAACGTCATCGCCGTGCCGCTGGCGGTGGCCGGGCTGGCGACACCGCTGGTCGCGGCCTTGGCGATGTCGGCCTCGTCCCTTACGGTATCCCTGAACGCTTTGCGGCTGAGGTGACGTGATGTCGATCCTGTCCTACCTGATCCCGATCTCGCTGGGCCTCGGCGCCCTGGGCCTGGTCGCCTTCATCTACACGGTGCGCTCGAACCAGTATGACGACCCCGAAGGCGACAGCCGGCGCATCCTGACCGGCGAATGGGACGACCACCCCAAACCCTGACCGCGCCTTCCTCTTGCCTGAAATATCCCGGGGGAGCCGCCCGCAGGGGCGGCGGGGGCAGAGCCCCCGGATCACCCGGCCAGACAGGACGCGGCGCCCTGCGACCCCATGAAAAAACCCCGCGGCAAACCGCGGGGTTTTCATTTCGTATCCGGATCGGATGCCGTCAGCCGTGCTTCTTGCCCTTCAGCGGCGCCCACAGCCGTTTGTTGGTCAGGTAGAGCAGCACCGACATGATCGCCAGCAGCAGGACGCCGACGAACCCGGCCTGCTTGCGGGCCATCATCTTGGGCTCCGCCGCCCACATCAGGAACGCGGACACGTCCTCGGACAGGTGATGCAGGTCGTTGGCATGACCGTCGGCGAATTCGACCTGTTCGTCGAACAATGGCGGCGCCATCGAGATCCAGCCGCCGGGAAAGGCGGTGTTCTCATAGAGGATCGTGCCGGCCTCTTCCTTTTCCTCACCGGTATAGCCGGTCAGGATCGACGCGATGTATTCCGCGCCGCCCATGCCCTTGACCAGCTGGTTGATGCCCAGCCCGTAGGGGCCGTGGAACCCGGCCCGGGCCTTGGCCATCATCGACAGGTCCGGCGCGCCGGCGGCAGTATTTTCCGGAAAGTTATCCGTGGGCTTGGCCGGGCGGAAATCGTCCAGCTCCGCGTCGAACACCTCGAAATTGTCGCTGGCATAGGCCCGCATCTGGTTCTCGGGCAGGCTCGGGCCGCCCTCGTCGCTCAACGTGCGCAGCGGCACATATTTCAACCCGTGACAGGCGGAACAGACCTCGGTGTAGACCTGCAGCCCGCGCTGAAGCTGGTTGATGTCATAGGTGCCGAAGGGGCCTTCGAAGGAAAAGGCGAAGTCTTCGATATGCTGCTCTCCGCCGCCTGCCGCGAAAGACGCGGCAGGGGTCAGGGCGAGGGCGAATGCGGCACCGATTGCGGTTTTCTTGAACATTGGTCCCGTTCCCTTTCTCATTCGGCCGGCGTGGCGCCGGACGCCTTGCCGTAATGCGCCTCGAAATCTTCTTCGACGGTGGCCGGCGGCGTTTCCGGTTTCTCGATCACGCCGAGGATCGGCAGGATGACCAGGAAATAGGCGAACCAGTAGGCGGCCCCGATCAGCGCAAAGCTGGCATAGGGTTCTTCCGCCGGCATCGCGCCCAGCCACATCAGCACCACGAAGTCGATCACCAGCAGCGCGAACCACCATTTGAACATCGGGCGATACTTGCCTGACTTGACCGACGAGGTGTCGAGCCACGGCACCAGGGCCATCACGAAGATGGCGCCGAACATGGCGATCACGCCAAAGAACTTGGCATCGACGATGCCGCCGGTCAGGAACGACGCGATCTGCACCACCCACACGTCAGAAGTGAACGCACGCAGGATCGCGTAAAACGGCAGGTAATACCATTCGGGCACGATATGCGCCGGCGTCACCAGCGGGTTGGCTTCGATGTAGTTGTCCGGGTGGCCCAGGTAGTTCGGCATGAAACCCACGACCGCCCAGAACACGGTGAGGATCACCGCCAGCGCGAACAGGTCCTTGATGACGAAATAGGGCCAGAACGGCACGGTGTCCTTCTCGGCCTCGGCCTTGGACCCGCGGCGCACCTCGACCCCGGCGGGGTTGTTGTTGCCGGTCGAGTGGAAGGCCCAGATATGCACCGCCACCAGCGCCGCGATGACGAAGGGCAGCAGGTAATGCAGCGAGAAGAACCGGTTCAGCGTGGCATTGTCCACCGCCGGTCCGCCCAGCAGCCAGGTCTGCAGGCCTTCGCCGATGAACGGGATCGCGCCGAACAGGCCGGTGATCACGGTTGCGCCCCAGAACGACATCTGACCCCAGGGCAGAACATAGCCCAGGAACCCGGTTGCCATCATGCACAGGTATATCAGCATGCCGATGATCCAGGTGATCTCGCGCGGGGACTTGTATGAACCGTAATAGAGGCCGCGGAAGATGTGGATATAGACGGCGACAAAGAACAGCGACGCGCCGTTGGCATGCAGGTACCGCAGCATGTAGCCGCCGTTCACGTTGCGCATGATATGTTCGATCGATGCGAACGCCATGTCCACATGCGGGGTGTAGTGCATCACCAGAACGATACCGGTGACGATCTGCAGAACCAGGCAGAAGGCCAGGACGATGCCCCAGATCCACCACCAGTTGAGATTCTTGGGGGTGGGGATCATCAGCGTGTCATAGGCCAGCGCCACGATGGGCAGCCGGCTGTGCAGCCATTTCTCGAAGCCGCTCTTGGGCTCGTAGTGATCGTGCGGAATTCCGGACATTACAAAGCCTCCCTAGCCAAGCTTGATCGTGGTTTCATCGAGGAACTCGGCGACCGGGATCGGCAGGTTCTCGGGGGCCGGGCCCTTGCGGATGCGCCCGGCGGTGTCGTAGTGCGACCCGTGGCAGGGGCAGAACCAGCCGTGGAACTCGCCCGCGCCGTCACCCAGCGGCACGCAGCCCAGGTGGGTGCAGACGCCCATCATGACCAGCCATTCGCTGTCGGTGCCCGGCTCGGCGCCCGGCGGCAGCAGGCCGCGGTTGATGTCGCTGGCATCGGCATCGGCCGGCAGGTTCGCGTTGCGCGCGTTCGAGTCGGGCAGTTCGCTGACATCGACCTCGTTGGCCCAGTCGATCTCTTCCTGGGTGCGGCGGCGGATGAACACCGGTTTGCCCAGGAACTTGACGCTGATCTGGGTGCCCGGTTCCACATCGCCGACATCGACCCTGATCGACGACAGCGCCTGCACGTCGGCCGACGGGTTCATCTGGTTGATCAGCGGCCAGACGGCGGCCCCTGTGGTCACGACACCTGCGCCGGCTGTGGCGTAGTAGAGGAAATCTCTCCGGGTGCCTTCGTGGTCTTCTGCGTGGGACACGAGGTTTTCTCCGATTGCTGCGCCCGCGAGGGGCAAACATGCGAACGCGCCGCGAAAAACGGCGATCATGCGTGGGTTACTAGCGGCAAGGCGGAGTTTCGTCCAGCGGTCAAAGTCGCACACCGGGGCGCATCTGGCCCCGCTGTCACAGTTTTATGCCCTCGCGGTCCCGGTTCAGGCCCCGGGCGGGCGCGTGGCCTGCATCGAGGGGCGCGAATCGAACCCGGCGAACCAGTCCGCCAGCGCGCCGCGCCCGCGCCGCCAGTCCCGGTCGCCATGGCGGAAATCGACATAGGCCAGCGCACAGCCCGCCGCGATCTGACCCGCGTTGAGCGCCCCGGCCAGATGGCCGATCCAGCGGCGGTTCAGCGCCTCGCAGGCGCGGTCTATCTTGGCCCATTGGCCCTCGGTCCAGTCGTCGAAACGGATCGCCTCGGGGCGCATCCGCGATTCGTAGACCATCAGCAGCGCCGCATCGAGAATGCCGTCGCACAGCGCCTCGAGCGTCCGGATCTCCCATTGCCGCGCGCCGTGACCGTAGAGCCCCGCCCCGGCCCGGTCATCGAGAAAGGCGCAGATCACCCGGCTGTCGAACAGGGTCGGGCCGTCGCCGCGTTCCAGCGCGGGCACCTTGGACAGCGGGTTCTTGGCCAGCAGTTCGGGTGCCGGCGCCAGCGGCGTCGTCGCCGCCGTGACCAGGTCGACATCGTCCAGCTGGCCGGTCTCGTGCAGCAGCACCATCACCTTGCGCACATAGGGCGATGTGGGGCTGTAAAAGAGCTTCATTCCTGCGTCCTCCCGTCGGGCGTGGTTCACCGGGCGGCCGATCAGGCGCCGGTTTCACCCAGATAGGCTTGCAGCGCGGGCGGCGGATTGTCCAGCAGAGCCGCCGTTTCGCGCGGCGGCTCGGCCCGCCCCTCGGCGACCAGCACGACCTGGTCGGCAATCCGCCGCGCATCGCCCGGATCGTGGCTGACCATCAGCAGCGTGGCGCCGGTTTCCGCCACCAGCTCGGCGACCAGGTCCAGCATCTCGGCCTTCAGCGCCGGCCCCAGCGCGGCAAAGGGTTCGTCGAGCAGCAGCAGCGGCCGCCCCTGGACCAGCACCCGCGCCAATGCCGCGCGGCTCTGCTGCCCGCCCGACAGGGCCGCCGGTTTCCGCCCCTCCAGCGTCGCCAGCCCGACCCGCGCGATCGCCTCGCGCACCTGGCGGCGCTGCCGGTCGTCCAGCCGCAGGTCGGGATCCAGCCCGAGCCCCACATTCGCGGTCAGGTCGAGATGCGGAAACAGGTTGCCATCCTGGAACAGCATCGCCACCGGACGCGCCCCCGGCGCGGCGGCGGTGATGTCGCGCCCGTTCCACAGCACCCTGCCCCGTTCCGGCGGGCGGAACCCGGCGATGGCTTCGATCAGCGTGGACTTGCCCGCCCCCGACGGGCCGATCACCGCGACCCGGCGCCCCGGCTCGATCGCCAGATCGGCGCCCAGTGTGAAATCGTCGTTGCGGATCGTGACCGCCTCAAGCCTCAGCATGATACCGCCCCCCGCGATCCAGCAGCCAGAACGCCGCCATCGACAACACCAGCAGCAGCAGCGCCGCGCCCGCCGCGGCCTCCATCCGGTAGGCGCCCATCAGGCGATAGACCTGCAATGGCAACGTCGCCCGCCCGGTATCGGCAAAGAGCGCGATCACACCGAGATCCCCCATCGACAGCGCCGCGCCCAGCCCGGCGGCAAACCCGATCTGCGGTCGCAATCCCGGCAGCATCACCCGGCGGGCGAACGGCCAGCCGCCCATGTTCAGCGACAGCGCCAGCCGCCCGTGCCGGGCGACGATATCGCGGGCGCGCGGCACCAGGATACGCAGGGCAAAGGGCAGCGCCATCAGCGCGTTGACCGCCGCCGTGACCGGCAGCGCTAGCGCAAACGGGTTCGCGACCGGGTTGATCAGGATGAACAGCCCGGTGCCGATCACCAGCGGCGATACCGCCATGCCCAGCAGCCCGGCCATCTCGACCCCGCGCGCCCGGCCCATCGCCACGCTGGCCGCCATCGGCAGGGCCAGCACCAACAGCAGCACGGTGCTGGCCGCCGCCACGACAATCGAGGTCAGCGCCGCGGCAACCACGACGCCGGGCAGCGCGAGCAGCCCCGGCAGGCCGCGCAGCACCACCGCCGCCAGCGGCAGGATCAGAAACAGCGCCGCCACCGCGATGACCGCCGCATCGAGCAGGCGCAGGCCGGTGCGGTCGGCGTCCCAGCGCTGCACCGGGCGGCCCAGCCCGGCGCCGAACCCCTCGCCGCGGGCCGCGCGCAGCGCCGCCAGCGCCGCCGCCCCGGTCAGCAGGATCTGGATACAGGACAGCAGCGCCGCGCGCGCCAGGTCGAAGTCGAAATGGAACGCCTGATAGATCGCCAGTTCGATCGTGGTCGCCCGCGGCCCGCCGCCCAGCGTCAGCGCCACGGCAAAGCTGGTCAGGCAGATGGCAAAGATCACCGCCAGCGCACCGGGCGCCACCCGCAGCAGCATCGGTCGTTCGAGCAGCCGGCCGATGGCACGCGGACCGGCCCCCAGCTGCGCCGCCAGCCGGAACCGCTCGGCGGGGATTTCCTGCCAGCCCTGCAGGATCAGGCGGGTGGCCAGCGGCAGGTTGAAGAAGACATGCGCCAGGACCACCCCGTGCAGCCCGTAGATCGACACCGGGTCGACCCCGGCCCAGCCCAGCGCCGCGTTGACCCAGCCATTGCGGCCGAACACCGCCACCAGCCCCAGCACCGCGACGATCACAGGCAGGATGAAGGGCGCGCCCAGCAGCGTGATCAGCACCCGCCGCCCGGCAAAGCGCCGCCGCGCCAGCGCCCGCGCGACCGGCACCGCCAGCGCCACGCTGATCGCCGCCGACAGCGCCGCCTGCACCAGCGTGAACCGCACCGCCGCCCAGTCGGCCGCGGACAGCCCCGCGCCGGGTTCGGCGCGCAGGAACACGGCAACCAGCGCCCCCAGGATCAGCGCGGCGACCGCCGCCGCCGCGCCCAGCCCCGGTGCCGCGCTTACTGGCTCAGCGCGTCCAGCCACTCGGCCAGCGCCTCGTCACGCATCGCGGCAGCGCTGTCCACGGGGGCCAGCAGCACCCTGTCCGGGGCCGGCAGGTCGCCGAACCCCTCGGGCAGCCCGGCCTCGGGCACCACCACCGGATACATCCAGTTGGTGGTCGGGATCGCCGACTGGAACGCCTCGGTGACCATGAATTGCAGGAATGCCCCGGCCAGGTCCTTCTGGTCCGAGGAGGCCAGCACACCCGCCACCTCGATCTGCGCCAGGTGGCCTTCGTCGAACATGGCGGCCGCTTTGCTGGTGTCCTCTTCGGCGATCACATGATAGGCGGGCGAGGTGGTATAGGACAGCACCATGTCGGCCTCGCCTTCGAGGAACAGGCCATAGGCCTCGGACCAGCCCTTGGTCACCGTCACGATATTGTCGGCCAGCCCGTCCCAGATCGCCCTGGCCTCGTCGCCATAGGCGGCCTTGACCCACAACAGCAGGCCGAGGCCGGGGGTGGACGACCGCGGGTCCTGGATCACGATCTTGAGGTCGCTGTCGGCCAGGGCGCGGAAATTCGCGGGCGCGTCGCGGTCGGCATTGTGCACGAAGGCGAACAGCCCCCAGTCATAGGGAACGAAATGCGGATCGGTCCAGTCCACCGGCATGTCATAGTCCGCGGTCACCGCGTGTTCGGCGAACAGCCCGGTTTCGGCCGCCGCCGCGATCAGGTTGGTGTCGAGCCCCAGCACCACGTCGGCATCGGTTCGCTCGCCCTCGAGCTTGATCCGCGCCAGCAGCGCCGCACCGTCGCCGGCGCCGACGAATTTCAGGTCGCAGCCGCAGGTTTCCTCGAACGCCTTTTCGACCACCGGGCCCGGCCCCCAGTCGGAGACGAAGCTGTCATAGGTATAGACGGTCAGTTCCGGTGTTTCGGCGACGGCCGCCGATGCGGCCAGCATGCCCGCAGCGAGTGCTAGGTATTTCATGGCATCCTTCCTCTCGCGGCGACAGGTCAGGTCGGATGTCATCTCCGGGGTCCTTCCCTCCGCCAGTGCTAACTGGTTCAGGTTCAACGGGTCCGCGATGCGCGTCTCAGCCCGAAGGCTCCCCGAGGTGGCAACCGCTGTAAGCGGCCAGCGGTCGATGTGCAAGGTCAAAGCCCTTGAGGCGACCCGCCCGCACGGCTAGGAACGCCCCGACGAACAGGAGCCCAGCCCATGTCTCTCAACAGCTTCGGCCATCTCTTCCGCGTGACCACCTGGGGCGAAAGCCACGGGCCCGCCCTCGGGGCGACCGTGGACGGCTGCCCGCCGGGAATCGAGATCGACGCCGGGGCGATCCAGCACTGGCTGGACCGGCGCAAACCGGGGCAGAGCCGGTTCACCACCCAGCGGCGCGAACCCGACGCCGTGCAGATCCTGTCGGGCGTGTTCGAAGGCCGCACCACCGGCACGCCGGTGCAGCTGATGATCGAAAACACCGACCAGCGGTCCAGGGATTACTCGGACATCATGGACAAGTTCCGTCCGGGCCACGCCGATATCACCTATTGGCAGAAATATGGCATCCGCGACTATCGCGGCGGCGGCCGGTCCTCGGCGCGGGAAACGGCGGCGCGGGTCGCGGCGGGCGGGCTGGCGCGCGCGGCGCTGGCAAGGCTGGCGCCCGGCCTCACGATCCGCGGCTACATGGTGCAGGTCGGACCACACCGGATCGACCGCGCCCGGTTCGATGCCGGGCAGATCGAACAGAACCCGTTCTGGTGCCCGGACGCGCAGGCGGCCGCGGACTGGACCGGCTATCTGGACGGGCTGCGCAAATCCGGCAACTCGGTCGGCGCGGTGGTCGAACTGGTGGCCAGCGGCGCCCCTGCCGGGCTGGGCGCGCCGGTCTATGGCAAGCTCGACACCGACCTTGCGGCGGCGATGATGTCGATCAACGCGGTCAAGGGGGTCGAGATCGGCGAAGGCATGTCGGCGGCGGCGCTCACCGGCGAGGACAACGCCGACGAGATCTTCATGGGCAATGACGGCACCCCGGTCTATTCCAGCAACCATGCCGGCGGCATCCTCGGCGGCATCTCGACCGGGCAGGACATCGTGGTGCGGTTCGCGGTCAAGCCGACATCGTCGATCCTGCGCCCGCGCAGGACGATCACGAAATCCGGCGAGGCCACCGAGATCATCACCCGGGGCCGGCACGATCCCTGCGTCGGCATCCGCGCGGTGCCGGTGGGCGAAGCGATGATGGCCTGCATCCTGCTGGATCACCTTCTGCTGCATCGCGGCCAGATCGGCGACGCGGGCGGCCGGATCGGATAGGCCATGCCGGGCGCAGAGGCTGCTGTCCGGCCCGGGCGGCAGATCGCGCCAGCCAAGGAACGCATCGGCGAACACACGTCTTGGTTCGGCAAGGCCCGTTCGCTCGGGATCGACCCGCGATGCGAACGCTCCTAGGCCTGGTGCCTGGCCAGGCTGAACGCCAGCAGTTCGGCGGTTTCGGACAGGTGGCTGTCCCGGTCCGTTTCGGGCACATCCAGCAGGAATTCGATGACCGAATATCCGATCTCGACCGTCAGGCGCAGGGTCTTGCGCAATGCGTCTTCGGGAAGGCCCGGAAATGCCAGTGCGACCGTGGCCATCAGGTCATCGGTGGCCATCTCGTGCGACCGGGTCCGCACCGCGCACAAGGCCGGCGAGGCATAGAGCGCCTTGGTGATCCAGTGACCGCCGGGGGTGTTCTCGGTCAGGATGAGCTGCGCTTCCATCGCATGTCTGATGACGGCCACCAGGTCGTCATCGGCGGAAAACCCGTCGAAAATGCCGCGCATCATGGCGTTCTGCTGCGCCATAAGCCGCTGGCCCAGCTCGCTCATGATCGCATGTTTGTTCGGGAAATACCGGTAGAGCGCCGGGGGGGTCAGCCCCGCCTTCTTGCAGATCAGGTTGGTTGACAGGTTCTCGAAGCCGACCTCGTCCAGCAGGTCGCCGGTCGCCGCGAGAATGGATTCGATGGTGTCCCGCGCCCGTTTCTGGGATGGCGTCCGGCGGCGGTTCAGGTCGGTTTTCATCGACGATTTCCCTAGCATGACGGGCTGAACGGGGCCCATCTGTCCACGATCCCGCCCTCATCATAGACCGCGATGTCGCCGAACTGGAGCATGACCGACTCGCTTTGGGTCGGCCGCAGGAACACGAAATCGTCAACCTCGAGGGCGAGACCCGGACCGGCATTCAGAAGCTCCTGATTGGAGCTTCGTCCGAATGTCGCATTATATGAGAGCCCGGGCGGGTCCACCGGTGTCGCCTTCCAGTAGCCGCCGTGAATGAACACCGCCCCGGACCGGTTCCTGTTGAACATCCGCATGATGCCATCGAGCGGCTCAAGCACCGGGGTCTGCATCCTGTCGCTGACCTTGAGCGCCGGTGTGGCGATGAACAAGGCCGGCAGGAAGCCCGCCAGCAGGTCGGTGTCGAAATCGCTCGGCTTGACCAGCGCGGATCCGACCGTCACCTCGTTCGCCAGGCAATCCGACCGATGCATCCTGAATGTCGGGCTGCCCGCAGCGTTCCGGATCGGCAGCGATGCCGCGTCACGGCCCAGCACCTCGCGGGCAAGGTCCAATGCGCCCCGGTAGCGCGCGAAAGACCTGGCAATGTGGCGGTCCCGCAGCCCCAGTAGCGCCGGGATTTTCGAAAGATGGGCGTCATACCCCATGAAGCCCGCAAATCTCAGCACGCGGCAGGATTTCAACCAGTCCAATGCGGCCCGCAACGCGTCGCCAACCTGGAAACCGCCACGATGCAGGCCGACGTCAATCTCAAGGCAGATATCCAGCACCCGGCCCCGGGTTTGGGCGAATGCCGCATATTGCTGCAGGCGGGGCAGCGTATCGATCAGCCAGGTGACGGCATCCGCAACAGGCGGGGTATCGGCGTAATGCCGGGCCATTGCCGCAACCGGCAGCGGCTTGCCCAGCAATTGCTCGGCCTGCGGGTCCATGCGCGCAATCTCACCCAGCATCAGCGCATTGAACGTCATGTATCTGCGCGTCGCCATGGTTCGGGAAACCAGTGTCAGCAGTGCCGGCACCGGCAGCGACTTGGACGCCAGCCGCAACGCCACGCCGTCGGGCAGTTGCCCCCGAAGGCAGTCCATGTTGGCAAGCAGCCGCCGCCTGTCCAACACCAGGACAGGCTGCACGATGCCGGCGGCACGCAATGCGTCCTGGAGCCCCAGGAAATAGGCGTCGCGCGCCGCGTCATGTTTTCCCCTGACCACCATCGATTGCCCGCCTGTTCCCGCTGTCAGGTGCCGGTTGCGGTTCGCACCAAGGTTGCAACCAGCACGCCCAGATAGTTCCCGACCGCATAGCCGATGACGGCAATCGCAATGCCGGGGATCAGCAGCTCGCGGTTCTTCAGCGCGCCGGCAATGACCGGAATGAACGGCACCGACATGATCGACGCGCAGGCCGCGACAAGATAGGTGTCCCGGTCGATATCCGCCAACCGGCACAAGAGCAGCAGCACGACCATCGTGCCAATCAGGATCGATGCGAAGTAACCGCCCAGCGCCCAGTTCATATCGGTCAGGACCGCCGTGTCCAGCATGGTGCCCGAGGTGAGGCAGAAGACCAGTATGAGATACATGCCGAGGTGAAAGCCCGTGCGCCTGCGATGCAGCGCCGGCAACAGGGATCCGATCATGCCAAGCGTGGTGATCGACAGGATCGTCGCCGTCGAGGACCAGCCGGCCGGAAACAGGCCCGAGATGACCAGCGAAATCACAACGACGATGGCCGATGCGGCAAGCACCACGAGCGAGCCCGCCATGTAGCGGCGCTGGATCAGGCACAGGTAGCCGGAGGCGCTTTCGCTGGCGATATGCTCGATCCCGCTGGCCGACGCGACATCGGAGGCGCCGGAGAAGACATAGGGGCGCAGCACCAGCCCGGCCAGACGCTGGCCAAACACCATCACCACCAGCATGAAAAACGCCGAATAGACGATGTCGTAGGTCACCATCGTCAGAAACGTGTCCTGGTCCGCGCCGATAGCCGTCTTGACCGCCGCCAGGTTGACGCCGCTGCCGGTATAGGCCCCGGTCGCCATGCCGGCAACCTGCCACACAAGATCGACCGACCCCGCAAAGAAAAACGCGGCGGCAAAGCTGGCCAGACACACCGAGACCAATGCCAGCCCCATTGCCTTCAGCGCGCCCCCCGAGTCCCGCAGCGCGGTCCTCAGGCTGGTCGAAAAGATGATCAGCGGCAATGCCAGGGCCACGCTCACCTCGGAGACCGTGGTCTGGAGCGACCTGAAGGCGTCGTTCTGGAACAGCGCCGTCCCGCTGAACAGGGCGGCGATGAACATGCCCAGGGCAAAGGTCAGGATGACCACCCCGATCCGGTCGAGGACATCAATCCGCTGGCAGAGGCCGATCAGGATGGCGGGAAGAACGAACATCAGCACGGCAAAGAGCATGATCCTGGTTTCCTCGTTGTTTGGATCACCCCGCCCGGGGCCGCGAGAGGCAGCACGGCTCAGGCCCCGGTGAAAAGGTGGTCGAGATGCGCATTGAGCATGCGCCCTTCGGGATCGAGCTCGCGGCGGATCGCGTTGAAATCGTCAAAGCGGGGATAGAGCGCCGCCAGGTCGTCGCGGCCCAGCGAATGCAGTTTTCCCCAATGCGGCCGCCCGCCATGTTTTCGAAAAATCGGCTCGAGTTCCGAAAAGAAATGGCCGATCTTCTCGTCATGGGCGGCGTGGACCGCAACTGACATGCGCGGGCCGTCATTGAACGGGCTCAGCCAGGCATCATCCTGGGCAACGCGGCGCACTTCCATCGGGAAATACTGATCGGGATCACCGTTCAGCAGGGCGGCCACCTCGCGGACGGCCTTCATGCCGTTCTCCAGCGGGATGTGGTATTCCATCTCGTTGAACTTGATCTGGCGGGACGAGGTCAGCAACCTCCAGTATGCGCCGTTTTCCTGTTCGACCACGCCACGCGGGGCGAGACGAAGAAAGGCCTGCCGGCGCAGCCACGGCGCCCATCCGGCGTGGTCGCGCAGGGCGCGCAGCGAGTCCAGAAACCCGTTGGCATCCAGTTCCTGCCGGTCCGTATCCACCTCGCCCTCGTAAAGGTCGTGGATGACCTCTGCCCCCAGCGGCACGTTCGGCAGGAGGAAGAATTCGTAGTTCCGGTGCGTTTCGAATTTCCGTTCCGCATCCGCGAGCAGGTCTTCGGTCTTCTGCACCACCGTCCGCTGGCTGAGGTTGTAGGTCTCGACGAGCTGCAATTCATAGCTCGAGACGATCCCCAACGCGCCAAGAGACACTTTCGCCGCGGCAAACAGATCTGCATCGCTGTCGCGGCTGATCTCGCGCAGCGAACCATCCGGCGTCACCATCCGCATCGAGACGACATGGTCGTGAATTGCCGTCAGCCTGGCCCCGGTGCCATGTGTCGCCGTCGCAAAGGAGCCGGCAAATGTCTGCACGTCGATATCCGGCAGGTTGGTCAGGCCGAGCCCCTCGTCGGCCAGCAGACGCGCGCCATGACGCAGCCTTGTGCCCGCCCGGATCCAGGCGCGCCGGCTGTTCCGGTCGGTCTCGACCAGCCCCGCCAATCGGCCAAGATCGACGATGGTATCGTCCGTCGGCACCAGCCCCGTGAACGAATGGCCGCTGCCGACGGGGCGCAGCCGTCCGCTGCTGTTAGCGACCAGGTCGACCAGCTCGTCCTCGTCCTGCGGCACGGCGATCTGCCGGGGTGTCGCCTGCTGAAGCCCGGACCAGTTCGACCAGCGTTCATCCCCGTCCGAAATCGCGGGTGCCGCGCCGAAATCGTCACGCATCCTGTCCCGGCTCGCCCAGCCCGCATAGCGGACACTGGGAACCGCCGCCCCGGCGGCAACGGCCGCGACAAGCGCCTTTCTGCGGGTGATGTCCATCATGCGCCTCCGGTCTTCATGAACGCGATCAGTCCCAGGAACTCGTCATCGGAACAATCGTTGCATAGACCCATCGCGGGCATGTCCCGATACCCCTGCCGGGTTGATCTGAGCAGCGCCTGCATGCCGCCGCGCAGGGTTTCCCGCGCCTGCCAATCGGCCATGTGACCGGTCAGTGGCGCACCGCTTCCATCAACGGAATGGCAGGCCCGGCAGGCCCGGTCGTAGATTTCCGCCAGTGCCGCGTCAGCAGGCGACGCGTCGTCAGCAAACGCGATCTGCACCGATGTCGGAGGCGCAACCGCACCAGCGCCCCCAAACAGACCAACGGCCGAATATGCAGCGACACCCGCAACAGCCAGAACAATAGCGGCCAGCCATTTTCGGTTCGTCTTCATGCCGCCCCTCCAAACGATAACTATCACTATTCATCGTGATATCGCATGTCAATATCGGCATGATTTCGACGCCAGCGCACGCATTTGCATGAGAATATTCGCACCATCCTGAACTTCACCTGTGAGCGCCCCCGGCTCTGTAGTGAGCAGATTTGCCCCGATCACGCCGACAGAAACGCGCCCTCAGAACCGAACGGAATTATGGCTCACAACCATTCACGCTCGTGGACAAGATCCTCGGCGTTTCGCCAAGACAGCAGAAATCAGGCGCACGGCATCACCGCCTGTCGGATGACCTTGCGGTTTGTTCCGACGCGGCGAAACGGGTTCGGGTTCGTCATGGACAGGCGCCACGAACACACCCTCCCCGTTTCATCTTGGTCGTCGCAGACCAAGCCCGGCGGTAGGCGACGGCATGTCCAGCTCTATCCGGATACGATCGAGTGACGCCTGTGTAACGGGTATCCGCGTCAAATACTCTGGAAGAAAACGCCGGAGGTAAGTAACCGCGCAGGCTGTCGCTTCCGCGCGGTATTCCTCCGTGATGACACCATGATACCCGTAGGACAGCGACCATATCCCGTCCATTGCCGCAGCCGACATCTCGAGCCAATGCGGCAGATCCGGCATGTTCTGGATGTCGAAATACGCCTCGAACATCCGGGCGCGGCTGCGGGCAAGCCGGGCGTTTCCGATGAAATCGGCACTTCGAACAGCAGCTGACACCCCTGCCCCCAGAAACAGGCGCAGGGCCGCCGGTCGGCTGTTCTGAAACTCCGCCGCAGCCTTGTGCTTCATATCGAGAAGCTCCTGCCAGGATTGCGGCTCCGGGTCGGTGAGCGGCCGGATCGAGCGCTCGTAAATCTCATCGTTGAAACGAAGCGCCAATGCCGCATAAACGGCGTTTCTGTTCGGGAAGAAGTAGTAGACCGATGCCAGCGAGATCTCAGCCTGTTCTGCTATCTGGGCGAGGCCGATATCCTCGTCACCACTGTCCGACAGCAATTTTTCGGTCACATCGAGAATGCGATGATAGCGTTCGATCCCGCGCCGGCGCATCGGCCGGTTCTGCGTCAGTTCGGCCAGTAGATCTCGTGAGTCACTCAAAGTTTGGCTCCCTCCAGACGCTGCACCAACCTAAAGGGTGAGGTTCCACGCCACAAGTTTGCAGTCAATCGAGGCCCGGGTGCGTGTGAATGTCACGCCGGAGAATGCCGCCGGCCTACTGCCGCATCCAGTTGGCCCAAACGCCCCGCCAGTCACAGGTTCGCTCGGGCACTTGGGCAGACCAGTGACGATAGAGGTGAAGGCCATCGAGGTTCTCGAACCCAACGGTGAACTGGCAGAAATCCACGCTGCGGGCCAGCGGCTCTGCACCGGTCTTGTTGAAAACGCCGTACGGCATGTGTCCGAGGTGATCAGTTCCGGCCCTCGGACTTCGTCTGGACTGAGAATCTCAAGACAGGGTTCCACACGACTTTCGGCTATGGTGAACCCGGCACGTTGACTGGCTGGATCCTCACTCCGGGTGGCGAGGTGTTCTCAACCCCGCCGTCTCACCACCATCGACCGGCAGGACAGCACCATTTACATACGAGGACTTTTCCGACACCAGCCAGGCGATCACCTCGCCCACCTCCTCCGGCCGGGCAATCCGGCCCGCCGGGATGCGCAGCTCCAGTTCCTGCCGCCGACGGTTATCGGAAAGCACATGACTCATCATCCGCGTCCCGATCTGCCCCGGGCAGACCGCGTTGAACCGGACGAGATGCCCCAGCTCCAACGCCAGTGCCTGGGTCAACCCGATCACCGCGGCTTTGGAGGCAGTATAGATCGCCAGCTCTTCCTCCCCGGCTTTGCCGGCGATGGACGAGACATTGACCACGGCCCCCCGCCCCGCGATCAGCCCACCCAGAGCAAGCCGCGTCATCAGGTAGACGCTGCGGGCATTCACGTTCATCACCTCATCCCAGTCGGCAAGGCTCGTCTCGGCAAAAACGTGACGCCGACCCAGCCCCGCATTGTTCACAAGACCCGCGATTTTTCCATCGCCGAGTTCCAGCGCGCGATCGACCAGCGTGCTGCAGCTCTCTTCGACCGAGACGTCTGTCTTATGAAACTGGATGCGCTCATGCGCCGCCGCCAGCGCCGCCCCGGCCTCTGCATCGCGACCGGCAATCAGAACCGCGCGACCCTCGATGGCCAGGATTTCCGCCGCCGCCCGTCCGATGCCATGAGTTCCGCCCGTCACAATGATCATCTCATATCCTTCCCGGCCCCATCGCCAGCGCGTGGGCTTTCCCAGCCCTGCAAGCCCATCAATCTAATATATCATAATTGATGCCCGCGGCACGCTCATATCGCACATAACGTGGATTTACTCAGGTATTTCTCGGGAAGGCGCCAAAATATTGCTGGTTTTTTGTTCGCTGAACAAAGATGATTGGCGTCATGATATATCCGAATCAATCCGGGGGCATCATGGACGCGCTGGCCAACGATATTGCGGCAATCGAAGCAGAGCGCGTCTTCCTGTCGGACCTCGCCTCGGGCGCCGAAGTGATCCGGGATCAGTGGGGTATCCCACATGCCAGAGCCCTGAACACTTCCGATCTCTTCATACTGAACGGATATATCCACGCTCAGGACCGGATGTGGCAGATGGAGGCCGCCCTGCGCCGAGGTATCGGCCGCCTTGCCGAATGGACCGGTCCCTCCGCATTGCCGGCTGACAGACTGGCACGCCAGCTGGGTGCCGAGGCTGCAGCAAGGCGGGACTTCGCGGCACTCAACCCCGAAACCAGGGCGATGCTGGAAAGCTATGCGCGCGGCGTGAATGCCTGGATCGACGCTGGCGGCACGGCGGCAGAGTACAAATTGATGGGCGAAAGGCCGATCCGCTGGGAACCCTGGTTCTCGGTCGCCGTCATGCGTCAGCGCGGGATCCTGATGGGGTCGGTCTGGTTCAAACTGTGGCGCGCCGCGGCGCTCGGCACAGTGGGCGCCGCAGCCGTGCCACTGCTGCGCTATGATGACAACGGCCCGGAGCGGTACATCGTGCCGCAGGGCCCGGAGGGTCGCCGCCTGACCGCGACACTGGAAGAACTCGCACCCGCAATCGAAGCTCTTTCGGGCTTCGGGCCAGAGGACGGCACCGTCGGCGGCTCGAACAACTGGGCGATCGCCGGAGCGCGGACGGCCACGGGCATGCCTTTGGTCGCGGGCGATCCGCACCGGCAGTACGAGATTCCGGGCATGTATACCCAGCTGCATCTGACCGGCCCCGAATTCGATGCTATCGGCCTCACGGTTCCCGGGGTCCCCGCCTTTCCCCATTTCTGCCATACCGAAAATGTCGCCTGGTGCGTGACCCACACCTTTGCGGATCTTCACGACCTCTATGTCGAGGAATTCTCGGACGGCGGTGCGACCTTTCGCACCGAGAATGGCCCCGGGGAAACAGTCACGAGGCAAGAGACCATCTCGGTCCGCGGCGCGGCCAGTGAAACCATCACCGTCCATGAAACCCGCCACGGCCCGGTGATCGCCGGAGACCCGGCCACCGGCAAGGCCTTGGCGCTCAAGTCGGCGCAGCTCTATGACACCGATCTTTCGCTCAACTGCCTCTTGCCGATGATGACAGCCCGCTCGCTCGACGAATTCTATGACCATTGCAAGGGATGGGGCGTGATCGACCACAATGTGGTCGGCGCTGACAGGGACGGCCATATCGGTGTGCTGGTCCGCGCAACTGTGCCCGAACGCGACCGGATCAACGGCTGGTTGCCGGTTCCCGGCTGGACCGGGGAACATGAATGGCGTGGCTATATACCGTTCGAACGGATGCCGCGCGAGCTGGACCCCGCAGCGGGCTACGTCGTCACGGCAAACAACCGGCCTGTTCCCGAGGATCACCCCGACTACATTGCGACCGACTGCCACCCGAGCACCCGCGCGAGCCGCCTCGCCGCCCGAATCGAGCGGCTCCCGGGGCTCACTGCCGGGGACATGCAGGACTTCCTGCGCGACACCGACAGCGAACCGGCGCGCGAGATCGCCGCGAGAATCGTCGGCGCGGGGGATGGGCCGCTGGTTGAGATGCTGGAAACCTGGGATGGGCGGATGGATCCGGGTCTTACCGCGCCGACGATCTATTATACGATCCGGCAAGAGATGACCCGCATCCTCGTCCGCCGCTCTGGGCTCGACAAGGCATCAACCCATGTCGCCGCCTCGCCCGCGCCAGGCATACCCGCGCTGAACCAGCTTTGGTGGATCCTGCCAAACCTGCTGCGGGAAAACGACACGTCCCTTCTCAATGGCGTAAATTGGGACGATGTAATCCGCGAGGCCATCGCCACTGTCTCGGCCAGGGAGCAGCCCCAGCCTTGGGGCGTTGCGCACCGGCCGGTTTTCATCCACCCGCTTTCGCATATTTTCCCCGAAGATCCGGGCGTTGCCCCGCCCAGCTCGGATCCGACCGGCGGCGATGGTGACTGTGTGCTTGCGACCGGTGGCTTCCCCGACTACGGCACACGATCCGTCTATGGTCCCGTCGCCCGCTACATCTTCGATCTCGCCGACTGGGACAACAGCCGCTGGATCGTCTTGCACGGCACGTCCGGCCACGCGGGCAGTTCGCATTACTCTGACCAGAACCCGCTCTGGGCGCGGGGCGAAATGGTGCCGATGGCCTATTCCCCCGCCGCAGTTGCAGCCCATGCCACCGCTCGCACGAGGTTCGAACCTGCCTGAGATCACATAACCCCAACCACAGAGAAGGCCGGAGCAACCGACAGCCGGCCCGGACACCCGGAAACCGACAACAGGGAAACCAGATGAAACACTTCACCAGCAGAAAAGCCCTCGGCGCGCTGCTCTCCGCCACGATTCTGACCTCAGCACCACTCGGAACTGCTCTCGCACAGGAGCCGAAAGAGGGAGGGACCATCATCTACGCCAACAACTCCGGTCCCGGTCAACTCGATCCGCAGATGGCAGCGAGCCTCGTGGAACTGGAAGTGCTCGCCCACGTCATGGAAGGTCTCGTCTCGATGGACGAGAACTATTCGGCCAAGCCGATGCTGGCCGAGAGCTATGAAATCTCGGACGATGGCAAGACTTTCACCTTCAAGCTCCGCCAGGGCGTGAAGTTCCACAACGGGCAGGAGATGACCTCGGAAGATGTGAAAGCGACCTATGAGCGCTATGCCGAGGTCAGCCCCGGCAAGGGTACGCTGGCCGACGTGAAAGAATACCGAACGCCCGACCCCTACACTTTTGTCATTGAACTCAACAACCTGAACGCGGTCTTTATCGACCAGCTCAAGACCCCGGTCTATCCGCTCTACATCATGCCCGCCTCGCAGCGGAACGCGCCTCCGCGCGAGATCGAGGTGATCGGCACTGGACCGTTCAAGCCGGGCGAATGGGTGAAGGACAGTCACCTCATCATCGAGAAGAACGCCGATTATCAAGCGCGCGAGGACAGCGACGGGCCGAGCGGTTACGTCGGCAAGAAGACGGTCTATGTCGATGCCGTGCGTTACAACTTCCTGCCCGAGGCCAATGCCCGCGTCGCGGCGATGCAGACCGGCGAGGCGGATATCACAACGTCGTTGCCACTCGACCTGGCCAAACGCCTGGAGGGAGCCGAGGGCGTCGAACCGGTCACCGTCTTCCCGTATTGTCAGCAGTATCTGATCGTGCATTCCGGCCAGGCACCAACCGACAACCGGTTGATCCGCCAGGCGATCCGCACCGCAGCCGACGTCGATGACCTGATCCTCGCCAGCGGCGAGGCGGCCAACAAGAATTTTTCGATGGTCTACCCCGGTGGCGACTACTTCATCGGTGAGGAAAACGCCGGCTGGTATGATGCGGGCGATCCGGAGGCAGCCAAGACACTTCTGGAAGAAGCCGGCTACAAGGGTGAGCAGATCCTGCTCCAGACCAACACCAACTACGACTACATGCGGGATTCGATCATCGTTCTTGGCGAACAGCTCAAGGCGGCGGGGATGAACGTGAAACTCGATGTGACCGACTGGACCACCAATGCATCGAATCTGCAGTCCGGGAACGGCGGATGGAACGTCTCGACCACGTCGTTCTGTTCCAACCCGATCCTGGGGCCGCAGCAGTGGGAGACGATGATCTACAACTTCCCGCATATCGAGAACAACGAAAAGCTCGATACCGCCTATGCCAAGTTCTACAGTTCACTGGCACTGCCGGACCGCGTGGCGGCCTGGAAGGACATCGAGGCCGAGGTGCTGGAAGGTGCCTACATGATCAAGGTCTCTGATCGCGGCTCCAATCGGGCGCTCGCAACCGACCTGAAGGGTTTCCGCCCCTACAACATCAACACCTTCTGGGACATGTGGCTCGACCGCTAACCTGAAGCCAGTCCCGGAGCGGGCGGGTGACCGCCCGCTCCCAATCTATGACTTCCCCGAGCAGGAGACGTCCCGCATGTCACGACTCATCGTGTTCCGTATCGCGCAGGCGATCCCGGTGATGCTGGTGGTGGCGGTCCTAACCTTCCTGCTGATGCATATGCTGCCGGGCGACCCGGCAACGATCATCGCGGGCGACATGGCAGACAAAGATGCCATCGCGCAGGTCCGCCGCGACCTCGGGCTCGACCAGCCGGTTGCCGTGCAACTCTGGCTCTGGGTCACCAACCTGCTGCAGGGCGATTTCGGCAGATCACTGATGCTGAACCAGCCGGTGATCGAGGCCTTCTTCGAACGCCTGCCGGTCACACTTTCGCTCGCCCTCGTGGCCTTCATCATCACCATCCCCGTCGGCATCGTTCTGGGCGTCGTGGCAGCCGTATGGCGAGACACATGGGTCGACAGCGCGGTGATGGTGCTGGCTCTCGTCGGCGTGTCAGTTCCCAATTTCTGGATCGCGATCCTCTCGGTCATTCTCTTCTCGGTCACTCTGGGTTGGCTCCCCTCCGCCGGGTATGTGCCGTTGCACGAGGATTTCAGCCGCTGGCTCGCCTCTCTGATCCAGCCGGCCGTGGTGCTGGCACTGTTCCAGATCGGCTACCTTGCCCGGATGACCCGCTCGGCCATGCTGGAGGTGCTCGATCAGGATTACATCCGCACCGCCCGCGCCAAGGGGGTCTCGGTCCGCGTCACGATCATGAAGCACGCCTTCCGCAACACGCTGATGCAAGTGGTCACGGTCTCGGGCTACATCCTTTCGCTTCTGATCGGTGGTTCGGTGGTGATCGAGCAGATCTTTGCATTGCCGGGCATCGGACGGCTTCTAGTACAGGCGATCATGGCCCGGGACTATCCGGTGGTACAGGGAACCATGCTGCTGCTCGGCTTCGCCTTCGTCCTTATCAACATCGTGATCGACCTGATCTATGCCTATGTCGATCCTCGGGTCCGCTATGACTGACGCCGCGACGTCCTCGCCCCTCGTCGCAGATGACATCTCGCCGGGAGCCGCGCGCCGCCGCATCCTGTTGCGGCGCCTCTGGCGGCACCGGTCGTTTCGCATCGGCGCCGGGATCGTGCTGGTGATCGTGATACTGGCCGCTGCCGCACCGCTGGTAACGAACGGAGACCCGACCGCCATGTCGCTCCGGGAACGCTTCTCGCCTCCCTCGGCCACGCATCTTTTTGGCACCGACAATTTCGGGCGCGACATCTTTACCCGTGTTCTCTACGGCGCCCGGATATCGCTCTGGATAGGCTTCGCCTCGGCACTTCTGGCTGCGGCCGGCGGGGCGATGGTCGGCATGGCTTCGGCGTGGTTCCGCACGGCTGACGGCGTGATCATGCGAATTATGGATGCGCTTCTCGCGTTCCCCGCGATCCTGCTCGCCATCGGCATTAACGCAGCCCTTGGCCCACAGGTCTCGAGCGTCATCATCGCGCTGGCAGCCGCCTACGTCCCGCGAATGGCCCGAATCGTCCGCGCCTCGGCCCTGGTCATCCGCGAACTCGATTACGTCGATGCGGCGCGTGTCAGTGGTGCGGGCAGCGGACGGATCATTTTCAGGCATATTCTGCCGAACTGTCTCGCACCGCTGCTTGTCTCGTTCACCTTCGTGTTCGCCTACGCGATTCTCGCCGAAGCCGCGCTCTCTTTCCTCGGGATCGGCCCGCCACCACCGCAACCTTCCTGGGGCAACATCATCGCCGAAGGCCGCGACTACTCCGTCGAGGCCTGGTGGATCATGCTCTTCCCCGGCCTTGCAATCAGCCTCTCCGCTCTCGGCATCAACCTGCTCGGAGACGGTCTGCGCGACGTGCTCGACCCCCGGCTCAAGATCGAGGCATGACCATGCTGGATGTCAGGAACCTCACAGTCGATTTCCGGGTAGACAGCGGCTGGATACGCTCGGTAGACGACGTGAGCTTTTCTCTCGACACGAAATCGAGCCTCGGGATCGTGGGTGAGAGCGGGTCGGGCAAATCCGTTACCGCGCTGTCGATCCTGCGCCTGCATGCGGAACGGAACACGCGGATATCGGGACGGATCGACTTCGACGGACAACCCCTGCTGGAAATGCCCGAGAAGAAACTGCGCGAATTGCGCGGCCGCGACATCGCGATGATCTTTCAGGACCCGATGCATTCGCTGAATCCGGTTCTGAATATCGGTGAACAGATCGGCGAGACCTTGCAGATACATCAAAGGCTCGACGGCCCTGCCGCCGAGAAGGCCGCGATCTCACTGCTCGACATGGTGCGAATCCCGGATGCCAGGCGCCGGATCACCGATTATCCGCACCAGCTGTCGGGCGGGATGCGCCAGCGGGTGATGATCGCCATGGCCATCGCCTGCCGCCCTCGCCTCCTTATTGCCGACGAACCGACAACAGCCCTCGACGTCACCGTGCAGGCGCAGATCCTGGAGCTACTTCGGGACCTGCGAGAGGAAATCGGCATGTCCGTCATCCTGATTTCCCACGACCTTGGCCTCGTCGCCGAATTCGCCGAGCGGGTACTGGTGATGTATGCGGGCGAATTGGTCGAGGATGCCGACGCACGCACCATCTTCAGGCGTCCGGCTCATCCCTATTCCGAAGGCCTTCTTCGCGCAATCCCCTCTGCGGATCATGACACCGACAGACTTTTCGCCATTCCCGGCCGGATCCCCGATCCGGGCAATCGCCCGACCGGATGCAACTTCGCTCCGCGCTGTACGATGGCGCAGCCTTCTTGCTCTGCCGAACCGCCACCGCTGGAGAACTTCGCCTCCGACCACCGAATCCGCTGCCCCATCCGCATGGATGCGCGAGGGACCGTCACATGAAGGATCTCGAAACCACAGGCCCGATCATCCGCGTCCGCAACCTGAAGCGCGATTTTAGGGTGGGCTCCCGTGGCAAAGGCAAAGGCGTCCTTCGTGCCGTCAACGATGCCAGTTTCGATGTGATGCCGGGCGAAACGCTGGGGGTTGTGGGCGAAAGCGGCTCGGGCAAATCGACCATCGGGCGGATGCTCGTGGGACTGCTGCCTGCCACCGGGGGCGAGATCGAACTGTTCGGGGAGACGATCACCGGCTCCCATGGGAAACGGGCGCTGGCCAAGGTCCGGCACCGTTTGCAATTCGTCTTTCAGGATCCGCACGCGGCAATGAACCCTCGAATGCGGATCTCGGACGTGATTGCCGAGCCAATCGACATCCAGGGCGGCTGGTCCCGCAAAGATCGTGCCGACCGGGTGGCGGAACTTCTCGAACTCGTGGGCCTTTCGGCCAGCTTCGCGGACCGTTTCCCGCATGAATTCTCGGGCGGGCAAAGACAACGGATCGTGATCGCCCGGGCGCTGGCGCTCGATCCGGATTTCATCGTCTGCGACGAGGCCGTGGCCGCGCTCGATGTTTCTATGCAGGCGCAGGTGATCAACCTTCTGATGGATCTTCAGGATCGGCTGGGCCTGTCCTATCTGTTCATCGCCCACGACCTCGCCGTGGTGCGGGCCGTCTCGACCCGTATCGCAGTGCTCTACGCCGGTGAGATCGTCGAACTGGCCGAAAAGCGCGAACTCTACGAGAACCCGAAGCACCCCTATACACAAGCCCTCCTCGCCGCCATCCCACGTCCCGAGGTCAGCTCCCGCAAGCCGCCGATCCGTGGCGAAGTGCCGAGCATACTTGACCGGCCCGACGGCTGCACCCTCTGCCCGCGTTGCCCCATGGCCTTCGACCGCTGCAGGACAGCGGCCCCCGCCCTGCGCGAGGTAGCGCCGGGGCATCGCGTGGCCTGCCACCTCTACGATGGAGACTGAATCAATGACGGAACTCGCATGGCTGACCGCCGCACAAGCTGTGGCGATGTTCAAACGCAGAGAGATATCCCCGGTCGAATATCTCGACGCCCTGCTTGCCCGGGCCGAGGCGCAGGCGGACCGGCTGAACCCCTTCTCCTTCGTCGCCGCTGAACGGGCACGGGACGAGGCAAAAGCCGCGGAAGCCGCGTTGACGGGCGGGGATCTGGGGCCCTTGCACGGGCTGCCGGTCCACGTCAAGGACCTGCTCCGCACCGAGGGAATACCGACGGAATACGGCTCGGCGGTCCATGCAGGGAACATCCCGGAAAGCGACGACGTATTGGTCACCCGCCTGCGCAAGGCTGGAGCGGTGATCTTTGCGAAATCCCACACACCGGAATTCGGACACAAGGGTCAGACCGACGGACCACATTTCGGAACCACCCGCAACCCGTGGGATACCAGCCGCTATGCCGGTGGATCCTCTGGCGGAGCGGCCTGCGCGGTGGCCGCCGGGCTCGGCCCGCTCGGCCTCGGGACCGATGGCGCGGGTTCGATCCGGATCCCGGCAGCGGCCTGTGGAACCGTAGGGCTCAAACCCTCACCCGGCCTCTTTCCCTACCAGGAGGCGGTCGACGCCTTTTTCGGCTACGCCGCAGCCGGGCCGCTCTCCCGCACCGTCGAGGACGCGGCGCTGATGGTCGGTGCCCTCGCAGGGCCCGATCCCCTCGACCCCTGGTCGCTCGCCGCGCCGCCTCCAATCGCCACCCTGACCGGCGCGACACTGTACGGACTCCGCGTGGGCTTTATTGAAAGGTTCCACAACCGCCTGCTCTCGACCGAGGTCGCCGCCAATACCCGCGCCGTGCTGGACGCGCTGACCGCTCGTGGTGCGCATGTCGAGGAGGTAACCGACAAGATCGACTGGATCGAGTATGAAGGCCGGGTCATGTACCAAGCCAACATCGCCGTCGCAGGCGATCCTTATGTGCCAAAGTTCGGCGAGCAGATGGATCCGGTCTTCCTCGGCTTCATCGAGCGCGGCAGGGGTTTCAGCACCGATGAGTACCGCAGGGCCCAGATCGCCCGAACCCGGCTCTACCGCCGGGTTCAGAAACTCTTCAACCGCTACGATGTGATCGTGACGCCGACGGTGACCCGCACAGCCCTTGCCGCCGATTTCGATGCGCTGGACGGTCAAGTCATCGTCGAAGGCGAGGAGAACGGCCTGACCCGGGTTGGCATGTCGCCCTATTGCTATCCATTCAACCTGACCGGCAACCCGGCACTTGCCATCCCCTCCGGTTTTGCGTCGGATGGGCTGCCGACCTCGGTACAATTCGTCGGCCGCTGGTACGACGACATGAACCTTCTCGCCCTTGCCGCGATGATCGAGGAGGACAGACCGTGGGCCGGGAAAACCCCACCGGGTCTCTAATGGATCAGCGACGGCGGGTTTCGGCCTGAACCGCTGCGGCTTTCTCGTACTCCATCAGATGCTGGCGCAGATTCTTCCCGCCCTCCAACAGATCCATACGGATCGCTTCACGCAGCGTGTAGGCATCGCGCGCCCGAAGCGCATCGAGCACGTTAAGGTGCTGGTGCCGCTCGGAATAGGTCGGGTGGGCATTCGGGTAGAGTTCGCTGAGTAGCGGACCAATTCGGATCCAGAGGCCTTCGAGAACCTCTGTCAGGGTCGGCATACCGGACCGGGTATAGAGGCCGAAGTGAAAGTCAAAGTTCATCTGCAGCGCTGTTTGCCAGTCACCGTTTGCCTCTGCTGCCACCAGAGCCTTGTGGGTCGCGGCAAGTTCGTCGATCACCGTATCATCGATATGCGGCAACGCGCGCTCCGCAGCCAGAGGTTCGAGTTGCAGGCGAATATCGCGGATCTCGGTATATTCGGCGAATGTCAGGCGGCGAACTCGAATATAGTAGCGCGGCCGGATCTCGATGGCGCCCTCGTGGGCGAGCTGGAAGAGCGCTTCGCGCACCGGTGTCTCAGAGGTTCCCATCTGCTGAGCGAGGTTGCGCACCTTGAGGCGTTCATGCGGCTTCAATTCGGCCCGCATCAACGATTGTCGTAGCTTCGCATAAACGATCTCGGACAGCGACAAGGCGTCCTGCTCGGCCCCCGAATCTACCCTCACCTCGCCCATAGCTTCTCCGCCAACGCTCCAAATCGTTTTCGCCAGACTCACCGCATCGCGCGGCCAGATAAACGTTTCAAGTCCCTTCCTCCACCGGCAGACAGGTTTGTGCCTCCTCCCGGCGATCCGCCCTGCCGAACCCAGCTCACCCGCATGGAATCGGTCAATTGATACAGGTTTCGGCCTGGCCCCCTATTGATATATCATAAGAACGGCAGCGGGTAGAGATTTCGGAGGTTTTAGTCAGGTTTTCGACAAAATCCGTCATTGATACTTGATTGCACGCGGCATCTGATATATCAAATTCAGGGATTCGCAGCACAGCCGAAAGAGCGCCGATGACACATCGCTCCAACGTGAACTACGCGGTCCTTGAGGACCGGGCGAAGTTCATCCGCACTGAAACCGTCAGACTGACACGCATTGCCGGAGCGGGACATTACTCCTCTACCTTCTCCTGTGCAGAGATTCTCGCCGCGCTCTACTATGCCCAGATGCGGATCGAGCCCTCGAAACCGAACTGGCCCGACCGTGACCGCTTCGTCATGTCGAAGGGTCACGCCGCCATCGGCCTCTACCCCGTTCTCGCGGATCTGGGATATTTCGATCCATCGGAGCTCAACACCTACACGCGGCTCGGGTCGAATTATGGCGATCACCCGGACATGAAGAAGGTCCGCGGCCTCGACTTTTCCTCGGGCTCGCTTGGCCACGGGCTTTCGGTCGGCGTCGGTATGTCACTGTCCGGACGCCTTCAGGGGCGCGACTATCGGACCTACGTCATGCTGGGAGACGGCGAGATATCGGAAGGTCAGATCTGGGAGGCAGTGATCGCCGCCGGACATTTTCAGCTCGGCCACCTGGTGATCCTGCTCGACCGCAACGGTCTGTGCATCGACGGCCACACCGAGGACATCATGGGGATTGAACCGGTACATGAACGCTTCGCGGCCTTCGGCTGGGACGTCCAGCGCGTCGATGGCCACGACCTGCCCTCGGTAATGGGCGCCTTCGACAACCTGCCCGCTGGCACCACGGGCAAGCCGCAGGCCATCGTCTTCGACACAGTAAAGGGACGCGGGGTGAAGCGGATGGAGATGTCGCTCGACTGGCATGTCGGGAACCTCGTCGGCGAGGATTATGACGACGTCATGAAGGAACTCGAAGCCGGACTAATGCCCATCGAGCCGGAGCCCGCAGAATGACAACCGAGATGCAGAACGAGGCAGAGATCTTCCGCGGCACGACAGAGGGCGCGACGAGGTTCAAGGACCACCGCTCGGTGCGCGGCACACCGAAACAAGGCATGCCCGCCTTCGTGCTGGGCGAAGAACTGGCCGAGATGGCGAAGACCGATGAACGGATCGTCGTGGCCACCGCCGATCTCGCTTCAGCCAACCGAACCAACGACTTCAGGGACGTTCATCCCGAGCGTTTCTTTGATTTCGGCATTGCCGAAAAGAACATGATCACCGCCGCTGCCGGTATGGCTGCTTGCGGCCTCGTCCCTTATGTCGCCACCTTTGCAAGCTTCGCCGCTATCCTGGGTGCCGAACAGATTCGCACCGACTGCGCCTATCCGAAAATGCCGGTGCGGGTGATTGGAACACATTCGGGCATGTCGATGGGCTTCTACGGATCATCGCATCACGCGCTCGAGGATCTCGGGATGCTGCGGGTGATGGCCGACCTTACGGTGATCTGCGCGACCGACGCAAACCATCTGCGGGCGGTGCTGCGAAGATCCGTCGATCACCCTGGAGCGATGTACATCCGCCTTGGCCGGGGTCGCGACCCGCTGGTCTACGACACCATACCGGATGTGGAGATCGGCAAGGCGATCCGCCTGCGTGAAGGCAAGGATCTGACCATCATCGCCACCGGCAGCGAGGTGCGCGCGGCGCTCGATGCAGCCGAGGTGCTCGCCGCCGACGGCACTACGGTTCGCGTCGTCGATATGCATACGATCAGCCCGCTGGACCGATCCGAAATCGAGGCCGCAGCACGGGAGACCGGGGCGATCATGACGGTTGAGGAGCACAACATCACCGGTGGGCTCGGCAGCGCCGTGGCCGAGGTACTCGTGGACCTGCCCCGCCTGCCTTTCCTGAAACACGGCGTGCCCAACCGTTACGTCGAGGTCGGACCGCCTGCGGCGCTCTATGACAAATACCGGCTCGACGCCCCGGGCGTGACCGCTGTCGCTCGGGAGTTTGTCGCAACACATGGCTGAAGCCATCTTTCGACCAGCGAAAGATAGCCGAATAAATTGTGGTTAAATTCAGGCGTTGCGGTTCAGTCTTTCCTGGTCACCGTGGCGCAAATCTCTTTGCCTCGTCCATATTTTCTGCTGCATTTCTATAAGGTTAGCAGAGCTTGAGCCGAAGGATGAGGAAAAAAGTTTTCAGTTGCAGCATTCTATTTCCCTCACTAGGCTAAAATTAGCAATATAGATTTCAGAAAACAAGGATCCGACATGAGGAGCAATGCAAAGGACCGCGCCCTGCGCGAACGCGCGGCGCAGGTCATTCCCGGCGGCATGTACGGCCACCAGTCGACCATCCTCATGCCCGAGGGTTTCCCACAGTTCTTCACCCAGGCCGAGGGCACGCGAATCTCCGATGCCGATGGCAACACCTACATCGACTTCATGTGCGCCTTTGGGCCGAATCTGTTAGGCTATCAGCACCCCGAAATCATGACTGCGATCCAGCGCCAACAAACACAGATCGACACCTCGACGGGCCCTTCTCCGCTGATCGTCGATCTTGCCGAGGCCATGGTCGACATGATTTCGCACGCCGACTGGGCGATGTTCTGCAAGAACGGTTCGGACGCCACCACCATGGCGCTGATGATTAGCCGGGCCCACCGCGACAAACGCAAGGTTCTGGTCGCGACAAATGCCTACCACGGCTCGCTTCCCTGGAGCACGCCGCGCCCCGGCGGGGTGCTGGCAGAGGACCGCGCCCATCTCATCTATTTCGACTACAACGACCCGCAGGCTCTGACTGACGCGGTAAAGCAGGCCGGCAACGATCTCGCCGGCATTTTTGCTACGCCCTTCCGGCACGACACTTTCACCGATCAAACCCTCCCTGACGCCGAGTACGCCCATACCGCCCGAAGACTGGCTGACGAACATGACGCGCTCCTTGTTGTGGATGATGTACGCGCGGGATTCCGCATGGCTCGCGACTGCTCATGGGAAACCATAGGCGTCCGCCCGGACCTCTCGGCCTGGGGCAAGGTCCTGGGCAACGGCCAGCCGATTTCCGCATTGCTCGGCAACAACAGGGCGCGCGAGGCAGCCTCCAGAATCTTCGTTACCGGTTCCTACTGGTTTTCCGCCGTGCCTATGGCAGCAGCCCTCGAGACCGTGCGGATCATCCGCGAGACCGACTATCTCGACCACATTCAGAAGATCGGCGCCCTATTCCGAAACGGCCTCGTTGAGCAGGCGAAGGGATTCGGCTTCGACCTCCGCCACACCGGCCCAGAAACCCTGCCGATGGTCCTCTTCGACGACGATCCCGATTTCCGCCTCGGATACGCCTTCTGCGCCGCCGCGTTGAAGCGGGGCGTCTATCTCTCCCCCTACCATAACATGTTCATCAATGCGGCGATGACCGAAGCGGACATCGCCGAAACCCTCGAGGCGACGGGCGCCGCTTTCGAGGAGATCAAGCAGAACCGTGACAGTATCCAGCCATCGCAGCTTCTGATGGCCATGGCGGAGCAAAAGCGGCCGACAACCATGCGCCAATAGGGAGCAAACCAACGATGTCTTACCACCTACGCAGAAAAGGTCTCGCCGCCCTGATGATTGCCGGGAGCGCGCTGACCGCCCCACAACTTGTGGCACAGGAAAGCGATACGCTGGTAATCGCACGCTCAATGGACGTGAACTCGCTCGACCCGAGCCGCGCCTTCTGCGACACCTGCCAGTTCTACCTCACGGCAGTCTATGAAACGCTCGTGACACTCGCCCCGGACAACCAGTCACTGGTACCGAACCTCGCCGAAAGTTGGGAGATCAACGACGATTTCACTGAATTCACCTTCACCCTCAAGGACGCGACTTTCGCAGACGGCTCACCGGTCGAGGCCTCGGACGTGATCTGGACGTTCAACCGCCTGAAGAACGTAAAAGGGTCTCCCTCGTTTCTGATGGACGGGCTGACCGGCGCCGAGGCGCTGGACGCCAGGACGGTGAAATTCACCGTGGACGCGCCGAACTCGGAATTTCTCAACAAGGTTTCGGCGCCCTACACCGGCATCATCAATGCCGAACTGGCCGAGGCCAACGGCGCGATCTCCGACGAGAGTGCCGCCGAGGCGGACAAGGCAGAACCGTGGTTTCTCGCCAATTCCGCGGGTTCGGGCCCGTTCAAGCTGGCGACCTACTCGCCCGAGGCCGAATTGCGACTGGCCCGGAACGATGACTACTATGGCAAGACCCCAGCCTTCTCAGAAGTCGTCGTGACCCAGGTTCAGGACGCCGTCAGCCAGGCGCAGGCGCTTGAGACAGGGCAGGTCGACATTGCCATGCAAATCGACGCAGACACCGCGCAATCAATCCGCTCACCCGATGTCACGACCGAGGTCATACCCTCCTACAACTTTGTCTATATCGGCTTCATCCCGGGTGCGAAGGGCATGGACGACATACTGACCCCCGAGGTACGCGACGCCCTCGCCTCTGCAATCGACTACGACGGGATGCTCGATTTCACCGTCGGCGGCAACGGCAAGAAACAGGCCGCGCCCATTCCGAACGGCTTTCCGGGCACTGCCGGGCTGACCCCACGCACGCAGGACATCGAGAAGGCAAAGAAGGTGCTGGCCGATGCAGGCCTGTCCGACCTCAAGCTGGTTGCGGGATATCCCAACGACAACATCTACGGCGTCGACTTCAACATCATGATGCAGAAGGTTCAGCAGGATTTCGCCGCAATCGGGGTGGAACTGGAACTGAAGCCTCTAACCTGGGCTGTCTGGCGCGACGAATTGGGCGCGGGCGAATGGCCGGTGACCGCGATCTACTACGCCCCCGACTACTACGGCTCGGGCCAGTACATCGCCTATTTTGCCATGATCGAAGGTCACCCCTGGGTCGGTCGCGCCAGCGTCGGCAAGCCGGATCTGGTGGTGAACCCTGCCGAGTCCGATCTCTACGCCAAGGCGCTCGCCTCCTCGGGCGAGGAGGCCGAGGCCGCCTATCAGAAACTCGGCGAAGAAATGATGAAAGACGCGATCATTATCCCGCTCGTTTCCCCGAATCTCGTGCTGGCCTACCGGAATGACGTTTCCGGGGTAAGATACTCTGCCTGCTGCAACCTGCCGCTGGCCGAAATCTCACGGAACTGAGGACGGATGCTCGCCTACATCGTCAGACGGCTGATCGCTATTCCCTTTCTGCTGTTGGGCGTGGCGAGCGTCTCCTTTGTTCTCGCACAAATGACCAAGGGCGACCCGCTGGCCGCCCTTGTTCCCGAACGGATGATGTCGAACCCCGAGGTCGTCGCGGCGGTGAAGGCGCAGTGGGGCCTCGATCAGCCACTGCCTGTCCGCTATCTGACGTATATCGGCAATCTCCTGCACGGAGACCTCGGAACCTCCTTTGCCACCCGCCGCCCGGTCGTTGTCGATATTGCCGAACGCCTGCCGGCAACGTTGGAACTGGTGATCGCCGCGATGATCGTCGGGACCGCGCTCGGCCTGTCGCTGGGGCTCGTTTCGGCGCGTTTCCGAGGGACCGCAACGGATGGAATATCCCGCATCTTCGCTCTGGTGGGGTCTTCCCTTCCGATCTTCTGGTCGGGTCTCATCCTGCTCTACATCTTCTCGGTGCGTTTCCAGATTGTCCCGGGAACCGGCCGCCTGCCTCCCCGGGTGACCCCACCTGCGAACCATACCGGTTTCTACACGATCGACGCGCTCATTGCCGGAGACATCACTCTCTTCTGGCAGGCGCTGGCACATCTCGCGCTTCCCGCTTTTGTCCTGGGCTGGGCTGTCACCGGGATCATCACCCGGATCGTTCGCTCTTCTCTGATCGAGGGGCTGAGCCAGGACTACGCCCGCACCGCCCGAGCCAAGGGCGCTTCCGAGCGCACCGTACTCATTGGCCACGCATTGCCGAATGCGATGATCCCGTTACTCACGATCCTCGGTTTTACCTTCGCCTATCTGATCACCGGCGCGGTCCTGACCGAAGCGATATTTGCCTGGCCCGGCATCGGCTCCTATGCGGTGCGCGCTGCCGCCTCGCTTGATTATCCGGCCATCGGGGGAGTCACCATCGTGGGTTCCGTGGCCTTCCTGCTGGCAAACCTGCTGACCGATATCGCCTATGCCTGGGCGAACCCGCGGATCAAGGTGCACTGATATGGCGATGATGCCCCCAACCATCGCCAGGTTGCCCCGACGCCGCCGCTTCGGGGGCAGCCGCGACCTCTGGCATCGGTTGCCGGTCACCGCGAAGATCGGCGCGCTGATGCTGCTCTTCTGGATCGTCTCCGTCCTGACCGTCAGCGTCTGGCCGCTCGACGACCCGCTCGCCATGGTCGGCCGTCGCTTGCAGCCCCCATCCGCCGGACACTGGCTGGGCACCGATGCCCTCGGCCGCGACGTGTTTTCGCGGACAATGCACGGGGCGATCTGGTCAATCCCGATCGCTTTCCTGGTTGTGACCTGCGCGGTGGTGATCGGCTCCACCCTCGGTGCCTTGGCGGGCTTTTTCGGAGGCTGGTCCGACAGCATCATCATGCGGCTGGTCGACGTCACGGTCTCATTCCCGCCGATCCTGCTCGCCATGGCAGTGGCCGCCGTCCTCGGGCCGGGACTGGCCAACGCTTCGGTGGCCATGGTCATCGTCTGGTGGCCGATCTACGCCCGGCTGATGCGCGCACAGGTTCTCGAGAAACGCGAGAGCGAGCACGTCGAGGCCGCCGTCGCCGGTGGCGCCGGACGATTCCGCATCCTCGGCGTCCACATCCTCCCGCTATGCTGGGCGCCCACGCTCATCAACGCGACGATGGACTTCGGCCAGGTTGTCCTCCTCGCCGCCTCGCTCAGCTTCATCGGCCTCGGGGCAACACCACCGTCGCCGGAATGGGGATCGATGATCTCCGAGGGAGCCACCCGATTTTACTCCTGGTGGATTGCCTTCGGACCCGGCATGGCCATCCTTTCGGTCGTGCTCGCAACCTCATTCCTCGGTGACGGCTTGCGCGACGTCTTCGACAGGAGGAGCGCATGACCGTGCCCCTCCTCGACATTCGCGACCTGCGCATCTCGTTCCATGGTCCCGGCGGCACATGGGCCGATGCACTTTGCGGCATCGACCTGTCGCTCGAACCCGGCAAGGTACTCGGCATCGTGGGCGAGAGCGGATCCGGGAAGTCCATCGCGATGATGGCCTTCCTCCAGCTTCTGCCGCGCAGCGCCCGCGTGCAAGGCAGCGCCAGGTTCCGCGGCGAAGAGCTGATTGGCATGCCGGCCTCCCGTATCCGGCAGATCCGGGGCAAGGCGATCGGCTGCATCTTCCAGGACCCGCTGTCGGCCTTCAACCCGGTGAAGACGCTCGGCGACCAGGTGGCCGAAGCGATTCGGCTGCACGACCGCTCGATCTCGAAACGCGCGGCCCTGAAAGAAGCGGAACGACTCTTCGAACTGGTTGCGATCCCACAGCCCGCCCGCCGGGTCCGGCAGTACCCGCACGAGTTCTCCGGCGGTATGCGACAGCGGGCGATGATTGCCATGGCGTTGGCCAACAAGCCCGACCTGCTGATTGCGGACGAACCCACCACAGCGCTCGACGTAACGGTGCAGGCTCAGATCCTCGACCTTCTGAGTGACCTGCGGCAAGAATTCGGGATCGGCATGGTCCTGATCACCCATGACCTCGGCGTCGTTGCCGGTATCGCGGATGAAATCGCCGTCATGTATGGTGGCAGCGTGGTCGAGCGCGGCCCCGCCGACCCGATCTTCTACGAAACCTCGCATCCCTACACCGCCGGCCTGATCAGCGCTGTTCCCACGCTCGACGGCAGCGGGTCGCTGAAACAGATCGAGGGCACGCCCCCCTCCATCTTCTCGCGGCCCAAGGGTTGCGCCTTTCACCCGCGTTGCGGCCGTACAGGCGCCCCCTGCAGGGTCGAACCACCGCGCCTCGCACCACATGGCGCGACCGCCTGCGCCTGTCACTTCCCGCTGACGCCTGCCTCCGCGGCGGTCAATTCATGATACAGCCCGTACAGATCACTTGGCCCAACTGGATGATGTTCGTGTTGGGCAATCTCTCCAGGCATCCTGTTGTCACAACCGCACCAAATACGTTGGGGAAGGCAACCGGGTGGAACCGTGTCACTATTCCGTTGCAAGTCCACATCGCCGACCCGCCGCATAGGTTCGACAAGCTACGCAAGGCACTGAATGACGTGGTAAAGGACTTCACCGATCCGCACAAGAATACCGCTGCTGCACTTGTCGCCGCATTTCTCGACGGGAAACCCGCGTGACAGAAGCAGCCGAAACCACCACCCCTCCAGTCCTGTCCGTCCGCGACCTGGTCAAGGAATTCCCGCTGCGCAGCGGGATCTTCGGGCGGATCACCGGCGCGGTTCAGGCGGTTTCAGGTATCAGCTTCGACATCCGACCGGGAGAGACCTTCGGCCTCGTCGGCGAATCCGGTTGCGGCAAGTCCACCCTAGGACGCAGCATCCTGCGGCTGATCGAGCCGACCTCCGGTCAGGTGATACTTGCCGGCAAAGACGTGACCGGTGCCGATGAAACCGAATTGCGGCAACTCCGCTGCGAAATGCAGATCGTTTTCCAGGACCCAATGGCCTCGCTGCATCCCCGGATGACGATCCGTCAGATTCTCGAGGAGGGGCTTCGGCTGGCCAACCTGGACCGCCCCGCACTCGGCACCCGGATCCACGAGCTGATCGACATGGTACGCCTGCCCGCCGACACGGCGGACCGGTACCCGTTCGAATTGTCGGGCGGACAGCGCCAGCGCATCGGCATCGCCCGCGCCTTGTCGCTTCGACCAAAGCTGGTGGTGCTGGATGAACCCGTTTCCGCCCTTGATGTGTCGATCCAGGCCGGCGTTCTGAACCTGCTCGAGGAACTCCAGCGAGACCTGGGATGCGCCTATCTCTTCGTTGCCCACGATCTCGGCGTAGTGCGACACATCTCGCACCGCGTAGCGGTGATGTATCTCGGCAAGATCGTGGAACAGGCGCCCGTCGACATCCTCTTTTCACATCCCATGCATCCATACACCAAATCGCTCCTGTCAGCGATCCCGCGTCCTGACCCTCGGATCGAACGAACACGGCAGCGGATCGTCCTGAAAAGCGACCTCCCGTCACCAATTGAACCGCCGTCCGGCTGCCGGTTCCATACACGCTGCCCCGCTGCGACCGGGATCTGCCTGAGCGATGAGCCAAGGCTCCAGGCACCCGCCGAGGGCCGTGGCCTAGTAGCCTGCCATCATCCCGATATCCGATGATATGGGACCAAAATGGACCCATCTCGGAATGAAAGGGGTCCGTACCGCTCTTGCCGCGCAAAACCTGCGCCTATCCGGCGTGGAGCACATCACTATGGCAATGCATGCAATCGCGAGCAAAGCCCATCAAGGGAACTCTCGGGAAGGCGCTTTTTTCTTGTGCAGTGCTCCAATCTTGCGATCAAACGCCGGCCTGATCACCCCGCGAACGCCCGTCAGCGAATGTTGTCGAGAAATATTCCCGCCAACTGGACAGTTTGCAGATCATTTGACCCAACATGTGGGGGAAATGGCACCGGGTGCAGCATTCTCATTGCATATGTCGCTTGTTACATGAAAGGCAAAGGGCCGTCCGAATGGCCGCATTCAGAACAACAAACAATCGGAACGGAGGTACCCAATGACAATATTCCATCACCATGCGCCGCGTGTGGCCGCGCTTCTCGCCTCGGGCTCAATGCTGGCATCGGTGGCGACCGGGGCCCTGGCACAGGATTACGATGCGGACGCCATCATCAATATCGGTTCGCTCTACGAGGCGCAGAACCTCGACAATATCGCCGGCGTGCAGGGGGTTCACCAGGCGCTCTATGCCAACAGCTACGAGTCGCTGTTCCTGCTGAACGATGCCGGCCAGGTCGAAAACCTGCTGGCCACCGGCTACGAGGCCAGCGAGGACGGGCTGACCTATGCGTTCACGCTTCGTGACGGCGTGTCCTTCCATTCCGGCGACCCGCTGACCGCCGCGGACGTGAAGTTCTCGATCGAGCGCGTCGCGTCCGAGGTCTCCAAGAGCGCGCGCAAAAAAAGCCTGTCGAACATCGTGAACATCGAGACGCCGGACGACCTGACCGTGGTCATCACCCTGTCGTCGCCGTCGATCTCCCTGCCTTACAATCTCAGCTACATCTTCGTGCAGAACGACACCCATGAGGACTTTGCCAACAGCGTCGATGGCACCGGCCCCTACGAGCTCGAAAGCTTCCGGCGCGGCGCGTCCGTCGCGTTGACGCGCAACGACGATTACTGGGGCGAAGCGCCGACAAATGGCGGCATCACCTTCAACTATTTCACCGACGCCACCGCGCTGAGCAACGCGCTGCTGACCGGCGCGGTGGATGTCGTGACCGGCGTCGAAAGCCCGGACGCGCTTGCCCAGTTCAAGAACAACCCCGATTTCATCGTGACCGAGGGCGCCTCCACCACCAAGGAAGTGTTCGCGTTCAACGACCGCATCGAGCCGTTCAGCAACGTGACGGTCCGCAAGGCGGTCAGCCGGGCCATCAACAAGAAACGCCTGCTCAATTCGGTCTGGGGCGATTACGGCACGCTCATCGGGTCCTTCGTGCCGCCGACCGACCCGTGGTTCACCGATCTTACCGGGGTGGACGCCTATGACCCGGAAAGCGCGAAGGCGATGCTGGAAGAGGCCGGCTATGCCGACGGGTTCACCATGACCATCGACACGCCCAACGTGGACCCGCACCCGCTCGTGGCGCAGGCGCTGCAGGCGGATCTCTCCGAGGTCGGCATCACCGTGGACATCAATCTGATCACGGCGAACGAATGGTACACGAAAATCTACCAGTCGCATGATTTCGATGCCACGCTCATGGCCCATGTGAACCACCGCGATATCGGGTTCTACGGCATCCCGGATTTCTACTGGGGCTACAACAACCCCGAAGTCGTCGAACTGATCGCGAGCGCCGAAACCGCCGCCTCGGAAGACGAACAGGTGGCCAAGCTGGCCGAAGCCAACAAGATCATGGCGGAAGACGCGGCGTCAGTGTGGCTTTATCTCAATCCAAAGATCATCGTGTCCTCGGCGGATGTCACCGGCTATCCGGTGAACGGGCTGAACTCCCAGTTCTTCGGCTACGACATCCGCAAAGCTGACTGAGATCGGAGGCGGCGGAGGCCGTTCGCGCCCCTCCGCCCCCGTCCCCATCCGCAGGGAGAACTGCCATTCTTCTCTATTTGCTTCGACGCGCGGTGATCCTTTGTGTGTCCCTGCTCGTCGCGTTCATGGTTCTGTTCTTCCTCCTGAGGCTTCTGCCGGGCGATCCGTCCGCATCGCTGCTTTCGGTGGGGGCCAGCCCGGAACAGATCGCCGCCGCGCGGGCGCAGGTCGGATCGGATCTTCCGCTGGGGGAACAATTCGTCAAGTTCCTCACCGACATCTTTCGCCTCGACCTCGGCACGTCCTTCGTCAGCGGCGTGCCGGTCGCGGACGAAGTCGGCGAGCGCCTGTCGGTGACGCTCCCGCTCACGCTGATGGCCTTTGCGCTGGCGATCCTGATTTCTGTGCCGCTGGGCATCTTGTCGGCGGTGAAATCAGAACGCTGGTATGCCCAGGTCCTGTCCGTCGTCTCGCAGCTCGGGATCGCGGTGCCTGCCTTCTGGCTCGGCATCCTGCTGGTGCTCGTCTTTTCGATCAACCTGCGCTGGCTGCCCTCCGGCGGCTTCCCGACGCGCGGATGGGAGGAACCGCTGGACGCCGTCACAAAACTGATCCTGCCCGTCGTCACGGTGGCGCTGATCATGTCGGCCGCGCTCATGCGCTATGTCCGGGCGGCGACCTTCGACGTTCTGGGCAGCGACTATTTGCGCACCGCGCGCGCGATGGGGGACAGCTTTGCCGGCGCCCTACGGCGGCACGGGCTACGCAACGGCGCCATTCCGGTCATTTCCATTCTCGGCATCGAGCTTGGCTCGGCCTTTCTCGGCGCGGTCGTGATCGAACGGGTGTTCACCCTTCCCGGTCTCGGGTCGATGCTGCTCCTCGCCATCGAGCAGCGCGACTATCCGAACATCCAGGGCGTGCTGCTGCTCTCGACCCTGCTGGTTCTGGTCGTCGGGTTCATCGCGGACATCCTGCAACGCCTCGTCGATCCGCGCCTGCGCAGCGAAAGGGCCAGGATATGAGCGAAACCACGACCATCGCGCCCGCACAGCGCAAGCCCGCGAAATCCAGGTCGGCCATCTTCGCGATCGGCCTGATCCTGGTCGGCCTGCATGTCGCGATCGCGCTCACGACAGTTTTCTGGACGCCCTATGGCGCGATGGAAACCGCAGGCATGCGCCTCGAAGCCCCCTCGGCGGCGCATTGGCTGGGCACGGACCGGCTGGGGCGCGATTTCCTGACCCTCGTGATGATCGGTTCGCGCATCGCGCTCATCGTCGGCATCGGCGCCGTCGGCATCGGCGCCGCCATCGGCGTCGTTCTCGGCCTTCTTGCCGCGTTCGCGACGAAGTTCCTGGACGATGTCCTGGCCGCGATGCTCGACATCCTGATCGCCTTTCCGGTGCTGCTGCTGGCGATGCTGGTCGTCGCCGCCAGCAGCGAGGCCAGCCTCTGGACCGCGACGCTTGCGCTGGGCATCGCCATGTCCGCGATCGTCGCCCGGCTGACGCGCATCCTGGTGAAACGGGTTCTTCAGAACGATTTCGTGACCGCCGCCCGCACCTCGGGATCGGCCTGGCCGTCGATCGTGCTGCGGCACATCCTGCCGAATATCTGGCCGACGCTGATCGTGAATTTCGCGCTGCAATTCGGCATCGCGATCATCGCCGAGGCCTCGCTGTCCTATCTGGGTCTCGGCGCCCCGCTGCCGAACGCCTCGTGGGGCCGGTTACTGCAGGAAGCACAGGGAACGGTCTATACGGCGCCCCTTGGCGCCATCGCGCCGGGCATCGCGCTGGTGTCGCTGGTGATCGGGGCCAACCTGCTGGCCGATGGCATGCGCGAACTGCGTGACCCGACGCGGAGTACGCAGCGATGAACGACCTCCTGACCGTCGATCACCTGAGCATCACCCACCGCGGCGAAACCCTCGTCGATGACGTGTCCTTTGCCATCCCGCCGGGCGGCCGCATGGGGCTGATCGGGGAAAGCGGTTCGGGCAAATCCCTGTCGGCGCTGGCGATTACCGGCCTCTTGCCGCCGGCCATGACCTCGACCGGGTCGGTCGTGCTGGCAGGCCGGCAGGTCGTCGGCACGCCCGACCGCAAGCTGGACAGGATGCGCGGGAACGACGTGGCGGTGGTGTTCCAGGAACCGCTGACGGCGCTGGACCCGCTGATGCGCGTGCGCGACCAGATCGCGCTCCCGCTAAAGCGCCGGTTGCGGCGCGAAGGCGCGGCGATGGACCGTGGCAGCATCGACGCGGAAATCCTTGCGCTTCTCGAACAGGTCAGGCTGCCGCATCCGGACGAGCTCATGCATGCCTATCCGCACCAAATGTCGGGCGGTCAGCGCCAGCGGATCGCCATCGCAATGGCGGCGGCCTGCCGCCCGCGCCTGCTGATCGCGGACGAACCGACCACCGCGCTGGACGTGACGACGCAGGCCGAGGTTCTCGGTCTTCTCGACAGCCTGGTGCGCGATCTCGGGATGGCGCTTCTGTTCATCAGCCACGATCTGCCCGTGGTGGCCTCGATCGTCGATGAGGTCACGGTCCTGAGGCTCGGGAAGATCGTCGAACAAGGCAGCGTGCGCTCGGTCTTCTCGTCGCCGGGGCATGACTATACGCAAAGCCTGTTGCAGGCGGCCAAGACCTTCGACGACCATCTGGGGGACAGGGCATGAGCCTGCTTGAGTTGCGGAATGTCGATTTTTCCTACAGCGCGAACCGCCAGATCCTTCACGACATCAACCTGACCGTGACAGCCGGGCGCTCGGTCGGGCTGGTCGGCGAATCCGGTTCCGGCAAATCCACGATCATCAAGCAGGTGCTCGGCCTTGCCCGGCCGACCTCGGGTGACATCCTCTTTGAAGGCGCGCCTCTCGACCTGGGCCGCCGGTCGTTCCTGCGCGGATACAGGCGTTCGGTGCAACCTGTCTACCAGGATCCCTATTCGTCGCTCGATCCGCGCCAGAAGGTCGGTTCGATCATCGCCGAACCCCTGCGCGCGCTCGGCATCCCCGGCGACCGGTCGCAGAAGGTCGCCGAGGCGCTGGCCTCGGTCGGACTGCCCGCGGACGCGGCCGACCGCTATCCGCACGCGTTTTCCGGCGGTCAGAGACAACGGATCGCCATTGCCCGTGCCATCGTGCCGGGCCCGAAACTGCTGCTGGCCGACGAGGCGGTCAGCGCGCTCGACCTGTCCACGCGCGTCCTGATCGTCGATCTGTTCAAGGAGCTTGCCGCAAGCATGACCCTGCTTTTCGTCTCCCACGACATCGGCGTCGTCGCCGCGCTCTGCGACGACATCATGATCCTGGACCGGGGTCGGATCGTGGAATCGGGTCCGACCGCAGGCATCCTGGCCAATCCGCAGCACGGCTATACCCGGAAACTCCTCGGCAGCATTCCCCGCATGCCCGCGTGGATGTGAGAGAGCCCCTCGGAAGCCATCTCCCTCGTCGAATGCCCTGCTGTCGACGCGGCACTCCATGACCAGTGCGGCCTTGGCACCATCTTGCTGTGCATTCGGGAGGACAGACTGTGACCGATGTTCCGCTTACGGATGCACCCCTTCGGGCCATCCGCGAAAGATGGCGTTTCTAGCGCCAACCTATCGCCGGGCGGGGGTATCGTTTGTGGTCGAGATCGGCAGGTTGTTGCCCGTCTTTACCCGATCCATGACCACCAGCGAGGTATAGGCGTCAATGTCTTCACGGCCATAGAAGAACTCGCGCGTGAATTCCTCGTATCCGGCCATGCTGACCGCAGATACCGTCAGCAGAAAGTCGAACGCGCCCGTCACATAATAGCCGGACAATATCTCGGGGCGGGACCTGATCTCGGCCTTGAACCGGTCGACCGTTTCCACGCTGGCCACGGCGAGGGTTACCATGACCAGCACCAGGATAGGTCGACCGACCGCTTCGGGATTGATGATCGCGACATCGGCTTCGATGAAGCCCGCATCGCGCAGCCGCGCCAGGCGCCGCTGACAGGCGGTTGGCGACAGCCCGACCGCGTCCGACAGTTCCTCTGATGTCAATCGGTTGTTTTTCTGAACTGCCAGCAGGAGCTTGGCATCAATCCGATCCATATCCAGGCATTCTTTCGTTTGCGGCCGGGTTTTCGGTTCTGGCCCGCATTCCTGATCGGTCACGGGCGCGCAGTCAAGAGTTTGATCAAATTCCTGCCCGTCGCACCGCCGGTCATGGCTCATGCCTGGATGATGTTTCCGTCACTCCTGCTCGATCCGCCGAACCACGTGGTCGAGCAAACGGACACCCCAGCCGGTCGCCCAGGTCGAGCTGATCGGCCAGTCCGGCCGGTTCTGTGCCGGTCCGAACATGTCCAGATGCGCCCATGAACGGCCATTCACGAAACGCTGGATAAAATTCGCCGCCGTGCAGCCACCGCCCGGTTCCGGGTCGATGTTTCTCACATCGGCGATTTCAGAGTCCATCTGGCGGTCGAAACCGGGGCCGAGGGGCAACCTCCAGACCAGTTCGCCCGTCCGCGTTCCGGCCTGCCCCAAGCGCGCGGCTAGATCATCGTCATTCGTGAACAGCGCCGCATAGTCTCGGCCCAGCCCAGCGATGACAGAGAAGGTCAGGGTTGCCAGGTCGATGATGAACCGCGGCGCGTAGGTGCCTTGCACATGCCAGACCAGATCGGCCAGGACCAGCCGCCCTTCATAGTCGGTATCCACGACCTCGATATGCTGCCCCGACAGGGATTTGACGACATCGCCCGGATGCTGGGCCTTGCCGTCCGGCATGTTCTCGACAAGACCGACGACACCGACCGCATTGAGCCGCGCACCGCGCCGCGCAAGCGTTCGCATCAGGCCGACCACGGCGGCGGCGCCGGCCATGTCGGCCTTCATCTCGTGAAGCCCCTCGGAATCCTTGATCGATATTCCGCCGGAATCAAAGCAGACCCCCTTGCCGACGAAGGCAAGCGGCGCGGCCGCTGGGTCCGGGGCACCGTTCCAGCGCATGATCGCCACATGCGGGTCGCGCGCCGAACCCTGCCCGACCGCCAGCAGGGCGCGAAACCCGAGGCGCTCGAGATCGGCGGCGCGCAGGATCTCGACCTCGAGCCCAGGCCCGCGCAATCCGGCGATGCGGTCGGCGAATGCCTCGGGAAACAGCACGTTGCCGGGTTCGTTCACCAGGTCGCGGGCCAGTTCGACGCCTTCGGCCAATGCCAGTTCGACCTGATGGCTCGCCTCGGCCCCCGGATCATCGGTCAGGATCGTCAGGTGCCGCCGCCCGGGCCGCGCCTGCCCGTCACCCGGCGTGCGGTATTTGTCGAACGCATAGCAGCGCAGCCGAAACCCCAGCGCAATCTCCGCAGCCGCCATCGCGCCGGGGGCGGCGATCACGACCCGTTCGGCCTGCCCTGCCGATCGCGCCGCGGCGCCGCCGAGATCGACCGCCAGCATCTCGTGATCGCCGCGTCCGGGGGTGGTGCCGACGAAAACCACACGGCGCGGCACCGTTGCGGATGCGATGAACATCGTCAGGGCTTCACCTGCTTTCCCGGTGAACCCGGCATCGCAAGCGGCCCGCGCAATATCGGCCTCATCCAGCGCGACAAGCCCGACGGCTTCACGCGGCAGCATCAGCGACCGGTCGACGAACAGAACCAGCGTCGCGCCCTCGAGGCCCGGCTCCGGTGTTGCGGCAAAGTTCACATCCAGTTTGGTCATTTGGCTGTTCCGTATGAGGTGGTCGGGTGGATTTGGCCCACGCGGGCGATCAAGGCATCAGCGGAAAGTGGCAGGCCACCTGGCTGCCGTCGCCGCGCCGTGCCAGGGGCGGCTGCTCGTCCCGGCACACGCCCCGCGCAAACGCGCATCTCTTGTGAAACTTGCAGCCGCCCCCGGCATCCCGGCTGACCTCGCCCGTCAGGATGATCCGTTGCCGGCGCTTGCCCGGGTCGATGCTCGCCACCGGGACGGATGACAGCAGCGCCTGCGTATAGGGATGCGCCGGAGAGGCAAAAAGCCGGTCCGTCGTGCCGCATTCGACGATGGAGCCCAGATACATCACCGCGACGCGGTCAGATATCTGGCGAACGACGCTGAGGTCATGCGAGACGAAGATCATGGTCATTCCGAACTGACGGCGCAGATCCGCGAACAGGTTGACGATCTGTGCCTGCACCGACACGTCGAGCGCCGAAACCGGTTCGTCCGCTATGATCAGGTCGGGTTTCAGCGCCAGCGCCCTGGCGATGCCGATGCGCTGGCGCTGGCCGCCCGACAGTTCGTGCGGCCAGCGTTGGGAAAAGGCGTCCTGCAGCCCGACGATCTCCATCAGTTCCCCGACGCGCTGCCGCCGGGCGGCGCTTTCGTCCCAGCCATGCGCCCGCAACGGTTCGGCAAGCAGATCGCCGATCCTGCGGCGGGGATTCAAGGACGAGGACGTGTCCTGGAAGATCATCTGCATACGCCGCCGGTAGGGGCTGATCTGGCGGCCCGAAAGCCTGGCAATGTCGACGCCCTGAAACAGGATCCGGCCCTCATCGACGCCGTCGAGCCGCACGATCGACCGTCCGAGGGTGGATTTTCCGGAACCGGATTCGCCGACCAGCCCCAGGGTCTCGCCCGCCCTGACATCGAGGCTCACGTCATCCAGCGCACGAACCGGGCCGGCGGGCCGCCCCCATAGCCCTGTTTTCCCGGAGGCGTATGATTTGGTCAGGTTCGCGACACGAACCATGGGTTCGCTCAGATCAGCGTGGGTCAGGTCCTGGATCATGTCTGGAAATCCACGGCAATGTCGCGGGAGGTGCCGGCACGCACCGGGCGGCGGTCACGCGGTTCGATGACGCAATATGCCTCGCGCCCGCCTGCGGAATGTCGCGGCGGGGGCTGCATGCAGGCCGACGTTCTCAGGGCGCAACGCGGTGCGAACACGCAGCCCGAGGGCCAGTTCCCCGGTTGCGGCGGCGTGCCCGGGATCGAGGGCAGACGTTCCGCGCGCGCGCCGTCAAGCGGCGGGATCGAGGCCAGCAGCCCCGCCGTATAGGGGTGCCACGGGTCCGAGAATATCTCGTCTCGCGCACCGCGTTCGACCACGCGGCCGCCATACATGATCAGAACGCGATCGGCCATTTCCGCCACGATCCCCATGTCATGGGTCACCAGGACGATGGCCAGGCCCAGATTCCTGGAAAGGCGCCCCAGCAGGTCGAGGATCTGCGCCTGGACCGTGACATCCAGCGCGGTCGTCGGTTCATCCGCGATGATCAGCGACGGATTGCACGAAAGCGCCGCAGCGATGACGACCCGTTGCCGCATCCCGCCTGACAGCTGGTGCGGGAAACAGTCGAAGGCACCGGACGGGTCCACGATGCCCACCTCATCGAGCAGCTCGATCGCCCGTCGCCGCGCCGCATCGCGCGAGATATTGCCATGCGACCGCATCTGTTCGACGATCTGGCTGCCGACGGTTCGCACCGGTGTCAGGGCCGTGGTCGGATCCTGCGGGATGAGGGCAATCTCGCGGCCGCGGATCCTGCGCAATGCCGATTGCGGCCGGTTCAGGATCTCGTCTCCCCTGAACCGCACCGACCCCTGCAGGCGAAAGACCGCCCCGTTCAGGAGCCCCAGGACCCCCATCAGCGTGATGGTCTTGCCCGACCCGGATTCGCCCACCACGCATACCGTCTCGCCCTCGCCGACGCCAAACGAAACGCGTTCGGTGACCTTGATCCCCTGTCCGTCCGGGGTCCGGAGCGAAATCGTGAGGTCCCTGACCTCGAGCAACGGTGGTGTCGTCATCGCGTCCTCACCCTAGGGTCAAGCGCCACATAGGCGACATCGACCGCGGCATTGGCGAGGACGACGAAAAACGAGGCGTAGATCACGCTCGCCATGATCATCGGCAGATCCAGGTTCTGCAGGGAATCATAGGTCAGCTTGCCCACGCCGTTCAGCCCGAACACGACCTCGGTCACCAGCGCGCCGCCACCGACGAGCACACCGAAATCGAGCCCGAAAAGCGTTGCAAAAGGCACCAGCGAACAGCGCAGCGCGTGGCGCATCATGATCCGCCATTCGGCAATGCCGCGGGCGCGGGCGGCGTGGATGAAGTCCTCCTGGTAGACGTCGATCAGGCTGGCCCTCAGGATCCGGGCATAGAACCCAATATAGGTGGTGGCCAATGTCAGCCATGGCAATATCAGGGCCCTGGCCCAGCCCGGCGGATCCTCGGTCAGCGCCACATAGCCCAACCCGGGCACCCAGGAAAACAGGACGGTATCGTGCCATCGCCCCTGCGTCACCAGGTTGACCATCTCGCCCAGCCAGAACACCGGCATCGCCAGGCCGATCAGAGACACGATCATGAGCGTCCTGTCGATGATGCCGCCGCGAAGCGCGGCAGCGGCCGCCCCCATGAGGATACTGCCGATCACCCAGAACACGGCCGCCCCAAAGACCAGCGACAGGGTTATCGGCGTGGCCTCGGCAATCGCCGGCACCACCTTCATGCCGCGATTCACGAAGGATTCGAGGTCGCGCATGACGAACAGCTTGCGCATCATGATGGCGTATTGGGTCGCCTTCGGCTGATCAAAGCCGAATTCCCTGCGGACGGCGGCCACGGTTTCGGGTGCGGCGTTGCGCCCGGCGATACGCGCCGCCGGGTCGGCCCCGGGTGTGGCGAAGAAGATGAGGAACACGAGCACGCTGATGCCGAACATGACGAACACCATCTGCGTCAACCTTTGCAGGATCATCACGAACATGGCTCAACCCCGCAGCTGCGCGCGAGGGTCGAAGGCCTGGCGCATCCCGTCCCCCAGCACATTGAGGGCGGCGATGGTGATGATCACCATGATGCCCGGCGCAATCGCGACCCACGGGCGGGTGTAGATCAGGGATTGCCCGTCGCGGATCACGGTCCCCCAGCTGGCACCGGGCGGCTGCACTCCGAGCGACAGGAACGAAAGCGCGCTTTCCGTGCCGATATTCAGGGCGATCATCATGGGCAGGAAAACCATGATCGACGTCGCGACATTGGGCAGGATGTCCAGCAGCAGTATCCGGTGGGTCGGAATGCCGAGACCGACCGCCGCCTTGACGAACTCGACCTCGCGCAGCGCCAGGACCTGCCCGCGGATCGGTCGCGCCACATAGGGAACATAGATGATGCCGACGATCAGGATCGGAACCCAGAGCGAGGTCGCCGATATCACGATCGGCCCGACATGCAGGTCGGCCGTCAACAGGACGATCGCGAGCGATATCGCGAACAGGTAGACCGGAAACGCCCAGAGAACATCGAGCAGGTGCGACACGACCCAATCGACCCACCCTCCGAAAAAGCCCGCGCATATGCCGATCGACGCGGCCAGGGTCAGGGTGACGATCGCGGCGGCGCTGGCGACGATCAGCGAGGCCTGCCCGCCGTAGAGGACACGTGACATGACATCGCGGCCCTGCATATCGGCCCCGAGAAAATAGGGGCCGGGTTTCCATGTCGGCCCGATCGGCGTGACCCCGAGGCCCAGCCCCTCGGTCGACTGCTGGATCACCTGGACGGGCACCCCATCCAGTACGACCGTCGCGCCGGATTGCGAACGGAACGGATCGCGACCGCTGATCTTGTCGGCATAGACGGGGGCCAGCAGCGTGACCGCGAGGACGATCAGCAGGGTTGCCGCCGCCGCGAGCGAGCTCCTGTCTTCGGCCAGCCAACGCAGCACCCGTCTCACCGCGCCCTCGCCGGTGGCGCATTGCGGTTGGCCCGGCAGCGGCCGCACCCGGTCGGGTGCAGCCGCGTCTTGATCGGTATCGGCCATGCCTACTGAACCCAGGCGTTCGCATAGACGATGTGGTATTGCGGCGAGAACATGTAGTTCCCCATCCGCTTGGACGCGAAGTCGACATTGGAGGGGTTGAACAGCGGCACCATCGGCACCTGTTCCATCACCTCGCGGTCGATTTCGGACCACAGGTCGTTAGCCGCCTCCGGATCGGTCGAGCCCAGCGCCATCGCCTGGTCCATCCTCGCCTGGATCTTCTCATCGCACATTCCGGAGATGTTGATCGAAGAATCCGAACCGGGGTGGAACGACCCGCAGCCGATCAACACGTTCAGGAAATTCGCCGCGGCCGGATAGTCGGCATACCATTGCGACACCGACGCCTGCACCTTGTTGTTCGTGTTCTGGATATAGGTGAAGTGGATATTGCCCGAGATCGAGTTGACGCTGGCATCATAGCCGAGATCGGTCAGCACGCTTTGCAGGTAGAGACCGATATTGCGCCCCGCGTCGCTGTCATCGACCACGACGGCAACCTTCTGGCCCTGCGTGCCGGATGCTTCGACCAGCGCCCTCGCCTTTTCCATGTCCGGGCCGGTCCAGGCCTCGCCGGGGTTCTTCGTGTGAAGACAAAAGGGCCTGTAGCCCGGAAACCCTTGCGGCAGCACCTGGCAGGTCGGCGATGCCAGCCGCGGGCCGCCGAAGAAATCGACCGGAACGTTCAGGTTCACGGCATGGGCAAAGGCCTGGCGCGCCTTGAGATTGTCGAACGGCGGGATGTTCATGTTGAGCGGCACATACCAGAACGCGGCCTGCGGATTGATATGGACCTGATCGGCGAAATTCGTGCCGATCTCCACCAGCCGGTCCGAAGGCGGGCTGTCCGTCATCATATCGGCCTGGCCATTGATGATGGCGTTGACCTGCGCCTCCTCGGTCAGGCCGAAATCGATCCGGAGCTCATCCACGAACCCGTCGGGCTGGGCATCGACACTCCATTCGACAAAGGCCGGGTTGCGTTTCAGGATCACGGATTTGTTCGGATCGTAGCTCTCGATCATGTAGGCGCCGGTGCCGGGCGTCGGCACGGTGCCCGTATCCGAGGCGGGCGTATCGGCCGGCACGATATAGGCATGGGGAACCGACAGCTTGTAGAGGAATTCGGCATCGGGTCGGGTCAGGTTGATGGTGACGGTTCCGGCACCGGGATCGACGCTCACGCCCCCCTCCAGCGTGCAGTCGCCCGGCGCGGCAAGGCAGTCCTCGGCCCCGACGATCCCGTTGTAGAACGACCCGGCGGTCGGGCTGGCAACCTTGAAGATGCGCCGCAGCGACGCCTGCACGTCCTCGACCGTCAGTTCCTTGCCATTCGAGAAATGAACGCCTTTGCGGATCTTGAACGTATAGGTCTTTCCGTCATTCGAGATGACCGGCATGTCTTCGGCCAGATCGGGCACGACCGTCGTGCTTTCGGCGCCTTCCGCCTTCTTGTAGGCGACCAGCCCGTCATAGACGCTCTGGCTCATCATCCAGAACAGCGAGTGATAGTTGATATGCGGGTCGGCAGACCCGAAGGCCGCCTTTGAAACAAAGCGCATGGAGCCGCCGCGGTGGGCCTCCATCAAGGCGTCCCGGCTCTCTCCTGCCCGCAGATCGCCCGTGCCCGCACATATGGCGGTCGCGACCATGGTTCCCACACCGATGAATAAACGCATGAATCCTCCCCGATTTTCTCTGTCGCCCCCCCGGCCTTGCGCGACACCCTCATCGGTGTTGCGCCGGGCTGGCCCCGTGATTTCGCAAGCGCCCTCGCTGCACCGGAACGCTAGCGCAAAGGCCGCGACGTTTCCCGGCGAATACAAGGCGAGATCCGGCCAATGACGCCGGTTTCCGGCGTCAGTTCGGGATGCGCGCCGGAATTGGTATCCGACCGGATGCACGGGGCCGCGACCGCGCGGCCTGCCTGATTCCGACCCATGGCGATGGCCCGTCCGGTGCCCGCGCACCGGAACCGGAGGGTCTCGGGGGCGGGCGCGGCCGGCCGGGCTGACGGATCGCCAAAGCCAGCCCCCGGTCACCGTCTCTGCAGATTCATGCCGCCGGGAAAATTGTGCGCCGATCCGAAGATGGAAGCAGCAAACCTGCGCCAGATTGCCGGAGACGCCGGTGTTTCGCACGGACTCTGCACCGGTCTTTCGATAGCATTTCCCCTGCCCGGGGGAGGGAAACCATGCCGTCCATGCCGTTCCGGCGACAGGATGGGCGCTGGCAATGATCGGTGAAGCTGCACCTGCAAGCCAACGCCCGTCCCACGCTGTTCCGCATCGGCGGCAACCGGCCCGAACACGGGGCGTTGCGCAGACCGCGATGGGTCATTACTCGGTCCCGTGTGGGGCAGATTTGCCCGCCACGGGCGTGGTCGACCACAAGCCTTGTCATCATGCGATGACATTCGTCACGGCCGCTCTGGACTTGGCCGTCTTTTGGAGAAGGGAACTGATGAGACTTTTAGCGAACCTGATAGCAACGACCGGACTGGTCGCGGCGTCCGTCATCTACCAGCCGGCCTTTGCCGCGTCCTTGGAGCCGGTGAAGGCCGATCACGGCATGGTGGTGACGGCACAGCACCTGGCGTCCGAAGTCGGCGTGGAGGTGCTGAAGAAGGGCGGAAACGCCGTCGACGCGGCCGTGGCCGTGGGCTATGCGCTCGCGGTCGTCTATCCGGAAGCCGGCAATATCGGCGGCGGCGGCTTCATGACCATCCGCATGAAGGACGGCACGTCGACATTCCTGGATTTCCGCGAACGGGCGCCGCTCGCCGCGACACAGGACATGTATCTCGACGCTGACGGGAACATCGTCGAAGACGCGAGCTGGGCGGGCTATCTCGCGGTCGGCGTGCCCGGCACGGTGGCCGGTCTCGAATATGCGCGCGAGAAATACGGCAAGCTTTCGAGCCATGACCTGATCGACCCGGCAATCGCGCTGGCCCGGGACGGGTTCGCGCTGAATGCCTATGACGTGGATTCGCTGAACTGGGGCGCCAGCGAGGTTTTTGGCGGCGACCCGGCCGCCAAGGCGATCTTCTCCAAGAGCGACGGCACCCCGTTCGTTGTCGGCGATGTGCTGGTTCAATCCGATCTCGCCGCAACGCTGACCGCGATTGCCGATCAGGGTCTCGACGGGTTCTACAAGGGCGCCACCGCCGAGAAGATCGTCAAGGCGAGCCAGGACAAGGGCGGCATCCTGAGCCTCGAGGATTTCGAGCAGTACAAGGTGCGCGAGATGGAGCCGATCGCCTGCAGCTATCGCGGCTATGACATCATCTCGTCCCCCCCTCCGAGCTCGGGCGGGTTGATCATCTGCGAGATCCTCAACGTTCTCGAAGGCTATCCGATCGGCTATCTCGGCGCGAATTCGGCCGCGACCGTGCATCTCATGGTCGAAGCGATGCGTCATGCCTTTGTCGACCGCAACAGCGCGCTGGGCGATCCCGATTTCGTCGAGAACCCGGTCGAGAAGCTGCTGGACAAGGCCTATGCCGCCGAGATCCGCGGCAGGATCGATCCCTACCGGGCCGGCGTATCGGAGGGGCTGATGCCTGAAGGCATGGGTGAATCGAACGAGACCACGCATTATTCGATCATCGACGAAGAAGGCAACGCGGTCGCGGTCACCTACACGCTCAACGGGTCATACGGTGCCGGCGTCGTCGCGGACGGAACGGGCATCCTGCTCAACAACGAGATGGACGACTTCACCTCCAAGCCCGGTTCGGCCAATGCCTATGGGCTGGTCCAGGGCGAAGCCAACGCGATCCAGCCGCGCAAGTCGCCGCTTTCGTCGATGAGCCCGACCGTGATCTCCAAGGATGGCGAACCCTTCATGGTCATCGGCAGTCCCGGCGGGCCGCGCATCATCACCATCACGCTGGAATCGATCATGAACGTGATCGACCATGGGATGGACATGCAGGAAGCCATCGACGCGCCGCGCATCCATCACCAGTGGCTGCCCGACGACATCAAGATGGAGCCGAACGGCCTGTCGCCCGACACGATCCGGCTGCTGACCGGGATGGGCTACAAGGTCGGCATCGACCCGGACTGGACGATCTGGGGGCAGGCAGCGGGCATCCTCGTTGGCGGCCGCGACCTGGCCGAGATCGAAGCCGGCGGCGGTGACGCCCGCTATTACGGCGCGATCGATAGCCGCGCGTCATCCGGCAAGGCCGTCGGTTACTAACCGACCCATGATCCGGACCTGCTGGCCCCCCGCCGATGTGACGGGCGGGCCAGCAGGCGACAGACGGGCCGCCGGTGACATCCGGTGACACATCGCGCGCGCGTGAACGCGCAGAGGCCGCGTCGACAGACCTCTGTTGTCTCAGCTTCCGCTGCCCGCCCGTGCCCGCGCAATTCTCCGGCGGCGCCGAGGTTTGCTCGCCCCGATCGGGGATTGGCGGGTGCGATGCGTCGGCTCTACAACAGATGGCTGAGGCAGAAGGCGAACAGAAAGCCGCCGGCCGCCATGATCCCGGAAAGCCCATGGATTTCCTCAAAGGCCTCCGGCACCATCGTGTCTATCAACATGACGAATATCGCGCCTGCGGCAACCGCTGTCGCCGCGCCGATCCAGGTTTCATCCAGACCACCGATGACGGCATATCCCAACAGGGACGCGACAGCACAAAGGGCCGCAATCCCACCCCAAAGCGAAAAGACATACCCGGCGGACCGGCCCTCTGCCTTCATGCCGGTCGAACTGGAAAGCCCTTCCGGGATGTTCGAAACGAAGATCGCGATGACGGTCACGAGGGCGACGCCTTCCCCGTCAAGCAGCGATATGCCAATGGCCGCGGATTCCGGAATTCCATCGAGAAGCGAGCCGATGGCGATGGCAATCGCCGCGCCTCCCGCGGCACCGGATGACTTCTTCCGGTGCTTCGCACCTGCGCTGGCCAGGATGAAATTCGCGATCGCATAGAGCGCCGCGCCCGCAACGAACCCGGCCACCGACCCCCAAAGCCCCCCGACCAGATAGGCTTCGCTCATCAGGTCGAACGACAGGGCCGACACGAGGACCCCGATGCCGAATGCCATCACGGATGAGCTGAGCATCTTCGGGAGATTTGCAAAATAGCCGACAAACGCGCCGACCAACAGCGCGCCACCGGCGACCGCCCCCCACAGGAAAGCCTGCATCAGCATGATCGCAGAGCCTTGGTGTCGGTTCTGGGCGATGCAGGCAGGGCAGCCCCCCGGGCAAAATCCGTTTGTTGCGGCAATGGCATGTCGATCCCGACTTCGTCATTTCGGCGTTTCACATTGACATGGGTGCCACGTTTCATCGGGTTGCCCCTTTTGGTCTTGGTTCTCAGGCCATCGCGTCGGACTGGCCACATTGTTCTGTCTTTCTATACATCTTCGCGACATTTCCTGCACGGTCGCGCGGTGATAATGGCGATCAGGCCCAGGGGCCGGAAGCTCTCCCGCTACGGGAGGGTTCCCAAGTAAACGGTTCGGGGCCGCCCGCGGCCTCGGAACATATCTTGAATCTTGATGCGTTTCTGGGCAAGAAAACACCATGTGCAAACGGATTCTTCACGGTATCCGCGCAGTTGGCCTCGTTGCCCTGTTGTCCGTCGCGCTTGTCGCAACGGCCTATGCACATCGCATCCCAAACGCATCCGACATCGCCATCGAAGCCTATGTCCTCGCGGGCGGTGACATTGCCAACATCTGCGGCGACCCGGGTTCCGACAACACGGTGGCCCACCCGGACTGTCCGGCCTGTCGCATCGCTGGTTCGGTGCTGCTTCCCGATGCACCGCAAAGCATGACCGATATCGACTTTGTCTTTGTCGCGACCGTTGTCGCACCACGAGAGCGCCGCGCGATTCTGACCGTCCTGGACCCCGCGCGCGGGATGAGGGCACCGCCACTGGCCTGATCGTCTTTTACCAACGCGATCGATGAAACCTGCCGCAAGGGATGCGGCAAGCCAGAGACAGACCATGAAACATGTTTTCGTTGCGGTTCTTGCCGCATCCTTCACCGCACCTGCGTTTGCAGGGAGCAAGAACACACCCATTCCCTTTGCCGCGGACGGCATGAACCACGCCACGATGGATCACGCCTCAACCGGCCATGCCCCGGCGGGTGGACCGATGTCGGTGATGGGTGGCACCGATACCGAACAGATCGAGGCGCTGCTCAAGGCCCAGTTCGACCGTCCGGACGCACCGCTGACCGTGGCGCCGGTGACCGTGCAGGGCAACGTCGCCGTTGCGGGCTGGAGCCAGGACGGAACCGGCGGCCGCGCCTTCCTGCGCCGGGACGATCATGGCTGGTTTGTCGAACTCTGCTCCGGCGCAAGCCTCGTTCTGCCCGCCACGTTCCAGTCGATGGGCCTGAGCCGCGTCGAGGCCGAACGCCTGGCCGCTGCCGTCAACGGCGCCGAAGCCGATGCCGGCGGCGGTCTGATCGACCGGCTGAACGCCTTCGAGGGCACGGTGGTGATCGGCCGCGAGGGGATGGGCCACCACGGGCATGAAGGAGCAATGCCAGATGGAAGCTGACCGCCACCGCGAGGGGGAAGAAACCCTGGATTTCGATCCGGCCGGCAGGGTGGATGCAACACTGCATTTCATCGGCCATGTCGAGACACCATGGAAGAAGGACGATTGCCCCCGCAACATCCACCAGGCACGCAGGCGCGGCGGTGGCTTTCGCGCAATTGTCGCCCCCGGGTTCCGACGCGGGCTCATGGGACTGGCGGCCGGGGATGCGCTGATCCTGCTCTACTGGATGGCGGGGGCGCGGCGGTTCGCGCCGAAGAGATCATCGGCTTTCTTGATACCCAGATCGCCGATCTGTCCGACCGGGCCGCGCGATCCACGGCGGAGGTGCCGGGCGTCTTTGTCGGCGGCATCGCCTTTCAGGGGGCGCAGGGCTTCAACGGCACCGAACCCTTCTATCCGCCTTTCGACATGATGAAACTGACGAACCTCGCCCGCGAAGGCGTGCGAGGCAAGGGGCGGCATTCAGTGGTGGCGCGCGAGCAGATCGTGGCCTGGGATCCGGCGCTCTTGTTTCTCGATCTGGGCACCGTGCGCGGGCAGAACGTGGGCGGGCTTCACGAACTCAGGGCCGATGCCGCCTATCGTGACCTGACGGCGGTGAACGAAGGCAAAGTCATGGGGCTCCTGCCCAACACGCTCTACCAGGTCGAGGCGGGCTCGGTGCTGGCCAATGCCTGGTTCATCGGCACCGTGACCCGGCCCGATACCTTTGGCGACATCGACCCCAGGACCAAGGCCAACGAGATCTACGGGTTCCTCCTAAGCGTCCCGGTGTTCGACGTTTTTGACGGCGCCTACAATCACCTCGTATTCCAGACCGTGCCGGTCGAATGAGCCTGAGCGAGACACCTGTAGGCGCGGGGTACCGCGCCTACACCGCCCGCAAATTCCTGATCGTCGGCGGGCTGACGCTGGCCCTGGTGCCGGCGCTGATGGCGGCGCTGTCACTGGGGCCCGCCGCCGTCCCGGCGTCTGACGTCATCCGCGCGCTCCTGGGTCTCGACGTGCCGCGCCAACCCGCGATCATCGTCTGGAATATCCGCCTGCCGCAGGCTCTGGCCGCCATCGTTGCGGGGGCGGGGCTGGCGGTGGCCGGGCGGCGATGCAGTCGATCCTGCGCAATCCTCTGGGATCGCCCTTCACGCTGGAGATCTCGCAGGCCGCCGCCTTTGGTGCCGCCTTTGCGGTGATGTTCCTTAACACCGGAACGAGGCAAGGCGCGAATGCCGCCTCGGTCGCCATTCAGGACCCGGCCACGACCGCGCTCTGGGCCTTTGTTTTCGCGCTCCTCGCCTCGGCGATCATCACTCTTGTCGCGCGCCTGCGCGGGGCCGCGCCCGAGGTTCTGGTCCTCACGGGCGTGGCACTGGGGGCGCTGTTCTCGGCGGGAACCGCGTTCCTGCAGTTCTTTGCCGACGATATCCAGCTTGCGGCCATCGTGTTCTGGACCTTTGGCGACACGGCGCGGGTGGATTGGTCGGAACTCGGGCTGCTCTCGGCTCTGACCGGGGTCGCCTGTGTCTATTTCCTCTGGCAAAGCTGGAACTACAACGCGCTCGACGCGGGGGACGAGACCGCGCGCGGGCTTGGTGTGCGGGTCGATGCGCTCAGGCTGGCCGGCATGATTATGGCCTCGCTTCTGACCGCGGTCTCCATCGCCTTCCCCAGCATCATCGGCTTTGTCGGGCTTGTCGTACCACATATGGTTCAGGGAATTGTATGAACAGGGAGGTGAACAGGCCCTGATGGATCTCAGCCGCCGCAAGCTGATCCTGAAGAACTGAACCGCCCCGGGTTTCCGAGAGGCTTTTTTGTTCAAGACCTACGCGGCTTTTTCAAGGGTGTTCATCTGTTCGTAGAATGTATCCTCCACTTCCTGTGGCGGCCGGTGCCCGATGGCGCTGTGTAGCCGCTCGTTGTTATACCGGCTGACCCATTGCAGGGTCTCCCATTCGACCTGGGCCATGGATTTCCAGGGGCCGAGGAAGTTGATCACCTCGGTCTTGAACAGGCCGATGACGCTCTCGGCCAGCGCGTTGTCATAGCTGTCGCCCACGCTGCCCACCGAAGTGTCGATATCTGCAGGACACGGCAGATCGGCTCGACCCCAAAGACCCCGCGATGCTTCTCGATGAAGGCGATCATTTGCGGAACAGGCGGTCGAGCTCCGCCTGGGCAAAATAAGCCGACGCCTTCTTCAGGATCTCGTTGGCCGTGCGCAGTTCCTTCACCTCGCGCTCCAGCGCCTTGAGGCGGGCCTTCTGCTCGCTGGTCAGCCCGTCGCGCTCGCCTGCATCGCGTGCCGCCTGGATGCACCAGGCGCGCAGTGTGTCGTGCGAGCAGCCAAGCTTCGGGGCGATCGCCCGATACGCCGCGTTGTCACTGGTGTAATCGGGCCGCCGTTCGCGGAATAGCCGGACGCCGCGCTCGCGGAACTCGGCCGTATATGCCGGCGTGCGCTTCTTCTTCGATTCCATAAGGATCATCCTCTGAGAGTTCTACTCTCTCGGAAACCCGGGGCGGTTCAAGGCGGGTGCCGGAGCATGTCGAAGAAGCGGTCATTGAACTGGCCATCGAAAACCCGGCCTTGGGCCAGAAACGGGCCTCGTGGGCGCTTCAGCAGAAGGGTATCATGGTGTCACGATTCTTCATCCAGTGACGCTACCCAGCCCCTTGCCCGGCCTCAAGCCAAGTTCCTTTGACAAGACCTTTCGTCTTGCTCTCGCCGGGAGACCACGGGACATCCAGTCGGTCGTGGCGGGAGGCGGCTATGAAGGTTTGCGATCCACAGGCCAAAGGGCGTAGGATCGACCAGGCGCTCGTTTTTCGGGGTTCAACCGGTTGTTCTGATCAAGTTGATCTTGAGCCAAGTCTCACCGAAAAAGACCGGCCGGTTCAGTTCATTAGCCATGGCAGGTTGGCGGCGGCGCTGCCAGACCCGGTGCCTTTCGGCCACGTCCGGACGGGCCTGCCCAGCCGTGCGCAGTTCTTTTCTGTGTCAGGCCAAGCCGACGCATTAACTGCCCAGTTGCCGAGCGGTGGACCCGAATATCGTGGACCTCGTCAAGCTCACTTTCCAGCGCTTCAAGCATCAGGCCGCCTCCGAGGCAGCACGCTGCCCTCGCTCGGGCTAACGGTTCATCCGGCAGAACTCCGGACCATGCTGCCGATGTGCCGCGTTGCTCTCCCTGCGCTACCCCCGCAGTACGCGGTAGATCACCGGGATCACCAGCACCGTCAGCAGCGTCGAACTGGCCACCCCAAACAGGAGCGATATCGCCAGCCCTTGAAAGATCGGGTCCACCAGGATCACCGCCGCGCCGATCATTGCTGCGATGCCAGTCAGCAGGATTGGCTTGAAGCGAATGGCCCCGGCCTCGATCAGCGCCTCGGTCAGCGGACGGCCGTCGCGCTGAGTATGGCGGATGAAATCGACCAGCAGGATCGAGTTGCGCACGATTATCCCTGCAAGCGCGATGAAGCCGATCATCGATGTGGCCGAGAATGGTGCCCCGAACAGCCAATGCCCGAGCATGATTCCTATGAAGGTGAGCGGCACCGGCGTCAGCACCACCAGCGGCAGCTTGAAAGAATGAAACTGTGCCACAACAAGGATATAGATCCCAAGCAGCGCCACCATGAAGGCCGTGCCCATGTCACGAAAGGTGACCCAGGTGACCTCCCATTCCCCGTCCCACAGCAGCGTGGGCGCAGATTCGTCGGCGGGCTGGCCATGCAGACTGATGACGGGGCGCGGCAGGTCGGTCCAGTTCTGCGCTTCGAGCGCATGCTGAACGGCCAGCATCCCGTAAAGTGGCGCCTCGAAATCGCCAGCTAGCTCAGCTGTCACCATCTCTGCGGCCCGGCCGTTGTGGCGGAAGATCGGCAGCGAGGCGCGCTCTTCGACCACCTCAACCACGTCACCCAATTCAACCACGCCGCGGTCGCCGGGCAGCACGTTGGCAGGGATGGGAGTGGTCAGGAAATCCTCACCCATCACCCGCTGCGCGCGGGGTCGCTCGATACGGATGGGGATCGGCGGGCGTCCCTCGCCACGGTGGGAATAGCCAACCAGCGCGCCCGAGTTCAACAGCCCGATACTGTCCAGAACATCGCCTTCCTCGACCCGGAAGAACTCCAGGTTGTCTGCCGAGATCACCGCTCGCAACCTGCGCGGTGCGGTGCCATAGGAATTGTCGATGTCGACGATAAAGGGGATGGACCGAAACGCATCCTCGACCCGCGCCGCGACTGCACGGCGCGTGACGGCGTCAGGGCCGTAGATCTCCGCCAGCAGCGTTGCCATAACGGGGGGGCCGGGCGGTGGCTCGACCACCTTCAGAACCGTGCCTGCGGGCATCGCGGCAGCGCGCAAGCGTTCGCGGATCTCCAGCGCGATTTCATGGCTGGCCCGGTCACGGTCTGACTTGGGGTGCAGGTTCACCGCCACGTCACCCATATGCGGCTGGCTACGTTGGAAGCTGTGGCGCACCAGCCCATTGAAGTCAAAGGGCGCGGCTGTGCCGGCGTGGGTCTGGACCGAAAGCACCTCCTCCATCCCCAGCAGGTTTCCCGCGACCTCTTGCGCAACCGCGTCGGTGTCCTCGACAGAGGCGCCTTCGGGCAGGTCGATCACCACGGCCAGTTCAGATTTGTTGTCGAAAGGAAGTAGCTTCACTGTCACGTCGCGGGTGTAGAACAGCGACAGTGACCCCCCGGTCAGGGCCAGAACCAGCGCCAGAAAGAGCCAGCCTCGCGCCTTGCTGGCCAACAGTGGTCGCGCCACCATCGCATAGGCGCGCCCCAGTGCCCCGCCGCCATGCGCGGCGTCGGCGTGGCCCGTCATCGGCGCACGCCCGGCGATCTTAATCATCAGCCAGGGCGTGACCATCACCGCGACGAAGAACGAGAATATCATTGCGGCCGAGGCATTTGCCGGGATGGGGCTCATGTAAGGGCCCATCATCCCCGACACGAACAGCATTGGCAGCAGCGCCGCGACCACGGTCAGCGTGGCGACGATGGTGGGGTTTCCGACCTCGGCCACGGCCTCGATCGCGGCTCTAGCGCGGGGGCGACCGTCGTTCATCGCCCAGTGGCGGGCGATGTTCTCGATCACCACGATTGCGTCATCGACCAGGATGCCGATGGAGAAAATCAACGCGAACAGCGACACCCGGTTCAGCGTGTAGCCCATGATCCAGGATGCAAACAGCGTCAGCAGGATCGTGACCGGGATCACCACCGCGACAACCAGCGCTTCGTGCCAGCCGATGGTCAGCCAGACCAGAACGATGATCGATACCGTGGCAAGACCCAGGTGGAACAACAGTTCATTGGCCTTTTCGTTGGCGGTCTCACCATAGTCGCGGGTGATTTCGACCGTGATGTCGGAGGGGATCAGGCGCCCCTGCAGTTCATCGACGCGGTGCAGGATTGCTTCTGCCACCGTCACCGCGTTCGAGCCGGCGCGTTTGGCGACGGCCAGCGTCACCGCGGGCGAGCGCAGGGGCCGACCGTCCTCTCTGCGGGTAACGGTCGCCACCATCGTGTCAGCCGTGTCGGTGGCCAGTGTCACATCGGCCACGTCGCGCAGGTAAACCGGACGCCCGTCGCGGGTCGTCAAGAGCAGGTTCCCGATGGCCTCGGGTGTGGCCAGGGTTTCGCCGGCAACCAGCATGATCTGCTCGCCCGCGTCGCGGACAGTTCCGGTAGGAAAGGCGCGGTTGGCACCCTGAACCTTGCCGGCCAACTGCTGCAGGGTCAGCCCATAGAGCGCCAGCCGTGCCGGGTCGGGTGCAATGCGGATTACCTCATCCACGGCGCCGATCAGATAGGTCAGACCGACATCGTCGATCTTGGTGATCTCGGCCTGCAACTCCCGGGCGATACGGGTCAGGTCGTTGGCGCTGATCTGCCCGGCGGAGCTTGGGGCGGGGGCCAGGGTCAGCGATACGATCGCCACGTCGTCAATCCCGCGCCCAACGATCAATGGCTCGGGGATACCCAGCGGAATCCGGTCCATGTTTGCGCGAAGCTTGTCATGGACGCGCAGTACTGCGGTGTCGGCCGAAGTCCCTGTCAGAAAGCGTGCGGTGACAAGCACCCCGTCGTCCTGAGTCTGAGAATAGACATGTTCGACCCCGTCAATGCCCTTGACGATCTGCTCCAGCGGCTCGGTGATCAGCTTGACCGCGTCGGGAGCCTTGAGCCCCGTCGCCTGCACCTGAATATCGATCATCGGCACCGAGATCTGCGGCTCTTCCTCGCGTGGCAGCGCCATCAGCGCGATCAGTCCGAAAGCCAGCGAGGCAATCAGCAGCAGTGGCGTCAGCGGCGAGTCGATGAAGGCACGGGTGAGCCCCCCCGCCAAGCCAAGGCGCGGAGCATCGCCGCGCGGGCTGTCGTCGTGCTCGCGGGGAGCGTTGTCAGTCATGTCAGGGTACCAGCACGGTATCGCCGGCATGCAGGCCGGTCAGAATCTCGACAAGGGCGGCACCGTCCAACGTCAGCACCTCGCCCGGCACTACCGCGCGCTCAACCTCGCTGTCGCCCTGACGAATGCGCACGAAGTCCAACCCGGAATGTGAGCTCAATGCCGCCTGCGGCACCAGCAGAGCCTGGCGCACCCCCACCGGGACCCGCACCAACACGCGGGCGTCGACGAAGCTGTCGTCCAGCCCCTCGAGTTCCACATCAGCGACGACGCGCCCGTTCTCGATCTGCGGGTATAGCTTGACCAGACGGCCCGGCATCACCCCGCTTTTCGAGGTGATCTGCAGTTCCGCCCCCTCGCGCAGGTCCGGAGCGTGGCGTTCGGGAATAGCCAGACGCAGGAAGAAGCCGCCACCTGCGATGGTCACTACCGGCTCGCCGGCCATGATCACCGCGTCGCGGGTGACGGGCACGGTCAACACCCGCCCGTCGACCGGGGCCAGAACCTCGCCCTCTTCGGCCTGTTGCAGGGCAACGCTGCGCTGAGCCTGCGCTGCGGCGATCTGGTTCTGTGTCACACTGACTTCGGTTTCCAGTTGTTCGAGCCGCTGCTCGGTGGAAACCCCGCGCTCGACAAGCGAACGCCCGCGGGCCAGTTCCGCCTGCGCACGGTCCAACTGCGCCCCGAGCGCGCGCAGTTGCGCGTCGATCGCCGCAATCTGGAAGCTGATCTTGCGATCATGCACCAGCGCGATCTGCGTCCCCGCCGCCACGCTATCGCCTTCACTAACCGACAGTTCGACCACCGTGCCACCGATCCGGGCCCGGGCGGGCACCAGGTTGCGGGCCTCCACGCGACCATAGACAGCTTTCCACTGCGGAATGTCACTTGGCGCAAGCAGCAGGGTCTCGGCCGCACTCACGGCCGTGGCAGCGGTGAGCATGACGGCGATCAGCAGCGAACGCATAGCGCGGGCCTCCGTTCAGCTTTGGTTCAGGCGGCGCGCCCGGACCGGAAGCCGAGCTTGCGTAGAATCTTGGCCGCGGGGCAAATGCCGGTAACAGCCGATTGCAGCAGGTTGACACCAACGAACAGCGTTAGCCAGACGAAATATGGTGACACCCAGACAGTCAGCGCGACCGAAACCAGAATCATGATACCGGCAAAGGCGCGGATGGCGTTTTCAATGGTCATGAGCATTCTCCTGCTTGGGCGCATTTTCTATCTGCGCATGTTTGAGGGGATGAATGGGACGCAATCGTCTTTCTCCAGTATTGCAGGGCACCAGGCTCTGAGCAGGCAGGAAAGAGGACCGCGGGATTGATCTGCCAGCGGAAATCGCTTGCCGGGGCGAGACCGAAGAAGCCTGCGACTATGCCCGTCACGCCTGTTTCGCGCCCGGCGACGAACATCAGCAACGTAGTGACAGCCCCAATCAGGACACCGCCGCCGAGCGAGGCCCCGGCTGTGAATGCCGTCTCGATCACCACGCCACCCGAAGGGCACGAATTCCAGTATTGTTGTAGCGTGGGCAGGTGCCGACCAACGCTGTAACCGTGAATTCGGCGGCGACAGCGAGAACCAACAAGATAAGGATGCCCACGCTGAGGGTCTCAGTGGCGAAGGCTGCATAGACGAGAACCATAGCCAAAACCAGACGCAGGCCCTTGTCGATCCTTCCCATGTTTACGGTCATTTTCTGTTCCCTTGCCGATTCGCATGGGAATCATCGCACAACCGTCATCAAGGTTTCGGTGACTTGGTCACCAACGCAATCGTTGTCTCAGGCCCCGGCTGATCGCATCAGTTGCTCGAGACCCGATCGTCCGATAAGTCGCACTTCCCCGCGCGACTGCTCGACCCAGCCACGGCGCTGGAACTCGGCCAAGATCCGGGAGACAACCTCGCGCGCGGTCCCCAACTCCGTCCCAAGGGCGGCGTGTGTGGCGCGAACCACCTGTTCACCGTCGGCTAGCTCCGGAAGGCGTGAAGCCAACCGCACGTCCATCTTCTGAAAAACGATATCATCAATGAGGGCGAACAGATCGGTGATCCGCCGCGAATAGGCGGTGAAGACAAACTGGCGAAACACTGGCGAGCGCGCCACCAGATCGTCGAATGTCGTCCGAGGGATCGCGACGGCAGTCACATCAGTCTCGGCGATGCCGTCTGCGGAATATTCCTCGAACGCGAGCATGCAGACCGCCGTGAGCACGCAGCTTTCAACGGCATGGACGCGGTAGAGGAAGACCTCCCGTCCGGTCTCGGATTTTTACTGTACGCGCACCGTGCCGTCCAGCAGCAGCAACAGATTGTCTGCGGTCTGCCTCGGTGCAAATACCGGAGTCCCCGTACTCAGCGCTACTGCCTGGCTTCCCGCGACCAGATCTTTCCGGATCTCGGCCGGCAGTTTTCTCAAACCGACAAACCGGTCGACCCAGTCGGCATCAGATTTCATTCATGGTGTCCATGCCGGCAACGGCCCACTGGCGCAATCGCTTTGTGCTGAAACGCTTGCCACCGCATGGCACGATACGCGAGATACCTTCACCTTCGGGGTCTTGGCGTCGCGCAGTTGTCCATCACCAGATACACGTCCGGACCTTCCGACAGGTTACGGTCCAACTCCTTTGGGAAGTCCAGAAACTCCGTCTCATGGTGGCGCTTGCAGCATTTCCAACGACCACGTCAGTGGCAACATCCCGCGCAGCGAAGAGCGAGGTCGTCCCGTTTAGCAGGTAAGTGTGGGTGCCTTTCGGATGACGCAGGTTTTCTGCCAAAAGCGCGGATCAGCCCTCGGGCTGACAGATTTCACGCGCCTTTGCGGCGCGGGCCGTGCGAAACAGCAGGCTCACGATGGTCACGACAAGGATCAAGAGCAGCACCTGACCGATGGCGTTATGTACCGCGGAATTTGCCTCCTCTGCGAAACGGAAGCTTGCGGTCGTCACGGCGGCAAGTGGGAAGGACAGGGCCCAAAAGGACAAAGCGAAGGGAAGTCGCAAGAGGGCCGGCAACTGGATCGCAACGAGCAGCGTAAAGAAGAAAGCCGCGTTCAGCATGATGCGGGCGGCGGCATCGATCTGGCCGCCGTTCGACTGAAGCCATGCCAGAAAGGCAACCGCCGGGGGCGCTATCAAGATCACGAGCGTCGGCCGCAACTTACCCGGCAGGGGGTCGTGAAAAATCAGCCGGTTGAAGACCAGCGTCAACAGGATGAGCCAGAATATCAGCCCGACCGAGAAGAAATACCAGCTGATCTCACCGTACCCCAGTGGTACTCCGGCCAGCGGGACGATCACGTTACCGACCGCGGGAATGAACCAGGCCGGTGAAAGCTGTCCTGATCCGAACGCGCGGTGCGAAATCCAGGAGGCGACTACGGCAAGCGACAGCACCCCCTGCGCAGCAGCGCCGATCACCCATATGATTTCGGCTGGTCCAGGGACGGCCTCACGCAGTACGGTCGCCAGAAGCAGTACGGAAATCGAGATCGCGGGAAAGAAGGCAAGGCGAACCGGGTGATTCCACTCGGCTGCTAGGGCCGCAGGATGACGCAGGGCCTTCGCTGTATAGAGCCCCCCCAGGCCAATGAAGACGGCAAGTGCCACCCAACCGGCGGCGGCAGACGCCACGGGCCAGCCCCCGGCGCGCAGCGCCAGTGTCAGGCCAAAAAGCCCCATCGGCATACCGAAGAAACTTACTGGAAAGTGCTCGATCCGATCCGGCACCTGCGATGTATCGGTCACGTTTGCCATGTCACAGCCGCCCTAGTCCTGCTCTTCATCGCCGAAGGTAATCAGCCTGGCGCTGTATGTCTTTTCGCCAAGACGCTCGATCAGATCGAGTTGCAGCTCCAGCCATGCCTTGTGACCTTCCTCGTCGAGCACTATCTTTTCGAAAAGGGTGCGCGAGCCGATATCTCCGACCTCTGCAGCATGCTTCGCCGCCTGCGTGTAGAAGGAGATTGCCTCCTTCTCATCTTCGAGATCGCTTTGACACACACCGCCGGTAGCGTTTCTGCTGCGGTGGGGACCTTGTCAAAGCCCATCTCGGGCTTCACCTTCAGGAAATACAGTCGCTCGATGAACCGGTCGGAGTGTTCCATTTCCTCGGCCATTTCCTTGCGCATCAGATCGGCAAGTTTGGTCATCCCCCAATCGTCGAGAGTGTGGGCGTGCAGTTGATACTGGTGCGCGGCGGTGAGTTCCATTTTGAGCGCGCGCTGCAGGTATTCGATGATCTTCGTGTTGGACATGCTCAATCTCCTTGTTCTTCAGAGCCGCGATGAGTTTCGGGCCCACGCCTGTCTTATCGGTTATCGATGCTGGTCCGATCGCTGCCAAGCAGCGCCTCGATGGTATAGACGAAGATCGCCATACCAACCGCGCCTGCGACCGCCACACCGAGCAATACGATCACGTCGATCGGCCCGCCGATATCCGACAGTCGTGAATGGGTCATCTTCATCACGAACCAAACGGCCGCAATCGCCCCAACCGGCATCGACAATTGGGCCAGAAGAAACTTCCTCCAACTCACCGAACGGTCGCGGATCAGCACATAGAAATAGGCCAGCGTGATTAACACCGCAGCGACCACCATGGTCCAGAACAGCCCACGACCAAAGATTTCCTCGAACACGGCGATCAAGGTCGGGAATGTCAGGTCTTTCATCACATGTCCTCCTCAGGCTTCGCCGCGCAGCATGGCGTTGTATGTGGCCTTCAACGCCACTTCCTTCATCATCCAGCTGATCCACAGTTCCTCGAGCGGGGCAATAATGCCCGGAAAGCTGGGAACGAGGTTGTTGCGGTAGTCGAATTCAACCAGCATCGCGCGGCCGACGCGGGTGATCAGCGGACAAGACGTGTAGCCGTCATAGGACTCGATCCCCTCGCGGCCGTCGATCGCGGCGACGAGGTGATCCTCGACCACCGGAACCTGCCATTTGACCGAAGCCGCGGTCTTGCCCTTTGGTACGCCGGCCACATCGCCGAGAGCGAAGACCTCGGGATAGCGCAAATGGCGCAGCGTCGCCATATCTACCTCGAGCCAACCCTGATCCGTCCATCGGTCCGGCCACGCGAGCCCGGAGGCACGGACAAACCCGGGCGCCCGCTGAGGCGGAATAACGTGGATATAGTCGTAGTCGATATCCTGGTTTCCGTCCGGCGTCGTGAAGGTGGCGCGCTTTGCGCTGGGGTCGATGGAGCGCAGGACATGGCTGTGAACGGGCTCGATACCGCGATCTTCAAACAGCATCCGCACCTTCTCGCTGACGATCGGCACGCCGAAAAGTGTATCGTTCTGCGCCGCATAGATCATTTCAACCTTGCCCGCATTGCCGGCACGGCGTGCTATATCGTCCACAAGGAAAGTGTGCTTGAGCGGAGCGCCCGCGCATTTCATCTCGGTCGCGGGTCGGGTAAAGAGGCCGCGCCCGCCTTGCTCAGTGAGCTTCTGCGCCGCCGTCCAGGTCCGAGCGGCAGCCTCGGGGCCACCATATAGAGCTCCGATACCGTTGGTGCCGATCAGGTCCTCGCTGAACCCTTCAATGGCGCCGTAGTCGAGCACGAGCCCCGGGGCGAGCACCAGCCAGTCATAGCTGATCTCAGTTCCATCCTCGGTCGAGACCGTCTTCGCCTCAGCATCCACTGCCGCTACGCGTTGTTTGACCCAATCCACGCCCCGCGGGAGCCAGTGCGCCTCGTCAGAGGTCACATAGTTTGCCGACTTCAGCCCGGTTGCAACCAGCGTCAGGCCAGGCTGGTAAAGATGCGTGGTGCGCGGGTCGATGATTGTGATCCGCGCACCATCCAACCGCCGCACTAGCCGATTGGCCAGCGCAGTTCCTGCGGCGCCGGCTCCAACGATTACTATACTGGCCGAAGTCCTTATCGGTTCCGGGGCTGCCTCGGTCCGGCTCAGCGGGACGGCCGACGCGACAGCTCCAATCGCTGCAAGCGACAGCAGTTCTCTACGTTTCATGGTTCCCCCTCCTCGCACATTAGCGGGTAGCAAACGCGTGTGATTCGAGCGTCTGCTGCCGTCCCGACACGAAACAGTCTAAGCCGGTTAGGGTTTTGGAACGGTGACTAGGTCACCAAGCCGGCGGCTCATGCTTGGATCGCCCCGAACTTGTGCTCGGGCAGGCGCCGACAGCTCCTGTTCCGACGGCGGCGCCCACACCCGACGGAGAAAATTCACCCCGCCAGAGGTTGCTTTGGCGGGGTGACTCGGGAGAATTGTTGTCCTGCTCTAGCGTTACCTGGCGCAGGCGCGAATGTCTTCGATGCTCGGCCCGTTTGGCGTACGGCCCAGATTGAACGGGGCAGATCCTCGACATTTCTCAGCGAGAGCGGGAAACGAACGTACAGCATCACCGCCAGCCGGATGATCTCCTCGCTCGTCTTGAAGTATTTGAACGGGTCACGTTTCTTCATCCAGTGACGCTACCTAGCCCCCTGCCCGGCCTCAAGCCAAGTTCCTTTGACAAGACCCTCGGACGCCCTAGTTGTCTTGTCCGTAGCAATGCGTACCGGTTCGCGGCAAATCCGCTTGGGTGCCTTGCTGGCTATTTGTTCTCCGGATCAGTCAGGTGGGTTCAGTGAACTGTGGCCATGGTCACCCTGAAGCGCTTGAGTGCAATGAAGAAAAAGACCGCGCCGAGCACGAACATGACCACCATGTCGGGCCAAACGATATCCAGCCCGGCGCCGCGATAGAGAATGGCTTGCGAAAATGCGACGAAATGCGTCGAGGGCGCCAGTAGCATGACGTTCTGAAGCCAGACCGGCATGCTCTCCATCGGCGTCGTGCTGCCGGACAGGAGATTCATGATCACCAGAACCGGGAGCGACAACAGACCAAATTGCGGCATCGACGTGGTGAAGGTGGCCAGCAGGATGCCGAGCCCCGTGACCGAGGCGAGGTAAATCACCGCCCCGGATACGAAGAGCGGGATGGACCCAGCGATCGGGACCGCAAGAACGGTTTGCACGACGATCCAGAGTGACAGGATGGCGGCGACAACGATCACGAGACCATTGGCCCAGATCTTGGCGACCATGATCTCGGACGGGGTGACCGGCATCACCAGCAAATGCTCGATCGTGCCGTGTTCGCGCTCGCGGATCAGCGCGGCGCCGGTCAATAGCACGGACAAGATGGTGATGTTGTTGATGATCTGCATCACCGACGAGAACCAGACAGAATTCAGGTTCGGGTTGAACTTGGTCCTGACAACCAGATCGATCGGCAAGGTCGTTGCGGTGTCGTCGCCGGAAACGAACTTGGCGACTTCGGAGACGATGATCTGCTGAAGATACACCGAACCGTTGCCGGCCTGCGCCATTGCAGTGGCATCCACGTTGAGTTGGACCTGAGGCTTGTGGCCGTTCAGCACATCCGCCTCGAAAGTGGGTGGAAAGGACAGGACGAACACAAACTTGCCGCTGTCCATCACGCTTTCGATCTCATCCGCCGCGATCTCCTTCGGCGGATTGAATTCGGGCGGCAGGATCGCGCCCAGAATCCGCCCCGTCAGTGCCGAACGGTCCTGATCCACATAGGCGACGGAGGCCTTCGAGACCTCAAGTTTGGCGCCGGTCGCCACCGAATAGACGGCGAAGCTGAACACATAAACGATCAGCAGGATCAGCACCGGATCGGCGCGCAGGCTGCTGAGTTCCTTGAGGCCAAGCCGAAAGACATTGGTAAGCCATTGCCACATGTCATGCCTCCTGCTTGTTCAGGGCAAGGACCGAAACGGCGATGAACAATACCGCAAAGCCTGCCAGAGCAGCGTGATTGAGCCAGAGCTCCGGCAGTCCGAGACCTTTGGTGAAGGTTCCGACACTGATCTGCTGATACCAGGACGACGGGAAGGCCAGCCCGATCAATCGGCCACCGCCCGAAAGCGAGGACACCGGCACCAGCAGGCCGGAGAAGTTGACGGCCGGAATGATCGAGATCACCGCGGCGGCAAAGGTTGCCGCAACCTGTGTGCGGGTAAATGTCGAGACCAGCACGCCAAAGCCCGTTGTCGCCAGAACGTAAAGCAATGTGCCGACAAAGAGCGCCGAGACAGAGCCTTTGATCGATACGCCGAAGACGCCATAGGAGACGATGATCAGCGAGGCAAAGCTGAGCAAGGCAATCACAGCATACGGCAACTGCTTGCCCAGAATGAACTCGGTTCGCGTCACCGGGGTCGAGCGGAAGTTGGCGATAGAACCGGTTTCCTTTTCCCGTACAACCCCCATCGCCGCCATCATCGCGGGAATCAGTACCAGCATCAGCATGATGACCGAAGGGATCATCGCAAATACGCTCTTGAACGCCTGATTGTAGCGAAACCGGGTTTCAACCGAGGCCGCGGACGGGTCGAAGGCATGGCCATAGAGCCGTTCGATTTGATCGGACATGTAGGATACTGCGAGCCCTTGCAGATAGCCTCGCGTCGTTTCCGCCCGGAACGGCATGGCACCGTCCACAGCAATGCGGACTTCGGGTTGATCACCGCGCAGCAGCGATTTTCCGAACCCCGGCGGCACCTCGACCGCGACGACAAATTCGGAGCTCTTCATTCGGGCATCAAGCTCGGTCACGCTGCCCGCTGCCGGTCTTTCAGCGAAGTAGTGTGAGCCAGAGAAGCTCTCCATGAGTTCCCGGCTTTCGACGCTCTGATCACGATCGAAAACCACATAGGGCAGATCCTGCACGTCGAATGAAATCCCATAGCCGAAGGTGAGCATCAGGATGACCGGGCCCAAGAATGCGAAGGCAAGACGCATCGGATCACGCAAAATCTCGATCGACTCGCGGCGCGCGAAGGCCCAAAGCCGGGCAACGTCGAAGAGGCGATCTGGTTTTTGCTGCCTTTCGGGCACCTTGGTTGCAGGTGTCTCGGATACGGTGCCGCCGGCATCACCTGCCGCTTCGCGCAGATATCCCACAAATGCTTCTTCCAGGTCATCGGTGCCTTTGCTATGGGCGAGTTCCGCAGGCGTTCCGATCGCCAGGACCTTTCCCGCATGCATCAGCGAAATACGGTCACATCGTTCCGCCTCGTTCATGAAATGGGTCGAGACGAAGATTGTCACGCCCTCGTCGCGCGACAGCTTGATCAGGTGTTGCCAAAACCCGTCCCGCGCGACCGGATCGACGCCAGAGGTCGGTTCGTCCAGGATCAGAACCTCGGGCGCGTGGATTACCGCGACGGCAAGCTGAAGGCGCTGACGGATCCCCAGCGGCAGGCCGTCTGGCCGTTTATCCGCGTCGTCGGCCAGATCGAAATCATGCAGCATCTGTGCGACCCGCTCTGCGCGGGTTTCGATCGGCAATTGATAGAGTTGGGCGTGAAGCTCCAGGTTCCGGCGGACAGTCAACTCCCCATAAAGGGAAAAAGCCTGCGACATGTAGCCAACACGTTGCCGGGTCGCCATGTCATCCGGATTCAGCGTCTCACCAAACAGAAGCGCCTTGCCTTCGCTGGCCTTCTGCAACCCGGTCAGCATCTTCATGGTGGTCGTCTTGCCGCAGCCGTTGGAACCCAGAAATCCGAAAATCTCGCCGGGTTCGATCTGGAACTCGACCTGATCGACGGCAGTGAAATCGCCGAAGCGGCACGTCAGACCCTGCGCCTCGATGGCAGGCGGGCCGCTGACCCGTTGGCGTGGCGGCACCTCGACGGAGCGGTGGCCTTGCCGGTCTGCCTCGGGCAACATGGCGATGAACGCCTTTTCGAGTGTCGGTTGCCCGGCAGCATTTCGAATTTCGGTCGGTGATCCCGTCGAGATCACCTGGCCCGCATTCATGGCGGCAAGCCAGTCAAAGCGCTCCGCCTCTTCCATGTAAGCGGTTGCGACGATCACGCTCATTGCCGGGCGTTCGTCGCGGATCTGGTCGATCAGATCCCAGAACTGCTGACGCGAAAGCGGATCGACGCCGGTGGTCGGTTCGTCAAGGATAACAAGGTCGGGATCATGGATCAGGGCCGAGCAAAGCGAGAGTTTCTGCTTCATCCCGCCGGACAGCTTGCCTGCGGGCCGGTCCGGGAACGGGTCAAGCCCGGTGGCGGTCAAGAGGTTGTAGATGCGCGCGCGGCGTTCGGCCTCCGGCTGGCCAAAGAGCCGACCGAAGAAATCGAGGTTTTCATAGACCGAGAGCGTCGGATAAAGGTTCCGGCCCAGACCCTGCGGCATGTAGGCGATGCGATGGTTGCATGTCTTGAGATGGTCACGTGCGGCGATATCGCCGCCCAACACGGTCGCGCAACCGGATTGCAATTTTCGCACGCCTGAGATCAATGCAAGCAGCGTGGATTTCCCAACTCCGTCGGGGCCGATCAGACCCGCCATGCAGCCCGCCGGAATCTCCAGCGAGACGTCGGAGAGCGCCGAAACTTCGCCATAGCGGTGCGTGACAGATGACAGGCTGACGACCGGCGGGGGTGTCATTGCGGCAATTTCACCTGAAGGGCATCAGGCCAATCGACGGTATCGTCGACGCGCACATAACCGACACCCGCCACGCCCGCCTTCGCCTGTTGCTGATACTCTTCCAGCAAATCCGCCGGGATGGTCAGCTTCACGCGGAACATCAACTGGTCGCGTTCGTCTGCGGTTTCCACCGATTTCGGAGTGAACTGAGCCGAGCTGGCCACGAAGGTGACCTGTGCCGGGACCACGTAGTCGGGAATAGGGTCAAGGACAATCCGCGCCTCGGCGCCGATGGCCAGCAATCCTGCGTCCCGCGCCGGAAGAAAGATTGTCATGTATATATCTGTCAGATCGGTCAGCGTTACGACCCTTCCGCCTGCACCGACAACTTCCCCTGCCTTAGCGAGGACGTATTGGACACGTCCACGGTGTGGGGCTACAAGCTCCGCATCGGCCCGGATGCTTTGCAGCCGTTCGACGGTGGCTTCCGCCGACGCAATCGTGGCCGTTGCAAGATCGATGCCAGCACGGGCTGCGGCCACACCCGCATCTGCGGTGATCAGGGTGGCTCTCCTTTGATCGACCAATTCTTGCGGCACATGCCCCTTGGCCGCGAGTTGTTCGGCGCGGGCGAATTCCGCCTGTGCGAATTCCTGTTCGGACAAGCGTTGATTCAGCAGGGCTTCGGTTTGCAGCTTCTGTTGCTCTGCCTGCGTGACGGCGGCCTGGGCTTGGCGCAACTGGGCATCGATCTCGGCCGTATCCATATGCGCCACCAAGTCGCCCGCCTCGACCCACTGGCCCTCGGAAACGCGAACCTCGGCGATCCGCCCCGGCAATTTGGCCGCCACATCGATGCGCTCGGCCTCGATCCGTCCATTCGAACTGACGATACCGGCGGGGAGTTCCGCGGATTGACGACCCAACCAAAATGCATATGCACCGCCCAATAGTACGATGAGTGCGACAGCGATTGTGCCATAGCGCTTCCAGTGCATAGGACTTCCCCTCGTTACGGTGCCCGTGAAATCAGTCGAGCTTCCCGAAGCTAACCTCGCCGCAGCGCAGCGTAAAGACTTTCAGCCCTGCGGCATTCGCATGACCAATATGCCAAACTGTCCGATGCGTCGGCAGGCTTTCGTACCTAACTTGAACCGAACAACGCTTTTCTACGCCAGTTTTCGCCGAGGCGATTTGATTGACGACAATGTTCCATGGACGGGAATCGATAGACAGGCGCAGAGCATTCAGAGGGAACACCAGCAATGGGTCATGCGATGCAGAAACCAACCAGGGTATCCGAAGAACCGAACGATGGGGCCGGGATGGGCGGAATGGGACTGACCCGGCCAAGCCCATCGGATTCGCCGCAGCCCGAAATCGGACAAGAGCCGCACCTGGATGCAGACATGCCGGAGTTTCTGGATCGCGAACTGAAGGCCGCACTGGCCAAGCTGACCAATGGCCTTTCGCCTGCGGCGTTGGCGGGGGCATACTTGGATTGGCTGGTCCATCTGGCGACATCTCCCGGCAAGCAGGTCGAATTGTCGGAAAAGGCGTTTCGAAAGTGGATGCGACTGTCACGCTATGCGGCGAACTGCGCTGTCAATAGCGGTGGAACCGGTTCGTGCGTCGAGCCATTGCCACAAGACCGCAGGTTCCGCGGGAAGGCCTGGGGGAAATGGCCCTACAACGTGATCTACCAGTCCTTCCTTCTCAATCAGCAATGGTGGCACAACGCCACCACGGGCGTACGTGGCACCATCAGGCAACACGAAAACGTCATGGAATTCGCAACCCGGCAGTTGCTCGATATGTTTTCGCCGTCGAACTATCTTCTGACCAACCCGGAAGTGCAGGAAAAGACTCTGAAAGAAGGCGGCCTTAACCTGGTTCGCGGCTTTCGGAACTGGCTCGACGATCTGGATCGCCTGCAAAACGGCAAGCCCCCGGCGGGCGCTGAATCGTTTCGCCCCGGCCACGAGGTAGCGACAACGCCAGGCAAAGTGGTCTACCGCAACCATCTGATTGAACTCATACAATACACGCCGACCACCGACGAGGTCAGACCCGAACCCATCCTGATGGTTCCGGCGTGGATCATGAAATTCTACATCCTCGATCTCTCGCCCGAAAACTCGATGGTGAAGTTCCTGGTCGATCAGGGTTACACCGTCTTCATGATCTCCTGGCGCAATCCGGGGGCCGAGGATCGCGATTTGGGGATGGATGACTACCGCAAGATGGGCGTCATGGATGCAATCGGCGCAGTACAGGGCATTGTGCCCGAAAAGAAAATTCATGGTGTAGGCTACTGCCTCGGCGGCACGTTGCTCTCGATTGCCGCAGCCGCGATCGGCCGCGACGGCGGCGATCCTTTCGCATCACTGAGCTATTTCGCCTCGCAGATCGACTTTACCGAGCCGGGTGAACTGCAGCTGTTCATCAACGAGAGCCAGCTTACATTCCTCGAAGACATGATGTGGGATCAGGGCTATCTCGACAGCTCCCAGATGTCCGGAGCGTTCCAGATGATCGGATCCGCCGATCTGGTCTGGTCGCGGATTATTCGCAGCTACCTCATGGGTGACGAACCGGCGATGTTCGACCTTCTGGCGTGGAATGCCGATGGCACGCGGATGCCATTCCGCATGCATTCGGAATACCTCCGGTCGCTTTATCTGAACAACGAACTGACCGAAGGGCGCTTCGTCGTCCAGGGACGTCCGATCTCGGTGACCGACATCCGGGTTCCGGTGTTTTCCGTTGGCACTGTAAAAGACCACGTCGCACCCTGGCACTCGGTCTACAAGATGCATCTCTATCTCGATACCGATCTGACCTTCGTCCTGACCAGCGGAGGACACAACGCCGGCATCGTGTCCGAGCCGGGTCACAAGAACCGAAGCTATCAGATTGCCACGACACGCCATGATGACCACTATATCGATCCCGAAAGCTGGGCGGCTCAGACGCCCAAGAAAGATGGCTCTTGGTGGCCGGAATGGGTGTCCTGGCTAGAAGAACGGTCAGGGGAACCGGTCTCGCCGCCCGTCATAGGTAATGCTCTGGCCGATGCACCGGGGATCTACGTTCATCAGAAATAGGCGCGTACTGCACATTGAGGGAAGAACAAATATGGGCTTGCCTGACGGAAAGTGCCATCTCGTGGTCGGTAACGACAACGCCACTCGATCTCCATCGGTTGCGCGCAGGTATTCGTGCGTGAGAGTGCGGAGCCTTCGCGAACACTTCCCCCGGCATCGGCTGCTGGCTTTCACGAGAGAGCCGCTGAAAACCTGAACCAGGGGATTCTCAAGAGGATGCGAATGAGGTTCATACATCGACGTGTGTCTTTGCGACACAACCGGGCGAACCACCCGATCTCGGGCCAGCAAAAAAAAGGACATATGAACTTACACGAAGCCGTGCGAGTTACAGCTTGGTTCGACTAGCAGTTGTTAAGAGGACTATTTCAAAAATGATGAGGCTGATGGCGTCGCACCATCAGCCTCGCAAGCCAGATTGGCGTTATTGGCCAGCGGCACCTATGGCGTCGGCCGTGCCTTGAATGAAGGCAATGAGTTGTTTGACTTCTCGGTCGTTTAGATGGCCATCAAATCGAGGCATGCCGTTATGCACGCCGGCGCCTTCTAGTATCCAATCGCCGGCGTTGGCGATCACATCAGCATTTGAATAGCCGAGGTTCGGAATAGCTCCTCCGTTGTTGACACCCGGCACCCCGTGGCAGAATAGACAGTTGGACACATAAACTGCCAAACCATCGGCAACGTCATCCGGGTTGTACGCTACGCCTGTCAGCAGTTCAGTACGTTCTGAAGTCCCAAAGTCCGGCATCTCTGCCGTGCCGCCCACGCGAAAGGTAAAGACCCGTCCTGGCCCGACACGTTCGGTCGCCCGCTGCATCAGCCCGTAAACGCCGCCCCATCCAACGGCGATTGTCACATATTGAACGCCATCGCGCTCCCATGTCATGGGTGCCGCGACAACACCAGAGGTCACAGGCACCTGCCAAAGCGTGTCACCATTGGTTGCGTCATACGCAATAAAGCGTCCATCTGCGGTGCCTTGAAAAACAAGGTTACCCGCTGTTGTAAGCGTGCCACCATTCCAGGGGGAAACGTATTCCGCGCGCCACACCTCTTTCTGCGCCACTGGATCCCAGGCGAGCAGATGGCCAAAGGGCGTCGCTTCTGGTGCGATCGCGTTGAACAGATACCCGAGATTCCAGCCCATGCCCGACATGGTCGACAATGGTTTGTGGCTGTTCAACTCCCAATTCGGGTCCGTCGATTGGACGAGCGGGACACCTTGCGCCGGGATATAGACCAATCCGGTGTCAGGGTTATAGCTCATCGGATGCCAGTTATGCGCGCCGTAGGCTGACGGCACTGTCTCGAACGGTTCCTCCTTTGAACGCGCTGCCGGGTTTTCAATCGGACGACCATTTTCGCCATATGCACTTGCCCAGGTCGTTTCAACGAAAGGCTCGGCCGAGATGAATTCCCCATTCGCACGGTCGATTACATAGAAGAACCCGTTCTTCGGGGCCTGCATCAGGACCTGGCGCATCTCCCCCTCAATTTCGAGGTCAGCCAGAATGATGTGTTGGGTGGAGGTATAGTCCCACGTATCGCCCGGCGTGTTTTGATAGTGCCAGACGTAGTCACCCGTGTCCGGATTGAGTGCGACGATGGAGGCGAGGAACAGGTTGTCGCCCCCTGCAGGCGAGCGCAGATGCCGGTTCCAGGGCGAGCCGTTGCCGACGCCGATATAGAGGAGGTTTAGCTCTTCGTCATAAGCCATCGCGTCCCAGACGGTGCCGCCACCGCCAGCTTCCCAGTACTTCGCGGACGGATCCCAGGTTTCAGCCGCCATGCGCATGGCATCGTTCTCGAACGGCTTTTCCGGATTTCCGGGGACGGTATACCAGCGCCAGTCCAGTTCACCTGTTTCGGCATCGTAAGCTGAAACATAGCCACGCACGCCATACTCGGCGCCGCCATTGCCGATGATCACCTTGCCGTTGATGATCCGTGGCGCGCCGGTGCTGGTATAGCTTAACTCACGGTTTTCAATCGTGTCGGCTTTCCAGACCTGCACACCTGTAGCCGCGTCAATCGCATGCAAATAGCCGTCGTAGGCGGCGACATAGACCTTGCCATCGTAGACGGCGACGCCGCGATTCACGACGTCGCAACAGCCTTTGCTGGCAAACTCTGGCGGCACCTCGGGATCATAGACCCAAAGCTGTTCTCCGGTCACCGCATCAAGCGCATGTACGATGGACCAAGACGCGCTGACGAACATAACGCCATCCACAACGATAGGGGTTGCCTCCACGCCACGGCGACTCTCCAGCCCGTAGGACCAGGCCAAGCCAAGTTCACCCACATTGTCCGTGGTGATACCGTTCAATTGCGAATACCGCGTTTCCGCGTAATTGAGGCCATAGTTCAACCAGTTGCGGTCATGGGTATCGTTTTCGACAATTGCTTGCGTGTCGATCGCGCCAACGGCTGCACGGATTTCGTCAGGCGTAATCACCCGCTCTGACATCGCTTGCGTTGCGCACAGTGCAATGGCTGCACCAAATACATATTTCATCAGTTCCTCCCGTTTGTTGGATTGCATTGCTAGGCGGTCTCTTCCTCCGCTTGAGTCAACACCATCTCTGTCTCTTGGCACATGACAAACTTTTGAGGTTTGACCGTGACGGTCATCGGCAGAACGTCCTTGAACATCACATGGGTTGACACATTGAAATGGGCGATCCGTTCCTTGCAGAAACCGCGAACATCGTCTGCAGTCAGCGTGTTGCCTGACGGAATGATCCATGCACCGAGAGTTTCGCCAAGTTTCTTATCGGATATCGTCAACTCCAACAGGGGAGAGTCGGTCCGCCCAGAAACATGAGATGCTCCGTTGATCGGAAATCGGTTTTGCATGTCGCTCCTCCCCGCCATGCAACCCGGGCAAGTTTGGTCAGCACGCCCGCATGGTATCGAAGTCAGGCTGACCTCGCCACGTTGATGACCTGAATCTGCGTGTACTCGGCCAACCCCTCGGTAGATTGTTCGACTCCGAGACCGGAGCCCTTGAACCCGGCCATCGGGATATGTGGACCGATATTGAGTTGCTGGTTCACCCAGACGGAACCCGATTCAATGCGTCCAGCGATATCGGTGGCCATGGCGACATCCTTGGAATGCACCGAACCGCCCAGACCATAGTCGCTGTCATTCGCGCGCGCGACTACGTCGTCGATGTTGGCAAATGAGATCACCGGCAGGATTGGGCCAAACTGTTCTTCGTCAACAATCTTGTCGCCATCCCGCACGTCTCGCACAATGGTCGGTCTGATGAAGTAACCATCCCTGTCGGCGACGTCGCCACCGGCAATCACCGTGCCGCTGGCTTTGGCATCATCCAGAAATCCTTTTATCTTTTCGTATTGTGCCCTGTTCTGGATCGGGCCAATGGTCGTGCCTTGCTCCAGGCCGTTCCCGACGATGGCCTGATCCGCGATTCTTTTCAGCGCATCGCAGAACTCGTCATATATTGTCTCATGCACATAGGCGCGCTTGACCGCCAGGCAGACCTGACCCGCGTTGAGGAACGCACCACCGTAAACCTTTTCTGCGGCGGCCTGCACATCCACATCCGGCATAACGATTGCGGGATCGTTCCCTCCCATCTCCAACGTGACACGTTTCATCGTGTTTGCGGCAGAGGCCATGATCCGCTTGCCGGTCTCGGACGAACCGGTGAAGCCGATTTTCGAGATGCCAGGATGCGCGGTCATCGCCGGTCCAAGGTCATTGTTGTCGGTGATGATGTTCACCAGGCCCGCCGGGAAAATATCTTTGCAGATCTCGGCAAGGCGAAGTGCTGTAACAGGCGTCGTGGGCGCAGGTTTCAGCACAATGGCGTTCCCGGCCATCAATGCCGGGCCTATCTTCCAAACGCAAAGCAGCAGCGGGAAATTCCAGGCAATGATCCCACCAACCACGCCGAGTGGTTTGTGACGCGTCTCAATAAAGAAGTCATCGTCATCCTGGATGACGCGATCCGGCAGTTCCAGCGTGGCCGTATGGGTCAGATACCCAACACTCCATTGCACCTCGCCGGTGGCTTCGGGCAAGGGTTTACCCTGTTCCAGGGTAATCAGTCGCGCCAGTTCAGCTTCGTTTTCGGCGAGCGCTGCGGAAAGAGCCTCAAGCTTTGTCCGCCGCTCGGCCATTGAGGTTACTGCCCAGGCCTTCTGTGCCGCCGCTGCGGCGGCAACGGCCTCATCCAGTAGTGTTTCCGTCGCGCGGGGGACTCGCGCGAAGACCTCCTCAGTCGCAGGGTTCAAGACATCCACCCATTGGCCCGATTCTACCATCTGACCGTTGATCAACATCTTCTTGTCCATTTTCTATCTCCCTTGGAATTCCCACGCTCAGAGGGGGGACACCATCGTTGCCTCTCCACCTGTCGGGCTGAGAATTCGGAAATAGATCAACAGAGTCTTGGCGTACCGCGCCATATAATTTGCGTATAGCGCCATTTAAATGTTTTTATATCATATGCTTATGCGTTTTTCTGAAGAATTCGCGGGGGGATGTCTGATAGGCTTCGCGGAACATGCGGTTGAAATGAGACGGGTCGGAGAAGCCCGACATATATGCCAGATCCGTGATGCCGATCTCGTAGCCTTGCCGCTTGAGCCGGCGTCCGGCAGCTACGAAATGGTGCAGGCGGCGCGTCTTCAGCACTTCGGTGAAACTGGTCCCGGACCCATAGAAGTCACGCTGCAATTGGCGCCGGGAACGGCCAACGCGAACGGCGAGGTCATCGATAGAAAAGTCCTGATCCTGCAGATGCTGATCGATGATCTGCGATATGTACCGCATGCGGCCACCTCTATTCCGGAACTGACCGATATTGACAGAGGCAGGGTCCGGTCCGAACACCATTGCCACGAAATCGAAGAAATCATCGGGACAAAACTGGTCTACGTCGACCCCGTCCGACTGATCGGAAATCAGGTTTGTCAGGCTCGCATGAAGCGGATTGCGTGTGGTAACCTTGATGCCGGTGGCCGGGGTGTGTTCACGCCCAGCCAGAAACAGAGTACGCGGCATATGAACCGAAGTGAATTGGGACACGTTCCCGCCAAAGATCAATTCTGCCGGGCGGGTTGAGTCCAGCAACAGGAAATCACCCTTCTGCAACACAACATCGCAGTCACAGTGTCGAACGGCCATTTCCCCTTCAGCCTGATGCAGCAGAAAAAAGTGTTCAGCATCGTCCCGGCGAATGCCCTGTCGTGTGCGCTCGATCCTATCCACCGCGCATCGGATCAATGCTTTATCCAGCCCCTGAACCTGCCGCAGATCAAACTGCTCCGTCCGGGCACGGACCGCCGCCGGTTTCGCGTAGTAGTGGCCACAGCTCTCCCGAAGTCTGCCACGCCATTCCTCAAAGTTCAGCATGTTGTCCTCCCAAACTTATGCTGTCTCCGACAGTTCAATCCGTCTGATCGTACCTGAAATCTTTTTGGAAGGACTGTCAAAAGTTCAATCTCGCACGGATATTTCTACGGAGGGTGTGAACCGCGCCGGGTTTGCCGGAGGCTCCAAATCCTGAGTAGGATTGAGCATCATGCGCAAGACGACGAACAAGCATTTCCTCGAAGATCGGTTGCGCGCCGCAGACGCTGAACGAGTGGATCAGGAAGGCAGGGGTCGATCGCGGTGAACGCGGCGGAAGCACGACCGAGATGGCTGAGAAGCTATGCCAGCGCATGACCGGCACCAATCTGAACATCAACCTGTGACACTGGTCGTGCGATAGCTGTGTACTGACTGAGTTCAACGACGAAAACCGCCTGGATTGGATACAGTGACCCCACTTACGACCAAAGCACCATTTCCTTCTGATCGGCAGATAGGCTAGGCTGGTCGTCAGGGACCATCGAACAGTGGAGGATGAAATGGCCTGGCATGCACCCGAGCTTCGCGAAATCAACTGCGGCATGGAAATCAACATGTATTCGCCATCCGAGGACGAAGGACGCGAATACGAGCACGATCTGTTCTGATCCCCGGCTAGGAAAGTACCGCAATGCGGTTCCTCGTCCTGGGCGCAGCAGCCGGGGGCGGCCTTCCGCAATGGAATTGCGGTTGCACGAATTGCGTTGATGCGCGGCGGGGCGCGATCCCGCCCTCGTCGCAATCATCGCTTGCCGTGTCCATGTCGGACGGCAACTGGAGCATCCTGAACGCCTCGCCCGATATCCGGGCGCAGTTGGCGGCCAATCCGCAGATGCACCCATGCGCCCTGCGCCACACGCCCATCCGGTCGGTGCTGTTGACCAATGGTGATATCGACCATATCGCAGGGCTGCTCAGCTTGCGTGAACAGACTCCGTTCGAGCTTCTGGCCACGACGGAAATCCACGACATACTGGTGCAGAACCCAGTTTTTAGGGCGCTGTCACGCGACAAGGTGGTGCGGCGGGCTATCGTTCCGGACGCGGATTTCGCGTTGCAGGATGGGCTGACAGCGCGGTTGTTCCCGGTGCCCGGCAAGGTACCGCTGTTCATGGAGGGCGAAACCGTGCAGACCGACCTGATCGGCGGACAGACCGTGGGCGTCCGCCTGACCGGCGGCGGTCGGACTGCCTGTTACATCCCCGGCTGCGCGGATGTCACCGATGCGCTGTTGCGGGAACTGGCCGATGTCGATCTGCTGTTCTTCGACGGCACGGTCTGGGATGACGATGAAATGATCCGTTCCGGGACCGGCGCGAAGACCGGGCGCCGCATGGGCCATGTTCCGATCAGCGGCGAAGACGGGTCGGTGGCCCGGTTGGCCGGGGTCGCGGCGCGCAAGGTGTTCATACACATCAACAACACCAACCCGATCCTGCAACCCGGCAGCCCGGAACGCGCCGAGGTGCTGGCGGCTGGCTGGCAGGTGGCGCAGGACGGGATGGAGATCACCGCATGAGCAGGCTGACACTGGAAACCCGGCTGCGGGCGATCGGGGCGGAACGCTATCACGACCGGCACCCGTTCCATCACATGCTCCACGGGGGCGACTGCAACCCGGACCAGGTGCGTGCCTGGGTGATCAACCGCTGGGCCTATCAGGCAGCGATTCCGATGAAGGACGCGGCGTTTCTGTCGCGCTGCGACGACCCGGACATGCGCCGCGCCTGGCGGTCGCGGATCGAGGACCACGACGGCGGCGTTGACGAGGGCGGCGGCATCCGACGCTGGCTGAAACTGGCTGAAGCGGTCGGGCTTGACCCTGAGTATGTGGCAAGCGGGGGCGGCGTTCTTCCCGCGACGCGTTTCGCCGTCGATGCCTATATACGATACGTCCGCGATGCGCCTTTGTTGCAGGCGGTTGCATCATCACTCACGGAACTTTTCGCCCCCAAGATTCACGAGCAGCGCATCGCGGGCCTTTTCAAACATTACGATTTCGCCAACCCGGACTCGATGTCCTATTTCCAGCACCGGCTGAACGAGGCGCCGAAGGACGTGGCCTATGGGCTGGCCTGGGTGCTCGACCATGCGGATACGCCCGAGAAGGAGGACCAGGCAGCCGCGGCGCTGCGTTTCAAGACCGATGTTCTCTGGGCGCAGCTCGATGCGCTCTATTCGGCCTACGTCACGCCGGGCAGTATCCCGCCGGGCGCCTGGCAACCAGGGGAAGGCATGGCATGAAACTGGAACTTGCCGCGTCCGACCGCCCATATTTGCCGCGCGGCGTGCGGCTGCATCGCGACAAGGTGCGCGGCGGCATGGTATTGCTGGTGCCGGAAAAGGCGGTGCGGCTGGACGAGATCGGCGTTGCCATTCTGGAACGCGTCGACGGCAGAGCCAGTTTCCGGGAAATCGTCGAGCATCTGGCACAGGTCTATCGCGCTCCGGTCGGGCTGATTACCGAAGACGTGCAGCGTTTCCTGACCGGGCTGCGCGGGCGGATGTATCTGGAGGTGCACGAATGACCCCATCCCCGCCCATCGCGATGCTGGCCGAATTGACCCATCGCTGCCCGCTGTCCTGCCCCTATTGTTCGAACCCGGTCGAATTGCTGCGCAAGGAGACAGAGCTTGATACCATGACCTGGGCCGATGCGTTCAGGCAGGCCGCAGACCTGGGCGTGCTGCAACTGCACCTGTCAGGCGGCGAACCCGCGTCGCGCAGCGATCTGGTCGATCTGGCGGCGGCGGCGACCGGAGCCGGGCTCTACACCAACCTGATCACGTCGGGTATCGGGTTGACACCAAAGCGGCTGGATGCGCTGGAGGAGGCAGGGATCGATCATATTCAGCTGTCGCTGCAGGGAACCAATGCGGAACTGGCCGATCGGGTCGGTGGCTACAGGGGCGGCTTCGACCGCAAGATGAAGGTAGCGGCAGAGATCAAGGCGCGCGGCATCCCGCTGACGCTGAACGCGGTGATGCACCGGCACAATCTCGACGATCTCGACCGGACCATCGACATGGCTGTGGAGCTGGGCGCGCGGCGGTTGGAGGTCGCCTGCGTGCAGTTCCACGGCTGGGCGCTGGAAAATGTCGCCATGCTGCTGCCAACCCGCGCCCAAACCGAACGGGCGAAACGAACCGTGGCGCAGGCGCGCAAGGAATATCGCGGCGTGCTGGCCTTCGATTTCGTGCCACCGGACTACTACGCCGATTACCCCAAACCTTGCATGGGCGGCTGGGGCAGCGCCGGGCTGAACGTCACGCCGGACGGCACGGTCCTGCCCTGCCATGCGGCGCAGACCATCCCGCATCTGCGTTTCGCCAATCTGCGCGACGCGGCGCTGCGCGACATCTGGTATGACGACCCCGCCTTCAACGCCTATCGCGGCACTGATTGGCTGCCCGAACCCTGCCAGAGCTGCGACCGACGCGACGTGGATTTCGGCGGCTGCCGATGCCAGGCGATGCAACTGGCAGGCGATGCGGGCGTGACCGATCCGGTATGCCGCAAGTCGCCTCAACACGGACAAGTCGAACGACTCCTACATGTGCAGGACCGTACCGATATGACCGGCGAATTCCGCTATCGGGTTTTGGATCGCGCGCCGCACCAAGCGTCGGAAAGCGTCACATAAACCATTATAATACAATATGTTGGCCGTGTTCTGCGATGACATCAGAACGCTGCGACTAAAGTGCAATTTCGCGACACGGACAAAACCCCGACTATCCGACCACGGAATCGCGGTGCTGGTCCGACCCGGCTGGCGCTTTAGCAAAATCTCCGAGAGGGAAGCTATGAACGTTCAAAATCAACTCAACCTCAGCGCAGCGCTGGACACCTCCCATCTGGGCGTCGGAATGCCATTCAAGGCGCGCTATGGCAATTTCATCAACGGTGAATTCGTCGAACCGAAATCGGGTCGGTATTTCGAGAATACCACGCCGATCACCGGCGAAGTGGTCTGCGAGGTTGCCCGCTCCGACGCCAAAGATGTCGAGGCAGCACTGGATGCGGCCCATGCGGCGTTCCCGGCCTGGGGCAGGACGTCGTTGGCGGAACGGTCCAACATGCTGATGAAAATCGCAGACGTGATTGAAGCCAATACCAAACTGCTGGCGGCCGCGGAAACCATCGATAACGGCAAGCCAATCCGCGAATCCATTGCCGCCGACATCACGCTGGCGGTCGATCATTTCCGCTATTTCGGCGGTGTGATCCGGGCCGAAGAAGGTTCGGTCGCTGAGATCGACGCCAACACTTACGCCTATCACATCAACGAACCGCTGGGCGTGGTCGGGCAGATCATCCCGTGGAACTTCCCGCTGCTGATGGCCACCTGGAAGATCGCCCCGGCGCTGGCGGCGGGCAACTGCATCGTTCTGAAACCGGCCGAGCAGACCCCGGCATCGATCATGGTGCTGATGGAGCTGATCGGCGACCTGATCCCGCCGGGCGTGCTGAACGTGGTGAACGGTTTCGGCCTGGAGGCGGGCAAGCCGCTGGCCTCATCCAACCGGATCGCCAAGATCGCGTTCACCGGCGAAACCACCACCGGACGGCTGATCATGCAATACGCCAGCCAGAACATCATTCCGGTGACGCTGGAACTTGGCGGCAAGTCGCCCAACATCTTCTTCGAAGACATCATGGCCGCCGATGATGCCTATTTCGACAAGACACTCGAAGGCTTCACCATGTTCGCGCTGAACCAGGGCGAGGTTTGCACCTGCCCCAGCCGTGCGCTGATCCAGGAATCGATCTATGACGCCTTCATCGAACGCGCCATCGAACGGGTCGGCAAGGTGCGGCAGGGCAACCCGCTGTCGATGGACACGATGATCGGTGCTCAGGCCTCGACCGAGCAGATGGAGAAGATTTCGTCCTATCTGCAGCTGGGCCGGGACGAAGGCGCGGACGTGCTGATCGGCGGCGATATCGCGGCTTTGAACGGCGGGCTGGAAAACGGCAATTTCATCCAGCCCACCGTGTTCCGGGGCCACAACAAGATGCGCATCTTCCAGGAAGAGATCTTTGGCCCGGTGCTGTCGGTCACCACCTTCAAGGACGAGGCCGAGGCGCTGGAGATCGCCAATGACACGCTTTACGGTCTTGGCGCCGGGGTCTGGACCCGCGACGGCAGCCGCGCCTTCCGCATGGGCCGTGCGATCCAGGCCGGCCGGGTCTGGACCAACTGCTACCACGCCTACCCGGCCCATGCGGCCTTTGGCGGCTACAAACAGTCGGGCATCGGCCGCGAGAACCACAAGATGATGCTGGACCACTACCGGCAGACCAAGAACCTGTTGGTCAGCTACGACGCGAACGCACTCGGCTTTTTCTGAACTCTCCCCGACTGGCCGGCTCCGGGAGGTTCCGTGACCTTTCCGGCGCCGGCCGCTTTTTTCGAACCCCAGGTGCGATGATGACCGAAGCCCATATCATGACCGTCACCGCCACCAATGCAGCGCTGGAACTTGTCGCGCAACTCAAGACCCTGCATGGCGCCGAATTGCTGTTCCACCAGTCCGGCGGATGCTGCGACGGCAGCGCGCCGATGTGCTTCGCGGCGGACGACTATATCGTCGGTGACAATGACGTGCTGGTGGGCAGCATCGGCGGGTTGCCCTTCTACATGAACGCGGACCAGTATGAACGCTGGCGGCATACCGATCTGATCATCGACGCCGTCTCTGGCATCGGTGGCATGTTCTCGCTGGAAAACGGCAGCGGGATGCGGTTCCTGACCCGCTCGGACGTGTGCATGTCTTAGTACATGTCCGGGAGGTGCTAGGCCGGTCGTTGCAGCGTGTTCAGATAGGTGCGCAGGCGCACCGGCTGTAGCGGCTTGTAGAGCAGCAGCACGTCTTCCTGCTCGGCTCGGGCGATCAGCCGTTCGGACCTGTTGGCGGTGATCAGAACCGCGGGGATCGGTCCATTTACCCGTCGCAGGCTGCGGATCGCCTGCAGTCCGCTTTCGCCTTCGTCCAGATGGTAATCGGCCAGGATCACGTCGGGCAAGATGCCGAGTTCCTGAACCAGCTCGTCCGCCTCGGCCAGGTTGGTCGCCTCGATCGGGCTGGCACCCCAGGAATCGAGCAGCGTCATCATACCCAGTCGCACCTCTGCCTCGTTTTCGATGACCAGGGGGATCATGCCGTCCAGCGACGTGGCGACGGTCGTCACCCGAATCCCCTGCGGAGCGCGGGAGACGGGGCCCGGTGTGCGGAAAGGAACATGCACGGCAAACCGCGTGCCCACGCCTTCCCGGCTTTCCATCGTCAACCTGTGGCCCAGCAGGTCACAGGCGCGGCGCACGATGGTCAGGCCCAGCCCCATGCCCGGCGCAGCGTCCTGGCGTTCGATACGCTGGAATTCGTGGAACACGCGTTCCTGCTGATCCGTCGGGATGCCGGGGCCGGTGTCATGCACCTCAATCAGCAGTTCCGATCCCCTGCGCCGCGCACCCACCAGCACCTTGCCCGACTCGGTATAGGCAATGGCGTTCGAGGCCAGGTTCTGGATGATCCGCCTGAGATACGAGGCGTCGCTTTCCACGTCGAGCCCGCAATCGACCACGTGAAACCGCAGGCCCTTCCGGGCGGCGAAGGCTTGGAATTCTTCGCGCAGGGGGGCCAGCAGGCGGTTCAGCGGAAAGACCGAAACGGTGGCCGACGTGCCGGCGTCGAGCTTGGAGATCTCCAGAAGCGCGCCCAATATGGTTTCGACGCTGTCGAAGGCGCTCTTTACCCGCGCAGTAACATCTGTCTGCATCTCGTTCATCTCGGTTTCTTCGAGCGTCGAGAGGAACAGTTTCGCGGCGTTCAGCGGTTGCAGCAGGTCATGGCTGGCGGCGGCCAGGAAACGCGACTTGGACGTATTCGCCCGCTCGGCCGCATCCCGGGCCTGCTGCATTTCGGCTGTGCGTGCCTTGACCCGCTGTTCGAGCGTTTCGTTGACCTCGTGCAGTGCCGCGGTGATCGCGCGCTCCTTTGTCACGTCGGTCAGGCAGATGACGACACCACCATCGGGTGTCCGGTCGGTGAACACGTCGAGGATGGAACCGTCATTGCGCTGAATCTCGACACACAGCGGTTCGCGGTTGCGCCGGTCGGCCACCCAATCGACCACCGTCTGCGGCTCGTCCAGTGACCGGAAAATATGCGCGGTGGTGAAATGGTCGACGAACCGGTGAAACCCGGTGCCGGTGCGCATCAGTTCCATCGGCGGTGACATCAGTGCGAAAAACTGGTCGTTCCAGGCGGCCAGCCGGTCATCAGCGTCGAAGATGCAGATCCCCTGATTTATGTGATCCAGTGTCGCCCGGATCAGCCGGGCCTGATCGTCCAGCAGCTTGTCGCGCTGTTGCCGCTCCAACTGCACCATGTCGGTCACTTCGGTCTGCAGGATCGCGGTACCGCCGTCCGGTGTGCGTTGCTGGCTGACCTGAATCCAGCGGTCGCCCTTCAATTCGACCACGAAATCGCTGTGAAACTGCCGCAGGCGATGCAGTCGGTCGCGGCGCCAGTCCTCGGGGATGGCGCCGCCGGAAAGCACCAATTCCGAACTTTGCGAAACCAGCCGGATGTAGTCCTCGAGCAGCAGGCCCGGCGTGATATGACCCACCACATCTGGCAGCATCCGGGCAAAGCGCCGGTTGGACATGATCAGCCTGTCATCCGGCGCGAAAAGCGCGAAACCTTCCCTGACCGCCTCCAGTGCGTTGGAAAGATCTGCGCGCGCGGTTTCCGCCTCGGCCTTGGCCTCGGCCAGCCGTGCGCGGGACTGGTTCAACAGCGTCACCGCCTCTTCCAGGTCGCGGGTGCGCGCCTTGACCTGCGCTTCGAGCGCCACGGCGGTCTGGAAATGGGCGTAGCTGTTGAAACTGTCCTCGCCGCTGGCCTCGACCCTTCGCATCAGCACCTCAACGATGCGCTGCAGCTTGTCGAGCTGGCGTTGCTGGGGCTCGTTGGGGTGCAGGATTGGAACCGGCGGCGGGCTTTCAGGCATCGGCATCCTCCGGCGCGTAGATAGCGACGCCTGTGAAGGTCTGATTCACATGCAGCATGTTGAACTGTTCGCCATAGGTGTGGAACCCGACGACCCGGTTCTTCGCGAGGATCGACGAGATCCGCCGCCGCGCCTGGGTCTGGTCGATCTCGAGCTTGCGCAGGATGCATTCGCAGGCGACGATCGTGTCAGGATTTCCATGTGTATCCACAAGTTCATCCATTGCCCGTTGCAGATGGGTCACGATATCTTCGGGTTCGGCAACGGTCAGCACCAGTCCTTCGTCGATCGCGCTGAAAAACCGCAGATCGCCGTTGTCCTCGATCTTCTGGATGGCGCGGACGTGATACTGTCCGCCGACCTTGACCATGACCGGATTTGCCGCGAAGACGAAGGGCGATAATTGCCCCGGATCCTTGCCCACCATGCGGGCATATTCAGCGGCTGCGGGTTCGGCGTTGATCTCGCGGACCAAGCGGCGTTCCGGATCGGCGCTGGTCACCACCATGCGGGTGTCGGTCGGGCCGAAATGGTCGAAACGGAACACCTTGATCCGGCAGCGCGTGCGCAGGATCGCCAAGACTGAGGCACGTTTGTGAAACGCTCCCCCGGCGAACAATGCGGTTTCGTGAAAGCTCAGCCCGTCCCCGGCCGAGCCGCCGAACAGAGGCACCATACCAAGCGCCGGGTAGATCGTCGCCACGATCCGATCTTCGTTCCGGGCCATCCCGTCATTCAGCATGAAGGCGAATTCACCCTGCCAGTCGGGCGCGATACGGGCAACTTCGCTGAGCTGGTCCAGCACCGCCTTGGCAATACCGGCACCGTCTTGCTTGTCCGTATCGGTCAGCAATTGCACCGAGGCGCAAAAATGCGAGGCAGGGAAGCCCACCGCCACAATTGTGTCGTCGGCAATGCCGTCGGGTGTGATTTCCCCGGCCGTGGTACAGCCGATCACCGGCACATCGGGAAATGTCGCGTTGATCGCGCTGGCCAGCAGACCCGAAAGATGGCACGGCGCGACAAAAATCGTCACCAGCGCGAACTTCTCCCATCCAAGCTGATCGCGCAATTCGCGCAACGCCTCTGCCGGGTCGCGAGACGACGTGACCGCGCGCCGGACGATACGCCCAAAATCCGGCAAGCCAGGCTGCTGGGCTTTTCCCGTGGACACCGCGCGTTCCGTTCCCGTGATCCCCGTCCGGTTGACCATATCCTAGTTCAGGATCGTTTCGAACTTCGCCTTCTGCGCCACCAGCGCCGCCTGCGTGCGGCTGTGCACCCCCAGCTTGCGCAGGATTGCGGTCATATGCGCCTTGACGGTAGTTTCGGCAATCGTCAGTTCAAACGCAATCTGCTTGTTCAGCTTGCCTTCGCAGATCAGGCGCAAGATGCAGGCCTGCTGCGGCGTCAATGTTGCCAGCCGGGCCGCCGCGTCGTCATCATCGATCCCGTCTTCGACTTCGGGCGCGATATAGTCCACGGGCGTAAAGGTTTCCCCGGCCTGGATCACCCGGAAGGCTTCGGTGATGGTTTCCTTGGGCGAATCCTTGGGGATGAACCCTGCTGCGCCTTCGCGCAACACGGACAGGATCATCTGATTTTCTGACAACGACGACACCACGATCACCGGGGTTTCAGGCACCGCCATCTTCAGACGCACCAACCCGTCCAGCCCGTCCACATCCGGAAGGTTCAGGTCGAGCAGCACCACATCAGGCACGACCCCCGTTTTCAGCACGTCAAGCGCATTGTGAAGGTTGTTGGTCATGGTGACATTCTGCACTGCCAGCCCGTTGCGCAGAATCATCGACAGCGCCTCGCAGAACAGCGGATGGTCGTCGATGACCAGAACCTCTCGAAGCGGGGCGTTCGCTGCATCGTCGGTCGCTGACATCTTCGTCATCTCCACGTTGTCGATTTTCCTCCAGCCTAGCACAGATCGGTGGGCGGCTCCCTTCGACCAAAGGCGTAAACGTGTATTACCCCATCCGCTATTGCCGCAGAAACGCACAGGCACGCGCACGAAAGCGCGTGCCCGGTCGCCGCCTGCCGCAGTTCAGTTGTTTTCCGCCATCTGGCGCGGCAGCTTGAAGGTCCACAGCGTACCTCCCTGGTTCAGGAAGCTCACCTGCTTAGCCACCTCGCCGCCCCAAAGCGGCACTGCGCCCCCCCAGCCTGAGATGACCGAAACATACTGTTCTCCATCCTGTTCCCAGGTAACCGGCTGGCCGACGATGCCCGAACCGGTCTGGAAGCTCCACAACTCCTCTCCGGTCTCGTCATCAAAGGCGATGAAGCGACCTTCAGGGGTGCCGGTGAACACCAGTCCGCCGGCAGTGGTCATCACGCCGCCCCAGAGCGGCGCGGGGTTCTGGAATTCCCATTTGATCTCGCCAGTCAGCGGGTCGATTGCCTTGAGCGACCCGATATAATCCTCGAACAGTGGCTTGATGGTGAAACCCGCACCAAGATAGGCAGCACCCGCCTTGTAGGTGATCGGTTCGTTCCAGATATCCATGCCCCATTCGTTAGAGGGCACATAGAATAGGCCGGTCTTTTGGCTGAAGGCCATCGGCATCCAGTTCTTACCGCCGAGGAAGGACGGCACGGCAAAGATGGTTTCGCCCTTGTTCCCGCCGGCGGCTTCAGTTGGATCGCCGGGCCGGTTGGCTTCGTTGTAAATCGGGCGACCGGTGTCATCGATGCCTTCGGCCCAACTGATGTCCTTCACGAAGGGATGCGCGGCCACGAAAGATCCGTCCTCACGGTTCAGAACATAGAAGAACCCGTTGCGGTCGGCGGTGGCATAGTACTTGTTGCCGTCAGTTCCGGTAAAGGCCACCACCTCGTTTACGCCATCGAAATCCCACCCCTCGCGAGGCGTGGTCTGGAAATGCCACTTGATTTCACCGGTGGCTGGGTCCAGTCCGATACGGCTGGCGGCATAGAGGTTGTCACCGGAATTGCCATCGGTCGGCACGCCGGCATTACGCAGATGACTGTTCCACGGTGCCGGGTTGCCAGCGCCAAAAACCAGCGTGTCGGTATCCGCGTCATAGGAGCCGCCCAGCCAGGTCGCCCCGCCGCCGGTTTTCCACATGTCGCCTGGCCAGGTCGCGTTCAGCACCCCGGTCATCGTCGATTCCTCGCCGTTGAGCGTGCCCATGTGCCCCTCGATTACCGGCCGGGTCCAGACGATGTCGCCCGTATCGGCGTCGCGCGCCTGCACTTCGCCCACAATCCCGAATTCGCCGCCGGAATTGCCGTTGATCACCAGCCCGTTCACGATCAGGGGGGCGGCGGTATAAGAGTAGCCCGCCTTATAATCGCCGATCTTGTCACGCCAAACCACGTCTCCGGTCTTGAGATCGAGCGCCACCATACGCGCATCCAGCGTGCCGAAATAAATCTTGTCACCATAGATGGCCGCGCCTCGGTTGACCACGTCGCAGCAGGGCAGGATGCCTTCAGGCAGGCGCGCATCATACTGCCAGATCTCCTTGCCCGTCTTCAGATCTATCGCATAAAGTCGCGAATATGATCCGGTGATATACATCACCCCATCATAGATCAGCGGTTGGGTTTCCTGGCCACGCTGTTTCTCACCGCCCAGCGAAAACGCCCATGCGGCCACCAGATTCTGTACGTTGTCGCGGTTGAGCGTATCGAGCGGGCTGAAACGTTGCAGATGCCGCCCCATCCCGTTGGTGACGATCTGCGTGGTGATCGTCTGGTCGTTTCTGAGATCGTCTTCCGTCACCTGCGCCTGCGCGGCGCCCGCCGCAATCAGGCTAGCCGTGGCGGTTATCATGAACCGGTTCATCTTCGTCCTCCCTTGATCCAACCGAGCCGAACGAAATCCGCCGCGAAATGGGATCATCGGCCGGCTATAGTATCGGGTCCGGAACGCGGCGGCGATATTGCACATAGGTCGTAGTTGGCCGGATCAGAATAGCGGCGCGTATTTCCAGTTATCCGCATCCGGCGTCACTTCGTCAGGGTCATAGCCCGATGCCTGCATCCGCCGCGCAATTGGCAAACCGGTCGCAGCGGCGGCGTCTATCAGCCGTCGCCCCTGTGCCACGTCGCGCCTCACCCCGTGGCCCCGGATCATGTTGAGACCGAGGTTGAACTGCCCAACCGGGTCGCCTGCTTGGGCCGCGCGCCGGTCCCATTCTGCCGCCGCTTCGGGATTGTATTCGCCGCCCAGCCCATTGTTGTCCAGCTGGCTCATCCATGTCATCGCACCGGTGTATCCGGCTTCGGCGCAGGCTTCGAACACTTCGCGCGCCATGACGTGGCGGCCGCTCTTGGTGATGAAATAGCCTGTCATGCAGGTCGGCATGTCGGTTTCACCGTTGCGGATGTTGTCTATCATCCGGCCGATGGTCATTTCCTCGGGGTTGAGCGTTCCGCCCGGATCCGCGAGGGCCGGGGTTGCCACAAGCGCCGCTACGGCGAGACGTTTCAGCATGATGCGACCTCCTGTCCGTCGCAGTCTAGCATGGTGCCCGTTCCCTTGCATCCATTCCGTGGTCGCGGGACCGGTCAGCCTCGCTGGCGCAACATGCCCTTGGCCGGGTCATAGCCCCACAGGGCCAGCGCCATAAAGACGAACCCGGCCAGCAGGGTCCAGAGCAGCGCGGCACCGTTGAACTGGGCATAGAGCGCGAAGCGAATCAATTCGACCGCGTAGGTGAATGGGTTGGCGGCGCAGATGTCACGCAGCAGGACCGAGCTCTCGGCCATCTTCCACAGCGGATAGAGCGCCGAGGACAGGAAGAACATCGGGAAGATGACGAAATTCATCACGCCGGCGAAATTCTCCAGCTGCCTGACCACCGATGACAGCAGTAGCCCCAGCGCACCGAGCATCAGCCCCGCCACCACAAGCGCGGGAAATACAAAGAGATACCCCGCTACCGGCATAGCGATTCCGAATGCCGCCGCTATGGCAAGGAACACATAGGCCTGCACGATCGAGATCAGCGTGCTGGCGATCAGCCGACAGGTCAGCAGCCACCAGCGTGGCAGCGGGCTGGTCAGCAACAGCCGGATTGACCCCATTTCACGGTCATAGACCAGCGACAGTGACGATTGCATGCCATTGAACAGCAGGATCATGCCACACAGTCCCGGCACGATGTAGGTCTCGTAGGTGATATAGGTCTGGTAGGGCGGCGTGATCGACAGACCCAACGCCGCGCGGAATCCGGCGGCAAAAACCAGCAGCCAGACCAGTGGCCGCACCAACGCGGCGATGAACCGCCCACGCTGCCGGACAAACCGCAGCAATTCGCGCGTGACGATGGCGCGCAAGGCGATGAAGGCGACGGTCATGGTGCCGCGTCGGTCATGCCGAGAAATACCTCGGACAGAGGCCGGTCGCCGGTAAGGTCGCTTGCGATCCCGTCCGACAGCACCTGCCCCTTGTGCAGGATGACCAGCCGGTCGTCAGGGCGCACCTCATCGGTCAGATGGGTCGCCCAAAGCACCGTCAGCCCGGCATCGCGGGCCAGCGCGTGGGCATGTTCGGTGATCGCCGCACGCGACGCGGCATCAAGCCCTACGGTCGGCTCATCCAGCAGCAGAACGCGCGGGTCGTGGACCAGGGCGCGGGCGATTTCCGTCCGACGCCGGTGGCCGCCATTGAGATCGCGGGCGCGTTCACCGGCGCGTTCAGCCATGCCCAGCCTTTCGAGCGCGGCCATCGCCCGTCGGTCTGCGTCGCGCCCGCCAATGCCGTGCAGGGCGGCAAAATAGATCAAGTTGCGCCGCACCGTCAGGTCAAGGTCAAGCGTCGGCTGCTGGAACACAACCCCGATCTGGCCAAGCGCCCGGCCCCGGTCAGCTTGAAGGTCGAACCCGCCGATCCCGATACGCCCGCCATCCGCGACCAGTAGCCGGGTCAGCAGAGCGAACAATGTCGATTTTCCCGCACCGTTCGGTCCCAGCAGCGCGCAAAACGCGCCCGGTGCCACATCGAAACCCGCCGAGTCCAGCGCCTGCTTGCGGCCATAAGAATAGGACAGGTTTTCGATGCACAGCCCGGTCATCTACCCGGTCATTCGATGGTGATCGCCAATCTCTGTGTATCACCGGTCGATCCCGGCACCCAGAGCGCGTAGCTGCCAGGCTTGATCGCGATGAATCCGATCTCCATCACTCCCGCCTCATCGAACTCGACGCTGTCCAGCCCCAGCGGGCGCACTTCCAGCCCTTCGATCACGATCTCGTCGATCCATATGGAACGGAAGAATTCCGGGCCCACCAGCGCCAGTTCCTGGCTGCCGTCGGCCTCGATCTCGATCTCGTAGTAGGTGCCCGATTTCAGGGTCAACGGCGCATCGGCCAGCGGCATCCCGGCGGAAAGCGTGATCGGCGGCAGGTCCGCCTTGTTGGTGGCCGACAACAACCCAGCCAGGCCGAGCCTGTTATCATCGTCGTCGTCATCCGCCAGCGCGCCGAACGGCAGCAGGATCAGCGACAAGCCAAGGGCAATAAGGGTTTTCATGGTAATACTCCCGTCAGTTTTGGGGTCACGGCCGCATCGCCGCGCCCCAGGGGAAACGGCCGACCTTGATGGATTTGATGGCTTCGCGCCGGGCGACGTCGATCACGGTCACGTCCCCCGATACGCCGTTGGTGGTGAACAACAGCGTCTTGTCCGGTGAAAACGCCATGTGCCAGACCCGGCGGCCAACAAGGATGTAATCCTCAACCTCGTAGGTTTCGGCATTGACCACCGCCACATGGTTCGACGGCCCAAGTGCGACAAAGACGGTCTTGCCGTCCTCCGTGAACACGAATCCAACCGGCTGCACCCGATCGGGATGCACGCCCTGCACCTCGAATGCGATCTTGCCGATCTCGGTCTGGCCGGCAGTTTCGAACACCGTGATCGTGCCGCCGATTTCGGAACTGACCCACAGCTTACTGCCGTCATGGGTGAAGTCCGCATGGCGGGGGCGGCTGTCAACCAAGGTGTTGGCATAGATTTTCTGGGTTTTGGTGTCGATCCAATGCGCCATGTTGGTGGTTTCCGAGGTGGTGATGACGGTGGCGCCATCGGGTGAAACCGCCATGCCTTCGGGTTCGATCCCCACATTGATCTGGGCGATCACATGCCGGGTTTCGGTATCGACCACCGTGGTCACCGCGTCATCTTCATTGGCGATATAGAGATGCTTGTCATTCGGGTGCAGCACGAATTGTTCGGGGTCCTCGCCCGATGGCAGATCGTGCAGGATCTCGCCCGTTTCCGGGTCCATCACCTGTACCGTATCGCTGTCGGAGGCGCAGATGTAGAGCCGGCTGAAATCCTTGGAAAAGGTGATGCCGCGCGGGCGTTCCCCTGTCGGGATGGTACGCGTGACCTCCAGAGTTTCGACATCGATCACACTGATCGTGTCATCCTTTTCGTTGGTGATCCAGATTTCCCCGGCCTGCGCAACGGGGACGGCGAACAAGGTCAGAGCCGCGGTCAGGGCAGCGATCGGGTGTTTCATATCAGTCCTCAAACCGGGTGCAGGTGCTTTCCGGGGCATCGATCCCCAGCGTGTCCATTTCGTTATGCTGATGCAGAAACCCGTCCAACGGGGCCTGCGCGACCAGCGCGCGGGACGTCACCAGAGGGATCGGTTGGCGCAACTGGCCGTTCCAGGCGCGGAAACTCAGCGGGCGACCCTTGAACCCGGCCAGTTCGAACGCATCGGACAGCAGGAAGGCGCGCAGCGTTGCCGGATCGTCCGACCCGGTACGGGTGACCGCCTCGCCCAAAGCGCGCACTGCGGCCCAGGCGGCGTAATCGACGGATCGCATGTCCCGGCCCGCGGCATCAGAGAACCGGCCCTGCAACTGGGCTGCGCCCCATTGTTCGACCACCCGCGACCAGGCTACGGGCACGATACCGTCGGACCCGGCGACCGGGCGGGGAAGCCAGGTGTTATAAGGAATGTACCGGGCGTAGTCATCGCGCTCGTCCACCACCAACAGCACGTCATGATCGCCCAGATCCTGAGTGAACAGGGGCACTTCCTGAGCCGCGTTGCGGCGCATGTCGGCATCGAAGCTCCAGGTTTGTTCGACGCCGATTTCCATGCCGAACTTCACCGCCGCGCGCCGCAGCGCATCGGCAAAGGCAACATCGGCATCATGCGGGCCCGAGATCATCGCCAGCGCGGTCCAGCGCCGGTATTGCAGGAACTGCAACAGCGCATCAGCCCGCATCGCCGCCGAGGGGATCGTGTGAAACAGGTTGCCGCGGCAGTCGCCCTCACGCAACGAAGTGTCAGGTGCAGAGGCATTAAACAGGATTGCACCCTGCGCTTCGGGCAGATCGGCGATGGCCAGCAGATCCGCCGCAGGGGCATCGATGACAAGAAACCGTGTTTGCTCCAACATCCGCGCAGCAGCCGCCACCACATCCTCGCCCGGTGCCACGCGGACCGTGTCCAGTTCATAGCCGTGGCCGAGAAACTGCCCCGTGGTCCGGTTGTCGTCAATTCCGAGCGCAGCTCCCGCCGCTCCCAGATCATGCGGCACCGGATCGAGATTTGAAAGCACCGGCGGGCGTTCCATTTGCCGTTCAAGATAGCCGACGGGCAGCGACAACTCGGCCAGCGCGGGCCCCGAAAGCACCAGAAATCCAAGACAAATCATCCAGCGCATGGCCATGTCTCTCTCCTCTGTCACCGGAAGCTACACGATGGTTTCAGGTTTCGGACATTCGACTAAAGTATCGGTAGGCGGCGAAAGCGGACTCCGACCTGAATGCCGAGATTGAACCAAGGTCGAATAGGCCCCGCCGCGCTGCCGTTGTATTCAGGGACAGCACCTGAAACTGGAGGAGCAAAGGATGCTGAGAACATTTGCCACGACAGCCGGCCTGATTGTGGCAGCGGCTGTGGCCCATGCGCATGGCGATGTCGCGCCACAACCCGTCAATACCGATGCCTTGCCCGATGTCGGGGAAGAATGGCTGACCGAAAACCCCTATCGGGACATGGACGAAGCGGTCTGGAAAGCTGCCATCGAAATCGGCGACTCCGGCTATAACCAGAACTGCGCCCGCTGCCACGGTCTGGGCGTGGTGTCCGGCGGGCTCGCCCCGGACCTGCGCCAACTCGAAGCCGAGGAATATGGCGACGAATGGTATGTCGAACGATTCCGCCAGGGGATGACCCAGAACGGGATCACCAAGATGCCGGCCTTTGGCGAATTGCTGGGGCAGAAAGCCGCATGGGCAATCCGCACCTATATCGAAACTCGTCCTGATGACGGCGCGCTGGACGATCACGATGTGCGGTTGAAGGAAATCCGCGACCAGCTTGCCAACTGGCAAAGCGCCGCCCCCGGCAAGGACGATGTGCAGGCGGTGCTGGAAGAACTCAGCACGATCGCCACGCAGATCGAAACCGGTTCGGGCGCACCAGTCGCCGACAGTATCGCGTTGCGCGCGGCCGAGATGATCGCGGGCGAAACGCCAAAATTTGCCGCCGCTGCGGAAACACTTACGGTCGGGTTGTCAGCTGCACGCTAAGTCTTTTGGGGGGAATATGATTGCACGGTATCTGGTCGCGGGCGTTCTGGCTGCGGGCATTGCCTGGACTGGCCAGCCCGCGCTCGCCCGGTGCGAGGATCATGTTCCCCAGCCGAAACCGCAAAATACATCGCGCGACATCGTGGGTGCGAGTATCGATACGATCGTCGAACGCGGCTATATCGAATTTGCAGCGTTCGAAAATCTCCCACCCTGGTCTTACCAGGAAAACGGCAAACCGGCGGGCGTGGATATCGAGATCGGCCGCCTGATCGCCGATGACCTTGGGGTTGAGCCGCGGTTCAATCTCGTCGCCGCGGGCGAGAACCTGGACGCGGACCTGCGCAACTGGGTCTGGAAGGGGCCGGTGATCGGCGGGCGCGTTGCAAACGTGATGCTGCATGTGCCCTATGACAGCGATTTCGCCTGCAGGGTGGAACAAGTCGTGTTCACCGGCCAGTATCACGTCGAACGGGTTGGCATTGCCTACCACAAAGCACTTTACTCCGACGGCGCACCGGTTCCGGCCTACTTCCGCTTTGACCCGGTGGCGGTCGAGAACGACACGATTGCCGACTTCTACCTGACCAACCTGCTGGGGCCCGAGGCGCAGGACAAAATCCACCGCTACCGGACCATTGCCGACGCGATGGCAGCACTGGCCGCGGGCGAAACCGCCGCGGCGATGGGGCCGCTGGCGCAGTTGGAAGCCGGCCTGAATGACGATCTTGCGGTTCATGCCCCGCCGATGCCAGGCCTTGCAGTCGGCAATTGGACCTTGGGCGTGGCGGTTCATTTCGCCTATCGTCCGCTGGCCTATAGCGTCGAGGACGCGATCTATCGCGGGATCAGCGACGGCCGGATCGCCGACATTTTCGCCCGCCACGGGCTGAGCTTCTCCCCTCCGGCCATGCGCTAGATCTGCGCCACCGCCCCGCTGTCATCCACGCAAATCACCTGCTCCACATCCGGCAGCCGGCGCAGGATCTCCCGCGCCTCGGCCAGAGGGACAAGGCACAGCGCGGTGGACAGCCCGTCGGCCAGCGTCGCGTTCCGGGCCTGCACGCTGATCGTTGACGAATGAGCGCGGTCCGCGCCGCCCAAGGGATCGAGAATATGGGCTCGGCCATCGGGCAGGATCATCGCCGCCGGGCTTGACGTGGCGATGGCCGTGTCGCGCAATTCGCGGATGGCGACCAGCCCGTGCGTCGGATCTTCGATGCCGATGCGCCACGGGCCGCCCGTGGCGGAAAACTCGCCGATATTAACCAGCACTTTCACCAGCCCTTGGGCCCGCAGCAACGCGGCGACCCGGTCGGTGGCGTAACCTTGCGCGATGCCGTTCAGGGTCAGCGCCTGCCCCGGCCCCAGCCGGATACGATCCGCGCCGATGGCGACCCGGTTCCAGCCGATCTGCCGTCGTGCTGCCGCCACGTCTCCCGAGCGTGCCAGCGCGGCCCAAAGCGGCTGCACGGTGGGATCGAACCGCCCGCCGGTCGCGCGGTGCAGCCGGCCCACCGCGCCCAGCAACTCCACCATCTCCGGCGGCGGGCGGTCAAGATAACCGGCCCGGTTCAGCCGCGACAGGTCGGAACCGGGATCGTAAAGGCTAAACAGCTTTTCCATACGGCGCAACTCGGCAGTGACCATCGAAACCAGCCGGTCGAACCGTTCCGCATTGACATCCAACGTTATTCCGACCTCGGCCCCGAGAGCACGGCCCCGCCACCGGCGCGGCGCGGCGCGCGCACCCGACGCGGACCCGGACAGGGCAGCCGCCGCCGAAATGGCAAGGAACCGTCGGCGCGCGATCATTTCGCTGCCACCCCGTTGCGCGCCTGCCGCGCCGCCAAAACCAGCGGTACGCACTGCTTGATGTCCTGATGGATTGTCACGCAGTCAAGGCACTGGAAACATTCTGAATACTCTATCTTTCCGCGCTTACCGATCGCACCGTATTTGCAGCGCACCCGGCACAGCTGGCATGGGTCGCCGCATTCCGCGCGCCGCGCGATCCAGTCCCGCCCGCGCAACAGCCCACCAATAGCCATGAAGGCGCCAAGCGGGCAGACATAGCGGCAGAACCCCTTGAACAGGAACAGGCCAAGCCCGAGCCAGAATCCGGCATAAAGCACATAGTACCATTCCCGCAGGAAATATACGGTGACCGCGGTTTTGAACGGCTCGATCTCAGCCGCTGTGTCGACGTGGTCGGGAGCGACGAAGACGGTGACGACCAGCCCGGCGAGCAGGACGTATTTTATCGCTTTTAGCCGCCGGTCCCAGCGGGCCGGCGGGTCGATCCGGGGCAGACGCATCCGCGCGCCCAGGTGGTGCATGAACTCCTGCATCGCCCCAAACGGGCACAGCCAGCCGCAGAAGAACCCGCGCCCCCAAAGCACGAAGCCGATGATCGTCGCTACCCAGATCAGTAGCGAAAACGGATCGTAGATCAGATAGGCAAGGCTGCCGCCCTCGACCGCGCTGCGCAGTGTGGCCAGAACGGTGACGATGGATAGCTGCCCCTGTCCCCACCAGCCGACAAAGACGATGACAAATCCGAGGATCCCGAGCCGCAGCGGTGTGAACCGCTCCAGCACGGCCAACCGGTTCATCCCGACAAACAACACCGCACCCAGCACGGCCAGGAACACGACCAGCACGACAAGGTCGAACAGCCGGTTGCGGATCGCCTCCAGCCAGGGCGGCGTCGGCTCGGCGCTGCCGTCGCGCAGGAAGAATCGTTCGTCTGTCGCGTGCGTGACCTCGAACATGACACTGCCAATCTCTGGCTGGAACATGCCGTGTTCGCGCACCGCCTGCACCTGCAACGTCCATTCGCGCGCCGGGTCGAACCCAAGCCTCCGGTCGGTGCGCAGGATCATCGCCGTGCCGTCAGGCACACCGTCGGCCAATTCCACGATCAGGTCGGCATCGCGCAAGGCGACAGGCAGCCCGTCCTGTTCAAGATAGATACGGTCGGGCGCGGTGTTGCGCACGAATTCGTCGGACACCAGCCCGTGCCGGCCCGTATCGATCAACAGGAACGGTTCGACCTCGGGCGAAAGCTCCAGGAACCGCTGCAATTCCGCGAATGTACCGTTGGACAGCACCGCCCGAGCAATCGACGGCGGCCCGATATCCACGGCCCAAAGCCCGAGATAGGTCTCCTCCGGCTTTTCCCCGGCTTCAGGGTCGTCATCGGCCCAGATCGTTTCGGCAAACGCTGCATCGGCTTCTGCATTGGTGACTGTCCTGCGAGCCACCAGATGCTCGGCCAAAAGGTCGTCCCATGTCAGATCAATCACAAGTTCCGGGTCGGGCCGCGCCGCGGTGTCCGCTGCCAGGCCCCGCATCTTCTCGCGCGCCACCGCCAGTGTCGCGGCAAGGATCGATTCATGTGCGATCCGGACGCTGGCCGTCGCCTTGGTCACACCGTCGAGATAGACCAGCGACGATTCACCTCGGCCATCGCCATATGGGGTTCCGACGACAATGGATGACGAAATCGACAACCCCGCATATTGTTCGAAGAAGGCGTGGAACGGCGCTTCGCCAAGACCCGAGACAAAGATCGGCTCGTTATGTTCGATCAGCCGCACATCGATGAACCTCCCTTCGGAGTCGAGCATGACGAACAGGTTGATCGGTACGCCGGAAAATCCGGGCAAGGGGGCCAACTCCCCGGTTTCGAACACATAACCCGCCTCGGCCCCGCCGGAATTCAGTAGTGTCCATACGCCCCTGTCGTTCAGCGGGTCGCCCAGCGAATAGGGTGGCACGACGAGTTCGGACATTTGTGCACGGGCCAGCGGCTCCGTCCAGGCGGGAAACGCCTGAAGCAATACCAGCGCCAAGATGGCGACACACGTCCTGTACGCGCTCATGGCCGAAAGCTAGATGCCGCGAGCGAGAAGCGAAATACGACGTTGGTCGAATGCTCGGGCCTACGCGTGCTTCAGCAACTCGGCCAACGAATTCCTCCCAAGTTCGGCGGTGAGGCGGGCGAAATGCGGGGTGCTGTCAGACAGATTCGAACCAGTCTCCACAAGGACAGGATGACTGTCCCTTAAGCCGCGCAGAGGTGCCGGATCGGTGTCCGTGGCTGTTTCCCGGCGAGGTGGAGGGCCACGCGCATGACAGGCGCAATACTGACGCCGGCGGAAATCGAGGACCGCTTCGAGGAGGCCACGCTGACGCTGAAGCAGATGCCGAGCCCGCCGGGCAGCGGTCCCTTTGGGCACGGGTCGAACTGGCCGGCCTATGTGCAGGAGGCGAAGCAGGCCTACCCAACCCCGCGCAAGCCGGCCATATTGGCGGGTCGGGATACGGGCGCGGTCGTGAAACCGGCTGGGAAACATGAAACGGCACCCAAGCATCTCCGGCGACTAGATCCACGCGGCAATGGTATCCCGGGTGTTTTCAGAGAGTTCGAACTGAATCCGTCGCTGGGTTTTGCTCTGGATCGCGGAGACCCTTTCGCGAGCGAGATCGCGCAAGTTGTTTGCCAGCTCGAGCCGTGCGCGGATCGCCCAGACCTGTTTCGGCAACAGCGGTCGTTTCTGTCCGATGATCCGGCCATTGTTCCGGGTTCTGCGCTTCGGGGTGACGGCGGGTGGTTGGACTCTTGGCATAGTCTGCCCTCCAATCCACCCGCCAGGCCCAGACATCAGCACCGCGCTGACATCTGAATTTCAATGATGGTTTTAATGGCCGTTATCCGAAGGCATGACTATCGGGAGACGCCGCGATAGACGCCGATAGCCGCTTTCGAAAAAACCGGAAATGTGGCTCAACGAGAGAGTGGTTGCCCGCTTCTGACTGCTGGCATCTGTATTGAATCAGGTCGCAGTAGTCACATCCGGGGTTCAAGACCTTTGCAGAAACCACGGGTGGTCATTGAGTGCCACCGGTCATCCCTGCGTCAAGCTGCTTCATCAGGTCTTCCTGTACGCTCAAGATGTCCCACGAACCGGCGGTCTGGCTGGGCGGGTATTCCTTCATCGTTGCAAGGAACTGGTAGACGATCGACGAAATTGGCCCGATCACGAACGGATGATCGAGAACCCAGTTGTCGTACTCGGTCGCATTGTGCTGTGCCAGCTCGAAGGGATCGCGGCGCAGGTTGAACAGCAATGGCATCCGCAACCGGGTGAATGGCTCGCGCCACACCCCGAATCCCTGACCGCGATTCTCGGCAAAAACCACCTTCCATTGATCGTAACGAACGGCGACGATCTCGGATTCATCATTGGAATAGAAGAATTCCTGGCGCGGACTTTCGTCGTCAGATCCCCGCAGATAACCGTTCAGGTCGTATCCATCAATGTGGTTGTGATAGTGGCGGCCGTTCAGTTCGACGCCCTTCAGAAGCTGCCCCTTGATGTCCTCGGCACCGCCAATCGCGGCAAATGTCGGCAGCCAGTCCTCGTGGGCGACTATACCGTTGCGCAACTCGCCCCCGGGCCAGTTTCCAGGCCAGCGCACAAAGGCCGGGACGCGGTAGGCCCCTTCCCAGTTCGAGTTCTTTTCGCTGCGGAACGGGGTGATCGCCGCATCGGGCCAGGTGTTGAAATGCGGGCCGTTGTCGGTCGAGTACATGACGACCGTGTTTTCGGCGATGCCCAATTCGTCCAGCAGGTCCAGCAACTGGCCGACATGCATGTCATGTTCGACCATGCCGTCCTGATATTCGTCCCCGGTCGGCCCGGAAAGGCCGACATGTTCATCACGGATGTGGGTCTTGAAATGCATGCGTGTCGCGTTCCACCAGACGAAAAAGGGCTCATCGGCCTCATGTGAGCGTTTGATGAACTCACTGGCCGCGGCCACGGTTTCGTCGTCGATGGTTTCCATGCGCTTGCGCGTCAGGGGACCAGTATCCTCGATCATGCCGTCGGCCGTGGTATGCAGCACCCCACGCGGTCCGTATTGTTCGGCAAAGGTCTTGCCATTGGGCAGCAGCACATCGCCGGGATAATCGCGATGCTCGGGTTCTTCCTCGGCGTTCAGGTGGTAGAGGTTGCCGAAGAATTCATCAAACCCGTGGTTGGTGGGCAGGTGTTCGTCCCGGTCGCCCTGATGGTTCTTGCCAAACTGGCCGGTCGCGTAGCCCAGTGATTTCATTACGGTGGCCATGGTGACGTCGGTTTCCGGCCAGCCCAGAGCGTTCCCCGGTGCGCCAACCTTGGTCATCCCGCTGCGGATCGGCACCGCCCCCCCGATAAAGGCGGCCCGACCCGCGGTGCAGCTCTGCTGGCCGTAATAGTCGGTGAATGTCAGCCCCTCTTGCGCCAACCGGTCGATATTGAGCGTCCTGTAGCCCATCATCCCACGGTTCCAGTGGCTGATGTTCCACAGGCCGATATCGTCCCCCCAGATCACCAGGATGTTGGGTTTTTGCTCCTCTGACGCGGCACCGCTGCCAGCGGCAAGGGCGCATGAAACCGCAACAAAACGGATCAGTCGCACAAGGGGTTTTGCAATCATTATCAATCTCCAGTTTTCAGCATCGCCGCCAATGGCCCACGAGGCACAGGCGATAAAAATAAATCAGAACAGATACATAAGCTGCGCCCGGAACATCTTTCCGTCCGAACCATTGGCATTGCCCGAGATCACCTCTCCATAGGTCACTTTCAGAGATGTCGAGGGGCTGAACGTCACGTTGCCCGATACGCCGACAGCCAGCGACCGCTGCCTGTTGTTGTCGTCGATGCCATCGCTCTCGGTTTCTCCGCCATAGGTGTAGAGCGCATCGAGCGATCCCCAGAATGCCTTGCCGAAATTGCGGGTCACATGGGCCTCGATCGAAAGAACCGGCCTTTGCGACAAGGTCTGCGTCGCACCCGGTGCATCCGTGTTGTCGCCGTAGATCGCCACCTTGGGCATGATTTCAAAGGTGGTCAGCTGCGGATCCAGAAAGGAGTTTCCCAGATAATATGCAATCGGCAATGCCAGTTCCAATGCCCAACGGTTGCCACCCATGTTCAGGCTGCGTGCACTGTCGTAATGACCCGTGGGGGCCGTGACCCGGCCGATGAAATTGACGGCAAGACCAGGGTCGTAGCGCATGTAGGCCTCTCGGTCCAGGACGGGAGCGCCGTGGATGCCATATGCAAATCCAAGTTTGATGTCGCCTAATCCGGAATCCGATCCGGAAGATCCGCCCGCGCCCAGCCCCAGGGACCCCGAGACGTTGCCATAGGGTACGATCATCAGCCACGCCGCCTGATGGCCATTCAGACCAAGGGTCTGGCTGTATTGCGTCACCCCCAGGTTCAGGTCCAGGTCGGCACCGCGAAAAACGGTTCCGTCCGAAGGGGCCAGATTGCCGCGTGTGCCGATATAGAACTGGGACACCGACCGGGTGTCCTCGGGGACCAGCTGATATGCGCGGGGGCCGTCTCCCATCTGCGCCTGTACCGAGGGCGCCAAGACGATGAAGAGGACCGCGGTGACTGAGTGGCAAAGGAGTCTGACCAAACGCGTCAGCGATGATGACAAAGGTCGGCATTCCTTTGCTGCTTCGACGGTGCGTTTTCCGACGGGTGCAGCTGTTTGATACATGTCGATCCGTAACCTGCGCAATTCTTGCCTCCACTCGGCATCCGGGTTTTCCTACGGTGACACCGCTGCGAGGGTTGGCCGGCCCTATCGACCAAACTGCACTGCTTGGTGCGGAGCCCTGCCCGGTGTCAGAATTTGAACTCGAGCTTCGGCCTACACGAGGGACACAAGGTAAAATGGTTCAAATGGATCAATCTCCACGGAGTTTCTCCGAGATCATGGCTCCGCTTGATGACCTCGGGTGGCTGGCATCCTGTTCCGCCCCCTTGCAGCGTTGGGTTTCCGACAATGGCAGGTGGGTTGATGTATCAGCTGGCAAGGCGCTGTTTCGCGAGGGCGACCATACGGTGGGCATGTACGGGGTCGGATCGGGCGCAATCGATATCGAGTTTGCGCCCGACGGGATCGACGGATTGACCACCGTTCGGGTGCAACCCGGCGGATGGCTGGGTCAAAGCACCTTGTTGCCGACGATGACACGCCCGTTCAATCTGGTCGCGGCCGTCGACAGCAGGGTGTATTTTCTGTCGCGCAACACGCTTCGAAATTTTCTGGCCGGTCAACCCGAGTTCTGGCCGGAGTTCTACGCATTGGCATTGCGGCAAGTTCTCACCATGATGACCTACCTCGGAGAAGCTCAATGGCTCACTCCGGAGGCGCGCGTCGCACGACAATTGTTGCGATTGTCCGTCACCGAGAACGTCATCGAGATACGCCAAGGCGAACTCGTAATTCTGACGGGCATGTCGCGCAGCAATGTTCGGCGCGCGCTGAGAAACCTGGCAGAAGCGAAAGCCGTCAACACGCGGTACCGAAGCATCGAAATCGTTGATCGGGTGTTGCTGGAAAGGACGTCAAATCAGTTCGGGTAGGCTTTGAGCTACTCCCTAAAGTTTGGACAGTTTTGCATGTAGACTAAGCTACTCTCTGTTCCTGCTGATCGGGTTGGGTTTCGTCTTTTCTCAGTCAACAGACCACGGCTGGGGTTTGCCGCCAAGTGCGGAATGAGGGCGTTTTCGGGTGTAGAACTTGATCCATTTGCCGCCGCTGAACCGCCCCGGGTTTCCGAGAGGCTTTTTTGTTCAAGACCTACGCGGCTTTTTCAAGGGTGTTCATCTGTTCGTAGAATGTATCCTCCACTTCCTGTGGCGGCCGGTGCCCGATGGCGCTGTGTAGCCGCTCGTTGTTATACCGGCTGACCCATTGCAGGGTCTCCCATTCGACCTGGGCCATGGATTTCCAGGGGCCGAGGAAGTTGATCACCTCGGTCTTGAACAGGCCGATGACGCTCTCGGCCAGCGCGTTGTCATAGCTGTCGCCCACGCTGCCCACCGAAGTGTCGATACCGGCATCGGCCAGGCGCTCGGTGTAGCGGATGGACAGATACTGGCTGCCGCGATCGGAGTGATGGATCAACCCGCCGCCTGTTGGGCATCGCTGGCAGATGGCCTGGTTCAGGGCATCCAGCACGAAGCCTGTCGTCATCGAGGTCGAGACGCGCCAGCCCACGATCTTGCGGGCGAAGACATCGATGATGAAGGCCACATAGACCATCCCCGCCCATGTCGACACATAGGTGAAGTCCGACACCCAGAGCTGATCGGGCATGGCAGCCACGAACTGCCGGTTGACCTTGTCATCAGGGCAAGGCTGCGCTGGATCGGGGATGGTTGTCTTCTTCTGGCCCCGCACAACCCCTTGCAATCCATGAAGACGCATGAGCCTTTCCACGGTGCAACGCGCGATGTCGTGCTCATCGCGCCGAAGCTGGTGCCAGATCTTGCGGGCACCATAACGGCCCCGGCTCTTGCCGTGGACTGCCTTGATTTTCTCAATATCCACAGCATCCTGCCTGGTGCGGTCCGAGGCAAGCTGGGGATTGCGCGCGATGGCGGCATGGCGATGGAAGGTTGCTGGGGCAATCTGCAGGACACGGCAGATCGGCTCGACCCCAAAGACCCCGCGATGCTTCTCGATGAAGGCGATCATTTGCGGAACAGGCGGTCGAGCTCCGCCTGGGCAAAATAAGCCGACGCCTTCTTCAGGATCTCGTTGGCCGTGCGCAGTTCCTTCACCTCGCGCTCCAGCGCCTTGAGGCGGGCCTTCTGCTCGCTGGTCAGCCCGTCGCGCTCGCCTGCATCGCGTGCCGCCTGGATGCACCAGGCGCGCAGTGTGTCGTGCGAGCAGCCAAGCTTCGGGGCGATCGCCCGATACGCCGCGTTGTCACTGGTGTAATCGGGCCGCCGTTCGCGGAATAGCCGGACGCCGCGCTCGCGGAACTCAGCCGTATATGCCGGCGTGCGCTTCTTCTTCGATTCCATAAGGATCATCCTCTGAGAGTTCTACTCTCTCGGAAACCCGGGGCGGTTCAAGGCGGCTAAGGCCTTCCTAAACAAGGCTATCAAGCGCGTTCGGTTGCACCGACCGGTCACGATCTGCACTGACAAGGCGCACACATATCGACGCGTCATCCATGAGATCAATTATCGATATGATCCGCATTTTGACAGCATCCGGCACATCGACCAAAAGTGGCGGAACAATCTGATCGAAAGCGACCACGCAGCGCTGAAGCGGCTCCTTGGGTATCGTCAAAGCTTTCGTTCATTACGAACCGCAAAAGCGACCTTGAGCGGTCTGGAGACAATCCGAACCATCAAGCGCGGCCACATCCATCACATGCAACCAGGCGTCCAAGGCGAGATTGCATTCATCCGTCAGCTGTTCGAGGCCGCCGCATGATCAACTGTCCCGCCCTGACATCCACACCACCTCAGCTAACTAATGCAACAGTCCCCGCCTGACCGATTAGGCGGGGCGGGCCGTCAAGGCGGGAGGGCCGCGTCGTCACAGCGGGGTCGACACCAGTTGCCCCGCAAAACCCAGCGTTACCCAAAGCCTGTCATCATGCACGCAAAGATTGGTCGGATCGGAGCCGGACGGACAGTCGATCATCTCGATCAACGTGCCGTCCAGCGCCAGCACGGCAATCCGGTCGCCGACACTGCCGGCGGCATAAAAGCGGTCGCCGTGCAGCACCATGCCATCGGGGTTGAAACCGTCGTCCAGCTGCGCCCAGACCTGCGGCGCGTCCAATGCGGCGCCCGCGTTCCAGCGGAATTTCACGAAGCGATGCGCGCGCGTGATCGCTACGATCAGCGATCCATCGGGATGAAAGCAAAGACCGTTGGGAAAGCCGGTCATCGACCGCAGCCGCGTGACCGACCCGTCCGGCGCGGCAAGCAACAGCTGACCGCCGAGGTAATCGGCATCCTCGGCCTCCCAGTTCTGCGGATCGGTGAAGGCCAGCGCGCCTTCCGGCGTCACCACCAGATCGTTGGGGCGTGACGGTTTTCCACCGGGAAGGGCGCCGGTATGGGTGGTCAGCGCGCCCGCCATCGTCAGGCGCATCAAGCAGCCGTCGATCTGGGGCTTCGCATGTTTCAGCCGCCCGTGCCCCTCAGGTGCCAGCCCGCCGTTGTTGCAGATATAGAGCGCGCCATCGGGGCCAAGCCGCATCCCGTTCGGCGCCCCCGGCACGTTGTCGGCCAGAACGCGCAGCGCGCCATCGCCGTAGGCGCAGACCCTAGCATGCAGCAGATCGACAAAGGCGATGGACCCATCGGGCAGCGCCACGGGGCCTTCGGGAAATCCCAGCCCCTCGACATGGGTTTCGAAAACGCGGGCCATGACAGTTTCCTTTCAGGTCGGGTTTCAGATGGCAGGCAGGCCAAGCCGCGCGCGGCCGACGGCCAGACCGGCGGCGGCGGTATCGCGCGGCGCAAAGTGACAGGCAACGCGGCGGCCGCCGTTGAGGTCGCGCAATTCAGGGGGGCTGTTGCGGCAGATATCCTGCACCAGGGGGCAACGCGGATGAAAGCGGCAGCCCCTGGGGGCATCGGCGGGATTGGGCGGATCGCCGGACAGCCTGCTGTGCACCCCGGCGCGCTCGCGCCGGGCCTTCAGGGTCGGCGCCGCCGCAAGCAGCGCCTGTGCATAGGGGTGCAACGGTCCGGCCAGCAGATCGGCGGCCGGCGCCTGCTCCACCACCTGGCCGAGGTACATCACCACGATCCGGTCCGAGACATGGCCGATCACGTCGAGATCATGCGAGATGATCAGCAATCCGATGCCGCGCCTGCGCTGGATCTCCAGCATCAGGTTGACGATCTGCGCCTGGATCGAGGGATCGAGCGCCGATGTCGGCTCGTCCGCGACGATCAGGTCGGGTTCCACCGCCAGCGCGCGCGCGATCGCGATGCGCTGCAACTGCCCCCCGAGAACTGGCGCGGGCGGCGGGCGAGGTCGATCTGGCCCAGCCCCACATCCGCCAGCAGCGCACGCGTCCGCGCCGCCACCCCTTCGGACGGGGTGATGACATGGGCAGCGAACGGCTCTGCCATGATCCGGCCGATGGTCATGCGGGAATTGAGCGAAGCCAGCGGATCCTGAAACACCGCCTGCATCCGCCGCCGGATCGGGCGCAGCGCCGCCGTGCCCGCTGCGGACACATCCGCGCCATCAAAGGTGATCCGGCCCGCGGTCGGGTCGATCAGGCGCAGCGCCAGCCGGGCCAGCGTGGATTTGCCACAGCCGGATTCGCCGACAATCCCCACGGTCTCGCCAGCCGAAATCGCCAGGTCCACGCCATCGACCGCCCTGACGACGTGACCGTGCTTGCCAGCGCGGAAATGCTTGGCCACGCCAGAGAGGGTCAGCAGGCTCATGGCGCGGTCTCCGTCAGCGGGTGATGGCAGGCGACCTCGACCGCGCCCGCGGCGCGCAGCGGCGGCACCACCTTGCGACAGATATTGCTGGCGAAGGGACATCGGGGATGAAACCGGCAGCCCGGCGGCATGTCGTTCAGGGCGGGCGTGCCCCCCGGCACGACGGGCAATTCGCTGCGCGGTGCCGCCTCCGAGATCATCGCGGTCTGCAGCAGCACCGAGGTATAGGGATGCGCGGGCCGATCCATGAGCAGGTCGGCGGGCCCGATCTCGGCCACGCGGCCGGCATACATCACCATGATACGGTCGGCGATTTCCGCCACGACACCCATGTCATGGGTGATCAGCAGCGTCGTCAGGTCGAATTCGGTCCGCAGATCGCGCATCAGGTCCAGCACCTGCGCCTTGATCGTGACATCGAGCGCCGTCGTCGGCTCGTCCGCGATCAGCAGGCGCGGGCGGCAGGCCAGCGCCATCGCAAAGACCGCGCGCTGGCGCATCCCGCCGCTGATCTGATGCGGATAGGACCGGGCGACGCGCGTCGGGTCCGGGATGCGCACCCGTTCCAGCAGTTCGATCGCCCGGGCCATCGCGGCGGACCCGCCGGCAAGCCGGTGCACGCGCAGGCTCTCGGCGATCTGGGCGCCTACCCGGTGCATCGGGTTCAGCGCCCCCAGTGGATCCTGATAGACGATGCCGATATCGCGCCCGCGCAGCCTGCGCATATGCGCGTCGGACCGGCCGACCATCTGCTGCCCTTCAAAGGTGATGGACCCGGTCACCGCCGCCGCCTGTGGCGCCAGCCCGACGATGGACATGCCCGTCAGCGACTTGCCCGAGCCGCTTTCGCCGATGACGACAAAGGTTTCGCCCCGGGCCACGTCGAAGGACAACCCGTCCACCGCCACCAGTTCGCCGTGGTCGAAGGAGATCACCAAGTCGCGCAGTTGCAGCATCACGCCCCCCTGTGCGCATCGAGCGCGTCACCCAGCAGCGAAAAGACCGTGGCCGCCAGCATCACGATCCCACCGGGAAACACCAGATACCACCAGGCCGCGCCGAAATAGGGCCGTGAATCGCGGATCAGCAGCCCCCATTCCGGCGTCGGCGAAGTGGCCCCCAGCCCGAGAAAGGACAGCGCCGTCACCGCCACCAGCGCATAGCCGATATCGGTGGTGGCGCGCACGTTCACCGCGCTCATCACGAAGGGCACGATATGGCGCAGCATGATCGTCGGCGTGGACAGGCCAAGCGCGCGTGCCGCCTCCACATGCGGCTCATGCCGCAGGCGCAGCACCTCGCCGCGCACCAGCCGCGCGAAGCCCGGCCACCACATCAGCGCCAGCGCCAGCGTTACGCTGTCCAGCCCGCGCCCGATGGCCGTTGAGATCGCCAGCGCCAGAACCAGCGCGGGAAAGCCGAAGAACAGATCGACGATTCGCATCATCAGATTGTCCAGCCAGCGCGCGGCCATCCCCGAGATCACGCCGTAAACCGTGCCGAAGACCGCCGCGGAAATGACAATGGCAAAGGCAACGCCCAGCGAATAGCGGGTGCCGTGGATCACCCGCGAGAATATGTCGCGCCCCGCCTCGTCTGTGCCGAACGGATGGGCGGGCGAAGGCGGCTTCAGCCGGTTGGAGACGTCCAAGATGATCGGATCGTAGGGCGCGATCAGCCCCGGCACCAGCGCAAAGACCAACAGCACCAACGCCAGCACCAGCGCGACGCGCGCCAGCAGATCGGACCTGAAGATCGTCCTTGCCGCGGCCGTCATGCGGTGACCTTCTCTATGCGCGGGTCGATGATCGGATATAGCACATCTGCAAGCAGGTTCAGCACGACGAAACCGAAGGTGGAGACCAGCGCGAGCGCGATCACCGGCGAATAATCGAAGACCTGAAAGCTCTGGAACGCGTAAAGCCCGATCCCCGGCCAGGAAAAGATCACCTCGACCAGGATGATCCAAGACAGCAGGTATCCGAACTGGATAGTCGTCACCGTCAGGATCGGCGAGAGCGCATTGCGCAGCATATGCCCGAAAAGCACCTGCCCTGGCCCCAACCCCTTGCCGCGCGCGGTGCGCACATAGAGCCGGTCCTGTTCGGCGAGCAGCGCCGCGCGCGACATGCGCGTGCCCACCGCCAGCAGGTTCAGCACCACGGTCAGCACCGGCAAGGCCAGATATTGCAGACTGGAAAGAAAGGCGCTGCCATTGCCCGCCAGCAGGCTGTCGATCAGCAGAAAGCCGGTGACATCGGGCGGCGCGATCTCGCGGATCGGAAAGCGGTCGCCTAGGGGAAACCACTGAAGCTTGTAGTAGAACAGGAATTGCAGCGCCATCCCCAGCCAGAACACCGGGATTCCGGTGCCCAACATGGTCAGAAGCCGCACCGCGTTGTCGATCACCCCGCCGGGCCTGCGAACCGATGCCACCGCCAACGCCATGCTGAGCGTGAGATAGACCGCGAAGCTGACGATCATCAGTTCCAGCGTCGCGGGCAGGAATTGCGCCATGTCCTGCGAAACGGGCCGCTTGGTGCGGATCGACCGGCCCAGATCGCCCTGCACCAGCCCCTTGGCATAGGTCACGAACTGTTCGAACACCGGACGGTCAAGCCCCTGTTCGGAACGGATCTGCGCCACGGCCTCTTCGCTCGCGTTCTGCCCGGCCAGGAAGGCCGCCGGATCCGCAGGGACGACACGGCTCAGCACGAAGGTGATGATCGCCACCAGCACGAGAACCACGAGACCCCAGGCCAGGCGTTTGAAGATGAATCCGGTCATGCAACTCCCCCGGCGTCCGAAGCCGCGCCCGCCGGTGAAACCGGCAGGCGCGGCGCGGGATCGGTCATTTCGCCTCGTGCATTTCCCACAGGCGGATGTTCACATATTCCGCCGGGTCGATGCGGTAGCCGCCGATGCGGTCCGGCTCCACCACCACCGTGGTCGGGCGGGCGGCCCAGATGATGTAATGGCTGTCCACCACGATCTGCACCGCCTCCTTGAGGATCGCGTCACGTTTCGCCGGATCGGATTCCGACGGCATCGACGCGATCAGCTCTTCCAGCCTTTCGTCGTGGAACTTGCCGGCGTTGAAGAACCCGCCCTTGAGGTAATGCGCGGCGAAGAACTTGGTCGCGTCGTTTGGCGACAGGTTGGCATTGCCCAGGACAAAGCAGTTGGACTGGTCGTTCTTGATCGCGGTGATCGCCTCGACAAAGGGCGCCTCCTCGATCTCGACCGTCACGCCGATCTGGCGGCCCGCCGATTGCAGCACGGTCGCCGCGAAACGGAATTCGGCGACGGTGTTGGGGATGACGCATTTCATCGTCGCGCCTTCATGTCCCGAGGCCGCGAGATCGGCCTTGGCAACCTCCAGATCGGTGACGATTTCCGGCATGTTCGCCTCGGGCGAGCCGGGGAACCAGGCCGGCACCGGCCCGCGCGGCACGACGCCCAGCCCCTGATTGAAATCCAGCATCGCGGAATAGTCGAACGCCTTGACCAGCGCCGCGCGGAAATCCGCGTTGTCGGTGGGCGCCAGTTCGGTGTTCAGGTAGATCGCGGGCCAGGCCCAGAGGTTGTTGCCCTCGACCTTGTGAAAGCCGTCCTGCGCCACAATCCGCAGCGCATCGTCCAGGGCGATGAAGTTGGCCATGTCATAGGTGCCGCCTTCGACACCCTGGGCGCGGTTCTGGCTGTCGGCGACGGCGCGCACCAGCACCCTGTCAAAGGCGCCCTCGGGAAATTCGCCCCACCAGTCCGCGTTGCGCGCCAGTTCGACCTGCGTGCCCCGTGTCCAGGACACGAACTTGTAGGGGCCGGTGCCATTGGCGTTCTCGTTGAACCAGTCCTCGTCGTGATTGGCGATATCCTCGTCCGAGGCGACCTCGATCCGCGCAAGGTTTCCCGCCAGATAGACATCGGGGCTTTTGGTGGTGATGGTCAATGTCAGGGGATCGGTCGCCTCGACGCTTTCGATGCTGGAAATCAAGTAGGATTGCCCGCGCTTGAGTTCCAGGATCCGGTCCAGCGAGGCCTTGGCATCGGCGGAATCGAAGGGCGTGCCGTCGTGAAAGGTGACCCCTTCGCGCAGTTTCAGGGTCCAGGTCGTGCCGTCCTGTTGCCATTCCGTCGCCAGCGCGGGCAGGAGCTTCGACGTGTCGTCGAGGTCGAAATCCACCAGCCGGTCAAAGACGTTGCGGGTGATGGTGAATTCCCAGTTGGTGTTTGCCTTGGCCGGATCGATGGTGCTGGGTTCGCTGGTGTCGGCATAGACGAAGGTGGATTGCGCGGCGGCCGGGCCGGACAGCGCCACGCCAAGCGCCGCCGTGCAGATCAGTTGGGTCAGCAGCTTCATTTCATGTCTCCCTTTTGATGGGGCGCCAGTTGAATACGCGCAGGCCCCTTACAGCGCGGTAAAGCGTCGCAGCACATTGCGGGTGATCGCCATGGTGAAATCGTCGCGCCGGGTCAGCCCCATGATCCATTCACAGCTGCCTGCCGTCACGACCTCGCCCGCGCCACGCGGCATGGAGACGAGCATCCCCGAGCCGTGTTGGTAGCGCAGGCGGGCCTCGGCCTCGGGCTCCGGCGCCAGGTCCATCAGACCCTTCAGGTCACTGTCGCGGATGTAGTAATTTTGGCCCTGGACCTCGTGTTCATATTCATAGAGCGAGGCCGGCGTCATCGCGAGGATGCTGATGTTGTCCGGCACGCCCGGTTCATCGACCGCATAGGGCAGGCCCTGGTGAAAGGTGTAATTCAGCCCGTCGACTTCGTAGCCGAAGATGCCCGCCTCTTCGCCAAAGACATCGGCATAGCGCAGGCCGGTGCCGTCAAAGACCCAGTGATCGGGGCGATAGACGGTGAAGCCGCGGCTGCCGCGCGGCGAAAAGCCGCCCCAGCTGGCATAGACGCCATGCGCGCCATTGACCCCCACGGTCGAGGCACCGGGCCATGCCACGGCCTCGCTTTCCCAAGAGGCTGTCAGCAGATGCGCGCGGTCGGTGTCGCGCAGGGGATCCTCGGCCGGTGCCTTGAACTTCCAGCAATGCTGCTGCAACCCGTCCTCTTCCAGGCGGATCTGCCACAGGAAGTTGCCACCGAAACGGGCAAAACCGTTGCCCTTCTCGACAAAGGATTCGACGTTCTTGCGCATCTCCCACGACCAGTATTCATCATGCCCGCAGGTGACGAGACAGGTATAATCCGCCAGCAGTTCGGGGCGCTGGTGCAGGTCGGTCTGGGTGATGATGTCGAGCGTGAAACCCTCGGATTCTGCCCAGACCGCGAAATGCCGGTCGAACTGCGCCCAGCCGGCGGCGGCGTAATACTGGCCCCAGCCGCCGGAATAGCCGTATTCCTTGGACGGATAGCGCGGCGCGTCGTTCATGTCTGGCTTGGGCGCCTGGGTGATCCGCGCGGCCCCCGGCGGCAGCCAGACCATGCCGCGCGTCCAGGGGCGTTCCAGCGACAGGATGGGAGAGCCTTCATTGCCTTCCGGCCCCCAGGTGCCGAAATAATGGTTGGCACCGCCCCAGTCGTTGTAGGCGGTCCAGGTGCCAGTCGCCAGCATCAGCAGAAGCTTGCCCTGCCGGGTCGCGGCCGTCGGGCGCACCACGAAGAAATGATGCTGTACGAAGCGGCTGCCGTCGGGGCGGATACAGCTGGACACCACACGGTAGAACCCCGAGCGCAGATCGTCGGGCAGCGTCCAGCGGTGCAGCACCGGCCAACCGCAGCCAGTCATGTAGGCCTTTTCCGGCATCGGCGTGAAACGGCCCGGCAGGTCATGCGCCTCGTGCACCATCTCGGGGGCATGGCCGTCACGATAGATTTGCAAGCTAAAGCTGTCGGCGTTGCACGAGCCGTGAAAGGAAACCTCCTGCCCGGGATCGAAGGACATGCCGCGGGTGTAGATATAGACCTCCGGCAGGGCCGGATCCTCGCGCGGGGCCTCGTATCGGAAATCCGCCAGGAAATGATCGTCCGCGTGATAGGCGCGCACGCTGCGCGGGCGGATCGCATGCGGCCCCATTTCGGGGAAACGGAAGGGTTTGTCGGCCATGATCCCTACCCCTTGCGTGCCATCAGTTCCTTGGCCACTTCCGCGACACCCGCCACGTCAAGCCGGTAATGGGCATAGAGCGCGGCGGGCGGGCCGACCTCGACATATCTGTCCGGCACCCCATGCTTGCGAAAGGCGATGCGCGGCAGGTCGAGCAGCACTTCGGCCACGGCAGAACCCAGGCCGCCGGTCACGTTGTGCTCCTCCACCGTCAGGATCGCGCCAGTCTCGGCGGCGGCCTTCACCTCGGCCGCGTCGATCGTGTCGATGCTGAACATGTCCACCACCCGCACCGAGACGCCCTCTTTGGCCAGCTTTTCGGCGGCATCGAGCGATGCGCGCACCTGCGAGCCGCAGGCGATGATGGTCAGGTCCGTGCCCTCGCGCAGACGGATCGCGCGGCCGAATTCGATCTCGGGCACGTCGTCATAGACAACCGGATCGCGGCCCCGGCCAAGGCGGATATACATTGCCTTGGGATGTTCGACCGAGGCGCGCAGGATCGCGCGCAGGTGGTTGGCGTCGGTGGCGCAGACCACGGTGAGTTCGGCCATGCAGCGCAGCATCGCCAGGTCTTCCAGCGCGTGATGCGAAGTGCCGTAGAACCCCATCGACATGCCCGAATGGCTGCCCAGCACCCGCACCTTCATGTTCGGATAGGCGCAATCGGTGCGGATCTGTTCCGCGGCCAGGATGGCCGAGAAACTGGCAAAGGTGGCGACATAGGGGATCATCCCGCAGGACGCCATCCCCGCCGCCGCCGTGATCATATTCCGCTCCGCGATGGAGAAATTGACAAAGCGGTCGGGGTGCCGGTCGTGGAAATCATTGGTGCGGTTGGCCGAGGCCAGATCGGCGGTGCCGACGACAATGCGCGGATCGCTGTCGGCGATATCTGCCAGTTCCTCGCCCAGCACGAAGGCGGGCATCCCGGCCTTGGGGGTGCCGCGCACCGAGCGGCTGTTGCGCAGTAAGGTCTTGCCGGTGGTGGTGCCTCGGAAAATCTCGCTCTCGTCCTGCATATCGGTGGTCATTCCACGGCCTCCGGCTCATAGGGTTTCAATCCGGCGTCAAGCTCCGCCATCACGTCGTCGTAATCCTCGCCCACGAGGTTTCCGACATGCCAGTCGAGCGACATTTCCATCCGGGCGACGCCACGCCCCTTGACGGTATCGGCGATGATCACCTGTGGCTTGCCCCGGTCGGCCCGTTCCAGCGCGTCAAATGCATCGCGGATGGCCTGCAGGTCGTGCCCGTCGATGCGCTGGACTTCCCAGCCGAAGGCGGCAAAGCGCTCTTCAAGCGGCTCGATGCTCATCACCTCTTCGGTGTGGCCGTCGATGGACAGGCCGTTGCGGTCGACGATGGCGACAAGGTTGCGCAGCCCGAAATGGCCGGCCGAATTGACCGCCTCCCAGATCTGGCCCTCGCTCAATTCGCCGTCGCCCAGCATCACGTAGGTGCGGAAATCCAGCCCCTGCATCCGCCCCGCCAGCGCCATTCCGACGCCGACCGACAGCCCGTGTCCCAGGGAGCCGGAAGAGAAATCCAGCCCGCGCACCTTCTTCATGTCCGGGTGGTCACCGAATTTGGAACCAAGGCGCGTGTAGGTGTCCAGTTCGGAAGGGTCGAAATAGCCCAGATCCGCCATCACCGGGTAAAGCCCGATGGCAGCATGGCCCTTGGACATCACGAAACGGTCACGCGCGGGCCAGTCCGGATTGCCCGGCTCGATCCGCATCTGGTCATAGTAGAGCGTGGCGAGGAGCTCGGCACAGGAGAAGGTCGAGGAATAGTGCCCTGCCCCGGCGATCCGCGACAGGCGCACGGTCTCTTTGCGGATGAATTTCGCTCTGTCCTCCAGTGCCGGCAGGCCCATGTTGCTTGCAGGTCTGTTCATTTTCCCTGTGCTCCTTCCAGGATGCCCGAGGCTTCGACAGCCTGAATATGTTTGCGCAATTTCCTTCCCCCCTCCATCAGGTCCATGCGGATCGCCTCACGCAGGGCAAAGGCACTGCGCGCGCGCAACGCCTCCAGCACGTTCTCGTGCTGGTGACGCCCTCCATAGGTGGGTTTGGCCTCGGGATAGAGTTCGGAAAGGATCGGCCCGATGCGGATCCACAGCCCTTCCAGCACCTCGATAAGCGTGGGCATCCCGGACTTGTAGTAAAGACCGAAATGGAAATCGAAGTTGGCCTGAAGGGCTGTCTGCCAGTCGCCCGAGGCTTCCGATTCCACCAGAAGCTGGTGCAGGGCCTCCAGCTTTGCAACGTCCTCATCGGTGATGAAGGGCAGCGCACGCTCGGAGGCCATGGGTTCGAGTTGCAGGCGGATATCGCGGATGTCCTCGTATTCGGCCGAGCCGATGCGCCGCACGCGGATGTAGAACCGGGGCTTAATCTCGATCGCGCCCTGGTGGGCAAGCTGGAACAGCGCCTCGCGCACGGGCGTTTCGGATGTTCCCATCTCACGCGAGAGATCGCGCACCTTCAGGCGTTGATGGGGGCGCAGCTCGGCCCGCATCAGCGCATCGCGCAGCCGACTGTAGACAACCGTCGAAAGGCTTTCGCCCTCCTCCCCGACCCGTCCAACCGGTGTCACAACATCAGGCATTGGCAGCACCCTCCGCGGCCAGGGCCGCAAAGGCACCCTCCGTCGCCACCAGCGCCGCGTCGATCACCGCTTCGGTATGGGCGCAGCTGAGGAACATGTTGTGCCGGTGATGCATGTAGACGCCGCGGCGCAGCGCCTCGATGCAGAACCGCTCTCCGAGCGTGGCCTGCGCGTCGTCGCCCGCGAACTGCACCAGCGGCATCGCGGGCGGGCCGGACTGGATCAGTGCAAAGCCGTGCCGCGCAGCCTGTTCGGCCAGACCATCGCGCAGCCGCCGGCCCGCGCGCGCCATCACGGCCGGGCCGTCGATCCGGCGCAATTCGCGCAAGGTGGCGGCGGCGGCGGCCATTGGCGCGCCGGAATACCAGAAGGAACCGGTGACAAAGACGTTCCGCGCCGCTTCGCGGAAGCGTTCGTTGCCGGTGATCATGGCCAGCGGATGCCCGTTGGCGATCGCCTTGGACCAGGCCGACAGGTCCGGCTGCACGCCGACCAGGTTCCAGCTGCCGCCCAGGTCCAGCCGGAAACCCGCCCGCACATCATCGATGATCAGCGCCGCCCCCGCGGCATCACAGGCCGCGCGCGCGGCCTGGGCGAAGGCCGGGGTCGGCATTTCCATCGCGACGCCCAGATCGTGCCGGAAGGCCGAGACGACAATGGCGGCCAGATCCGCGCCCGCCTGGGCGATAGCGGTCTCAAGGCTGTCGGTGTCATTCCAGTCGAAATGCAGGATATGCGCGCGGTCCTCCGCGGTCACCCCCACCAGCGAGGGCGAGCACCAGGGCACCGCCCCGTGATAGGCGCCGTGCGCGACCAGCACCTTTCGCCGCCCGGTCCCGGCCCGCGCGATGGTGACACAGCCGGTCATCGCGTCCGATCCGTTCTTCTGGAACAGCGCCCATTGCGCGTGATCGATCATCTCGACCACCAGTTCCGCCAGATCGACCACGTGTTCCGTCGGCCCGTCCAGGCACAGCCCCAGGGCCGCCTGGGCCTGCGCCGCCGCCTCGACGACCGGATGCTGATGCCCCAGGATGATCGGCCCCCAGGCACACATGAAATCGATGTATTCGTTGCCATCCACATCGCGTACCGTTGCGCCTTGCCCGCTGTCGAAGAACTGCGGAAACCCGGCTGGAACGGCCGCCGCGCGCTGATGCCCCCACATGCCTCCCGGGATCACCCGTTGCGCCCGCTGGCGCAGTTTCTGGTCACGGGAAATGTTGCTTTGTGTCTCTGCCACGGCCATGGGGGTCCTTGCAGTATATGCTCTTGCGGATCCTCTGATATATCATATCACCGGATAAATCCCGATCCGTCAAGTGGCATCGCGCGAAAATCCGGATGTTATCGCTAAACCAGCCGCGCGGGCACCGTTCTGCCACGACAAACCGGCCTCATTCGATTTCCTGTTGAGATTTTTGATATATCATGGAATAGCTGAAGGCGAACCACGCAAGGCAAACCGGCTGAGACAGAGGACCGCTCTTGAACTTATCGACAGAAATTGCCGACAAAACCGGCGCTGACCAGCGGGGTGCGGCGGTTTCAATCAAATTGCTGACCATGAAATTCGGCTCGGTCACGGCCGTGAATTCGGTTTCGCTGGATATCGCCCAGGGTGAATTCCTTGCCCTTCTCGGCCCCTCGGGCTCCGGCAAATCCACCGTATTGATGGGCGTTGCGGGTTTCGAGTTCCCGACCTCGGGGCAGATTCTCATCGGCGGCAGAGATTTCACCCGTGTCCCGCCGCACCGGCGCAATATCGGCATGGTCTTTCAGCATTACACGCTGTTTCCCCATCTGTCGGTGCTGGACAATGTCGCCTTCCCACTCAAGATGCGCGGCTTCGCGAAACGGCAGCGTCACGAACGCGCCCGCGCCGCCCTGGCCACCGTGCGGCTGGAAGGTTTCGCAGAGCGGATGCCGACGCAGCTTTCGGGCGGCCAGCAACAGCGCGTCGCACTGGCGCGGGCCATCGTTTATGAACCGCAGGTCCTGCTGATGGACGAGCCGCTGTCGGCGCTCGACAAGAACCTGCGCGAGGAAATGCAGCTGGAAATCAAGCGCCTGCACGAGACCCTGGGCATGACAATCATTTTCGTCACCCATGACCAGAGCGAGGCGCTGACCATGGCAGACCGCGTGGCGATCCTGCGCAACGGCGAAATCCAGCAGATCGCGCCCGCGCGCGAATTGTACGAGCGGCCCGCGAACCTGTTTTCGGCCGGTTTCATCGGCGAGATGAACCTGATCCCCGCGACATTGGCCGGCAATACCGTCGCACTGCCGGGAGGCATCCGGCGAAAGCTGCCAGTCGCCGCGATTGCCCAGGGCACCGCGGACGGGCCGGTGACCCTCGCGATCCGGCCGGAGCGGTTCAGCCTGGTGGAAGTCGACAGTGACGCCGGCCTTCAGGCAACGCTGGAAGAGGTCGTCTATGCCGGCGCGGGAACGCTTCTCATCACGCGCCTTGCCGACGGCACCGAGATCCGGGCGCGTGTCGCCTCGGCCAGCCTGCCCGCCCCTTCCAAGGGCGACCGGGTCCATCTCGGCTTTGCCGATGACGCCCTGCTGATCTACCCGGCAAGCCAGACATGAGCGCGATGAACTTCTTCCAGCCGCAGGGGCGAAGCATGTCGAAGGGCGGCGTGCTGATGCTGATGGCGCCGTTCTTCGTGCTGCTCGTCATCGCCTTTCTCTATCCGATCCTCAGCCTGCTGTCGATTTCCCTGCTCGAACCCGAGCCGACGCTGCGCCATTACGAAGATGTCGTGACCAATCCCGTCTATGCGCGCGTCCTGTTCCGCACCCTGCGCATCGCGCTGCTGGTCAGCGTGCTGTCGCTGTTGCTCGCCTTCCCGGTTGCCTGGGTCATGGCCCGGTCGCGCGGTCCGAAACTGGCCTTCATCACGGCCTGCATCCTGCTGCCCTTCTGGTCCTCGGTGCTGGTGCGCACGGCGGCCTGGGCGGTCATCCTGCAACGCACCGGGCTGGTCAACGAGGCGCTGCAATTCCTCGGGATCACGTCGGAACCTGTCCGGCTGCTCTATACTCAGGGCGCGGTGGTGGTGGCGATGGTGCATGTGCTGATGCCCTTCATGGTGCTGCCGATCTATGGCGCGCTGCGCAACATCCCGGTGGATTACATGCGCGCGGCGGGCATCCTGGGCGCCGGCCCGCTGCGCAGCTTCCGCGAGGTGATCCTGCCGCTGGCGATGCCCGGTGTGTTGACCGGCTTCATCCTCGTATTCCTCACGGCGCTGGGGTATTTCATCACGCCCGCGCTGCTCGGCTCGCCGCAGGAGATGATGATCGCGACGCTGATCTCGCAGCAGATCCGCGAAGTGCTCGACTAGCCCTTCGCCGCCGCCCTGGTCGGTGTGCTGACGCTTTTCGTGACGCTGATCGCGCTTCTGTTCGGCAAGCTGATGAAGTTCGACCGCCTGATGGGGGCACAGACATGACCCCGCACCGCCTGCTGATCAATGCCTATGTCTATGGCGTGCTGATCTTTATCCTCGCGCCGATCCTCGTGATCCTGTCGATGGCTTTCAGCACGACCGAATATCTGACCTTCCCACCCCGCGGCTTTACCCTGCGCTGGTTCGGGGAGTTCTTCGGCAATTCCCGCTGGATGGATGCCGCCGGTTTCAGCCTGACCATCGCGGTTGTCACCGCGGTCGTGACGGCGGTGATCGCGACGATGGCCACCTATGCGATGGTGCGCGGCGCCGGCCGGCTGGGGGCGCTCTTTCAGGTGACGCTGATCGGGCCAATCGTGGTGCCGCATATCGCGCTGGCGGTCGCGCTCTATCTGTTCTTCCAGAAGGTGGGCCTGTCCAACACAGTGACCGGCTATGTCATGGCGCATTGCGTCATCGCGATGCCCTTTGCAGTCTTCACCATCGCCGCGGCGCTCAGCAGCATCGACCGGGCGCTGGAGGATGCCGCGATGTCCTGCGGCGCGACAAGGTTCACCGCCTTTCGTCTGGTCACCCTGCCGCTGATCATGCCCAACGTCCTGTCGGGCGGGCTCTTCGCCTTCATCTTGTCGTTCGACGAACCCGTCATCGCCTTCTTTCTGGCCGGGATCCGCGACAAGACGCTGCCGCGCATGATGTTCGACGACATCGAACAGAACCTGACTCCGATCATCCCGGCCATTGCCGTCCTGCTGACGCTGCTGTCGATTGCCGTGCTGATCGGCGCGGGGCTGCTGCGGCGATGGGCGGCGCGCCGGGCAAGGCCGGCCGCCGACTGACCCGAATCACCAACGACTTGCCATTAACCACAACAGGGAGAGAAAACAGATGACAATTCACCAAAGCAGAACCTTTCGCAGCCTTGCGGCCGGCGTTGCGCTGACGCTGGGCGCAGGCGGCGCGGTGCAAGCGGACGAGGTGGTCTACGCCACCACCGGCGGCCAGATGCGCGTACAGCTGGAAGAGCATTTCTACACCCCCTTCGCCGAACAGACCGAACACGAGATCATCCCCTTCGACATCGAGGTTCCCGACCAATGGGCCCGAGCCGAGGCCATGACGCGCAGCGGCAATGTCGAATTTGACATCGTCACCGCCACCGGCCCCGATCTGGTGGACAAGGCGGATATCCTGATGGAAATCCCCTGCGACGAGATGAAGAACGTGCAGGAATACGGCCTGCCCGGCTCTTGCGAGCGATACGGCATCCCGCGCACGACCGGCGGGATGCTGATCGCCTATGACAGCAACCTGTTCCCCGAAGATCCGCCCGCCACATGGGCCGATTTCTGGAACGTCGAGAAATACCCCGGGCCGCGCGGCCTGCCCGACACCGGCGACCGCGACTGGTGGGTGCCCGCGGTGGCCCTGCTGGCCGATGGCGTGGCACCCGAGGATCTGTTCCCCTTCGATCTTGACCGCGCCTATGCCAAGCTGGACGAGATCCGCCCGCATGTCGCGGTATGGTGGAAGACCGGCAGCCAGGTCCAGCAGATCATGCGCGACAAGGAAGTCGTGATGACGATGGCCTATTCGGGGCGCGCCCTGACGGTGGTGAAGGAAGGCGACAGCTTTCGCATGGCATGGGACGGCGCGCTGCGCGACACCGGCTATTTCGCGGTGATGAAGGACGCGCCCAGACCCGAGGCCGCGCTGGCGTTCATCGACTTCTTCTATGGCGCCGCCGATGGTCACCCCGCCTTCATCAGCGCGGTGAACTACGCGACCTCCTCGACCGCCGGCCTGGCCAAACTGCCCGAGGATGAACAGAAGCTCTATGCCACCTATCCCGCCAACTACGCAAAGCTGGTGAAGCCGGATTTCAAGTGGATCGGCGAAAATCGCGACGTGCTGCGCGAACGCTGGATGGCCTGGATCACCGATGGCCGCTTCCGCCCGGAGCGACTGCGCACCCTGCGCACCCGCCTGTCGGCTGCCTACAAAGGCATCCACGCCCTTCTGATGGCCGAAGGCGCGAGAGATCTTCGCTCCGGCCAGCACTTCAAGGACACTGTGTTCTTCGACGAATACGTCGATATCCACCACATCTTCCCGCAGGACTGGTGCAAGAAGCAGAAGATCGAACCGAAGGTCTTTGACACCGTCGTCAACAAGACGCCGCTCAGCTACAAGACCAACCGCATTCTTGGCGGCGTAGCACCATCGATCTACCTGGAACGACTGGAAACAGGCGGAAAGGACAACCCGCCGATCTCCCGCGAAGCGCTTGACGATTATCTGGCGTCCCACGGGCTGGATCCCTCCTTGCTGAGGGCGGATGACTTCGAGGGATTCATGGCGGATCGGGAGACGCGGCTCCTTGCCATGATTTCAAAGGCGACCGGGCATTCGATCGTCAGGGCAGATTCCGTGCCGGAGGAAGGCGAGGACGTTCTCCAGGACGACGAAGGCTTTGACGTGCCGAGCCCGGACGCCGAGGAGGCCGCCTGAATGAAAGCGTTTGAGTTCGACCATCAATTGATCCGTGCTTACGAGCACTTTTCGCGTTCATTCAGCGCAATTCGGGCGCCCGACCTGAAATCCGAGATCGATGCCCAGTACGACGCCGGAAAATTCTGGCCGGATGCCCGCGAATGCACGCCGCGCGTTTCAATCTGCTCGAACGCGGCGAACAAGCCGGTGATGTAGGTCTCGGCCTGCGCTTCGCCCCACGTTTCACGGGTGTATCGGTAAATCTCGTCGAGCCGGACGGACGCCGCCTCCTGAACCCGGATCGCCATGCGCTCAGGTCCGGTTCCGGGCGATCACCTCGGCGGCGGTCAGCGGCATGTAGCTGTCCTCGGGCGCGGCGAAGGCACGGTTGAGTTCGGCCTTCAGCCGATCGAAGGCTTCGCGCTCGACTCGCTCCTTGTCGCGGCGGATCAGATCACGGATGTACTCGCTGACGTTCTCGTAGGCGCCGTCCTCGCCGACATTGGTCGCGACGAACTCGCTGAGCGCGCCGCTGACGCGCACGGTCATGGTGGTGGTCCGAGACATGGCGATCTCCCTAGATCCTGTGTGTTCAAGATAACCAATAACGAACACAAAACAAGGGCCCGCTCGCTGCGCCGCCTATCCGTCGCCGTCTTCCAGAACCAGACGATCCGCCATTGTCAGCAGCAAGACCAGCACAGCATCCGAATGTCGCGCGAGCGACACGAGGTGCTCGCCGCTCGGCCCACGCTCGCCCGCGAACCAGTATTTCACCGTCCGCTCGCTGGCCCCCGTCCATCTCATGGCGGACTTGATCGCCCGGTGGGTCGATCCGAGCTCCGCATGCAATGCCATGGCGACGGCGGCGCGGTAGTCGGCCGGAACGTCCTCTGGGTGCACAAATGTGCCCATCTTCGGCACAACTGTGCCCATCTTCACCCGCAACTTCATATTTTTCTCCGCTAAATGTCTGGAGAGACATGAAAAGCGGCAGTCGGAACTTGGGCATGGGCGAGAAGTAGGAAGCCATCCGCCTCGGGCAGCGCGCGTGGAATTTTCGGGAGGCGGGCGTGGCTCAGACAAGAACACCGATATCCGGAGAGCCGGCCGAGGCGACCGAGCGCATACTGGCGGCGCAATACGTCAGGATGTCCACCGAGCATCAGCAATACTCGACCCAGAACCAGTCAAAGACCATCCGCGAATACGCCGAACGGCGCGGCATCGAGATCATCAAGACCTACTCGGATGATGCGAAAAGCGGTCTGATCATTGGCGGCCGAAGGGCGTTGCAGCAGATGATCTCCGACGTCGAGTCAGGTTCGGCCGAGTACCGCGTGATCCTGGTTTACGACGTCACCCGCTGGGGGCGATTTCAGGACGCTGACGAGTCGGCCTACTACGAGTATCGCTGTCGCAGGGCTGGAATGCAGGTCGCCTATTGCGCCGAGCAGTTCGAGAACGACGGATCGCCGACTTCCACCATCGTGAAAAGCGTCAAGCGGGCCATGGCTGGCGAGTACAGTCGGGAGCTCTCCGTCAAGGTCTTTGCGGGGCAATGCCGTCTGATCGAGCTCGGCTACCGACAAGGCGGCCCGGCCGGTTTCGGGTTGCGCAGAGCGCTGCTGAACGAGCGTGGCGAGGTGAAAGCCGAACTCAAGCGCGGTGAACACAAGAGCCTTCAGACCGACCGAGTGATCCTGGTCCCCGGCCCCGAAGAGGAACAGCGGGTCGTCCGGCGCATGTATGAGATGTTTGTCAGTGAAGGGCGCGCAGAGAGCGAGATCGCGGAGATCCTGAACGCCGAAGGACATCGCACCGATCTCGACCGGCCCTGGACCCGGGCGACGGTCCATCAGGTTCTGACCAACGAAAAATACATCGGGAACAACGTCTTCAACAAGGTGTCGTTCAAGCTGAAGCAGCGTCGTGTCGTGAACCCGCGGGATATGTGGATCCGCGCCGAGGGCGCCTATGAGGCCATTGTCGACAAGGCGCTGTTCCTGCGCGCCCGGGAGATCGTGGATGCGCGCAGCCGCCATTTCTCGGACGAGGAGTTGCTGGATGCCCTGCGGGCGATCCTGAAACGACAGGGCCAGCTGTCCGGGCTGATCATAGACGAACAGAACGATCTGCCCTCGTCCAGCGCCTATCGAAGCCGGTTTGGCAGCCTGCTACGCGCGTATCGCCTCATCGGCTATGAGCCAGAGCGGGACTACCGCTACATCGAGATCAACAAGGCGCTGCGCGCGGCCCACCCCCAGGTCGTTGAAGAAATCATCGAGGGCGTTGCCGCCCAGGGTGGTAGCGTGCTGCAGGACCCCGACACGCAGCTGCTGCGCGTGAATGACGAATTCTCGGTGTCGGTCGTTCTGGCCCGCTGCCAGGCGACGGCAGCTGGCTCCTTGCGCTGGCACATCCGGCTCGACACCGGCCTCGTTCCGGCCATCACGATTGCCGTGCGGATGAACGAAACCAACGACGCGCCGCGCGATTTCTACCTGCTCCCTAGCATCGACATGACAGACGCGCGGCTGAAGATGGCCGAGCAGAACGGCCTGTGGCTCGATGCCTATCGGACTGAAACACTTCACGATTTCTACGTTCTCGCCGGGCGGGCGAAGGTGACGGAGGTGGCATGATGGCCAAAAGCGCGGAAGAAACTCAGCAGACGGGTGTCACCTTGGTCCCGACCGACCGTATTCGGGTTCTCAATCCGCGGGTCCGAAATCCCAGGACGTTTGCGGACATGGTTGAAAACATTGCCAAGATTGGTCTGAAACGTCCGATCACCGTCACCCGCCGCACTGACACAGATCCGCAGGAATATGATCTCGTTTGCGGCCAAGGGCGGCTCGAAGCCTTCATTCAGCTGAAGCAGAAAGCCATCCCGGCCATTGTCATCGACGCCGATGAGTCCGACTGCCTTGTGATGAGCCTCGTCGAGAATTGCGCTCGCCGTCAGCATCGCCCGATCGATCTGATGCGGGAGATCGGCACGCTCCGCGAACGTGGCTACTCTGACCGACAGATTGGCGACAAGATCGGTGTCTCGCCGGACTATGTCGGCATGATCGCAGGCCTCCTGGAGCGCGGCGAAGAGCGGCTGGTCACGGCCGTCGAGACGGGCCTGCTTCCGCTCAACCTCGCCATCGACATATCGAAAACCGATGCCGAGGGCGCACAGCGTGCGCTGATGGACGCCTACACGCAAAAGAAACTGCGCGGGAAGAAGCTCGCGGCGGCCCGGCGCCTGATCGAACAGCGTGAGGCACGCGGGAAAAAGATGCACCCGAAAGCGTACGGACGCGACAGCCGAAACCGGCGACCTCTGACGAGCGAAGCGTTGGTGCGCGCCTACCAAAAGGAAGCGGACCGCCAGAAGCTTCTGATCAAGAAAGCGGAACTGACGCAGGGGCGGCTGCTGTTCATCTGCCAGGCATTCCGGACCCTCCTCGAGGACGATCATTTCGTGACGCTGCTGCGCGCGGAAGGTCTGGAAACCATGCCCAGCTACCTGCAGGACTCCCTCGCCGAGGGGGCAGCGCCATGACCAAGAAGGTTCAGCTCGGCTTCGAGAATGATTGCGTCACGATCCCGGTCGCGGACATCCTGCCGGTCAGGGTGCTGAGCAAGTCCATCAAGTCCAGCCGGAAATACACCCAGATCACAGCGTCGATCCGCGAGATCGGGTTGGTCGAGCCGCTGGTGGTCGCGCGAAACGGGGATACCAGCGGCAGCTGGCTGCTGCTCGACGGACATGTCCGGATCGAAGTCCTGAAGGATCTGGGTCAGGAACAGGTCGAATGCCTCGTGTCGACCGACGACGAGGCATTCACCTACAACAAGCGCATCAGCCGTATCGCGCCCATTCAGGAGCACCGGATGATCCTGAAAGCGATCGAGCGCGGTGTCTCGGAGGAGAAGATCGCGGCGGCGCTGGATCTCAACCCGCGCAGCATCCAGCGCAAGGTCAAGCTGCTCGACGGCATTTGCCCAGAAGCCGTGGCGATCCTGAAGGACAAGGCGTGTACCGCGGCCGTGTTCACCACGCTGCGTAAGATGATCCCCTTGCGCCAGATCGAAGCCGCCGAGCTCATGGTGAACGCCAACAACTACTCCGTGGCCTACATCTCGGCGATCCTCGCCGGAACACCGCAGGCGCAGCTGGTCGAGGCGAACAAGCCCAAACGCATCAACGGCGTCACACCGCAGGCGGTCGCCCGGATGGAAAAGGAGCTTGCCCGACTTCAGGAAGGGATCACACAGATCCAGGACACCTACGGCCAAGACCACCTCCAGCTGACCGTGCTCCGTGGCTACGTCGGCAAGCTCCTCGGGAACGCGCGCATGGTGCGGTATCTGATGCAGACGCGCCCTGAGTTCCTGTCCGAGTTTCAGACCATTGCCGAGATGAAGTCGGTGGTGCCGGCCGAGGCGGAGTAACCAGCCGGTCACTTCAATGGGGACCCGGACCCGATAAGCGCGGGGACCGCGGGAGACGCCGGACTGTGGGCCGGATCGAGCGCGGCGGTGGGGATGGCGGCGAACCCGCTCGGAGCCCACCAGGCCGGCTTGAGTTTTCGCCGGCCGCGCGGCCGCGCTCGTGGCTGCGTTTCATCGGGGCGTGCCGGAGGTCGGGCAACTTCGGCACGCCCACCCGCCACATTCTGCGCGGAATTGCGTCCGATGCGATTGCTTTCTCTCGCTCTCGCCGGGTGCGTTAACCGCTCTGCGCTGGCCGCGACGCCTTTGCGCAGAGCGCCTCAAAACACTGACTTGCCTCTCTTTTTCTTTCACGCCTTCGTCCTCCTGCAACCTCTGTGAGTTGCGAAGAAGGAGACGATTATGAAACCAACCAACTTGAATCAGAAGGAACTGGCGGAACGCTGGACCATTTCGCACCGCACCCTGGAGCGGTGGCGGTGGGCCGGCGAAGGTCCTGCGTACATGAAGATCGGAGGGCGCGTCGTCTAACGCATCGCCGATATCGAGGCCTTCGAACGCGACGTACTGAACGCCACTTCCGATCAGGGCGCTCCGGCCTACTGACACCGGCCTTGTCCTCCCAACCCTCGGTGTCGCTACAAAGCTCTGATTTGCGACGCTTTTCGATTGCGCCACAGACCCGGCTCGGCTAGCCTCGGCTAAAGCCCAGAAAGTGGGCGCGCATAGTTAAGATGCGCACTGCCCGAGCCGGGGAGCGGAATGGAAAACGACAGGTCGGAACTTCGCTGGGGCGTCGAGCAACGCCTTGAGTTCATAGAGTTCCGCCTGTTCTGGGAGGGACATGTGAACCGCAGCGATCTGATGGACCAGTTCGGGGTATCGGTGAACCAGGCGTCCACCGACCTGAACCGCTACATCAGCTTCGCACCGGACAACATGGTCTACGACAAGAGCGCGCGGACCTATGTCCGCGGCTCGGACTTCAAGGCGCAGTTCCTCGAGCCCGATGCGAGCCGCTACCTCGCGCAGCTACGCTCACTCTCTGACGGGATCCTCGACCGGGAGGACTCCTGGATAGCCAATCTCCCGCCCTACGCGTCCGCCCCGACGCCAGTACGTGGCGTCAACCCGGCGACGCTCCGCTCGGTCGTTGGCGCCATACGCCGGTCCGAGGCGATCGAGGTGAAGTACCAGTCACTGTCCAACCCGGAGCCGCGCTGGCGGTGGATCGCGCCCCACGCCATCGCGTTCGACGGCTTCCGCTGGCACACGCGAGCGTTCTGTCTTTCGGACGAGTGCTTCAAAGACTTCCTGTTGTCCCGGATGCTCAAGATCCGAGGTGCACAGGAGAGCGACGCCTCGGCCGCCGACGACAGCGACTGGCATTCCGAGGTCACGTTGGAGGTCGCTCCCCACCCCGATCTTTCTGACACGCAGGCGAAGGTCATCGAGCTCGACTACGGCATGCGAGGCGGCAAAGCCAAGATCAAGGTCCGACGCGCGCTTCTCTACTACGCGCTCAAGCGGCTTGGCCTCGACACAGATCCTGCGGCGAGGGCGCCTCAGGATCAGCAGATCGTCCTAACCAATCGCGAAGAGATAATCTCTAGTGCACGCGAAGACCGTGGTCAGGAGGCTACGGCATGACCAGGCTGGAAGACATCAGAAATGGGGCCTCAGTTGCAGGACTCGTTCCGAACCAAACGGTCGAAGCGATCTCGGTGGAATGGATTGGAGATCAAGCGATCAATGTCGTGTACCGAGCATCGAACGGCTCTGTCGCGGAAACGACGCTCTACCGCGACGACGAGCACCGGCTCGGGATTGAAAGCCGTGGACGGAAATGGTCGTTCGACGCTGATGGTGCTCTGCTCCGCTTGGTGACAGAGGCAAATCGCATCAAGCTGGCTCATTTCTTCGACCCCTACCTGGCGATTCACACCAGCCTTGTGGATCCATTGCCGCACCAAATTTCGGCGGTGTACGGCGAAATGATCCCGCGTCAGCCTCTCAGGTTTCTGCTTGCGGACGATCCCGGCGCGGGAAAAACGATCATGGCCGGCCTTTTGATCAAGGAGTTGATCGCCCGCAGTGATCTGGAGCGCTGCCTGGTGGTGGCGCCGGGCAGTCTTGTTGAGCAATGGCAAGATGAACTTGGCGAGAAATTCGGACTGGAGTTCGACATCCTGACCCGGGACATGATCGAGAGCTCGAGATCAGGGAACCCGTTCAACGACAACAACCGCCTTATCGCACGCCTCGACGTGCTGTCGCGTAACGATGAACTGCAGGAGAAGCTGACAGCGTCTACCGAGTGGGATCTGATAATCGCCGACGAGGCCCACCGCATGTCGGCGACCTATTTCGGCAACGAGGTCAAGTATACCAAGCGCTACCAGCTCGGTCAGCAGTTGAGCCGAGCTTGCCGGCACTTCCTGCTGATGTCGGCAACGCCGCACAACGGCAAAGAAAAAGACTTCCAACTGTTCATGGCCCTGCTGGACGGCGACCGCTTCGAGGGTCGCTTCCGTGACGGCGTGCATGTCGCTGACGTCGAGGACATGATGCGGCGCCTTACGAAGGAGGAGCTTCTCCGCTTCGACGGCCGGCCGCTATTTCCCGAGCGGCGCGCCTATACCGTTAAGTACGAACTCTCTCCTCAAGAGGCCGAACTTTACACGGCTGTCACCGAATATGTTCGGAACGAAATGAACCGCGTGCAGCGCTTCGCTGAGGACGATGGCAAGAAACGGAACAATGTGGGCTTTGCGCTGCAGATCTTGCAGCGCCGTCTCGCATCCAGCCCGGCAGCCATCTACCAGTCCCTGAAGCGGCGTCGCGAGCGGCTGGAGAATGAGCTCTCTGAGGCGAAGCTGGCCACAAGAAGCAACCCATCGTCCTTGAGCAAAACGTCTATCAGCGACGAGATGCTCAGAAACCTCGATGAGTACGGCCAGGACGAAATCGATGATCTTGAGGAACTGATCTCCACCGGGGCCACCACGGCAGAAACCGTGGAGCAACTGGAACTGGAAGTTCAGACCCTCCAAGGACTTGAGAGCATGGCACTCGAAGTCCTTCGCTCAGGCAAGGACACGAAATGGCAGCAACTCGATCGGATTCTCGATGACGATTTGATGCTCGATCCGGACGGCTATCGACGCAAGCTGATCATCTTCACGGAGCCCAAAGACACCCTCGAATACCTACGTGAAAAGGTCGTTGCACGGCTCGGAAGGCCCGATGCGGTGGACGTCATTCACGGTGGCGTATCCCGTGAAGAGAGGCGGAAGGTCGTAGAGCGGTTCATGCAGGATCGCGATCTCCTGGTGTTGATCGCAAACGATGCGGCCGGCGAAGGCGTGAACCTTCAGCGCGGCCATCTCATGGTAAACTATGATCTGCCGTGGAATCCCAACAAGATCGAACAGCGGTTTGGACGCATCCACCGGATCGGGCAGACGGAAGTCTGCCATCTGTGGAATCTCGTGGCGAAAGACACCCGCGAGGGCGAAGTTTATGCTCGGCTTCTGGAAAAGCTGGAGGCCGCCCGCGAAGCTCTCGGCGGCCGTGTGTATGACGTGCTCGGGGAGCTCTTCGAAGAGCGGGCGCTAAAGGACCTTCTCTTCGAGGCAATTCAGTATGGCGAGCAGGACGAGGTTAAGGCGCGCCTCTTTCAGACAGTGGATGGCGCTGTCGACCAAAGCCACCTCCTCCACCTGTTACAGAAACGGCAACTTACCAGCGACACCATGCCGGAGGCGCGGGTTCAGGAGTTGCGGCTCGAGATGGAGCGAGCCGAAGCTCAGCGCCTGCAGCCCCATCACATCCAGAGCTTCTTCGTCGAGGCATTCAAGCGGCTCGGAGGACAGATCAAGCGCCGGGAAGAAGGACGGTGGGAAATCACCCATGTTCCGCTCAGCGTGCGGGAGCGTGACCGCCAAATCGGCTCAGGTGCGCCGCTTCAGAAGAAGTACGAGCGCATCTGCTTCGAAAAGGGCAAGATCAACCAGCAGCCTGTCGCGGCCTTCGTCTACCCCGGGCACCCGGTGCTCGAGGCTGTCATTAGCCTCGTGCGCGAGCAGAACGACCACCTGATGAAACAGGGGGCCGTCCTGGTCGATGACACCGACGATGGCACCGACGTCTCTGCGCTCTTCCTTCTCGAACACAGCGTGCAGGACGGGCGTCCGACCAGCTCGGGTAATGCCAACGTCATCTCGCAGAAGCTGCAGTTCGCGGCGATCGACGAGGCGGGCCGCGTGACCAACGCCGGGATCGCGCCCCACCTTAATCTGCGGCCCGCCACACAGGAAGAGATTGGAGGCGTCGAGGACGTCCTGAACGCCGACTGGCTGCGGGGCGATCTCGAGAAGAAGGTCGTTCAATTTGCCACGGTCGAGCTCGCACAAGGCCATGTCGCTGACGTCCGCGGGCGTCGGCTTCCGGAGATCGACAAGGTCGAGCAGGAGGTGAAGGCCCGCCTCAAGAAAGAGATCAACTACTGGGACTCACGCGCCTTCGAGCTCAAGGAGCAGGAGAAGGCCGGCAAGAAGACCCGGCTCAACTGGCAGAATGCCCAACGCCGTGCGGAGGATCTGGCCGAGCGCCTCAAGCGTCGCCTAGAGCTGATCGACCAGGAGCGGTTCATCTCGGCTCAGCCACCGCGCGTGCGCGGCGGGATGGTCGTGGTGCCCCGCGGCCTCCTGCGCGAGCGGATGCCGGCCGAGATGGCAAATGCGGGATCGGGCTTCTCGGAGGATCCGGTCGCCCGCCGCGAGATCGAGCTGAAGGCGATGGAGGCGGTCATGGCCGTCGAGCGCGAGCTCGGGAACCGACCGGAGGACGTGTCTGCTCAGAAGGTCGGCTACGACATCGCGTCCTACGATCCGAACGTCGACCACATGCGCTTCATCGAGGTGAAGGGCCGGATCGACGGTGCGGACACGGTGATGATCACGCGGCAGGAGGTCATCACCTCGCTCCACGAGCCCGAGAAGTTCATCCTCGCCATCGTCCAGATCGGCGACGGCTACGTGCACGCGCCCCGCTACCTCCGCGGTGCGCTGGACACGCGTGAACCGCCCTTCGACCAGAACGCCATTCAATTCAACATCAACCGGCTGCTCGAGCGCGCCACCGCGCCAGCATAGTCTAGTCAGGGAAGTTTTCGGTTGCTGAGGAAGTTACATACCGTTCGCGAAGTCGCATCAGAACTTGGGCAGGCAGCCAGCCGAGTTGAAGATGCTTATCGAGAAGGCGATGCGCCGTATGAAGTCGACATTACAGGTCGGCTATTGGGAGCTGTGGTTGAGCGTCTGGACGGGCGTTCAATCAAAGGCCTAAAGTGGCGCGCCAAACAGTTCAAGACTGGCCGGGATAGCGCAGCCGAGGAGAAACGGGTTGGCGCCGATTTCATGGGCGTATTGGATATTGATCTTGATGAATACTCAGTGACAAAGGGTTTCTTGGTTCAAGCTAAGCGCGCAGAACCTCGAAAACCAATCGATGACTGGAAACGCCTTGAAGATCAGCTGGAGAAGATGCTGGCGATAAGCCCGGCGTCTTTCCTTTTCGTATACTCAAGGGAGCGCGGCATACGGGCGTTCCCCGCGGTATCAGTACTGGGTCTGAAGTCGCGCGACGTATTTGACCTATACGACAGAAGCTTCGAGAGATTCTTTGAGGAGCACCTGGAATGCTTCATCGGGGATCGGGAGTTATCCGTGCCGACAATGCAAGCAGCTCTCTCTGGTGATGCGCCCTCAGAGCGCGTTCTTTATGTTGGTGCCACCGACAAGCGCGAAACACGATTGGATCAATGGTGACACAGACCTACAAGAAGAAACTCATCGAAGTTGCCATCCCGCTCGAGGCGATCAACGCGGCGTCGGCGCGGGAGAAGTCGATCCGGCATGGGCATCCCTCGACGCTGCATCTGTGGTGGGCGCGGCGGCCGTTGGCGGCGTGTCGGGCGGTGCTGTTCGCGCAGCTGGTGGACGACCCGTCGAGCCATCCGGACAAGTTCCCGACCGAGGAGGCCGTGGAGGCCGAGCGCAAGCGGCTGTTCCAGATCATCGAGGACCTGGTGAAGTGGGAGAACTCGACCAACGAGGAGGTGCTGGAGCGCGCGCGGGCCGAGATCCGCGCCAGCTGCGGCGGCGAGCTGCCCCCGGTCTATGACCCGTTCTCGGGCGGCGGGTCGATCCCGCTGGAGGCGCAGCGGCTGGGCCTGCCCGCCTATGGGTCCGACCTGAACCCCGTGGCGGTGATGATCGGCAAGGCGATGATCGAGATCCCGCCGAAGTTCAAGGACATGGAGCCGATCCATCCGGGGCTGAAAGAACGCAATCACTACCGCAACGCCGAAGGATTGGCGGAGGACGTGAAATACTATGGCGAATGGATGCGTGAGAAGGCGTGGGAGCGCATCGGGCATCTCTACCCACAGGTCGACCTGCCGAGCGCGTATGGGGGCGGCAAGGCGACCGCCATCGCTTGGTTCTGGTCCAGAACGGTACCCAGCCCTGACCCGGCGTTTTCAGATGTGCAGGTTCCGATAGCTTCCAGCTTTTTGCTATCCGCAAAGAAAGGGAAAGAGGTCTGGGTAGAGCCGGCCGTCGACAAAATCTCCAACAGTATTGAGTTCCATATTCGCGATAAAGGAAGCAAGGAAGAGATTGAACGTGCCAAGACTGGGACAAAAGCAGGCCGGGCAGTATTTCGATGTATTTTTTCAGGCACACCTATTAGCGGTGAATACATAGACCAATGCGCCTCTCAAGGGAAGATGGGCGCCATGCCAATGGCTATTGCTGCCGATGCGAAAGGAGGTAGACGCTACATTGCACCAAGCCAAATCGCTCAAACCGATGCCATGTCCAAGGCAATCCATGAAGCAGAAACCCTTGACTTATCCCCAATTGAAGTACCGTGCAGAGGAACCTTTGCAAGTGGAGTTCCCCCGGTTTGGTAGACGGTTATGGGCTTAGAGATTCCAGCCCTTCAGCAGCGGTCCTTTCATAGTTGATCGGTGACTTATACCCCAAAGCCGAATGTCGGCGAGAGGGGTTGTACCAGCCTTCGATGAACTCGAAGCAGGCAACGCGGGCCTCGGCCTTGGTGCGGAACTTCCTGCGTTCGAGCAACTCACATTCGAGGGTGGCGAAGAAGCTCTCGCACATGGCGTTGTCGTAACAATCGCCCACCGATCCCATCGACGGCCTGACACCCATTTCCTTGCAGCGCAGCCCAAAGGCGACCGACGTGTATTGCGACCCCTGATCCGAATGATGGATCACACTCGATGGCTTTCGCTGCGTGACGGCCATGTTCATCGCATCCAGTACCAGTTGCGTTCTCTGCCGTGTGCCCATGGCCCAGCCGACAACACGGCGGCTGAAGGCATCCAGTACGACAGCCAGATACAGAAAGCCCGCCCAGGTCGGCACAAAGGTGATGTCGGCCACCCAAAGCACGTTCGGCGCATCAGCATAGAAGTTGCGATCCACCAGATCGGCGGCAGGGCGCACCCTTGGATTACGTTCGGTGGTCACCACGAACTTGCGTCGGCTGACGCCTCTCAAGCCCTTGGCTAGCATCAGCCGCTCGACACGCTTGCGACCAACGAAGATGCCTTCATCGGCCAGCTCGGCGTGAATGCGGGGCGCCCCATAGGTCTCTTTCGATGCCTTGTGGATCGTCGCGATCCGCTTGCTCAACGCCTCATCGGCAACCTGGCGAACACTCGGCGGGCGGCTGTGATAGGCATAGAACCCGCTGCGGGACACCCCCAGCGTGCGTGACATCATCTGGATCGGGTACTCGGCCTGATTTGCGGTCATGAACTCGAAGACCTGCGCGATGTCACGTCGTTTTGTGCAAACCAGGCCGCGGCCTTTGAGAGGATATCGCGCTCCTGGCGCAACTGCTTCACCTCACGCCGAAGCTGGCGCAGCTCGTCACGTTCTGCACTGGTCAGGCTGCTCGGATCATCACCATCATCGGCAGTTGCCTGCCTGACCCACTCGTGGATCGTGGCAGCGCAGGGTTCATACTCCCGCGCCAAACTTTCAACACTGCGCCCGGTGCGCACAAGCGCAACCATCTGCTCCCTGAATTCCGCAGGGTACGGGTTCCTCGTTCTCGGCATGACAAACACTCTCCTTCATCAGTGAAAAGGTGTCCATCAAACCGGGGGAACTCCAGTCCGAAGCATCGCACATAAGCTGGGCCTTCGGTTTCGACTTCACCGGAGGGACCTGCCAGGGACGCCGGACCTTGTATTTCCAAAGTATAAGCTAGTCCTTTTCGTTCATGGATGCTTTTGGCACCGACACAAAGGATGAAAAAAAGCAACTATGCCGAAATCACGAACCGACTATTGGGCGAAAAAGTTCTCTCAAAACACTGAACGTGATCGAAGAAACCAGGCTGAGCTTGAGGCAAACGGCTGGCGCATTGAAACAATATGGGAGTGTCAGACGAAGGATTCCCAAACCATATCCGACATCCTTCGTGGAATAACTAATATACCAAGGGGAGTTCGCACATGACGGAGAAGCGAGAGGCAGAAACAAAGCCATCGAAATCCTTCTTCGTATCTATGCTTACGCGAGATATCGATCTCCGAGATGCAATACTCGATCTTCTCGACAATTGCATCGACGGTGCAGTTCGTAGCGGGGAAGCAAAGGGTGATCCGGAGCGCCCTTATGATGGGTACTGGGCGAAACTCACTCTGTCGGCTGATTGGTTTTCCTTAGAGGACAACTGCGGAGGCATCCCTATTGGCACAGCAAGACATCGCGCGTTTCGGCTAGGACGCCCACCGGGAAAAGACCATACAGATGCAGATGGCAAGACCGTAGGAGTTTACGGAATTGGCATGAAGCGCGCTATTTTTAAGCTCGGTCGCAACGCAAAGATTAACTCGAACGGCGAAGACCCCTTTCAGGTAGTAATCGACGACCAATGGCTGAGCTCTGACGATTGGCAGCCACTTGAGCTAGCTGAATACGCGCCCGATAGCGATTCGCCTTCAGGTACAACTGTTTCCGTTGGCGAGCTCTATGAAACCGTAAAACGAGACCTGAGCTCAAAGGATTGGATCGAGAAATTCAAAAGGTACATCGCAAATCACTACGCACTTATAATTTCGAAGGGTTTTGAGGTTAGTGTCATCGCCGACGGCATTTCTTCAGAACCCATTCGGTCCGCTGAGTTCGCGCTTGCAGTTACAGGCAACCTCGGCGGGGGCGGGGTTCAGCCGTTTATCTATCGCGGCGAGGTTGATGGAGTATCAGTTCATATTGTAGCGGGCTTGCTTCGAAAGCCCTTGAATGCGAAAGAAATTGAAGAGGCAGAAAACGAACACGCGGAGAGATCCCTCGCGGGCTGGACAATTGCCTGCAATGATCGTGTCGTTGTCTCGCGTGATCGTACGTTCTTGACAGGTTGGGGAACGGGCGGCGTAGCCCAATATCATGGTCAATACTCGGTCATTGCAGGAATAGCGCTACTTTATGCCGACGACGTAGAGAAGTTGCCCCTCACGACGACCAAGCGGGGGCTAGATGGTTCATCGGCTGTTTACGCCCGCACACTCGACATCATGCGAGATGCTACAAAAAAGCTGACTGCTTTCACCAACGCATACAAGACGGATGAAGATCGACGTGAAATTCTGGAAGATGCACCAAAACGGACATTGGCCGAGCTGCGTTCCTTCGACGGTCTAACCAGCGTCCAAAGGGGTACTCTAAAGGGTTTTCAAGTCCTTACGCCTGACCTTCCAAGGCCGGTCAAAAAGAAGCGCAATCCACGCGTGACCTTTGAAGCCTCCCGGGGAGAGATTGGCGCATTGAAAGACTTCTTCGAGGACGACGGCCTTACTGACAACGAAGTCGGTCGCTCAGCTTTTGAATTCGCCTTGGAAACCGCAGGGTACAAGGGCCCATGAGCGCCGGCGCGTCCATTCCTTACCACCTCCGCACAGCCAAGATGGCCGATCGGAGCTTTTTTGTAGAGCTCCTTCGGCGCTTGGAGCGCGTGCGAAGACTCGATGATTACGTCTATGCCTCCATGGGGGGCTACCCCATGGCCGATCATCACCGTGTGCATCGGGTTCTGGGAATAAAGCGCCTTTTCTGTTTTGACGAAGACCCGAAGACGGTAGCACGTCAGAAGTTCAACAAGCCGATTCCAGATTGTAAGTGCGCCGAACTGACTACAGAGGAGTTCGTATCTGATCCAGCATACGCTTATCGAAGGGCGGGGATCTTGGACTGGGAAGGGCAGATTGTCTGGTTGGATTATACGAGGCCCGGTGAGCTTGGTCAGAATGTGGAGGAGTTCGTACGGCTGCTCGCCGCATGCGACCACGGGGATATAATTCGGATTACGTTGAATGCCAACGAACGAGCTATTAAAGGAGGGTCTGATAAATTATCGAAAGCGGAAAAGCTCGCTCGTCGCTTCGCTTGGCTTGAGGGCGAGGTTGGACAATACATTCCCGAGGACGCCAAGCCGGTAGATTTAACTGAGATTGGATTCCCAGCACTTCTGGCGCGGATCATTCGTGCGGCTGCTGCTGACGCTCTCGGCAACGAAACTGTCCGACCGCTTTCGTTGGTAAGGTATGCTGATGGTCAGCAGATGTTCGCGGCATCGATGATTGTTGACAAAGGCGATCCGGAAAGGCCGATCGAACTGGGAAAGCTTCGTGCCTGGTCGCTTCTTTCTTCTACATGGTCTGAAATTCATCCGATCAAGATTGCCGCTCTGACGTCGCGAGAACGCGATTTGGTAGCACGACTCGTGCCGTCTCTACGTCCGGAAAAGCTGGCCAGCGATTTACCTTTTGATCCTTTCGACGGCACGATGAGCCGCGCCCAAATTGCGGAGCACTTCTCGAAGTATCAAGACTTGTTGAGATTCTATCCGGATGTGCTCGTTGTCGACTGAGTCTGTAAATCCAGGCCATGAGCAAGCTTCTAGCTTCGATCAACTTCCTTCTACTACGACAACCTGTTGTTTTCACTTGAATTCCCTCGCCGCGCACGGCGAACACGGAGCAAACCGCCTCCGGAGGTTCGCTCCCTATGCCCGACGACATCACCTTCTCACCGCCTGCCGAGACGCTCACCACGGATGAGCGGCTGACGGAACTGGCCACGATCCTCGCCGGCGCCATCGCGCGCACCAACCCACGGGAAAAGAACGAAAATTCTCCGCTCGACGGAGACAGTTCGCTGGACATCCTCGCCCTCAGACGCCGTCGTCGGAGACAGGTTCGAAACCGAGTTGGAGACGACGCATGAGGAAAAACACAAGGAAATCAGGCGTGAACGCCGCGCCCGCATGCCAGGCGGCAGGCATCGACGTCCTGGCCGAGTTGACCGCGCTGAGAGCGATGACGGTGCCCGAGTTGCAGGAGAAGTGGCAGGCCATTTTCGGGGAGCGCGCGCCGAACGCCAGCCGCGGCAACCTCGAGCTCCGGCTCGGCTACCGTATCCAGGAACTGGCCCATGGCGGGCTGCGCCGCGAGACGCGCCGAACGCTCGATGCGCTCGCCGACGAGGTCACGAGCGGCAAGCTGGGCGGCATGGTCGCGGATCCGCGCAAGCCAGCGCCCGGCACGAAGCTGGTCCGAGAGTGGGGTGGCGAGGAACACATGGTCACGGTGCTGGCGGACGGCTTCGAATGGCAGGGCCGGCGCTTCAAGTCCCTGTCGGTTGCTGTTCGCGCGATCACCGGCGCGCACTGGAATGGCTGGCGCTTCTTCGGGCTCGACCAGACCGGAGGCGCCCGATGACCAGAAAGACTCAGACCGAACCGGCGCTCCGCCTGCGCTGCGCCATCTACACCCGCAAGTCGAGCGAAGAAGGGCTCGACATGGAGTTCAACAGCCTCGACGCGCAGCGCGAGGCCTGCGAGGCCTACATCGTCAGTCAGCGCGCCGAGGGCTGGGCGTGCCTACGCGAGCGCTACGACGACGGCGGGGTCTCGGGCGGCACGCTGGACCGGCCCGCGCTCAAGCAGCTGATCGCCGATGTCGAGGACGGGCTGATCGACGTGGTCGTGGTCTACAAGATCGACCGGCTCAGCCGCGCGCTGATGGACTTCTCGAAGCTGGTCGAGATCTTCGACCGCCATGGCGTGACCTTCGTGTCCGTCACCCAGTCCTTCAACACGACGACATCCATGGGCCGGCTGACGCTTAACATCCTGCTCAGCTTCGCCCAGTTCGAGCGCGAGGTGATCGGCGAGCGCATCCGCGACAAGGTCGCGGCCTCCAAGAAGAAGGGGATGTGGATGGGCGGCTACGTGCCACTCGGCTACGAGGTGGTCGACCGCAAGCTGATCGTGAACGAGGCGGAGGCGGCTCAGGTCCGGACCATGTTCGAGCTCTTCGCGCGGTCCGATTCCACCGCGGCCGTGATCCGAGAGCTGAATGCCCGTGACATCCGCTCCAAGCGGGGCCGGCCCATCGACCGCGGGGCGCTCTACAAGCTGCTGCACAACCGCATCTACCGCGGCGAGATCACCCACAAAGACGAGACCTATCCCGGCATGCACGAACCCATCGTCGATGCGGATTTGTGGGACAGCGCCCATGCCGTTCTGGCCGGAAACCGGAACCAGCGGGCCGGACGCACCCGAAGCACCGAACCGGCGCTGCTGCGCGGGCTGATCTTCACCCAGTCCGGCGCCGCGATGACGCCGCACCACACGAAGAAGGGCAACAGGCGGTACTGCTACTACGTCTCGATGGACGTGATCCAGAAGCGGCCGACGGCCGAGTTGCGCGGGCCCCAGCGGCTGCCTGCGGCCATGGTCGAGGAAGCGGTCATCGGCGAGATCCGGCGGCTCCTGCGCACACCGGAGATCATCGCGCGGACGGCACGCGCGCTGAAGAAGGAGCGGGTCGACCTCGACGAGGGCACCGTGACCGCGGCGCTCACGCAGTTCGACGATCTTTGGAAGGCGCTGATCCCGGCCGAGCAGGCCCGCGTCGTCCAGCTGCTCGTGGCACGCGTGACGGTGGGCGAGGACGGGCTCGACATCGATCTGCGCCATGAAGGTCTCGGCGCGCTGGCGAGCCTGATGACGCCCGAGCGGGAGGACGCCGCCTGATGCCCGAAAACGACACGATCCGCGTCCACATCCCGCTCACGGTCCGCAAACGCGGCGGTCGGCCGCGTATCCTGCCGCCGAAGGACATCGAGAGGTCGGCCCCGCCGGCGGGTCAGGATCCCCGCGTGCTGCGCGCCATCGGCCGGGCATGGGCGTGGCGGAAGCGGATGGAGCGCGGCGAGGTCACCACCATCGCCGATCTCGCCGCCGAGGAGGGACTTTCGGACCGCTATGTCAGCCGGCTCCTTCGCCTTGCATGGCTGGCGCCGCACGTCCTCGAGCGGCTGGTCGTGCGCCGTGAGCCCTGCGCAATCAGCCTCTATGACCTGTGCTTTGTCGCTTCCCTGCCTTGGGAGGAGCAGCCGGGGCGGGTGTTCGACTGACGGTCAGTGAAAGCTGGCCTGAAACGACGTCGGCGTCAGCGAGACATGCGCATCGAGCGGTGGGTATAGCTCGAACGCCCTCGGCTCGCGCGAGAAATTCCACATCCGGAACAGGCACCACTCCGCACGCCGTTCGTCGGCAACGGCCAGTTCGTTGCGCGTGATGTGGAAGGGCGTTCGCTCCCAGCCGTTCGTCGTTTTCACCTCGATCAGGCGTGGCCGGCCGTCCGGCGCATAGCTGGCGATGTCATAGCCCGCACCATCGCCGTCCTCCTCCGAGACCCAGCGGACCTTGCTCGCCAGGTCATCGCGCCCCGCGGCTTTTAGCGTGGCGTGCTCATGGGCCAGGACACGTTCTTCGCCAGTGCGGCCGAGAGCGCGATTGCGCTCATCCCGGCCCGCCACGTCGAACTTCCTGGCGATGTGCAACATCTGGTCCAGCTCCTGCGGCGGAGGCTGGTTTGACAGCGTGGGCGGAGGACCAATCCAGATCTGCGCCGCCTCGCGCATGCCGGTCGCAGGGCGCGTTCCTGGCAACCGGCCCAGCCAGTCCGGATGCAGGTCCAGCCACCGCGCCACCGCGTCGACCAGCGTCATCTGGAAATTGAAGGCGGGCTTGTAGCCGGGGATCCAGTCCTCGCCGAGGCCCTTGAGAACCGCGCTGATGTTCTGGTGCTTGAACTCGACCGATCCCTCAGACCGTTCGTTCAGAAGCGGCAGGAGCGCCCGGCGATGCTCGGCTTTGCTGTAGCGGCGCCCGGCGATGTCGTCGGCCAGCATCGCGAAGTAATCCGCGACGATCAGGTCGTTTTCTTCATCTGTCCAGGGGTCACTCGCCATGCCGCCAGGCTAGAGGCGCGATGTGCGTTTGTCATCAATGGCTTCGCCGAGCCCGTTCCCGATTGATCCGCCACCGCTACGCGCCGTTCTGCCAGCGCACCCATCGGCTACGCCTCCTGCATGTTCGGTCTCCGTTCCGCTCGATAGCGATGGAAACAGGGCGCGCAGTTTTGGCGGGGTTGCGAGTCAGGCCATTGGAAAAGCGAGAGAATTTTCAACCGAACCGAAATCGGCGCGGTTCGCCCGACCAGAGACGACGGGCCATTTAGAGACGGAAATCACCGTGCCCTTGCGTCTCAGCGGTTCGCATCCATCCGGCAAACCCCTTTGAAAACAGGAGAATTTCTGCCTCTGGCAGACGGCCTGAACGGGTTCGCAATGGTGATGGTGGCGGAGAGACAGGGATTCGAACCCTGGAGACGGTTTCCCGCCTACACACTTTCCAGGCGTGCGCCTTCGACCACTCGGCCACCTCTCCGTGGGCGGGATATGTGCCGGAATGGCGGCACTATTGCAAGCCGAATTTCAGGCCGTCGGGGTGTCTTCGGACGCAGGCGGTGTCTCGTCTGTCGATGCCGGTTCGGCGGCGCTGCCCAAGGCCTCGGGGTTGCGCAGCCAGACGTCGCGCTGTGCGAACGGGATCTCGATGCCGGCTTCGACAAAGCGGCGGGCGATCTCGTGGTTCATGTCGGATTTCACCGACAGGACCCAGTTCACGTCCCGCAGGATCGCGCGGATCTCGAAATCCAGCGCATCCGCGCCGAACCCCTGGAACACCACCGACGGGGCCGGGTTCGCCAGCACCATCGGATGGGCGTTGGCGATCTGCTGCAGGATCTTCTCGACCTTCCGGGTGTCGGTCCCGTAGGCCACGCCCACCGGCACAATCACGCGGCCGATCGTCTTGCCATGGGTATAGTTGGTCACCGTCCCGCTGATCAGGTCGGAGTTCGGAACGATCACATCGGAACGGTCAAATGTCTCGATCCGGGTCGAGCGCACCGAGATATCGCGCACATATCCCATCTTGCCGCCGACTTCGATCCAGTCGCCCTTGGAGATCGGGCGCTCGATCAGCAGGATGATGCCCGAGACGAAGTTGGACACAATGGTCTGCAGGCCAAAGCCGATCCCGACCGTCAGCGCACTGGCCACCAGCGCCAGCGACGACAGGTCGATCCCGGCACCGGCAACGGCGATCAGCGCGGCCAGGAAGATACCGACATAGCCGATGCCGGACACGATCGCGTTCTGCGTTCCCGGATCGATCCGCGTCTTGGGCAGCAGGTTCACCCGCAACGTCCCCTGGACCAGGCGCGTCATCCCGTAGCCGATGGCGAAAATCACCAGAACGGTGAGGAAATCGACGGGCGAAATCCGCGTTTCACCGATCTGGAAGCCTTCGAGAAAGCGGGTCCAGAGCTCGGTCAGGTCGGATATCCGCGCGCCCCAGATCAGCGCCAGCACCGGCAGGGACAACAAGGCGAGGACGAACCCTATCAGCACCGTGAACAGGGAATCCTGCGTCGCCTCGCCCTGCCCGGTCACCCAGGCATAAATATCGCCGGCGAACCGTTGCAGCACCAGCACCAGCGACATCAGCGACAATGTCGATATCGCCGGGAACACAAGGGCTTCGGCCGCATTCACATAGCCAAGCGCGGCGACAAGCGGCGACGCGACGGCCAGCAGCACGAGCGCCCTGCGCACCAGGTTGACCAGGCCGGACGCCCCGGCGCCATGGTCGGCCTCGGTTTCGGAACCGTCGGACGGTGCCGGCCGAAGCGTCACGCGCTGCAGGCGCAACAGGATCGCCGATGCGAGCAGAACCAGCGGAAAGACCAGAACGCTGTGTATCTCGGCGGGGATACCCTGGCTCTGCTCGAACATGCGCAGCGCGCTGTGCAGGATCAGGGTCACCGCCAGCATGACCACCAGCAGACGGGCCTCGCGCCGCCTGTTTTCGGGAACAGGCAGGAAATCGAAACGGCTGTGGCTGCCGAACATCTGATCGGCCAGCCAGATGAAATAGAGCAGCTGCGCGCTCCAGATCGGTATCGTCAGGATGAGAGACAGGCCCTTTGTGCCGAAGAGGCCCGTCAAAGCCGCCGCCCCGCAGATCGCGGATACGCCGGCAAGCGGCACGATCATCCGCGTCAGCGACACCACGAATGACCACACCCCGCGCCCGGAGCCGCCATGCGTCCGCAGGTAATTGCCGAACCGGACCGCCCATATGCGCCCGCGCGCGACCAGCAGCAGCCCGACCAGCAACAGTCCCGCAATCCACAGGAAATGCTGTTTCAGATCATCCAGCCCGCCCTCCGAGGCCCGGATGGCCCGGGTTTCGTCCATGATGCCGGACCCGGCCTTGCCCAGTTCGGCAAACGCCTCGGGCCAGAGTGTGGGGTTCAGGGGCGATGCGCTCCGCGCGGTGACCTGCCTGGCCCGCCGCTGGCGCACCAGACGGTCGATTTCGCTCACCAGCCCGTTCGCGCGGTTATAGGCCTCTTCCGCGATGATGCCGGGCACCTTGAGACTGTCCAGCTGCTGCGTCAGCTCGGCGCGCAGGCTCGACACCTCGGTGGGTTCTTCGCCGCTTTCCGGAACCGGCCCCAGCGCTGCGAGCTGGGAATCCAGCGTGGCGATGCGGTCGTTGTTCTGGCTGCGGGCCTTCACGAAGTTTTCGCGGTATTCGACGATCTCGCCGCGCAGCTCGTCCAGCGCCTTGTCCGAGGCCCGCCCCGCGTCGATGACCTCTTCGGACCGGGTCGCCAGCGCCAGCCATTCCTCGTAGAATTCCTTGTCCGCCCGGACATCCTGCGCCGACACGACGCCGGCCAGCAGGACGAACAGCGCGACGCCGACCAGGCGTATCACCACGCGCCACATCGGCTCAGACCTCTTCGAACACACCCGGGATCGAGGCCGGGGCGCGTGTCATCCAGTCGGGCACGGGCAGGTCCTTTTCGCGCAGGAAATCCGGATTGAACAGCTTTGACTGATAGCGTGTGCCATAGTCGCACAGGACCGTGACGATGCGGTGGCCCGGCCCCAGGTCACGGGCCAGCCGGACCGCGCCGGCGACGTTGATCGCCGTCGATCCGCCCAGCACCAGCCCTTCGTCATGCAGCAGGTCAAAGATATAGGGCAGCGCCTCGGCGTCGGGGATCTGATAGGAGAAATCGGGTGTGAACCCCTTGAGATTCTCGGTGATCCGCACCTGGCCGATGCCCTCGGCGATGCTGCCGCCCTCCATCGCCAGTTCCCCGGTAGTGTAATAGGAATAAAGCCCCGCCCCCATCGGGTCGGCCAGCGCGATCTTGACCCCCTTGGGCTGCAGCGCCTCGGCCACGCCCGCCAGCGTTCCGCCCGAACCGACTGCCGACACGAAACCGTCCACCTTGCCGCCGGTCTGTTCCCAGATTTCCGGCCCGGTGGTTTCCACATGTGCCTGCCGGTTGGCCACGTTGTCGAACTGGTTGGCCCAGATCGCGCCATTGGGTTCGCTCTCGTTCAGCTTTGCCGCCAGCCGTTCCGAATAGCGCACGAAGTTGTTGGGGTTGCGATAGGGCGCGGCGGGCACCTGCACCAGTTCGGCCCCGGCGAGCCGCAGCATGTCCTTCTTTTCCTCGGACTGGGTTTCGGGGATCACGATCACCGTCTTGAACCCCATCGACGCGCCGACCAGCGCCAGCCCGATCCCGGTGTTGCCGGCGGTGCCCTCGACGATGGTGCCGCCGGGTTTCAGCGCGCCTTTCGCAACCGCGTCGCGGATGATGTAGAGCGCGGCGCGGTCCTTGACCGACTGGCCGGGGTTCATGAACTCGGCCTTGCCGTAGATGTCGCAGCCGGTTTCCTCGGACACCCGGCGCAGCCGGATCAGCGGAGTGTTTCCGATCGCTTCGGAAAGATCGCGTGCAATATGCATGATGCCCTCGTTGTCCCGTTCAGCCCAGATGTAGCGAAGCGCCCGCCGCTCAACAAGCGTGGCGGTCTATCGGGCCTCGGCGCGAAGACGCTCATGATGCCGCGCCAGCCACAGGGTGATCGTGGTCAGCGGCATGTCGCGCAGTTCCTGCGCGTCGAGCATCTCGAACAGCCGGGCCAGCGGCATCACATCCGAGCGGATATCCTCGCCCTCCTCGGCCAGCCCGCCCTGCCGACCCGAGCCGAGACCGGACAGGTCGGTCAGGCCGACGAACAGGTGCAGGTATTCACCCAGGCTGCCGGTGCTGGGCCAGAGCTGGGCCACCGGCTCCAGCGCGGCGATCTCCAGCCCGGCCTCTTCACGCGCCTCGCGGATCGCGGTGGTCTCGGGTGTTTCACCCGGATCGATCAGCCCGGCCACCGCTTCGCGCACCCAGGGCGCACGATCGCCCGCGAGGTAGAGCGGCGTGCGGAACTGTTCGATCACCAGGACCTCGTCGCGCACCGGATCATAGGGCAGCACCACGGCGGCCTGCCCCACCATCAGCGCCTCGCGGTTCATGACCGGCCCCATCGACCCGTCATGCTGGCGCACCTGCAGGTCGACCTCTTCGACCGAAAAGAACCCGAAATGAACGCGGCGGCGGTCATGGACCACGATGTCGCGGTCCAGGTCCCGCGTGGGATCGGCGGGCCGCGCCTGTGCGTCCAGCCAGCTTCCCGCGCGCGCCCGCATCGGCGGAAACCGCTGGGCCAGCTCGGCGGGCGTGACCCTGCCGAACCACCCCATCGCCTCGTTCGCGGCGCGCAGGGTCAGGGTTGCCCAGTCGCGTTCCCAATCCGGCAGCGACCACGGCCCGTCCGCGCGCCAGCGGCCCGGTTGCGGGAAGAACACCCGCGCCGGGGCGGGCCCGTCGGCGGTCTCCACGGTTTCCCGACGCAGATCATAGTCGAACCCGCCTTCGTAGAACTCCAGCCGTTCGATCCCCTCGGCATCCGGTGCGCGCAGCAACAGCCCCTGCGCCCGGGCGCCGGGGCGCGGCACGATCACCGGAAAGGCCTGCCCGGCGACCCAATGCACCGCGTGATCCGGCAGTTCGGCCGGGGTCAGGTCCAGCGTATCGGCGGGTCGGCCCAGCACCAGTTCCAGCAGGGGGACATGGCAGAGCGTGCCGTAGAAAAACAGGTTGGTCATATGGGCCGCTTTCACTGGCTGGATCGGATCAACGCCATGCCCTGCGGGCATATTCGGTGGCCAGCCCGGCCGCAACCCCGCCGGCGCCGAGAAACAGGATCACCCCCGGCGCCATCACCGCCATCGCATGATCGGCGGCGATCCTGAAAATGTCGGTCAGCGCATCGAACGGGCCGCCATAGCGATGCCGCATCGCCAGCCGCAGCATGTCGTAACAGCCCTGGACGAACAGCGCCCAGAACACCAGCGCCGCCACGCCCGTCAGCCCGTTGCCGACACCCGGCAACAGCCCCCTGCCCGCGCGTTTTCCCATGATCACCCAGCCACAGATCATCCCCAGCGCCACGTTCACCTCGCGGAACCAACTGAAATCGGTGCTATCGGGCATCAGCGGCGCCACCAGCCCCGAGGCGACAAAGGCCACCACCCCGAGACAGAGCGCGGCAACGAGGCGGGCGGCATCAGGCATCAGGGATCGGGCATCAGGGGTCAGGCAGGCCGCTGCACCGTGATCTGGGTCACGTCGATATTGGACTTGTCGAACGCCGCGGCGCAGGAGGTCAGGTAGAAATTCCACATCCTGCGGAACCGGTCATCGAACCCCATCGGCGCGATCTGATCCCATTTATCGTTGAAGGTCTGGTGCCAGCGGCGCAGCGTCAGGTCGTAGGACGATCCGAACTCGATTGACCGCGCCACCTTCAGCCCGGCGCGCTCGACCTGTTCGCGCAGGATCGTCGGTGTCGGCAGCATGCCGCCCGGAAAGATGTATTTCTGGATGAAATCGACGCCGCGCTTGTAGACCTCCCACCGCTTGTCGGCGATGGTGATGATCTGCAGCGTCGCGTTCCGCCCGGGTTTGAGACAGCCGCGCACGGTGTCGAAGTAGACCGGCCAGTATTTCTCGCCCACCGCCTCGAACATCTCGATGCTTGCGATGCCGTCATAGCTGCCGCGTTCGTCGCGGTAATCCTGCAGCTTGAATTCGACCCGGTCCGACAGGCCCGCACGCGCGATCCGGTCGCGGGCGAACTTGAACTGTTCCTCGCTGATGGTCAGCCCGGTGACGCTCAGCCCGCGTTCGCGCGCGGCATATTCGGCAAAGCCGCCCCAGCCACAGCCGATTTCCAGGACATGATCGCCCGGCTGCGCGCCCATCTGGTCGACCAGCGAGGCGTATTTGGCGGTCTGCGCCGTCTCCAGGCTTTCCTGCCCGGTCCGGAACAGGGCGCTGGAATAGGTCATCGTATCGTCCAGCCACACGCGGTAGAAATCGTTGCCGAGGTCGTAATGGTGCGAGATGTTCCGGCGCGCCTGTTTCCTGGTGTTGCTCTGCAGCCAGAACCGCATCCGTTCATAGGCCCGCAGCAGCGCAAGCCCGGGGAAGCCGTCATAGACGGTGTCGTTGTCGCCCATGTGGATCAGGTCCATGAACGCCTGCAGGTCCGGAGTGCTCCACCATCCATCCAGATAGGCATCGCTGAACCCCAGGTCGCCTTCGCGGATCAGCCGCGAAAACACGTCCCCGTGGTGGACATGCAGCTCGGCCACCGGCCCCGGTTCGACCCCTTCGACACGGAACACGCGCCCGTCGTCGAAATGGAACTCCAGCCGCCCGTGCCGCATACCCTGCAGCATCTCCATCACGCGCACGAAGTAGCGTGGCAGGTCGTCTTGCCCCTCGGTACTGGTCAGGATCATCCGCTTCTCCCCGTTGCGGTCGGCGACAGGCTAGGACGAGTTGGCCGTTCAGGCAAGCGGCGGCGCGTCTGGCCGGCGGAAAGCGTGTCGCTACAACACCTTGTCCAGCGCCGCCAGCAGCCGTTCGATTTCGCCGGCGCTGGTGTAATGGGTGAAGCTCAGCCGCAGGACGCCGTTCTCCGGTTCGATGCCCATCGCCCCGAGCGGACGGCCCGCATAGAAATCCCCGCCCCCCGCCATGATGCCGTGATCGGCCAGCGCCGCCGCCACGCCTTCGCCGGGCCGGTTCAGCGCCACCGCCACCGTGGGTGCGCGCATCGCGGCATCGGACGGGCCGATCAGGCGCAGGTCGTTGCGGTCCTTCAGCGCGTCCAGCAGCGGTTGCAGCAGCGCCACCTCATGGGCGCGCATCAGGTCATGCACGAACCCGGCCCGCTCCGCCGCGTCCCCGGCCGGGCCGTCGTGATGGTCGCACAGGAGATCGACATAATCCGCGATACCGGCACAGGCCGCCACCTGCGCATGATCCGGCCCGGCGGGCGTGAACCGCTTGTAGAGGACATCGCCGTTGAAATGATGCGCCTGGTTGGGCAGCAGCGCGCCCAGCGGCCGGCGGATAGCCATCACCCCCTGATGCGGCCCATAGGTCTTGTAGGCCGAGAACAGGTAGATGTCGGGCCCCAGCCGCCCCACATTGGCAAAGCCATGCGGCGCATAGGATACACCGTCGACGCAGACAAAGGCACCGGCGGCATGGGCCATGGCGGTGATCTCGCTCACCGGGTTGATTTCACCCACCACGTTCGAGCAATGGGGGAAACAGACCAGCCGCACGGTTTCGTCCAGCAGCGGCTCGAGATCGGCGGGGTCCAGGTGCCCCGTCACCGGGTCGATCTGCCATTCCCGGATCTCGATGCCGTCGGCGGCCAGCCGCCGCCACGGGCCGGAATTGGCCTCGTGATCCTGGTCGGTCACGATGATGGCCTCGCCCGGGCTCATCCATTGCCGAAATGCCTGCGCCAGCACATAGGTGTTCTGCGTGGTCGAGGGGCCAAAGCTGATCTCGTCGCTGTCCACCCCCAGCATCGCCGCCATCCGGGCGCGCGCCTCGTCCATCTCCTCCCCCGCCAGCCGGCTGGCCTCGTAGGGCGCATAGGGCTGCACCTTGCGCTGGGTGTAGAACCGGGTCAGCCGGTCGATCACGGGCTGGCAGGCATACGACCCGCCGGCATTCTCGAAAAACGCCTGCCCCTGCAATGACGGTTCGGCAAAGGCCGGGAACTGCGCCCGGACGAAATCGGTATCAAGACGGGTTTCGGACATACGGAGATCCCCTGCACGACAACAGCCCCGGCGACCAAGCCGGGGCTGTTGCATAAGGGCGCAATGCGCGCCGGGTTTCAAGCTTTGCGTGCAGGCCTATCGGGTTTCCGATTGCAACCCCTTCAGGACCGCCCAGCACATCAGCAGCAGGACCAGCGTGAACGGCAACCCGGTCGAGATCACCATCGCCTGCAACGCGCCCAGCCCGCCGCCGATCAGCAGCACGATGGCCACCGCGCCCTCGAAGGTGCACCAGAACACCCGCTGCGGCACCGGCGCGTCGATCTTGCCGCCGGCGGTGATGGTGTCGATCACCAGCGACCCCGAATCCGACGAGGTGATGAAGAACACGATCACCAAGACGATCGCGATGGTCGAGGTGATCGCCGCCATCGGCAGCCCTTCGAGCATCGCAAAGAGCGAGATCGGCGGGTTGTAGCTGTCGATCACCTGCGCCTTCACCGCGCTGCCGACCGGGTCGGAGAGAACCTGGTCGATCGCCGCGCCACCGAACACCGCCATCCACAGCACGCAGACCAGCGACGGGATGATCAGCACGCAGATCACGAATTCGCGCACGGTCCGCCCCCGGCTGACGCGGGCGATGAACATGCCCACGAAGGGCGACCAGGAAATCCACCAGGCCCAGTAGAAGGTGGTCCAGCCGTGGATATAGCCGGTATCGCTGCGCCCGTGCGGGTTAGACAGCGGCAGGATGTCCCGCGCATAGGCCCCCAGCCCGGCGATGAAATCCGACAGGATCGCCCCGGCCCCCGCCGCGAACAGCACGAAGAACAGCAGCAGCGCCGCGATCACCATGTTGATCTCGGACAGCACCTTCACCCCGCCATCCAGCCCGCGCAGAACCGAGATCAGCGCGATGGCGGTAATCACGGTGATCAGGATCACCTGCACGCTGACGCTGTTGGGCACGCCGTAGATATGCTCAAGCCCGGCATTGGCCTGCTGCGCGCCAAACCCCAGCGACGTCGCCAGCCCGAACAGGGTTGCGAACACCGCGAGCGTGTCGATGACATGCCCGGTCCAGCCCCAGATCCGTTCGCCGAAAATCGGGTAGAAGGCGGACCGGATCGTCAGCGGCAGGCCCTTGTTGTAGGTGAACAGCGCCAGCGCCAGCGCCACCACCGCGTAGATCGCCCAGGGATGCAGGCCCCAGTGATAGATCGTGGCCGCCAGCCCCATGCGCTTGGCCGCATCGACATTGGCGGCGATGATCGTGCCATCCTCGGCGATCGGCGACGGCACGCCCAGCGGTTCGGACACGGCCATGTGATAGACCGGCTCCAGCACGCCGAAGAACATCAGCCCGATCCCCATGCCGGCGGCGAACAGCATCGCGAACCAGCCGAGATAGCTGTAATCGGGCGATGCGTCGGAACCGCCGATGCGCACGCTGCCCCACGGCGTGACGATCAGCATCAGGCAGAACAGCACGAAGATGTTCGCCGACCACATGAAGAACCAGTCGAAATTCGACGTCAGCGTCGGCCGCAGCCACCCGAAGAACGCGGCGGCCTGTTCCGGAAGCGCCAGTGCGTAGAACACGAACGCGACGATGGAAATCCCGGACACCAGGAAAACCGGGTTGTGAATGTCGAACCCGAACGGGCCAAGATTGCCTTCGACGTTGTCCTGTCCGATTTCATACGAGGTGTCGATCACATCCGCGTCGCCCTCGGGTTCGGGTATTCCCTGGTTGGTGGTTTCGTCGACCATCTGTGGGCCTCCCGTTGCTTGGATTGTCGCGATGATCCCGGATCAGTGGCCTTCCTCGCGCACGATCATCACCGAGACCCCGGCATGTTGCGCCATGTGCCCGCCGTGGTTGGGCACCAGCCAGTCCGCGATTCCCGGCACATGACTGGCCATGACCACCAGGTCCGCGCCGGTTTCCTTGCGCGCCGCCAGCAGCGCAGTGTCCAGATCGACCGCCGGATCGTGGCTGACGACGCTGTGCGAGGTGGCCGTCACGCCGCGCCTGTCCGCCTCGGACCGCGCGAAATCGTCGAGCCGGGCCGCGAATTCCTTCGGATTGTGCGCCAGCGGCCCCGGCGTCGCCGCGGTGACCGCGACATAACAGATCTCGGCCCCGTAATGCCTGGCCAGGTCGGCGGCAACCTCCAGGGCGCGGCCCAGCTTGCCGCCATGCGTCAGGTCGACCGGCACCATGATCTTGCTGAACATTGTCCCCTCCTCCTGTCTTCGAAACCGCGCCGGCCGGGCCGAACCCGTCATGTTGGCCGGGGCCTCGGCCCGGCCTGCGGGGCGGTTCTTCGGCCACCAGCGTAACGTCATTCGGCGGCAACACGCAACCGGAGGCGCCGCAACGCGCCGCATCACCGGCACGCGCCCCGCTGCCGCGGCCTCTGAATTGACCCGGTCTTCAGGCGTTCACATCCACCACCACGCGGCCCTGCACCCGGCCCTTCAGGATATCCGCGCCCAGCTGCGGCAGATCGGCCATCACCGCCGGCCGCACCATCGCCTCCAGCTTGTCCATCGGCAGGTCGCGCGCGATCCGCTGCCAGGCCCGCAGGCGGTTGTCATAAGGCTGCATCACGCTGTCGATGCCCAGCAGGTTCACCCCGCGCAGCAGGAACGGGATCACGGTCGCAGGCAACGCCGCCCCGCCGGCCAGCCCGACCGCGGCCACCGGGCAGCCATATTTCATCTGCCCCAGGACGCGTGCCAGCATCGCGCCGCCCACCGCGTCGACGCAGCCGGCCCAGGTTTCCCCTTCCAGCGGCCTTTTGGTGGTCTCGTTCAGCTCCTCGCGCGGAACGATCCGCGCCGCGCCCAGCGCGGTCAGATACTCCGCCGTCTCGGGCCGCCCGGTCACCGCGGCCACGTCATGGCCCAGGTTGGCCAGGATCGCCGTCGCCACGCTGCCGACACCACCCGCCGCGCCGGTCACCAGCACCGGGCCGTGCCCGGGCTCCAGCCCGTGATCCTCCAGCGCCATCACCGCGAGCATCGAGGTGAACCCCGCCGTGCCGACCGCCATCGCCTGCCGCGTGCTCAACCCGTCGGGCAGCGGCACCAGCCAGTCGGCGCGCACCCGCGCCTTCTGCGCATAGCCGCCCCAATGGGCCTCGCCCACGCGCCAGCCTGTCAGCACCACCCGGTCGCCGGGCGCATAGCGGTCGTCCGACGACGTCTCGACCGTTCCGGCGAAATCGATCCCCGGCACATGCGGATACTTGCGCACCAGCCCGCCGCCCGGGCCGATACACAACCCGTCCTTGTAGTTCACGGTCGAATACTCGACCGCCACGGTGACTTCGCCCTGCGGCAGATCCTCGAGCGATACCTGTTCGACCGCGGCACCGGTCTTGCCGCTCTCCTCGTCCTTCCTCACAACCAATGCGTTGAACATCTCGTCTCCTGTCCGGGCGGTCCCGCCCCTTCCTCTTGCCAAAAATATCCCCGCCGGAGGCTCCCGTCGTCACCGCCCGCGCCGGCCTGGGCCGTCATTCAGCCCCCGGCATGAACACCAGGTCGCTGACCGGCGCGGCGCTGCCCGCCGCCGTCAACATGGCATGCACCTGGCCGCGGTGATGGGTCTGGTGGTTGAACATATGCACCACGCAGGTTGCCAGCGGACGCGTCGCCTCCTGCCCGGTCGCGCCGGAGACCCAGCGCAGATCGCCGCGCAGCGCGGCCTCGCCCACCCCGGCCGCCCAGGTTTCGATCCGCGCGTCCAGCGCCGCCCGTTCCCCGGCCCAGCCTTCGTATCCGTCATGCCTTGCGGTGCCGTCGCCGATCCCACCCACCGGGCGGTCGCTGCCGTCGAACCGCGCCATCCAGATCAGGTCGCCCCAGACCAGGTGATTGAGCGTGCCGAGGATCGACCCGAAGAACGCGCCCCGGTCGCGGGTCAGTTCGCCCGCCTCCATCCCCTGCAGCAACCCCGACAGCTGCCGGTTCTGCCAGGCGTTGTAGCGCGCCATTTCACGGCAGTAGCCGGGGGTGATCATCACCGCGGCCCTTGCCAGTCGATCTGGCAGATCTCGGCTGAACGGCCATCGAAATCCCACACCCGGCCAAAGGCGCGGACCCGGCCCCTGGTCGCGGTCGCCACGGTGATGTCGGGGCCCATCCAGTATTGGGTGTTGGTGACGACGATGTCCTCGCCCTTGTGGCCCTCGACCGGCACCACCTCGCCCTGGATCTTCTTGCCGACCATCAGGCGGCGCGCCTTGCCTTCGGTTTCGAACACCACCGGCGCGCGTTCCGCGCCCAGGAATTCGCTGACCAGCACCGAAAACAGCCCCGTCGTGCCGCGTGCCGCGCCGGAAAAGATGTTCACCAGCCCGTCATAGGCGGCATCGGTCGCCCGGTCGTCGATATAGGCCGCCGCCTTCCAGTTGCCGCGCCCCATCAGGCCGGGGATCTCCAGCATCAGCCCCACATTCAGCCCCGAGATATCCTCGTCGCCATACTGGCCCTCGTCGATGCGCACACCCGCCCAGGCCTGGCAGTAGCCTTCGGTCGGCGGATGCTGGCCGAGGCTGACCACGCAGGGGCAGAATACCGTGCAGTTGCAGTTCAGGATCAGCTCGCCCTTGATCGTCCAGGGCACCGTGCCGACCTCCAATGTGTCCAGAGCCATCTGTCTTCTCCCTTGTCTAAACGATTGTCGCCAGCCGCAGCGCCGCCGCCGCGATCAGCACGACCCCCAGCGGGCGGGTTACGAACCGCCCGATCCCGGGCAGTTTTTCCAGCACCATGATCAGCGTCGCCAGCCCCATGACGGCCAGGTTCATCACCCCGCCGACAAAGGCCAGCGCCATCAGCGCCCAGCAGCAGCCGAGACAGACCAGCCCCAGCCGCAGGCCGTTGCGCCACGGCCCCTCGTCCCAGTACTGCATGAAAAAGACCAGCGGCCGGCGACATCTGCTCAGGCAGGCCTCTTTCATCGGCGCGAACTGATAGACCCCCGCCCCGGCGAGCAGAAACGCCGACAGGACCGGCACCGCCCGCTGGCCCAGCGGGTCCATCAGCCCGGCCGAGAACAGCGCCAGCTGCGCCGCCGCGGCCAGCAGCGAATAGCCCAGCCAGACCGCCAGGTAACCGGCCACCAGCACCCCCGGTCGCGGCGCCGCCCCGGCATGGCGCAGGTCCTCGTATGTGGCCAGCGCCGGCAGCACGGTCGGCGCCATCATCGCCGCCGTCATCAGCGCCCACATCGCCGCCATGCGCGCAAACCCGGCCGCATCGGGTGTCAATGTGCAGAAATCGCGCCAGTAATCGCGGCCATAGACCGCCACCGCGTCGCGCAGCCCGGCCGGCTCGGCCATCAGGTAGAGCAGCAGCCACGCCCCCAGGATCATGCCGAACAGGGCCAGCCAATGCGGCGCCCCCATCGCCCTGATCCGGTCTGACAGCATCGAATCCCCCCGATTCCACTTGCGCTCTGAATGTCAGACTTTTAAATGTCAGACAAATGAAAAGTGACCCGACAGCCCCGGCGCCCCGCATGAAGCTGGACCCGCAGAGCCCGGCGGACCTGTCCGCCCAGATCGCCGCGGCGATCCGCGACGCCATCGTCGGCGGCGCATTGATCGTGGACGAACGGCTGCCATCCGAGGCCGAGCTTGCCGAACAGTTCCGCGTGTCGCGGCCCACCGTGCGCGAGGCGCTGAAACGGCTGGCGGCGCAGTCGCTGATCCGCACCCAGCGCGGGGCCGCGGGCGGCGCCTTTGTCAACCGGCTGAGCTATGAAGACGCCTATGCGCAGCAGGTGACCACCGCGACCCTGCTGCTGAGCATGAACGCGGTCAGTTTCGAAACCGCCTGCGAGGCGCGCTATGCGCTGGAACGCGCCTGCGCCCCGCTGTCGGCCCAACGCCGCAGCGCCGATCACCTCGCCACCATGCGCGCCGAATGCTTCCGGCAGGCGCAGCCGGGCCTGACCGACGAAGCCTTCTGCGCCTCCGACGTGGCGTTTCACCGGGCGCTGGTGGACGGGGCGGGAAACCCGGTCCTGTCCTACCAGCTGGCCGGCGCCGTCGAGGCGATGCAGCCGCTGATGAACATGATCACCTTCACCGCGCGGTCGCGGCAGGCCATCGTCGCGCTGCACAGCAGCATCGCCGACGCGATCGAGGCACGGGACGCGCAGAGCGCAGATGCCGCGCTGTGCGAACTGGCCGATTACACGCTGACGCTGGGGCGCGACGTGATGCAGCAGCGCAACGCGCGTGCCGATCGCGACGGCTGATCACCCGCGGAAACCGAAAAAACCGGTCGCCCTCGCCGGAACAGCGCCCTCAGGCCTGCGCCAGTATCCGCGCGGCCCGTGTCGCCGGCTGTGGCCGCGCGGCCTCGAACGGCTGGCCTCCGGTGACCAGCTCCGGGAACAGCGTGAACAGTTCGCCCCGCTGCGCCGCGGTCATCGCCAGAACCGTCCGCGCGGCGGGAAAGAAGCTCTCGGTTTCCAGGCCCTCGGACCAGATCACCTCGTGCCGGTCGAACGCGATATGGTAATAGGTGACGCCCTGCGACGCATGATCGACGGCCACCGAGCCATCGTTGCACATGGCAATGGCGGGCACCAGCACACCGTCATCGACACCGAACATCAGCGCCGCCCGCCAGTCATCGACCAGAACACGGTGCTGGCGCGACACATGCAGATCGGCGGCGGGCCGGTCCTTGCCCAGCGCCCCCTGCCGGATCACCACCGGGCGCAGTTCGGGCAGCCGCGCGATCTGCGCCGCCGAGACATGCGACACCCCGATCCAGCGCACCGGCTGTGGCCCGTGATCGCGGGTCATCACCAGGTCACCGACGCAGAGATCCTCGACCCTGACCTGCCCTTCCGGCGTCCGGATATGGGTGCCAAGCACGAAACAAGGCACAACCATCAGGTTATGGACCGTGGTCACGACCTGCGGACCCGAGCCGGGATTGCCCGGATCTTCGGCAAAGACACTGTTGACCGTAATCTCGACATTCTGACCCGAGGGAAAATCCGGATCGATCGGGAAACTGTCGAGCACCCAGCCCGACGGGTTCGACTTGATATAGGGCTGGCCGGTGTCGGGGTTGATGTCGGTGGGCAGGATCTGCACGGTCTGGGTGTGCGGGTTGCCGAATTCGTCCACCCCCTCGATCACCACCTCGACATAGTCCAGTTCGGCGGCGGACAGCGGCTTGACGATCTCGTCGATCAGTTCCTGCCCGGTCGACACCTTGGTGGCGCCGACCGTATTGTCGAGCTGGTTCAGCGCCGTGAGGCTGCTGTTGTCACCGACACCGATGCCCGCGATATCGACATTCCAGTCGTCTTCCAGCGTCTGCGCCGCCCCGGGGATATCCTGCCCGCCGGGACGGGGGCGGCCGTCCGACATGAAAACAAGTAGGTTGTTGTCGTTCGGATCGGCCCCGGCATCGGTAAAGGCGTCGCCGGCCGCCCCCAGCGCCCTTTCGTAGTTCGTCCAGCCGCCCGAGGTCATGCCGTCCAACACGTCCTCGAAATCGGACTGCCCGACAGAGTCGAGCGAAAACGGGCCATAATTCTGCGCGTTGGTCGAATAATCCACCAGCGAGATCGTAACCTCGCTGGGGTCATACCCGGCATCCACATAGGCCTGGAACAACTGCTTGGCGGCATAGACCTGGGCTTCGAGATAGGTATCCTCGACGCCGTCGCCATCGACATCCGATCCCGACAGGTTGCTGGTCGACCCAGAGGTATCAACGGCAACGACCACGTTGATCGGGTTGTTGATATTGCCGGTCACAAGGTTGGCGGACAGATCGAACCCGTCATCGTCAACGCTGTTGTTGTTGCTGTTCGTGGTTTCAACCATCGTCGTCTGCGAGACGCTGGTCGGGTTGTTGGAAGTCGGATCGATCGTTTCCGTGGTTGGCCCTTGAACGTCAGCCATGAACTGGTCCTCACCTAAACGCCCCGGCCCAGCGACCGCGGCAAAATTCGTTACACATCGTGGCAACATGCCACGCGCCCGCGAATCATCGGGATCAGCACCTAGGCTAGGACGCCGCCCAGATCGCAAAAAAGGGGAAAATACCGCCAAACTGCCCCAATTTTAAGGCAAAATCAGGACGACTTACGCCACGGGCTAAGTTTCCCCTACGTCAACTCGCCTGAGGATAGAGAGCCCTTTCATCCGGCCAGAGCGCAAGTGATCACCACGCCCCGGCCTGCGCGCCGATCCCGAATCACCCCCGCGACATGAGATCCGGGGCATTCTCTGTCCGCCGCCCTCAGGCCCGCGCCAGCATCCGCGCGCCCCGTGTCGCCGGCTGCGGCCGCGCGGCCTCGAACGCCTGACCGTTCGTGGCCAGTTCCGGGTACAGCGTAAACAGTTCGTTCCGCTGCGCCGCGGTCATCGCCTGGACGGTGCGCGCGGCGGGAAAGAAGCTTTCGGTTTCCAGACCCTCGGACCAGATCACCTCGTGCCGGTCGAACGCGACATGGTAATAGGTGACGGTCTGCGGGGCATGATCGACGGTCACGGTGCTGTCGTTGCACAGGGCGATGGCGGGCACCAGCACGCCGTCATCGGCGCCGAACATCAGCTCGGCCCGCCAGTCATCGACCAGAACACGGTGCTGGCGCGACACATGCAGATCGGCGGCGGGCCGGTTTTCGCCCAGCGCGCCCTGCCGGATCACCACCGGGTAGAGTTCCGGTTGCAGGGTCAACCGCGCCGCCGAGACCTGCGCAACCCCGATCCAGCGCACCGGCTGCGGCCCGTGATCGCGGGTCATCACCAGGTCGCCGACGCAGAGATCCGCGACCCTGACCTGCCCTTCCGGCGTCAGGATATGCGTGCCATGCACGAAACAGGGCGGCGCAAGAGTGCCGGGATCGAAGGGGTCGAAATTGCCGACACCACCTTTGTAGTTGGCAGGAAAGTCCGTAAGGTTCGGATCAAGAGGATCAATCGTGAGCAACATCGCCTGGGTCGTGGACTGGATACCCTGGTTGCTGGTGCTGTAGGCCACGGTCGGTTGCGGCCCGGTGCCATCATAGTCAACCTCGTATTCACCAAGATACCCTTGGTTGTTCGATGGATTCGGCGCGGTCGACCCGTTCAGCGCATCGCGCATTTCGGTCGCCGAAACCAGCCCGTCCGAATTGACGTCCACGATCACGATGTCGTAGATACCGGGATCGGGCAGTGCATTGTATTCAGCCTGAGTTCCGAACCAGACTTCGTATTGCACCGATTGGCTGGGGTCCACGTCCCAGTTCGGGGCGTTGCTGCCGCTACGGGTGATCGGGGTGAGATACCAATAGTTGACTTCCGCCATGCGTTGAACACCTTTGCTGCTACTACAATTCGCTCGCTCGGGCGATCACATCAGGCGCAGGCAATCCCGCCCATTTGCCAGGCGGCACCCTGCCCTCGAGCAGACCGCTTTCGTTAACTAATACCGTAACGTCACCTGTTTCTCCAAACGGAGAGTCGTATTAACACATTCAAAACATTGATGTTATTTCTATCACAGATGGCATATTTTCGCTAGCAATCTCCCACAGGTTGCGCCACCGGCCCGGCGCGACAGATGCCACGAACACATTGCAGCACGGCGCCAACCGTCCTATATACGTCCTGTCCTTCGGGACTATGGACATAAACGCGCTCGAAATAAGCGGATCGGACCCGGGGGCGGTACCCGGCGGCTCCACCAAAATCCCTTGTTGGGGGATCATGGGGCCGAAACAGGATCGACGAACGTGTAAAGGGGTTTGCTTTGTCCCGGCGGGGTACCACCGTTATCGGTCCGTAAAGCATAATTGCCAACAACAATCGTGCTCCGGTTGCTGTCGCCGCTTAAGCGGTGCCAAAAGCCGAAATCTAAGCCCTTGCACCTAGCCGTGTAAGGCGGGGTTCGCAGGCACCTGGCAACAGAAGCCTGCACTTTCCCCGGCCCCGACAGACCCCCGCGAGACAGATCCCGCAGAACAGCCCCCGCATTCGCGCAGGAACGGGGCCGCATTTCCTTTCCCGTTTCCCGACAATGGCGTTATCCTGCCCCGGCATATTGCCGCCACGAATTCATTGCCCAAGCGACCGGAGTTGTTCATGCCCGAAGACGTCAAATCCCTGACCAAGAAATGCGCCGACCTGGAAAAACGGCTCAAATCCGCCGAGGCCCGGATCAAGGCGCTGGCCGACAACATGACCAGCCCCAAGGACATCGAAAAGTATATCGACGTCGTGCGGAAGGAATCGTCCAACAGCGAAAAGGGCGTGAAACGCGAGCTCGAACTGCAGCAGAAGGCGAACGAGGCGCTGGTGAAGCAGGAAACGCAGAAGGCCCTCAAGCATGTCGAAAAGATGAAGCTCGAAAGCCGCCTGACGCGGCTGGAAGCCCTGGTGCACGCCGCGCTGGCAAAATAGGCGGCCGCCCGGGGGCAATCGTCAGGGCCACGGCGGGCATGGTTCCCGGAATGGTGCGGTGATCGCTATGCGCTTTCGCTTCGGCGCGAATCTCTTATAAGATGAGCGCAACAGATGCGGAGACCGCGATGAGCGCCCAGATCGACTATGGCAACCTGATGCACAGCGCGATGCGCGGGCTGATCAGGACCGTGCTGCGCGACGTGGCCGAACGCGGGCTGCCCGGCGCGCATCATTTCTTCATCACCTTCGACACCACCCATGACGGCGTGCGGATGGCCAGTTGGCTGCGCGACCGCTATCCCGAGGAAATGACGGTGGTGATGCAGCACTGGTTCGAGGATCTCGAGGTCGGAGAGGACGAGTTTTCGGTCACGCTGAATTTCGGCGATGCGCCCGAGAACCTGTGCATTCCCTATGACGCGATCAAGACCTTCGTCGATCCGTCGGTCGAGTTCGGCCTGCGGTTCGAAACCGCCGAGGACGACGAGGACGAGACGGCCGAGGCCATCGAAGACGCCGACCCCGACCAGGCGCCGCAGCCCGAAGACCCCCGGCCCGACGCCGAGATCGTGTCGCTCGACAGTTTCCGCAAATAACCCGGCCGGGCCTCACCTGCGGTCGAGGAAGGTATCGACCGACCGCATCTGCCGTCCGTTGCGGTGACTGGTGAACCGCAGCCGCAGCCCGCCCTCGGCCAGGGTCCGGTCGAACTGCTGCATCTCGTAATCGCCACGATCATCGACGAACAGCGAAAAGACGGTCATGGTGTCGCCCTCGATCCGCGCCCAGACAAAGGGATCGCCCTTCATCGGGTCCATCGGAACTTCGTGGCCGAACACGTTGGTCTGCATCTGGGCCGCGAAGATGCCGGGCCGGTCGCTGGGCCTGAAATCGATCTGGTAGCTTTTCGTGCGCGACGAGGTGTCGGGATAGAACGACGTCGACCCCCACGCCACCGAAAACCCGCCGCCCTTGCCGGCCGAAATCGTGACCGACATGTCGCGCGGCGTGACCGTGCCGTCGGACAGCACCAGATCGGCGGATCCCTCGTAGTGCCCGGCGAAACGGCTGGCATCCGCCATCGCCGCCAACGGCAGCGCCAGCAGCACCAGCGCCAACAGGTTTCGGACCGGCAGACAAGACATGGCACCCCCCGTTCGTGGCATCAGGCGCGGATCGCACCCCGACCCCGAGAATAGCAGCCCCGGGGCGCCGGGCAATGCGGTGCCTGCGCGCAACTGGCAGATTGCGCGCACCCGACCGGGCCGCTAAACGGCATGCGACAGTATTCCTGACGGAGCAGACCGATGGCCGAGACCCGCACCGAGACCGACAGCTTTGGACCGCTGGAGGTGCCCGCCGACAAATACTGGGGCGCCCAGACCCAGCGATCGCTGATGAACTTTCCCATCGGCTGGGAACGCCAGCCCGTCGCCATAGTCCGTGCGCTCGGCGTGATCAAGCAGGCCTGCGCCATGGCCAACAAGGCCAACGGCAAGCTGGATGCCCGGCTGGCCGACGCGATCATCGCCGCCGCGTCCGAGGTCGTCGCCGGCAAGCTGGACGAGAACTTTCCGCTGGTGGTGTGGCAGACCGGTTCGGGCACCCAGTCGAACATGAACGCCAACGAGGTGATCGCCAACCGCGCCATCGAGATGCTCGGCGGCGAGATCGGCTCCAAGGACCCGGTCCACCCCAATGACCACTGCAACATGGGGCAGTCGTCCAACGACACCTTCCCCACCGCGATGCATATCGCCACCGCGATGACCGCGCGCGACGTGTTGCTGCCGGGGCTGGACAAGCTGCACCGGGCTATGGCCCGGAAGGTCGAGGAATTCGACGGCATCATCAAGATCGGCCGCACCCACACCCAGGACGCCACGCCGCTGACGCTGAGCCAGGAATTTTCCGGCTATACCCACCAGATAGCCATGGGCATCCAGCGGGTCCGGGACGCGCTGGGGCGCATCTACGAACTGGCGCAGGGCGGCACCGCCGTGGGCACCGGCCTGAACACGCCCGAGGGCTGGGGCGAAACCGTCGCCGCCAACATGGCCGGGATCACCGGCCTGCCCTTTGTCACCGCGCCCAACAAGTTCGAGGCGCTCGCCGCCCATGACGCGATGGTGGAAATCTCCGGCGCGCTGAAAACCGTGGCCGCCAGCCTGTTCAAGATCGCCAACGACATCCGGTTCCTCGGCTCCGGCCCCCGCTGCGGCCTGGGCGAACTGATCCTGCCCGAGAACGAACCGGGCAGTTCGATCATGCCCGGCAAGGTGAACCCGACCCAGTGCGAGGCGCTGACCCAGGTCTGCGCCCATGTGATGGGCAATGATGCGGCGGTGGGCTTTGCCGGCAGCCAGGGCCATTTCGAACTGAATGTCTACAAACCGATGATGGCCTACAACGTCCTGCAATCGATGCAGCTCCTGGGCGACGCCGCCAGCGCCTTTACCGACAACCTGGTGGACGGGCTGAAGGCCGACGCGGACCGGATCGAGAAGCTGATGCGCGAGTCGCTGATGCTGGTCACCGCGCTGGCGCCCGAGATCGGCTATGACAACGCCACCAAGGTCGCCAAGACCGCGCACAAGAACAAGACCACGCTCAAGGAAGAGGCGATCGCGCTGGGTTTCGTGGACGCGGAAACCTTCGACCGCGTCGTGCGCCCGGAAAACATGGTCGGCCCCAAGGCCAAGTAACCGCCACGGCGGCTCGGCAGGCAAGACGCCCCCGCTGGCGCCATAAATCCGGCGGCCCCGAAACAACCTTCGGGGCCGCCACCGCGCCATCTACCGACCGTGGCAAGCCCGCCAAAAGGCGCTGGAACGCGTCACATAACCCGTTGCCCCCGTCTGGCCACGATCACGACTGCCGCTGGCCATTGGTTTCGAGGGCGGAGGTGACGGCATCCGTCGTGCGCTGGATGTGACTGGCGATCACCTCCTGCGCACAGCCGACATCGCGGGCGATGCAGGCTTCGAACAGGGCTTCGTGTTCGTCATGGATGGCCCGCGTGGTGACCGACATGATGCGGCTGAAACGTCGATAGCGTTCATGCTGGCGGAACAGCTGTTGGCGCACCCGCAGCAGCCAGAGACTGTCACAGGCCGCCACCGTCGCCTCGTGAAACTCGAAATTCCGCTGCTCCCATACAGCCAGTTCCTCGATGCCCTGATCGCGCTTGACCTCTTGGCGCGAAAGCCGGTGATAGGCGGCGATCAGGCGTTCTTCCCAGGCGCTGTCGCCGCGCGGAATGGACCGCCCCAGGGCCTCGGCCTCGAGCATCTTGCGGAGATCGCCGATTTCCTCGGCATCGCGTGGATAGATCGGGGCGACGGCAAACCCCCGCTGACCCAGAACCTCAACCAGATTGTCGCCGGCGAGCCGCGACAGGGCCTCGCGCAGCGGCCCCGCGTTCAGGCCGTATCGCTGGCGCAACATGTCGATCTTCAGCTTCTGGCTGGGCACAAGCGCGCCTGAGACGATATCCTCGCGGATCGCGCGATAGGCCCGTTCGGACAGCGTCTTTTCCGGCTCTTCGGAGTCAAACTGGTTCAACGCAGGCGATCCCTCGTGTTTGGCATGTCGCAGCAAGACTACCCGAGCCGCCGGGCAAGAGCAATAATATCGATTTTAAGTTTGACAGCCCAAAAATATCGATATTTATTCATGCGGCGGAGAGGGCCGGCCAGAACATGGGTCACCCGCAAGGAATAGGGGGGATGATGGCCGAGGTTCGACGGATGGCCGGGCAAGGGCCGCTGCAACGGCTCAGCGCGGCTATTGTATGGGCAGAGGCGCGAGTGACGGGATTGATGATCTTCGCGGTCCTCGCGCTGCTGCTGGCAAATGTCGTGTCGCGCGCATTCGGGCGACCGTTGATCTGGACGGATGAACTGGCCGTCTACCTGATGGTCGTGGGCGCCTTTTCCGGGGCCTCCCTTGGCATCGCCAAACGCCATCACCTGGCGGTGACGCTGCTGGCCGACAGGCTTGGTCCGGCAGCCCGGACAAACCTGCTGCGCGTCGTCGATGCCGTTCTGCTGGCGATCCTGCTGGTCTTTGGCATGACATTGTGGAACTGGTTCGACCCGCCCGGCGTCATGGCGGCGGAAAACATGTCGGACTACGCCCGCGAGAGCTTCAATTTCCTCTACCAGGAACCGACGACGACGCTCGGCATCCGCAAGCTGTGGTTCTGGCTGATCATGCCGCTATTCTGCGTCGCCGGCCTGATCCACGTCCTTGCCCGCTTCGGCCAGCCGGCACCGGACCCGCTACGATGACCGGGCTGTCATTTCTTGCCCTGCTCGTCATCGGCCTGCCGATTGCCTTTGCCCTGATCGCCTTGGCGATGATCATGATCTGGACCAGCGGGAACCCCATCCTGTTCCAGAGCTTTCCGCAACAGTTTTTCGGCGGGCTGGAGAATTACGGGCTTCTCGCCCTGCCGCTGTTCATCCTCCTGGGAGAATTCATGAATGCCGGCGGCATCGGACGGCGGCTGATGAACGTTTCCGTGGCGCTGCTGGGCTCGGTCAGGGGCGGGCTGGCCTATGTGAACCTCGTGGCGAACATGATGATGGCCTCGATCCTCGGCTCTACGGTCGCGCAGATCACCATCATGTCCCGCGTCGCGGTGCCAGAGATGGAACGCACCGGCTATCCCCGCGATGTATCGGTCGCGATCACGGCAGCGGGCGGGATGCTGGCGCCGATCATCCCGCCCTCGATGCTGTTCATCATCTTCGGGGTCATCGCGCAGCTTCCCATCGGCGATCTGTTCATCGCCGGGATCCTGCCGGGCGTGATCCTGTTTGTCGTCTTCCTGGCGGTGATCGGCTGGCTTGGGCAGCGCCACAACTTCCCACGCAGCGAAAAGGTCGCACTGGCGCAGCGTCTCCGCGCCATGCGCGATGCACTGCCCGCCGTGCTGATCCCGGTGGTGATCATCGGCACCATTCTCGGCGGTGTCGCCACGCCCACCGAATCCGCCGCCGTCGCCAGCATTCTCGCCATACTGATTGGGCGGTTCGTGTATCGGGAAATGAACTGGTCCGATATCTGGTCTTCATTCATCCGGGCCGGCGCCTCGTCGGCGGTGGTGCTGTTCCTGATCGCGGCGGCGGGGCTGTTTTCATGGGTCATCACCTTCAACAACCTGCCTGCCATCGTCTCGGACTGGTTGCAGGGCGTGACGTCATCGCCGCTGATCTTCCTGCTGCTGATCAACCTGATGCTGCTGTTTCTGGGCATGATTACCGACCCGATCCCGGCGATCATACTTGTTGTGCCGGTTTTCCTCCCGGTTGCGGTAAATGTCTATGGCATCGACCCGTTCCAGTTCGGCGTCATCGTCTGCCTGAACCTGACCGCCGGCCTGCTGACGCCGCCGGTTGGAACCGGCCTGTTCGCCGCGGCCATGATGGGCAATGTCCGGGCAGAGCGTCTGGCCGTGCTGATCACACCCTTCTTCGTTGCAGTCGCTTTCGTGCAAGCGCTGCTGGTCCTGTTCCCGCCGCTGACACTGGGGCTCAACAATTGGCTCCGCTAGCGCGCATAGCCGTGCTTGGCGGCGGGCTGATCGGGACGGGATGGGCCGCAGCCTTTGCGTCGACAGGTCATGATGTCGTGGTGCTGGACCCTGATCCGGCGGCAGCGGACAGGCTGGACGATTGCTGGCAACAGGCACGGTCGGTTCTGGCACAGGTGGGACGAGGTTCCCCAAACGCCACGCCCCCACGGATGGGCCGCGCGGAGGAGGCCGCACAGGCGGATTTCCTGCAAGAGGCACTGCCCGAAGATCTTGCTCTCAAACAGCGCGCCCTGCGCGATCTGGCGCCGCATCTGGCTGAGGTGCGGGCCATCGCCTCCAGTTCGTCAACCTTTACGGCAGACCAGATTGCCGAGGCCACGGGCCTCGGGAACCGGCTGTTGATCGGCCACCCCTGCAATCCGCCCTGGTTGATGCCCATCGTCGAGATCTCTCCGGGATCGGCCTGCAATCCCCAGGCGATCGAGGCCGCGCGGGGGATATATGAAAACGCCGGCAAGACTGTCCTGACGCTGCGCAAGCCGATGAAAGGCCATCTGGTCAACCGCCTGCAGATCGCGCTGTGGCGGGAGGCCCTGCATCTGGTCGTGAGCGGTGCCGCCAGCCTTGAGGACACCGAACGCGCCGTGACCGAGGCGCTTGCCCCCCGCTGGTGCGATATCGGCCCGCATTCGGTCTTTGCCCTGTCGGGCGGCCGGCAGGGCATGGCGGGCTTCCTGGACGCGCTCGGCCCTGCCTTTCAGCAGATCTTCGATGATCTCGGCCAGCCGCAACTGGACGCCCCGACCCGCGCCGCGTTGCTCGGCGCCTATGAAACAGCCGATTTGCCGCCCCTGACATCACTTGCGAGGCTGCGCGATTCCAATCTGCCGCAACGCCTGGCGGCGAAAACGCCGGTCTCGCGCAAATAATATCGATTTTTTTGTTGATATTCTAATAATATCGATATTCAATAGCGTTGCCGCCCTGCGCCAGAGGCAAGGCCGGCCAAAAACTGGGAGGAAGAAATGACCAAGTTCACCCTGGCCGGGATCGCCGCCGGCAGCCTGATGCTTGCCGGCATGACCTCGGCAGAAGAATACCGGATGGGCCTGATAACACCGCCCCCGCATCAGTGGACGGTGACGGCAGAGGCGCTTGCCGATGAGATCCGCGAAAAGACCGAAGACCGCGTCGATATCCTGATCTTCCCCTCGGGGCAGCTGGGGAACGAGGCTCAGATGCTGCAGCAATTGCAGACCGGCGCGATGGATTTCGCCTTTTTCACCCTTGGCGAGTTCGCCAATCGCGACCCGAATTATGGCATCTTCCTGGCCCCCTATATCGTCGATGACGTGGCGGGCGCCCGCGCATTGCTGAAGGGTGAAACCGCGCAGAAACTGCTGGACGGGATGAGCGAGTTCGGACTTGTCGGCCTTGGCTGGGGGATGGCCGGGATGCGGATGATCGTAACCGGCGACAAGGTCGAGACCGTCGAAGGGTTGGCCGGCAAGAAGATCCGCACCATTCCGTTCGAGCCGGAGCTGGATTTCTGGAAACAGGTCGGCGCCGCACCCACGCCGATGCCATTGCCTGCGCTTTACGATGCCTTCGCCAATGGCCAGATCGACGGGATGCAGATCGATGTCGAGGGGACCTGGAATTCCAAATATTATGAACACGCCAGGTCGATCATCATTTCGGATCACATGATGTTCCCGATGGCTGCGATCGCATCGGGCCGGAAATGGGCCACCATGTCCGAAGAGGACCGCGCCTTGGTCGAAGAGACCTTTGCCACGCATATCGACGAACTGGTCGGTCGCTATGCCGATATCGACGCCGATTACCGTTTAAAACTGGAGGGCACCGATGTTCCGGTGACCGAGGTCGGGCGCGCGTGGTTCGGATCGTCCATCGATGACTGGTACACGGCATGGCGCGAACGCGCACCTATGCTTGAAGCACTCGAAGCCGAAGCGGAAAATCTCTGATCATGGCGCGGGTCGGGCGCGTGGCCCGACCCATGCGGAAAGGTGAAACATGACCTATCGCGACCTCAGATATCTGCGGCTCAGGGTCGATGATCTCGATCAGGCACGGCGTTTCGCCGGCGAGGTCTTCGGGTTGCAGCCCGCCGATCAGGGCGAGGATTTCGCCATGTTCCGATCCGACGCCCGCAACTATTCGTTGTGCCTGACCGGCGGCGCGGTCGACGATGCCGTGGCGCTCAGCGTGGCGCGGTCCGAAGACCTGGATGAGATCGAGGCGCAGCTGCGCGCAACCGGGCATGATCCGCAGCGCCTGACCGGCGCGCAGGCGACCGCGCGTCAGTCGAAATCCGGGCTGGCGGTCAAGGCACCCAATGGCGTGACGATCGAAATCGTCTGGCGTCCGCTGACATCCGGCTGGCGCTGTCACGGGCCGCGCGATGCCGGGATCGTCGATTTTGCCGCCGTCCAGCTATGCTGCACGGATATCGCCGCAAATGAAACGTTCTGGACACGGGGGCTGGGGCTTCGCGTGTCTGACTGGGCCGGTGATGCGGCCTATCTGACACTGGATGATGCCCATCACCGCATCGCGCTCTATCCGTCCGACCGCGACGGTATTCTGGGGGCCCTGTGGGAGGTCGATGACAAGGACAGCCTCATGCGCAACCGGTATTTTCTGGAGAAATCACAACTGCCGATCATCGCCGGCCCGGATCGGCAAGCCGCATCGAACGGCTTTTACGTCACCACGCGCGGCCCCGCCGGAATGCTGTTCAGCTATGTGACCGAATTCGACAAGGGCCCCCATATCGCCGCGCGCGGACCACGCCAGTTCGCGGGCACCGCGCAAAGCCACGGCATCTGGGGCGCACCCACCGAACAACCCGAATTCCTGGGGAGGGACGGGCTGTGATCGAACTCAAGGACGTTGTCTATTGCCGCCTCGGCACCCGCGATCTGGAAGGGGCCGAATGGTTCGCGCAGAACATCCTCGGTCTGGAAGTGGCCGAACGCCGCAAGGGAGCGACCTATTTCAGGTCCGATGAGCGCGCGCATACGCTTTGCTATTTCGAAGGCGCGGCCGAGGACCAGATGACCGCCTTTGAACTCGGCAGCGGCGAGGACCTGCAACGGGCGGCCGCCACGCTGGAAGCACTTGGCAAGGATGTGCATTCCGGAACGGCCGCGGAATGCGAGGCGCGGCTGGTGCGCGAATTCATCCGTTTTCGCGACCCGACCGGAAACCTGATCGAATTCGTCGTCCGGCCCGAAACCACCGGCCACCGGTACCATGGCACGCGCGATGCGGGGATTACCGGGTTCAGCCATGTCGGCCTCTGCACCACCGATGCCGCGCGGGACGAGGCGTTCTGGACCCAGGTCTGCAACGCCCGCGTCAGCGACCGGATCGGCGATGCGCCCCTGATGCGGCTGGGAACGATCCACCATTCCATCGCGCTGTTCCCGTTCCACAAGGCAGGCATCCAGCATATCAACCACCAGGTCGGCGGCACCGATGACATTCAGCGCAGCTTCAACTTCGTGCGCGACAATCAGGTGAACATCACCTTCGGGCCGGGCCGGCACCCCACATCATCCGCGGAATTCCTGTATTTCACCGGCCCCGACGGGATGACATTCGAATACTCGACCGGCGTTTGCGAAATCCATGACGAACCGCTCTGGCGGGACCGCCAGTTCCATTTCGAACCCAAGGGTTTCTGCCAATGGGGCGCCGCGCCGCGCATCGAAGCCTTTGGCGACAAGAAACGGGGCCGGGAATGAGCGACGCCACCACGGTGCGCATCGCCGCGCGCGCGCTGGGCCGGGCCGGGCTGGTTCATGCCTATGGCCATTGCTCGGCACGGATTTCGGCGGATCGCTTTCTGGTCTGTCCGGCCCGGCCCATGGGCCTGATCCGGCCGGGAGAGGCCTGTCCCGACGTGCCGGTCACGGGCCCGCTGCCGGATGGCGTGCTGGGAGAGGTCAGGCTGCATCAGCGCATCTATGCCGCGCGACCCGATGCGGGCGGGGTGGTGCGTTTCATGGGGCCGAACGTCATGGCGCTCGGCGCGCTTGGGCTGGTGCCGGAGATGCGGCACGGTTTTGGCTGCTATTTTCATCCGCGCGCCGGTCTTTGGGACGATGTCCAGCTGGTGCGCGACGACGAAAAGGCCGATGCGGCCTTTGCCGCGATGGGCCAGAGCGTCGGCTTGATCCTGAAGGGGAACGGCGCCGTGGTGGCAGGTAAAACGCTGCAGGAAGCGGTGATGCTGGCCTACTACCTGGAAGATGCCTGCCGGATCGAACTGTCGGCGAGAGTGGCCGGCCGCGCCGATGATGCGCTCGTGCCACTCGATCAGGCGCGGGCAAGGGCCACGCGCGCGGGCGGGATCGTCGAACGCATGTGGGATTACCTGACCGACGGAGACGTCGAAAAGCCGTCGCGGGATGAGGGATAGAAATTGACGGAATTCAACAATTTTATCGACGGCCGGTTCGTCGCGGGCCGGGGCGACGCCTTTGCCAATCATTTCCCGACTACGGGCGAGGTCATCGGCCAGATCCGCGCCGCCGATCGCGACCAGGTCGATGCCGCCGTGGGCGCGGCGCGCGCGGCGCTGAAAGGCCCTTGGGGAAAGATGAGCACGCCCGACCGAATGGGCCTGTTGCGCAAATTGGCGGATGCCATCACCGCCCGGTTCGACGACTTCCTCGCCGCCGAGATCCGCGATACCGGCAAGCCGCGTTCGATTGCCAGCCATATCGACATCCCGCGCGGGGCGGCGAATTTCGGCGTCTTCGCCGACCAGGTCGCGGTGCTGGGCACGGAATGTTTCGACCAGCCGACACCCGACGGAGCCGGGGCACTGAACTACGCCATCCGCACCCCGCGCGGCGTCATCGCGGTGATCTGCCCGTGGAACCTGCCTCTTCTGCTGATGACCTGGAAGGTCGCCCCCGCGCTCGCATGCGGCAATACGGTGGTGGTCAAGCCGTCGGAGGAAACCCCGGCAACGGCCACCCTGCTGGGCGAAGTCATGAACGATGTCGGCATCCCGCCCGGCGTCTACAACGTGATCCACGGTCGCGGGCCGGGATGCGCGGGTGAGTTCCTGACCTCGCATCCCGACGTGGACGGCATCACCTTTACCGGCGAAACCCGCACGGGCGAGGCGATCATGAGAGCCGCGGCAAGCGGCGTGCGCCCGGTCTCGCTGGAACTCGGCGGAAAGAACCCCGGCATCATCTTCGACGACGCTGATTTCGATGCCACGATGGAAGGGATCGGACGGGCCTGTTTCGCCAATACCGGGCAGGTCTGCCTGGGGACCGAGCGGATCTATGTCCAACGCGGCATCTTTGACCGCGTGGCCGAGGGGCTGGCGCAGCAGGCACGCGGCTATCGCCTTGGCGATCCCTTCGACGATGCGACGACGATGGGACCGGTGATCTCGGCCGGGCACCGCGAAAAGGTTCTGTCCTACTACGACAAAGCCCGCGCCGCGGGTGCCGATATCCTTGCCGGGGGCGGCACGCCCGAGATGCAGGGATATGAGGGCGGCTATTGGGTCCAACCAACGGTCTGGACAGGCCTCGCAGAGGATGCCGCTGTCGTCACCGACGAAATCTTCGGCCCTTGCACCCATCTGCAGCCCTTCGACAGCGAAGACGAGGCCGTGGCCCTTGCCAACAATTCGCCCTACGGCCTTGCCACTTCGATCTGGACCACCAACCTTGCGCGCGCGCATCGCGTGGCCGCGCAGGTCGAGGTCGGGATAAGCTGGGTCAATTGCTGGTTCCTGCGCGATCTCCGCACCGCGTTCGGCGGCGCGAAATCCAGCGGGATCGGCCGCGAGGGCGGCATCCATTCGATGGAATTCTACTCCGAACTTCGCAATGTCTGCGTCAAGCTATAGGTCAGCCCATGTTAACTGATGCGCAACGCCACGAGGCCGTCGCCTCGCTTCTCGAAAGCCATCGCACCAAGGTGCAGGGCAGGCGCCCGTCCGAGATGTTCCCCGAAATCGAGATCGAGGACAGCTATGCGATTTCCTCGATGGTGGCCGAGGCGAGGATCGCGGAAGGGCGCAGGATCGTAGGCCACAAGGTCGGGCTGACATCGAGGGCCATGCAGGCCGCGTCGAAGATCGACGAGCCGGATTACGGCTACATGTTCGACGATCTGGTGCTGCAGGACGGCGCCGAGGTGCCGTTCAACCGTTTCTGCGTGCCGCGCGTCGAACCCGAACTGACCTTTGTCCTGAAAGACGCGCTCAAGGGGCCGGGCGTGGGTCTGGTCGATGTGCTGCGGGCGACCGAATGGGTGGTGCCCTCGATCGAAATCATCGACGCCCGCGTCACCGAACCGCGCCGTATCTTCGACACCGTCGCCGACAATGGCGCGGCGGCCGGCACCGTTCTGGGTGGTCGCCCGGTCAGGCCCGATGAGGTCGATCTGCGTTGGGTCGGCGCCATCTTTCATCGCAATGCGGCGATCGAGGAGACGGGCATTGCCGCCGGCGTGCTGGGCCACCCGGCGATGGCGGTCGCGTGGCTGGCCAACAAGCTGGGCGCTTTCGGCACCACGCTGGAACCGGGCCACATGATCCTGTCGGGATCCTTCACGCGGCCAGTCTGGGCCAACAAGGGCGACACGCTGCATGCGGATTTCGGGCCGCTCGGCTCGGTCGCGGTGAGGTTCGTCTGATGCCGGCGCCGCGAAACCTGTTCAAGCAGCGCCTGCTCGCGGGCGAGACCCAGCTTGGCCTGTGGATGAGCCTCGCCAGCCCCGTCGCAGCCGAGGCTCTGTCGCTGCTGGATTTCGACTGGCTGTTGTTCGATACCGAACATGCGCCGGTCGAGATCGCGCAGTTGCAGGCGCTGCTGCAGGCGGCTGCCGCCGGAACCCCGCATTGTGCCGCACGTCCCGCATGGAACGACAAGGTGCTGATCAAACGCATCCTGGATGTCGGGGCGCAGACCTTGCTGGTGCCTTTCGTTCAGACTGCCGAGGAGGCGGCCGCCGCCGTCGCGGCCACCCGCTATCCCCCGGACGGAATTCGCGGCGTCGCCGGTGGCACGCGGGCAAGCCGATACGGGACCGAGCCAGATTATCTGACCACCGCGAACCGGGAGATCTGCACCATCGTTCAGATCGAAACCCGCGCAGCCCTCGACCAGATCGAGGCAATCTGTGCCGTGGATGGTGTCGACGGCATCTTCATCGGCCCCTCCGATCTTTCGGCATCGCTGGGCCATCTGGGCAACCCGTCCGCGCCGCAGGTACAGGAGCAGTTGAGGCTGGCCGCCGACAGGGTCATCGCCTGCGGGAAATCGCCCGGCATCCTCGCCACCACCGCGGCGGACGCGAAACGTTATCGCGAGATGGGCTATCTCTTCATCGCGTGCGGTGTCGACCTGGGGCTGCTGTCTGGCGCGGCAAGGGGTCTGCTGGCCGAGATGGGCAAAGCCTGAAGGGTTCTACCCACGCCCCACGGGGCCGCATTGGCGCGGTCCTGCGGCGGCAGAAAGCTCTGCGGGCCGCAGGAAAAACGGCCCGGTTGTCAGCTCCAGTGCACCTTTGGCCGGTGGCAACGCAAGAAGCCCCTCCGGCACGACATGCGGCGCAACCACCCCGCTCGTGACATTGCCGCGCAAAGCACTGCCGGGCAGTGATCGAGATCATGTTTGGCAGTCCGAAAGACTTGCGATGCGTCGCAAATCCATACAACAGACGGCCGATAGTCTTCCTGTCCGCAATCGCCCTCGCTGCAATCGTCATTTCCCGGCATTGTGACATGTGCCTAGGATTTCGGCTGCGTTTCTGTCAGCTTGGAACGGCAGTGTTTGGAGATCAAAGTTGAATGACACGGAAGTCGGACTCTCACGTCCGAGGCATGACACCGGCTGGTCCCGGGAAGTCGTCACAGTAAAATCGGCGATTGTCGTGCCACCCAAGAACGCGCGGTATCGAAAGCCCGCAGGTGTTCTCTATCCTGATGGGCGGCACTGCCTTCACTCCGCAAACTGGCGCTTTGACAATGCGCTGACGACGCCTCCTGAGATGCCCGATCAGATCCAGGGACGCGCGAAGGGCAAATGGCTCTGGGGTGGTGTCCTGTTTGACCATTTCGGGCACTTTCTCATTGAAAGCTTGTCGCGCCTGTGGGCACTGGACCGGACGACCGGTCTGCGTGGCGTGATCTTCATCCCCAGGCGTCCGAGGCGAGGCTCCCAACTTCTTGGCTTCCAGAGGGCTGTATTGCAATGCCTTGATGTTGATCTGCAATTCCGAATTGTCCGCCGGAACGCTGTGGTGGACGAGCTTGTTGTTCCCGGCCAGGGCCTGGGACTTGGGCCACCGGATGTCGAAGGGGTCAACCTAGCGTGTGGCACGCCAGAGACACGTCAATATTTCAAGAACCATTTTGCGACAGAGATTGAACCCGACGGTCCCGATATGCTGTATGTCTCCAGGGCCCGGCTGGAACTCGCAACTGGCGGTTTGGCCGGAGAAGATCAACTGGAGATCTTGATGGCCGAGCAGGGATACGAGATTTTTCATCCCGAAACGGTTGATATCGCGACCCAGATCGCCCGGTACAAGGCGGCGCGCAAGATCGTTTTTTCGGATGGTTCGGCGGCCCATTTGTTCGCATTGGTCGCCCGCCCGGACCAATCCATCGCCTATATTCGACGGCGCAGCTATTGGAGCGAAGGGCCGATCGATCACATCACGGGTTTCAGCGGTCGCCACCCGATCGCCATTGATGCTCTTTCCGGTCAATGGGAACCGCTTCCGAATTCGCAATACAAACGAACCTCAATCGGTCAGTTGGATCTGCCAATCCTTGGCAGACAGCTTGAGGCCGCCGGTTTTGTTGACGACGGAAGCAACTGGCCCGAACTGGATGTGGTGAAGCTCAGCAAGCTCATGAACCAGCAAGGCTTGACCGACGCTTTCGCGTTCAACCCCACCTGAAGCCGCAATAGGTGACCCCGATGTTCCAACGACCGTCAGATCTGCGTTACTATGACTTCCTCTCCAGAATCCACGAACACATGCTGTTCGATTGGTATCTGGAAATCGGCTGCCGCAAGGGTCGGTCTTTTGCAAATGTCAGGGGCAAGACGATTGCCGTTGATCCTTATTTCGCAATCGACAGAAACGTGGTCAATCACAAGCCGGCCTTGCACATCTTTCAGCAAACCAGCGACGATTTCTTTGATAGCGGCTTTATCGAGGCTCTGGGAATCGAGATCGGTGTGACCTTCCTTGATGGCATGCACCTGATCGAGTACCTGCTGCGGGATTTCGCCAACACCGAGGCGCGTAGCGGCAAAAACGGCGTTGTCGCCATTCATGATTGCTGCCCGTTCTCCCATGAAATGACCGCACGCGAAATGGAGCCGGGCTCAAAAGCCGCCTGGACCGGTGATGTCTGGAAGATCATTCCCATATTGCAGCGATACCGCCCGGATCTTGAACTGACAGTGATGGGCTGCAAACCAACCGGGTTACTTCTGGTAAGCAATCTCGATCCGACGAACAGAGTTCTTTCCGAGAACTACGAACAGATCGCGGATGACTGGATTGAGCTCTCACTCGGAGACTACGGGACAGACAGGTTTTTTGGTAGCTTCGAATATACATCGGTGGAAAGTCTCATCGCCGAAGATTTCCCGATGTTCCGGAATATTCGCTTGCCGCATGGGTTGGTGACAGCTCCGAGTTTCGTTTCTTAAGGTCAGGCGCCACTGAATTCCGGAAATCGGGGTGGTTCACGACTCGAAACCGGACGGGGAACATGTCCGCCTTTTCTGATTGAGCAACGCGCAGATGGCGCGTCTGGTGCTGTCGGGCGGAGCTATCCACGACAACAACACGACCCCAAGACGCCATAACAACCTCGGATTCCGGCAGGGGTATTGGCGATGAAACATCGCCGAGCCTGAACTGCCGACTTGCCCAAAGCCATATCTATGACATATCATATAACTCGCAACGGGGAGCGTTCAGGTGACACGGGCAGATCACATTCATGGGCTCGACCCGCTCGACCTGACCAATGTGCCGTCGGGGACGAGCGAGATCGCGATGGCCGTCTATCGGCTGTCGCGGATCCTGCGTCTCGGTTTGTCGCAAGCCCTGAACGACCCGGAGCCTCTGAATCTGGTTACCTGGCGCATTCTCCTGGGTCTGTCGGATGGAGAACCGGTGCCACAACGCGATCTCGTCGCCTTTACCGACATGGAACAGGCACAGGTGAGCCGTGCGCTCAAGCGGCTGGAGACGGACGGGCTGATCCGGTCGTCAACCTGTCGTAGCGACGGGCGCGTTCGGCTCGTCAGCCTGACCCAGCGGGGCCGCGTCACCTTCGAGGCGGCGCTGCCCGCGGTGCAGCACTACCACCGGGCGATTGATGTTGCGCTTGGCTCGGAGGAGCGGGCGCAGTTCATCGCCATGTCGCGACGGGTGGCCGCAGCCACCCGGCTGAGCATGGCGGATGTCGAAAACAGAAAGGGAGGAAAACCATGAGAATATCCAGCATATTGAAGGGCCTCGTGACCGGCACGGCACTGTTCGCCGCAAGCGTCGGCGCGGCACAGGACTGGACGCCCCCGGGTCCGGTCAAGCTCCAGATCGGCTTTGGGGCCGGTGGCGAAACCGACACGATCGGCCGGGTGATCGCCACCGTGATGAAAGAACAGACCGGTTGGAACGTGATCGCGGAAAACAAGCCCGGCGGTGGCGGCGTGGCGATGTTCACCGGGATCTCCGCCGCGCCTGCGGACGGAACCGTGATCGGAATGGGCGTCACCATGCCGGTCATGATCAATCTCGTCCTGCGCGGTGACGAACTGCCCTTTGACGTGGACAGTTTCGACTATCTCGCTACGGTCGCGCGCGCGCCGCTTGCGATCGTCGCAAAGGCCGACGCGCCCTTCGAAGACATGAAGGGGCTGGTGGCCCATGCCAAGGAGCATGGCGGCGCGGTGGCCTTTGATGCCAAACCGCAAGAGCTGCTGATGCGGGCCATCGACAACCAGGAAAGCGCGGGGTTCAAGCTCGTCCCGACCAAAAGCTCGGCCGAGATGCTGCAACTCGTGCTTGGCGGCCAGGTCGATGCGTCATTCTCTGCCGGGGTGCATATTCCCTATGTGAAAAAGGGCGACCTCAAGATGATCGCCACGGCAAATGATGGCCGCCACGGCTATGCGCCGGATGTGGCGTCGCTGCCCGAGCAGGGCTATGCGTTCTATGTCGATCCCATCTTCTACTTTGCCGCGCCGGCGGGGCTGCCGGACGATGCCAAGGCCGCCCTGGCCGCTGCGCTCGATGCCGCAATCCAGTCCGACCGGGTGGTTGAGGTCGTGACCAACGTGTTTTCCTCCGAGCCTGACAATCGCGGGCCCGATGGTACCCGAAAGGTGATCGTCGACGGCGTTGCCAACGTTCGCAAGCTCTTTGGAAAATGACAGGGAGGTGCAGTGGCCGCGCCGCTGCACCGTTTTGCGGGCAATGACACAAAGCCGCCTTTCGGGCCTGATCGTGGCGGGCTTCGGCCTGATCCTGCTACTGGTTCTGATCCCCTACGGGACCGAGCGGGTCGACTATGGGTGGCTGCGCCCGTCGGGCCTGCCCTCGGCGCTGGCATGGGTGTTGATCCTGTCGGGGCTGTGGGCCGCATGGGAAAACGCGGGCACTCGGGCAGATGCCGGACAGCTGCTGCGCGCGCTGGGTCTGCTGGGGTTTTTCGCGGTCGAGCTCTGGCTCATCGGGCGGATCGGTTTCATGATCGCCGCTCCGGTCATGACGCTGGCCCTGATGCTGCTGGTCGGAGAACGGCGCCCGGGCTGGCTCGCGCTCGGGGCGCTGGGCGTGCCATCGGCGATCTGGCTGACCGTCTCGCAGCTTCTCGACCGCCCTCTGCCATAAGGTGCCACGGTGATGGATACAGCGACCATTCTGGCCGGTTTCGGCGATGCCGTGGGGCTGGTCAACCTGGGCTTTGTTCTGGCCGGGGTGGCGCTGGGGCAGTTCGTCGGAGCCGTGCCGGGGATCGGGCCGGTGATGGCGATGGCCATAGCCATTCCCTTCACCTTCGGTCTCGATCCGCTGCCCGCCATCGGGTTTCTGGTCGGCGTCAACAAGGGTGGCCTCGTCGGGGGGGCGATACCCGCGATCCTCATCAATACGCCCGGCACCCCCGACGCGGCGGCAACCGCGCTGGACGGGCACCCGCTGGCCCGGCAGGGAAAGGCGGAAAAGGCCACCAGGATGGCGCTCTATTCCTCGGTCACCGGGGACACGTTCAGCGACATCGTGCTGATCACCGTCTCGGCCCCGCTTGCGGTTCTGGCGCTCAACATGGGGCCGGTCGAGGTCTTTGCCCTCATGATTTTCGCCTTCTGCATCATTGCGGGCCTGATCGGCGACTCGATCGCCAAGGGGATTGTCGCCGCAGCGCTCGGGCTGCTTTGCGCGACGGTGGGGCTGGACCCTGAACATGGCACGCCCCGGCTGATCTTTGGTTGGTTCGAGCTTTATGACGGGTTGCCGCTGGCGCCGGTCGCGATCGGGATGCTGGCGATATCAGAGATCGTTCGACGCCTGTCGAGTTCGCAAGGCGCCATGCGCGCAACGATCGAACGGGCCACCGGACGCCCGGATGACCGCCGTGTCAGCTGGGCCGAATACTGGGCCTGCCGGGGCACGCTGGCCCGCGGGGCGTTGATCGGGACCGGGCTCGGCGCCCTGCCGGGGATCGGGTCGACGGCGGCGGCATTCATGTCCTACGCCTTTGCCCGCCAGACCTCGGCACATCCCGAGGAGTTCGGCAAGGGAGCGCTGGAAGGGATTGCCGCCACCGAATCCGCCAATTCCGCGGTGGTCGGCGCAAATCTCATTCCACTGCTGACCCTGGGCATTCCCGGCAGCGTCAGCGCCGCGCTGATCATCAGTGCGTTCATGATCCACGGCATCCAGCCCGGGCCGCTCCTGTTCGAGCAGCAGGGCCGGCTGATCTATGGGCTGTTCGGCGCGATGGTCATGGCCAATGCGGTCAACCTGCTGGTCGGGCTGCTGGGCCTGCGGCTCTGGACACGGGTCGTCGGCGCACCGGAATCGCTCATCTTCTCGGCGGCCCTGCTGTTGTGCATCGTCGGGGTCTTTCTCGCGACCGGCGGGCTCTTCGGGGTGGCCATACTGCTGGTCTTTGCCGGCCTGGGCTATCTGATGACCTGTTTTGGCTATTCGACCGTGATCTTCATCATCGCCTTCTTCCTCGGCCCCCGGTTCGAGGTCTCGCTCTCGCAAACCCTGGTGCTGACCGATGGCAACCCGGCCGCGCTGACCGGCTATCCGATCGCGGTGGTGCTGCTGGTCCTGAGCGTCATCAGCCTGTTCTGGCTTACATCGCGCAGGCGCCATGAACACGGCTGATGTCCTGATCATCGGCGGCGGCGCCGCCGGTCTGACCCTGGCGGCCGAACTCGCCGGCTCTGCGCGGGTCGTGGTTCTGGAGGCGGAACGCAATCTGGGCGTCCATGCCAGCGGCAGGTCGGCCGCGGTCTTCGTTCCCAGCTATGGGCATGGCCGGCTGCGCGACGTGTCGGCGCTGAGCCTTCCCATGTTGAAAGACCCCGAGCCCGAATGGTTCCCGGAGCCGCTGCTGACCCCCCGCGGCATCCTGCGCCTGGTTCTTCCCGGAGGCGGCCCCTCGCATGATGCGATGACAGCGGGCCAGCCGGACATCGAACGGCTCGCCCCCGGGGAAGCCGCAAGGCTGTTCCCCCTGATCCGGGTCGATCGGCTGGAGGCCGCGAGCTATGAACCCGGCGCCTGCGACATCGACGCCGATGCGCTCATGCAGGGCGCGGCACGCAAGGCGCGCGCTCTCGGCGCCCGGATCTGCACGGGCGCGCAGGTGACGGATATCCGCCGCACTGGTTCAACCTGGCGCGTCGGCACGGCCACCGACCGGTACGAAGCCCCGACGCTCGTCAACGCGGCCGGCGCATGGGCCAACCATGTCGCGACCCTCGCAGGCGTGCCCGCCCTGCCGATCCAACCCTGTCGGCGCAGCGTTGCGGCGCTCCCGCTGCCGCCCGGCCTGGGGCGCACGCCCTTTACGGTCACGGCCCCGCTCCGCTGGTATGCCAAGACCGAAGCGGGCCGGTTGCTGGTATCGCCCGCCGATGAAGATCCGGTCGAACCGCATGATGCCCATGCGGATGACATGGTTGTCGCCGAAGGGCTGGACCGTTTCAGCAACGACACCGGTTTTCATGTGACCCGTGTCGAGACCACATGGGCGGGGCTTCGCATGATGACCCCCGATGGCTACCCGGTCACGGGGTTCGATCCGCGGGCCGACGGGTTCTTCTGGCTGGCCGGGCAGGCGGGTTTTGGCATCCAATGCGCGCCCGGACTGGCCCATCTCGCCGCGGCATTGCTGGAGTGCCGCCATAACAGCCTGGCAGATGCCTTTACGCCGGACAGGTTCCTTGCCGGGTGACGCGCCTACGGCGTGAACCGGCCCGCGTTTCCCTTTCCGGCCATTGCCCGGGCGATGGTATCGAGGTGGGACGCCATGGCCGTCTGCGCGGCAATTCCGTCGCCGCGCGCGATCGCGTCGACGATGCCCGCGTGCTGGTCCGAATGCAGGTGTCGGAATTCATCGACGCCGACGCTTGCATAGGTGTGTTCCCATTCACGCTGCCAGACGCCCCGGCAGCGTGCGCTCGAGAAATGCCGCAGAAGCGCGATCAGGACCGGGTTGCGCGTCACATGGGCGATGGCTTGGTGAAACGCGTCGTCCGCGCGTTCGCAGGCGGCACGGTCACGCGCCTTTCTGCCGTCCTGAACGCGCTGGCGCAGCAACGCGACATCGCGCGTTTCACGACATTCCGCGGCCGCCCTGGCCACCTGTGGTTCGAGCATTCGCCGGGCATCCATGAGATCGCGGGGCGTGGTCGCATCGATCAGGATCGTATCCCGCGCGACCTCGCCCGGCGGGGCGCGACCGACAAACGTGCCCTGCCCGACATGCCGCCAGATCCGTCCCTGGGCTTCGAGCGCGTCCAGCGCGGCTCTCAGGGTTTCCCGGCTGCACCCGATGAGGCCCGCCATCCGCCGCTCGGAGGGCAGACGATCTCCGGGCGCAAGCCCCGCTTCCGCGAGGTAGCCTTGCAGCCGCCGCAAGGCCTCGGACCTGCTCATGCGCATCACTTGAATTCCAGACCAATTTGCAGACCATTGGCAGTTTCCGGCAGGAACGGCTGAACTTCAACCGGAGATTCGCCATGTTGTCCCTTGCGCTCCTTGCTCTTGCCGGTCTCGCGGCCGGCGGCGTCAACGCCATTGCCGGCGGCGGCACATTGCTCAGTTTCCCCGCCCTCGTATGGATCGGTGTTCCGCCGATCATGGCCAACGCCACGGCAACGCTCACCGCTCTGCCGGGCTACATGAGCAGCGCCTGGGCATTCCGGCACGACATCCGCGCAGAGGGAACGCTTGGCTTGCGCGCGATTGCAATCGTTGCGGCTTGCGGCGGGTTGGTTGGGGCGGGGCTGCTTCTCGTCACGCCGGGCGATGCGTTCACGGGCATCGTGCCCTGGTTGCTGCTAACGGCGACGGCGCTTTTTGCGTCTGGCCCACGCCTGCTGCGGGCGGTGCGCAAGCGAAGCCTGCACCCCGCCGGTCCGGTGCTCTCCGCAAGCGCGGTCGGCGCCGTCGCCATCTATGGGGGATATTTCAATGGCGGCCTCGGCATCATGCTGCTCGCGGTCTTCGGCCTCATCGGCTTTGAGAACCTCAATGGCATGAATGGCCTGAAAAACCTTCTCTCCGCGGTCCTGTCCCTGGTGTCCGTGATCACATATGCAACAGCCGGCCTTATCGCCTGGGAACCGGCGGTGATCCTTGCCATCGCCACGACGATCGGCGGCTATCTCGGCGGGCATTACGCGCGCAGGATTTCACCCGAGTTGCTGCGCTATGCCATCATCACGGTCGGCGCCGTTCTTACGGTCGTGTTCTTTCTGCAATGAGGGGAAACCATACGCCCTGACCGCCAGCTGTGCAGGTGTTCAGGGCCGTCACGGGCAGGATCTGCCCACCGGTCGGGATGCTGCTGTCCGGGACAACCGGCATTCGCCGACTGGTTCAATCCGGCCGCCGCAGGCGCTCGGCCATGGCCGTGAACCCGCGGCTTTCGGCATGTTGCAGCGGCGTCACGCCATCCCGGTCCGCGAGGCTGCGGTCAGCCCCCGCCGACAAGAGCGCGTCCAGCACGGCCAGATGGTCGGGGCCGCCGTCTCCCAGCACGACGGATTCCATGACCGCCGTCCAGTGCAGGTTGTTGACGTGGTCCAGCGGCGCACCGGCCGCGATCAGGCGCCGGACGACCTCCACATGACCGAGATGCGCCGCGGCGATCAGCGCGGTGCCGTCATAGGGGCTGGTTGTCAGGCCGGGATCGTTGCCAAGTTCGATTGCCAGCGACATCAATGCCGGATCGTCGGCAACGGCGGCGATGGTCACCACGTCATACGCCCTGCCCTCGCGCGCGTTCATGTCGGCACCCGCCTTCGCCAGGAGCCGGAGAACGTCGTCCTCCGAGGCAAAGGCCGCGACATGTGCGGGCGTGCGCCCGCGCGGATCGCGCGCGTTCACGTCGGCCCCGGCGGCAACGAGTTCGCCGACCGCGGCGATATCGCCGGAATGCGCGGCGGCGAACAGGCCTTCATATCCGGCGATGTCACCTGCCGAAGGCGCGGTCTGCGCGACGGCTGCATGGGCAAGGCCGCCAAACAGCAGAGCCAGGCCGATGATCGGAATTCGTCTCATTCGCGGTTTCCCCTTTCGATTTGGGATGGATCGGGCCCATGCCGTGACCCGTTCGTCCTGCGGGATCGGCGGGTGCGTCAGGTCAGGCCGCGGCGTGCCTCGACCGCCGCGATCGCCGCGCGCACCGCCTCGTCGATGGACAGATCGGACGTGTCGATCATCACCGCGTCGCTGGCCGGTTTCAACGGCGCGTCGGCGCGGGTCATGTCACGCTCGTCCCGCGCGATCACATCGGCCAGCACCGCCGCGCGGGTCACGTCCTCACCCTTGTCGCGCAGTTCGAGGAACCGCCGCTCGGCCCGGGTTTCGGCGCTGGCGGTGACATAGAGCTTGGCCTCGGCGCCGGGGCAGATCACGGTGCCGATATCGCGCCCGTCCAGCACCGCGCCGCCCGGCCGGCGCGCGAACTGGCGCTGGAACGCCACCAGCGCCGCCCGCACCCCGGGATCGGTCGCAACCCGGCTCGCAGCCTGCGCCACCTGCGGCGTGCGCAGCCCGTCCGCCTCGAGATCGCCGGGCCGCAGCGCCCGCGCCGCCACCACGGCCTCGGCCCCCGCCAGAACCCTGGCCCCGACCGCGCGATAGAGCAGGCCGGTATCGAGATGCGCAAACCCGAAATGCGCCGCGACCGCCCTGGCGACCGTGCCCTTGCCCGCCGCGGCAGGCCCGTCGATGGCGATGGTGAAACTCACGCGCCGCGCCGTTCGATCCGGGCGCCCAGCCCCGCCATCAGCGGCTCGAACACCGGAAAGGACGTGGCGATGGGCGCGCCGTCATCGATCGCAACCGGCGCCTGCGCGCCCAGGCCCATAACCATGAACGACATGGCGATCCGGTGATCCAGGTGACTGGCACAGGTTGCGCCGCCCGGCACGCCACCCGCGCCCAGCCCCTCGACCGACCACCAGTCCTCGCCCGCGTCAACGGTTACCCCGTTGGCCCGCAGCCCGGTGGCCATGGCGTCGATCCGGTCGCTTTCCTTCACGCGCAATTCCCCGACCCCGCGCATCATCGTGACACCGCGCGCATTCGCCGCGACCACCGACAGCACCGGGTATTCGTCGATCATGCTGGCGGCGCGTTCGGGCGGCACCTCGATGCCGCGCATGTCAGGCGAATAGCGCGCCCGCAGATCGGCCACGGGCTCGCCACCCTCGTCGCGGCGGTTCTCGAAACTCAGATCGGCCCCCATGTCGCACAGCGTATCGAACAGCCCCGCCCGCGTCGGGTTCAGCCCGATCCCCGGCACCAGCACATCCGACCCCGGCACGATCAACGCCGCGCAGACCGGGAATGCCGCGCTCGACGGATCGCGGGGCACCACGATGGCCTGCGGGCGCAGTTCCGGCCGGCCGGTCAGCGTGATCACCCGCCCCTCGGCGGTTTCCTCGACCGAGATCTCCGCGCCGAACCCCGCCAGCATCCGTTCGGTGTGATCGCGGGTTGCCTCGCGTTCGATCACCACGGTCCTGCCCGGCGCATTGAGCCCCGCCAGCAACACCGCCGATTTCACCTGCGCCGAGGGCACCGGCACCTCGTAGCGCACCGGCACCGGGTCGGCCGCGCCCACGATGGTCATCGGCAGCCGCCCACCCCTCCGCCCGACCGACCGCGCCCCGAACAGCGCGAGCGGATCGGTCACGCGGGCCATGGGGCGGCTGTTCAGGCTCGCATCACCGGTGAACGTGACCGTGATCGGGCTCGTCGCCATCGCCCCCATGATCAGCCGCACGCCGGTCCCCGAATTGCCGCAATCGATCACGGCCTCCGGCTCTGCGAACCCGCCGACGCCGACCCCGTGCACCGACCACGCGCCGCCGCCGTGATCCACCACCTCGGCGCCAAAGGCCCGCATCGCGCCGGCCGTGTCCAGCACGTCCTCGCCTTCCAGCAATCCGGTGATCCGCGTCTCGCCCACCGCGAGCGCGCCCAGGATCAGCGACCGGTGCGAGATCGACTTGTCGCCCGGCACCTCGGCCACGCCGCTCAGCCCGCGAACAGGATGCGATACCATCGGGATGGGAGAACCGTGACCGGACATGACGCGCCTTTCCTGCTGCAACCCGGACCTGTTAGCGCAACGCATGAGACGGGTCCACCGGCCCCTTCCTCTTGCCGGAAATATCCCCCGCGGAGCGATGCGGCGCAGCCGCATGTCCCGCTCAGAGCCGGCGGAAGGTCAGGTAATGGGGCACCCGGCCCTCGCGCAGCGCCTTTTGTTCATAGCGCGTCGACAGCCAGTCATCCCAGGGCTCGCGCCAGTCCTGCGGACGCTCGGCCAGCCATGCGAACCCGGCCTTCGGCACCTCTTCGAGGCTCTGGCGCACATAATCGGGAATGTCGGTCGCAACCCGCAGCACCGCCCCCGGCTTCATCGCGCGCGCCAGCGGCTCCAGGTGCTCGGGTGTCACGAAACGGCGGCGATGGTGGCGTTTCTTCGGCCAGGGATCGGGATAGAGCAGAAAGGCCCGGTCGACCGAGGCCGCCGGCAGGACATCCATCAGGTCGCGGGCATCGCCCGCGTGAATGGCCAGGTTTCGCACCCCCGCCCGCCGGATCTTGCCCAGCAGCATCGCAACGCCGTTGATATAGGGTTCCGCCCCGATGATGCCGATACCCGGATGGATCCGCGCCTGGTGCACCAGATGTTCGCCGCCGCCGAACCCGATTTCCAGCCAGACCGGTTTCCCCCCGAACAGCGCCCCGAGATCGAGCGGTTCGCGCGCGGGGTTCTCGCACCAGCCCACGGGACCGGGCGACAGCGCATCCAGGTCTTCTTCCAGATAGGTCTTCTGGCTCTGTTTCAGGGCCTTGCCCTTGAGGCGGCCATAGAAATTGCGATGCGGGCGTTTCGGCGTGCTCATGGCGCGGGGGTGTAGCGCCGCCGCAACGGCAACGCAACGCCCTGGTTCCGAAACGCCCCGCCAGTCAGATCGAACTCGTCAGACCGCGCCAGTCAGCGCATCCGTCAGGTCGGTGCGTTCCCACGAGAACCCGCCATCCGCGTCGGGGTCGCGCCCGAAATGGCCATAGGCCGCGGTCCGCTGATAGATCGGCCGGTTCAGGCCCAGATGCTCGCGGATCCCGCGCGGGGTCAGGTCCATCACCTGCCCGACCGCGGCCTCGATCCGGTCATCCGGCACGGTTCCGGTGCCATGGGTATCGACATAGATCGACAACGGGCGCGACACGCCGATCGCATAGCTCAACTGCAGCGTCGCCCGGTCGGCCAGGCCGGCGGCAACGATGTTCTTGGCCAGGTAGCGCGCGGCATAGGCGGCGGAACGGTCCACCTTGGTCGGGTCCTTGCCCGAGAACGCGCCGCCGCCATGCGGTGCGGCACCGCCATAGGTATCGACGATGATCTTGCGCCCGGTCAGGCCGGCATCCCCGTCCGGGCCGCCGATCACGAACTTGCCGGTCGGGTTGACGTGCCATTCGGTGGCATCGCTGAGCCAGCCTTCGGGAAGCACGTCCTGGATATAGGGCGTGACGATGGCGCGGATGTCACCGCTCTCGAGCGATTCGTCCAGGTGCTGCGTCGACAGGACCAGCGACGACACGCCCACCGGCTTGCCGTCCTTGTAGACGACCGAAAGCTGGCTCTTGGCGTCGGGTCCGAGCGCCGGTTCGGCGCCGGACTTGCGGGCCTCTGCCAGCCGCCGCAGGATCGCGTGGGCATACTGGATCGGCGCCGGCATCAGCGCGGGCGTCTCGTTGGTGGCATAGCCGAACATGATGCCCTGGTCGCCGGCGCCTTCGTCCTTGTTGTCGGCGGCATTGACGCCGATGGCGATATGCGCCGACTGCTCGTGCAGCAGGTTGGTGATCTCGCAACGGGCATGGTGGAACTTGTCCTGCTCGTAGCCGATATCCTTGATGCAGGCGCGGGCGATCTCGTCGATCCGGCCCATGTAGTCTTTCAGCTTGGTCTGATCCGACAGCCCGACCTCGCCACCGATGACCACCCGGTTGGTGGTGGCGAAGGTTTCGCAGGCGACACGCGCCTCGGGTTCCTCGGCGAGAAAGGCGTCGAGAACGGCATCGGAAATGCGGTCGCAGACCTTGTCGGGATGCCCCTCGGAAACGGATTCCGAGGTGAAAACATAATTCTGTCGGGACATGTGGTGCTCCATTAACCCAAAAAATAGGCGCCACGCCAGGAAGCCGTTGTGGCGACCCCGAACGGTTACGCGCCCGCCGGGCGCAGGTCAACTGCCAATCGAACCGGCGTTAACGCGCCGCCAGATCAACGCCAGCGCCAGCGCGGCCAGCAACACCAGCAGCGGCCCGTCGCCCAGACGCGCATAGGCGGTGGGCCCAAACGGCGCCGGCAGTGCCGCGTCGGCAAAACCGGTCGCGCCCAGCGGCAGCGATGCGGTCACGCGGCCCAGCGGGTCGATCACCGCCGATACGCCGGTATTGGCGACCCGCACCATCGGCAGCCCCTGTTCGGCCGCCCGCATCCGCGCCTGCGCGAGATGCTGATACGGCCCCGCCCGGGTGCCGAACCACGCATCGTTGGTGATCTGCAACAATGCCGCCGGGCGTTCCGGCGCGGCGTTCACCTCGCGCGGGAACACGGCCTCGTAGCAGATCAGCGGCAGCACCGGGCCGATGCCCGGCAATGCCAGCACCCGCGGCCCCGGCCCGGCGCTGTAGCCGTCGCCTTCGCGGGCGGCAAAGCCCCGCAGACCGAACCGCGCCGCCAGATCCCCGAGCGGGACATATTCGCCGAAGGGCACCAGGTGATGCTTGTCATAGATGCCCGCCACCGCGCCCGCGCCGCCGAGCACGGCGAGCGAATTGTAGATCCGCACCCCGTCGCGCCGCTGCACCCCGAACACCACCGGCACGCCCTCGGCCGCCTGGGCGATCACGGCGAGGGTTTCTTCGGCATGGCCGAGCAGAACCGGGATCGCGGTTTCGGGCCAGACGATCAGGTCCGGGCGTCCGCCGGTGTCGGCGGGCGCGGCGGTGGCCGCGATCTGGCGGTCGAAGAACACCGGGATCATCGCCGGGTCCCATTTCTGATCCTGCGGTGCGTTGGGCTGCACCAGCCGCACCACCGTCGGGGTGTCGGTCACCTCGGGCGATGCCCAGCGCGCCAGCATCACGACCGCGATCAGCAGCAGCGCCGGTGCGGGCGCGGCCCATCGCCGCCAGCCCGGTCCGGTGATCATCGCCCCCGCCGGCAGGGTGACCAGCAGCGTGGCCAGCGCCAGCCCCTGCGGCCCGATCCAGGCCAGCAGCAACCGCGCATCGGTGTCGACCCAGACCTGCGCCAGCGCGGCCCAGGGAAACCCGGTCAGCAGCACCGCCCGCGCGATCTCGGCCAGGGTCCAGCACAGGACCAGCGCCAATACGCGGTCCGCCCGTCCCCGTCCCAGCGCATGGGCGGCGGCGAACCCGGCGGCCCAGAACAGCGCCAGCCCCCCGGCCAGGAACACCAGCGCGAACGGCGCCATCCATCCGTGGCGGTCCGGTTCGACCAGGAACGGCTCGACAATCCAGAACAGCGCATGTGCGAAATAGCCCGCCCCGAACGCCCAGCCGGTCAGGGCCGCCGCCCGCGTGCCCGATGCGGCCAGGAACAGCCCCGGCACCAGCAGCAGCGCCAGCAGCGTCAGCGGCCAGAGCCCGAGCGGCGCCAGCCCGGATGCGGCCACCGCCCCCGCCAGCACGGCCGCGGCGAACCGTGCCGCGGCAGGCCGGCGCGCGATTGGGCTCATGTTGCGATCACGCGGCGGCGTCCGGCAAGCGCACCCGCAGCCGCTTGATCCGCCGGGGATCCGCGTCGATCACCTCGAATTCCGGGCCATCGGGATGCACGACGACCTCGCCGCGCGCCGGAACCCGGCCGGCGAGCATGAAGACCAGCCCGCCGAGCGTGTCTATCTCTTCGCCGTCGACCTCGTCCGCCTCGGTGAGCGAACACCCGGTTTCGGCTTCGAATTCCTCGAGCGGGGTCTTGGACAGCGCCAGGTAGCAGCCGGGTTTCTCCTTGACCCAGCTCTGCGCCTCGTCGGTGTCGTGTTCGTCCTCGATTTCGCCGACCACCTGTTCGATCAGGTCCTCGATGGTCACCAGCCCGTCCACGCCGCCATATTCGTCGATCACCAGCGCCATGTGCCGCCGTTCGGTCTGCATCTTGGCCAGCAGCACCCCGATCGGCATCGAGGGCGGCACGAACAGCAGGGGCCGCAGCAGCGATTCGAGATCGAAATCGCCGCCATTGCCGTTGAACCCGTGATTCAGGGCGAAATCCTTGAAATTGACCAGCCCGATCGGGGTATCGAGCGTGCCGGAATAGACCGGGATCCGGGTCAGGCCGTTTTCACGGAACACCCTGACCAGCTCGTCCTTGCCGATGCTGTCCGGGACCGCGACGATATCCGCCTTGGGAATCGCCACGTCCTCGACCCGCATCCGGCGCAGATTGATCATGCCATGCGACGGCGCCGGGCTGCTGCCCGTGCCGTTGAGCCGTGGTCCGGTTTCGTCTTCTGCCGGGCTCAGCGCCTCGAAGATGCGGCCGAAAAATCCGGGCCTGTCTTCGGGTTCTGGTGCCATGTCGTTCTCGGGCTGCGCGCGCTGCGCCGCGCCAGAACTGCCTTCGATGTCGTCCATCTGTCCTGTCCAGAAAGGGGGCCTGCCCCCGGTCTAATCCCTATATGGGTCATCCAACCCCAGTCTGCCAAGTATCTCTGTTTCGTGACGTTCCATCAACGTGGCATCGGTATCACGCACATGATCGTAGCCCAGCAGGTGCAACAGCCCGTGAACGAGCAGATGGGTGGCGTGATCCGAGAGCGGTTTTCCGGCGGCCTCCGCCTCGCGCGCGCAGGTGTCATAGGCAATCGCGATGTCGCCCAGCGCGGTCTCGCCCATGATATCGGGCACCGGCGGGCGCGGCGCGGCACCGGCCGCCTCCGCCGCCAGATCGGCGGCCGGCCAGCTGAGCACGTTGGTGGGCGCGGACCGGTCCCGGAATTCCGCGTTCAGCGCGGCGATGCGGTCGTCATCGCAGGCCAGCAGGCTGATTTCGCAGCCGGTGCCGTCAATGCCCAGATGCGCCAGCGTGGCGGCAAAGGCGGTTACGGCCAGCATCGCGATACCCGGCCGCGCCCAGCGGTCGTCCTCGATCGTCAGGTCGAGCTGCATGGGATCAGCGGGCCCCGCCCCCGGTATCCGCCTCGTAGGCCTCGATGATCGCGGCCACGAGCGGGTGGCGCACCACGTCGGCGGAGGTGAAGTAGTTGAAGCTGATGCCGCCGATCCCGCCGAGCAGCCGTTCGGCATCGGCCAGCCCCGACGGCACGCCGCGCGGCAGGTCGACCTGGCTGCGATCGCCGGTGATCACCATGCGCGACCCTTCGCCCAGCCGGGTCAGGAACATTTTCATCTGCATGGTGGTGGCGTTCTGCGCCTCGTCCAGCACCACGAAGGCATTCGCCAGCGTGCGCCCGCGCATGAAGGCCAGCGGCGCGATCTCGATGCGCTTTTCCTCGATCAGCTTGGCCAGTTGCTTGCCGGGCAGAAAATCGTTCAGCGCGTCATAGAGCGGCTGCATGTAGGGATCGACCTTGTCCTTCATGTCGCCGGGCAGATAGCCGAGTTTCTCGCCCGCCTCGACCGCGGGGCGCGACAGGATGATCCGGTCCACATGGCCGTTGATGAACATCGAAACACCCGCGGCCACGGCGAGATAGGTCTTGCCCGTCCCCGCCGGGCCGATCCCAAAGGCCAATTCATGTTCGAACAGCGACCGCACATAGGCCTTCTGCGCATCCGTCCGCGGCTCGACCAGTTTCTTGCGGGTGCGGATCTCGACCGGGCCGCCGCGGAACATCTCGAGCTGGTCGCCCGCGCGGGCGCCGATATCCGGCTCGGTGCTGCCCATCCGCAATTCGCGGTCGATATCGGCCGCCTCGACGGGGCGCCCGGCCTCGAGCCGGGCATAGAGCGCCGACAGGGTTTCCACCGCCTGCTGGCGCGGCGCCTCGTCGCCCAGCACCACCAGCTGATTGCCACGGCGCAGGATCTGCACACCCAGCTTGCTTTCGATTTCGGCCAGATTGCGGTCAAATTCGCCACACAGGTCGATGAGAAGCCGGTTGTCGGGAAATTCCAGCAGCGCTTCGGTCGCGGCGTCGCCGGTTTGCGGGGGGTCAGGACGCCAATGGCCAATCCGGTCTCCTGTTGTGGCGGTCTGGACAAAGCGTGCCAAGATTCGCAGGTCTTGCGCAAGCATCAACAGGCAGAAAGTGTATCGGCGTGATCACGATCCCCGCGTTCACGCCATGCACGGGCAGGATCAGAAGCGGAAGTTCAGGCCGACGCGGAAATTGTTGTATTTCGGCGTGGCCTTGGTCGACGACCCGCCCGCGTCGAACAGGACCACGGAATCGAATTCGGTGTATTCCCATTCGAATGTCAGCGACAGGTTTTCGTTCAGCATCCGTTCGGCGCCCAGGCCGGCCGACCAGCCGTCGGTGTCGAACCCGGTATCGAGGTTGATGGTATCGCCCGCGGCGGTCCCGGATACGCGATAGTCGAGATCGCCCCGCGTATAGCCCACCATGCCGTAGAACCAGGTGTTCCGCGATTCGTTGGTGAACCCGCTTCTCAACCGCAGCGACAGCGCGCCATTCAGTTCGACTGCCGCGTTGTGGGTCGCGGTGCTGAAATCGTCCTCGATGCTGCCCCCGTCATAGCCCAGTTCGACGCCATAGACGAAGGACCGGGTTTCCAGCAACCGCTCACCGCGCCAGCCAAGGCGCAGGCCATAGTTGAAACCGCCGGGATTCAGCGTTCCGGGGCTGGCGACATTGACGCCGGCCGGGGTGCGATGGCCGACCCGGTCGTCACCGCCGCTGGCATAACCGAGCGAACCGCCCGCATAGAAGCCTTCCCAGACAAGGACCGGTTCCTGCACCGCAGGTTCCACGACCACCGGCGTGATATTCCCGGCCACGGCCGCGGTCGACGCCGTGGCCAGCATGGCCGCGCAGAACAACCGGCCAAGGATGGACGAAGAGATCCGACGACTGCCCATGATGTAACCAACCTCCCGGACATACGACCCAAAACACGACGGGCCACCATGAATTCAGGTCAATCAATGCGTCAGGTGGAGGGCAGGAATCCAGAAAAATCCGTGCCATGGCCGTGTTTTTCAGGTGCCCGGGGCGGCAAAGTTGCAGATTCGCACCACATCGCGGGCGGATCGGCGCCCCGTGCCGCACCCGCGCAACAGCCGGTGCTACAGCAGCTCGCCCGCGAGCGAATTGGCCCCCGAGGCGGTAATCCGCACCCGGCGCAGATCGCCCGCCGCCAGATCCGGCGCCTGGACATGCACCGCGTGCAGATGGTCGGACTTGCCGACCATCTGGCCCGGCTGGCGGCCCGGTTTCTCGAACAGGACCCCGACCTCGCGCCCGACCATGGCATCCTGCACCGCGCGTTGCTGACGCGTGATCAGCGCCTGCAGCCGGTGCAGCCGGTCGGTCGCGACCTCGTCGGGCACCTGGGGACGTTCGGCCGCGGGCGTGCCCGGGCGGGTGGAATAGCGGAAGGAATAGGCCTGCCCGTAATTCACCGCTTCGATCAGGTCCATCGTAGCCTGGAAATCGGCATCGGTTTCTTCGGGAAACCCGGTGATGAAATCGCCCGACAGCAGGATGTCGGGACGCGCCGCCCTGATCCTCTCGATCAGCCGGACATAGCTTTCGGCGGTGTGCTTGCGGTTCATCCGCTTGAGGATCCTGTCGCTTCCGGACTGCACCGGCAGGTGCAGATAGGGCATCAGCGCGGCACAGTCGCCATGGGCGGCGATCAGATCGTCCTCCATGTCGTTGGGGTGGCTGGTGGTATAGCGGATACGCTCCAGCCCGTCGATCCGGGCCAGTTCGCGGATCAGCCGCGCCAGCGACCAGTCGCCGCCTTCGCCGGCACCGTGATAGGCGTTCACGTTCTGCCCCAGCAGCGTGATCTCGCGCACACCGCGTTCGACCAGCCCGCGCGCCTCGTCGAGTACCCGGCCCGCGGGCCGGCTGACCTCGGCGCCGCGCGTATAGGGCACCACGCAGAAGGCGCAGAACTTGTCGCAGCCTTCCTGGACGGTCAGGAACGCGGTCGGGCCGCGCGCCGCGCGGGGCCGGTTCTTCAGCCGCTCGAACTTGTCCTCCTCGGGGAAATCGGTCTCGAGCGCCTTTTCACCGTTGCGCGCCCTTGCCTCCATCTCGGGCAGGCGGTGATAGCTCTGCGGGCCGACCACCAGGTCGACCAGCGGCTGCCGGCGTATGATTTCCTCGCCCTCGGCCTGGGCGACACAGCCCGCGACGCCGATCTTCAGGTCGGGCTTCTCGGCCTTCAGCCCCCGGAACCGGCCCAGTTCCGAATAGACCTTCTCGGCCGCCTTTTCGCGGATATGGCAGGTGTTGAGCAGGATCATGTCCGCATCGTCGGGACGGTCGGTCGCCACATAGCCCTGCCCGCCCAGCGCCTCGGCCATGCGTTCGCTGTCATAGACATTCATCTGACAGCCATAGGTCTTGATAAAGAGCTTCTTGGGCGCGGTCATGGCAACGGCTTTCGCGGGTGGTCGGGAACGGCCCCCCTAAACCGGACGGGGGCGGCTTGCAATGACGGCCCAATTAGCCGAATTCTTGCGACAGGACCAGAGCAGGGGCACAGATGGGCAGGCCATACACGTCGCTGAACGACTTTCTGCAACGGGAACGGCAGCGGCTTGCGCCCGGCCCGGTCGCCATCCTCTTCGTCGAGGACGAGGTCGAGATCGGCTCCACGCTGCGCCACCTGCTCGCGCGCGGCTTCGACCCGGTGCTGGCGCTGGCGCCGCCGGAACTCGAGCTCCCGCCCGGGCCCGACGACCGGGTCTGCCGGATCGACTGCGATACCGGCGCCCCGGACGCCCTGCCCGAGGCCGTGAACCGGCTGATCGCGGCGGCTCCGGGCACCTGGTTCCACTACTGTTTCAACGCCGAATACCTGTTTCACCCGTTCTCGGAAACGCGCAGCGTCCGGGAAATGCTGAGCTTCCACGCCGAAGAACGGCGCGACGCCATGATCACCTTCGTGATCGACCTCTACGCCGCCGATCTCGCGGCCGACCCGACCGGCGTGGCGCGGGATGCCTGGCTGGACGGCACCGGCTATTACGCGCTGGCCCGAACCGACCCGGAAACCGGCTGGCCCCGGGAACGGCAGCTGGATTTCTTCGGCGGGTTGCGGCGGCGCTACGAAGACTTCGTCCCCGAGCTTCACCGCCGCATCGACCGGGTGTCGCTGTTCCGCGCCAGGCCCGGCCTGGAACTCCTCCCCGATCACAGGTTCAACGACCAGGAATACAACACCTATGCCTGCCCCTGGCACCACAACCTGACCGCGGCGGTCTGTTCGTTCCGCGCCGCCAAGGCGCTCAAGCGGAACCCCCGTTCGTCCGAGACCATCGAGAGCTTCCGCTGGCGCAGCTCGGTGCCGTTCGACTGGCAGTCGCGGCAATTGCTGGATCTCGGGCTGATGGAACCGGGCCAGTGGTTCTGAACCGCCCCGCCTTCCTCTTGCTAGAAATATCCTGGGGGTGAGGCCGCAGGCCGAGGGGGCAACGCCCCCTATCGCCGCAGCAGGGTCGGGAACCAGTCCTCGCGCAACCGCTGGCCCGGCTGCATGTCATGGCCCGGAAAGGGCGGCGAGGTCGGGCCCGGTCGCTCGACATAGCGCGCGTCTTCCCCCACCAGCCGCAGCGAAAACGCCCGCCGCCGGGTCGGACTGTCATTGCCGCGCGCGCCATGCAGGGTGCGGAAATTGAAGGCCACCGCGTCGCCGGGCTCCATCTCGAACTCGACGATCCGCATCCCCTCGGCCTCGGGATCGGGGACCGGCATGTAGTCGCCGCCGTCAAAGAACGCCACCTCCGACGCCCAGCGCGTCGGCAGCACGTCCTTTTCCCAGCGATGCGACCCGGCCACGCAGCGCAGCGTCGCCTCGCGCACCGGATCGAGCGGCGACCAGAAGCTGATCGTCTGCATCCCCTCGACAAAGTAATAGGGGCTGTCCTGGTGCCAGGGCGTCGCCATCGACGTGCCGGGTTCCTTGACCAGAACATGGTCGTGGAACATCTGCACGCTGGGCGATTGCATCAGGTCGGCGGCCACCTCGGCGGCGGGCGAGGTTTCGATCGCGTCCCGGAACTGCGGGATCCGGGTCCAGTTGCAGTAATCGTCGAAGAACCGCCCGCTCTGGCCCGCGCGCTTGTTCTCGGATGCGTAGGGCCCCGGATCGTCCATGTTTGCGGCGATCCCGTCGCGCAGGGTGGCCACCTGGTCGGCGAACAGCCCCCGCACGAGGACCACGCCATCGCGGTCATAGGTCTCAATGTCCTGGTCGGTCAGCAGCGGGTGGGTCATCGTCGGTCTCCGTTTCAGGGGTCGGTCGGGATCTCTGGCACCGGGATAGCCCCCGCGCGGGCACGGTTTCAATTCATATGTTTGGAAGTTATATTTAGTCCTATGTTATACCTTACCCTGCGCCACTACGAATATGTCGCCGCCATCTACCGCTTCGGCAGCCTGTCGGCGGCAGCCGAGCAGGTGAACGTGTCGCAGCCGGCCATGTCCGCTGCCCTGACCCGGATCGAGGCGCATCTGGGCCATCCGCTGTTCGTCCGGCGGCGCGGCGCGGCGATGAAGCCGACACCGCAGGGCCGCCGGTTTGCCGAACAGGCCGAGGCGCTGCTGGCCCATGCCGCGCGGATCGAAAACCCGTCGCATCCGCGCCCGCCGGCGACACGGCTGCACCTGGGCTGCTTCGTCGATCTCGCCCCGTTCGTCCTGGCGCGGGCGCTGGCGCTGCTGCGCACGGCCCTGCCCGAGACCACCGTCACCTTCCAGGCGCCCCGTTTCGAGGTCCTGATCGCGGGGCTGCACAAGGGGCGGATCGACCTTGCGCTGACCTATGACCTGGGGCTGGATGCCGGGTTCGGCCGCTATCCGCTGTTCCGGATGCGGCCCCGCGCGCTGGTCGCGGCGGATCATCCGCTGGCCGCCCGCGCGCAGGTCTCGCTGGCCGAACTGGCCCGGTACCCGCTGATCCTGTCCGAAGAAGGGCTGTCGGCCCAGCATGTGCTGGGCCTGTTCCGGCGCCAGGGGCTGGTTCCGGTCGTGGCGCACCGCGCCGCCACGCTGGAATTGCAGCGCAGCCTCGCCGCCCATGGCGAAGGCGCGGGCATCAGCTATGCCGCGCCGCGCGGCGGCACCAGCTATGACGGCATGCCGCTGGTCAGCTTGCCGGTGCAGGACCCCGAGACCGAAGAACCGGTGATCCTCGCCCGGCACGGCACCGGCCCGGCGGACCCGCTGGTCGCCGATGCCATATCCGTTCTGACAACAGAGCTGCGCGGCGCCTGATCAGCGCTTGCGGCGCAGGCGGATCACCACGTCGACCGAGGCGATCTCGGCCCCTTCGGGCGCATCGGGCAGCCGGGCGATCCTGATCTGGTCGGCGGGCGCATCGGTCAGGCGGCCTTCGTCTTCCCAGTAGAAATGCGGGTGATCGCTGGTGTTGGTATCGAAATAGCTGCGCTGGCCGTCCACCGTCACCTCCTGCAGCAGCCTCGCATCGCAGAAGGCCCGCAAGGTGTTGTAGACCGTGGCCAGCGACACCGGCGCGCTGCCGGCGCTCGCGGCCTCGAACAGGCTTTCTGCGGTGACATGCCGGTGCTGGCCGTCGCCCACCAGCAACTCGGCCAGCGTGACGCGCTGCCGGGTGGGGCGCAATCCTGCGCCGATGAGCCATTCGCTGGCGATCCGGGTCGATTCACTCGTCATCGATGCTGTCCGTCGCTTGCTTGCGTCCGATATATAAGGCCGCGGGTGGCCCGAGTTCAAATGAAAATCACTTGCAGCCGCGATCGCGGCAGTGACGCCGCGACCAATGCGCCGTTGCCGTTCCCGCCCTTGCGGGACCGACGGGGCCGGTGATAGAGGGGTCGGCGAACCCGCGCCGCAAGGAGAGCCGCCGCATGCCCCAGTACCCGACCCGTTTCGACAAGGACGACCTGTTGAAATGTGCCCGCGGCGAACTGTTCGGCCCCGGCAACGCGCAGCTGCCCGAACCGCCGATGCTGATGATGGACCGGATCACCGATGTCAGCGCCGATGGCGGCGACCACGGCAAGGGCCATATCGTGGCCGAACTCGACATCAAACCCGACCTCTGGTTCTTTCCCTGCCATTTCCCCGGCAACGAGGTGATGCCCGGCTGCCTGATGCTGGACGGGCTGTGGCAGCTCACCGGGTTCAACCTGGGCTGGCGCGGCTGGCAGGGCCAGGGGTTCGCGCTGGGCGCGGGCGAGGTCAAGCTGTCCGGCATGGTCCGCGGAGACCGCAAACTGGTCACATACCATGTGAATTTCACCCGCGTGATCGACCGCCGCCTGAAAATGGGCGTTGCCAACGGTCGCGTGGAAGCCGATGGTGAGACCGTCTGCGAAGTCAAGGACATGAAAGTGGGGCTGGCCGCCGCGGCCGGCGCCTGAACCAAGTCTGGGAAGGAAGCCGCACATGCGCCGTGTCGTCGTCACCGGTCTGGGCATCGTTTCGTCCATAGGAAACAACGCCGCCGAGGTCGAGGCCGCGCTGCGCGCGGGCAGATCCGGCATCGAGGCCTCGCCCGAGATGGCCGAACACGGGTTCCGCAGCCGCGTCGCGGGGACGCTGAAGCTGGACGTGAAAGAGCATGTGGACAAGCGCGCGCTGCGCTTCATGGGGCCGGGCGCGGCCTATGCGCATATCGCGATGGGCCAGGCCATCGCCGATGCCGGGCTGGACGAGGGTGACGTGGTCAACCCGCGCACCGGTCTGGTGGCCGGTTCGGGCGGGCCGTCGACCAGTTCGATGCTGGCCGCCCACCAGGTGGTGCTGAAAACCGGCGCGACCAAGCGGATCGGCCCCTTCGCGGTGCCGAAATGCATGTCCTCGACGATCTCGGCCAACCTGGCCACCGCCTACCGGATCAAGGGCATCAACTATTCCATCACCTCGGCCTGTTCGACCTCGCTGCACTGTATCGGCAACGCCGCCGAACAGATCATGCTGGGCAAGCAGGACGTGATGTTCGCCGGCGGCGGCGAGGAACTGGACTGGACCCTGTCCTGCCTGTTCGACGCGATGGGCGCGATGTCATCGAAATACAACGACACACCGGACCGCGCCAGCCGCGCCTTCGACGCCGATCGCGACGGGTTCGTGATTTCGGGCGGCGGCGGCATCGTGGTGCTGGAAGAACTCGAACATGCCCGCGCCCGTGGCGCCAGGATCTATGCCGAGGTGACCGGCTATGCCGCCACTTCGGACGGGCATGACATGGTCGCTCCGTCGGGCGAAGGCGGCGAACGGGCGATGCGGCTGGCACGCGCCACGCTGCCCGAGGGCCGCGCGGTCAGCTATATCAACGCCCATGGCACCTCGACCCCGGTCGGCGATGTCGGCGAGGTCGAGGCGGTGCGCCGTGTATTCGGCGAAGGCAGCACGCCCCCGATCAGCTCGACCAAGTCGATGACCGGGCACGCGCAGGGCGCCGCCGGCGCGCTCGAGGCGATCTTCTGCCTGCTGATGCTGGACGGGGATTTCATCACGCCGTCGATCAACGTGGACAGGCTCGATCCGGGCATCCGCAGCGGCGAGATTGCCACCGACTATGTCGAGAATGCCGGCCTGGACAGCGTGATGACCAACAGTTTCGGCTTTGGCGGCACCAACGGGTCGATGATACTGTCGAAGGTTCACGGGTGAGCATCATGGGTGACGCACTGAAAGGCAAACGCGGGCTGATCATGGGGGTCGCCAATGACCGGTCCATCGCCTGGGGCATCGCCCGGGCGATGCACGAGGCCGGTGCCGAGCTGGCCTTTACCTATCAGGGCGAAGCCTTTGGCAAGCGGCTGGAGCCGCTGGCCCAGAGCATCGGCTCGGATTTCATGGTCGATGTGGACGTGACCGATGATGCCTCGCTCGATACGGCGTTTGCGCAGCTGGCCGCCCGCTGGCCGACCATCGACTTTCTCGTTCATGCCATCGCCTTTTCGGACAAATCCGAGCTGACCGGCCGGTTCCTCAACACCACCCGCGCGAATTTCAAGAACTCGCTCGATATCTCGGCCTATTCCTTCATCGAGGTGGCGCGGCGCGCGCATCCGCTGATGCGCGACAACGGCGGCACGCTGATGACGCTGACCTACCAGGGCAGCAACCGGGTGGTGCCGAACTACAACGTGATGGGCGTGGCCAAGGCGGCGCTGGAATCGATCACCCGCTACCTGGCCAACGATCTCGGCCCCGACGGTATTCGCGTCAACGCGATCTCGCCCGGGCCGATGAAGACGCTGGCCGGCGCCGCGATCGGGGGCGCGCGCAAGACGTTCAAATACTCCGAGGCGAACACGCCGCTGCGCGCCAACGCGACGCTCGAGGCCGTGGGCGGCACCGCCGTCTACCTGGCCTCCGAGGCCGGGGCCTGCACCTCGGGTGAAATCATCCGCGTCGATGGCGGGTATCACGTTCTGGGCATGCCGCAGCCGGAATCGATGTAACCCGGCCGGGCGCCGCCTTTCGCCCTTTCACCGTCCCCGTCTCTGTGCCAGTCTCGGGCCAGTCTGCGGTCGAACCGGGCCGCGCGGACGGGGAACGCCACAGCCGATGCCGATCACGACCTGCGTCTTCGATGCCTATGGCACCCTGTTCGACGTGTCCGCCGCCGCGCGGCAGGCGGCCGGCGAAACCGGGTTTCCCGCCCTCGCCCATCGCTGGCCCGAACTGGCGAAGCGCTGGCGGCACAAGCAGTTGCAGTATTCCTGGCTGCGGGCGATCACCGGGGCACATGCGGATTTCTGGCAGGTCACGCAGGACGGGCTCGACTGGGCGCTCGAGGCGACCGGGCTGGATGGCGACCCGGCGTTGCGGCGGCGGCTGCTGGATCTCTACTGGGAACTGAAGTGCTTTTCCGAGGTGCCGGACATGCTGGCAACCCTGAAACGGGACGGGATGCAGACCGCGATCCTGTCCAACGGCTCGCCCGCCATGCTTGATGGCGCGGTCCGGTCCGCCGGGATCGCGGCGGATCTGGACGACACGCTGTCGGTCGAAAGCGTCGGCATCTTCAAACCCGATGCCCGGGTCTATGATCTCGTCGGGCAGCGGTTCGGTTGCGCCCGCGACGAGGTGCTGTTCGTGTCGTCGAACGGCTGGGACGCCGCCGCGGCGGCCGGCTACGGCTTTGTCGCGGCCTGGGTCAACCGGTCGGGCGAACCGGTGGACCGGCTACCCTGGCGCCCGGCGCATATTGTGACCGACCTGACCACGATACCGGAACTGACGAGGACAAATTCATGATGCTTGGTCTGATCGAAGCGGCGGAAAAACGGCTGCGCGGCGCGGTGCGGCGGACACCGCTGCTGTTTTCGCCCTTTCTCGACCAGATCGCCGGGCGCCGGGTGATGATCAAGCCGGAATGCCTGCAACATACCGGCAGCTTCAAGTTCCGTGGCGCGATGTCGGCGGTCACCGCGCTGGACCCGGCCGAGCGCGAACGCGGCGTGATCGCCTTTTCCAGCGGCAACCACGCGCAGGGCGTGGCGCTGGCGGCGCGGCTGCACCGGATCGGCGCCACCATCGTGATGCCGTCCGACGCCCCCGCGCAGAAGATCGACAATACCCGCGCCCTCGGGGCCGAGGTGGTGCTCTACGACCGCGCCACCGAGGATCGCGACGAGATCGGCGAAACGCTGGCCGCCGAGCGGGGGCTGACCCTGATCCGGCCCTTCGACGAGCCGCAGGTGATCTACGGGCAGGGCACCGCGGGGCTGGAGATCGCCGAACAGGCGGCCGAAGAGGGCATCGAAACCGCCGATGTGCTGATCCCCTGCGGCGGCGGCGGGCTGACCTCGGGCATCGCGCTCGCGCTCGAGGGGCGCGGACCGGGCCTGCGCGCCCGCCCGGTCGAACCCGAAGGTTTCGACGATGTCACCCGGTCGCTGGCCTCGGGGCGGATCGAGCGCAATGACCGGCTGTCGGGGTCGCTGTGCGATGCGATCATTACGCCATCGCCCGGCACCCGGACCTTCCCGGTGATGGCGCGGCTCTGCGGGCCGGGGATCGTGGTTACCGAGGACGAGGCGCTGCGGGCCATGGCGCTGGCCTTTGCCCGGCTCAAGATCGTGATCGAACCGGGCGGGGCGGTGGCGCTGGCGGCGGCGCTGTTCCACCCTTCGCAGGTCGAGGGCGGCACCGTGATCGCCGTGGCCTCCGGCGGCAATGTGGATGCCGGGGTGTTCCGCATGGCGCTGGAACGGTTCGGCTGACGCGCGCCGGCACTTGGCGGGAAACAGGGAGAGACAGCGATGCAGATGGCCGTGTTCGACGATGTGCAGTTGCATTACCGGATCGATGGCGACCCGGATGGCGCGCCGGTGGTGTTCGCCAATTCGCTGGGCACCGATCTGCGGCTCTGGGACGCGGTCCTGCCGCTGCTGCCCGCCGGGTTGAGGATCATCCGCTACGACAAGCGCGGCCACGGGCTGTCGTCGCTGCCCGACGCGCCCTATTCGATGGGCGCGCTGGTGCGCGACGCGGAACGGCTTCTGGACCTGCTGGAGGTGCGCGACAGTCTGTTCGTCGGCCTGTCCATCGGCGGCATGATCGCGCAGGGGCTCGCGGTCAAGCGCCCCGACCAGATCCGCGCCATGGTGCTGTCGAACACGGCGGCCAAGATCGGCACCCCGCAGATGTGGCAGGATCGCATCGACGCGGTGCGCCGCGGCGGGATCGAGGCGCTGGCGGATGCGATCATGGAACGCTGGTTCAGCCGCGGTTTTCGCGACCGGCCCGACATGGCCCTGTGGCGCAACATGCTGATCCGCCAGCCCGCCGACGGCTATGCCGGCTGCTCGGCGGCCATCGCGGGCACCGATTTCTACACGCCGACTTCGGGGTTGCGCCTGCCCACGCTGGGCATTGCCGGGGACGAGGACGGATCGACCCCGCCCGACCTGGTGCGCGAAACCGTCGACCTGGTGCCGGGGTCGCGGTTCGAACTGATCCGCCGCGCCGGCCACCTGCCCTGCGTCGAACAGCCCGCCGCCTATGCCGAGGCGCTGAACCGGTTCATCTCCGGCACGGGACATCTCTGAGCCATGGCCGGATCGGTATTCGACAGCGCCCTGCTGGCGCGGCTGTTTCCCACCGGCGATGCCGGACGGCTGTTCGGCGACAGCGCCCAGATCCGCGCGATGCTGCTGGTCGAAGGCGCGCTGGCCAAGGCCCAGGGCGGGCTGGGCGTGATCCCGGAAACCAGTGCGCAGGCGATCGCGCGGGCGGCGATGGAGGTGCAGATCGACCCCGGCCAGCTGGCGCCCGCCACCGGCGACAACGGTGTCTGCATCCCGGCGCTGGTCGCGGCCTTCCGCGCGGCGATGCAGGCGCCGGAACACGCTCAGTATATCCATTGGGGCGCCACCTCGCAGGATATCATCGACACCGGGCTGATGCTGCGGCTGCGGCAGGCGCTGACGCTGGCCGAAACCGGGACCCGCGCGGTGCTGACCCCGCTGGCGGCGCTGGCACGAACCCATGCCGAAACCCCGATGGCCGCCCGCACCTGGGGGCAGGAGGCGACGCCGACCAGCTTTGGCGCGGTGGCCGCCGGATGGGGGGCGCCCCTGCTGGCGCTGCTGCACGAATTGCCCGCGCTGCGGCAGAGCTGCCTGCTGGTGTCGCTGTCGGGCGCGGCCGGCACCGCCTCGGCGCTGGGACCGAAAGCCGCCGAAACCCGGGCCGCGCTGGCCGAAGGGCTGGGGCTGGGCGATCCCGGACGCAGCTGGCACACCGACCGCACGCCGGTGCTGCGCATTGCCGACTGGCTGGGCCGGATCACGCTCGCGCTGGGCAAGCTGGGCGAAGACGTTGCCGCCCTGCGCCAGAGCGGGATCGCCCAGCTCGCGCCCGCGGGCGGCGCGTCCTCGACCATGCCGCAGAAACAGAACCCGGTCGACGCGGCGGCGCTGGTCGCGCTGGCCCGGACCGGCGCCGGGCTGTCGGCCACGCTGCAGGGCGCGGCGATGCAGCGCCAGCAACGCGACGGCGCGGCCTGGTTCACCGAATGGATGTGCCTGCCGCAGATCGTGCTCGGGGCTGCGGCGGCGCTCGATATCGCCGCCCGGCTCTGTTCCGGGTTGCAGCCCGATCCCGCCCGGATGGCCGCCCCCCTGCAGGCCGGGACCGGCCTGATCCATGCCGAGGCGCTGTCCTTTGCCCTCGCCGCGACGATGCCGCGCGCGCAGGCGCAGGCCGCGGTCAAGGCGCTTTGCGGTGAAGCGCAGGACAGCGGCACGCCGCTGGCCCGGCTGGCCGCCCGCGACTGGCCCGACCTGGACCTGACCGCAATCTTCGACCCCGCCGCGCAGATGGGGCAGGCCCCCGCCGACGCCCGCGCCTTTGCCGCCGGCGTGGCCGCCCTGCCCGCGCCCAGGACATGACCAAACGCCGGACCGGCACCAACCCCGATCACCCGGACCCTGCCCCGTGCGCCTGCCCGTTCTCTTCATCCTCGTCACGGTGATGCTCGACGCGATGGGCATCGGGCTGATCATGCCGATCATGCCCGACCTGATCCGCGAGGTGCATGGCGGCGACCTGGCCAATGCGGCAATCTGGGGCGGCGTGCTGTCCACCGTCTTTGCGGTGATGCAATTCCTGTTCTCGCCGGTCGTCGGCAACCTGTCGGACCGGTTCGGGCGGCGCCCCGTGCTGCTGGTGTCACTGGCGGCGATGGCGCTCGATTACCTTGTGATGGCGCTGGCCGGGTCGATCTGGCTGCTGCTGGCCGGGCGCATCGTCGGCGGCGTCACCGCGGCCACCCATGCCACCGCCAACGCCTATATGGCCGACCTGTCCGAACCGCATGAGAAGGCCGCCAATTTCGGCCTGGTCGGCGCCGGGTTCGGGATCGGCTTCGTGCTCGGCCCGCTGGTCGGCGGGCTGCTGGGCGAATGGGGCACCCGCGCGCCGTTCCATGCCGCCGCCGCGCTGTCGGCGCTGAATTTCGTCTTTGGCCTTCTGGTCATGGGCGAAACCGTGACCGACCGCACCCGCCGCGCCTTTACCTGGGCGCGCGCCAACCCGTCCGGGTCGTTTCGCGCCGTGGCCCGCCTGCCCGGGCTGAAGCCGCTGCTGGCGGTCTATTTCATCTACTCGGTGGCGCTCTATGTCTATCCGGCGATCTGGGCCTATTTCACCCAGGAACGGTTCGGCTGGGGCGCGCAGATGATCGGCCTGTCGCTGGGCCTGTTCGGCATCGCGATGGCGCTGGTGCAGGGCGGGCTGATCCGGGTGGTGCTGAGACATTTCGGCGAACGGTTCGCGGTGATCTGGGGCCAGGTGATCGACGGCGTCGCCATGGCCGGGCTGACGGTGATCACCTCGGGCACGCTGGCGCTGATCCTGACACCGCTCTCGGCGCTCGGCGCGGTGGCCGCCCCGGCGCTGCAGGGGATCATGGCCCGCCGGGTCAGCGACGACGCGCAGGGCGAGCTTCAGGGCGTGCTCAACAGCGTGCATGCGCTGTCGATGATCGTCTCGCCGCTGCTGATGGCCTGGGTCTTTGCCGCCTTCACCGGCAACGGGGCGCCGGTCTACCTGCCGGGCGCACCCTTCCTGGTGGCGCTGGTGCTGCTGGTGCTCGGCCTCGTGATCTTCCTGCGCAGCGAAGCGGACGCGCCCTAGGCCGCATTGGCGCTTGCGCCCCGCAACGCCCCGGTCCACGCTGAATGCGAAACGAGGGAGGTTCACATGCAGACCATCAAGGCCGCCGTGTGCCGTGAATTCGGTGCCGCTCTGACCATCGAGGACATCACCATCGCGCCACCCGGGCTGGGCGAGGTCGAGGTCACCCTCGACGCGGTGGCGATCTGCCATTCCGACATATCCTATGCCGAGGGCGCGTGGGGCGGGCACATCCCCGCCGTCTACGGCCACGAAGCGGCGGGACAGGTCACCGCGATCGGCGGCGGGGTCACCGATTTCGCGATCGGCGACACGGTGCTGGTCACGCTGATCCGCGCCTGCGGCACCTGCCCGAACTGCGCCGGCGGTCGCCCGACCATCTGCGACACGCCGCATGACAACATTGCGCACCCGCTGCGCGATGCGGCCGGCGAACCGCTGATGCAGGCGATGAACACCGGCGCCTTCGCCGAAAAGGTCGTCGTCGATCACAGCCAGGTCGTCGCCATCCCCGCCGACATGGACCGCGCCACCGCCTGCCTGCTGTCCTGCGGCGTGATCACCGGCGTCGGCGGGGCGGTGAACGCGGCCAGGCTGCGCGCGGGCGAGGACGTGGTGGTGATCGGCGCCGGCGGCGTCGGGCTCAACGCCATCCAGGGCGCGCGGATCGCCGGCGCACGCCGCATCGTCGCCGTCGACATGACCGAGGAAAAACTCGAAACCGCCCGCGAATTCGGCGCCACCGACGGCGTTCTGGCCACCCAGCCGAAACCGTGGAAAGCCGCCCGCGCCGCCCTGGGCGGGCGCGGCGCCGACGCGGTCCTCGTCACCGTGGGCGCGCTGCCCGCCTATGACCAGGCGCCCGCCTATCTCGGCTGGGGCGGCCGCGCAGTGATGATCGGCATGCCCCACGCGGGCGGCAAGGCCGCCTATGAACCGATGGCCATGTCCTTCCAGGGCCAGGGGATGATCGGCTCGAAAATGGGCGACGTGGTGCTCCGCCGCGACATTCCGTGGCTGGTGGATCTCTACCAGCAGGGCCGGCTGAAGCTCGACGAACTGATCTCGGGCCGCTGGCGCCTCGACCAGATCAACGAAGCCATCGCCGACACCAGGTCAGGCGGCGCGCGGCGCAACGTGATCCTGCTGACCTGATGACGGCCCGCCCGCCCCTTCCTCTTGCCAGAAATATCCCCGCCGGAGGCTCCCGCGGCCGCCCCCCGGCGCGGCGGCTCGGACAGGGGCGCGGCGCATGAAACTCTCCGATCTCGACATCATCGTGACCGCGCCACCCGCGCCGGGCTGGGGCGGGCGCTACTGGATCTTCGTCAGGCTGACCACCGCCTGCGGCATCACCGGCTGGGGCGAATGTTATGCCAGCACGGTCGGCCCGGACGCGATGCGGGCGGTGATCGCGGACGTGTTCGCCCGCCACATGCAGGGCGAAAACCCCGAAAACGTCGAGCTGATGTTCCGCCGGGCCTATTCCAGCGGCTTCACCCAGCGCCCCGACCTCACGGTGATGGGCGCCTTCTCGGGGCTTGAAATCGCCTGCTGGGACATCCTCGGCAAGGCCCGGGACCGTCCGGTCTGGGCGCTGCTCGGCGGGCGGATGAATGACCGCATCCGCGCCTATACCTATCTCTACCCCCTGCCCCATCACGACAGCGCCGCCTTCTGGACCTCGCCCGCGATGGCCGCCGAGGCCGCCACCGCGCGCGTGGCCGACGGCTATACGGCGGTGAAGTTCGACCCGGCGGGCCCCTACACGATCCGGGGCGGCCATATGCCGGGGCGGCGCGACATCGCGCTTTCCGCCGATTTCTGCCGCACCATCCGCGATGCGGTGGGCGACCGGGCCGACCTGCTGTTCGGCACCCATGGCCAGTTCACCCCGGCGGGCGCGATCCGGCTGGCCAAAGCACTGGCGCCCCATGACCCGCTGTGGTTCGAGGAGCCCGTCCCCCCCGACGATATCGCGGGCATGGCGCGGGTGGCCCGCGCCACCTCGATCCCGGTTGCCACCGGCGAACGGCTGACCACGCTGGCCGAATTCGCCGCCATCCTGCGGGCGGGCGCCGCCGAGATCCTGCAACCGGCCCTGGGGCGCGCCGGCGGGCTGTGGCAGGCCCGAAAGATCGCCGCCCTGGCCGAGGCGGCGGGGGCGCAGCTGGCGCCGCATCTCTACGCGGGGCCGGTCGAATGGGCCGCGAACATCCATCTCGGCATCGCCATCCCGAACATCCTGATGGCCGAAACCATCGAGACCCCGTTCCACGATGCGCTGATCGGCGGCGCCATCCGCGTCGAGAACGGGTTCGTCGCGGCACCGACGGCGCCCGGCCTGGGCATCGAACTGGACGAGACCCTGGCCCGCGCCCATCCGTTCGGCGGCACGGGGCTGCATCTGGAAATGCAGGAGGCACCCTGCGACTACGAAACCGGAAATGCGTTCCAGGGCGGCGCCCCCGCGCGGTGAACCTTCGGGAATTGCGGGGAAATCCGCCAGTCCGGAAATCCGTACTGGTCGGCGTTTTCGGGACGGTGCTAAATAGTGTACCAAATTCGATGGTCTGGTAGGCATATGAACGATTCACCGTCTTTCCAGTGCGCCGTGGGCACACCGTCCGAAATGAGGGCCTGCGCCAGGGACGCCGCCGCGTTTCTGAAAACGCTCGCCCATGAAGGGCGGCTGATGATCCTGTGTTACCTGTATGACGGCGAAAGATCGGTCGGCGAACTCGAAGCCCTGCTGGGATTGCGGCAGGCGGCCGTAAGCCAGCTGCTGGCCCGGCTGCGCGACGCGGATCTGGTGCGGACGCGCCGCGAGGGCAAGACGATATTCTATTCGCTCGCCGATCCGGCCGTGGCACAGGTCATCGACCTGCTCCATGCGCTCTACGGCTCCAGATCGCTGCGGGATCAGTCCGACAGGTAACCCGCCACGACCTGCAACAGCCGGAACGCGGTGCCGGCATCGCTGCCCGCCACGGCCAGGAATTCGTCGGCCCCCAGCCGCAGGCACCGCAGGTCGGTTTCGGCGATCAGGCTCAGCGCCCGTTTCTCGCCCCGGATCAGGCTCAGCTCACCCACCAGCGCCCCGGGACCGACCGTCGAGATCCGCTCGCCCCGCGCCCCGTCCGCGGCGGGGCGATAGATCCCCGCCTCGCCCTCGATCAGCAGGTAGGCGCCATCGCGCGGCGCGTCGCCCTTGCGGAATATGACCTCGCCCGCCGGGGCATCGAACCAGCGGGCGCCAAAGGCCAGCAGGCGCAATTGCCGCCGGCCCAGCGTCGCGAACAGCTCGCACCGTTCCAGCGCCCTCAGCTTTTGCGCCAGGTCGGCCCCCGCCGCGCTGTCCGGCGGGGTATCCGCGGCCGCAGCCCCGCCCTGCAGGCGACCGCGGCGCAGCTCGAAAAAGGCGTCGTAATCCTCGGGGCAGGCGATGGTTTCGTCGAGGCGGATAAAGGTCGTGTCCGGCAACAGCGCCCGCAGCCGTTTCAGCGCGGCATCGCGGTCGGCGCTCTCGCGCCCGGCCAGAACCCGGTTCAGCACCAGGATGTCGGGGCGCCGGATCGCGGCGCGGGCCAGGGCCAGCGGCTCGGCCAGCGCCACCGGCAGCCCGGCACCGCCACGGTGCAGGTCCATGTCCAGCGCCAGCCCGCCCACCGCGTTGCGCAGACCGTGTTCCCCCAGCACCCGCCCCACCAGCGCGCGCACCGCGTCGGCACTGCCGGTCGCGACATCGCGCACCCGCCCGAACAGCAGGTTTTCCATCACCGTCAGCCCCGGCGCGTAGGTCCCGAAATCCAGCGGGTCGAACAGCGCCGACAATTCACGCTGCATGACGCCCGCGTGGCTTTTGCGGATCTCCAGAACCCGCGCCATGATCTCTTCGGGAAAGGCGGGGCCGATCTGCTGCGCCGAGTATCGGAAGGGCAGGAACAGCAGGACCGCGATGTCATCGGGCGTCAGTTTCTTGTCGTCCCCCGCGCGCACCCGCGCCACCAGCGCCAGTGCGGCCCGGTAGGTTTCCGGGTCGAGCCCGAGCCGGCGGAACAGCAGATGGTCGGTGCCGTCGCGACCAAAGGTCTGGTGCAGAACGTCGATCAGGTCGCAGGCCAGCGCGATCAGGTCGCGGTCGAGCCCGGTTTCGCGCAGCCGGGCGAGAAAACCGGTCTGCCCCGCCAGCATCGCGGGTGACAGCCGGTGGCGGGGCACCGCGAACAGCAGGTTTTCCGACACCGGCAGGGCGAGGTTGTAGCGGTCGTCGCGGAAGAACAGCACCTGCCGGTCCAGTTTCGCGTCGGCCACCGCCTGCTGCATCTCGCCGCGCAGGCCCACCAGCCGCGCGACAAGATCGGGATGCGCGGCGGCCTCCGGGCGCATGGACAGCCCGCGATCGAACAGGGCGCCGCCAGCGCCGATGCCGTCGATCAGCCGCAGCGCCCAGCCATCCAGTTCGGCCATGGTGTCGAACCCGGCCAGCGTCGGGTCGGTCCAGTCAGCGGCGGTATCGTCGGCACTGTTGCCGGCGCGGCGCGCCTCGGCGGCGCGGGCCGGATCGCCGGGTGTTGCATCGGCCGGATACCTGCGCAGCGGCATCAGCAGGTTGTCGCGGAAACTGCCGCCGAACAACAGCGGCCGTGGCCCGGCATAGCCGATGCGCGCCGCGATCACCGCCTGCGGCACCTCCGCCAGATCCTGCCCGCCGATCAGCAACTGCCCCGCCGCCGGCGGCACCTCGCGGGTCAGCAGCGCGGCCAGCGCCAGGCGGTCTTCCTCGTCGGCCGAGGCCACGGCGACCGTCGTTCCCGCCGTCACCGCCACGTCGAGCCCGTCGAGCACGGTATTGCCGTCGAGATCGCGCACGGTCACGCCGCGCAGTTCGATGTCGCCGTCCAGCCGCTGCGGCGGGCCGCCGGTTTCCGCGAACCGGTCGGCCCCGGCCAGCCCCGGCGGCGCGAACCGGTCGGTGATCACCTGCCAGCGCATCCGCATTTCCTGGGTCTGGTTGTACCAGGCCAGCAGTTCCTTCCACGGGCTGGACAGGTCCTTGTAGGCGGCCAGCGCCGCGACCAGCGCGCCCAGCGACACCGCCCCCCTCAGCACGAGATAGCCGCCCACCGAGAAAAAGAAGAACGGTGTCAGCTGGGTGATGAAATTGTTGAGGAACTTCATGAAGAATTTCTTGCGGTAGATATCGAACCGGATCTCGTAGAGATGCCCCAGCCGGTCCGATATCTGCGCCAGGCGGTGCCGCCAGCCGCCATGCACCCGCAGCGCCGCCGCACCGGCGGCGGTTTCGCCGATCTCGCCGGCCAGTTGGCGCACCTGCCCGATGCGCTGCTTGTTCAGCCGGTTGATCCGCCGTTGCAGGCGCGGGATCAGCCAGGCCTGCAACGGGATCAGCGCACAGGCGGCCAGGCCGAACCAGACGCTCTGGACGAACAGGAACCCCAGGATGGTCAGCATCTGCCCCGCCTGCAGCACCGGCTGGCTGACCGCATCGCCCATCAGCCCGCCCATCGGTTCGGATTCGGCGGTGATCATCGACACCAGTTCGCCTTCGCTGACGCGCTCCAGGTAGGGCGCCGGAAAGCGCAGGATGCGCATGATCAGCAGGTAGCGGAACCGCCGCAGCAGGCGTTCGGCCAAAACCCCCTTGCGGGTGTTGATGCGCATCTTGAGCAGCCCGTGCACGAGCACCGCCAACAGGAACAGCCCGCAGAGCAGCCACAGGAAATGTTCCCGCGACAGGTCGTGGCCCAGCACCGCGACCGTCGCGTCGGGCGCGCCGATGGCATCGTTGATGATCCGCTTGGGCAGTTCCAGCGTCAGGTAGAGCAAAGGGAACAGGGTCGCGGTCAGAACCAGCAATGCAATCTGATCGCGTTTCGAATGCTTCCAGATGAAACCGAACAGCGTTGAGTCCATTGTTCAAATCCGGTAGCGAAAATGCCCTGCCCGCGCCCCAAATCCCCCGGAACGCGGCAGAAACAGCCTAGCAGCCCCGGACCGCGCACGGCAAACCCTTTCCATTTGCAGGCCGCGGCGGTTGTCCCTAGACTTTCCCCAAGACCTTTGCATTGAGAGTTTTCACAGATGGGTTCCGGCGTTTTCGCTGTCGTGCTGCTGATCGGCCTGTTTCAGGTCAAACACCTGATCGCCGATTTTTTCCTGCAGACGCCGCGCATGTTGTGCCGCCGCGCGATCTATCTGCATCCGGGCCGGGCCGAACATGCCGGGCTGCACGGGATCGGCAGCGCGATCGTGCTGGCGCTGTTCGGAACGCCGGTCGGGCTGATACTGGGCATCGTCCTGGCGGAATGGGTGGTGCATTACCATGTGGACTGGGCCAAGGGCCGCTTTGTCGAAACCCGCAAGCTGACGCCGGCCTCGGCGCTTTACTGGTATGCCACCGGCACCGATCAGGCCCTGCACCAGCTGACCTACCTGGCCATCGCGGCGGTCTGGGCGGCCTGCTGTCTCTGAGGGTCGACCCGGTCGCATCCGGGCCGTTCAAACTGCCGGCCCGCCGGGCGATACTCCGGCCTCAGACCGCGGCGCTCGGACGCGCCCTGACCCGCCCATACCAATCCAGCGTGGCGCCGTGCTCGGCGGGGATCGACACGCGGACCACGCGGGCGAACTCGATGAACACGAAGGCCGAGATATCGGCCAGCGAAAACCGGTCCAGCGCCAGGTAGGGGCTGTCCTGCAACCGCTGCTCCAGCATGTCGAGGAACAGCCCGATCCGCGCCATCCCGCGTTCCGCCAGTTCAGGGATCTGGTCGAAATCCGCCGGGCCGGGCAAGGCGCGGCCCTTCATGTGGCGGTTGGAGTTGCGAAACGCCTCGGCCACCGGCATCGCGCCCTGCTGTTCGGCAATCGCGTTCCAGTTCAGCACCTGTGCCCGTTCTTCCGGCCCCTCGCCCATCAGCGGCGGGTCGGGGAACATCTCTTCGAGATAAAGCGCGATGGCCACGTTTTCCGTCAGCACGTTGCCCGCCCCGGTCACCAGCACCGGGAGCGTGGCGCGCGGGTTCACCGCGCGAAACTCGGGCGTCAGCTGCTCGCCCTTGGCGATCGAGATGTCGCGGGTTTCGATCTGCACCCCCTTTTCGGCGATGAACATGCGCGCGCGGCGCGGATTCGGCGCGGTGGAACAGTCGTAAAACAGCATGTCGGTCTCTCCGTTATTGTCGCCCCCGGCGGCGCCTGTCGCCCGCCGATCCCGGTCACCCGGCAAGCTCGGCCGCAACCGCGCGCGCGATCACCCGTTCCTCGTCGGTCGGGATCACCAGGATCTCGGTGGCGCCGGTGCCGATGCGGGTTGCGCTGGCGTCGTTGGCGGCCGGGTCCAGATCCAGCCCGAGAAACCCCATCCCCTCGATCACGCGGGCGCGGACCGGGGCGGCATTCTCGCCGATACCGCCGGTAAACACCACGCCGTCCAGCCCGCCCAGCACCGCCGCCATCGCGCCCAGTTCGCGGCGGATACGGAACACATAGTAATCGATCGCTTCGCCCGCGCGCGGGTCGTCGCTGCGCAGCAGGGTGCGCATGTCGTGGCTGATCCCTGACAGCCCCTTCAACCCGCTGTCGTGATAGAGCATCCGGGCGATTTCGTCCCGGCCCAGCCCCTGATCCATCAGGTAGAGCAGGACGCCGGGATCGAGCTGCCCGCAGCGGGTTCCCATCGGCAGGCCGTCGAGCGCGGAAAATCCCATGCTCGAGCCGACCGAATGCCCGCCTTGCACCGCACACATGGACGCCCCGTTGCCCAGATGCGCGATCACCACCCGCCCGGCCGCCAATGCGGGCCAGTCGCGCCGCAACACGCCGGTGATATAGTCGTAGCTCAGCCCGTGAAACCCGTAGCGGCGCACGCCTTCGTCATAGAATTTGCGCGGCAGGGCAAAGGCGTCGTTGACGAACGGGTGGCCCTTGTGGAACCCGGTGTCGAAACAGCCGACCTGCACCGCGTCGGGAAAGGCGGCCTGCGACGCGGCGACGGCGGCGAGGTTCTGCGGCTGGTGCAGCGGCGCCAGCGGCACCAGCGTCCGAAGCTGCGCCAGCGTCTCGGGCGTAAGCAGCATCGGCGCGCCGAAGCTCTTGCCGCCATGCACGATGCGATGCCCGACACCGGCGACGCGGCGCCCGGCCAGCACCGGCCCGGCCGCCTCCAGGATCACCGCCATCGCGGTTTCATGATCCGCCGGCCCGATCTCTGCCGGCGACTGCCCGGCCAGTTCGAGACGTGCCAGCGGGCCGAGATTTTCCACCTGCCCCGACATCAGCAGGTCGGGCTCGGGCGCGGTGTCGTAGATCCCGAACTTGATCGACGAACTGCCCGCGTTCAGGGTCAGGATCGCGGTCATGCCGGGCGCGTCCCGGCCACCCGCGCCGCGTGCAGCGCCGCCACCGCGCAGGAGACCAGCCGGGATTTTTCGTCATCGGCGCGGCTGGTCAGGATGATCGGGCATTTCGCCCCCATCACTACGCCGCTGCTCTGGGCATGGGCGAGGAAGGTCAGTTCCTTGGCCAGCATGTTGCCCGCCTCCATGTTGGGCGCCACGAGGATCTCGGCGCGGCCCGCCACCAGCGACCGGATGCCCTTGGTCGCCGCGGCGCCCAGGTCCACGGCGTTGTCCATCGCCAGCGGCCCGTCCACCAGCCCGCCGGTGATCTGGCCGCGCTCGGCCATCTTCGACAGCACCGCCGCGTCCAGCGTCGAGGGGATCGCGGGGTTCACCGTCTCGATCGCCGAAAGCACGCCGACCTTGGGTTCGGCCAGCCCCAGCGAATGCGCCAGTTCGATCGCGTTGCGGATGATGTCGGCCTTGGTCTGCAGGTCGGGCGAGATGTTGATCGCGGCGTCGGTGACCATCAGCAGGTGATCCAGCCCCGGCACATCCATCACGAAGACATGACTCAGCCGGCGACCGCCGCGGCGCAGGCCGCCGTCGCGCCTGACCACCTCGCCCAGCAGGATATCGGTGTGCAGATGCCCCTTCATCACCGCCGCCGCCTGCCCCGCGAGCACCATCTTCACCGCCTCCTGCGCGGCCAGCCGGTGATCACGGATATCGAGCAGCCGATAGGGCGAGATATCCAGCCCTTCGGCCTGTGCGGCCTCGGCGATGCGGTCGGCATGACCGATCAGCACCGGGTCGATCAGCGTGCGCCGCGCCGCCAGCACCGCGCCGGCCAGCGCGTCGGGCGATTCCGGCGCCACCACGGCGGTGGGGAGCGCCGGCAGCGGTTCGGCGGCATCCAGCAGCCGGTCGAAATGCTCGTGGCTGCGCAGGGTCAGGCCCGGCACCTCGCCGGCGCGGACGGCCACCGGAACCCGCGGCGCGATGACCTCGGCCTCGCCCTCGACCACGCGCGTGCCATCGGCGTTTTCGACCCAGGTGTCGAACCGCACCAGCCCGTCCTCGCCGATCGCCGCGATCCGCACCGTCGCGGTCAGCACGTCGCCGGGATGGGCACGACCGACGAAGCGCAGCGTCTGCGACCGGTAGAGCGTGCCGGGGCCGGGCAGGTCACAGCCCAGCACCGCCGAGATCAGCGAGGCGACCCACATGCCGGGGGCGACCGCCTCGGGCGTGCCGTCGCCATCGCCATCCTCCTTCGGCAGGTGCATCGGGTTGAAATTGCCCGAAGCGTTGGCAAAGACGTAGAAATCGGATGCGGCGCAGGTCCGGCTCTGGCTGGCGGTCATCGCGACCTCGAGCCGGTCCAGCGGGACGTTTTGCAACAGATCGTTCATGGGCCGTCCCCCCTGGTTCAGCGGCGATAGATGAAACACCGCCCCGGCACCGCCCCGGCGGGCAGTTCCTGTTCGGCCAGGCCCGTGAAATACATCCGGTCCGACGACACCATCAGCCCGCCCACGGCCAGCAGCGGCTCGACCAGCGGCGAGATCTGCCGCGCGAAGGCATCGTTCTTGGCCAGGTTGTGCCCGCCCAGATCGGCGTGGATCAGGCTCGCCGTCGCGCCGAACCGACCCAGCGCGGCAGGCAGCGTTTCGGTCACGTCGCCGAGGATCGTGAAATCGTCGCCGGGCGTCGAATCGGGATGCGACGCAACCGCGCGTTCGAACACATAGATCGGGCGGCCGGCGATCTTTTCGCGCATGTGATGATAGGTGCGCCCGTTGCCCAGGCCCAGTTCATAGACCGGCCCCGGCAGCGCCGCGGTCTGCGCAATGGCGTAATCGAGGCAGGCGCGCTGCGACACCATCCGGTCGATGAAGACATCCAGTCGGCTCATGCGCGGCATCCTTTCCCTGCGGCCTGCGTGCATCCCGTCATGCCAAGAAAGCCGGGGCAAGTATAGGCCCGTGAACCGTAACGGTTTCACAACCGGAGTTTCGGTTTGACGAACCCCGCACGGCCAAGCGAAAGTTGCGCCAGGAGGGCGCGGGAATGTCACGCGACGGCAACGGGATCACGGGCGGCGATGCGCCGCTGCTGACGGTCGAGAACCTGAGCATCGGGTTCGGCGCGGCCGATCCGGTCGTGCGCGGCGTGTCGTTTACCCTGCGGCCGGGCGAGACGCTGGCGCTGGTCGGCGAAAGCGGGTCGGGCAAGACCGTCACCTGCCGCGCGATCCTGCGCATCTTGCCGCGCACCGCGCGTATCCGGTCCGGCCGGGTCCTGCTTGGCGGGCGGGCGGGCGGCGTCGAGCTGACCGGCCTGCGCGAACGGCGCATGCGCGATATCCGCGGCGACGCGGTGTCGATGATCTTCCAGGAACCGATGCGGTCGCTGTCGCCGCTGCACAGGATCGGCAACCAGGTGTCCGAAGTGCTCTGGCTGCATCGCGGCGCCAGCGGGAAAGAGGCAAAGCGCAAGGTTCTGGACACTTTCGAACGGGTCGGGTTCCCCGACCCGGAGCGCGCCTTCCGATCCTATCCGTTCGAACTGTCCGGGGGGATGCGGCAGCGCGCGATGATCGCCATGGCGACGGTGTCGGAACCCGACCTGCTGATCGCGGACGAACCCACCACCGCGCTGGACGTGACCACGCAGGCGCAGGTCCTGGGGCTGATGGGCGACCTGCAACGCGAAACCGGCATGGCGATGATCCTGGTGACGCATGACCTGGGCGTGGTGGCCAACATGGCCGAACAGGTGGTGGTGATGCACAAGGGCCGGGTGATGGAATCGGGCAGCGCCGCCGCGCTGCTGGGCGCCCCGGCGCATCCCTATACCCGGCAGCTGTTCGATGCCGCACCGGCGATACCGGCCCAGACCGGGCTGGCACCGCCGCTGGCCCGCGACGACCTGATCCTGCAGATGAAATCGGTCAGCAAGACCTACAGGCTGCGCGGCGGGTCGGCCTGGTCGCCGGACATGCTGATCCATGCCTGCCGCGGGGTGGACCTGAGCCTGCCGCGCGGCAAGACGCTCGCCATCGTCGGCGAAAGCGGTTCGGGCAAGACCACGGCGGCGCGGATCGCATTGGGGGCGGAACCGCCCGATCCGGGCGGCGAGGTGCTGTTCGGAGCCGAACCGGGGGCCGAGCCGCTGCCGGTCCACACCATGACCCGCGCCCAGCGCACCGCGTTCCAGAAACAGGCACAGATGGTGTTCCAGGACCCCTATTCGTCGCTCAGCCCGCGAATGCGCATCCTCGATGCGCTGGTCGAACCGCTCGACATCCACCGGGTCGGCACCCGCGCCGAACGGCGCGACCGCGCCACCGAGATGCTCGGGCTGGTCGGGCTGGATCCGGGTATGCTGAAACGCTATCCGCACGCCTTTTCCGGCGGGCAGCGGCAACGGCTGTCGATCGCGCGGGCGCTGATGCTGGACCCGGCGCTGCTGGTCTGCGACGAACCGACCTCGGCGCTGGATGTGAGCGTGCAGGAACAGATCCTGGCGCTGCTCGAGGATATCCGCGACCGGATGGGGCTGAGCTATCTGTTCATCAGCCACGACCTGGCGGTGGTGGCCCGGATCGCCGACGAGGTGGCGGTGATGCGGCAGGGGCTGGTGGTGGAACAGGCGCCGCCCGACACGTTGTTCCACAATCCGCGCCACCCCTACACGCAGGCGTTGATCGCGGCGCAACCGGAACCCGATATCGACCGCCCGATCGACCTGAAACTGGTGGCACAGGGGGCGGGCGCACCGTCGAACTGGCCAGAACCCTTCCGATTTTCCGACGGCGTGATACCTTCACTCGCGCAGATCGAACCCGGCCACAAGGTGCGATGCCATGAATGACCTGACCCGACGAACCCTGCTTGGCGCGCTTGCCGCGCTGCTGCCCCTGCCGCTGATCGCGGCGCCTCCCGAACCTGTCGAGGGCGCGTTCTGGGCCGAGGAGGTCAGGAACGAACACCTGCCGCCGGTGTCCGAGCGCCTGCCGGCCACGCCGCTGGTGGTCGATCTGCCCGCCAAGGGCCGGACCACCGGCACCCCCGGCGGCACGCTGCACACGATGGTCACCAGCGACAAGGACATCCGGCAGATGGTCGTCTACGGCTATGCCCGGCTGGTGGGATACGACCAGGATTATCAGCTGGTGCCCGACCTGCTGCTGGATGCCGAAAACGACGGCGACAGGAAATTCACGCTGCGCCTGCGCCCCGGACACCGCTGGTCCGACGGCGCGCCCTTTACCTCGGCGGATTTCGAATACTGGTGGAAGGACGTGGCGAACAACGAGCTGCTCAGTCCGTCCGGCCCGCCCGATTTCCTGCGCATGGACGGCAAGCTGCCGCAGGTCAGCTTTCCCGACGAGACGACCGTGATCTTCGAATGGGAACAGCCGAACCCGAATTTCCTGGGCACGCTGGCCCAGGCCCGGCCGCCCTTCATCTACCGGCCGGCGCATTTCCTGAAACAGTTCCACGGCGATTACGCCGATCCCGCCGCGCTGGAAATGCTGGTCGCCGAGGCGCGGGTCAAGAGCTGGCCGGCGCTGCACAACAAGCGCGACAACCTCTACAAGTTCGACAATCACCAGCTGCCGACGCTGCAACCCTGGATGAATGCAAGTTCCGGCAAGAAGGTGCGCCACCTTTTCGTGCGCAACCCCTATTACCATCGCATCGACAGCACCGGGCAGCAGCTGCCCTATATCGACGTGGTGGAGATGGAGATCGTCGGCAGCGGTCTCGTCGCGGCCAAGTCCAACGCGGGCGAAAGCGACCTGCAGGCGCGCGGCCTGGGCTTTCGCGACATCCCGATCCTGCGCAAGGGCGAAGCCGATGGCGGCAATTACCGGACCCTGCTCTGGGCGTCGGGCGTGGCCTCGCAGATCGCGATCTATCCCAACCTGAACTACGAGGACGATGGCTGGCGCAGGGTGCTGCGCGATGTCCGGGTGCGCCGCGCGCTGAGCCTCGGGATCGACCGCGAGGCGATCAACCGGGCGCTGTTCTTCAAGCTGGCCAAACCCGGCGCGATGACCGTGCTGCCGGCAAGCCCGTTCTTCGACCAGGCCAACCGCGACGCCTGGGCGGCGTTCGACCCCGCGGCGGCCAATGCGCTGCTGGACGAGGCCGGCCTGTCCGACCGCGATCCCCGGGGCATCCGGCTGCTGCCCGATGGCCGGCCGATGGAAATCGTGATCGAAACCGCGGGCGAGCGGCAGGAGGTCGAGAACGCCCTGCAGATTGTCACCGACACCTGGCGCGAGATCGGTGTCAAGCTGGTGATGCGCCCGCTGGACCGCGACATCCTGCGCAACCGCATCTTTGCCGGCAATTGCATGGCGGCGGTCTGGTTCGGCTGGGATAACGGCATCCCGCAGGCGTCGACCTCGCCCGACTACCTCGCCCCGCGACACCAGGATTTCTTTGCCTGGCCGAAATGGGGGCAGTTCTATCAGACCAATGGCGACGCCGGAGAAGCCCCGGACATGCCCGACGCCCAACGATTGCTGGAGCTGTCCCATGACTGGGAACGCGCCAGTTCGGATGCGGAACGCGGCGCGGTCTGGCGCGAGATGCTAAAGATCCACGCCGACCAGGTCTATGGCATCGGCATTCTCGCCGAGGCGCCGCAACCGGTCGTGGTCAACAACGGGCTGCGCAACGTGCCCGAAAAGGCGATCTGGGCCTGGGACCCCGGCGCGCATTTCGGCATTCACCGCATTGACGAGTTCTATTTCGATCCGGCCGGCGCCAACTGATGAGCCTGCTGCGCTATGCCATCTACCGCTTCGGCACGATGCTGCTGACGCTGCTGGTGGTGTCGGCGCTGGTTTTCATCATCATCAACCTGCCACCCGGCGACTACCTGTCCAACCAGATCGCCGAATTGCGGGCCACCGGCCAGTCCGCCGGGGTCGCCAAGGCCGAATTCCTGCGCAAGGAATACGCGCTGGACCGGCCGCTGTGGCAGCAATACCTGATCTGGATCGGCTTCATGCCCGGCCCGCACGGGTTTTCCGGGCTGATCCAGGGCAATTTCGGCTGGAGCTTCGAGTTCGACCGGCCGGTGGCCGAGATCGTCGGCGAAAGCCTGTGGCTGACGGTGCTGGTCAATCTCGCCGCCGTGCTGTTCGTCTATCTGGTCGCGCTGCCGCTGGGCGTGCTGGCGGCGGCACGGTCGCGCACCTGGGTCGACTATACCTCGGCCTTTGTCGGCTATCTCGGCCTCGCCACACCGAATTTCCTGCTGGCGCTGATCCTGTTCTACTACGGGCACAAGCTCTTTGACCTGCCCATCGGCGGGCTGATGGACCCGCGGTTCGAAGGCGAGCCGATGTCGTTCGACAAGATGAAGTCGATCCTCGTGCACCTGATCGTGCCCACATTCGTGATCGGCACCTCCGGCGCAGCGGCGATGATGCAGCGGCTGCGCGCCAACCTGCTGGACGAGCTGGGCAAACCCTATGTGGAAACCGCCGTGGCCAAGGGCCTGAGCCCGCCGCGAATGCTGGTGAAATACCCCCTGCGCGTGGCCTTCAACCCGTTCGTGGCCGATATCGGCAACCTGCTGCCGTCGATGGTGTCGGGCTCGGTGCTGGTGTCGGTGGTGCTGGGCCTGCAGACCATCGGCCCGACCCTGCTGACCGCGCTGAAGACCCAGGACCAGTTCCTGTCCGGTTTCGTGCTGATGTTCGTCGCCCTGCTGACACTGGTGGGCACGATGATCTCGGACGTGCTGCTGGTGCTGCTGGACCCGCGCATCCGCTACGAGGGGCGGGATACATGACCACGCTCCCCGATGGCCGCTATGTGGACGACGCGCCCTATGATCCGCAGGCCAGCCTGCGGTCGCCCGAACGGCGGGATCTCGACGCGCCCAACTGGCTGCTGATCTGGCGCAAGTTCCGCACCCACAAGCTGGGGCTGGTGTCGGGGATCTTCCTGCTGGTCAGCTACCTGATGCTGCCCTTTGCCGGTTTCATCGCCCCCTACACGCCGAACGAACGCCATTCCGAACATCTCTTTGCGCCGCCGCAGATCGTGCGGTTCCTGCATCAGGGCGAACTGGTCGGCCCCTATGTCTATCCGGTGACCGCCGAGGCCGACATGGAGACCTTCCAGTGGAAATTCGTCCCCGACACCACGCGGCCGATGAAGCTCGAGTTTTTCTGCGCGGGCGACGGCTATCGGCTGGCGGGGCTGATCCCGACCGACACCCACCTGTTCTGCGCGCCCGAGGGGGCGACGGTGTTCCTGTGGGGGTCGGACCGGCTGGGGCGGGACGTGTTTTCGCGCATCCTGTATGGCGCGCAGCTGTCGCTGACGGTCGGCCTGATCGGAATAACGGTGTCCTTCCTGCTGGGGATCGGGTTCGGGTCGATGGCCGGTTATTTCGGCGGCAGGATCGACTGGGTGATCAACCGGGTGATCGAGGTCCTGCGATCGCTGCCCGAACTGCCGCTGTGGCTGGCCCTGTCGGCGGCGGTTCCGTCGAACTGGGGGCCGGTGGCGGTGTTCTTCATCATCTCGCTGATCCTGGGCATCCTCGACTGGCCCGGGCTGGCCCGCGCGGTGCGGGCCAAGTTCCTGGCCCTGCGCGAAGAGGAATATGTGCGGGCCGCCGAGATCATGGGCGCCTCGTCGGGCCGGGTGATCCGCAAGCACCTGCTGCCCAATTTCATGTCGCATCTGATCGCCTCGGCCACCCTGTCGATCCCGGCGATGATCCTGGGCGAAACCGCGCTGTCATTCCTGGGCCTGGGGCTGCGGGCGCCGGCGGTCAGCTGGGGGGTGATGCTCAACGACGCGCAGAACCTCGCCTCGATCGAGATCTATCCCTGGACGGCGATCCCGATGCTGCCGATCATCGTCGTGGTGCTGGCCTTCAACTTTCTGGGCGACGGGCTGCGCGACAGCCTCGACCCCTATCAGCAGTAACACGGGGCAGAGAACGCATGGACAAGGACAGGCTCGACGCGCTGCGCGCGAAATATTCCGGCACCGGCGGGGCCGACATCTTCGACCCGAAGTTCCGGCGGGTGGCGGATGTGCAGTTCCGGCCCGACGGCAGCCGCACCCTGCCCTATGGCGGCATCCCCACCCTTCTCGATGCGCCGCAGGCGCCGGGCCCCGAAGGGCTCGAGGCCGTGCTGGTCGGCGTGCCGATGGACCTGGGCGTGACCAACCGCAACGGGGCGCGGTTCGGGCCGCGCGCGGTGCGGGCGCAGGAACGGGTCGGCCCCTACAACCATGTGCTGGACACGGTGCCGACGGCCGAACTGGACGTGGCCGATATCGGCGACGTTCCGTTCCGGTCGCGGTTCGACCTGGCGATGTGCCATGCCGACATCGAAACCTTCTATCGCCGCATCCGCGACAGCGGCGCGATCCCGGTCTCGGTGGGCGGCGATCATTCGATCACCGGGCCGATCCTGAAGGGCCTGGCCGAGGGTGCGCCGGTTGGCTGCGTCCATATCGACGCCCATGCGGATACCTCGGGCAACTACGAACACAGCAAGTTCCACCATGGCGGCCCGTTCCGGCAGGCCGTGCTGAACAATGCCCTTGACCCGGAACGCACGATCCAGATCGGCATTCGCGGCAGCGCCGAATACCTGTGGGAGTTTTCCTATGACACGGGCATGACCGTGATCCATGCCGAGGAATTTGCCGAGATGGGCGTGAAGGCCGTGCTCGAAGCCGCCCAGCGGGTCGTGGGCGACGCGCCGTTCTACATCTCGCTCGATGTCGATGCGTTCGACCCGGCCTATGCGCCGGGGACCGGCACGCCCGAAGTGGGCGGGCTGACCCCGCGCGAGGTGCAGGCGCTGCTGCGCGGGCTGGCCGGACTGCCGGTAATGGGCGGCGACGTGGTCGAGATCGCGCCGCAATATGATGCGACGTCCAACACCGCCCATGTGGGCACCCAGATGGTGCATGAAATCCTGTCGCTGGTCGCCGTGCGCAAGCGCGAAACCGGCCTCTAGCACCGGCGCGGCGGCAGCGGTCAGACCGGACGGCCGAGCAGCCGCCGCACCAGCACGAAGAACAGCGGCACGAACAGGATGCCCAGCACGGTTGCCGAAAGCGTGCCGCCCAGCACGCCCGAGCCGATCGCGTTGCGCCCGCCGGATCCCGCGCCGGTGCTCAGCACCAGCGGCAGCACGCCCAGCGAAAACGCCATCGAGGTCATGATGATCGGCCGGAACCGCTGCCGGGCGGCCTCGCGCACCGCCTGCACCGCCGGTTCGCCCGAATTCATCCGGTCGCGGGCAAACTCGACGATCAGGATCGCGTTCTTGCCGGTCAACCCGATCACGGTCAGCAGCCCGACCTGGAAGAACACGCCGTTTTCGAACCCGCCCAGCCATGCGCCCGCCAGCGCGCCCAGCACCCCGATCGGCATGGCCAGCATCACCGCGAACGGGATCGACCAGCTTTCGTAGAGCGCGGCCAGGCTGAGGAACACCGCCGCCAGCGACAACGCATAGAGCAGCGGCGCCTGCGCCCCCGATTGCCGTTCCTCGTAGCTCAGCCCGGTCCAGGCCACCGCGTAGCCGGGCGGCAGGTCGCCCACCAGGCGTTCCATTTCGGCCATCGCCTCGCCGGTGGACACGCCCGCGGCGGGCGAGCCCTGGATGCGCATCGACGGCATCCCGTCGAACCGCGACAGCCCCTGCGGGCCAAAGCTCCAGCCCCCGGTGGTGAAATTCGAGAACGGCACCAGCCCGCCGGTGGCGTTGCGGATGCGCCAGCGTTCGATATCCGACGGCGCCGACCGCGCCCCTGCCTCGCCCTGCACATAGACACGCTTGATCCGGCCCTGGTCGACGAAATCGTTGACGTAACGCCCGGCCCAGGCCACCGACAGCAGGTTGCCGACCTCGCTGGCCGACACCCCCATCGCCCCCGCCGCGCGCCAGTCCACGTCGAGCCGGTACTGCGCCGCGTCCTCGAGCCCGGACGGCCGGACCGACCCGATCAGCGGGCTCTGGGCGGCCGCGCCCAGCAACTGGTTGCGCGCCGCGAGCAGCTGTTCATGGGTCTGGCCGCCGCGGGCCTGCAGATAGAAATCGAAACCGCTGACATTGCCCAGTTCGGTCACCGCCGGCGGGACGATCGGAAACACCAGCGCATCGCGTATCCCCGACAGCGCCGCGAAGCCGCGCCCAGCCAGCGCGCCGACGCTCTTGTCGGGGGTTTCGCGTTCGGACCAGTCCTTGAGCCGCACGAAGGTCATGCCCACGTTCTGCCCCTGCCCGCCGAAGCTGAACCCGACCACGCCGAACATCGATTCCACCGACTCCGATTCCACGTTCAGGAAATGGTTCTCGACCTGCTCGACCACCTCCAGCGTGCGCTCGGCGGTCGCGCCGGTGGGGGCCTGGATCAGCGTGAACATGATCCCCTGGTCCTCGTCGGGCAGGAACGCCGTCGGGGTCTTCTGGAACATCCAGACCATCGCGGCCACCATCATCGCATAGATCAGGCCCACCCGCAGCGGCCGCGTCACGATACCGCCGACCGCGCCGGCATAGCCCCGCGTCAACGCCGCGAAACCGCGGTTGAACCAGCCCAGCGGCCCTCGCGCCTCGCCGTGGCGCTTGGGTTTCAGGATCGACGCGCACAGGGCCGGGGTCAGGGTGATCGCCACCACCACCGACAGCGCCATCGCCGAGACGATGGTGATGGCGAATTGCTGGTAGATCACGCCCGTTGAACCGCCGAAAAAGGCCATCGGCACGAACACCGCCGACAACACCATCGCGATCCCGACCAGCGCCGGGGTGATCTGGCCCATGGATTTGTGGGTGGCCTCGCGCGGGCCCAGCCCCTCGTCCTCCATGATCCGTTCCACGTTCTCGACCACGACGATGGCGTCATCGACCAGCAGGCCGATCGCCAGCACCATCGCCAGCATGGTCAGCGTGTTGATGGTGAACCCGGCCATCGCCAGAATGCCGAAGGTTCCCAGCAGCACCACCGGCACCGCCAGCGTCGGGATCAGCGTGGCGCGCAGGTTCTGCAGGAACAGAAGCATCACCAGGAACACCAGCCCGATCGCCTCGAACAGGGTCTTCTGCACCTCGTGTATCGAGATCTCGACAAAGGGCGTGGTGTCGAAGGGGATCACATATTCCACGTTCTCGGGAAAGAACTCGGCAAATGATTCGACTCGTTCCTTGACCCGCTCGGCGGTATCCAGCGCGTTGGCGCCCGAGGACAGCTGGATCGCCATGCCCGCCGACGGCTTGCCGTTGAACCGCCCGATGGTGGAATAATCCTCGGCCCCAATCTCGACCCGCGCCACGTCCTTGAGCAGCACCAGCCCGCCATCGGTGGCGGCGCGCAGCACGATCTGTTCGAAATCCTCGGGCGTGGACAGCAGCGACTGCGCGGTGATCGTGGCGTTCAGCTGCTGGCCCGGGACGGTGGGCCTCTGCCCGAACTCGCCGGCGGTGATCTGGGTGTTCTGGGCCGAGACCGCGTTGATCACATCGGTGGGCGTCAGTTCATAGGCCGCCAGCCGCGCCGGGCTGAGCCAGATGCGCATGGCATATTTCGAACCGAAGACCTGCACCTCGCCGACGCCTTCGATCCGGCTGATATCGTTGACCAGGTTGGTCGACATGTAATCGGCCAGGTCCACCTGTTCGAGCGCGCCATCGGTGGAAATAAGCGCCACCACCATCAGGAACCCGGACGAGGACTTGCGCACGCCGACCCCCAGCCGCTGCACGATCTCCGGCAGCAGCGGCGTTGCCTGCGCCAGCTTGTTCTGCACCTGCACCTGCGCGATGTCCGGATCGGTGCCGGTATCGAAGGTCAGCGTGATCGACGCACCTCCGGTCGCGGTCGAACTGGATTCGATATAGCGCAGCCCGTCCAGCCCGGTCATCTGCTGTTCGATCACCTGGGTGACCGTGTTGGCCACGGTTTCGGCGGAGGCGCCGGGATAGGAGGCGCTGATGCTCACCGTCGGCGGTGCGATCCGGGGATATTGCGCCACCGGCAGCGACAGGATGGACAGCACCCCGACGCCCATGATCAGGATCGAGATCACCCAGGCGAACACCGGTCGGTCGATGAAGTAACGCGCCATGTCGTCGGTCCCGCCCGCCTAGTTTCCGGTCTCGCCAGGCGCGGCCTGTTCTTCCGGTGCAACGGTCATGCCGACGCCGATCTTCTGCAGGCCCTCGACGATGATGCGGTCCCCATCCGCCAGGCCATCGGTGACGATCCAGTGCGGCCCCTGGTCGCCGAGGATGGTCAGGTCGCGCTGCTCGACGGTGTTGTCGGCACTCACCACCATCGCCACCGGTCGGCCCCGGCGATCGCGGGTGACGCCCTGCTGGGGCGCCAGGATCACATCCCGGGCCACATATTGCGGCATCTCGACCTGCACATACATGCCCGGCAGCAACAGCTGTTCGGGGTTGGGAAAGGTCAGCCGCAGCACCACGACACCGGTCAGTTCGTCGACATAGGGCTCGGCCGCGGTCAGCAGCCCGATCTGGTCATAGGTGCCACCATCGGCCAGCCGCAGGGTCACGCTCTGGTCGGCCTCGTCGAGGCCTGCATCGCCCAACCCGCGCCGGGCGCGAATGACCTCGGCCGCCGACTGGGTAACGTCCACATGGACCGGGTCGATACTGCGGATCACCGCCAGCGCGGCCGCCTGTCCCCGCGTCACCAGCGCGCCCTGCGTGGTCAGCGACCGGCCGACGATCCCCGACAGCGGCGCGCGGATCGTGGTGTGATCCAGGTCGATCTGCGCGGCGAGCAGCTGCGCCTCGGCCACCTGCAACGCCGCCGCCTTGGCATCGCGGTCCGATTTCGCGTCATCGACATTCTGTTCGCTGGCAACCTTGCGGTCGAACAGGGTCTGCAGCCTCCTGGCCTCGCTTTCGGCGGCGTCGAGATTGGCCCTGGCCTGTGCCACCGACGCCGACGCCGCGGCCACCAGCGCCGCATAGCTGGCGTCGTCGATCTTGTAGAGCGGGTCGCCCTTTTCGACCTCGCTGCCCTCGGTGAACAGCCGATCGGTGACGATACCGTCGACCTGCGGGCGCACCTCGGCCCTGCCCGAAGCGACGATCCGCCCCGGCAGCGTGGCGGTGATCGTCACGTCCTGCGCGGCCAGCGTCTGCACCGTGACTGCGGCGGGCGGGCGGGCTCCACCACCGTCCTGCGCCCCGGCGGGGCAGGCCAAAATCGTCAGCACGGCGATTGCCGCCAGTCGGCCCCGACCGATCATCTGGGTTCTCCTTCGGGTTCGCGTCCTGCCCGTTTGCCGATATCCGTGTATCCTGACAAGCCTTTTCGCCCGTGCTAGGCTCTGCACGACGACACAATGACTGTGCTTCTTGTGCTCGGGCGCAGGAAATGTTAGCGCAAACATAATTGCCGCCCCGCAACCGGAAAGGAAGCCGGCACATGGATCTGCATCCGAAACTGGCCGAGGTAACCGACCGCATCAGGACCCGCAGCGCGCAAAGCCGGGCCGCCTATCTCGACCGCATGGCGCAGGCACGCGACAGCGGCCCCGCCCGCGCGCACCTGTCCTGTTCGGGACAGGCGCATGCCTATGCCGGCGCGGGTGACGATCAACAGGCGCTGGCCACCGGCAAGGCGGGCAACCTGGCCATCGTCACCGCCTATAACGACATGCTGTCGGCGCACCAGCCCTTTGAGCGGTTTCCGGCGCTGATCCGCGATGCGGCCCGGTCGGTCGGCGGCACCGCGCAGGTGGCGGGCGGTGTGCCCGCCATGTGCGATGGCGTCACCCAGGGCGCCGCCGGGATGGAACTGTCGCTGTTTTCCCGCGATGTGATCGCCATGGCCGCCGCGATCGCGCTGAGCCACAACACCTATGACGCCGCCGTGTTCCTCGGCGTCTGCGACAAGATCGTGCCGGGGCTGGTGATCGCCGCGCAGAGCTTTGGCCATCTGCCGGCGGTGTTCCTGCCGGCCGGTCCGATGGAAAGCGGGCTGGCCAATGACGAAAAGGCAAAGGTGCGCCAGAAATTCGCCGCCGGAGAGGTCGGGCGCGACGTGTTGATGGCCGCCGAGATGGCCGCCTATCACGGGCCGGGCACCTGCACCTTCTACGGCACCGCCAATACCAACCAGATGCTGATGGAGTTCATGGGCCTGCACCTGCCGGGCTCCAGCTTTGTCACCCCGAATACGGGGCTGCGCGACGCGCTGACCGCCGCAGGCGCGCGGCGGGCGCTGTCGCTTTCGGCGCTGGGCAACGCCTATACGCCGGTCTGCGACATCCTCGACGAACGTGCCTTCGTCAACGGGATCGTCGGGCTGAATGCCACCGGCGGGTCGACCAACCTGCTGATCCACCTGATCGCCATGGCCGCCGCCGGGGGTATCCGGCTCGACTGGGAGGATTTCGCCGACATCTCGGAGGTGGTGCCGCTGATGGCGCGGGTCTATCCCAACGGGCTGGCGGACGTGAACCATTTCCACGCCGCCGGCGGGCTGGCCTATGTGATCGGCGGGCTTCTCGATGCCGGGCTGCTGCATCCCGACACCCGCACCGTCGCCGGCACCGGGCTGGCGCATTATGTGGCCGAACCCAAGCTCGGCCCCGACGGGCTGCGCTGGGAGGCCGGGCCGCGCGAAAGCCACAATGACCGGATCCTGCGCCCGGCCAACGACCCGTTCCAGCCCACCGGCGGGTTGAAACGGCTGACCGGCAACCTGGGCACCGCCGTGATCAAGGTCTCGGCCGTCGCCCCCGAACATCGCGTGGTCGAGGCGCCGGTGCGGGTGTTCCATGACCAGGAGGCGGTCAAGGCTGCCTTCAGGGCGGGGGAACTGACCGGCGATCTTGTCGCGGTGGTCCGGTTCCAGGGTCCAAAGGCGAACGGGATGCCCGAACTGCACAGCCTGACCCCGATCCTGTCGGTCCTGCAGGAACGCGGGCAGAAGGTGGCGCTGGTCACCGACGGGCGCATGTCGGGCGCATCCGGCAAGGTGCCCGCTGCGATCCATGTCTGCCCCGAGGCGCTGGACGGCGGCCCCATCGCGCGGCTGCGCGACGGCGACCTGCTGCGCGTCGATGCCGAACGCGGCCGGATCGAGATCCTGACCGAGGGCGTGATGAACCGCGACCCCGCGACCTGCGACCTGTCGGGCAATGACCGGGGCTGTGGCCGCGATCTGTTCACCGGGTTCCGCCAGGCGGTCGGCGCGGCCGATGCCGGTGCCACCGTGTTCAGGTTCTGAGCCGTGCTGGCACCTCGCGAAGCCTCACGCCGCAGCCGGGAAATCTGCCGGCTCGCGCCGGTCGTGCCGGTGCTGGTCATCGACGACGTGGCCGCCGCGCGGCCGCTGGCCGAGGCGCTGATCGCCGGCGGCCTGCCGGTGCTCGAGGTCACGCTGCGCACCCCCGCCGCGCTGGAGGTGATCCGCGAAATGGCACAGGTCAGGGGTGGCGTGGTCGGGGCCGGAACCCTGATCACCCCGGACGACGTGCGGGCCGCCAGGGCAGCCGGCGCCAGTTTTGGCGTATCGCCCGGCGCGACCGACGCCCTGCTCGACGCCTGCGAGGCCGAGGACCTGCCGCTATTGCCCGGCGCCGCCACCGCGACCGAGGCAATGGCCCTGCTCGCGCGCGGCTATGACATGCTGAAGTTCTTTCCCGCCGAGGCCTCGGGCGGGGCGCCTGCGCTGAAGGCCATCGGCGCACCGCTGCCGCAGATCTCGTTCTGCCCCACCGGCGGCATCACCGCCGCGAATGCGCCCGATTACCTGCGCCTCGCCAACGTGGTCTGCGTCGGCGGCAGCTGGGTCGCGCCGGGCGACGCGGTGGCATCCGGCGACTGGGCGCGGATCGAAACGCTCGCCCGCGCCGCCGCGTCACTGCCGCGCTGACCGTCAGGAACCGGGGCGCATGGCCGCGCGCGCGCCCCGCGTTGCCGCGCGTTCCCGCCACAGCGCAAACAGACCCGATCCCACCACGATCGCCGCGCCCAGCAATGTCAGCGGGTCGGGCCAGTGGTCAAAGACCAGCCAGCCCAGCACCAGCGCGCAGAGCAGCCCTGTATAGCGGAACGGCGCGGTAAAAGACACCTCTGCGGACCGCATCACCAGCACGCTGAACAGGTAACCGAAAAAAACGAACAGCACCGATCCGGCCAGCAACGCGGCGCTGCGCCCGCTGACCGGGGTCCAGTCCTCGGTCAGCGACAGCACCGCCGCGAATACCAGCACCGCCACCGAGGCGGACAGCGTCACCAGCATCGACGGCACCCGCGCCGACATCCGCCGCACGCTGAGGTCGCGCACGGTGACGCATCCCACCGCCGCCAGCGCAAAGAGCGCATGGGTATCGAACCCCTCGGGGCCGGGGCGGACGATCAGCAACATGCCGCCAAAGCCGATCAGGATCGCCAGCATCCGGCGCCAGCCGACCGGTTCGCCCAACACTAGCGCCGCGCCGAGCGTCACGGTGAGCGGCAGCATCTGGAGCACCGCCGTGACATTGGCCAGCGGCATGTTGATCAGCGCGGTCAGGAAGAAATAGGCCGCCGCCGCCTCGGCCGCGCTGCGCAGTCCGATCAGGGCCCAGTCGCGACGCGGCAGGCGCACCCGCAGCGCGCCGCAATGGCGCGCCAGCGCATAGATCAGCACCACCGCGCCCAGCCCGCGCAACGTGAGGATCTGGAACAGCGGCATGTCGCCGCCGATCGCCTTGATGCAGGTATCGTTGATGGTGAAGGCGGCCATGCTGGCCATCATCAGCGCGGCCCCGCGCAGATTGTCGGTCATCTGCATGGGCTCAGATCCCCTTGACCCCGGCCAGGGACAGGCCGAAATGGCGCCGCAGTGCCGCGTCGATGGCGCCATCCTTCATCCTGTGGGTCAGCCCCTGCTGCGACGGTTTCGATTTGTTGTCGCCGTGGATGCTGCGCAGGAAGGCGGGCGTGGTGATGTCCGACCAGGTGTTGAAATGCTGCGCCATCCTGCGGTGGTTGAACCGGTAGGGATTGTGCGGATACCCCACGGGCGCCACCAGCGTGGTGCCGGTCGACAGCGGCGCGCGTTCGCAGGCATCGAACACCTCGGTGCCGCCCTGTCCGTCGCGGCGCAGGTAGAAGCCGCGATTATGGGCAATGGCAAAGGGCGTGTCGGGGCCGTGCAGCTGCATCAGTCCCTTGGCCAGCCGCTTGGTGCGGGCGACGAAATCGCCGTCCAGCGCATCGTCATCGTCGAGCCGGAACAGGATGCGGTGGGTGGCCCCGTCCAGCGGCACCGCGTCATAGCCGCGCTGCAACAGCCTGTAATGCACGCCGGTGCCGACGGCGATGCAATGGACGTTCGGCAGAGGTTCGATCAGATCCAGCAGCCGCCCCAGCCAATGCTCGGGCATCGCCTCGGCGGTCAGCACGACCGCCTGGAAATCGGGGTCGGACTGGCGGATGAGCGACGGCAGGCACAGCTTTTCGAACAGGCGGAACCGCAGCGCCATCCGGTCGGGCGAAAACAGATGCGCGGCGGTTTCCTCGAGCGTGGCGAAACGCTCGGAATAATAGGTGGGGGTCAGCACCGAAAAGCGCAGCAGCCCGATCATCCTGGTTCTGGGTTCCATGACCACCTCTGCCCGATTTCCCGCGCAGCAAACACAAGCCGCCGCGGGAAGGGAAGCCCCGTCGCGACGGCGAAACGATTTTCCGCCGGCCCCAACGAAAAACCCCGGCGCAACGGGGCGCCGGGGTCGGTATCATGTCCGGGTTTCGATCAATCCCGGTTTTCGGGCGTCTCGACCAGCGTATCGCCAAAGGGATCGCCCATCGTGTCCTCGGCGGGCGCGGCCAGGGCCGCGGCGGCCTCGGCCTCTTCGCGGCGGGCCTCGATCACCACGTTGTCGCGATCCTGCGCGATCCGGCGCACCCGCTGGGTGGCACCGCCGGTCCCGGCCGGGATCAGGCGGCCGACGATCACGTTTTCCTTCAGGCCCACCAGCTTGTCCTTCTTGCCCTGAACCGAGGCTTCGGTCAGCACGCGGGTGGTTTCCTGGAAGGACGCCGCCGAGATGAAGGACCGCGTCTGCAGCGACGCCTTGGTGATGCCCAGCAGGATCGGTTCGCCCTGTGCCGGGCGGGCACCCTGCGCCAGCGCCTTTTCGTTGGCGGTGTCGAATTCCTGCTTGTCGACATGTTCACCCTTGAGCAGCGTGGTGTCGCCGCTTTCCAGGATCTCCCATTTCTGCAGCATCTGCCGGACGATCACCTCGATATGCTTGTCGTTGATCTTCACGCCCTGCAGACGATAGACATCCTGCACCTCGTCGATCATGTAATCGGCGAGCGCCTCGACACCCATGATCGACAGGATGTCATGCGGCGCGGGATTACCGTCCATGATATAGTCGCCCTTCTGCACGAAGTCGCCTTCCTGCACCGGGATATGCTTGCCCTTGGGCACCATGTATTCGGCCGGTTCCATCGACTCGTCGGCGGGTTCGATGCTGATGCGGCGCTTGTTCTTGTAGTCGCGCCCGAACCGCACATAGCCGTCGATTTCGGCGATGATCGCGTGATCCTTGGGACGGCGCGCCTCGAACAGTTCCGCCACCCGCGGCAGACCACCGGTGATGTCCTTGGTCTTGGCGCCCTCGCGCGGGATCCGCGCCACCACGTCGCCGGCCTGCAGCTGCTGGCCATCTTCGACCGACAGGATCGCGTCCACCGACATCGGGTAGGTCACGGGATTGCCGGCCTCGTTGCGCACCGGTTCGCCGTCCTCGCCGACCAGGATGATCTCGGGCTTGAGATCGTTGCCCTTGGGCGCGGCGCGCCAGTCGATCACGATCTTCTGGGTCATGCCCGTCGCATCGTCGGTTTCATCGCGCACGGCGATGCCGCCCACGAGGTCGACGAACTTGGCGGTGCCGGCCTTTTCGGCGATGATCGGCAGGGTGTAGGGATCCCATTCGAACAGCTTGTCGCCACGGGCCACCTTGTCGCCGTCCTTGACGAACAGGCGCGTCCCGTAGCCCAGCTTGTGGCTGGCACGTTCCTCGCCGTTCTCGTCGCGGATGACGAGCTTCATGTTGCGGCCCATCACCAGCACTTCACCCGCCGCGTTTTCCAGCGTGTTGGCGTTCTCGAACGCGACAACACCCTGCTGGCTGGCTTCGAGGAAGGATTGCTGCCCGCCCTGCGCGACACCACCGATGTGGAAGGTCCGCATGGTCAGCTGGGTGCCCGGTTCCCCGATCGACTGCGCGGCGATGATGCCGACGGCCTCGCCGGTGTTCACCATGGTGCCACGGGCCAGGTCGCGGCCATAGCACATGGCACAGACGCCTTCCTCGGCCTCGCAGGTCAGCGGCGACCGGATGCGCGCCGACTGCACGCCGGCCTCGTCGATGGTGTCGGACATGCGTTCGTCGATCAGCTGACCGGCCGCAACGATCACCTCGTCGGTGCCCGGACGCAGGATGTCGTCGGCCGCGACGCGGCCCAGCACGCGCTCGGCCAGCGATGCCACGACCTCGCCGTCGTTCACGGCCGCTTCGGCCGTGATCGCCCGCTCGGTGCCGCAATCCTGCTGGCGCACGATGCAATCCTGCGCCACGTCCACCAGGCGCCGGGTCAGGTAGCCCGAGTTCGCGGTCTTCAGCGCGGTATCCGACAGGCCCTTGCGGGCGCCGTGGGTCGAGTTGAAGTATTCGAGAACGGTCAGGCCTTCCTTGAAGTTCGAGATGATCGGCGTTTCGATGATGTCGCCGTTGGGCTTGGCCATCAGGCCGCGCATCCCGCCCAGCTGTTTCATCTGCGTGACCGAGCCCCGCGCGCCGGAATGGGCCATCATGTAGACCGAGTTCGGTTCCTTGTCGGAGCCGTCATCGTCCTTGGCCACGGCCGAGATGGTGTTCATCATCGCATCGGTGACGCGGTCGTTGCATTTCGACCAGGCATCGACAACCTTGTTGTATTTCTCACCCTGGGTGATCAGGCCGTCCATGTATTGCTGTTCGAAATCCTTGACCTGGCCGCGGGTGTCCTCGACGATGCCCCATTTGTCCTCGGGGATCACCATGTCGTCCTTGCCGAACGAGATGCCGGCCTTGAACGCTTCGCGGAAGCCCATGACCATGATCTGGTCGCAGAAGATGACCGATTCCTTCTGTCCGCAATAGCGGTAGACGGTGTCGATCACCTGCTGCACCTCTTTCTTGCGCAGCAGCTTGTTGACCAGGTCGAACGGCGCCTTGACGTTTTTCGGCAGCAGCGCGCCCAGCCGCACGCGGCCCGGCGTGGTCTCGTAGCGTTTGAGAACCTCGTTGCCTTCCTCGTCGATCTGCGGGATGCGCGCGGTGATCCGCGAATGCAGGTGCACCTCGCCCGCGTTCAGCGCATGTTCCACCTCTTCGATCGAGCCGAACACCTTGCCTTCGCCCTTCATCCCCTCGCGGTCGAGGGTGACGTAGTAGAGCCCGAGGATCATGTCCTGCGACGGCACGATGATCGGGCTGCCATTGGCCGGCGACAGCACGTTGTTGGTCGACATCATCAGGACCCGCGCTTCCAGCTGCGCCTCGAGGCTCAGCGGGACATGCACGGCCATCTGGTCACCGTCGAAGTCGGCGTTGAAGGCCGAACAGACCAGCGGGTGCAGCTGGATCGCCTTGCCTTCGATCAGCGTGGGTTCGAAGGCCTGGATGCCCAGCCGGTGCAGCGTCGGCGCCCGGTTCAGCATGACCGGATGTTCACGGATCACCTCGTCGAGGATGTCCCAGACCTCGGGACGTTCCTTTTCGACCAGCTTCTTGGCCTGTTTCACCGTCGAGGACAGGCCCTTGGCCTCGAGCCGCGAATAGATGAACGGCTTGAACAGCTCCAGCGCCATCTTCTTGGGTAGCCCGCACTGGTGCAGCTTGAGTTCCGGACCGGTCACGATCACCGAACGGCCCGAGAAATCCACGCGTTTGCCCAACAGGTTCTGCCGGAACCGGCCCTGTTTGCCCTTGAGCATGTCCGAGAGCGATTTCAGCGGCCGCTTGTTGGCGCCGGTGATGACCCGACCGCGACGGCCGTTGTCGAACAGCGCATCGACCGATTCCTGCAACATCCGCTTTTCGTTGCGCACGATGATGTCGGGCGCGCGCAGCTCGATCAGCCGCTTGAGACGGTTGTTGCGGTTGATGACCCGGCGATAGAGGTCGTTGAGGTCGGACGTGGCGAACCGGCCGCCGTCGAGCGGCACCAGCGGGCGCAGTTCCGGCGGGATCACCGGGATCACGGTCAGCACCATCCATTCCGGGCGGTTGCCGGATTCGATGAAATGCTCGACCACCTTCAGGCGCTTGATGATCTTCTTGGGCTTCAGTTCGCCGGTGGCTTCCTTGAGATCCTCGCGCAGGCGCTCGGCCTCGCTTTCGAGGTCGATCTTGGCCAGCATCTCGCGGATCGCCTCGGCGCCGATATTGGCGCTGAACGCGTCCATGCCATAGGCGTCCTGGGCGTCCATGAACTCTTCTTCGGTGAGCATCTGGCCTTCGCTCAGGTCGGTCAGGCCCGGGTCGATCACCACATAGTTCTCGAAATAGAGCACGCGTTCCAGATCGCGCAGCGTCATGTCCAGCATCAGGCCGATGCGGGACGGCAGCGATTTCAGGAACCAGATATGCGCAACGGGTGCTGCCAGTTCGATATGGCCCATGCGTTCGCGGCGCACCTTCTGCAGCGTCACCTCGACGCCGCATTTCTCGCAGACGACGCCGCGGTATTTCATGCGCTTGTATTTGCCGCACAGGCATTCATAGTCCTTGATCGGACCAAAGATGCGCGCGCAGAACAGCCCGTCGCGTTCCGGCTTGAACGTGCGGTAGTTGATGGTTTCCGGTTTCTTGATCTCGCCGTAGGACCACGACAGGATCCGTTCCGGGCTCGCCAGCGAAACCTTGATCTCGTCGAACACCTTCGGCGGTGTCAGCGGGTTAAACGGGTTGTTGGTCAGTTCCTGGTTCATTTTGATACCTCAAATTCGTGCGGATGGCCGGGGTGGCGGTGGGGTAGAACCCCACCCTACGGGGCGCCGTAGGGTGGGTTTTCAACCCACCTTCACTCGTCGACCTCCGCATCCAGGAGTTCCATGTTCAGGCCGAGGCCGCGGACTTCCTTCACCAGAACGTTGAACGATTCCGGCACGCCCGCTTCGAAGTTGTCTTCGCCCTTGACGATCGATTCATAGACCTTGGTCCGGCCTGCCACGTCATCCGACTTGACGGTCAGCATCTCCTGCAGGGTGTAGGCGGCGCCATAGGCTTCGAGCGCCCAGACCTCCATTTCCCCGAAACGCTGGCCACCGAACTGCGCCTTGCCGCCCAGCGGCTGCTGGGTCACCAGGCTGTAGGGCCCGGTCGAACGCGCGTGGATCTTGTCGTCCACCAGGTGGTGCAGTTTCAGCAGGTACTTGATGCCCACGGTCACCGGGCGCGCGAACTGTTCGCCGGTCCGGCCGTCGAACAGGACCGACTGGCCCGAGGTGTCGAACCCGGCGCGGATCAGCGCGTCGTTCACGTCGGCTTCCTTGGCGCCGTCGAAGACCGGGGTCGCGATCGGCACGCCACGGGTGACGTTGCCCGCCGCCTCGACCAGTTCGGCTTCGTCCATGTTCGAGATACCCTCGTCATAGACATCCTCGCCATAGGCGTGGGCCATCGCTTCGCGCACCGGGGTCAGGTCGCCCGAGCGGCGGTAATCGCCCAGCGCGTCGTCGATCCGCAGGCCCAGGCCGCGCGCGGCCCAGCCCATGTGGGTTTCGAGGATCTGGCCGACATTCATCCGCGACGGCACGCCCAGCGGGTTGAGGCAGAAATCGACCGGGGTCCCGTCGGAGAGGAACGGCATGTCCTCCATCGGCACCACTTTCGAGATCACGCCCTTGTTCCCGTGACGGCCGGCCATCTTGTCGCCCGGCTGCAGCTTGCGCTTCACCGCCACGAACACCTTGACCATCTTCATCACGCCCGGCGGCAGGTCGTCGCCGCGGCGGACCTTTTCGACCTTGTCCTCGAAACGGGCGTCGAGCGCGCGTTTCTGCGCCTCGTACTGCTCGTTTAGAGCCTCGACCACCTGCGCGTCGGCCTCCTCCCCGAGCGCCAGTTGCCACCACTGGCCGCGGGTCAGCGTGTCCAGCAGTTCCTCGGTGATCTCGGAACCGGACTTGACGCCCTTGGGCCCCTTCACCGCGGTCTTGCCGAGGATCAGCCCCCGGAGACGGGCATAGATGTTGCGATCGAGGATCGCCATCTCGTCGTCGCGGTCGCGGGCGAGCCGTTCGATCTCTTCCCGTTCGATCTGAAGCGCCCGCTCGTCCTTGTCGATGCCGTGGCGGTTGAACACGCGAACCTCGACCACGGTGCCGAAATCGCCCGGCTTGACCCGCAGCGAGGTGTCGCGCACGTCGCTGGCCTTTTCACCGAAGATGGCGCGCAGGAGCTTTTCTTCCGGCGTCATCGGGCTTTCGCCCTTGGGGGTGATCTTGCCCACCAGGATGTCACCCGGTTCGACATCGGCGCCGATATAGACGATGCCGGCCTCATCGAGGTTGCGCAGCGCCTCTTCGCCCACGTTCGGAATGTCGCGGGTGATCTCTTCCGGCCCCAGCTTGGTATCGCGGGCGGCAACCTCGAATTCCTCGATATGGATCGAGGTGAACACGTCGTCGCGCGCGATGCGTTCCGAGATCAGGATCGAGTCCTCGTAGTTGTAGCCGTTCCACGGCATGAACGCGACGACCACGTTCTTGCCCAGCGCCAGTTCACCCATGTCGGTGGACGGACCGTCGGCGATCACCTCGCCCTTGCGGACGGTGTCGCCCACCTTCACCAGCGGCCGCTGGTTGATGCAGGTGTTCTGGTTCGACCGCTGGAACTTGCGCATCCGGTAGATGTCGACCCCGGCATCGCCCAGTTCCAGATCCTCGGTGGCGCGGATCACGATCCGCTGCGCGTCGACCTGGTCGATGATGCCGGCCCGGCGGGCCTGGATGGCCGCGCCCGAGTCGATGGCAACCTTGCCCTCGATCCCGGTGCCGACCAGCGGTGCCTCGGCGCGCAGCAGCGGCACCGCCTGGCGTTGCATGTTCGACCCCATCAGCGCGCGGTTGGCGTCGTCGTTCTCGAGGAACGGGATCAGCGAGGCGGCAACCGACACCAGCTGTTTCGGGCTCACGTCGATCAGGTCCACGTTTTCACGCGGCGCCAGCGTGTAGTCGCCGGACTGGCGGGTGCTGACCAGTTCGTTGATGAAATTGCCGTTCTCGTCCAGCGTCGCGTTGGCCTGCGCCACGGTGTGACGCATTTCCTCGGTCGCGGACATATAGTGGACCTCGTCGGTCACATGCCCTTCGTTGACCACGCGATACGGGGTTTCGATGAACCCGTATTTGTTGACGCGGGCAAAGGTCGCGAGGCTGTTGATAAGACCGATATTCGGGCCTTCCGGCGTCTCGATCGGGCACATCCGGCCATAGTGGGTCGGGTGCACGTCGCGCACCTCGAAGCCGGCGCGTTCGCGGGTCAGGCCGCCCGGCCCGAGCGCCGACAGACGCCGCTTGTGGGTGACCTCGGACAGCGGGTTGGTCTGGTCCATGAACTGCGACAGCTGGCTCGAGCCGAAGAATTCGCGCACCGCGGCCGCGGCCGGCTTGGCGTTGATCAGGTCCTGCGGCATGACGGTGTCGATCTCGACAGAGGACATGCGTTCCTTGATCGCGCGCTCCATCCGCAGCAGGCCGACGCGATACTGGTTTTCCATCAGCTCGCCGACGGACCGCACCCGGCGGTTGCCCAGGTGGTCGATGTCGTCCACGTCGCCCTTGCCGTCGCGCAGTTCCACCAGCGCCTTGATGCAGGCGACGATGTCTTCGCGGTCCAGCGTGCGCTGGGTGTCCGGCTTGTCGAGCGCGAGGCGCATGTTCATCTTGACCCGGCCCACGGCGGACAGGTCATAGCGTTCGTTGTCGAAGAACAGCGTGTCGAACAGCGCGCTGGCGGCCTCGACGGTGGGCGGTTCGCCCGGGCGCATGACGCGGTAGATGTCCATGAGCGCGGTTTCGCGGTTCATGTTCTTGTCCTGCGCCATGGTGTTGCGCATGTAGGGGCCGACATTGATGTTGTCGATGTCCAGAACCGGGATGTCGGTGATGCCCGCATCGATCAGGTCCTTGACGGTGCCGCCGATCAGGTCGCCGTCCTTGTCGTATTCCAGCGTCAGCTCGTCCCCGGCTTCGACATAGATCGCGCCGGTTTCCTCGTTGATGATGTCACGGGCGACGAATTTGCCGACGATATGGTCGAACGGTACCAGCAGTTCGGTGACGGAACCGTCCTTCAGCCATTCGTTCACCTTGCGCGGCGTGACCTTCTTGCCGGCCTCCGCGATCACCTCGCCCGAACCCGCATCGACCAGATCGAAGGTCGGGCGGGTGCTGCGCACGCGGTCGGGGAAGAACGGCGTGGCCCAGCCGCGGGACTTCTCCAGCCGATAGCTGACAGTGTTGTAATAGGCATCCATGATGCCTTCCTGGTCGAGGCCCAGCGCATAGAGCAGCGTGGTCACCGGCAGCTTGCGGCGGCGGTCGATCCGGGCAAAGACGATGTCCTTGGCGTCGAATTCGAAATCCAGCCACGACCCGCGATAGGGGATGATCCGGCAGGCGAACAGCAGCTTGCCCGAGCTGTGGGTCTTGCCCTTGTCATGGTCGAAGAACACGCCGGGCGAGCGGTGCATCTGCGACACGATCACGCGTTCGGTGCCGTTGACGATGAACGTGCCGTTGGGCGTCATCAGGGGCATGTCGCCCATGAACACGTCCTGTTCCTTGATGTCCTTGACGGATTTGGCGCCGGTATCCTCGTCGACATCGAACACGATCAGCCTCAGCGTCACCTTGAGCGGCGCGCTGTAGGTCATGTCGCGCTGCTGGCATTCCTCGACATCGTATTTCGGCTTTTCCAGCTCGTATTTCACGAATTCCAGCACGCTGGTCTCGTTGAAATCCTTGATCGGAAAGACCGACTGAAACACGCCCATGATGCCCTCGCCATCGGTGGGCTGGGGCGCATCGCCGGAATTCAGGAACAGATCATACGAGGATTTCTGGACCTCGATCAGGTTCGGCATCTCCAGCACTTCGCGGATCTTGCCGTAATACTTGCGAAGACGTTTCTGGCCGATGAAGGACTGAGCCATTTCGGTTGTCACCTTTTCCAGTTTCTCACCGGTCAGGGATGCCGCCGGGCCCCGGCAACCTTGACCATACGAGACAGCGCGTCCGGATCAATTCATGGCCGCCGTCCCGAAGGGCGGCCTCCCGATCCGATGAACCTCGCCTTGGAAAGGGCTCGCGCGGCAAAGCCCTTTCCGAGACAGGTTCGGCTGGGCCCGGAATCCTCCGGGCCCAGCCTGTGAACCGTCAGGGTAGGATGGGGTTGAACCCCATCCTACGCGAGTTCGACCTCTGCGCCAGCTGCTTCCAGCTTGCCCTTGACTTCTTCGGCTTCCTCTTTCGAGACACCTTCCTTGATCTTGCCGCCGGCCTCGACCAGTTCCTTGGCCTCTTTCAGGCCCAGGCCGGTGATGCCGCGCACTTCCTTGATCACGTTGATCTTGGAGGCGCCGGCATTCTTCAGCACGACGTCAAATTCGGTCTTTTCCTCTTCGGCTGCGCCACCGGCGTCGCCTGCGGGACCGGCCATCATCACTGCGCCGCCGGCGGCGGGCTCGATGCCGTATTCGTCCTTGAGGATGGTTTTCAGTTCCTGGGCTTCCAGCAGGGTCAGACCAACGATCTCTTCTGCCAGTTTCTTCAGATCAGCCATTGTATCAGCTCTTTCCGTTTTGATGTGTGTTCCAACGTCGGGGCAACGGCCCCACGCCGGTCATTCAGTGCCAACCGCCTACGCAGCTTCCGCCTTCTCTTCGATGGTCGAAAGGATGCTTGCGATGTTGCTTGCAGGTGCGCCAATCGCGCCGGCGATATTCGAGGCAGGTGCGCCGATGCAGCCGACGATGGAAGCGATGAGCTCCTCGCGCGACGGCATCTTGGACACGGCTTCGACGCCTTTGCGGTCCAGTGCATTCTCACCCATGGCCCCGCCAAGGATCTCGAACTTCTTGTTCTCCTTGGCAAAGTCCTCGGCCACCTTGGCTGCCGCCACGGGGTCCTCGGAATAGGTCAGCACGGTCATCCCCGTCAGCAGGTCAGACATGCTTTCACACGGCTTCCCCTCGAGGGCGATCTTGGCGAGCCTGTTCTTGGCAACACGCACGGCCCCGCCCGCATCGCGAGCACGCGCGCGCAGGTCCTGCATCTCGGCAACTGTCAGACCGACGTAGTGGGCAACCACCACGACGCCAGAGCTTTCGAAGATCTGGCCGAGTTCCTCGACCACTTTCTCTTTCTGGGCTCTATCCACAGTTTCACTCCAATCTGGGGGTTTCCCCCCGGCTCTCGTTTTCCCCGGATCGCTCCGGGGGTCGGGTCCAATTTCAGGGTCCCGAGCCAAAACCGCCCGAAGGGCGAAAAGGTCTCGTTTCCCATCTCAGGAAGGAATTATTCCCGGGCCGAAGCCCGCGAACCCTCCGTCTCGGACAGGACGGGGGCACCAGGGCGTCCCCGCCATTTGAGGCCGAAACCTCAAATTCTCTTCCGGGCCGGGCCGGTGCAGGGCACCGGCCGTTTCGCCCGCGTCACGATCCGCGCAGCGGATCGCGCGTCATTCGCCCGTGGCGCTGGCCACGTCGATGCTGACGCCCGGACCCATGGTCGAGCTCAGCGCGATCTTCTTCATGTAGGTGCCCTTGGCGCCCGAGGGCTTGGCCCGCGCGACGGCACCGACAAAGGCTCGCACGTTTTCGGCCAGCTTGCCGGCGTCGAACGACGCCTTGCCGACACCCGCGTGAACCACACCGGCCTTTTCCACCTTGAACTGGACTTCGCCGCCCTTGGCGTTCCTGACCGCGTCAGCCACGTCCATGGTCACGGTGCCGACCTTGGGGTTCGGCATCAGGTTGCGCGGACCCAGCACCTTGCCCAGACGGCCGACGATCGGCATCATGTCCGGGGTCGCGATGCAGCGGTCGAACTCGATCGTGCCGCCCTGGATGGTTTCCATCAGGTCCTCGGCGCCGACGATATCCGCACCGGCCTCTTTCGCCTCGTCGGCCTTGGGGCCGCGGGCGAACACGGCGACGCGCACGTCCTTGCCGGTGCCGTTGGGCAGGCCGACGACGCCGCGCACCATCTGGTCGGCGTGACGCGGATCGACACCGAGATTGACGGCGATCTCGACGGTTTCATCGAATTTGGCCGTTGCGTTGCCCTTGACCAGGGCGACGGCGTCTTCGACGCTCAGGTTTTCCTTGCCGGCAAAGGCTTCGCGGGCGGCGCGGACACGTTTTCCAAGTTTCGCCATCTTACTTCACCTCGATGCCCATGGAGCGCGCGCTGCCCAGAATGATCTGCATCGCGGCGTCGATATCATTGGCGTTCAGGTCTTTCATCTTCGCTTCCGCGATTTCCTTGACCTGAGCGACGCTCACCGTGCCCACGGTTTCGCGACCGGGGATCTTGGCGCCGGATTTCAGCTTGGCCGCCTTTTTCAGGAAATAGGACGCCGGGGGCGTCTTGATGTCCATGGTAAAGGACTTGTCCTGATAGTAGGTGATCACGGTCGGGCACGGCGCGCCCGGTTCGAGATCCGCGGTCTTGGCGTTGAATGCCTTGCAGAATTCCATGATGTTGATGCCGCGCTGACCCAGCGCCGGACCGACCGGCGGGGAAGGGTTCGCTTGACCGGCGGGGACCTGAAGCTTCATGGTCCCGGCGAGTTTCTTGGCCATTGGCCTTCTCCTTCTTCAACACAGGGCCGGGCGCGCCCGTCCTGCTTTGCGTTGCCGTGGTCCGGTCCGGGCGCCGCGGCGCCCTCGCCTCCCACGTCTCACATCGCGGTCACGACTGTTTCGTCACCTGCGTGTATTCCAGTTCGACCGGGGTTTCCCGGCCAAAGATCGACACCGTCACCTTCAGGCGCTGGTTGTCGTCGTCCACTTCCTCGACCATGCCGTCGAAATCCTCGAACGGCCCGTCATTGACCTTGACCTTCTCGCCGACCTCGAAATGGATCAGTGTGCGCGGCGCTTCCTCGCCTTCCTGAACGCGGTTCAGGATCTGGTTCACCTCGGCGTCCCGCATCGGCATCGGGCGGCCCTGCGGCCCCAGGAATCCGGTGACCCGGTTGATCGAGTTGACCAGGTGATACCCGCGGTCGGACATTTCCATATGCACCAACACATAGCCCGGCATAAACCGGCGCTCGGCGGTCACCTTCTTGCCCCGGCGCACCTCGATCACCTCTTCGGTGGGCACCAGGACCTCGTCGATTTCATCCTCGAGCCCCTGCTCGGCGACCGACACCCTGATCTGCTCGGCGATCTTCTTCTCGAAATTCGAGAGAACGCTTACCGAGTACCATCGTTTCGCCATGAAGCTCGTCACCCTTCTTCGCCGGCGCCACCGATCGGCGGATGCCGGAATTCCGTCTTTTTGCAAGCGGTTGAACCGCCACGCCCCGCAACAAAAATCGGCGCGCAACACGAATCGCCGCGCGCCCATTCACCGAGTCAGCGGGTGACCTACTCCCACATGGTGAAATGTGCAAGGGGCAGACGCGGGAATGTGAACGATTGGCGCGGTGCGGATTGCGCCGCCGGGTCAGCCGAACAGGTTCAGCACGCCCTGCAGGCCGGAGCGGATCAGCAGATCGACCAGCGCAAAGAACACCGCCGTCAGCGCGGCCATGATGAACACCATCACCGTGGTCAGCATGACCTCGCGGCGGGTCGGCCAGACGACCTTGGCGATCTCGGCGCGGACCTGCTGAATGAACTGGATCGGGTTGACGGTTGCCATCTGTGAACTCGCTTCGTCGGAACGAACAGCCACATATAGGGCTGCGCCGGCTAATTCAAGGCCGCTCTGGCACCCGGTGCGCGGCGGGTCCGGTCTTAACCATTTGCTAACCATGCCGGCGCTACCCATTGAAGGCCGGGCAGAGGGGGCGAGACATGCTGGCGCGGGCCTATACCGTTGCGTTTCAGGGGGTCGAGGCCCGGCTGGTCGAGGTGCAATGCGCGGTCACCCCCGGCCTGCCCGCTTTTTCCGTGGTCGGCCTGCCCGACAAGGCGGTGTCGGAAGCCCGCGACCGCGTGCGCAGCGCGCTGGCCGCGCTGGCCATCGCGCTGCCGTCGAAACGGATCACCATCAACCTGTCACCCGCCGACCTGCCCAAGGAGGGCAGCCATTTCGACCTGCCGATCGCGCTGGCCCTGCTGGCGGCGCTTCAGGTCGTGCCGGCCGAGGATGCCGAGGCCACCGTGGCGCTGGGCGAATTGTCCCTGGACGGCGCGCTGGTGCCGGTGGCGGGTGCCCTGCCCGCGGCGATGGCCGCCGCCGACGAGGACCGGGTGCTGCTCTGCCCGCGCGCCTCGGGCGCCGAGGCGGCCTGGGTGGGCGCGACACAGGTCCTGGCCGCGGAGAGCCTGCATGACGTGATGCGGCATTTCACCGGGCAGGTGCCGATCACCCCGTCGCAACCCGGTGAGGTCCGGGCCGGTCCCGCCCCGCGCGACCTGCGCGACGTGAAAGGACAGGAACGCGCCAAGCGCGCGCTGGAGATCGCCGCGGCCGGGCGGCACCACCTGATAATGGTGGGCACGCCCGGCTCGGGCAAATCCATGCTCGCGGCGCGGATGCCGGGCATCCTGCCGCCGATGACGCCCGCCGAGGCGCTGGAAACCTCGATGATCCAGTCACTTTGCGGGTTGCTCGACGATGGCGGGATCAGCCGCGCGCGCCCATTCCGCGAACCGCATCATACCGCGTCCATGGCCGCCATCGTCGGCGGCGGACGGCGCGCCATGCCCGGCGAGATCAGCCTGGCCCATAACGGCGTGCTGTTCATGGACGAATTTCCCGAGTTTCCGCGCAACGTGCTGGAAACCCTGCGCCAGCCGATCGAAACCGGCGAGGTGATGGTGGCCCGTGCCAACGCCCATGTGAAATATCCCTGCAAGTTCATGCTGGTCGCCGCGGCCAACCCATGCAAATGCGGCTATCTCAGCGACCCCGCCCGCGCCTGCGCCCGCGTGCCCGGCTGCGGCGACGATTATCTCGGCCGGATTTCCGGCCCGCTGATGGACAGGTTCGACCTGCGGATCGAAGTGCCGCCGGTGGGGTATGCCGATCTCGACCTGCCGGCCGACGGCGAATCGTCGGAAACGGTCGCGGCGCGGGTGGCCGGGGCGCGCGCGATCCAGACGGCCCGTTACGGTGACGCGATGGAGCTGCGGCAGAATGCCGACGCCCATGGCACGGTCCTCGAACAGGTGGCCACCCCCGATGCCGAGGGCCGGGACTTGCTGTCGCGCGTGGCCGAAAAGCTGGGCCTGTCGGCGCGCGGGTTTCACCGGGTGCTGCGCGTGGCCCGGACCATTGCCGACCTGGCCGGGTCCGACACGGTGCGCCGCCCGCATGTGGCCGAGGCGCTGAGTTTCCGCCTGACCTCGTCGTCGGCCTGACCGGTCAGGCCAGCCGCGCCTCGATCGCGTCCCAGATCATCCCGGCCACGTTGCTGCCGTCGAACCGCTCGAGTTCCTGGATGCCGGTGGGCGAGGTCACGTTGATCTCGGTCAGCCAGTCGCCGATCACGTCGATACCGACGAACACCTGCCCCTTTTCGCGCAGCAGCGGCCCGATGGCGGCGCAGATCTCCAGGTCACGGTCCGACAATCCGGTCTTTTCGGGGCGCCCGCCCACATGCATGTTCGACCGGGTTTCCCCCTCGGCCGGAACCCGGTTGATCGCGCCCGCCGGTTCGCCATCGACGAGGATCACCCGCTTGTCGCCCTGCGCCACCGCGGGCAGGAATTTCTGCACGATCAGGGGTTCGCGCGAAAACCCCGTGAACAGTTCATGCAGCGATGTCAGGTTGCGGTCATTCGCGTCCAGTCGGAACACCCCCGCCCCGCCATTGCCATAAAGCGGCTTCAGGATGATATCGCCGTGGCGCGCCTTGAAGGCGCGGATGGTTTCCAGATCGCGGGCCACGGTGGTCGGCGGCGTCAGGTGCGGAAAATCGAGAACCAGCAGCTTCTCGGGGTAGTTGCGCACCCAGAACGGATCGTTGACGACCAGCGTGTCGCCGCGCAGCCGGTCCAGCAGGTGGGTCGAGGTGATGTAATGCATGTCGAACGGCGGGTCCTGGCGCAGCCAGACCACGTCGAAATCGGCCAGGTCGACCTGGCGCAGCGGACCCAGCACCGCCGGTTCGCCCGCCACCCGCTGCACCGTCATGTCCTGGCCGCGCGCGGTGATCCGGCCTTCGTCATAGGCCAGGTGGTCAGGGCCGTAGAAGAACAGGTCATGGCCACGCGCCTGGGCCTCTTCGGCCAGCCGGAACGAACTGTCGGCGTTGACGTCCACCCCGCTGATCGGGTCCATCTGAAAGGCGATCTTCATGCAGCGTCCCCCGTTGATGCGTCAGCATACATGGCGCAGAGGCCGCACGGGTTCAATGACGATCAACCCTGTCCGAACGCGTTTTCGATGATCTCGTAGGCCCCGGTGCCGTCGACCAGCGCCACGTCGATGCGCATGTCGGTGAGCTGCCCGGCCGGTTCGCCGGCCAGAAACAGCTCTGCCGCGGCGCGGATGCGGCGCATCTGGGCGGGCCGGAGGCTTTCTGCCGCCCGCGCGATACTGCGGCTGTGCTTGACCTCGACAAAGACCAGCCCGCCGGGATTGCGGCCGGAATTTCGAAGGACGAGGTCGATCTCGCCGCCCCCGCCGCGCCAGCGCCGTTGCGCGACGGTGAACCCGCGGCGTTCATAATCGAGCGCGATACGCCGTTCGGCCGCGTCGCCCGCGTGATGGGCCATGCGCCCCCGCGCCACCTTGTCCATCCGGTCAGTCCTTCGCCAACTTCAGCGCCATCTGGTAGATCCGGCGCCGGGGCTGACCATGCGCGCGGGCGACGATTTCCGCCGCGTCGCGCACCGATTGCGTTTCCAGCGCCGCCAACAGATCGGATTCTATGTCCGTTTCACTAACGGTTTCTGAACGCGCGCGATCGACCAGCAGCACGATTTCGCCCTTGGGCGCGGCACCGGACAGGTCCCCGGCAAGGCTGGCCAGCGTCCCGCGCCGGACCTCTTCGAATTTCTTGGTCAGTTCCCGGCACATCACCGCCTCGCGATCGCCGCCCAGCACGGCGCCCAGGTCCGCGAGACAGGCGGCAATCCGTTTCGGCGATTCGTAGAAGACAAGCGTGCCGGGCACCTCGCGCAGTTCCTCGGCCCGCGCGCGCCGCGCCGCTGCCTGCGACGGCAGGAACCCGGCAAAGAAAAACGCGTCGGTCGGCAACCCAGCCAGCACCAGCGCCGTCAGCGCCGCCGATGGCCCCGGCGCGGCGGTCACCATGAACCCGGCCTCGGCCGCCGCGCGCCCCAGATCATAGCCGGGGTCGGCGATCAGCGGCATTCCCGCTTCGGACGCATAGGCAACCGACTGCCCCGCGGCGAGCGCGGCGAGCAACCGGGCCCGCGCGCCGCCACCCGAGTGGTCATGGTAGGACAGCAGCCTGCGCCCGCCCAGCGGCACGCCGTGGATCTCCATCAATCGCCGCAGGCTGCGGGTGTCTTCGGCCGCGATCACATCCGCCGAGGCCAGCACATCGAGCGCGCGCAGGGTGATGTCCCGCGCGGTTCCGATCGGGGTCGCGACGAAATAGAGACCCGGCGCAAGGGGAACGATCTGGTGATTCAACGCTGGACCCGCCTCAACTGACGTTTATTATCCCAAGGCAACAAAGCGCGGCGCGCCGCCGCCGGAGACAGGGAGTTTCGCGATCATGTTTGCCGTTTTCAAATCCCGCCGCAAGGTGGTGCTCGCCGTGGCGGCGCTGGCATCCGCCGCTTTCCTGAGCGCCTGCGACGTGGGCATCGGCGGCGGCGGCGGCGGGCCACGCATCGACACGTCCAAACCGGTGCCGGTGGCGCTGCTGGTGCCGCGCGGCTCGGCCCAGGCCGGCGATTCCGCCATCGCGTCGAACCTGGAAAACGCGGCGCGCATGGCGATCGCCGATCTTCAGGGCGTGCAGATCGACCTGCGCGTCTATGACACGGCAGGCAATGCCGCGACGGCGGCATCGGCCGCCACGCAGGCGGCAAATGACGGGGCGCAGATCATCCTCGGGCCGGTCTATGGCCAGGCCGCCAACGCCGCCGGGCTGGCGGTGAAGGGGCGCAACATCAATGTGCTCGCCTTCTCCAACAACCCGACGATTGCCGGCGGCAATGTCTTCGTGCTGGGCAACACGTTCGAGAACACCGCCCAGCGCCTGACCTCGTTTGCCGCCCGCAACGGCAAACGGAACCTGCTGGTGGTGCATGGAACCGACGTGGCCGGGCTGGCCGGGCTGGAAGCGATCCGGCGCGGCGTCGGCGGCACCGGCGCCAAGATCGTGGGCACCGTGCCATATGACCTGTCGCAACAGGCGGTGATCGCCGCGGTGCCGCGCGTGCGCGACGCGGCTTCGACCAGCGGCGCCGACGCGGTGTTCCTGACCTCGACAACCGCCGGGGCGCTGCCCCTGTTCGCCCAGATGCTGCCCGAGGCGGGCGTGTCACCGGCGATCACGCAGTATATCGGGCTGACCCGGTGGGACATCCCGTCCCAGACGCTGGCCCTGCCCGGCGTGCAGGGCGGCTGGTTCGCGTTGCCCGATCCTGGGATGACGCAGCGGTTCCAGGCCCGTTACTCGAGCGTCTACGGCGCCGCGCCGCACCCGATTGCCGGGCTGGGCTATGACGGCATCGCCGCCATCGGCGCATTGGTCAAGGCGGGCAAGGCCAACGCGCTGACCGGCGCGGCGCTGACCCAGGGTGCCGGGTTCCAGGGTGTCAACGGCATCTTCAGGCTGCGCCGGGACGGAACCAACCAGCGCGGCATGGCGGTGGCCACGATCCGCAATCAGCAGGTGGTGGTGATCGATCCGGCACCCGCCAGCTTCTCCGGTGCCGGTTTCTGATCCGGCGCCAGCCGGGGGGGCCGCGGTCCTGACGCTGCCGTCGGTGCCGGCCCCCCTGATCTGCGCACCTGACACGATCTTCGATGCCGGGGCCGTGATGGCACGCATCGACAGCGACGACGCCGCATCGGCCGCGGATCTGCGCGACGCGACGATCCGCGCCCTGCGAGACGCCAATAATGCCGGCCGCGCCGCCATCGCGAGCGCCTTTGCCGAGGCGCCGTTCGATGCGCGCGCCCTGACCCGTGCCCAGACATGGCTGACCGACTGCCTCGTCATCACCGCGGTGCACATGGCCACGAACGAAATGCACAAGGCCCCGAACCCGACCACCAGCGAACGGATCGCGGTACTGGCCGTCGGCGGGTATGGCCGTGGCGAAATGGCCCCGTTCTCGGACGTGGACCTGATGTTCCTCACCCCCTACAAGATCACGCCCTGGGCCGAGAGCGTGATCGAATCCGTCCTGCACATCCTTTGGGGGCTGCGGCTCAAGGTCGGCTATTCGACCCGCACCATCAATGACTGCGTCCGGCTGGGCCGCGACGATTTCACTATTCGCACCGCGATGCTGGAACAACGGTTCGTGACCGGTGACGCGCCGCTGGCCGAGGAACTGGCCGCGACCCTGCAAAAGGACCTGTTTTCGGGCTCGGAGCGCGAGTTCATCGCCGCCAAGCTGGAAGAACGCGAAATCCGCCACCAGCGGCAGGGCGAACGCTACATGGTCGAGCCCAACGTGAAAGAGGGCAAGGGCGGGCTGCGCGACCTGCAATCGCTCTACTGGATCGCCAAATATATCCACGGCGTGCAGACCGCCGCCGAACTCGTGCCCCTGGGCGTGTTCCACGCCGATGAATACGAAAGCTTCGCGCAGGCCGAGAACTTTCTCTGGGCGGTGCGGTCGCATCTGCACCTGATCGCGGGACGGGCCAGCGAGAAACTGGCCTTCGACGTGCAGGTCGAGGTGGCCGCGCGGATGAAATACGAGGATCGCGCCGGGCGCCGGGCGGTCGAGATCTTCATGCAGGACTATTTCCGCCAGGCCACCGCCGTGGGCGACCTGACCCGCATCTTCCTGACCAAGCTGGAAGCCGATCACCTGAAGGCCGAGCCGCTGCTGGAGCGTATCTTTCGCCGCCGCCGCCGGGTCAGGCCCGGCTATGTGGTGATCCACAACCGGATCGCGATCAAGGATGACGCGGCATTCCTCACCGATCCGCTCAACCTGCTGCGGGTCTTTGACGAGGGGCTGCGCACCGGGATGCTGATCCACCCCGACGCCATGCGGCTGGTGCGTTCCAATCTGCACCTGATCGACGATACCATGCGCGCGGACCCCGAGGCCCGGCGTATCTTTCTCGGCCTGCTGCTGAAACACGGCAACCCCGAACGCGCCCTGCGCCGGATGAACGAACTGGGCGTGCTCGGCGCCTTCATCCCCGAGTTCGAACCGATCGTGGCGATGATGCAGTTCAACATGTATCACAGCTATACGGTGGACGAACACACGATCCAGACCATCGCCACGCTGGCTCAGATCGAGAAACGCGAACTGGTCGAGGAACTGCCGATCGCGTCGGGTATCCTGGAGGAGGGCGTCAACCGCAAGGTGCTGTATATCGCGCTGCTGCTGCATGACATCGGCAAGGGCCGGCCCGAGGATCATTCGATCCTGGGCGCGCAGATCGCCCGCAAGGTGGCCCCGCGGCTGGGCCTCGGCAAGGCCGATTGCGAAACGGTGGAATGGCTGGTGCGCTATCACCTGCTGATGTCGGACATGGCGCAGAAGCGCGATATCTCGGACCTGCGGACCGTGCGCGATTTTGCCAAGGCGGTGCGCGTGGTCAAGCGGCTCGACCTGCTCACCGTTCTCACCGTGTGCGACATTCGCGGCGTGGGTCCGGATACCTGGAACAACTGGAAGGCCACGCTGCTGCGCGGGCTGTATTCCCAGACCCGGACGGCACTGGAAAGCGGGCTGGAGGCGATCAACCGCGAAAACCGCGATGCCGAGGCCAAGAAGGCCCTGCGCAAGGCGCTGGAGGACTGGTCCAAGGCCGACCTCAAGCGCGAGATCGGCCGTCACTATTCGCCCTATTGGCAGGGGCTGCCGCTGGACGCGCAGAAAGAATTTGCCGAGATGCTGCGCGAACACACGGAACTGGACGACCCGTCGGCGATACAGGTGCGGCTGCACCCGGACGAGGATCGCGACGCCACCCGCGCCTGTTTCGTCATGGACGATCATCCCGGCATCTTTGCCCGTCTTGCCGGGGCGCTGGCGGCGGTCGGCGCCAACGTGGTCGATGCGCGGTCCTATACCACCCGCGACGGCTGCGTGACGGATGTGTTCTGGTTGCAGGACGGCAACGGCCATCCCTTCGAGGCCAGCCGCCTGCCCCGGCTGAAAACGATGATCCGCAAGATCCTCCAGGGCGAGGAGCCCGCCCGCGATGTCCTGAAATCCCGTGACAGGGTCAAGAAACGCGAAAAGGCGTTCCGGGTGCCCACCCATATCACCTTTGACAACGACGGATCGGAACGCCACACGATCATCGAGGTGGATACCCGCGACCGGCCCGGCCTGCTGCACGATCTCGCGCGGACGCTCACGGCCGAGCGGGTCAATATCGTGCGCGCGGTGATCGCCACCTACGGGGCGCAGGCGGTCGACAGTTTCTATGTCAAGGACATGGCCGGGATGAAATACCACCTGCCGTCGCGGCGCCAGGCGCTGGAACGGAAACTGCGCGCCGCGATTGCCGAAGGCGACAAGCGGGCGAAAGAATAGCGCCCCCGCCACGCCACGAGCGGCAATGGCGGCGCGGCAGGCCAGCCCGGGTGCCCCTGCATCCGGACAACAGGAGAACCCGCCCATGACCGACCGTCAGCCAGACGCCCCCGCAATTCCCGACGACGCGGCGCAGCGTCGGGCGGTTCCGCCGGTGATCTGCTACCCGTCCGGGAACCTGCCCCGCCCGGACCTGGCCGGCTATCGCGCGGCCGCGGAACGGGCGCAGAAGAGCGGCGAAATCCTGATACCTCCGCGTGAGGCCGGGTGTTTCGAAGTGCCGGCGGGGCATGTGTTCCGCATCACCTGCACCGGCGGCCCTCAGGTCGGCGACCTGAACCTGTGGAACCCGCATGACCTGATCGAGCGGTTCTATTCCGGCAAGACGCGGGCGCTGCATGGCAGCCATGTTTCCGAGGGCGACCGGCTGTGGAGCGGCTTTCCCCACCTGCGCCCGATGGCCACGATCCTGCGCGACACGCTGGGCTGGTATGGCATCGACGCCTTTGGCGGCGCAGTGCATGACGTGATCGGCACCCGCTGCGATCCCTATTCCGGCAACCTGCTGGCGGGCACGCAATACCACCATTGCTGCCATTCCAACCTGACCCGGGCGCTGGCCGGACATCTCGGCATCACACCAGCCGAGGCGGAACCTCATGTGCATGACGTGCTGAACGTGTTCATGTGCACCGGTTTCACCCGCGATACCGGGCAGTATTTCATGAAGGCCAGCCCGGTCCGGCCCGGCGATTATCTCGAGTTTTTCGCCGAGATCGATCTGCTGGGATGCCTGAGCGCCTGCCCGGGCGGCGATTGCGGGGCGGAACATTCATCGGATGCCGCCGCGTGTTTCCCGTTGCTGGTCGAGATTTTCGCGCCGTCACGGCCACCCGGCGGCTGGCAGATCCCGCCGCGAAACGGATACGACCGCAGTCACGGCGCCGGGTAGGGCTCCCGCCCCTTTCCGCCGCATCGCAGATGCGACGCAAAGCGTTGGGCCGGGCAGCGCGCGCGGGGCGCGCGCGCTGCCGTCGGTTCTCAGTCGCCGGTTGTCAGTCACCGGTAAAGGCGGCTTCCAGCGCGATCTCGACCATGTCGCCAAAGCTGCGTTCGCGCTGATCGCTGGGCAGTGCCGCGCCGGTCAGCAGGTGGTCGGACACCGTCAGCACGGCGAGCGCACGGCAATTGTGACGCACGGCCAGCGTGTAGAGCTCGGCGGCTTCCATTTCGACCCCGAGAATGCCGTGACGCACCATCTGTTCGTTCAGATCGGGGCGTTCGTCATAGAACACGTCCGAGGAATAGATGTTGCCCACATGGGTCGGCACCGTGCGCCGCCCAGCGGCGTCGGCGGCGGCGCGCAGCAGCCCCCAATCGGCGCAGGGCGCAAAGTTCAGGTCGCGGAATATGCCGCTCGACGGCGAGTTCACCGTTGTCGCGGTCATTGCCAGCACCACGTCGCGCAGGGCGACATGTTCCTGCATGCCGCCGCAGGACCCGATCCGGATCAGGGTGCGCGCACCATAGTCGCGGATCAGTTCATTGGCGTAGATCGACAGCGACGGCATCCCCATCCCGCTGCCCTGGATCGTCACCGGGTGCCCGTTCCAGGTGCCCGTGAACCCCAGCATGCCGCGCACCTCGTTGACCAGCCGCGCATCTTGCAGAAAGGTTTCGGCGGCCCATTTCGCGCGATAGGGATCGCCGGGCATCAGGACCGTTTCGGCAATGTCGCCCGGCGCGGCACCGATATGGATGGTCATTGCCGGCCCGCTCAGATCAGGAGATCGGCGAGATCCGCCCCGGCGTCGAGCGCATCGACGATCCATTGCGGCCGCCGCCCGCGCCCGGTCCAGGTGCGCGACGGATCATCGGGATGGCGATATTTCGGAGGAAGTTTCCGGGGTTTCCCTGCCGGTTTTGCATCGCCGAGCAACTGGTCCAGATCACACCCGTATTCGGCCGCCGTCTGTTTTATAGCCTTCAGCGCGTCTTTCCGATTGCGCAATTCGGCGGCGACCAAGGCCTTGTCTATGTCACCCTTGAGCTTTTCCGGTTCCGTCTTCGACATCTTTTGCAGGTCTATTGTCATGCTTCCTCCGGTAATTCCCAAAATGGCAGAAATGAACTCCTGCCTGTCGGGAAATTCGATACCGATAATTTCCGGCAATTCCAGCCCGAATTGGAAACTCTTCGTGATCCGGCGGAAATAATGCCTATTCGGCTGCAATTGCGCGGGGGTCCGCCAATTGCACGATATCCGCCATGATTGTATTCAACTCGAAATCCTTTGGCGTATAGACCTTGGCCACGCCCATCGAAATCAGCCGTTTCGCATCCTCGTCGGGGATGATTCCGCCGACGATGACCGGCACATCCGACAACCCCGCGGCGATCATCCGCGCCATCAAGTCCTCGACCAGCGGCACATGGCTGCCCGACAGGATCGACAGCCCGACCACATGCGCCCGGTCTTCGAGCGCGCGGGCCACCAGTTCCTCGGGGGTCAGGCGAATACCTTCATAGACGATGTCCATGCCGCAGTCGCGGGCGCGGAACGCGATCTGTTCGGCGCCGTTGGAATGGCCGTCCAGCCCGGGCTTGCCGACCAGGAATTTCAGCCGCCGGCCCAGACTGTCGCTGACCGCATCCACCGAGGCGCGCAGCTCTTCGAGACCCTCGGTCTTGTTCGAGACCGAACCGGACACGCCGGTCGGGCCGCGATAGGTGCCGAACACCTTGCGCATCTCTTCGGCCCATTCGCCGGTGGTGGCCCCGGCCCTGGCCGCCGCGATCGACGGCTCCACCACGTTGTCGCCATTTCTGGCCGCCGTGCGCAGGGCGGCGAGCGCCGCCTGAACCGCCGCCTCGTCCCGTTCCGAGCGCCATTCGTTCAACCGGTCGATCTGTTCCTGTTCCACCGCCGGGTCGACCACCATGATGCCGCCATCCTCGGTCTGCAGGGGCGACGGTTCGCCCTGCGTCCAGCGGTTCACCCCGACCACGACGGTTTCACCCGCCTCGATCCGGTTCAGCCGTTCGGCATTGGATTCGACCAGCCGCGATTTCATGTATTCGATCGACGCGACCGCCCCACCCATCGAGGCGAGGTTGGCCAGTTCGGCGCGCGCGCCCTCCTTCAGTTCCTCGACCTTGGCGTCGACGACCGGGCTGCCGTCGAAGAGGTCGCCATATTCAAGCAGGTCGGTTTCATAGGCCAGGATCTGCTGCATCCGCATCGACCATTGCTGGTCCCACGGGCGCGGCAGGCCCAGCGCCTCGTTCCAGGCCGGAAGCTGCACGGCACGGGCGCGGGCCCGTTTCGACAGCGTCACCGCCAGCATCTCGATGAGGATGCGATAGACGTTGTTTTCCGGCTGCTGTTCGGTCAGGCCCAGCGAATTCACCTGGACCCCGTAGCGGAAGCGCCGGAATTTCGCGTCTTCAACGCCATAGCGCTGTTCGCAAATTTCGTCCCAGAGATCGACGAAGGCGCGCATCTTGCACATCTCGGTGACGAAACGGATGCCCGCGTTCACAAAAAACGAGATCCGCCCCACCAGCGCCGGGAAATCCGCCGGATCGACGCGCGGACGCAGTTCATCGAGCACCGCCTGCGCGGTCGCGAGCGCAAAGGCCAGTTCCTGTTCCGGTGTCGCGCCGGCCTCTTGTAGGTGATAGGAACACACGTTCATCGGGTTCCATTTCGGCACGTTGACATAACAGTATTCCGCCACGTCCGCGATCATCTTCAGGCTCGGCTTCGGCGGGCAGACATAGGTCCCACGCGACAGGTATTCCTTGATCAGGTCGTTCTGGACCGTGCCCTGCAGTTTCGAGACATCCGCACCCTGTTCCTCGGCCACCGCGATATAGAGCGCCAGCAGCCAGGGCGCCGTGGCGTTGATGGTCATCGAGGTGTTCATCCGCTCCAGCGGGATCTGGTCGAACAGCATCCGCATGTCGCCGAGATGGCAGATCGGCACCCCCACCTTGCCGACCTCGCCACGGGCAAGAACGTGGTCGCTGTCATACCCGGTCTGGGTCGGCAGGTCGAACGCGACCGACAGCCCGGTCTGGCCCTTTTCCAGGTTGCCGCGATAGAGCGCGTTCGATGCCTGGGCGGTGGAATGGCCGGCATAGGTGCGGATCAGCCAGGGACGATCGGCCTGGCGCGCATCGTTTCCGTTCGGGCTGTTTTTCTGCATCTGCGTCATCTCGGGCCTCGCGATTCGCCTTGCGCAACATAATTTCAACAGGACCGTCTAGATCGCAATTTTCCGTGGCTGTCAATTCTCTGCATTGCGGCATCGGAGCATCGCTGCGATTGTGATGCCCCGTCTTTGGTGGCAGGGTACGGCCATGACCCGAACCGTGGAATTGCCGCTCTGGCTGCTGGTCCTGATCCTGCTGTTCGCGGCGGTGACCTTTGCGTCGCATTTCCTGTTTCCATCGGTGCGATGGTTCTTTCGCCGCCGGCTGGAACGCGCCGTCGCGCGTGTGAATGAACGGTTGGAACGCCCGATCCAGCCGTTCAAGCTTGCGCGGCGCTACGACACCATCCAGCGGCTGATCTATGACCCGCAGGTGATGAAGGCGATCACCGACCATGCAAGAGAAGAAGGCGTGCCGGAAAACGTCGCCTTCGAATCCGCGCGCCGCTATGCCCGCGAGATCGTGCCGTCCTTTTCCGCATCGCTGTATTTCGGCTTTGCGATCCGGCTGGCGCGTTTTCTCGGCAATGCGCTCTATCGCGTCCGGCTGGGTCACCTGGACGAGAACGCGCTGCGCGCCATCGACCCCGATGCCACCGTGGTGTTCGTGATCAATCACCGCAGCAACATGGATTATGTGCTGGTGACCTACCTGGCCGCGAACCGGTCGGCCCTGTCCTACGCGGTGGGCGAATGGGCGCGGGTCTGGCCGCTCAGCCGGCTGATCCGGTCGATGGGCGCCTATTTCATCCGCCGGAAATCGCGCAGCGAACTCTATCGCAAGGTGCTGGCCGCCTATGTGCGGCTGGCCAACGAAGGCGGCGTGACCCAGGCCATGTTTCCCGAGGGCGGATTGAGCCTGACCGGCAAGCTGATGCCGCTGAAGCTGGGGCTGCTGAAATACATACTCGACGATTTCGACCCCGAGGGGCGCGATGTGGTGTTCGTTCCGGTGGCGCTCAACTACGACCGGGTGCTCGAGGACGAGATCCTGACCCAGGCCGCGCGCGAGGGCAATCGCCGGTTTCGCGCCGGGATCGGCATTGTCGCGCGCAGCGCGCTGTCGCTGCTGGGGCTCTGGGTGATGCGCCGCTATCACCGGCATGGCTATGCCGGTGTGAATTTCGGCAGGCCGCTGTCGCTGCGGGCGTTTTCCGGCGACCGTTCGGGCGATCTGACCGTGCCGATGGCCCGCGAACTGCATCGGCGCCTGTCCGGCATCATCCCGATCACGCCGGTGCCGGCGCTGGCCTGGCTGCTGCAGGCAAGGGGCGCCATGTCCCGCGATGCGATCAGGGCCGAGATGCCGGCGCTGCTGACCGGGCTTAGTTCCGCCGACACTCCGCCGCCCCCGTTCCGGATCGAAACCGCGATCGAACTGGGCCTGAAACGGATGCAAGAGCGCGGCCTGATCATCGAACGCGACGGCCGGCTCGAACCGGCCGCGGACAAGGCCCATCTGCTGGAATTCTACGCCAACTCCATCCGGCACCTGATGCCATCCGCGCCCGGGCCGGATATGGGCGCGGGAAAAAATGCTGCGCAAGCAAAACAGATTTCTGCAACCGCAAGGTCATAAAGTTTCAAAACTTGCATTCTGTCTATTGCATTGTTGCGCGTCTGTTTCTATTCCGAATTCAGGACCGCGATTCTGCATCGCGGCAAGACCTTTAGAAAGGAGGCCATCATGGCTCTGGACACCGAGGGAGGCATCGCCCCTTACGAGGCGCCCGAGAAAGACCTCTATGAGATGGGCGAACTGCCCCCGCTGGGCTATGTGCCGAAACAGATGTACGCATGGGCGATCCGCCGCGAACGTCACGGCGAGCCGGACACCGCGATGCTGCAGGAGGTCGTGGATGTCCCGAAGCTGGACAGCCATGACGTGCTGGTTCTGGTGATGGCCGCCGGCGTGAACTACAACGGTGTCTGGGCGGCGCTCGGCACGCCGATCAGCCCGTTCGACGGTCATGGCCAGCCCTATCACATCGCCGGGTCCGACGCGGCCGGCATCGTCTGGGCGGTCGGTGACAAGGTCAAGCGCTGGAAGGTCGGCGACGAGGTTGTCGTTCACTGCAACCAGGACGATGGCGACGACGAGGAATGCAACGGCGGCGACCCGATGTATTCAACCAGCCAGCGCATCTGGGGCTACGAGACGCCCGACGGATCGTTTTCGCAGTTCACCCGCGTGCAGGCGCAGCAGCTGATGCCGCGCCCCCGGCACCTGACCTGGGAAGAAAGCGCCTGCTACACGCTGACGCTGGCCACGGCCTATCGGATGCTGTTCGGCCACGAACCGCATGACCTGAAACCCGGCCAGAACGTGCTGGTCTGGGGCGCTTCGGGCGGGCTGGGGTCCTATGCGATCCAGTTGATCAACACCGCCGGGGCGAACGCGATCGGCGTGATCTCGGACGAAAGCAAGCGGGATTTCGTGATGGGGCTCGGCGCCAAGGGCGTCATCAACCGCCGCGATTTCAGCTGCTGGGGGCAGCTGCCCAAGGTGAACACGCCGGAATATGCCGAGTGGTTCAAGGAAGCCCGCAAGTTCGGCAAGGCGATCTGGGACATCACCGGCAAGGGCGTCAATGTCGACATGGTGTTCGAACATCCGGGCGAAGCGACCTTCCCGGTTTCGACCTTCGTCGTGAAGAAGGGCGGCATGGTGGTGATCTGCGCGGGCACCACCGGTTACAACCTCACGCTCGACGTGCGTTACATGTGGATGCACCAGAAGCGCCTCCAGGGCAGCCATTTTGCCCATCTCAAGCAGGCAAGCGCCGCCAACAAGCTGATGCTCGAACGCCGGCTCGACCCCTGCATGTCCGAGGTGTTTTCCTGGGCGGACCTGCCACAGGCGCACATGAAGATGCTGCGGAACGAACACAAGCCCGGCAACATGGCCGTGCTGGTGCAGTCGCCCCGCACCGGCCTGCGGACCATCGAAGAGGTGCTCGACACCGGCCGTTAACCTCCGCGTCAGATTTTGCACCGATCCTGACCCCGGCGAATCGCATAGGCGACCCGCCGGGGTCAGTGCTTTTGGGGCCGGTCATTAGGTTTCAGGGGCTTGGAAGCGCGCCTATCGCCATAATTGGGGAGTGGAAAGCGGCGAATTTCCTAACAAAACGGCTCGTGCTATAGTTGTGTTAATCTTTCATTAACCACTGAGGGGAGACTCTGGCGATGAACAACGAATGGATACTGGACGTTCTCGCGGATCTCAAAGCCTTTGCTTCGGCAAACGGTCTCGGGACGCTGGCCGAGCAGCTGGATGACACCACGCTGATCGCCGCTGCAGAGATCACGTCCCAAAGGGAAGAGGCACAATCGCGGGTCAATGCCGGCGGATATCAGCTTGGATCAGATACTGGAGGTCTTGGACGCCACCAGCGCGCTTGAGGAACTTCAGGATGTCATCGAGGCGCTGCGCGGCGCGTTCGGTGTGGACCACATGGTCTATCACTGGGTCGACAGCGTCGGTGAACAATACGGGTGCGGCACCTATTCGGACGAATGGGTCGAACGCTATACCGCACAGAACTATCTGCGCATCGACCCGGTCATTCTGGGCTGTTTCCAGCGGTTCCACCCGGTGGACTGGAAACGGCTCGACTGGTCGGGAAAGGCCGCCAGGACCTTTCTGGCGGATGCGCAGGAACACGGGGTCGGGAACCAGGGATTCTCGATCCCGATCCGGGGCCCCAACGGCCAGTTCGCGCTGTTTTCCTGCAGCCACAATTGCGACGATCAGACCTGGTCCCGATTCACCGCGACGCGCAGCCGCGACCTGATCCTGATTGCCCATTACTTCAACCGGAAGGCGCTCGAATTCGAACCGAACCGGCAGCCGGAACAGTCCCGCGCGCTGTCCCCGCGCGAAGTCGACGCGATGACGCTGCTGGCGATGGGATACAGCCGCGCACAGGTTGCCGACACGCTGTCGATCTCGGAACACACGCTGCGCGTCTATATCGAAAGCGCCCGGTTCAAGCTGGGCGCGCTGAACACCACCCACGCCGTTGCCCGCGCCATGAGCCGCGGCCTGATCGTGGTCTAGCGCCCGGGCCGTGAATGGGCCGTTAACCGGCCGGAAACCCCTTCGTGCGCCGCGCTGACGCGGTGTTAACCACTATCTGCCTAGGGTCTTGCAGCTACGGATCGAAGGGGATCATGAAATGCTGCGCTATATCTACGGCCGCGACCTGCACAAGTTTCCGAAACTCGCCCGCACCATGTTCGAGGACCGGGCCGACCAGTTCCGCACCCGGCTCGGGTGGGATGTCTTTGTCGATGACCAAGGACAGGAACGGGACCGGTACGACCGGCTCGACCCGCTCTATGTGATCTGGGAAAACGCCGATGGCGGTCATGGCGGGTCGATGCGGTTTCTGCCCACCACCGGCCCGGTGATGGTGAACGACGTGTTTGGCCACCTGACCGGCGGCAACCCGGTTTCCAGCCCGATGATCTGGGAATGCACCAGGTTCTGCCTGTCGCGCAACGCCGGGTCCAACGTGGCAGCCGCGCTGATGCTGGCGGGGGGCGAAATCATGGAAGGTTTCGGCATCCGCCATTTCGTCGGCGTCTTTGACGCCCGCATGGTGCGCATCTATCGCGCGATCGGATCCTCCCCCGAGGTGCTGGGCTCGGAAGGCGAGGGCCGCGACCGGATCAGCGTCGGCCTGTGGGCGTTTTCGGATGAGGCCAAGGCCCGCATCGCCAGCCGCGCCGGGATCTCGCCCGACATGTCGCGGATGTGGTTCGATCACGCCTTTGGCCCGGCGCGCGAGATGGAACTGGCGCTGACCGCCTGAGGCGCAGTTTCCGGGCATCCGGCTATGGGCAAGCGGGTGGTGCGGCGCTAGGGTCGCGCCATGACCGCCTCGCCCATCACCTATTCCGAAGACCAGGCCGCCGCCCATGACGGCATCGCCGAGATCCTGCGCGGCGCCGGTATCGATATCGACGATGGCGGGCTGGTCCCGCCGGCCAGGGCCGGCGCCGGCGTGGTCGCGGTGATCGGCAAGGCAGGGTCCGGCAAGACATTGCTTCTGGCCGATCTCTGCCGCGCCCTGCAAGACGCCGGGGCCGAACTGGTTTCCGGCGACTATGAAAGCCGCCGCGCAAAGGAACGGCGGACGCTGGCGGTTCTCGCCCCGACGAACAAGGCGGCCAGCGTGCTGCGCATGCGCGGGGTGCCGGCGACCACGATCCACCGCATCCTCTATACGCCGGTCTATGACCCGGAATACGAACGCATCGCGGAATGGCTGGCCGGCAATGGCGACCGCCCCGAGATCGACGGGCTGACCGATGCCGCGCTGGATCGCGCCGCCGCCTTTTATGCGACCAACAAATCGATCCCCGGCGCGCTTGCCGCCGCCGGCCTGCGCGGCTCGGATTTCATCACCGGCTGGAAACGGCGCGACGATCCGCTGGATATCGGGTTCGTGGACGAGGCCTCGATGCTCGACGACCGCCAGTTCGAGGATCTCAAGGAGATCTTTCCGACGCTGGTGCTGTTCGGCGATCCCGCGCAGCTCGCGCCGGTGCAACAATCCGGCGGCATGGTGTTCGATGCCCTGCCCGCCCCGCGCAAGCTGGAACTGCGCCGCGTCCACCGCCAGACCGCCGACAACCCGATCCTCGATCTCGCCCATGCGCTGGGCGATCCGGCGCTGGAGTTTCACGATTTCGAGCGGATGATCGAGGACAAGGCCCGCCATGACGACCGCGTGGTCTGGGGTCAGCGGGTCGAGGTCGACCTTATGGCGCGCTCGCCGGTGCTGGTCTGGCGCAACGCGACGCGCATCCGGCTGATCAACGCCTTCCGCAGGGTCCATGACGCGCCCGACACCGGCCTGTTGCCCGGCGAACCGCTGATCTGCGACGGCATCGAACTGCCGGTGAAACATCGTCGCAAGCGGCTCGATCTCGAAGCGCGGGGGCTGATCAAGGGGGCCCAGGTGATCTATCGCGGCCCCGGACGCGCCGCCGGGTTTTCCCGCCTGCATGTGATCGGCGCGGAGGAACCGCAGGTTTCGGTGGCGTCGATCGTCAAGATCGAACGTCCCGACGAGGACGAACCGCTGATCCCCTTTGCCGCGAATATGGGCGCCACCTTCCTGCACGGGGCCGCGGTCACCATTCACAAGGCGCAGGGGTCGCAATGGGACACGGTGCAGGTTTTCGCGCCGGATCTCTATGTCGCCGCCCGCATGGGCCGCAGCGAGGCGGGGCAGCCCCTGTGGAAACGGCTGGCCTATGTCGCGATCACCCGCGCCCAGGACCGGCTGATCTGGGTGGTGCGCAACCGGCTGGCGAAACCCACCGAGGCCCTGAACATCGACGATCTGCGCATAACAGCGCCCGCAACCTTCAAATTGGAGACGACCGAGCCATGAAAACGATCCTGATCACCGGTGCCAGCTCCGGCATCGGCCGCACCACCGCCGAGCTGTTTCTCGATGAGGGTTGGACCGTCGGGCTGCTGGCCCGTCGCGGTGCGCTGCTCGAGGAGATGGCCGGCGGGCGCCCCAACGCGGTGCCGCTGGAGGCCGATGTCACCGACCCGCAGGCGATCGAGGCCACCTTTGCCACCTTCATCGACCGGGCCGGGCGGCTGGACGTCCTGTTCAACAATGCGGGGATCTTTACCCCTTCGGCGCCGATCGACGAAATCGCGCTCGACGATTGGCACCGGGTGGTGGCGGTGAACCTCACCGGCATGTTCCTGTGCGCGCGGGCGGCGTTCGCAGCGATGCGGCGGCAGGCGCCGCAGGGCGGGCGGATCATCAACAACGGCTCGATCTCGGCCCATGTGCCGCGGCCGGGGTCGGTGCCCTACACCACGACCAAACATGCGATCACGGGGCTGACGCGGTCGCTGTCGCTGGACGGGCGACCGTTTGATATCGCCTGCGGACAGATCGACATCGGCAATGCGGAAACGCCGATGGTGGCGGCGCTGAACGACAAGCTGCTGGCCGACGATCCGCAGGCCGAGCCGCAGCAGGTGATGAGCGTTGACGACGCGGCGCGCTCGATCCTGCACATGGCCGCGCTGCCGCCCGAGGCAAATGTGCAGTTCATGACCGTGATGGCCACCAAGATGCCCTATATCGGGCGTGGCTGAGCCCGGTCCGCCATGAATCTCCCGCGCGGGCACCGGTTCGGCATCGAACGGCGCATCGCGGAGGATGCCGCGCCGCATGGGCTGATCGTGATGGGGGCGCTGCATCCCGGCCGGGCGCAGGCAAAAGGGCCCGATAGCGGCACGTTGGTCCTGCTCGGCGCCGGGCCCGGGTTCTGGCCCGTTTATGCCGCCTCGCAAGAGGCAGCCGACGGCGCGCCCGATCCGGTCGACCGCTGGTCCGTCCGCGTGATCGGCGCCCTGGCGCGGGACCACGCGGCGCGGGCGCTGTTCCCGTTCGGCGGGCCACCCTACCAGCCGTTCATCGACTGGGCGCTGAAATCGGGACGCGCCTTTCCCAGCCCGGTGGGAATGCTGGTGCATGACACCGTGGGGCTGATGATTTCCTATCGCGGCGCGCTGCATTTCGAGACCGAATGGCCGATCGGGGCCGCCGCCGCCCCCTCACCCTGCGAAACCTGCGCGGACCGGCCCTGCACGACCGGCTGCCCGGTCGGCGCGCTGTCCGGTCACGCGCCATACGATCTTGCCCTGTGCCACGATTTTCTGGACACTGGTGCGGGACAGGACTGTCTCACCCATGGTTGCGCGGCACGCCGGGCCTGCCCGGTCAGCGCCGGGGCCGGGCGCGGGCAGGCCCAGTCGGCCCATCACATGAAGGCGTTCCACGACCCATGGCACGAACCCTGATCCTGACCCGCCACGCGAAATCCAGCTGGGACGACCCGATGCTGCCCGATCACGACCGCCCGCTGAACGGGCGCGGGCAGCGCAGCGCCCGGGCCATCGGGACCTGGATGCGCGACCGGGGCTGGCTGCCGGACCAGGCGATCTCGTCGACCTCGCGGCGGACGCGGGAAACCTTTGCCGGGCTGGCGCTGGATCTCGACGCCAGCTTTACCGGCGATCTCTACCATGCCAGCGCGGGCGAGATGTTCGAAACGCTGCGCGGCGCCGGCGGCGAAAGGGTGCTGATGCTGGGGCACAACCCCGGCATAGGCTGGTTCGCGGAACGCCTGCTGGCGGTGCCGCCCGATCATCCCCGGTTTGCCGACTATCCCACCTGCGCGACGCTGGTGGCCCGGTTCCCCATTCAGGACTGGGCCGATCTGGCCTGGGGCACCGGCAAGGCGCTGGATTTCGTGATCCCGCGCGATTTGCCCGCCGCCTGAGCCCCGCTGCCCCGAGCGAACGGAAAACGCGCCGCCCGAACCGGGCGGCGCGTTCGTTGTCATGCCGGTTGACGGCCAGAGGCTGCGTCAGTGCCCGAGGTCAGTGCCCGAGATCAGTGCCCGAGGATCTGGCTGAGGAACAGCTTGGTCCGTTCGTTCTGCGGATTGTTGAAGAACTCCTCGGGCTCGTTCTGTTCGACGATCTGCCCGGCATCCATGAAGATAACCCGGTTGGCCACCTGCCGCGCGAACCCCATTTCATGGGTCACGCAGAGCATGGTCATGCCCTCCTCGGCCAGTTCGATCATGGTGTCGAGCACCTCCTTGATCATCTCCGGGTCGAGCGCCGATGTCGGTTCGTCGAACAGCATGATCCGCGGTTTCATGCACAGGCTGCGCGCGATTGCCACGCGCTGCTGCTGCCCGCCGGACAATTGGCCGGGGTATTTGTCGGCCTGTTCGGGGATCTTCACCTTTTCCAGGAAATGCATCGCCGTTTCCTCGGCCTCCTTGCGGGGCGTCTTGCGCACCCAGATCGGCGCCAGCGTGCAGTTTTCCAGGATGGTCAGATGCGGGAACAGGTTGAAATGCTGGAAACACATCCCGACCTCGGACCGGATCTTGTCGATGTTCTTGAGATCCGACGACAGTTCGGTGCCGTCGACGATGATCTTGCCCTTCTGGTGTTCCTCCAGCCGGTTGATGCAGCGGATCAGCGTCGATTTGCCCGACCCCGACGGGCCGGCGATGACGATGCGTTCGCCTTCATAGACCGTCAGGTTGATGTCGCGCAGGACGTGGAACGCCCCGTACCACTTGTTCATGCCGGTGATCTCGATGGCGACCTGGTCCGAGACATGCATCTTGGAACGGTCGATATTACGGTCGATTGCCAGTTCAGACATGGTGTCGGTTCCTTACCTGTGGCCGGTCTGAAGCTTGCGCTCCAGATACATGGAATAGCGGGACATGGAGAAGCAGAGGATGAAGAACACCGCCGCGATGAACCCGTAGAGTTCCCACACGATGCCGTTCCACGCCGAATCCGCGCGAATGTTGTTGGACAGGCCCAGCGGGTCCATCAGCCCGATGATCGAGACCAGCGTGGTATCCTTGAACACCCCGATGAAGGTCGAAACGATGCCGGGGATCGAGATCTTCAGCGCCTGCGGCATGATGATCAGACGCTGCGCCTGCCAGTAGTTCAGGCCCAGGCTGTCCGCGCCTTCATACTGGCCCTTGGGCAATGCCGCCAGGCCGCCGCGGATCACCTCGGCCATATAGGCCGACGCGAACAGCGTCACCATGATCAGCACCCGCAGGATGATATCGAAATCCGTGCCCGGCGGCATGAAGATGTTCAGCAGCAGCGAGGCCACGAACAGCAGCGTGATCAGCGGCACGCCGCGGACGAATTCGATGAACCCGACCGACAGGTATTTGACGATCAGCAGGTCCGACTGCCGCCCCAGCGCCAGCACGATGCCCAGCGGCAGCGAACAGGCGATGGCCACGACCCCGATGGTGATCGACAGCATGAAGCCGCCGAATTTCCGGCTTTCCACCGGTTCCAGCCCGATCGGCAGGATACCCGACAGCATCTCTGCCGCCGCGCCGGCCAGGAACAGCCACCAGATCGCCGCGGCCAGCACGCCGAGGATCAGCCCCAGCAGCGTGCTCATGGCGTTGTTGACGGCGGCAAAGACCGCGTAGCCGATGACGAAGCCCAGGAGCGCCATGACCGGCCCCCAAATCGGGCCGCCCCACAGCAGCCAGGGAAACAGGAACGGATAGAGCGCACTGAACCATAGCAGTTTCGCCGGCATCTTGTCGGCGAACAGCACCGGTGCCAGCGCGACCCCCAGCAGGAGGAAGGCCGCGATCGGGCGCCAGTAAAGCTCGGCCGGGTAGAAACCGAAGATCAGTTGCAGCCAGCGGTCATGGATCACGCCCCAGCAGGCGCCCGAGAAATGGCCCTCGCGGCCGGCCTCGGCCAGGATATCGCGGCAATCGGCCAGCGATGTGCCCGACCATGTCGGCGACAGCACCCAGGGGATGATGCCCGCCAGCACATAATAGATCAGCGCCAGCGACAGGATGGTCAGGATCGCGTTGAGCCAGGTCGAGAACAGGTTGTGACGGATCCACCCCAGGACGCCGATCTCGGAGGCCGGAGGTTCCCGTTCGGGAAGCATTTCGGTGCGGGAATAGGCGATGTCGGACATCTCAGCGCTCCTTCAGCTTCACGGATTCGTTGTACCAGTTCATCACCGCCGAGATGGTCAGCGAGATGGCGAGATAGACCAGCATCAGCAGCAGAACGCATTCCAGTTCGCGCCCGGTCTGGTTCATGGTGATCCCGCCCAGCGTGCCGGTGATGTCCATGTAGCCCACGGCGATCGCCAGCGACGAGTTCTTGGTCAGGTTCAGGTAGTTCGAGATCAGCGGCGGGATGATCACCCGCAGCGCCTGCGGCAGGATCACCAGGCTCATCACCCGGCGCGGGCGCAGGCCCAGCGCGGATGCGGCTTCGGTCTGCCCCCTGGAGATGGCCATGATGCCGCCGCGCACGATCTCGGCGATGAAGGCCGCGGTATAGAGCGACAGGGCCAGCCACAGCGCGATCAGCGAATTGCGCAGATGGGTGCCACCGCTGAAGTTGAAGCCCTTCAGCGCGGGCATGCCGAAATGAAAGCCCAGCGCGATCAGCAGGATCGCCAGCGGCACCGCCACCACGCCGAGACGCAGATACCAGGTCGTCGGCCGTGTCCCGGTCTGTTCCTGGATGCCGTCCGCCCGGTGCTTGATCCGCCGCGAGACCCACAGCCCCGCCCCCAGCACGATCAGGATCGCGATCAGGTCGAGGCTGACATCGAAGCGCAGGCTGGAATTGCCGAACAGGTGCAGGTCGCCCAGGCTGCGCGAAAACAGCACCTCGGGGATATAGACCCCGCGATTGGTGACCGCCACGCTGTCGCCCAGCATCATGCTGGCGGTGGCGTCATCGCCCCGGAAGGCACGCGGCGATGGCAGGGTTTCGATCAGGATCGCCATGATGAACACGATCCACAGCAGCACCGGCACGTTGCGGAACATCTCGACATAGACGGTCATCAGCCGGGCCACCAGCCAGTTCGGCGACAGCCGCAGAACCCCGATGACCACGCCCAGGACGGTTGCGGTCACGCAGCCCAGAAAGGCCACCACCAGCGTGTTGAGAAGCCCCACGAAAGATGCGCGCAGATGCGTATCGCGGGAATTGTAATCCAGCAGGCGCTGGTTGATGTCATAGCTTGCCGGTTCGCTGAAAAACCCGAAATCGATCGGTTTGCCCAGCGCGGCGAGGTTCTGGATCGTGTTGTTGAGCAGCCATGCCGCAAGCAGCATGAAGCAGAACAGCGCGACGACCTGGATGGTGCCGGACCGATACCGCGTATCGTAGAGCAGCATCGACAGGCGAAAGCCTTCCTTCGGCGGGTCGCTCAGTGTTGTCATTGTCAGACGTCCCTGTTTGGTCCCGGTCCCGTCTGCCGGCAGGGTTTCTTCCCCGCTCCCCGATGGCCGGGTTTATCGTTGATGGAAAAAGGGCGCAGGATGACCTGCGCCCTTTCCCTTGGTATCTTACCGGAACGGCGGGGCGTACATCAGCCCACCGTCGGTCCATTGCGCGTTCAGGCCGCGCGCCAGGCCGATCGGGGTTTCCTCGCCGATATTCTTGGCAAAGATCTCGCCATAGTTGCCGCCGACGGAAATTGCCCGCTTGGCCCAGGCCGCGTCCAGGCCCAGCATTTCGCCCAGCGTGCCTTCGGTGCCCAGCATCCGGTTGATTTCCGGTTTGTCGCCGGCTGCCGCCGACATTTCCTCGACATTGGCCGAGGTGATGCCCAGTTCTTCGGCCGCGATCAGCGTGTTGAGGGTCCAGCGCACCACGTCGCCCCATTCGTCGTCGCCATGACGCACCAGCGGGCCGAGCGGCTCCTTGGAGATGATCTCGGGCAGGATCACATGATCGCCGGCATTCTCGAAGGACGCGCGGGTCGCCGCCAGGCCGGAGGCGTCCGTGGTATAGACGTCGCAGGCACCGGCCAGGTATTGCTGCTGGGCCTCGGCATTGGTTTCGATCGGCACCGGCTCATAGCTGATGTTGTTGATGCGGAAGAAATCCGCGAGGTTCAGCTCGGTGGTGGTGCCGGTCTGGATGCAGACGGTCGCGCCGTCCAGTTCCTTGGCCGAGGACACGCCCAGTTCCTTGGGCACCATGAAGCCCTGGCCGTCATAATAGTTGATGCCGACGAAGGTGAATTTCAGGTCCACGTCGCGCGAAAACGTCCAGGTGGTGTTCCGGGCCAGCATGTCGATTTCGCCGGATGCCAGCGCGGTAAAGCGCGTCTTGCCGGTCGTGGGCACGAATTCGACGGCGGTGGCGTCGCTCAGCACCGCGGCGGCCACGGCGCGGCAGACCGCCACGTCAAAGCCCTGCCAGTCGCCATTGGCATCGGTGAACGCGAACCCGGGCACGCCGGTTGCGACACCACAGTTCAGCTTGCCGCGCGCCTTCACATCGTCGAGCGTACCCGCCGCAGCCGCGCCGGCTGCCAGGCCCGCCACGGTGAGCGCGCCGAAAATTACCGATTTTTTCATTTGTACCTCTTCCTGATCTTCCGCCCCGTCGTGCGGTTTATGCATCGGCCATTGCAAGCCGTATTGCTGTTCTGGAGGAACTCCCCCTCCGGTAGCGCGAGTTTGGGCGGAATTGCCGATGAAGGTCAAGGGTCGGTTCCGGATTTTGCCCCGCAACCGCCACAGAGGGTAAACGACACCGAATTTGTCGCGATACGCGGGGGTTGGACCCCTCAGCACATGTCCCAGAATCGCTTGGCATGAAGGAATGCGGCGCGTTTCACCTCGGACGCGTCATGCGCCTCGTCGTCGCGACCCCATTGGTCTTCCTGCCACGATTCATCGAGCCGTGAGAGCCGCCAGATGGCGTCGGCATCGCGCCAACCCTGCGCCGCCGCGAAGCCCAGCACCAGCGATCCCGACAGGCTGACGAGATCGTGAAAGGCGGTCAGGCGGAAATCGTCCAGCGCATGCACCTGTGCGGCCAGCCGCGCCAGCCCGTCCGGGTTCTGCGCCGCGTGGACCACGCCGGCGCGGATGTGCAGCCGGACCCCCAGCGCGGTTTCCGCCCAGTCCAGCGCCGGGTCCCAGTCCTCGGCCTGGCGCGCCGCCAGTTCGGCCGGGCTGGCCGCGCGGTAACACAGCAGGTCGGCATCGCCATAGGCGGCCAGCATGTCGGCCACCTCGGCATGTTGCGGATGCACCTTGTCCAGCGCCGAATTGGCCGAGCGTGTCACCGGCATCGACAGCGGGTCGATATTCTCGTGCTGCGCGTCCCATTCCGCGGCCACCGCCTCGGCCATCGGGCGCGTCGGCAGCACCAGCGCGGTCTTGCCCGGCGTGCGGATGCCGCGCCCGTCCAGATGCACGGCAAAGCCGTCATCCGCCTCGGCGACCGTGGTTGCGGTCCAGAACCGCCTGGCCTTCCATTCGCTCATTGCCGTGCCGCCCAGATGTCGTCCAGCGCCCGCGGCAGCGCCTCGAAATCCTCGATCACCCGGTCCGCCGCCGCCAGCGCCGGGGCCGGGTGATAGCCCCAGTCGACACCGATCGCCGCGACCCGCGCCGCGCGGGCCATGTCGATGTCGAAACTCGTGTCCCCGATCATCACCGTGTCCCCGGGCCCGACCCCGGCCTCGGCCATCGCCGTCTCGATCATCGACGGGTGCGGTTTCGACGGGTGGTGATCCGCCACCTGGGTGGTGGCAAACACCCCGTCCAGCCCATGCGCCCCGATCAGCGCCGCCAGCCCGCGGGCGGATTTTCCGGTGGCGATGCCCAGGATGTTCTCGGGCACCCCGGCCAGCCGGTCCAGCACGGCGCGCGCGCCGGGAAACAGCGGCGGCAGATCGCCCCGCTCGCGCCCGGACCTGAAACTGTCGCGATAGGCGTCGGCCAGCCGCGCGTGGCAGGCCGGGTCCCGCCCGGGCGCCAGCCGCGCCATCGCCACCTCGAGCGAAAGGCCGACGATCCCCAACAGTTCCGCGCGCGGCGGCAACGGCATGTCCAGCGCCGCGAAGGCGGCCTTCATCGCCGCGACGATGCTGTTCTGGCTGTCCACCAGCGTGCCGTCCACGTCGAAGATGATCAGGCGAAGCGGCGCGCTCATGCCTCGTCCTCGAACGGGTCGTCGGGCACATCCGCCGGTTTCCACTGGAACAGGTCCCAGGTGCGGGCCATGTGCTCGGGCAGCGGCGCGGTCAGGTGCAGCATCGCCCCGGTCACCGGGTGTTTCAGCCGCAGCGACCGTGCGTGCAGGTGCAGCTTGCGGCTGACATCGCCGCCCAGCTGCGCGCCCCAGCCATCGCCCATGTTGTCCTGCCCCGACCCGCCATATTTGCCGTCGCCCACGATCGGGTGGCCCAGCTCGGCCATATGCGCGCGCAGCTGGTGGGTCCGCCCGGTGACCGGGATCAGCGCCATCCACGCCGCCCGCCGCGCCGCCGCCTCGAGCACCGCGTATTCGGTGACCGCGCGTTTCGCGCCGGGCGTGCCGTCGATGTCGCGCGGATGGATGCAGTGCATCCGTTCGCCTTCGCCGCCGCGCCCGTGGCCGGGCGCCTTGACCAGCCCGGTGCGGATCTCGCCCATTTTGGGATGCGGCACGCCCGCGACCGCCGCCCAGTAGATCTTGCGCGCGGCCCGGTGCCGGAAGGAGGCGGTCAGACCGGCCGCGACCGCACGGCTGCGCGCCAGCAGCAGCACGCCTGAGGTATCCTTGTCGAGCCGGTGCACGAGGCGGGGCTTTTCGTCCAGCCCGAACCGCAGCGCATCTGCCAGCCCGTCCACATGCCGGCGCTGGCCGCTGCCGCCCTGCACCGGCAGGCCCGGCGGCTTGTTCAGCGCCAGGATGTGATCGTCCCGGTAGATCACGCAGGACCGGATCATCTCGGCATCGGAGCGGGAAACCCCGGTCCGCGCCGGTTCGGGGCGCTCGCCGGGCTCGGGCAGCGGGGGCAGGCGGACGCTCTGGCCCTCCTCCAGCCGGGCGCTGGCCTTCACGCGCCCGCCATCGACGCGCAGTTCACCCTTGCGGCACATCTTTTCGATCCGGCCCTGCCCGACATGTGGAAACCGCCGCCGCAGCCAGCGGTCCACCCGCTGGCCGGCCTCGTCGGCGGTGACGGTGACGGTCTGCACGCCGCTCACGCGAACACCCCGCGCGCCGCCCAGAGGCCCAGCAGCAGCCCGCCCACCGACAACAGCACCGACAACAGCACATAGAGCGCCGCCTGCCCGTGCGCGCCGCGCTCGATCAGCGTTACCGTTTCCAGCGAGAAGGCCGAGAAGGTGGTGAACCCGCCCAGGAACCCGGTCATGACCAGCGGGCTGTACTGGGTCAGCCCGCGCTGCGCGGCGAGAACCACGAACACGCCCATCAGGAACGACCCGATCACGTTCACGGTGATGATCGCGACGGGAAAATCATGGTGGCCGAACCGGCGCAGCACCGCCAGCCCGGTCAGATAGCGCAGCGCCGCGCCGGCCGCGCCGCCAACCGCCACATGAAACACCGTTGAAACCATGGCGGGTCTGTCGCGCGGGACGCTGGCAAAGTCAAGCGGGGCAGACCCGGTGTTCAGGCCAGCCGTTCAGACCCCACGTTTCCCGCGCAGCCGGGCAAAGTAGTCCAGCCGCTTCTTCAGGTCGCGTTCGAACCCGCGCTCGACCGGACTGTAGAGCACCGGGCGTTTCACCCCCTCGGGAAAATAGTTCTGCCCCGAAAACCCGTCCTCGGCGTCGTGGTCATAATCATAGCCGGCGCCATAGCCCTGATCCTTCATCAGGCCGGTCGGCGCGTTCAGGATATGTTTCGGCGGCATTTCCGACCCGGTTTTCCGCGCCAGTTTCGCCGCCGCCTTGAACGCGACATAGCCCGCGTTCGATTTCGGGGCGAGCGCGAGATAGATCACCGCCTGCCCCAGCGCCAGTTCGCCCTCGGGACTGCCGAGCCGTTCATAGCTTTCCCAGGCCTGCAGGCAGATCGCCTGCGCCTGCGGGTCGGCCAGCCCGATATCCTCGACCGCCATGCGCGTGATCCGCCGCGCCAGGTATCGCGGGTCCTCGCCCCCGGCCAGCATCCGCGCCAGCCAGTAGAGCGCCGCGTCCGGGTCCGACCCGCGCACCGATTTGTGCAGCGCCGAGATCAGGTTGTAATGCTCGTCGCCGCCCTTGTCGTATTTCGCCGCCCGCCGCATCAGCCGCGTGGTCAGCGCCCCGGTATCCAGTTTTACATCCGTTTTCCACGCCGCCACCTGTTCGACCAGGTTCAACAGCGCCCGCCCGTCGCCATCGGCCATCTCGATCAGCGCGTCGCGCGCGGCACCGGTCAGCGGCAGCGCCGCGCCCAGTTCCTTTTCCGCCCGCTGCGCCAGCCGTTCGAGATCGGCGGGCGACAGGCGCTCCAGCACCAGCACCTGTGCGCGGCTGAGCAGCGCCGCGTTCAGTTCAAAGGACGGGTTCTCGGTGGTGGCGCCCACCAGCAGGATGGTGCCGTCTTCCATATGGGGCAGGAACCCGTCCTGCTGGGCCTTGTTGAACCGGTGGATCTCGTCGACGAAAAGCAGCGTGCCCTGCCCGTTGCCGCGCCGCATCCGCGCGGCCTCGAACACCTTGCGCAGTTCCGGCACGCCGGTGAAGATCGCGCTGATCTGCACGAAATGCAGGTCGCTTTCATCGGCCAGAAGCCGCGCGATGGTGGTCTTGCCCACCCCCGGCGGCCCCCACAGGATCAGCGAGGACAGGCTGCCCGCCTCCAGCATCGCGCCCAGCGGCCCGTCGGACCCCAGCACCTGGTCCTGCCCGATCACCTCGGCCAGCCGGGCCGGGCGCAGCCGGTCCGCCAGCGGTCGCGGCGTGGTGGCGGGTGCCGGATCGCCGGGGCTGTCGAACAGGTCCGCCATCGGCGTCAGAGCCGGAAGCGCAGGCTGACGCGCTTGCCCCGGCGGTCGAGCTCGATCAGCAGCCGCCGGCCCGGTCGCGTCAGCAGATCACGCACGTCATCGCTGGTGATGACGAGGGTGCCGTTGATCGCCAGCACCACGTCGCCGTCCCGCAGGCCGGCCCGCCCGCCTGCCGGACCGGTATCGGTGACGACGACACCCGAGGTCGACAGTGGCAGGCCCAGCCGCGCGATCACCGCCGGGTTGGCCTGCGCCACGGCAATGCCGGGCAGCACGGTATCGTCGCCCAGCGTGATCTCGCGCGCGGGGGGATCGTCGGGGGCAGAGATCATCGCCACGGTGATGTCATCCTCGTCGCCACCGCGCAGGCGGGTGACCTGCGCCTGCTTGCCGATCCCGGCCACGGTCATGCGAAAGATCATCTCGGCCGGCGTGTTCACCGGCTGGCCATCGACGCGGGTGATCACGTCGCCCACCGCGAAACCGGCATCGGCAAAGGGGCTGGAAGGGTGCAGGTCGGAAATCACCATGCCTTCGGGCACCACCTGGCCGAAACCCTCGGCCAACCCGGCATCGACCGGCTGCCCCGTCATGCCCGCCCAGGGACGTTCGAACCGGTCGCGCCCGTCGCGGGCCTGTTCGACGAACTCGGCCACCAGGTTCGCCGGAATGGCGAACCCGATGCCGTTCGACCCGCCCGAGCGCGACAGGATCGAGGTGTTGATGCCGATCAGGTCGCCGTTCACGTCGATCAGCGCGCCGCCGGAATTGCCCGGATTGATCGGCGCGTCGGTCTGGATGAAATAGCCGCGCGCCTGCCCGGTGGCCAGGCCGGTGCGCGCCAGCCCCGAAACGATCCCCGAACTGACCGTCTGGCCGACACCGAACGGGTTGCCGATGGCCAGCGCCAGTTCGCCCACCTCGACATGATCGGAATCGCGCAGGGTCAGGAACGGCAGGTCCTCGGCCTCGTCCAGCTGCAGGATCGCCAGGTCGGCCTCTTCGTCGCCCAGCACCACCCGGGCGGCATATTCGCGGCGGTCGGTCGTGACCACGCGGATGTCGGTGGCCATGCCCACCACATGGTAGTTCGACACCACGATCCCGTCCGCCGACAGGATCACCCCCGACCCGAGCGAATTCTGCACCCGCGACCGGGGCGTGCCGAAACCGCGAAAGAACTCGCTGAAGAACGGATCGTCCATGAACGGGTTGCGGCGGGTTTCGACGACGCGGCGGGCATAGATGTTGACCACCGCCGGCGCGGCCTGCTTGACCACGGGCGCGAATCCCAGCGCGATCTCGGCGCGGTTTCCGGGCACCTGCGTTTCGGCCCCCAGCGGCAGGGCGAGGCAGAGAAGGGCGGCAAGAAAGGCGGCGCGGATCATCGGACCTCCGGAACTGTTCCGTCCGTGGATATGAGCCGCGCGCCGCGCGATTGCAAGCGCGGCCCGGAAATGAAAACCCCCGCCCGGATGGGCGGGGGTGATGACATCGGCGCGCGGGCCGGGGTCCTATTCGTCGTCGGCGTCCTCGGCGGCGACGCGGGCCTTGTCGGCGGCGCCCTTCGCATCGACATCGCGGTCGACGAACTCGATGATCGCCATCGGCGCCATGTCGCCATAGCGGAAACCCGCCTTGAGGATGCGCACATAGCCGCCCTTGCGGTCGGCATAGCGCGGGCCGAGAACCTCGAAGAGCTTGGCCACGTCCTTGTCTTCCTTCAGCCGCGCCGCGGCCTGGCGGCGGGCGTGCAGGTCGCCGCGCTTGGCCAGCGTGATCAGCTTTTCGACGACCGGGCGCAGTTCCTTGGCCTTGGGCAGGGTGGTCTTGATCTGCTCATGTTCGATGAGCGAGCCGGCCATGTTCGCAAACAGCGCCTTGCGGTGCTCATGGGTGCGGTTCAGGCGGCGGTATCCTCGTGCGTGACGCATGGTTTCAATCCTTCTTCATCATTTTGCTTTGTCCGGGGGCCGGTGCGCGCCGGCCCCTCACCTTGGGGCACCATTGCCCGGGGTTGATGTAGGATGGGGTTGAACCCCATCCTACGGGATCAGAACGAATCCTCGAATTTCTTGGCGAGGTCCTCGATGTTGTCGGGCGGCCAGTCCTCGACATCCATGCCCAGGTGCAGGCCCATGCCCGAGAGCACTTCCTTGATCTCGTTGAGCGACTTGCGGCCGAAGTTCGGGGTCCGCAGCATCTCGGCCTCGGTTTTCTGGATCAGGTCGCCGATATAGACGATGTTGTCGTTCTTCAGGCAGTTTGCCGACCGGACCGACAGCTCCAGCTCGTCCACCTTCTTCAGCAGCAGCGGGTTGAACTCGAGCCCGTCATCGTCGTCCTGGCGGGCGGCGTTTTCGGGTTCGTCGAAGTTCACGAAGATCGACAGCTGGTCCTGCAGGATGCGCGCGGCAAAGGCGACGGCATCGTCGGGCGTGATCGCACCGTCGGTTTCCACCTTCATGGTCAGCTTGTCATAGTCCAGCACCTGGCCCTCGCGGGTGGGCTGCACGTCATAGCTGACCCGCTTGACCGGCGAATAGATCGCGTCGATCGGGATCAGGCCGATCGGGGCGTCCTCGGGCTTGTTCTTCTCGGCCGAGACATAGCCCTTGCCGGTGTTGACGGTCAGTTCCATGTAGAGGTCGGCGCCGTCATCCAGATGGCAGACCACATGGTCGGGGTTCAGCACCTCGATGCCCGCGCTTTCGCTGATGTCGGCGGCGGTGACGACCGCCGGGCCCTTGGCCGAGATGGTCAGGCGCTTGGGGCCCTCGACTTCCATCCGCAGGCTGACGCCCTTGAGGTTGAGGATGATGTCGGTCACGTCCTCGCGCACACCGGCGACCGAGGAAAACTCGTGCAGAACGTTGTCGATCTGCACCGAGGTGATGGCCGCGCCCTGAAGCGAGCTCATCAGGATACGGCGCAGCGCGTTGCCCAGGGTCAGGCCGAAACCGCGTTCCAGCGGTTCGGCGACCACGGTGGCCTGACGTGCGGGATCGTTGCCGGGCTTGACGTCAAGCTGCGTGGGCTTGATCAGTTCCTGCCAGTTCTTGTGGATCATGTGTGCCTCCATTCCTGTCCGCGCCCCATGTCCGGGAAGGCGCGAACGCCCGAGGTTTTGAATGACGTATCGGGGCCGCGCGCGATGCGGCGGCCCCGAAAGCAGTCGGTTCCGATCAGACCCGGCGACGCTTCGGCGGGCGGCAGCCGTTATGGGCGATCGGGGTCACGTCACGGATCGAGGTGATGTTGAACCCCACCGCCGCGAGCGCGCGCAGCGCGCTTTCACGGCCCGAACCGGGCCCCTGCACTTCGACCTCGAGCGTCTTCACGCCATGTTCCTGCGCCTTGCGGCCGGCATCTTCGGCGGCCAGCTGTGCGGCATAGGGGGTCGATTTGCGCGAGCCCTTGAAGCCCATGGTGCCGGCGGACGACCACGAGATCGCGTTGCCCTGCACGTCCGAGATCAGGATCTTGGTGTTGTTGAACGAAGAATTCACATGCGCCACGCCGGTGGCGATGTTCTTGGAGACCTTTTTCTTGCCTCCGCGGCGGGTATCGCGTGCCATCGGTGCGTCTCCTTATTTCTTCTTGCCGGCGATCGGCTTCGCCGGGCCCTTGCGGGTGCGGGCGTTGGTGTGGGTCCGCTGGCCGCGAACCGGCAGGTTGCGGCGGTGGCGCAGGCCACGGTAGCAGCCCAGGTCCATCAGGCGCTTGATGTTCATCTGCACTTCGCGGCGCAGGTCGCCTTCGACGGTAAAGTTGGCGTCGATATGTTCGCGGATCTGCAGAACCTCGGCGTCGCTCAGTTCATTGACCCGGCGGGCGTGGTCGATGCCGACCGCGTCGCAGATGGCCTTGGCCGAGGTGTTGCCGATACCGGTGATATAGGTGAGGGCGATGGGAACCCGTTTGGCAGTCGGGATGTTTACGCCGGCAATACGTGCCACGTGTCACTTTCCTTTCGTTGCGGTTCCGTAGCTCCAGAACCTTTTTTCACAACGCTTGGGCCTTGGCAGTGCCGCCAGCGGGCCGCAGCATTTCATGAGGTGATCCTGCCGGGCGAACGAATCCGACCCCCGGCAAGGCGATTCCCCTGCGGGATGGGGGTCGATAAGGGGTTTTTCCGGGCGGGTCAAGCCCCGGCGGGCACCGCGTCCAGCGCGGCGGCGATCGCCGCCTGCACGTCGCCGATCTCGCCCAGCCCGTTCACCTTCGCCAGCTTGCCCTTGGCGTGGTAATAGCCGATCAGCGGCGAGGTCTTCTTGTAATATTCCATCAGGCGGTTGCGCAGCGAATCCTCGTTGTCATCCGCCCGGCGCGTGAACTCTGTGCCGCCGCAATTGGCGCAGGCGCCATCGGCCGGGATCGGCCTGGACAGGTCGTTATAGACCTCGCCGCACCCCGCACAGGTCGACCGCGCGGTGATCCGCGCCACCAGCGCGGCATCGTCGACATCCATCTCGATCACGGCGTCGAGGCTCTGGCCGGTGGCGTCGAGCAGGTCGCCCAGCGCATCGGCCTGGGCCAGGGTGCGCGGGAAGCCGTCGAAGATGAACCCGCCGCCATTGGCGCCATCGAGCTTCTCGCGGATCAGGCCGATCACGATCTCGTCGGTCACCAGGTCGCCACGGGCCATCACCTCGGCCACGACCCGGCCCATCTCGGACCCGCTTTCACGGGCTTCGCGCAGCATGTCGCCGGTGGACAGCTGCACCATGCCGCGGCTCTCGACCAGATGGCGTGCCTGGGTGCCCTTGCCCGCACCCGGCGGGCCCAACAATATGATATTCATCGACGCGCCGGCCCTTTTCTTCCCCGTTTCCGTCCACCCTTGCCTCGCAGCTGGGATTTCTCGATCAGCCCTTCGTATTGATGCGCCAGAAGGTGGCTCTGGGCCTGCTGGATCGTGTCCATCGTGACGCTGACCACGATCAGCACCGAGGTGCCGCCGAAATAGAACGGAATGGCGAACTGGCCGCGCAGGATCTCGGGCAGCATGCAGACCGCCGCCAGATAGGCCGATCCCAGCACCAGCACCCGGTTCACGACATATTCGAGATATTCCGCCGTCTTCTTGCCGGGCCGGATGCCGGGCACGAACCCGTTCTGCTTCTTCAGGTTGTCGGCCACGTCATCAGGTTTGAACGACACGTTGAAGGTGTAGAAATAGGTGAAGAACACGATCATCGCGGTGAAGAACAGCAGGTAGAGCGGCTGGCCAGGACCGAAATTGGCCAGCAGCCAGGACATCACCGGACCGGTGGCGGTGGACTGGCTGAAGGTCGAGATGGTCACCGGCAGCAGCAGCAGCGACGACGCGAAGATCGCCGGGATCACGCCGGCCGGGTTGACCTTGACCGGCAGGTGCGACGACCCGCCGTCATAGACCTTCATGCCGACCTGGCGGCGCGGATACTGGATGTGGATCTTGCGCAGGGCGCGTTCCATGAACACCACGAAGGTGATCGTCACCAGAACCATCAGGATGACGCCGACGATGACCGCAGGCGACAAGGCGCCCGAGCGGCCCGAGGCAAAGAACTGGGCCAGCGCCGCCGGGATCTCGGCGATGATGCCGACGAAGATGATCAGCGAAATGCCGTTGCCGATGCCGCGGGCGGTGATCTGTTCGCCCAGCCACATCAGGAACATGGTGCCGCCCACCAGCGTGATCATGCAGGCCATGCGGAAGAACATGCCCGGATCGGTGGCCAGTTCGCCCGATTCCAGCGAGACCGCCAGCGCGTAGGCCTGCAGGGTTGCCAGCGCCACGGTGCCGTAGCGGGTATACTGGTTGATCTTCTTGCGGCCCTGTTCGCCCTCTTTCTTGAGCTGTTCGAGCTGCGGGACCATCGCGGTCAGCAGCTGCACGATGATCGAGGCCGAGATATAGGGCATGATGCCGAGGGCAAAGATGCCCATCCGCCCCAGCGCGCCGCCGGTGAACATCGAAACCATGCCGCCGATGCCCTGGCCGGCCTGTTCCATGAACTCGCGCAATGCCGCGCCGTCGATGCCCGGAACCGGAATGAACGTGCCGAGGCGATAGACGATCAGAAGCCCCAGCGTGAACAGGATGCGGTTGCGCAGATCGGTTGCCTTGCCGAGCGCGGCCCAGCTCGTGTTGGCCGCCATCTGTTCTGCTGCTGATACCATGTAAGCGGTCTCTTTTGCGAAAAACGCCGCCCGGAACCGTTTTCCGGCTCGGGCGGCGCTTCAGGAAAACTCAGAGGCTATGTAAGCGGCGCGGACGCCGCCCACAAGCCGTTACTCGGCCGCGGCCGCGACCTTCAGCGAACCGCCCGCCTTTTCAACCGCCTCGATGGCAGCCTTGGACGCGCCGGTCACCTCGAGGTTCACCGCCGAGGTGATCTCGCCCTTGGCCAGGATACGGACGCCATCGAGCTTGCGGCGCACCAGGCCGGATGCGACCAGCGCATCCTCGGTGACTGCCGAACCGGCGTCGATCTTGCCCGCGTCGACGAATTTCTGGATCAGGCCGAGATTCACCACCGCGAAGGCCTTGCGGTTCGGCTTGTTGAAGCCGCGCTTGGGCAGGCGCTGGTAGAGCGGCATCTGGCCGCCCTCATAGCCGTTGATCGCCACACCCGAACGGGATTTCTGACCCTTGATGCCACGGCCGCCGGTCTTGCCGGTGCCGGACCCCGGCCCGCGGCCCACGCGTTTGCGGGATTTGACCGCGCCGGGATTGTCACGAAGTTCGTGCAGTTTCATGTCGCTTCTCCATTGCCGGATGTGACCCCCGAAGCGTGTGGGGCCAACCACGGCGTTTCTTGATTGATTCCCGTGGCCGCTGCGGACCACCGGGGGCGTATAGACCCACGCCCGGCGGGGATCAAGGGCAAAGCCGCCGGCGACCGGATGCCCCAGATACCCCGGATGTCCATGCGGCAGTGGCAGCCCTCCAGCCCACCCCGATGCCGGCAGGTCGCGGGTCCGCAAAGCGGAACGCCCCGGGTTTCCCCGGGGCGCTCTCCTTCCTCCCATTCAACCTTGCGCAGGCGGCGGTCAGCCGCGCTCCTCGACGATCTCGACGAGGTGCGGGATCTTGTTGATCATGCCGCGCACCGACGGGGTGTCCTCGAGTTCGCGGGTCTTGTGCATCTTGTTCAGGCCCAGGCCGATCAGCGTTTCACGCTGCTTGGCGGGGCGGCGGATCGGCGAGCCGATCTGCTTGACGACGATGGTTTTTGCCATGGTCCGGTCTCCTTACGCTTCGGCCGGCTCGGCCGGAGCCGCGTCCCGCTTGGGCAGGATGTCGGCCACTTTCTTGCCGCGACGCTGCGCAACCGAACGGGGGCTCTGTTCTTTCTTCAGCCCGTCGATGGTGGCGCGGATCATGTTGTAGGGGTTCTGCGACCCGATCGACTTGGACACCACGTCCTTGATGCCCAGCATCTCGAACACGGCCCGCATCGGACCACCGGCGATGATCCCGGTCCCTTCCGGCGCGGTGCGCATGACCACCTTGCCGGCACCGTGGCGACCTTCGATGTCATGGTGCAGGGTGCGGCCTTCGCGCAGCTGTACGCGGATCATCTGGCGCTTGGCCTGTTCGGTCGCCTTGCGGATTGCCTCGGGCACTTCCTTGGCCTTGCCCTTGCCAAAGCCGACACGGCCTTTCTGGTCGCCGACCACGACGAGCGCGGCAAAGCCGAAGCGCTTGCCACCCTTCACGGTCTTGGACACGCGGTTGATCGCAACCAGGCGATCTGCGAATTCCGGGGCTTCTTCGCGGTCGCGGCCACGTCCCCGGCGGTTGTCACGTTCTGCCATCAGGCATTCCTTTCTGTCAGGCGCTCGGCGCCGGTCGTTCAATCGCAGTGGGCCGCGCGGCCCCCCGATCATCGAGGCAGGCAAGCCCGCCTTCACCATGGATGGGGTTGAACCCCATCCTACCGCGGCCGGTGGCCGGTAGGATGGGATTTGATCCCATCCTAGATCTTCAGCCCGCCTTCACGCGCGGCGTCGGCGAGTGCCTTCACCTTGCCGTGAAACAGGAAACCGCCACGGTCGAAATAGGCTTCCTCGACCCCGGCCGCCTTGGCGCGTTCGGCGATCACCGAACCGATCCTGGTTGCCGCTTCGACGTTGTTCTTGCCGACGAGGCCCAGATCCTTTTCCATGGTCGAGGCCGCGGCAAGGGTCACACCGCGCACGTCGTCGATCAGCTGCACGCTGATGTTCTTGTTCGAGCGGTGGACGGACAGCCGGGGGCGGCCCGCATTGACCTTGCGGAGCTTGTTCCGAACGCGCAGGCGGCGTTTCAGAAACAGGGTGCGTTTGCTGTTTGCCATTGTTGCGTTCCTTACTTCTTCTTGCCTTCCTTGCGGAAGATATACTCGTCCTTGTACTTGATACCCTTGCCCTTGTAGGGCTCGGGCTTGCGCCAGGCGCGGATGTTCGCCGCAACCTGACCGACGAGCTGTTCATCGGTGCCTTCGACCACGATCTGCGTCTGCTTGGGCGCGGTCACGGTGACGCCTTCGGGCGCCTCGAAATCCACGTCATGCGACAGGCCGAGGTTCAGCTTCAGCGTGTTGCCCTGCATCTGGGCACGATAGCCCACACCGTTGATCTCCAGCTCTTTCTTGAAGCCTTCGGTCACGCCGGTCACCAGGTTGGCGACCATGGTGCGGGACATCCCCCATTGCTGGCGGGCACGCTTGGATTTGCCGCGCGGATCGACCTTGACCACGTTGTCTTCGACCGTGATCGTCACGTCGTCGGTCGCGGTGAAGCTGCGGGTGCCTTTCGGTCCCTTCACCTCGACGGTCTGGCCGGACACGGTGGCGGTGACGCCACTGGGCAATTCGACCGGTTTCTTGCCAATACGAGACATTTGCCGGACCTCCTCAGAAGACGGTGCAGAGCACTTCGCCGCCAATATTCTGGCTGCGAGCGTTCGCATCCGACATCACGCCCTTCGGCGTGCTGACAATCGACACGCCCAGGCCCTGACGGACCTGCGGGATGTCCTTGACGCCCATGTAGACGCGACGGCCGGGCTTGGAGACCCGCTTGAGTTCGCGAATGACAGGTTCGCCTTCGTAGTATTTCAGGCTGATCTCGATCGCCGGGTGGCCATTGGCGCCGGTGGTTTTCTCGTAGCCGCGGATGTAGCCTTCGTCCGCGAGCACGTCCAGAACCCAGCCGCGCAGCTTCGAGCCGGGCGTCGACACGGTGGACTTGCCGCGCATCTGCGCGTTGCGGATGCGGGTGAGCATATCGCCGATAGGATCGTTCATATCACTCTCTCCCTTACCAGCTCGATTTCACCATGCCGGGGATCTGCCCGGCCGAGCCGAGGTCGCGCAGGGCGATCCGACTGATTTTCAGCTTGCGGTAATAGGCATGCGGACGCCCCGTCAGCTGGCAGCGGTTGTGCAGACGGGTCGCCGAGCTGTTGCGCGGCAGCTTGGCCAGTTTCAGACGCGCCTTGAAGCGCTCTTCCATCGGGCGGCTTTCGTCATTCGCGATCTCTTTGAGCTCGGTGCGCTTCGCGGCATATTTGGCCACCAGGCGCTCGCGCTTCTTTTCGCGTTCGATCATTGCTTTCTTAGCCATGTCTTCTCTCTCCCCGCGCTTCAGCTGTTGAAGGGCATGTTGAAATGCTTCAACAGCGCCTTGGCTTCCGCGTCGGTTTTCGCGGTGGTGGCAATTGCGATGTCCAGGCCCCAGGCTTCGTCGATCTTGTCAAAGTCGATCTCGGGGAAGACGATGTGTTCCTTGATGCCCATGGCATAGTTGCCGCGGCCGTCGAAGGACTTGCCGGACACGCCGCGGAAGTCACGCACGCGCGGCAGCGCGATGGTGATCAGGCGGTCGAGGAATTCATACATGCGGTCGCCACGCAGGGTCACCTTGGCCCCCAGCGCCATGCCTTCGCGGACCCGGAAGCCGGCGATGGATTTCTTGGCGGCGGTCACCACGGCATTCTGGCCGGCAATCGCGGTCAGGTCCGCCTGGGCCGACTTGGCTTTCTTGGAGTCCTTCACCGCCTCGGCACCGCAGCCGATGTTCAGGACGATCTTGTCCAGACGCGGGATCTGCATGTCGTTGGCATAGCCGAACTCTTCCTTCAGCGCCGCGCGGATGCGGTTGCGGTAGTCGGCCTTCAGGCGCGGGGTGTAGTTCGCGGAATCAAGCATCGATCACGTCCCCCGTGGTCTTGGCAAAGCGGACCTTCTTGTCGCCGTCCATGCGGAAGCCGACGCGGGTCGGTTTGCCGTTTGCGTCCAGGATCGCCAGGTTCGACAGGTCGATCGGCATCGCCTTGGGCAGGCGGCCGCCCTGGCTGGTCTGGCTCTGGCGGGTGTGGCGGATGGCGATGTTGAGGCCATCGACAACGGCCTTGCCGGCCTTGGGGTCAACAGAGGCGATGGTGCCTTCCTTGCCCTTGTCCTTGCCGGCCAGCACGACGACCTTGTCGCCCTTTTTCAGTTTCGCAGCCATCTTACAGCACCTCCGGGGCGAGCGAGATGATCTTCATGAAGTTCTTGGCGCGCAGTTCGCGCACGACCGGCCCGAAGATACGGGTGCCGACGGGCTCCATGTTGTTGTTGAGGATGACGGCGGCGTTGCGATCGAAACGGATCGCGGTGCCGTCTTCGCGGCGCACTTCCTTGGCGGTGCGCACGACGACGGCCTTGCGCACGTCGCCCTTCTTGACGCGGCCGCGCGGGATGGCTTCCTTGACCGAGACGACGATGATGTCGCCCACGGACGCATATTTGCGCTTGGAACCACCCAGGACCTTGATGCACTGAACCCGGCGGGCGCCGGAGTTGTCAGCGACATCCAGATTGGTCTGCATCTGGATCATGTGGTTTCTCCCGACCTATGGGGGCTGGTCTCTTTCTGTCCCCCAGGGTTTCGCTGATACCGAAAGGCTCTGCCGGCTTACGCCTCCAGAACCTCCCAGCGTTTGGTCTTCGATTTCGGCGCGCATTCGATGATGCGGACCGAATCACCTACCTTGTAGGTGTTCTTCTCATCGTGAGCCCGGTACTTCTTGGACTTGCGGATGGTCTTTTTCAGAACCGGGTGGGTGAAACGGCGTTCCACCAGCACCGTGACGGTCTGCGCGTTGGTGTCCGAGGTGACGGTTCCCTGCAGGATACGCTTGGGCATTGGATTACTCCTCCGATGCCGCGGCAGCGGCCTTTTCGTTCAGGATCGTCTTGACGCGCGCGGCATTGCGGCGCGCGGCACGGATGCCGGCGGTGCTTTCCAGCTGGCCGGTGGCCTGCTGGAACCGCAGGTTGAAGCTCTCTTTCTTCAGGCTGGCCAGCTCTTCGCGGAGCTGGTCCGGCGTCTTGTCACGCAGTTCGTTGGCGTTCATCGCCCATCTTCCTTTCTCAAAACACCAGAGAGCCCCGGTTTCCGGGTCACCCTCGACCTGGTGGATGACTGACAGACATGCGAATCCCCCGCCATGGCGGGTGATCGCAGGATGCCGCTCTATAGGGGAGTTGCCGCAACAGGGCAAGGGGGTGATTTCATCGCCGCCGCGAACCCTGTTCCGCAGGCCGTCTGGCGGTCAGGGCGCCTGGGCGCCAGCGGCAAAAACCGGCGCGTTGCAGGGGAACGCAGGTTCCGCCGGCAGGTGCGCCCGGCCGCAGCGGCGGATGCGGGGCGATCCCGGCGCCGTTTCACATGACGGCTCACAGGGCGGAGCGCGTGGCGACCCGCCCGTGACCCGGGGTGAACGGGCGGCCCGTGGCCGGGCCGCCCGTCAAAACCTTATTGCGCGATCGGGGCGCAGACGGTTGCGCCCTCGTCGGTCACCGCGACTTCATAACCGGCAACGCAGCTCGGGGTCCCTACCTTGTCATAGGTCGGCTGCAGGTAAACAGGCTCGGGTTCCTTTGCACAGGCTGCAACGCCAAGAACGAACGCGCCAAGCACGATATGCTTCAGTGTCATGGTCTTCTATCCCTCGTTTATCGAGTATGTGCCCCGGATGATTCCCGGAAGAGGAGAATTCCTCAGGCGCAGTTTTACACTTTCAGCGGTTTCTGTCGATGCGTCGATCCGTATCCGGGGCCACATGAGCGAATCGTTGCACGCAGCGCACAGGAAACGGAAAACCCCCGCCGGCATCCCGGCGGGGGTTTCTGTTTCCTGCATCCGGTGCCGCCCGCACGGGCGGCGGCGGTTTACCAGTCCTCGCGGACCACGACGCGGGTCTTGATCGGCAGCTTCATCGCCGCCAGGCGCAGGGCCTCGCGGGCGATGCTGTCCTCGACACCGTCGATCTCGAACATCACGCGCCCCGGCTTGACCTTGGCCGCCCAGAAATCGACCGAGCCCTTGCCCTTGCCCATCCGGACCTCGGTGGGTTTGGAGGTCACCGGCGTATCCGGGAAGATCCGGATCCAGACGCGGCCCTGGCGTTTCATGTGCCGGGTCATGGCACGGCGCGCGGCTTCGATCTGGCGTGCGGTAACGCGCTCAGGCTGCAGCGCCTTGAGCCCGTAGGATCCGAAGTTCAGATCCGAACCGCCCTTGGCCAGGCCGTGGATGCGGCCCTTGTGCTGCTTGCGGAATTTGGTTCGCTTTGGTTGAAGCATCTTTCATTCCTCCTCAGCGACGGCCACCGGCGCCACGGGGGGCCGGACCATCCTGGAGTTCCTGCGCCTTGCGGTCCCGCGCGGACGGATCATGTTCCATGATCTCGCCCTTGAAGATCCAGACCTTGATGCCGATGATGCCATAGGGCGTCGAGCCTTCGGCATTGGCGTAATCAATGTCTGCCCGCAGGGTATGAAGCGGCACGCGGCCTTCGCGGTACCATTCGGTCCGGGCGATCTCGGCGCCGCCGAGGCGGCCCGCGACGTTCACCCGGATACCCAGGGCACCCATGCGCATGGCGTTCTGCACCGCGCGCTTCATGGCGCGGCGGAACGACACCCGGCGTTCCAGCTGCTGGGCGATCGATTCCGCCACCAGCTGGGCGTCCAGTTCCGGCTTGCGGACCTCGACGATGTTCAGGTGCAGTTCGCTGTCGGTCATGGCCGCCAGCTTCTTGCGCAGGGCTTCGATATCCGCGCCCTTCTTGCCGATGATCACGCCCGGACGCGCGGTGTGCACCGTCACCCGGCACTTCTTGTGCGGGCGTTCGATGATCACGCGGGCGACACCGGCCTGCTTGCACTCGGCCTTGATGAAATCGCGGATCGCGATGTCCTCGAGCAGCAGATCACCGTAATCCTTGGTGTCCGCATACCAGCGGCTGTCCCAGGTGCGGTTGACCTGAAGGCGCATGCCGATCGGATTGACTTTCTGTCCCATTAGGCTTGCTCCTCAACTTGACGCACCTTGATGGTGAGTTCCGAGAACGGCTTGATGATCTTGCCGAACCGGCCACGGGCCCGCGGGCGACCGCGTTTCAGGGTCAGGTTCTTGCCCACATAGGCCTCGGCGACGACCAGTTCGTCCACGTCCAGGTTGTGGTTGTTCTCGGCGTTGGCGATCGCAGACTGAAGGCATTTCTTCACGTCCTGCGCGATCCGCTTGTTCGAGAAGGTGAGATCGGTCAGCGCCTTTTCCACCTTCTTGCCGCGGATCATCGCCGCCACCAGGTTCAGTTTCTGCGGGGACGTGCGAAGCATACGGGTCTTGGCCATTGCTTCGTTTTCGGCCACGCGGCGGGGGTTCTTTGCCTTGCCCATGACTTACTTCCGCTTCGCTTTCTTGTCGGCCGCGTGCCCGTAATAGGTGCGGGTCGGCGAATATTCACCGAACTTCTGGCCGATCATGTCTTCGGACACCGACACCGGAACGTGCTTGTGGCCGTTGTAGACACCAAAGGTGAGCCCCACGAACTGGGGCAGGATGGTCGAACGCCGCGACCAGATCTTGATCACGTCGTTGCGGCCGGATTCGCGCGCAGCCTCGGCTTTTTTCAGCACATAGGCGTCGACGAAGGGGCCTTTCCAAACAGAGCGGGTCATCTATCAGCGCCCTTTCTTCTTGGCGTGCCGCGAGCGGATGATCAGCTTGCTGGACGCCTTGTTCTTGTTGCGGGTGCGCGCACCCTTGGTCGGCTTGCCCCACGGGGTCACCGGGTGACGACCGCCGGAGGTCCGGCCTTCGCCGCCGCCATGCGGGTGGTCGATCGGGTTCATCACGACACCGCGGACAGACGGGCGCACGCCCTTGTGGCGCATGCGGCCGGCCTTGCCGAAATTCTGGTTGCTGTTGTCGGGGTTCGACACCGCGCCCACGGTAGCCATGCATTCCTGGCGCACCATCCGCAGCTCGCCCGAGCTCAGGCGGATCTGGGCGTAACCGCCATCGCGGCCGACGAACTGGGCATAGGTGCCCGCGGCGCGCGCGATCTGACCGCCCTTGCCGGGCTTCATCTCGATGTTGTGAACGATGGTGCCGATCGGCATGCCCGCGAACGGCATCGCGTTGCCGGGCTTGATGTCGGCCTTGGCGCTGGCGACGACCTTGTCGCCCACGGCCAGACGCTGCGGCGCCAGGATATAGGCCTGTTCGCCATCGTCATATTTGATCAGCGCGATGAAGGCGGTCCGGTTCGGGTCGTATTCGATCCGCTCGACGGTTGCCGCCACATCCATCTTGTTCCGTTTGAAGTCAACGATCCGGTAGAGACGCTTTGCGCCACCGCCACGGCGGCGAGAGGTGATCCGTCCGGTGTTGTTCCGGCCGCCCGACTTGGTCAGACCCTCTGTGAGGGATTTGACCGGACGCCCTTTCCAAAGCTCCGAACGGTCGATCAGCACCAGCCCGCGCTGGCCCGGCGTCGTCGGCTTGTACGACTTGAGTGCCATGCTTTCTGTCTTCCGTTTAGCGTGCAGGCCCTTGGGTTGTTGTCTTTGGACCCGCTATGTTGAAAGCCCCCTGTGCATCTTGCCACGCAAGCGCACGAGGTTGCCAAAGTATAGGGCCCCGAAGGTCCCCGGTTGCAAAAATCACGGGCCCCGGAACGAATCCGGGGCCACGGGATTGGGCGGAGTTAGCAGAGAACGCACCGGCCGTCCATAGCCGCGTCGGTTTTTTGTGACGCCGTCCCGCCCACCACCTGCCGCGCGGCGCCAGCGGGCTGGACGGCCCGTCGCCGGTATGCAACCTCTTTCCCAAGCGCGGGGCTTTAGGCGACATGAAACCCAAGATCCTGACCACACTCCGGACCTATGACAGGCAGCTGTTTTCCGCGGACCTCGCAGCGGGGATCACCGTTGCGATGGTGGCCCTGCCGCTGAGCCTCGCGATCGCGATAGCCTCTGGCGCCGAACCGGCCAAGGGCCTCGTCACCGCCATCGTCGCGGGGTTCCTGATCTCGCTGCTGGGGGGCAGCCGGGTCCAGATCGGCGGGCCGACCGGGGCGTTCATCGTCGTCGTGTTCGGTGTCATCGCCGAGCACGGCCATGACGGGCTCGTCATTGCCACCTTCATGGCCGGGCTGATCCTGCTGGTGGCCGGGTTCCTGCGGGCCGGGCGGCTGATCCAGCTCGTCCCCGAGCCGGTCATCAATGGCTTTACCATCGGGATCGCCATCATCATCGCCACCAGCCAGCTCAACGACCTGTTCGGGCTGTCGATGTCAGAGGTTCCCGCCGAGTTCTTCGGCAAGCTCGGGGCCCTGTGGCACGCGCGCGACAGCCTGAACGTGCCGACGCTCGCGATCGGGCTGGTCACCATGGCCCTGATCGTCGTGCTCAGACGCGCCGCGCCGCGCTGGCCGGGCCTGATCGTGGCGGTCGCGATCACCTCGGCCCTGGTGGCGCTGTTCGATCTGCCGGTCGACACGATCCAGTCGCGGTTCGGGGACCTGCCGCGCGGCCTGCCGGCCCCCACAATTCCGGCGCTGGACACGGCCCGCGTGGTGGAATTGCTGCCATCGGCCTTCATCATCGCCTTCCTGGCGGGTGTCGAATCGCTGCTGTCGGCGATGGTCGCGGACCGGATGATCGCCGGCCGGCACCGCTCCAACGCCGAACTGATCGCGCAGGGCGCGGCCAACCTGGGCTCGGCGCTGTTCGGCGGCCTGCCCGCGACCGGGGCCATCGCGCGGACCGCGACCAATATCCGCGCCGGCGGCAAGACGCCCGTCGCCGGGCTGGTTCACGCGCTGACGATCCTGCTGGTCATGCTGGTTGCGGCGCCTCTGGCGGGATACCTGGCCATGCCCGCGCTGGCCGGGTTGCTGATCCTGACCGCATGGAACATGAGCGAACCGCACCGCTGGCCCGATTACCTGCGTGACCGCCGCTCGGAACAGTTCCTGCTGGTCGTGACGCTGGTGCTGACGGTGGTCGCGGACCTGACCATTGCCATCGGCGTCGGCGTGGCGATGGGGCTGGCGATCCGGTTGCAGCGCCGCGCGGTTCCGCCCTCGGACTGGAAGCCGCCGCAGCGCTAGCGCGTCTGGAAGGCGCGGGTCACGGGGAACCGACCGGGCAGCGGCGGATGAAACTTGATCGAGGTCAACGATTCCCGCTTTATTCCCGCCTAAATCTGTCGGAAAAGGAGCGGGACATGCGAGCGACCTGGCCAACCCTGATTCTCGGTGCCGCGCTGGCCGCCGGTGCGGTCGCGGCGACGCGCGGCGGCACACCCTATACGGTCGAGACTCTGGGCGAGGCGCTGTTCTTCGACACCAACCTGTCGGCGAACCGGACCCAGTCCTGCGCCAGTTGCCACGATCCCGACTATGCCTTCGCCGATCCGCGCGGCATGGCCTCGCCCGGCGATGACGGCGTGTCGCTGGGCGACCGCAACGCGCCCACGGCGAGCTACGCGGCCTTCAGCCCCGTCTTTCACCGCAATGATGACGGCGACTGGGTCGGCGGCCAGTTTCTCGATGGCCGCGCCGCCACGCTGGAGGACCAGGCCGGCGGCCCTCCGCTGAACCCGCTGGAAATGGGCATGCCCGACAAGGGCGCGGTCGTCGCACGGCTGCGCGAAAACCCCGATTACGTCAGCGCCTTTCCCGCGCTGTTCGGCGCCGGTGTCCTGGACGACGCCGAAACCGGTTACGCGGCGATGACCAAAGCCATAGCCGCGTTCGAACGCACGCCGCTGTTCAGCCCGTTCGATTCCAAATACGACCGTTTCCTGCGCGGCGAGGCCGAGCTGACCGACGAGGAGGAACTGGGCCGGCTGCTGTTCTTTTCCGAGCAGTTCACCAACTGCAACCAGTGCCACCAGCTGTCGCGCAGCCAGATAGACCCGCGCGAAACCTTCACCGACTACCGCTATCACAATATCGGAACGGCCGAGAATACCCGGCTGCGGGCGCTGAACGGGGTGGCGCCGGGCACGGTGGATGGCGGGCTGGCCGACAACCCGCAGGCCGCCGATGATCCTGCCGCCAGAGGCAGGTTCAGGACCCCGACGCTGCGCAATGTCGCCGTCACCGCCCCCTATATGCATAACGGCATCTTCAACGAGTTGCGCACGGTGGTGCGGTTCTACAATATCTACAACACCAAGAACGAGGCGATGCGGATCAACCCGGAAACCGGCCGGCCCTTTGGCCCGCCGATGGTGCCGCAGACGCTGTCGGCAAAGGAACTGACCCACGGCCCCGCCCTCGACGACCGCCGCATCGACGCGCTGGTGGCGTTCCTGAAAACCCTGACGGATGCGCGCTACGAGCACCTGCTCGAGGACTGACGCGGCCCCGGTCGCCTGACCGGCCAGTGCCCGCATCGATCCCGCAAGCACAAAAAAACCCCCGCTTGCGCGGGGGTTTCCTTATTGTCACGAGGCCCTCGGTCAGAGACCGGTGGTCACGTCGATCGTGTTGCCCTCTTCCAGGGTCACATAGGCCTTCTTGACGTCTTTCCGCTTGCCGGGACGGCCGCGGAAACGTTTGACCTTGCCCTTGGTGATGGTGGTGTTGACCGCCTTCACCTTGACCCCGAACAGTGCCTCGACCGCTTCCTTGATCTGCGGCTTGTTGCTGTCGATCGCCACCTCGAACACGACGGCACCGGCTTCGGATGCCATGGTCGATTTCTCGGTGATGACCGGCTTGCGGATCACGTCGTAATGTTCTGCCTTCGCGCTCATTTCAGACGAGCCTCCAGTGCTTCGACACCCGCCTTGGTGAGCACCAGCGTGTCACGGCGGAGGATGTCATAGACGTTTGCGCCCATTGACGGCAGCACATCGAGACCCTCGATGTTGCGGGCGGCGCGGGCGAACGCTTCGTTCACCTGAGCCCCGTCGATCACCAGCGCGCGCTTCCAGCCCAGGTTCGCGACCTGCTTGGCCAGCGCACCGGTCTTGCCGTCCGCCTCGGCGGTGTCGATCACCACCAGTTCGCCGGCTTTCGCCTTCGCGCTCAGCGCGTGGCGCAGGCCCAGCTTGCGGAACTTCTTGGGCAGGTCGTGGCCGTGGCTGCGCGGGGTCGGACCCTTGTAGATACCACCCTTGCGGAAGATCGGCGCGTTGCGGTCGCCGTGGCGGGCGCCACCGGTGCCCTTCTGGCGATAGATCTTCTTGGTGGAATACGAGGTTTCCGACCGGGTCTTGACCTTGTGGGTGCCGGCCTGCGCGTTGTTGCGCTGCCAGCGCACCACTCGGTGCAGGATGTCCGCGCGCGGTTCCAGCCCGAACAGCTCGGCGTCCAGCTCGATGTCGCCGGCCTTGCCGCCGTCAAGCTTGATCACATCGAGTTTCATGCTTCACCCCCTTCCGCGGGTGCTTCTTCCGCGGGAGCTTCGGTTGCGGCCTTGAGACCAGCCGGGAACGGCACGCCCTCGGGCAGCTTCTTCTTCACGGCGTCCTTGACGGTGACCCAGCCACCCTTGGACCCCGGCACGGCGCCCTTGATGAACACCAGGCCGCGATCCGCGTCGGTCTTGACGACCTCGAGATTCTGGGTGGTCACGCGGGCAGCGCCCATGTGTCCGGCCATCTTCTTGCCCTTGAACACCCGGCCCGGTTCCTGGCACTGACCGGTCGAACCGTGCGAACGGTGCGAGATCGACACACCGTGCGACGCCCGCAGGCCGCCGAAATTGTGCCGTTTCATGGCACCGGCGAAACCCTTGCCGATCGAGGTGCCCGACACGTCGACCTTCTGGCCTTCGAGGAAATGGGTGGCCGAGATCTCGGCACCGACCTCGATCAGGTTGTCCGCGGACACCCGGAATTCGGCCAGCTTCCGCTTCGGCTCGACCTTGGCGGCCGAGAAATGGCCGCGCATGGCCTTGGACACGCGGTTGACCTTCGGCGAACCGGCGCCCAGCTGAACGGCGGTATAGCCGTCCTTGTCGGCGGTGCGCTGCGCGACAACCTGCAGGCCGTCCAGTTGCAGCACCGTCACCGGCACCTGCTTGCCATCTTCCAGGAACAGCCGGGTCATGCCGACTTTCTTTGCGATGATACCAGAGCGCATCTTCAATACCCTCCGATCTTACGACTGCAGCTTGATCTCGACATCCACGCCGGCCGCGAGGTCGAGCTTCATCAGCGCGTCCACGGTCTGCGGGGTCGGATCCACGATGTCCAGCAGCCGCTTGTGGGTGCGGATCTCGAACTGGTCGCGAGATTTCTTGTCGACGTGAGGCCCACGAAGAACCGTGAACTTCTCGATCTTGTTCGGCAGCGGGATCGGGCCGCGCACCTGCGCGCCGGTCCGCTTGGCGGTGCTCACGATTTCCTTGGTGCTGGCATCCAGCACGCGGTAATCGAACGCCTTAAGCCGAATACGGATGTTTTGGCTTTGCATTGTTATCGCCCTTTCAGGCCTTGGAGTTGATAGGAGGAGCGGCGGACCATCCGCCGCCCCTCGTCGAACCCGAGTGTGTTACTCGATGATCTTGGACACAACGCCCGCGCCGACGGTGCGGCCGCCTTCGCGGATGGCGAAGCGGAGGCCGTCTTCCATCGCGATCGGCGCGATCAGTTCCACCGTGAAGCCCACGTTGTCGCCCGGCATCACCATCTCGGTGCCTTCCTTCAGCGACACCGTCCCGGTCACGTCCGTGGTGCGGAAGTAGAACTGCGGGCGGTAGTTGCCGAAGAACGGCGTGTGGCGGCCGCCCTCGTCCTTGGTCAGGATATAGGCCTCGGCCTCGAACTTGGTGTGCGGGGTCACCGAACCCGGCTTGCACAGCACCTGGCCGCGCTCGACGCCGTCACGGTCGACGCCACGCAGCAGCGCGCCGATGTTGTCGCCGGCCTCGCCGCGGTCCAGCAGCTTGCGGAACATCTCGACACCGGTGCAGGTGGTCTTCTGGGTGTCGCGGATGCCGACGATCTCGATCTCGTCGCCCACGTTGATCACACCGCGTTCCACACGGCCGGTCACAACCGTGCCGCGGCCCGAGATCGAGAACACGTCCTCGATCGGCATCAGGAACGGCTGGTCCACCGCGCGCTCGGGCGTGTCGATATAGTCGTCGACCGCCTGCATCAGCTCGCGGATCTTGTTCTCGCCGATCTCGGGGTTGTTGCCCTCCAGCGCCGCCAGCGCCGAGCCGGCCACGATCGGGGTGTCGTCGCCCGGATACTCGTAGCTGTCCAGCAGCTCGCGGATCTCCATCTCGACCAGTTCCAGCAGTTCCTCGTCGTCGACCTGGTCCACCTTGTTCATGAACACCACGATCTTCGGAATGCCGACCTGGCGGCCCAGCAGGATGTGCTCGCGGGTCTGCGGCATCGGGCCGTCAGCGGCCGAACACACCAGGATCGCGCCGTCCATCTGCGCGGCACCGGTGATCATGTTCTTCACATAGTCCGCGTGGCCGGGGCAGTCCACATGCGCATAGTGGCGCGCGTCGGTCTCGTATTCCACATGCGCGGTCGAGATCGTGATCCCGCGCGCCTTCTCTTCCGGAGCGCCGTCGATCTGGTCATAGGCCTTGAAATCGCCGAAATACTTCGTGATCGCAGCCGTCAGCGTCGTCTTGCCGTGGTCAACGTGACCGATCGTGCCGATGTTCACATGCGGCTTCGTGCGTTCAAACTTTTCCTTTGCCATTGCAAAGCTCCTTTTCCTTGTTCGGATGGCGGGGTGAACTCCGCCCTACAGCTGGTGGGTAGGGCGGGGTTCCGGGCGGGTTTCCCCGCACATCCCCGCCACCCGGGTTACGCGTATTTCGCCTGGATCTCGTCGCTGATGTTCTGCGGCACCGGATCGTAATGGTCGAACTGCATGGTGAACTGGGCGCGGCCCGAGCTCATCGAACGCAGGGTGTTGATGTAGCCGAACATGTTGGCCAGCGGCACCATCGCGTTGATGGCGATGGCGTTGCCGCGGGTTTCCTGCCCGGTCACCTGGCCCCGACGCGAGGTCAGGTCGCCGATGATACCGCCGGTATATTCTTCCGGGGTCACCACCTCGACCTTCATGATCGGCTCCAGCAGCTTGGCGCCGGCCTTTTTCAGACCTTCGCGCATGCACATCCGGGCGGCGATTTCAAAGGCCAGCACCGAGGAGTCCACGTCGTGGAACTTGCCGTCGATCAGCGCCACCTTGAAGTCGATCACCGGGAAGCCGGCGAGCGGACCGGAATCCATGACCGACTGGATGCCCTTTTCGACGCCGGGGACATATTCCTTCGGCACCGAGCCGCCGACGATACGCGATTCGAACGAATAGCCTTCGCCCGGTTCCGTCGGCGAGATGACCATCTTCACCTCGGCGAACTGACCCGAACCACCCGACTGTTTCTTGTGGGTGTAGGTATGTTCGATCTCATGGCCGATGGTTTCGCGATAGGCCACCTGCGGCGCACCGATATTGGCCTCGACCTTGAATTCGCGCTTCAGGCGGTCGACCAGGATGTCCAGGTGAAGTTCGCCCATGCCCTTCATGATGGTCTGACCCGATTCCAAGTCGGTTTCCACGCGGAAGGACGGGTCTTCGGCGGCCAGACGGGCCAGACCCTGGGACATTTTCTCCTGGTCGCCCTTGGTCTTGGGCTCCACGGCGATCTCGATCACCGGATCGGGGAAGGTCATGGTTTCCAGCACCACCGGAGCGGCCGGGGCACACAGGGTGTCGCCGGTGGTGGTGTCCTTCAGGCCCGCCAGCGCGATGATGTCGCCCGCGAACGCTTCCTCGATCTCCTGGCGGTCGATCGCGTGCATCAGCATCATCCGGCCGACGCGCTCTTTCTTGCCCTTGGTCGAGTTCAGCATCTGGTCGCCCTTGCTGATCACGCCGGAATAGATCCGGGTGAAGGTCAGCGAGCCGACGAACGGGTCGTTCATGATCTTGAACGCCAGCGCCGAGAACGGATCGGCGTCATCCGCCTTGCGGGGAATGTCGCGTTCCTCGTTCTCGTCGTCCGGCGAGAACCCCATCAGGGTCGGCACGTCGAGCGGCGAGGGCAGGAAATCGACAACGGCGTTCAGCAGCGGCTGCACACCCTTGTTCTTGAACGCCGACCCGGCCAGCATCGGGAAGAACGACAGCGACAGGGTGCCCATGCGGATCAGTTTCCGCAGGGTGGCCTCGTCGGGCTCTTCGCCTTCCAGGTAGGCTTCCATCGCATCGTCGTCCTGTTCGACGGCGAGTTCGATCATGTTGTCGCGCCATTCCTGGGCGAGTTCCTTCAGCTCGTCGCGGATCGGCTGACGGGTCCAGGACGCGCCGAGATCCTCGGAGTTCCAGACCCATTCTTCCATCTTGATCAGGTCGACGATGCCTTCGAGCGTGTCCTCGGCACCGATCGGCAGCGCGATCGGCAGCGGGGTGCCGCCGGTGCGTTCCTTGACCATCTTCACGCAGTTGAAGAAGTCGGCGCCGATCTTGTCCATCTTGTTGACGAAGACCAGGCGCGGAACCTTGTAGCGGTCGGCCTGGCGCCAGACGGTTTCGGTCTGCGGCTCGACACCGGCGTTGCCGTCCAGCAGCGCGACCGCGCCGTCGAGAACCGCCAGCGACCGCTCCACCTCGATGGTGAAGTCGACGTGGCCGGGCGTGTCGATGATGTTGAAGCGGGTCTTCATGTCCGACGTCCCTTCCGGGGTCGGGTCCTCCTGGCGCTGCCAGAAGGTGGTGGTCGCCGCCGAGGTGATGGTGATGCCGCGTTCGGCTTCCTGCTCCATCCAGTCCATGGTGGAGGCGCCGTCGTGGGTTTCACCGATCTTGTGGTTCTTGCCGGTATAGAACAGGATCCGTTCGGTCATCGTGGTCTTGCCCGCATCGATGTGGGCCATGATGCCGAAGTTACGGTACCGTTCCAGGGGATATTCGCGTGCCATGGGTCCGAGCCTCTGAGGGGTTTACCAGCGGTAATGCGAGAAGGCCTTGTTGGCCTCTGCCATCTTGTGGGTGTCTTCGCGTTTCTTCACGGCGGAACCGCGCGACTGAACCGCGTCCAGAAGCTCGCCCGCGAGGCGTTCTTCCATGGTGTTCTCGTTGCGCGACCGCGATGCGTTGATCAGCCAGCGGATCGCCAGCGCCTCGCGGCGCTCGGGGCGCACTTCGACCGGCACCTGGTAGGTGGCACCGCCGACGCGGCGCGACCGCACCTCGACCGAGGGCTTGATGTTGTCGAGCGCCTCGTGGAACACCTCGACCGGCGCGCGTTTGATCTTGACCTCGATCCGGTCAAGCGCGTTGTAGACGATCTTTTCCGCAACCGACTTCTTGCCGTCGATCATCAGGTTGTTCATGAACTTCGTCAGAACCCGGTCGCCATATTTGGCGTCGGGCAGAATTTCGCGCTTCTCGGCGGCGTGACGGCGGGACATGCTCGCTTCTCCTTACTTGGGACGCTTGGCGCCGTATTTCGAACGGCGCTGCTTGCGGTCTTTGACGCCCTGGGTATCCAGAACACCGCGCAGGATGTGATAACGGACACCCGGAAGGTCCTTGACCCGGCCACCGCGAATCAGGACGACCGAGTGTTCCTGCAGGTTGTGGCCTTCGCCGGGGATGTAGGAAATGACCTCGAACCCGTTGGTCAGGCGCACCTTGGCAACGCGCCGCATGGCCGAGTTCGGCTTTTTCGGCGTGGTGGTATACACCCGCGTGCAGACGCCGCGCTTCTGCGGGCTCTCCTGCAGGTGAACGGATTTCGAGCGTTTGATTTTCGGCTGCCGCGGCTTGCGGATCAGCTGCTGGATCGTTGGCATTCCGGTTCTTTCCCCGTCTCAACAACACATGTGTCATGCACGGGGCAGCCCCCATGCGGTTCATCCAAACACGCCTTGCGCGTCCGCAAAGCGCAAAAACCGCATCCGCCCCCATCTGCGGGACGACGCGGTGGGTTTCCAGAGGATCGGGCCGTCACCGGCCGGATCGTGTCCACTTCAGTCCTGAAGCCGGCACGGAGAAAGCCTCCGGCCGGGATAGCGGGCGTATAGGGGGAGTCGCCATGCCTGTCAACAGGCCCTCGCGCTTGCAACCCGCCGTCCGCGCTGCAAGTGTGATCTGGGGCGGACCACGCCCGGTTCAAGGCTGAAACGGTGCGACACAAATGCAGGTGATCGGGATCTGCCGCTTTTCCTGGCCGGGTATCGGCGGGTTCCAGGTCGAGCATGAAACGCTGCGGGAACGCGCCGCCTATCTCTACGATCCGGCGCGGTTGGAACAGCGGTTCCGCTATTTCGAGTGTTTCACCCTGCCCTGCATCCGCGCCCAGTTCGATCCCGATTTCACCTTTCTGGTCGTGATCGGTCCCGACCTGCCGGCGCCGTGGCGGCAGCGGCTGGAGCGGCTGGTCGCGGATATCCCGCAGGCCGTGATCGACGCCCGCCCGCCGGGTCAGCACCGCGCCGCGATGCAGGCGGCGATCAACGCGGTGCGGCGCGACACGGGCGAACCCTGCCTGCAATTCCGGCTGGATGACGACGACGCGGTTTCGGTCGGTTTCGTGCACCATCTGCGCGCCGCCGCCGCCGAGGTGGCCGGGCTGCTGCGGGACAACCGGCATGTGGCGATCGATTTCAGCGACGGCCACATCGCCCGGCCGTCGGCATCGGGCATCGCCGCGCAGCGCATCCACAAGCCGTTCTGGACCGCCGGGCTGGCGGTGATGTTCCGCCCCGACGTGCCGCTGTCGGTGATGAATTTCAGCCACAACCGGCTGGCCCGCCGGATGCCGTCGCTGCAATTCCCCGACCCGGACATGATGCTGCGCGGGTTCTCGGACGGCAACGATTCCCGGCAGAAACCCGGTGTCGCGCAACCCGACCTGGAACCGCTGGATGCCGAGGGCGAGATGCGGTTCCGCATCGCCTACAACATCGACGCCGACCATGTGCGCGCCGTGTTCGGCGCGGCGGGCGGCCAGGGTCAGGCCGGGCCGACCATCCCCACGATGTCATAGGTGCGGCGCAGGATCGGCGCGGTGATCTCGCGGGCGCGCTGCGCCCCGCGCGTCAGGATGCGGTCGATCTCGGCCGGGTCGGCCATCAGCCGCGCCATTTCCGCCGAGATCGGCGCCAGTTTCTCGACCGCGATTTCGGCCAGCATCGGCTTGAACTCGGAAAACTGGCGCCCGCCCATCTCGGCCAGGACCGTATCGGCATCGCTGTCGGTCAGCGCCGCGTAGATGCTGACCAGGTTGCGCGCCTCGGGCCGGTCTTCGAGCCCCGCCGCCTCGGACGGCAGCGGTTCGGGATCGGTCTTGGCCTTGCGGATCTTTTTCGCGATGGTATCGGCATCGTCGGTCATGTTGATCCGGCTCATGTCGGACGGGTCGGATTTCGACATCTTCCTGGCGCCGTCACGCAGGCTCATCACGCGGGTCGCGGCGCCTTCGATCACCGGTTCGGTGAGCGGGAAGAAATCGACGCCATAGTCATGGTTGAACTTGGCGGCAATGTCGCGCGTCAGTTCCAGGTGCTGCTTCTGGTCCTCGCCCACCGGCACATGGGTGGCGTGATAGATCAGGATGTCGGCGGCCATCAGCGACGGGTAGGCCAGCAGCCCCAGCGACGCGTTCTGCGCGTTCTTGCCCGCCTTGTCCTTGAACTGGGTCATCCGCTGCATCCAGCCCATCCGGGCGACGCAATTGAACACCCAGGCCAGCTGCGCGTGTTCGGGCACCTGGCTCTGGTTGATCAGGATCGACTGTTCCGGGTCGATGCCGCTGGCGATGAACCCGGCGCAGAGTTCGCGGGTCGACCGGGTCAGGTCCGCGGGATCCTGCCAGACGGTGATCGCGTGCAGGTCGACCATGCAATAGACGGTTTCGATCCCCTGCCCCTGCATGTCGACGAACCGCTTGATCGCGCCCAGGTAGTTGCCCAGGTGCAGGTTGCCCGACGGCTGAATGCCCGAGAACACGCGCGGCGTGAAGGTGGCGGCGGACATGGTGGCGACTCCTGTCTGGAAAATTGGCCCCGTGTCGCTTACCGATGGGGCCGGGCATCGTCAACACGAACAGGGGCAGGCACGGATGGAGCAGCAGGACAACGAAATGGCGGTCAATCCGTTGCCGCCGGTGATTGCCGCGCTGTTCCTCGTGATCATCGGCATCGAGGTGACGTTCTTTCTGGGCAACCACGGCATGATCGGCGGTCCGCAGGCGGTCGGCTGGCGGCTGGCGGCGGTCCAGAAATACGCGTTTTCCGGCGAAATCCTGGACTGGATGATCGCCACCGGGCGCTGGCCGGCGGAACATATGATCCGTTTCCTGTCCTACCCGTTCGTGCATGGCGGGTTCGGCCATGCGCTGATCGCGGGCGTGATCCTGCTGGCCATGGGCAAGATGGTCGGCGACCTGTTCGGGTCGCTGGCCACGCTGGTGATCTTCCTGGCCTCGGCGGTCGGCGGGGCGCTGGCCTACGGGCTGATCCTCGACGACCCGCTGCCGCTCTTGGGGGCATTCCCGGCGGTCTACGGGCTGATCGGGGCCTATACGTTCATCCTGTGGGTGTCGCTGGGATCGATCGGCGCCAACCAGGTGAACGCGTTCCGGCTGATCGCGCTGCTGATGGCGATACAGCTGGTGTTCGGGCTGCTGTTCGACACCAGCAACGACTGGCTGGCCGATCTCGCCGGGTTCGGCACCGGTTTCCTGCTGTCCTTTGTCGTGTCGCCCGGCGGCTGGGCGCGGGTGCGCGCCCGGATCAGGCGCGGCTGATACGGCCGCAACGATGCCCGCGGACACACCCAATGTCGTCTTGCGTGATTACCGCCGCCGGGACCGGGCGTGGGTGACGGCGGCGAACCTGCGGCATTACCGGACCGTCGAAGGCTTTGACGCCGGTTTCGAGGATGCCATCGTCGCGGCGCTCGACCTGCTGGAACGCCATATCGACGACGAAACGAGCACCTTCCTCATCGCCGAGGCAGACGGCCGCCCGGTCGGCTGCGTCTTTTTCTGTGCCGACACCGGGACCGCGGGCCGGGTTCGCCTGTTCTACCTGGACAAGGCGCAGCGCGGCCGTGGACTTGGCCGGCGCATGATGACCCGGATCATCGACCGCGCACGCGCGAGCGGGTTCGAGACCATCCGGGTGTCGACCTTCGACCGCCACCGCGCGGCCTGCCGCCTCTATGCCGCGCTGGGATTTGACCGGACCACCAGAGCCCGTGCGACCGTGTTCGGCCAGCCGATGCGGCAGGTGGATTTCGAACTCGGCCTGACCGGCCCACGCGCCGATGAACATACCGGGTGACCCGGTTCTTCCGGTGCCGGATCAGCCCCGGATCAACCGCGGCGCAGGGCGCCCCGGAACTCGGCCAGCCGGAAGGCACCGATGGCCTGACCGGTGCCGAAATAGACCGCCATGCCCAGCCCGACCAGAACGGCGAGCGCCAGATAGCGCCAGCCCGGCGCCTGCAACAGCGGCCCAAGCACCAGCGCCGCCGCCCAGAGCACCACGCCCATCACCACCGATGCCGCGCAGATACGCCAGATCCGGCTGCGAAACCGGGTGTCGAACCGGGCGACATCGCCCATCGGGCGGGATCCGCGCATCAGCATGACCACCATCGACCAGCCGGCGATCGTGGTGGCGATGGCGGGCGCGAACCAGCCCAGCACCGGCGCCAGGCTGATGGCGATCGCCGCGTTCACTACCATCGCCACCACCGCGTAGCGAAACGGCGACCGGGTGTCTTCGCGGGCGAAAAACAGCGGTTGCAGGATCTTCTGCAACACGAAGGCGGGCAGCCCCAGCCCGTAGATCGCCACCGCCACCGCGATGGCCGCGCTGTCGTCGCTGGTGGTGGCGCCGCGTTCGAACAGCACCGACACCAGCGGCAGCGGGATCACCATCAGCGCCACCGCCGAAGGAATGGTCAGCGCCAGCGACACCTCGCCGGCCCGGCTCAGCGCCGCGCGCGCGCCGCTGCCGTCTTCCGCCGCCAGCCGCCGCGACAGGTCGGGCAGCAGCACCACGCCGACCGCGATCCCGACCACGCCCAGCGGCAACTGGTAGAGCCGGTCGGCCGCATAGAGCCAGCCCACCGCCCGGTCGAAGAACGACGCCACCTGCTGCCCGACCAGCAGGTTCACCTGCACGACGCCACCGGCAAGCGCGGCGGGGATCGCGATGCGGATCAGCCGGCCCAGTTCCGGCGTCCAGCGCGGCCGCCGCAACCGCAGCGGGAACCCCGCCCGCGCCGCCGCCCACCAGACCAGCACCAGCTGCGCGACCCCGGCGACCGGTATCGCCCAGATCAGCGCGCGGGCGACATCCGCCCCGGCCATCGCCGCCGCCGCCATCGCCGAGACCAGGATCACGTTCAGCAGCACCGGCGCGGCGGCGGCGGCGGCGAAACGGCCGGTCGCGTTCAGCACGCCCGACAGCAGCGCCGCCAGCGAAATGAACAGGATATAGGGAAAGGCGATGCGCCCGAATTCGACCGCCAGCACGAACCGGTCCTGCCCCGCGAACCCGCTGGCCAGCGCATATATCAGCCACGGCATGGTCGCCATCGCCACGAGGGTCAGCACGATCAGGACGGTGGCCAGCCCCGCCTGCGCCTCTTCGGCAAAGACGCGGGCATCCTCGCCGCGTTCCAGTTTCTTGGAAAACATCGGCACGAAGGCCATGTTGAACGCGCCTTCGGCAAAAAACCGGCGGAACATGTTGGGCAGCCGGAAAGCGACCACATAGGCCTCGTAGGCCGGGCCGGTGCCCAAAAACGCCAGGATCATCGCATCGCGGACGAACCCCAGCACGCGGCTGAGCATGGTCCAGGCGCCCACGGTCAGAAAGCCCGAGATCAGGCGGATCGGCTTCATCTGCGCATGTCGCTGTGGCTGGTGGTCACGGCCGTGCCTTCCGCCCTGTTCCGGTTGCGTGAGCCATAGCCGGTTCGCGGGCCGGGGAAAACGGGAAAACCCGGCCCGCTATCGCTGTCAGAGCGTGCGTTCGACCATCATCTTCTTGATCTCGGCAATCGCCTTGGCCGGGTTCAGCCCCTTGGGGCAGGTCTTGGCGCAGTTCATGATCGTGTGGCAGCGGTAGAGCTTGAACGGATCTTCCAGTTCGTCCAGCCGTTCGCCGGTGGCCTCGTCGCGGCTGTCGATGATCCAGCGATAGGCATGCAGCAGCGCCGCCGGCCCCAGATAGCGGTCGCCGTTCCACCAGTATGACGGGCAGGAGGTCGAACAGGACGCGCACATCACGCATTCATAGAGGCCGTCGAGTTTCCTGCGGTCCTCGATCGACTGTTTCCATTCCTTCGCCGGGCGGTTGGTCGTGGTTTCCAGCCACGGCATGATCGAGGCGTGCTGGGCGTAGAAATGGGTCAGGTCGGGGATCAGGTCCTTGACCACCGGCATGTGCGGCAGCGGATAGATCTTCACGTCGCCCTTGATCTCGTCCATGCCGTAGATACAGGCCAGCGTGTTGATCCCGTCGATATTCATCGCGCAGGACCCGCAGATGCCTTCGCGGCAGGAACGGCGGAAGGTCAGCGTCGGGTCGACCTTGTTCTTGATGTAGATGAGCGCGTCCAGGACCATCGGCCCGCAATCGTCCATATCGACGAAATAGGTGTCGACGCGCGGGTTCTGCCCGTCATCCGGGTTCCAGCGATAGATCTGGAACTTGCGCACATTGGCCGCGCCCTGCGGTTTCGGCCAGGTCTTGCCGGTGGTGATGCGGCTGTTCTTGGGAAGCGTCAGTTGAACCATGGTCGTGCCTCCTCAGAAGGTCCGCGCCTTGGGCGCGATCTTTTTCAGTGAAATGCCGCCATCGGCTTCCGTGGACAGCGGATCGACGATCACCGGGCGATAGCTCAGCTCGACCGCGTTGCCGGTCACATGCGACACGGTATGCACGCGCCAGTTCTCGTCGTCGCGGGCGGTATGGTCCTCGTGGGCGTGGGCGCCACGGCTTTCCTTGCGCGCCTCGGCGCCGACGATGGTGGCCAGCGCGTTGGGCATCAGGTTGGTCAGTTCCAGCGTCTCCATCAGGTCGCTGTTCCAGACCAGGCTGCGGTCGGTGACCTTCAGGTCGTCGAGCTTGGCGGCGATGGCGGTCATCTTCTCAACACCTTCGGCCAGCGTCTTCGAGGTGCGGAACACCGCCGCGTCGGCCTGCATCGTCTTCTGCATCTCCAGCCGCAGGTCGGCGGTGGCGATACCGCCATCGGCGTGGCGCAGCCCGTCGAAGCGGTCGAACGCCGCGTCGACGCTGGCCTGGTTCAGGACCGGGTTCGGCGCCTCGGCGTCGACCACCTTGCCGGCGCGGATCGCGGCGGCCCGGCCGAACACCACCAGGTCGATCAGCGAATTCGAACCCAGCCGGTTGGCGCCATGCACCGAGGCGCAGCCGGCCTCGCCCACGGCCATCAGCCCCGGCACCACGGCGGTGGGGTCGCCGGCGGTCGGGTTCAGCACCTCGCCCCAGTAGTTGGTCGGGATGCCGCCCATGTTGTAATGTACCGTCGGCAGCACCGGGATCGGTTCCTTGGTCACGTCGACCCCGGCAAAGATCTTGGCGCTTTCGGAAATCCCCGGCAGCCGTTCGGCCAGCGCCTCGGGCGGCAGGTGGTTCAGGTTCAGGTGGATGTGGTCGCCTTCGGCGCCCACGCCACGGCCTTCGCGGATCTCCATCGTCATCGACCGCGAAACATAGTCGCGCGGCGCGAGATCCTTGTATTGCGGCGCATAGCGTTCCATGAACCGCTCGCCCTCGGAATTGGTGAGATACCCGCCCTCGCCGCGCGCGCCCTCGGTGATCAGGCAGCCGGACCCGTAGATGCCGGTCGGGTGGAACTGCACGAATTCCATGTCCTGCAGGGCCAGGCCCGCGCGCGCCACCATGCCGCCGCCGTCGCCGGTGCAGGTATGCGCACTGGTGGCGCTGAAATAGGCCCGCCCGTAACCGCCGGTGGCCAGCACCACCATCTTGGCGTTGAAGACATGCATGGTGCCGTCATCGAGCTTCCAGCACACCACGCCCTGGCACTGCCCGTCATCGGACATGACCAGGTCGATGGCGAAATACTCGACATAGAATTCGGCGTTGTTCTTCAGCGACTGGCCGTAAAGCGTGTGCAGGATCGCGTGGCCGGTGCGGTCGGCGGCGGCGCAGGTGCGCTGCACCGGGGGGCCTTCGCCGAACTCGGTGGTGTGGCCGCCGAACGGGCGCTGATAGATCTTGCCCTCTTCGGTGCGCGAAAACGGCACGCCGTAATGTTCCAGCTCATACACCGCCTTGGGCGCCTCGCGGGCGAGGTATTCCATCGCATCGGTGTCGCCCAGCCAGTCCGAGCCCTTCACCGTGTCATACATGTGCCACTGCCAGTGGTCGGGGCCCATGTTCGACAGCGACGCGGCGATACCGCCCTGCGCGGCCACGGTATGGGACCGGGTCGGGAACACCTTGGTCACGCAGGCGGTGCGCAGCCCCTGTTCGGCCATGCCCAGCGTCGCCCGCAGACCGGCACCGCCGGCGCCGACAACCACCACGTCATAGTCGTGGATCTCGTATTCGTAAGCAGCCATTGTCCTAATGCTCCGATCCTAAAGCGCGAGACGCGCGATGGCGAAAACGCCGGTGGCGGCGGCGCCGTAGCACAGGCAGACCAGCCCGATGATCAGCACCTTCTGCGCCAGCCCGTGCACATAGTCCTCGATCATCACCTGCGCGCCGTCGCGGAAATGCTTGAAGCCGACGATGATCGTCAGCGCCGCGACGATGGCCGGGAACGGCCGCGCGAAATAGGCGACGACCTCGGCATGGGGCGCGCCCAGCATCGGGCCGAACGTGAATATGAACAGCGGCACCAGGATCAGCAGGGCGGCGGCCGAGAGCTTCATCTCCCAGAAATGGGCGGTGCCGGTTTTCGCGGCCCCGAGCCCGATGGCGCGCTTGCGGTCGGTCAGATAACGCATGTCCGGCCTCCTCAGATGATGACGAGCGTGATCAGGGTCAGCAGAACCGATCCCCCGATGCAGGCCCAGCCCAGTTTCTCGGCGGTGGGAATATCCAGCCCCATCGCATTGTCAAAGATCAGATGCCGGATGCCCGCCAGCAGGTGATACCACAGCGCCCAGAGCGACGCGGTCATGACCAGGTCGCCCAGCAGGCTGGTCACGATACCGTCGACCACGGCGAAATATTCGGCCGAACTGGACGCGGCGAGGAACCACCAGACGGTCAGCAGCGCGGCGAGCATGAGCGCGTTGCCCGTGATCCGTGTCAGGATGGACGTGATCGACGTCAGCTGCGGGCGATAGACGGACAGGTGAGGCGACAGCGGGCGGTTGCCCCGGTTCACATCGGCCATGGCTGGTCCTTTCGGGTTGGCTTCCCCGCTGGTTTTACCGGATTTCACGCCGCTGTCACCCGCAGGAAGCGGATGCGGGCGCGGTTTTTTGGCGCGGTTGCGCGATTGGTGCCGTTTTTTGTGATCACGGCGCCCCGCGTGTGATCACAGCTAGGGGCGCAACCCGGCGCTGGCCCGCGTGACCTCGCGCATCAGCTTGCGGCGAATCCGTGCGGGGTAGTCGCGGAAATCGGCGGCGGTGACCACGAACGCCCCTTCGCCCGTGATCACGTTCTCGAAGAAATAGGCCGTCAGGTCGGGTTCGCTGGCCTCGATCGCCAGCGCGTTCACGGTGATGCCCGCCATGCGCAGGGCCGGGTGCAGCCCGGCGGGCGGCGCCCCCTCGTTCGAGATGCCGTCGCCGGAGAGGTCGATCAGATGTCGGTCGCAGTCGGCGACCTGCCCGAACGCCGCCATCGTGTGCGACAGCGCCTCGCCGATGGCGGTGGAATAGTTGCGCCAGATCCGCGGATCGGCGGCCACGCGATCCGCCAGCGCGTCCACGTCGTCAAAGCTCTCCATCGCCGTCCACGGAATGGTGATGCGCTGGCGCGATGCCCCGGTCCATTGCACCAGCATCAGCCGCGCCCGCGCCCGCACCAGCGCCTCGGAAATCACCGGGTCGCGCAGCGCCTGCGCCAACCCGTCCATCTGCAGCCGGTATTCCTGGTGATCGACCGAGCCGGACACGTCCACGGCCAGCGCAAGCGCGAGATCGCAGGCCCGCGCCGCCCCCGGCGCGACCGCAAGCCAGATCGAGGCAAGACAACTGCACAGGCTCCGCATGGGCCGAGCCTAGCAAAGCAACGCGCCACCGCCCATCACGATTGCGCCAGTTTCCGGTCGGTTTCTGCCGAAACGCGGACGGGCGGGTCAGGTCGGCATCAGCGCCCAGTAATCCAGATCGAGCAGCACATGCGGCAGGTATTTCCCGTCATCGCCCTTCAGCGTGAACGGCTCGCCGCCCCTGGTCGCCACCAGCCGCAGCCGGATCGCCCCCACGCCCGGCGCGCCGGTGTCGGCCTTGTCCAGAACCTCGGACCACGCCCGCACCGTGTCGCCCGCGAAACAGGGATTGGCATGGGCTCCGCCGTTCAGCCCCACCATCATCTGTGCGTTGGCCAGCCCGTTGAAGGACAGCGCCCGCGCCATGCTGATGACGTGACCGCCATAGATCAGGCGCTTGCCATCCTCTCGGTTGGTGGCGTCGAAATGGACCTTGGCGGTGTTCTGCCACAGCCGCGTGGCCATCATGTGTTCGGCTTCCTCGATGGTCACGCCGTCGACATGGTCGATCGTTTCGCCGATCTCGTAGTCGCTCCAGCGATGCGGTTCGCCCGCCAGCGCGAAATCGTAGGACGAGAAATCGAGCCCGTCGAACGTGACCAGGTCCGGGGCCGCGATGGTTGCATCGAGCTGCGGCACCACGGTTTCGGGGGCGGGCGCATCGGCGTCGCGCTTGCGCACCATCACCCAGCGCACATAGTCGATCACCGTTTCGTCGCGCTGGTTCAGCCCGCGCGTGCGCACCCAGACCACGCCGGTCCGGCCGTTGGAGTTCTGTTTCAGCCCGATGACTTCCGATTCCGACCGCAGCGTATCGCCGGGCCAGACCGGTTTCAGCCAGCGCCCCTGCGCATAGCCGAGATTGGCCACCGCATTGAGCGACACGTCCGGCACCGATTTGCCGAACACGACATGGAACGCCGCCAGATCGTCGACAGGGGCCGCGGGCAACCCGCAGGACCGGGCAAATTCATCCGAGGAACAGAGCGCGTGGCGCGCCGGATAGAGCGCGTGATAGAGCGCCCGTTCGCCCCCCGACACCGTGCGCGGCACCGCATGGGTCAGGATCTGCCCGACCCGGTAATCTTCGAAAAACCGGCCCGCGTTGGTCTTCGCTGTCATCTATTGCTCTCCCAGCTTCATCTCGGGGGCATAATCCGCGTCAACCCGTTTGGTCACCGCCTGCCCGCAGCGCATCACGCCGCGCGCGGCGTCAAAGCTCATCACCGGGCCGCCATGCAGGACCCATCCCTTGGCCAGCGCATCCGACACCTTGTGGCAGAAGGCCGATGTGTCATCCTCGGTCAGCAGGCGGTAGAGCGTCGACATCATCTGATCCTCACATCGGGAACGGGCTGGGGCCGACGAGGCCGTGGATATAGCCGATCACCGCCAGCAGCAGCACCGACGCGGCCATGAACATCGCGTCCTTGCCCAGCGTGCCCGGTTCGCCCGGCTGCCAGCCGGGTTCGGCGCGGTTGATCACCGCCATCTCGGCCAGCGCCCAGACCAGCAGCCCGCCGAACAGGACGATCGCCGCCAGATCGCCGTTGACCAGCAGGTGCGCCACGGCCCAGAGCGCGAAGCCCGTCAGCATCGGGTGGCGAAAACCGTTCAGCAGCCGGCCCTTGGCGCCGGCGGGGCTCATCATCCAGATCGCGACCAGCACCAGCAGGTTGTTGACGTGGACCATGAACGCGGGCGGGGTCCAGACCGCGACATAGGCGGTCATGCGGAACCCCAGCACCATCAGCACGATCGCCGCGACCAGGTCCAACGTCACAAGGATCCTGGCCTTGTCGCCCAGCCGCGCGCGCGGCCCCGGTGCGATGCGTTTGAACAGATGCGCCAGTGCCCACAGCACGACGCCGAGAATCAGAAGCCACCATCCCATGATGGGTTACCCCGCTTGCAAAGCCTCTATTGCCTCGGCTTTTGCCAGAACCGCCCGCGCGGTGGCAACATGAAGGTTCTCGACGATCCGGCCATCGACCACGGCGACGCCCTGCCCTGCGGCCTCTGCCGCGTCAAAGGCGGCGATCTGGCGGCGGGCCAGGTCGATCTCGGCCTCGGACGGAGCAAAGGCGGCGTTGGTCACGTCGACCTGGGCCGGGTGGATCAGGGTCTTGCCGTCGAACCCCATGTCGCGGCCCTGCGCGCATTCCGCGGCCAGGCCCTCGTCATCCTTGAAGGCGTTGTAGACGCCATCGACGATGATCCGCCCATGCGCCCTGGCCGCAAGCAGGCACAGGCCCAGCCCCGCCATCAGCGGCATCCGGTCCGCGCGGAACCGCGTGTTCAGGTCCTTGGCCAGATCGTTGGTGCCCATCACCATGCCCTGCAGGCGCGGGTGGGCGGCGATTTCGGCCGCGTTGAGCATGCCCAGCGGCGTTTCCATCATCGCCCAGACCGGCAGATCGCCGGTGATCGCGGCCAGCGCGTCGATATCGGCGGCGGCGCCCACCTTGGGCAGCAGCACCGCGTCGGCCTCCATGTCGCGCATGGCGGCGGCGTCATCGGCGCCCCATTCGGTGTCCAGCCCGTTGATGCGCACGATCCTGACCCGGTCGCCGTAGCCGCCCTGCGCCAGCGCCTGCTTCAGGGTGTCGCGGGCGTTCGCCTTTTCCTCGGCGGTCACCGCGTCCTCGAGATCGAAGATGATCGCGTCCACCGGCAGCCCGCGGGCCTTGTCCAGCGCGCGCGGCTTGGAGCCGGGAATATAGAGAACCGATCGGAACGGGCGGGTTTGCGGGTCCATGGGGCCTCCGGTCGTGGCGCTTGAGTCACAATGTTGCGCGGACAGGGCCATTTTCGAGCGGAAAGTTCAAGGGGGAATCGCCGCAGCGCAGCGAAAAGGCGCCGCAACGGGGGGCCGAACGCGCCGTTAACCATATTGCAGCACCTGCCCGGCAGGCTTTCCGACCATCGGAACCTCCTATCGAAAGGGCAGCATGATGACAGGCATCAAGGGGCTCACACTGGGGTTCGGGATCTGCGCGGCGGCGCTGGCGGCGAAAATGGCAGCCGCGGAAAACGACCGCAACTGCGCCCCCCGCACGCTGGTCCTCGAACGGCTCGCGAACAGCTATGGCGAAACCCGGCAGAGCATCGGGCTGGGCTCGAACAACGCGGTGGTCGAGGTGTTCGCCTCGCAGGAAACCGGCTCGTGGACCATCACCGTGACCCTGCCGACCGGCATGACCTGCCTGGTCGCATCGGGGCAATCCTTTGAAACGCTGGCCGAGGCGTTGCCGGCCAGGGGCAACGACGCCTGACCCCGCCGGCACGGCTCAGCTCAGCGCGTCGACGATCAGCTTGGTGCCGGTCACCGACAGCAACACATAGGTGATGGCAAAGAACAGCCGCTCCGGCACCAGCCGGTGCGCGCGCACCCCGGCCCAGGCCCCCAGCAGGGCGAAGGGCGCCAGGGCGAGGTTGGCCAGCGCGGTCTGCGCGGTGAACAGGCCCAGCATGGCATAGGGGATCGCCTTGGCGATGTTGACCGCCCAGAACAGCACCACCGTCGTGGCCTGATAGGTGGTCTTGGACAGCCCGCGCGACAGCAGCCATACCGCCGCCGGCGGCCCGCCCGCATGGCTGACGAAGCTGGTGAACCCGGCAACCGTTCCGGCCAGCGCCCCGGCCCAGACCGGCAGGTCCACCCCCTGCAGGCGCATCCAGCCCCGCGCCCGCGCCAGTTGCCAGAGCACGAACCCCACCGAAACCGCCCCGATCAGCAGCCGCAGCAGGTCGGCATCGGCGCGGGTATAGAACAGCGCGCCCAGCACCACGCCGGGCACCGCGCCCAGAATCAGCAGCCGCGCATCCGGCGCGCTCCATTGCCGCCAATAGGGGCGCAGGGTCGCGACGTCGATCAGCATCAGCAGCGGCAGCATCACGCCCAGCGCCTGTCCCGGCTCCAGCACCAGCGCCAGAATCGCCGCCGACGCAAAGGCCGCGCCCGAGCCGAAACCGCCCTTGGATATGCCGGCGAACAGCACCGCGGGGGCGGCTACCGCGAAAAATCCCGCGTCCAGGTCCAGCATTTTTCCTCCGATTCCGGATCCTGCCATAGCGCAGGATGCAGGTTCCGGACAATGCGCGCGACCGCGACCCGGCGCGCGGCCCTTGCGCGGCGCGGCCTTTGGCACTAGGCAATCCGCGAGTTTCAACCGGAACGGAGACCTATCCCATGGCCAGACCCAAGATCGCGCTGATCGGCGCGGGCCAGATCGGCGGCACGCTCGCCCACCTCGCAGCCATCAAGGAACTGGGCGATGTCGTCCTTTTTGACATTGCCGAGGGCATCCCGCAGGGCAAGGCGCTCGACCTCGCCGAATCCGGCCCCTCCGAAGGGTTCGATGCCGCACTGAAAGGCACCCAGAGCTATGAGGACATCGCCGGGGCCGACGTGTGCATCGTCACCGCCGGTGTGCCGCGCAAGCCCGGCATGAGCCGCGATGACCTGCTGGGCATCAACCTGAAGGTCATGAAATCGGTCGGCGAAGGCATCCGCGACAACGCCCCCGACGCCTTCGTGATCTGCATCACCAACCCGCTCGACGCGATGGTCTGGGCGCTGCGCGAATTCTCGGGCCTGCCCCACAACAAGGTCTGTGGCATGGCCGGCGTGCTGGATTCGGCCCGGTTCCGTCACTTCCTCGCCGAGGAATTCAACGTTTCCATGCGCGACGTGACCGCGTTCGTGCTGGGCGGCCACGGCGACACCATGGTGCCGCTGGCGCGCTATTCGACCGTCGCCGGCATCCCGCTGCCCGACCTGGTCAAGATGGGCTGGACCAGCCAGGAAAAACTGGACGCGATCGTGCAGCGCACCCGCGACGGCGGCGCCGAGATCGTCAACCTGCTGAAAACCGGGTCGGCCTTCTATGCCCCGGCCACCAGCGCCATCGAGATGGCCGAGGCCTATCTGAAGGACCAGAAGCGGGTTCTGCCCTGCGCGGCCTATGTGGACGGCGCGTTCGGGCTGGACGGGCTCTATGTCGGCGTGCCCACGGTGATCGGCGCCGGCGGTGTCGAGCGGGTCGTGAACATCCGCATGAGCAGCGACGAACAGGCGATGTTCGACAATTCGGTGAACGCCGTGAAAGGCCTGGTCGACGCCTGCAAGGGGATCGATTCGTCGCTGGCCTGATACCGGGTCACCCGCCCACAGGACTTTGGCAGCCGCGCCCCGCCGGGCGCGGCTGTTGCCGTTCCGGGCCGGGGCGGGCTTGCAGAATCCGGCGCGACCTGCGACCCAAGACCATCCGCCCGACACTGACCGGGCGCTGGTGATGCTGGCCGGGTGCGCGAAAGGACCGATGATGACCCGCGGGAAATGGCTGCCGCTTCTTCTGACCGGCCTCGGCGCCGTTGCCGCCGCACCTCTGGCTGCCGGGGACACGACCGGGGACACGACCGACAGCGGGGCGGGTCTGCGGATCGAACTGAATGCGGCCGAGCAGCGCGACGATGCCTGCCTGCTGACCTTCGTGGTCGAGAATCGCCAGGACGGCGATATCGACAGAGCGGTCTATGAAACCGTTCTGTTCGACACCGAGGGCCGGGTCGACCGGCTGACCCTGTTCAACTTTGCCGACCTGCCCGCCGGGCGGGTGCGGGTGCGGCAGTTCGCGGTGCCGGAGCTGAGCTGCGCCAGCCTCGGCCGGGTGCTGATCAACGGCGTCAGCAGTTGCGAGGCGGGGGACACCGGCGCCGATGCCTGCGACGGCGCCCTGGAACTGGACAGCCGCACCGCGATCGAAGTGCTGGGCTGAACCCGCGGCGGGCCGTGGGCCATGTCAGGCCAATGCGCCGTCGCCCTTGGGCAGGCGGATCTCGAACACGGTGCCGTCGGGGCCGGTGCTGCGCAGATCCAGCGTGCCGCCATGGCCGCGCACGAGATCGGCGGCAATCGCCAGCCCCAGCCCCGAGCCGCCCTTGCGCACCCCGCCCTGAAACGGCTGGAACAGGTGGTCGCGGGCCTTGTCGGGCAGACCGGGCCCGGTATCGGCAACGGTCACGACCCAGTTGTCGTCATCCTCGCGGGCCGAAACGGTGACCTGCCCCGGCCGCCCGGTGGCGGCAATCGCCTGGTGGGCATTGCGCACGAGGTTCAGGATCACCCGGAACAGCTGCTCGGAATCCGCGCGCAGGGTCATCTGCGGGGGGATGTCGCGCCGGAACTCGACATGGGTTTCGTCGGCGGTCAGGGTCTCGTTCTCGATCACGTCCGCGACCAGCGCCGAGAGCTGCACCAGCCCCAGCGTCGGCGGCGGTTCCTCGGCGCGGCCGAATGCCAGCGTGCTTTCGCACAGGCTCACCGCGCGGGTGATCGAGCCCACCAGCTTGGGGGCCAGCCGGCGCACCAGCGGGTCTTCGCTGGATTCGATCCTGTCGGTAAACAGCTGGGCGCTGGTCAGGATGTTGCGCAGGTCATGGCTGACGCGGGCCACGGCGCTGCCCAGATCGGCCAGCCGCTTGCGCTGCCTGAGCGCCTGCGTCAGTTCCGTCTGCATCTTGTTCAGCGCCGTCTCGGCCTCGCGCAGCTCCTTGAGCGACGCCTTGGGGCTGATGATCTGGCGCGCGTCCTCGGGGGCGGCGGCATAGCGCTGCATGTAGTTCACCACGCCCTTGATCGGGCGCACCACGACGGCGCGCACGGCGAAAAACAGCAGCAGCGCGGTGATCGCGGCGATCGAGGCAGACAGCGTCAGCACCCGCAGCCCATAGCGGATCATCGCCTCGCGCAGCGGCGCGGTTTCCATCGTCACCTCGATCAGCAACCCGGCCTCGCGCACCGGCGCGCCGATCACGCGGATGATCTCGTTCTGCGGGTCGAACAGCCGGTGCAGCGCGTCACGGATCAGCACCACCGCACCCGGGTCGCGAATGTCATAGGTGGCCGAGATCGGCGCCGGCAGCGGCGAGGACAGCACCAGCTGGCGCATCGCATCCCGGCGCAGCACCACGTTGAACACCTCGGCGTTCTCCAGCAGTTCAGCTTCGAGATCGGCGGACAGCATCTCGTCGGCCAGCAGCGCCAGCGATGCGATCTGCGCCCGTTCCAGCCGGTCGCCTAGGTAATCGACCCGGAACCGGGCAATCGAGGGCACGAAGATCAGCAACTCGGCCAGCATCAGGAAGGCCGCCGTCAGAATCAAAAACCGCCCCGAAAGCGTATTCAGCATATTGCAACTGCCCCGGCCCACGGTCAGGGGATCGGAAAGTGCGATGCCCCAACCACCTGTTCGACGGAAGGAATATCAAACAACCCCGGCAAGAAACAGGCCCTGCCGCACCGCCCGCCCCCCCGGCGCGGCGGCGCGATCGGGACGCCGGCCGCGTTTTCCGCGACCTTGGGGTTTGACATGCCGCCAAAGGCGCAGTAGAGGACGGGCTTCGAACAAACCGGGGGCGAATCCGCGCCGAACCCGACCGCAAGACTGGAGACGGAGCGATGAAACGCACCTATCAACCCTCGAACCTGGTCCGCAAGCGCCGCCACGGGTTCCGTGCCCGCATGGCCACCAAGGCGGGCCGCAAGATCCTGAACGCGCGCCGCGCACGCGGTCGCAAGGCGCTGAGCGCCTAGGCACCACCTTTCGAGCAATGCCCATGACACCGCCGGAGGCCCCACGGGATACGCCTCCGGCGGTTTTCTCGCGCCCGGACGCAACCGCGCCGGCGCCCGGCCTGGCCACCTTGCGCAAGCGCGCCGATTTCCTGCGCGCCGCCCGTGCCCGCCGCCAGTCGGCGGGGTCGATGATGCTGCAGGCCCGCCAGCGCCGCGACGGCGAAGCGGCCGGCATCCGCGTCGGGTTCACCTGTTCCAAAAAGGTCGGCAACGCGGTTGCCCGCAATCGCGCCAAGCGGCGCCTGCGCGAAGCGGCGCGCATCGTGCTGCCCGAACTGGGCCGCGACGGCTGGGATTATGTGCTGATCGGCCGCCGCGACGCGACCGCCGCACGCGGTTTCGACGATCTGCTGGACGACCTGCGCAAGGCCCTGCGCCGCATTCACGGAACCGCGCCATGACCCCGCTGGCGCATCTGGCGGCGCTGCCGGTCCGGGCCTACCGGCTGCTGCTGTCGCCCTGGGTCGGGTTCAACTGCCGCTATCAGCCCACCTGTTCGGCCTATGCGCTCGACGCGCTGGAAACCCATGGCGCGATCCGGGGCACGGCGCTGGCCGCACGGCGGATCGCGCGGTGCCACCCGTGGGGCGGGTCCGGCTATGACCCGGTGCCTGACCGCGAGGGCGAAACCGACGAGGTGCCGCCTCCGCGCGCCTGACCCGAGGTCAATAGCAATCTGTCACACGGCGTTTACAAGGCTGTCGTCTAACGCGCCGGGGCGGATTTTTCCGCGTCGTCAAAACCACTTGGCAGACCCCCGCCGCAACCGCTAGGCTGCTGGCGCAAGGAAAGGACTAGGGGAGGCAACCATGACCAACAAATTCGCATTCGCCACCGCGGCATCGGTGTTCGCGCTCAGCATGCTGGGCGCCACGGCGCAGGCGCAGACCGAAATCCAGTGGTGGCACGCCCATGGCGGCCGGCTGGGTGAGCTGGTGGACGAGATCGCCAAGGGCTTCAACGAAAGCCAGGGCGACTTCGTGGTGACGGCCACCCACAAGGGCAACTACTCGGAAACGCTGAATGCGGGCATCGCCGCCTTCCGCGCCGGCGAACAGCCGCACCTGCTGCAGGTGTTCGAGGTCGGCACCGCGACGATGATGGCCGCCAAGGGGGCGATCAAGCCGGTCTATGAGCTGATGGCCGAATCCGGCGCCGACTGGGACCCGGATGCCTATATCGGCGCGGTGAAGGGCTATTACACCACCACCGACGGCGAAATGCTGTCGATGCCGTTCAACTCGTCGACCCCGGTTCTGTGGGTCAACCGCGACGCGCTGACCGCGGCCGGGCTGGACCCGGACATGGATCTCGCCACCTGGGAACAGGTGGGCGAGGCGCTGGACAAGCTGAAAGAGGCCGGCAGCGAATGCCCGCTGACCACCGCCTGGCAGAGCTGGATCCACCTGGAAAACCTGTCCGCCTATCACAACGTGCCCTTCGCCACCCAGGAAAACGGCTTTGCCGGGCTGGACACCGAGCTGGCCTTCAACAGCCCGGTGCAGGTCAAGCATATCCAGACCATGGGTGACTGGGCCAGGGACGGCAAATTCTTCTACGCCGGCCGCCGCAACGAGGGCGGCGCCAATTTCCGCGGCGGCGAATGCGCGTTCTTCACCGAAAGCTCGGCCGGCTATGCCGGGATCAAGTCCGAGGCCAAGTTCGAGTTCGAAACCCGCCCGCTGCCCTATTGGGGCGACGTCGAGGGCGCGCCGCAGAACACCATCATCGGCGGCGCTTCGCTGTGGGTCATGGCGGGGCATGACGATGCCGAATACAAGGGCGTCGCGACCTTCCTGAACTACCTGTCCTCGGCCGAGGTGCAGGCCAAGTGGCACCAGGATACCGGTTACCTGCCGATCACCAAGGCCGCCGGAGAACTGACCCGCGAACAGGGGTTCTATGACGCCAATCCGGGCACCGACATCGCGGTGATCCAGATGACGACGAACGAACCGACCGCCAATTCGAAGGGCCTGCGCCTGGGCAGTTTCGACCAGATCCGCGGCATCATCGACGAGGAACTGGAAGCGGTCTGGGCTGGCGACAAGGACGCGCAGACGGCACTGGACAGCGCGGTGGAGCGCGGCAACCAGCTGCTGCGCCGCTTCGAACAAGCCAACAAGTAAGACCCCTGCCCCCGCCTGCCCGCGGGCGGGGGCATTTCCGCCGGGCATTGTTGTGAACCGGGCCCGGCGACCGGAGCGAGAGCATGGAGAAGCGTGTCACCTTCAAGGGCTGGCTGCTGCCGATCTGCCTGCTGATGCCGCAGGTGATCGTCACCGCCGTGTTCTTCTTCTATCCGGCCGGACAGGCGGTCTGGCAATCGCTGTTCATTCCCGACCCGTTCGGGCTGTCGTCGCAATTCGTCGGGCTGGGCAATTTCGAGTTTCTGCTCAGCGACCCCTATTACCGCGCCTCGTTCTGGACCACGGCGGTCTTTTCCGGGCTGGTCACGCTGGTGTCGATGGGGGCGGCGCTGTTCCTCGCCGTGCTGGCGGACCGGTTGATCAGGGGCTCGGGCACCTACCGCACCCTGCTGATCTGGCCCTACGCGGTCGCCCCCGCGATCGCCGGGGTGCTGTGGATGTTCATGTTCAGCACCCGCGTCGGCGTGGTGTCGTGGTATCTGGGCCTGCTGGGCTATGACTGGAACCATGTGCTGAACGACACCCAGGCGATGGGGCTGGTGGTGGTCGCGTCGAGCTGGGGCCGGATCAGCTACAATTTCCTGTTCTTCCTCGCCGGGCTGCAGGCGATCCCGCGTTCGGTGATCGAGGCCGCCGCGATCGACGGCGCCCGGTTCTGGACCCGGTTCCGCACCATCGTCTTTCCGCTGCTGTCGCCGACCACCTTTTTCCTGCTGGTGGTCAATATCGTCTATGCCTTCTTCGAGACCTTCGGCGTAATCCACACCATCACCTCGGGCGGGCCGCAGCAGGCGACGACGATCCTGGTCTACAAGGTCTATTCCGACGGGTTCGTCGGCCAGGACCTGGGATCATCGGCGGCGCAATCGGTGATCCTGCTGGTGGTGGTCGGTCTGCTGACCATCATCCAGTTCCGGTTCATCGAACGCAGGGTGCATTACTGATGGCGGCGCGGGACGGCATGGTCGAACGGCGCGGCGCGGGGCACTTGCTGTCGCATCTGGGGCTGATCATCGGCGTGCTGGTGATCTTCTTTCCGATCTGGCTGGCCTTTGTCGCCTCGACCGTGACCCAGCCCGAGATCGTCCAGCCGCCGATGCCGCTGCTGCCCGGAGACCGGTTCTGGGAGAACTACTCGCGCGCGCTGCTGTCGGGCGTCAACGCGCCGGTGGCGCAGATGCTGCTCAATTCGCTGATCATGGCGCTGGGCATCGCGCTGGGCAAGATCGCGATTTCGCTGCTGTCGGCCTTTGCCATCGTCTATTTCCGCTTTCCGGGCCGCAAGCTGTTCTTCTGGCTGATCTTCCTGACGCTGATGCTGCCGGTCGAGGTGCGCATCGTACCCACCTACGAGGTGGTCGCCGGCTTCGGCATGCTGAACAGCTATTCCGGGCTGATCTTTCCGCTGATCGCTTCGGCCACCGCGACATTCCTGTTCCGGCAGTTCTTCATGACGGTGCCGGACGAACTGGCCGAGGCCGCCCGCGTCGACGGCGCCCGTCCGATGCGGTTCTTCGTCGACATCCTGCTGCCGATGAGCCGCACCAACATCGCGGCCCTATTCGTGATCCTGTTCATCTATGGCTGGAACCAGTATCTCTGGCCGCTGCTGATCACCACCGATCCCTCGATGAACACCATCGTGATGGGTATCAACCAGATGATCCCCACCGGCGACGATTTCGGCGAATGGCCGATCATCATGGCCACCGCGATCCTGGCGATGCTGCCGCCGGTGGTGGTGGTGATCTCGATGCAGAAACTTTTCATCCGCGGCCTCGTGGACAGCGAGAAATAGAAAATGGCGACCCTGACCCTCGACAAGATCAAGAAATCATTCGGCGGAACCCAGGTCATCCACGGCGTCAGCATCGACGTGGCGGATGGTGAATTCATCGTCATCGTCGGTCCGTCCGGCTGCGGGAAATCGACGCTGCTGCGGATGGTGGCCGGGCTGGAAACGGTGTCGGCGGGCGATATCCGCATCGGCGGCAACCGCGTGAACGAAACCGAGCCGATGGATCGCGACATCGCGATGGTGTTCCAGAACTACGCGCTCTACCCGCATATGAGCGTGTTCGACAACATGGCCTACGGGCTGAAGATCGCCCGCGTGCCCAAGGCCGAGATCGCCGACCGCGTGGCCACGGCGGCAAAAATGCTGCAACTGTCGGACTATCTCGACCGGAAACCGCGCGCGCTGTCCGGCGGGCAGCGGCAGCGGGTCGCGATGGGCCGCGCCATCGTGCGCAAGCCCAGCGTTTTCCTGTTCGACGAACCGCTGTCCAATCTCGACGCCAAGCTGCGGGTGCAGATGCGGGTCGAGATCCGCGAATTGCAGCGGCAACTGGGTGTGACCGCGCTCTATGTGACCCACGACCAGGTCGAAGCGATGACCATGGCCGACCGGATGATCGTGATGAACGCGGGCGTGGCCGACCAGATCGGCGCCCCGGTCGAGGTCTATTCACGGCCCCGGACACGGTTCGTGGCCGGGTTCATCGGATCACCGGCGATGAATTTCATCCCCGCGGGGGTGCTGGGCCAGGGCGGCGGCGCGGCCGACAGTATCGGCATCCGCCCCGAACATGCCCGGCTGACCGGCGACGGCGACAGCGCGATGCTGGACGGCACGCTGACGCTGGCCGAACAACTGGGCGCGGAAACGCTGCTCTACCTGCGCCTGCCAACGGGCGATCTGTTCACCCTGCGCCAGGACGGCACCCTGCCGATCCCGGCCGAAGGCACCGGCTGCGGCGTGACCTGGGACGCGGCCAAGGCCCATGCGTTCGACACCGCGGGCCAGCGGGTCGACCCGGCCTGATACCGCTCTGGCCCGAAATCGACCCGGGCCGGTCCCCGTGCCGTGGTCAGTCGCGGATCGCGACCGCCGGTGCAATCACGTCGATCCCCAGCGCCTTGCCGACCGCGTAGTAGGTCAGCTTGCCGGCATGGACGTTCAACCCGGCCAGCAGGTGTTCGTCATCGGCACAGGCCTGTTTCCAGCCCTTGTCGGCCAGGGCCAGCAGGAACGGAAGCGTGGCGTTGCCCAGCGCGATGGTCGAGGTGCGCGCCACCGCGCCCGGCATGTTCGCCACGCAGTAATGCATGATCCCGTCGACATCGTAGATCGGATCCTGGTGGGTGGTGGGCCGCGAGGTTTCGAAACAGCCCCCCTGGTCGATGGCGACATCGACGAGCACCGATCCCGGCTTCATCGTCGCAAGCTGCGCGCGGGAAACCAGTTTCGGCGCCGCGGCGCCGGGGATCAGCACCGCGCCGATCACCATGTCCATCCTCGGCAACAGGTCCTCGACCGCGCCCTTGTCGGAGTATTGCGTCGTCAGCCGGCCCATGAACACGTCGTCGAGATAGGACAGGCGTGGCACGGACCGGTCCAGCACGGTGACATTGGCGCCCATGCCCACGGCGACGCGCGCAGCGGCGGTGCCGACCACGCCGCCGCCGATGATCGCCACGTTGGCAGGGCGCACGCCGGGCACGCCGCCCAGCAGCACTCCGCTGCCGCCATTCGCCTTCTGCAGCGCCCATGCCCCGCTCTGCGGGGCCAGGCGGCCGGCGACCTCGGACATCGGCGCCAGCAGCGGCAGCGTGCCGTTGCGGTCGGTTACCGTTTCATAGGCGATCGCGGTGCAGCCCGAGGCGAGCAGGTCGCGGGTCTGCTCCGGGTCGGGGGCCAGGTGCAGGTAGGTGAACAGCACCTGCCCCTCGCGCAGCATCTTGCGTTCCGGGGCCTGCGGTTCCTTCACCTTCACAATCATATCGGCGGCGGCAAAGATCTCGGCCGCCGTGTCGAGAATGGTGGCGCCGGCGGCGACGTAATCGGCATCGGCAAAGCCCGAGCCTGCCCCCGCGCCCGTCTGGATCAGCACCTCGTGGCCGCGGGCGGCGGCTTCCTGCGCGGCGGCGGGCGTCATGCCGACCCGGAACTCCTGCGGCTTGACTTCTGTGGGGCATCCGATCTTCATTGGCAGTCCTCCGGCTGTCTGGTGTTTTTCTGCTTACGTCAGGTCAGGCGGGAAATCCGACAAATTTTTTCTCGCACGGCCATGGGCGTTTGCGATAATCATCGAAAAATCGGCGTTTTTACGCAAGGGATTACCAATCGTGGATCTGGATGCGACGGATCGCAGGATATTGGCCGCATTGCAGCGGTCGGGGCGGATGTCGAACGCGGACCTGTCGGACAAGGTGAACTTGTCGCCTTCGGCCTGCCACCGGCGGGTGCAGCGGCTGGAGAAGGACGGCTATATCCGCGACTATGTGGCGTTGCTGGATGCGCGCAAGCTGGGCGTCCCGACCACGGTGTTTGTCGAGATCACGTTGCAGGGGCAGACCGACGAGGTTCTCGACGCCTTTGAAAAGGCGGTGTCGCGGATCCCCGACGTGCTGGAATGCCACCTGATGGCGGGGTCCGCGGATTACATTCTCAAGGTGGTGGCCGAGAACACCGACGATTTCGCCCGTATCCATCGCCAGTATCTCGCACGGCTGCCGGGGGTGGCGCAGATGCAGTCGAGCTTTGCCCTGCGCACGGTGTTCAGGACGACGGCGCTGCCGGTCTGACCCGCGCCCGGTTGCGGGACGGATCGAAATGCGCGATCCCTGTGGCCGGGGCGGAGAGGACCGGGCATGGATTGGGATCACATCATCGTCGGGGCGGGCAGCGCGGGCTGCGTGCTGGCCAAGCGGCTGGCCGATGCGGGCCGCAGGGTGCTGCTGCTGGAGGCGGGCGGGCGCGACAATTACCACTGGGTGCATATCCCGATCGGGTATCTCTATTGCATCGGCAACCCGCGCACCGACTGGATGTTCCGCACCGCGCCCGAAGCCGGGCTGAACGGGCGGTCGCTGATCTATCCGCGGGGCAAGGTGCTGGGCGGCTGTTCGTCGATCAACGGGATGCTCTACCTGCGCGGACAGGCCGCCGATTATGACGGCTGGCGGCAGATGGGGCTGACCGGCTGGGGCTGGGACGACGTGCTGCCCTGTTTCAAACGCTCCGAGGATTATGTCGACGGCGCGTCGGAGCTGCATGGCGCGGGGGGCGAATGGCGGGTCGAGAACCAGCGGCTGCGCTGGGAGGTGCTGGACCGCTGGGCCGAGGCGGCGCAGGCCTGGGGGCTGCCCGCGACCACCGATTTCAACACCGGCGACAACGAAGGCGTGGGCTATTTCCGGGTCAATCAGCGGCGCGGATGGCGCATGAACACGGCCCGGGCGTTCCTGCGCACCGTCACCGGCAAGGGGCTGAAGGTCGAGACCCGGGCCCATACCCGCCGGGTGCTGATCGAGGCCGGGCGCGCGGTTGGCGTCGAATATGAACAGGGCGGCAGGGTGCGGACCGCGCGCGCGGCGGGTGACGTGATCCTGTCGGCGGGCGCGATCGGCAGCCCGCAGATCCTGCAACTGTCGGGGCTGGGGCCGGGGGCGCTGCTGCAACGCCACGGGATCGAGGTCTTGCGCGACATCCCCGGCGTGGGCGCGAACCTGCAGGACCACCTGCAGCTGCGCTGCGCCTGGCGCCTGACCGGGGCAAAAACGCTGAACACGCTGGCCGCGTCGATCTGGGGCAAGGCGCGGATCGGGCTGGAATACGCGGTGAACCGTTCCGGCCCGATGTCGATGGCGCCCAGCCAGATGGGGGCGTTTTCGAAATCGCGGCCCGATCTCGAAACCCCGGACCTGGAATACCATGTGCAGCCGCTGTCGCTGGAGGCCTTCGGCCAGCCGCTGCATGATTTCCCCGCGATCACCGCCAGCGTCTGCAACCTGCGCCCCGAAAGCCGCGGCGTGGTCGAGATCACCTCGCCCGATCCGGGCGCGGCGCCGCGGATCGCGCCGAACTACCTGTCGACGCCGGGCGACCGCGCGGTGGCGGTGGCGGCGATCCGGCAGGCGCGCGCGATCATGGCGCAGGCGCCGATGCAGGGTTACGCCCCCGAGGAGATCAAGCCCGGCCCCGAGGCCGATGACGCCGGGAGCCTCGCCCGCGCGGCGGGCGATATCGGCACCACCATCTTCCATCCCACCTGCACGGTGCGGATGGGACCGGGAGACGACGCGCCGCTGGACGCGGCGCTGCGGCTGCGCGGCGTCGCCGGGCTGCGGGTGGCGGATGCCAGCGCGATGCCCGCGATCACCAGCGGCAACACCAATTCCCCCACGATCATGATCGCCGAAAAGGCCGCCGGGATGATCCTGAGCGAAAGCCGTTGATTATGTGCTAGACTGGCCGCGCGTCTCTTCGAGGGAGGACGAGATGACCGAGATCGGGCAAAGCCATCCCAACGCGGCGCAGCGGGATTACTGGAACTCGGACGAGGGTCTGAAATGGGTCGAGTTCGAGGGCGAGCTCGACCAACTGCTGCAACGGGTCAATGACAGGCTGCTGCGCCTGTCCGACCCGGCGCCGGACGAACAGGTTCTCGATATCGGCTGCGGCACCGGCGCCACGGCGCGGGATCTTGCCGAGCGGCTGAACGGTGGCGGCGCGGTGCTGGCCGCGGATATCTCGGCGCAGCTGCTGAAACGGGCCCGCAAGCGCGGCGGCGGCGTGACCTATGTGCTGGCGGATGCCCAGTGCCATGATTTCGGGGCGGATCGTTTCGATCTGGCGGTGTCGCGATTCGGCACCATGTTCTTCAACGAACCGATCCTGGCGTTCCGCAACATCCATCGGTCGCTGAAGAGCGGCGGGCGGCTGCACATGGCCTGCTGGGGCGGGATGGCCGAAAACCCGTGGTTCGCGGTTCCGGGCAAGCAGGCGTCGAAGCTGCTCGGCGTGGCCCGGTCCGCCTGGGACGGGGCCGAACCGGGGCCGGTCGCCTTTGCCGATGCGGACCGGGTGGTGGCGATGCTCGAACAGGCCGGGTTCGACGATGTGTCGGCGACGCGCGAAACCGTGGGGCTGGTGCATCCCGGTCCGCCGCAGGCGCTGGCCCGGCTGGCGGCCCGGCTCGGCCCGGTGGACCGCATCCTGCGCATGGCCGGCGGCGGCGATGCCGAGCTGACGGTGATCGAGGCACGCATCGCCAATGCCTTCCGCCGCTATGCCACGCCGCACGGGGTGCACCTGCCGGCACGCCTGAATTTCTTTGCCGCGACCCGGCGCTGACGGGTCGGCGGGCGGTTTCATTCACGGTTTCATTCAGCGGGCGCCTTCGGCGCGCCGGATGTCTCGCCGCCCGGCCTGCGGCCGGGTGGCTCGGGATGCCTCCGGCGGGGATATTTGAAGCAAGAGGAAGGGGGGCCGAAAATGACAAACCCCCGAAGCGGGAGCCCGGGGGTCGTCGAACCTGTCGTGTCGCAATGACGACGGCCGTGGTGGAAGCGGAGGTTAAAGCAGACCTTCGCGCTGTGCCTTTTTCCGCGCCAGTTTGCGGGCACGGCGGATCGCCTCGGCCTTTTCACGCGCCTTTTTCTCGGACGGTTTCTCGAAATGTTGCCGGAGCTTCATCTCGCGGAACACGCCTTCGCGTTGCAGTTTCTTCTTCAACGCGCGCAGCGCCTGATCGACATTGTTGTCGCGAACACTCACCTGCATGTGGTTGTCACCACCTTTCTGGTCTAGAGTTGCAAGGAATTGCAGGAAATGGCCGTATAGCAAGCCGCTGCCGCCCTGTCCAGTGTTCCGTTCCACCGCGAGGAGGCCCCGAGAATGACCGCCGATCCGACCGATCCGAAGGAAAAGCTGCTGGATGCGGCGCTGTGTCATGTGCCGATCGACGGCTGGACCGAGGCCGCGTTCCGGGCCGCGATCGCCGATCTGGGCATGGAGCCGGGACTGGCCCGCGCGCTGTGCCCGCGCGGTGCGGTGGATCTCGCGTTGGCGGCCCATGCGCGCGGCGATGCGGCCATGCTGAAGCGGATCGGCGAGGCCGATCTGAAAGCGATGCGGTTTCGCGACCGGATCGCTGCCGCGGTGCGGTTCCGGCTGGAGGAGGCGGGCGACGTGGAGGTGGTGCGCCGGGCGGTCACGCTGTTCGCGTTGCCGCAACATGCCGCCGATGGCGCGCGGGCGATCTGGACCACCTGCGACGCGATCTGGACCGCGCTGGGCGATAGCTCGCAGGACGGCAACTGGTATTCCAAACGGGCGATCCTGTCCGGGGTCTATTCCTCGACCCTGCTCTACTGGCTGGGTGACGGGTCGCCCGGGCGCCAGGCGACCTGGGCGTTTCTCGACCGGCGGATCGACAACGTGATGCAGTTCGAGAAGCTCAAGGGGTTCATGCGCGGCAACCCGTTGCTGAAGCCGCTGGCGGCGGGACCGGACTGGATGATGGGCCAGATCAAGGCGCCATCGGCCCGGCGCGGACGGGGATTGCCGGGCACGACCATGCCGCGGCGCTGATCCGCGCGGCGCGGGGGCGGCGGCCGTGATCGACCAAATCGCCGCTCGGGTTGCGGAGGTCCTGCCGCGCTATGGCGCGACGCTCTGGGCGCTGGCCCGGCATCCCGTGATCGAGGTCGTGCCGCGCAGCCGCGCGGGCACCGGCGTCTGGGACGCGGTCCTGTTCTGGTCGGTGTCGGTGGCGATTTTCCTGATGACCCGCTACATCGCCTTCAGTTCCGGCAGCGATTTCGCCCTGTTCTTCGTCGCGCGCGGGATCGCCAGCATCGTGCAGCTCCTGTTGGTGTCGCTGGTCTTTTTCCAGGTCTGGCGGCTGTTTGGCACCCGTCGCCCGCTGGGCAGTTTCATCATCGCCACCGCCTGCATCCACGGGGTGGTGCTGCCGATCGAGGCGGTGGTGTCGCTGGGTTCGGTCGGGATCGCGCGGATCATCGACGAGGACCTGTTCCGGATGATGGTAAACTCGTTCAACGGCTGCGGACAGGTCATGTCTTTGGGCAAGATGCAGGGCAGCCTGCAGGCCGCGTTCGACGACGATATGTCCCGGCAGCTGTGGCTGAGCCTGGCCTACATGCTGGCGACCTTGCCGTTGCTGGCTGTGCTGGCCGTCTATGGCGTGGCCTATCTGCGGGTGCTGCTGCGGCTGGCGGCTGCCGGGTGGTGGCGGCGGGCGGCGATGATCCTGCTGGGATGCGCGGTAACGCTGGCCGGGCTGAGCTATGTCGCGATCATTGACCTGACGCTGTTTCACGATCAAAGCCTGTGCCTCGGCCCCGCTGACGACTGATCGCGTCCGGGCAATCGGGGGTGGCGGGCGGCGGCCATTCCGCTAGGGTGCGGCGCAGGTCAGGAACGCAGCGGGAGCATACCGGCGATGGGCAAGATGATGCGGGCGGTGGAAATATCGAAACCCGGCGGGCCGGAGGTGTTGACGCCGGTCGAGCGGCCGATGCCCGAGCCGGGTCACGGCCAGGTGGTGATCCGGGTGGCCTGGGCCGGGGTCAACCGTCCCGACGCGCTGCAACGGGCCGGCGCCTACGACCCGCCGCCCGGGGCCAGCGACCTGCCGGGGCTGGAGGCTTCGGGCGAGATCGCGGCGCTGGGCGACGGGGTCGAGGGGTTCGCAATCGGCGATCGGGTCTGCGCCCTGCTGCCCGGCGGCGGCTATGCGGAACATGTGGCGACCCCCGCCGCCCATTGCCTGCCGGTGCCGCGGGGAATGGGGCTGCGCGAGGCGGCCTGCCTGCCCGAGACATTTTTCACGGTCTGGTCCAACGTGTTCATGCGCGGCGGCCTGAAGGCCGGTGAACGGTTCCTGGTGCATGGCGGCTCGAGCGGGATCGGGACCACCGCGATCCAGCTGGCCAATGCCTTTGGCGCCCGGGTATTCGCCACCGCCGGATCGGCCGGGAAATGCGCCGCCTGCTCGCGGCTCGGGGCCGAACGGGCGATCAACTACCGCGACGAGGATTTCGTCGAGATCCTGCGCGCCGAGGGCGGGGCGGACCTGATCCTGGACATGGTCGGCGGCGATTACATCCCGCGCAACATCCGGGCGCTGGCCGATGACGGGCGGCTGGTGCAGATCGCGTTCCTGACCGGGCCCAAGGTCGAGTTGAACTTTGCCCAGATCATGGTGCGGCGGCTGACCGTGACCGGCAGCACCCTGCGGCCGCAGAGCGACCTGGCCAAGGCGCGTATCGCCGATGACCTGCGCGAGCGGGTCTGGCCGCTGCTCGAGGCCGGGCGGGTGGCGCCGGTGATGGACAGCGAATTTGACCTGGCCGATGCAGCGGCGGCCCATGCGCGCATGGAAGGGTCGGGCCATATCGGCAAGATCGTTCTCAGGGTCGCGGGCGGCTGACGCTCAGCTGATCGCGCGGCGGTAGAAATGCCAGCTGGCATGGCCCAGGACCGGCAGCGCCACGATCAGCCCCAGCAGCAGCGGCAACGTGCCGATCACCAGCGCGGCGGCGACGATCGCCCCCCAGGCCAGCACCTCGCGCGGGTTCTGCCGGGTGACCCGGATCGAGGTGATCACCGCCACGGGCACCCCCACATGGCGGTCCAGCAGCAGCGGGAAGGACACCACGCTCATCGCCAGCGCCACCAGCGCAAAGACGAACCCGACCGCCACGCCGAGGATGATCATCGTCCAGCCGGCGCCGGTGGTGAGCACGTCCGAGAGAAAGGCGGGCAGCGACACCGGCGGCTCCGGCCCCAGCGTGACCGCATAGACCGCGTTGGCGCAGAGCATCCAGCCGATGAACAGCGCGGCCAGGTATATGCCCAGAACCACGACCGCCCCGAAGGAGGGCGACCTGATCACGTCGAAGGCGGCCAGCCAGTTCACGTCTTCGCCGGCTTCGCGGCGGCGGCTGATCTCGTAGAGCCCCACCGCGGCCACGGGGCCGAGAATGGCAAAGCCCGCCATCAGCGGGAACAGCAGCGGCAGCAGGTTCATGTGCAGGCCGAAACCCATCAGCACCAGCCCGGCGATCGGATAGATCAGGATCGCGGTGACCGCGTCGGCGCGACAGGCCAGGAAATCGCTCCAGCCGGCACGCAGCGCGGCGCGGATATCCCCCATCGTCAGGTCGTTGATGACCGGATCGGCTGCGGTTCCGTCGCCGCCGATCTCGGCGGTGGTCGCCGCGATATGATCGCCGGTCGCGCCCAGTTGCTGCGCGGTCCAGGTCAGCGGGTTTCCGATTGTCTTGGCCATGTTCCCTTCTCCTCTGGCGTTGGCGCGCCACGGGGACAGGTCCGGCCCGCGCCGCCAGAGGGCCGGACCGGCCGGCAACGCAGGGGCAGTCTAGCAGAAAAAAACCCGCCTGTCCGTCACGGATTCGGGAGCCGCGCTATGGACTTGCGCCCGCAGCCGGGCATGATCGGCGCGACGGGCGGAAGGGCGGCCCAAAAGGAGATCGACGATGAAAACACTTGTCAATCTGGCGGCGGCGCTGGTCCTGGGGGCCGGCGCGGCGGGGGCGCAGGAACTGATCGACCGCGGCATGGTCCACGGCTGGAACGTGATGGTGGACCCGGCCTATGGCAATGGCTGCCTGATCCAGGCGCCGTTCGAGGAAAATGCCGTCGTCCGCATCGGCTATGACGTGACCGGCAATCGCGGATACCTGGTGATCTTCGATCCCGACTGGGGCGACATCAGGGAAGGCGAGACCCGGAACGTCACCTTCGAACTGGACGGTGACAGGTTCGACGCGGTGGCGACCGGATTGCGGCTGCACCATGTGCCCGGCGCGGGGCTGTTCTTCAACGACCGCAACTTCATCCACGATATCGCGGCGCGGTCCTCGATGGTGGTCTATGACGGCGCGGGCAAGCCTGTGATCGGGTTCAGCCTGGACGGCACCGCCAAGGCGCTGGATTATGCGCGCAAATGCCAGGATGAAATGGGCTGGGGCGGCTGATCCGCTCAGCGCACCGGCGGCAGCAGCGCATCCTTGCGGGTGCAGTCCCGCGCCACGTCGCGGCCGCAGGGAACCGGGTCGAGATCGCGTGACAGGCAGAGCCGCGCCTCGTGGATATAGCCATCGCGGCAGGTGATCGTGATCATGTCCGGCTCCCATCCGGGATTGGCCTGCAGGAACGCCTCTTCGACCACCGAGGCCGGCAGCCTGACGGTCCGGTCCAGCCTGCGCAGCACCTCGGGCCGGTTGACCTGTCCATAGGCCCGGCGCGCCAGCGCGTAATAGTCGGTGGCGGACAGCCCGGCACAGGTGCCGTGTTTCTTCCACTGGTGCCAGGCCAGCCCGGCGGTGCCCATGATATCGGCCATCGCGGCGGTCATGGCCCGCGACGGCGGCGCCTTGGCGGTCCGGCAGAAGGACGGGTAGCCGCGATGATATTGCGGCCACAGCCCGTGCAGAACCCAGCCGTGATCGTGGCGCGGGTCGCATTGATCCGACCGGCGCGCATCGCCTTCGCGGGCACACCAGCCGGGTGACCAGCTCAGCGACAGCACATAATAGTCGAATTCCCCGGCCCGTTCGCCATCGGCGAAAACCGGCGCGGCGGCGACCGCCAAGGCTGCAAACAGGGCTGCAAACAGGGCGGCAAGCAGGGCGGTGATATGCTGCATTGGCTCTTTCCTTATTCCGTGGCCGCGACTATATAGGCGCCAAGTTCCCCGACAACGGAAACCCGCCCGGAGACGTTTCCGGGCCGCCTGTCCCGGCAGGCGACGGGGAAGATACGCGCAAGGAGAAGACAAAATGGCCAAACTGCTCCATCCCAAGGCAACCGCCGTCTGGCTGGTGGACAACACCACGATCAGCTTCAAGCAGATCGCCGATTTCGTGGACATGCACGAGCTCGAGGTGCAGGGTATCGCGGATGGCGATGTGGCCCAGGGGGTCAAGGGGTTCGACCCGGTCGCCAACAACCAGCTGACGCAGGACGACATCGACGCCGCGCAGTCCGATCCGCTGTATCGGCTGAAGCTCAAGTTCAACCCCGCCGCGCGCGACGAGGAAAAACGCCGCGGACCGCGCTATACGCCGCTGTCGAAACGCCAGGACCGCCCGAATTCGATCCTGTGGCTGGTCAAGTTCCACCCGGAACTGGCGGATGCCCAGATCGCGCGGCTGGTCGGCACCACCAAGCCGACGATCCAGTCGATCCGCGAACGCACCCACTGGAACATCGCCAACATGCAGCCGATCGACCCGGTGGCGCTGGGCCTGTGCAAGCAGTCCGAACTGGATGCCGCCGTGCAGAAGGCCGCCGCCAAGAAGGCCGCCGAGGGCGAAGTGATGAGCGACGACGAACGCCGCAAGCTGGTCAGCACCGAACAGTCGCTGGACATGCCGGCCGAACCCAAGATCCCCACCGCGATCGAGGGGCTCGAGACCTTTTCGCTGTCCGACCCGCGGGGCGACGAGGATGATGACGACGGCGACAGCGATCCGATCGTCGATGCGGACAGTTTCTTCAACCTGCCGGCGGGCGGCGGCGACGATGAGGACGAGGACGACCAGCCCCGCGGCTGATCGCCTGTCCGGTTCCGTTGCAATGCCCGGCCCCGTGCCGGGCATGTCTTTTTCGGCCCCGGCGCTGCGCGGTGTTTCCCGCCGGGCCGTCAGTGGAAATCGCGGCTGGGAAACAGTTTCTTGGCCTGTTCGCGGGGGTGGCGGGCACGGGACGGAGTGCTGGACGGGGTGCTGGGCGGGCGCGGGGCATCGTCCGCCGCGGGCCGGGTGATGCCGACCATTTCGTCCATCGGGTGGCCAAGTTCGCCGAGGCGGTGGGACAGGTCCTCGACCCGCTCCGCGATCAGGTGGACGACGATGCCCTCGCGCTGCAACGGGCCGGTCACGCGCAAGAGCCGCCCGCCCATGACCGCGCGGCGAAAACGTTCATAGACCCCGCGCCAGACCACCACGTTGCTGACCCCGGTTTCATCCTCCAGCGTCAGAAAGATCACGCCCGAGGCGGTGCCGGGCCGCTGCCGGGTGATCACCAGCCCGCAGACGCTGGTGCGGCGCAGCGGCACGTCGGGCAGGTTCGCATGTGGCGTCAGCCCGGGGATCGCCGGGCGCAGCAGTTCCATCGGATGCGCGCGCAGGCTGAGCCGCATGGAGACATAATCCTCGACCACCTCTTCGCCGAGATGCATGGCCGGCAGTTGCGGTTCGGGTTCGCGGATGCTCTCGCCGTCGATCGGATCGCTGAACAGGGGCAACGGCATCTGCCCGCGGATCGCCTTGACCTGCCACAGCGCGTCCCGGCGGGTCAGCCCCATATCGGCAAACGCATCCGCCTCGGCCAGCCGTTCCAGGACCGGCGGCGCCACGCCGGCCCGATGCCACAGCGCCTCGGGGTCGCGATACCCGTTGCCGCGCGCCGCGGCGATCCACTCCGCATCCTCCTGTTTGAACCCCTTGATCTGGCGGAACCCGAGCCGCAGCGCCAGCGCCCCGTCGGCACGGCGCTCCAGCGTGTTGTCCCACAGGCTGTGATTGACACAGATCGGGCGCAGCTCGACCTGGTGTTCGCGGGCATCGCGGACAATCTGGGCCGGCGCATAGAACCCCATCGGCTGGGAATTCAGCAGCGCGCAGGCAAAGATCGCCGGGTGGTGGCATTTCAGCCAGGCCGAAACATAGGCCAGCATGGCAAAGGCGGCGGCGTGGCTTTCGGGGAAACCGTAATCGGCAAAGCCCGAGATCTGGGAAAAGCACCGCTCGGCGATGTCCCGGGAATAGCCGTTTTCCAACATGCCGGCGATGAACCGGTCGCGATGCGCGTCGATGGTGCCCATGCGGCGGAACGCGGTCAGCGACCGCCGCAACCGGTCCGCTTCCTCGGCGGTATAGCCCGCCCCGACCACGGCGATCTGCATCGCCTGTTCCTGGAACAGCGGCACGCCGAGGGTCTTGCGCGTCACCTCGGCGAGCGCGGGACCGAAGGGTTCGGGAGCCTCGAGTTTCTGCCGCCGCCGTATATAGGGTTTCACGATGCCGCCCTGGATCGGGCCGGGCCGGACGATGGCGACCTCGATCACCAGATCGTAGAATGTCTGCGGCTTCATCCGGGGCAGGAAATTCATCTGCGCCCGGCTTTCGACCTGGAACACCCCGATGGCGTCGGCGCGCTGGAGCATGGCATAGGTCGCCCGGTCTTCCTGCGGGACCGATGCGATCGTGAGAACCTGCCGTTCATGGTCGCGCAGCAGGTCAAAGGCCTTGCGGATGCAGGTCAGCATGCCCAGCCCCAGCACATCGACCTTCAGGATGCCCAGCGTGTCGATATCGTCCTTGTCCCATTCGATCACGGTGCGGTTTTCCATCGCCGCATTCTCGATCGGGCACAGTTCGTCGAGCCGCCCCCTGGTGATGACGAAGCCGCCCACATGCTGTGACAGGTGGCGCGGAAAGCCGATGATCTCGCCGATCAGGCGGATGGTCTGGGCCAGCCGCCTGTCGGCAGGGTCGAGCCCCAGTTCGCGGATACGGTCGGGATCGGCGCCGCCATCCGACATGCCCCAGATCTGCCCCGAGAGGCTCGCCGTCACATCCTGGGACAGCCCCATCACCTTGCCCACCTCACGGATCGCCGCGCGCGACCGGAAATGGATCACCGTGGCGCAGAGCCCCGCGCGGTGGCGGCCGTATGTCTCATAGATATGCTGGATCACCTCCTCGCGGCGTTCATGTTCGAAATCCACGTCTATGTCCGGCGGTTCGCCCCGGTATTCGGATACGAACCGTTCGAAAACCATCGTGATGGTTTCGGGGCCGACATCGGTGATGCCCAGAAGATAGCACAGGATCGAATTCGCGGCAGACCCCCGGCCCTGGCACAGGATTCCCCTGGATTTCGCGAATGTCACGATGTCGTGGACGGTCAGGAAATAGGCCGGGAAACCGAGCTTTTTCACCAGCGCCAGTTCCTTGTCGATGGTGGCCAGCACCGTGTCGGGCGGCCCGTCCGGATAGCGCCGTTTCAACCCTTCCCGGGCCAGCCGCTCCAGCCGGGCCTGCGGCGCCTCGCCATCGGCGATCTCGTCGGGATATTCGTAGCTGAGTTCGCTCAGGCAGAAGCTGCACCTGGCGGCGATCTCCAGGCTGCGGCGGATGGCGGCGGGATGGTCGCGGAACAGGCGGGCCATGTCCGCCGCCCCCTTCAGGCGGCGTTCGGCATTGGGCAGGGCGCGGGTGCCAATGTCGTCGATGGTGACATGGTCGCGGATGCAGGTCAGCACATCGGCCAGCTGGCGGCGGCTGCCGCGATGCATCAGCACGTCGCCCACCGCCACCAGCGGCGCGGCCACCCGCTGGGCCAGTAGCGCGGCGCGCCGGAGCCGGGCCTGATCCGCGCCGTCATATCGCGGCGCGGCGCCCAGGAACACATGGCCGGGAAACCGCTGCACCGCCTGCCGCAGATGCGCCGCGACCGCCTGCGCGGGCGCGGCCCGTTGCGGCAGGGCAATCAGGATCATGCCCGCGCAACCGTTCAGCATGTCGGCCAGGTCGAGATGGCAGTCGCCCTTTTCCGCCCGCCGCTTGCCACGCGTCAGCAGCCGGACGAGGCGGGCATAGGCAGGGCGGCCCCGCGGCAGCGCGACCCAGTCGAGCGGGCTGTCACGCAACGCCAGCCGGCAGCCCACGATCAGCCGCGGCAGCCGGACCGCATCGGGGCGCGCAGCCGGGTGCGGATGACCGGCCCGGTGCCGCGCGCCATTGCCCATGCCGTCCCCGGACCGGGGGCTGGCGGCATCCTGAACGGCCTCTCGGGCGGCGTCCTTGAGCGTCTGCAGGGCCTTGTAGGCCCGCACCACCCCGGCCAGCGAATTCCGGTCGGTGACCGCAATCGCGTCGAGCCCCAGTTCGGCCGCCCGCATCATCATCTCTTCGGGATGCGAGGCGCCGGTCAGGAAGGTGAAATTGGTCGTCACGCACAGTTCGGCATAGCCGGGATCAGCGGGGGAACCCGCCTGCCGCTCAGCGGGCAACGCATCGGCCTGCCGGTGATCCCGGCCGCCCCCGGTCATGCGAATTCCCCCTGCACGAACCAGCCCGGATCCTGCGGCGTGTGGAACAGCCACAGCCGCCGGCCCTGCCGGGTCTCGACCTGCCAATAGTCGCGCAGCCCCCTGCGCCAGTTCTCGTCCTCCAGCCACCATTCGGGCGCGATGCGCTCCGGCCCGGTGGCCGCGGCGGCGGTCAGCGCCATGCCCCGCCAGCGGAACCGGTCCGGCGGGCGCGGGCCGGTTCCGGCGATGGGTTCGGGCGGGAACAGGCGCAGGGGACGGGGATGCCGGCCCACCCATCCCGTTTCCGCGCTGGTCCACGCCGCCGGGGCGATCAGGAAACTGCGCTCGGGGATATGGCTGTCGGCGGGCAGGAAACGGATGACGTTTTCCAGCCCGATCCGGGTGCCGATCCGGGTGATCAGGTCATCGAGACCATCGCTGCGCGCGGCCCCGGCATGGGTGGCCTGCCGGGCCGGCAGCGGCTCGACCCGCGTTGCCTCGAGCCGCAGCTGGTCGATGCCGTATCCGGCATCGACCTCGGCCACGCCGCGTTCGAACAGCGGCAGGATGCGGTGCGCATCCCGCAACGGGCGGGCCAGCCGCAGCTCGACCTGCTGGCTGGCCTGATCGACCCGGCGCAGGGTCAGCAGCAATTCGCGTGCGCCCGCCTCGCGATCCTCGAGCCGGGCGCAGAGCCGGGCCAGCAGCCGTTCGGTCCCGGCCATCACATCGGCGCTGTGCCCGATCGGTTCCGGCAGCGTCATCCGCACCGCGTGGCGCGGCGGGTCGGACCGGGGCGAGACCTGTTCCGGCCGGGCCCCCAGCGCCTGGTCCAGCCGCAGCAGCACCTCCGGGCCGACCCGGCGGGCAAGGGGCGCGCGCGGCGCGGCGGCCAGATCGGCGATGCTGCGCAGGCCGAGCCGCCCGAGGGTGGTGCAGGCATTGTCGCCGAGCCGCAGGGCCGCCACGGGCAGGGCCCCGATCCGTGCCGCCGCATCGCCCGGCGCGGCGATACCCTCGCCGAACCGCGCCAGCGCCCAGGCCGCGCCGCGGGTGTCGGCCAGCCCGGCGCGCACGGTCAGCCCCGACCGCGTCAGCCGCGCGCGCATGTCACCCAGCATCTCTGGCTCGCCGCCGAACAGATGCGCCGACCCGGTGATGTCCAGCACCAGCCCATCGGCGCCTTCGGGGCCGACCCAGGGGCAATAGCGTGTCGCCCAGCGCCGCAGGATACGCAGGAACCGCCGGTCGCCGCGCGGGTCGGCCGGGCGGCTTTGCAGCTCGGGGCAGAAGGCCCGCGCATCGGCATAGCCCATTCCCCGATGCAGCCCCGCCGCCTCGGCGACCGGGTTCAGACAATACAGCCGCTCGGTGTTGTTGTCGCGCAGGGTCAGCGCAAAGGGCGCCTCGACGGGCCGACCGCGCAACGCCCGTTCGCTGGCCAGCCTGGGAAACCACAATGAAACGATGCGCCGCCGCATACCGGTATCGCCACCCCAAATGTTCGCTATTTGTTCATGATACGACCCCGCCCCGGCAGAGTCGAGTCGGGACGCGGGACGACACCGCAAAGCGACGCTGCGGACCGGGTGGAAAATCGCTTTGAGTTCGCCGGCATTCGCCACTAGAAACAGGGGCGCCGGGGTCGCCGACCCCTGCCAGCGCGGCCCCGTAGCTCAACTGGATAGAGCAATTGACTTCTAATCAATAGGTTGAGGGTTCAAGTCCTTCCGGGGTCGCCAGTGAAATCAAAGACTTAGACGTGAACCATGGGTTTCCCGTTGTTGCCGAAGCCAGACAGATCGCGCTCGTAGATTCGTCCAAACATGCCTGTTGATTCACACCGAAACGTCAGCGTAGCGTGTGACTGGCGCCTTGGTACGCGCTGATTTTCGATGATGTAGTCACCGAAGAAAAGGCAGACCTTGCATGCGGCTATCTCGATGTGTCGGATCGATTTATGGCACGCGTCGTCCACCGTGATTGCAAGGCACGCTGCAATATTCTTGTCGTCAACAACAAAATGCTTAACGAAGCGGATATCCAGTATAGCTGCTCACATCACGCGGGTAAGATTCGTGACTAAATTTAATTCAGATCGTGTTGACCAGATAGTGCGCTCAGATACTATTGCAGCACTGAACCTGTCGATGTTCACAAATCACGACATCATCAATACAGTCTTGCAACGATCAGAAGTACTATTTGACCTGCATCGGCCAGGCACTCTAATCCGAAAATGGTCAAATGGTGATCCCAGCGCACTGGAAGCCGAAGTGGATGCGCGCGGTCAACTGTTACTGAAGAGAGCAATCTCGGTGCTCTATCTCGAGTACCTCGCGCTGAAGCCGACGTTGGACCAAATATTACCGAAACGGGTTGCCGATATCGGGTGTGGCTACGGGTTCATCGATCTGTTTATTGCAAAAGAGTATGGCTGCGATATCACATTGATAGACATAGAAACGAATGACAAGGCACATTTTGGTTTTCAGGACGAAGGTGCCGCATACACCAGCCTGGAAACGGCAAAAAGATTTTTAACTCAAAACTCCGTAAGCGATGAAAAAGTTGTGACCAAAAATCCAGGTAAGGACGATCTAAATGGTATCAAAAAGGTTGATTTGGCTTTATCGCTTCTAAGTTGCGGCTTTCACTACCCGACCAGTAGATACGCCAACTTTTGGGAGAATAATGTTTCTGAAAATGGATCGATCATTCTGGATCTGCGAAACGCCAGGACTGAAACGCAGTTACTTGAATTAATCCAGATAGGGTCTATTCGTACACTCTGGAAAGAAAGTAAGTGGAATCGCATCTTGGTTCAGAAATCTTCTTAGTGGGTTCACCAATTCCCATACCAAAACCGCTTAGGCATCCAGAAAGGGGATCGATCACACTTCGCCCGCTATCGGAAGACGCTGATCGATGCAAAAAATCCGACTGACACCCGTCACCCCGATTCAGAAGATAGCGTGGCAGAAAAAGGACCTCTTGAGGCTGCCAACATAGATGGGAAGTCTCTTGCACTACACAAAGGCGTCCCCTTGACCAATTATGGTCTCCCCCTGGGGACTCTGAAAAGGGATTCGCAGCGCCTCTTGGAACGCGAGGCATTGGTGCCTGACCCCAATCAATATTGGCCACTTATGAAACGAAGTATGATCATCAATGGCTATTACACAGTTGGCTTTCAAATACCCGATAAAATTCAGCCTTGGGAATGGCCGGTCAGGGGGAAGGACGAACCCCGGCCAGCTGCCGATCATGCAACCGGGTCTCTCGGCAACAACATTCTGCTGATACCAGACAGGAACAGCCCGCGCGTCAACAAGTTAACCAAGCTCTTCCAAGATCGCCTGACCTAGGGTAAGCTGCCCCAAGTAGCGCCCGAATCCGGGCGTGTCGGTTACCATTTGCCATTTTGGAGGCACCCATGAAAAATGCTGTAAAGTCAGCAATAATAGCTTCGGTCATAGCAGTATCCACGGCAGTCGGCGCATCCGCGGCTGTCATCAGCTATGGCACCGGCCCTAGTTCCAAGATCGTAGACATCACCTGCACGGGATCTTGCGAGTTCTGGGATATCGGAACGTCGCTCGACGGCTTCAGCGCCACCGAGGGTGACTGGCTGAGCCGGGCCTATGGCGGTATCGGCAACGGCAATGGCAGCTCGAACCGTGTCGCATTCGTAAACAACGTTGTGGGCACCGGTTACACGTCGCAGTCGGAATCCTACGAGAGCATTTCGGGCGTGTCGCTGATCAGCGACTATACCGGAGGAGAAAATGCCTCGTGGACCGGTTCCTCGCAATATTATCTTGCCTGGTCCGGTTTCGATCCGCGGTATATCCTGATCAAGAACAACACCGCCGACAACGTGTTTTCCTGGACGGGCAAAGGGCTGAGCGGGGTCGATGGTTTCGGCATGGCGCCGGTTCCGTTGCCGGCAACGGGCCTGCTGTTGATGTCGGGCCTTGTCGGTCTGGTTGCCTTCCGGCGTCGCAGGGACGCCGGCGCGCCCCTCGCGTAAGAGACACCGGAACTCTCACATTCGCACGCAGCCGGTTTCCGGTGCGCCGCCCCTGATCCGGGCGGCGTGAAAGACCCGGCCGCCGATCGACCATGAAAAACCGCCACATCGCGCCGGGATCATTGCCCGCGCGGTGTGTCTGCACGTCCGGTTCGATCCGGGCACCGGCGGCGGCGAGGATATGCCGCCGGGTTGATCCGGCGGGACCATCCGTTGCGGACCGCGCACAACCCGCGCCACCCCCGGAACCGGCCGGAATCATCGGTGATCCGATAGTCCGGATGCCGGGATCGAAAGTCCCGAAATCAATAAACTTGCATCTGAAACTTTATTTTTAGCCCCCGTCATGTTATCAATTTGTTAACCTCTCGATGAGCTTTGGCTTCACGCGCATGTCTCGAAAGACCCCAGGACGCTCCTTCATGACGCTCCTTCATGATGTCGAGCCATACTGCATGGCGAGACCAGCGTCACCGGACTGCGCCCCGTATCCCGCTTACAACGCCACCCACCCGAACGGGCTGATGGAGAATTATAGAAATGCCGACAGGAACGGATTTCAGCGTCATCTATCTGGGTCAGCTCCCGATTATTGACCCGATTGAGCGCAACTCGCACGCCGAAGATGCCCAAAAACTGGTCGGGAAAACCTTTGATAGCTTTACCAAAAGTGACGGCCAAACCTTGCGTCCGAGTTCAACACGGCCAACTTACGACAGTCATAGAGATAGCGGCGGGCACTGGGATACTTACAATCAGGATGATGCGTTTGGCATTGAGTATTTTGAGATCGTGCACGCCGACGGCACGGTAACCACCCATCATTTCGATGCAATTGTCGGCTACCATGCCCGGATCACCTATCTGGACGATACGACGGGTCAGCCAGTCACCGAAAATGTCGTCATCGAAGTTGCTCAGGATGCGGATGGCAATACTTGGGTTGTTCCGCCTTCGGCCTATACACCGGACGCGGCTGCTCTTGATAACAGGATAACATCCATAACCATCACGGGTGTCAAAACCAGCGGAAGCTCCGGGATGGCCGCGGAGCGCGAGCAAATTCCGGATATTGAACCGGTGCCCTGTTTCGCGTCGGGCACCCGGATCGAAACGGAACGCGGGGCGGTGGCCATCGAAAACCTGTCTGCGGGCGATCTGGTGATGACCCGAGACAACGGCTTGCAGCCGGTGCGCTGGATCGGGATGCGCGCGCTTTCGGCCGATATCCTGGCCGGGCACGACAACCTGCGGCCGATCCGGATCCGGCGCCATGCGCTGGGCGTCAACATCCCGTCAACCGATCTGCTTGTCTCACCGCAACACCGCATTCTCGTGCGGTCGGCCATCGCGCAGAGAATGTTCGGCACCGACGAAGTTCTCGTCGCCGCCAAGCAGCTCTGTCAGATCGACGGCATCGACATTGCCGAGGACGTGGCGCGGGTCATCTATTTCCACATGCTGTTTGACCGCCACGAGGTGGTGATCGCGAACGGGGCGGAGACGGAATCGCTCTACACCGGCCCCGAGGCGCTGAAATCCGTGGGCCGGCAGGCGGCAACCGAGATTTTCACCCTCTTTCCCGAGTTGAAAGAGCGGGACCACACCCCGCTCGCGGCCCGCACCCTCGCCACCGGCTGCATGGCCCGAAAACTGGCAGGGCGCCATATGCAGAACGGCAAAGCCCTGGTCAGTTGACGGGGCAGAATATCCGCCATCGCACGGAGCTGCCATTCTTCCGGCGACGATCAGATGCCACGCCGGGCGCCGATTTGATCGAGTGTGAGTGGTGAGCCGTGCAGGACTGTGCGGGGTGAGGGAAAACAACGGCTTGCGTTGACGAACCCGAAAAACCCGCCCTTTGATTTGATTGGGCTTTTCGGGCCTCTGGCGAACCTTTCTGGTCAACCAAGAAACCGAAAGGCCGCTGACTGGGCTGGCACCCGCGTCAACGGCCAATTCGAAAAGTTTGCTCGGATTGGATACCAGATCGCGCCTGTGATCGCAATCGCGGGAGGGGCCGATGTCTGAGCTTCTCCCCTTCTGCAAGATCAAGCTGCAATACCTGCTGGAAATGGTCACCGACCATGATCTGGACGACAATGCTCTGCGCGTTGCGCTCTACCTGGCCCTTGCCCATGCCGACCATGAAACCGGCGAGAGCCGCCCGTCTTTCGAGACCATAGGCGCGGCCATCGGCAAGCATGCCAAGTCGGTCAAACGCGCGCTGAACAAGGTCGAGGCGGCGGGTTACATGACCGTGGAGCGCGGGACCAACAAGGGGAAATCCTCGCGCTACCGCCCGACCGAGGCGGCCATGAAACGGGCAACCGAGCGCCGCCGGGAGGGGGACAAGATTGTCCCGCTTGGCCGCGCCAAAGGGGGACAATCCTGTCCGCAAAGCGGGACAGACCTGTCCGGCAAAGGGGGACAGGATCGCCCCCCGAACAGAGAACAAGAACTTAGAAAAGAACAGCGGCGCGCGTCCGCGCCGGACCTGGTGTTTGTCCCGAGGGGCATCTGCTTTGTCCGGGACTGGGACGCGCGGCTTGCCCGGGAAGGGATGACGACGCTGGAGCGCAGCCTGCCTCTGTCACCGCATGAGCATCACCTGGGCTTCTGGCTACCCGCACGGACACCGGCCCCGGTGGACAGCGCGGAATGGCAGGCGCAGTTGCGTCATTTGCGGGATGTCATCCGTCAGGCGCAGGATGGCGCATGCGCCACGTCAGCCGCACCCCGTATCGCGTCCTTTGCACCACGTCAGATGCAGCGTGCATCGCGTCTTCGGCAGGATGTTGCCCCGACCGTGGGGGAGAACCGCCATGCGGTCTGAGGAAACAGCAAGGCGACCCATGTCATACGCTGGCGCGGATGACACGGGACCTTGCGAGGGGCGGCAAGCCTCCCCTTCGAACCCCACCGGCGCGGGAAAAGCCCGCGCAAAGGAGCCGCTGACGGAGACCTTCGTCTTCCGTTGCACGGCCACCGAGAAGGCCGAGCTGCGCGCCAAGGCCGAGGCTGCAGGCCTGCCCGCCGCAACGCTCCTACGCGAGGCGCTTGGCCTGACCGAGGCGCGCCGCCGCAAGCCCGTGCCACGCGTCGATCCGGCCCTGGTGCTGGCCGTGGGGCGCATTGGTGGCAACCTCAACCAGATCGCGCGCTGGCTGAACCGCGCGATGCTGGTGGGCCGCACCGACCTCGACAGCTTGACCGTCGCGCGCCGCCTGTTGGTGATCGAACGTCAGCTTGCCCAGATCGTTGAGGCGGCGCGGCGGTGCTGATCAAGTTCTTCCCCAACGGCAAGGGCGCGGGTGCGGGGCCGGTCGGCTATCTCGTGGCCGAGCGCGTGCTGGCCTATGACGGCAATCGTGACCTGATCCGCGACGCCGGTGGCCAGCCCTTGATGGTGACGCGCGAGCCCTTGCCCGAGGTGCTGCGCGGCGATCCGGCCCGCACCGAGGCGCTGATCAACGCCAGCCGCCACCAATGGACCTACCGCGCGGGCGTGATCAGCTTTGCCGCCGAGGACGCGCCCAGCGAGGCGCAGCAGGCCGAGGTGATGGTCGCCTTCGAGCAACTGGCCTTTGCCGGTCTGGACGGCGAGCAATACGACATGCTCTGGGTTCGTCACAGCCACGAAGGCCGCGTCGAGCTGCATTTCTGCAGCCCGCGCCTCGAGCTGACCACAGGGCGCAGCCTCAACATCGCGCCACCCGGCTATCAGGACGCCTTTGACAGCCTGCGCGACCTGATGAACCAGCGCCACGGCTGGGCCGATCCGATGGAGCTGGAGCGCGCCCAAGAGGTGCGCGACACCATCGAGGCCCCGACCCGCGCTCATGGCCGCGACGAGCTGCATGCGTGGATCCTCGATCAGATATCGATGGGTCTGATCGAGGATCGCGCCAGCATGGTCGATGCCCTGGCCGATGCGGGCTTCGACCTGCCCCGCGTCGGCAAGGCCTACCTCACAGCCCAGGACCCCGAGACCGGCGAACGCTGGCGCCTGAAAGGAGAGATTTTCCATGAAGACTGGCAAGCCGACCCGGCTGAGCGAGAAACTGAACGCGGAACTCGACACGATACGCCAGGACTACGCCGCCTCGATGGCATCCCAGCTAGAGAGCTTCAGGACCGATTTGACGGGTATTGCGAACGACGCGCGGCGTACCATCGAGAGCGATACGCGCCGCTTCCTGAACGAGAACAGGAGCTTGTTCGAGACGCGGACCGAGCAGATCAGGCGCTGGCTGACGATCTCGCCCTGGGTGATCTCGGGGCTGATCGTGACGGGGATCGCCTCGATGATGGCCGCGAGCTGGTTCTGGACGTCGCTGCTGATGAGCTCGGAGCTGACGGAACTGGGCCTGACACGGATCGACCAGGGAGAGCAGAGCTGGCTGACGCTGGACCCCGCCAGGACCGAATTGAAGACCTGCACACTGGCTGGGACGCCGGTCATCTGCATCAAGATAGAGGAGAAGTGAATGACGACGCCCCTGACAGCCTTGGAGCGCGACTTGCTCGCCTGCGTCGAGCGGTTGGTGACGGCCTGCGAAACCTCAGCGCAGGAATTGAGCGGGTTAGAAGCGCGCTCGACGAAGAGGCTGCAAGCCCAGTTGGATGGTATCGCGGGCTGCGCGACGCTGCTCATACGCTCGCAGATCGCGTCAATGCAGGCGTTGCGTGGCTTGCTGAGCGAAGAGGCCACCTACAACGCGCTGGACGCGAAGTTGAACGAGAGCTTGACCTTAGCGAGGGACGCCGAAGAGTGGCTGAGACAGAGCTAGAGGCGCGGGATCGGGACATGGATCGGGGGCTGACGCATTGAGTGTGTTGCCAAGTTTTGGGTTGGCAGTTGCGCGCCCTTTGCCATGCTGAGGTGTGGCAAACAGGTACTTTCCTGGCATTAGAAGTAAGGACCGATCGGTGGTCCATTACCTCGTAAACCGGGCCGAGCCGCTACAACCCTGATGTTGGAAACGATATGCCCCCAAACAAGAAAGGGGCCGTTACGGCCCCTCCTCAACATCATCGCGTACGATGCGCTACCGCTACCGCAGAGCTCACCCAGCTAGCGTTAGTGAATTCTGATAGCTGCTCCTGAGCTTGCCAAGAAGTTGTTCTTGGCCGCCATGAGCGGCTGCGGCGTCGGGATTAACGCGCAGCATATTTTGCATGGTTTGCTTGGCCATCCAATCAGCAGTACGCGTTAGAGCTTCAGCAGCTTCACGAGATGTCTCTTCGATCATCTCTTTCGAATAGAAGCTAGACATTTTCTTAGCCTTTTCATTTGGTCAACCGACTGTGGCAACTCGAGCCACGGTTAGTCAACCACAATCATTCACATCGGGTTCCATGTCAGTCTTGCAATCCAAGATTGACATGTGGTTACTGTTGCGCGCTGCTCTAGCGAGCTTTTGCGGCGTTTTCAAGGCGGAGTTTTAAGTGCAGGATATGGAATTCGAACTAGAACAAGCCATTCAGTACCGTTCTGTGTTCGACGAACTCCGCAACGTGATGCCGCACGGCACCTTTCCGCAGCCACAGCTTGGCGACAGTCCTCCCGCCCCACCTACATGGGAAGTCCTGCCTGCTTTGCCAACCGATGTGTTCGGCGCGGTCGCGCATTTGTTACGGGTAAGCGGCACAATCGGCTGGTTTGAGCCGTCTAGCACATGCCCCGAGCCCGAAGCCTCCATTTTCCTGTCTCAAGCGGAGCGGAGCGAACTCAAAGAACTGGCCAGAGCTTGGCGCACGGAGGGGAAATCGGCAGGAATTCAAGATATTTGGACCCGCCTTCTATCACAAAAAGACTCCTGTCTTCGACCTAGGCTGTTGTCTCAGGAAGAGAAAGGACCAGGAACTCTCGAGTGGTGCAAAACTGCGTTCCAGCTCCTTTTGATTGCAGACATGGCGGCGGAAGGTCTGGGGCGCCCGTTAGACGATAACGAGGAGGTAGCCAATGTAATGCGTGACCTCCTCGCCGCTAAGAACCAGCCTGACAAAGGTGCACAAGATGAAAAAACCATCGCTGGAAGCTCGCTGACGAGGCGGCACCGTCACCCGGCATCCATGACAGAAAGAATCGACACTGATGTTGTCTGCGTCTTGCCGAAAAGCAGGATTGCTCAGGTTGGGTGCACGCTTCGGAGTTTGTCGGCCAACCTAGCATTGTTGCCGCCACGGGCAGCGGTTCGATGTCAGTGGGCCGAACCAGTGGGAGCATTGCGCCATGACGACCGTGCGACGCTCGACATCCTTCTGATACCGTCACCGTTCGAGATACAAGGTATCGACTTTGAAGAGGTGCCGCCGCACGATGGAAAGCACGGACAACGCCCTTGGGGCAATTTTTCGCTCCGGCAAAGCTGGCTTGAAGACCCGTCCAAACTCGAAGGCATCACACGGGACTTGATCAAGCAGGCCAAGAAACAAACGAAATCCTTAAATGCGGTCATGTTCCCGGAATATGCCCTTAACTGGGATAGTTTTGACCGAATCTGCAAAGCCGCGTGGGAAGTTGAGCCCGAACTGGAATTCATAATCTCTGGGGCCTCCAAGAACTGCGACCAGCATGAGGGGAACCATGTTCTTACAGCCCTACGTCATGAGAAAAAGGGCGCCAATGGCAAACCTTGGATATCAGCTGTAAGTCGCCGAAAGCACCACAGATGGCGGCTGGATGCGCGTCAGGTGACAGACTACGCTTTGGCTAGTGCTCTGAATCCAGCCGTGGCCTGTTGGTGGGAAAGCCACAAGATCATGACACCCGAACTCTATTTTCACCGGTTTCGCCAGTCTTCGACATTTGTGACAATGATTTGTGAAGATTTGGCTAGAAGCGATCCTTGCCACGAAATCATCCGTTCTGTTGGTCCCAATCTAGTGTTCGCGCTGTTGATGGATGGTCCGCAGCTTCCTGGGCGTTGGGGTGCGCGTTATGCATCAAGCCTCGCTGATGACCCGGGATGTAGCGTAATGACCTTCACGTCATGGGGGTTGATCAGGAGAATGAACCAAAGCGGCAAGTATCCTCCCTCTCGTGCCATCGCTCTCTGGAAGGACGAAACCGGAAACGTGGAGCAAATAATGATGCCGTCTGGTGATGGACCGGCTGGCGTACTTGTTTCTTTAGCCGGAAAAGACACGACGGATTACACAATTGATGGGCGAAGCGTTTCGAATTGGTCTTGGCGGTTTCATGGGCAGCAACCCATATTAATGCCTTAGCACGGCGTTGCGCCTACAATTCGCTATAAGTCACCACCGGTGGGCCCTTTGCAATGTGTGCAGCACGAAGGAGCCAGCCCATCTGAACCCCATTCGGAAATAGCAAACTCGATTTGAACCAACAACAAATGCGACGGATATCGCATTTGTCAGTAGACAAAGTAGTCTTCGTCATCGTCTTCGTCGGCATCAAGCCCATCAAAATCAAGCCAGTTTTCTGTATCTTCGTGGGTCGGATAAAAGTCGTCTTCGCCAAGGCTCCAAGGGAACGCAGACACTCCGAACGCAGTTATGTCATAGAAGTGAACGTCATTTTTTTTCATCAGTTTGAAGAACTTCTTTGGATCCTCTGACTGACCGATTTTTGTGGTGCCAGCGGCTGCCTTCCATCCTCGCACCTCTGTTTCATAAAGGAACAACCATGCCGAGGAACCAAGACTTGCGTTCTGGTATCGACCCGGTGCCTCTGCGAATCCCCCTTTCACAAGCCCGTTGTGATCAGCGTGCGCCAAGACCAAGTCTACCAACACGGATTCAACCTCGAAACAAAGTTTCTTGAGCGCCTTAGACAGCTTTAGGTCAAATTGAAGGTGAAGGTACAAAAACCACAAGAGCGAAACGATATCATGCCTACGGGAACACTCTTCCACGCCCCAACGGAGCAACCGTTTTTGAGCGCGATCAAGGTCATCACCCCCTTTCAGACCAACAAACAAAGGCGCCACCCAGCTTACAAAGCGCGGAGAGGAATAAAGTAGAGTTTGAAGATGGCGAAGAGACAGCTCTTTGTCAGAGCAAGATGCTATCTTTTTCGCAAAGCGGCTCAATCCGTAGCCAACGATATTCGAGCCAGGGTAGGCGCCGCGCTCACTGGCCAACAGTGCAAAAAAACCATCCAGGAACTCCTCATCTTCAAGCCCTTTCAGTAGGTTGAATTTTGGTTCCCAACGTAGGTTCTCCGGCAGTTCACCGGAAATCACACCAGTCTTGCCGTCGTGGCTCCTCAACTCGAACTTTCTGATTTCCTTTTCAAATCTGGCGATCACCCGTTCTGCTTCCGTCGTGTTTTCGACGCCGATCTCGTAGTCATCGATGTTATGGAACACCTGCCGCTTTCGGAGGCCTGCCCCATTCTTCTTCAATTCATGATCGATACGCGACAATACGAGCTCAGAAACCACACGCGAGGTGTCAGGGCCAATAGGGATGCCAATCGTCTGATTTCGGTTGCAGGCCCTGATCAGACGATCAAGTTCCGCGCTCCAATGTGTGTCTAGGGTCTTGGCTTTGTGCTGCTTCAAAGCCTCGGGTTTCCCCAAGACAGCCCAAGGTATCGAGTGTGAGTAAATGGAACCATAAAACCTGTTGATGTCCAGATGCACCACAGATGGGTACGCGCTCGACAGATATGCTTGTTTCTTGAGCTTCCCTGAGAACGATGATCTCTGAAACGCTCGACCGCCTACCGCAATGTTGTCCGGAAACACGACCTTGAACGCGGAAAACTGGCTGATTGCCATAACCTTTTCAACATCGGGCCAATTCTCGGCCAAGAACTCAGAAAGCAGTGCGTAATTGATTGGATTAATGACGCCAAAGGTTCTGTGGTTGCCTTGGAAGGTTGCTCCATCCAAAAAAACAGTCTCACCAGAGAAGTCTTTTTGCGGTTTCAAATACGCCGGCTTCGAGGCAAGTAACGATCCGAAGTTGACGGTTCTGAAGGTAGGAGGCAGCTCGCGGGGATAAAATCCTCGCTCAAGAAGCCGTTGAAAAATCACACCTTTGCTTGCCACAACTCAACCATCCATCATATCGTCCGTATTCGAAATTGTTCTAGTCATTGCGCCGAACTATGTCTTCTATCTCGCTAGGATCAAAAGCTACGTCGCAAGACCATTGCCCAAACCCACCAACCTCGTTCACGGCCTTGACCCATTCGGCCAGCGCATCACGTTTCGCCTTGTTTTGAGGGCTATCAGTGCCCTTGATCTCCAAAGCTAGCATTTTTCCGTTTGTGTATTTCACCAGGAAATCAGGGATATAGCGCCTGCGAGAACCTGACCATAGATATTGAATCTGAAATCCTAAATGGTCGTTCTTGGCGTAGGCCAGTACATCGCTCGATCTCTCGAACACGTTGGCTGCATGTCCTTCCCAGGAGGAATCCCCCACCAAATGGCTGATATGTGACTTAACGGCAGGGAAATTGGGCTTGGTCGTGTACCAGGTGCGCATCTGTCCCGTGGAACCGATTGGGTTTTCTTCGTCGAAGATCGGCGTCAACTGGGTCCTGTTCTGCTCAAACACACTTTGCATAAGGTGCTGAACAACCAGATCGATGTTGAGAGCGATCAGAATGCGACGCCTTAGCGGATCGGAGTGAAAGAGCGACGGGATTTGCAACGCCCCAGAGTCGATGAATTCTTCGACGATCCGGACAAGCTGCGCTGCAAGCAGGTCTTCCGACCCTTTGAAGCTATGATTCAGGCCTGCGAACCCCTTTCGGGCTGCTTGAAACACGAGGCGTTGAAGCCTGAAGCCGTCCGGAAGCTTTTCCAAGTCAATCGAGGAAACTTTGCCCATGTCGGTTGCACCGCCCAGAGCAGGGGCTAGGTCCGCACTGATGGGCGTGGAGGCAGGATCAAGCGTAAGCGTCTCAACGTCCGACCATTCGACGGACAATTCGCGACGGACAACCGACTCGACACGAACCACGTTCGGCCATTTGATCTCCAAATTGGCGCGTTCAGGAATGACTTCAATCTGTGTTGTTGGCTTAGGCGGAGGTGGCGCTTCACCGGGTTCCCCAGCTTCGGAGATCGAAAGGGGAACGCCAAAGACATTCACGTATTCCGGCAAAAACAGACCATTCTCGTCGGTGTCATAGGAAACCCGCCGAAGGCCTCGCCCAACGACCTGTTCGCACAACAACTGCGACGTGAATGCGCGCAAGCCCATGATGTGGGTGACGTTCTTTGCATCCCACCCCTCGGATAGCATCGCCACGGAAATCACGTTCTGAAGGTCTTGCCCGGCCTGGCCTCGTTTGCCGACATTGTCGATGATCTCGCGGAGCAGCTCTTCCTTCTTCAGGCCGCCCAACTGCCGCTTTCGGGTTTCCGGTATATCAGATGCTTCGACGATATCCTGAAGCCGCTGATCATAAGCTTTGTCGGACGTCGCCGCCTCACCGATTTCCGCCTTGTCCAGAACCTTCGAGTCCACGCGTAAGGTCTTATTCGGGGCCTGCAATTCGGGCCAATGGGCATCGCCTTGGTTAAAGTAGTGCTCAATCCGGGCGGCAGTTTCTGTCCGATTGCAGACCGTTAGCATGACCGGCGGTGAATGATGCCCCGCTTCAGCCCAGTCCTTGGCCGTTTCACGCCAGTCTGCCCCAAGCAGCGTGTAGGCATCCTGCACAAGCTTGGGCAACGCTTCATGCGGTTCGGCCTTGGCCCGGTTCAGGTCCTCAGAAACCGACTTGTCACGATAAATGTGGTAAAGCTTCGATTGCAGCGTTCGGGAGTCCGGGAGCGCGTCATCCCGGACGACAACGCGCGGTGTCTTCACCAACCCGGCCTCAATCGCGTCGTTCAGGCCGAAATCCGAGATGATCCAGTCGAACAGCGCGGTGTCGGTGCTGGCCTTGCCGGTGGGCGCGAAAGGCGTGGCGGAGAGGTCGAAACAGCGCTGAATGCGGCGGGTCTTGTGGATGCGGTCCAGACCTTCGATCCAGCGTGTGGCCTCGTCGAGGTCGATGCCCTGTTCCTCGGCCCGCTTCTTCGAAATCTTGACTTCGGGCGGTTTGCGATAGGCGTGATGCGCCTCGTCGTTGATGACGATGATGTCCTTGTGCCCGGCCAGTTTGCCCAGGACACGGCGCGTGAAGGCCTCGTCGGATTCCTTGCCCTTCTGAACGACCGACCTCTGCACCTCTTTCAACGGCATCAGCGTATGCCAGTTCTCGATCAAAACCTCAGCTTGGTTCAGCTTCTGGCGCATCGACTCCGACGGGCATAGATTGAATTCGTCGTAATAGCTGCCCTCAGACGGCAGCAGCACCTGTAACCGGCCCTTCACCGTCAGGCCAGGGGCCACAATGAACACCGCGCGGCTGAAATCCTTGTTCCGCTTCGGATAGGTCAGCGCGTTCAGTACCTGCCAGGTGATGATCATAGCCATCACCGTCGTCTTGCCCGCGCCGGTGGCCATCTTGTTGCACAGCCGTTCCCAGGCACCGCCATCGCCGGGAACATGGATGCCCTGTTTGTAGGCCTCCGCGCCCTCGACCCGCCAGATCAGCGTCTCAATCGCTTCCAATTGGCAGAAATAGAATGGATGCTGGCGCGCATCCTCATCGTGCCAGTGCTCCAACAGCTTGCGCGTCACGATGGTCACCCCCGGATAGCCATCCTCACGCCATTGATCCACACGGTCGCGGATCGTGTTGACCATGGCCAGAACTTCGGTCCGCTTGGTGTTGTTGCGCGCGTCAAAGACCTCGTAACTGGCAGGCCGCCGCTCTGGCTTGATCTCCAGCGTACCGCCTTTGCCCTCAACCCAATGCTGCTCTGGCCGCTCCCACGGGCGGTTGATGATCAGGGACATGGCTTATCCCTCCAGCGCGACGATCTTGAGGCTTTCGATGCCCCGATCATCCACGATCTTCACCGCGATCCGCTTATTGTCCCCCGCCTCGAACGGCAACGACACCGTGCCGTGGAACTGCTCCAGCAGGTCCTCGTCCAGCTCTGCACGGATCGTCTTTTTCAGCCGGTTCCAACCGCCCTTGGCGTCGGCCATGGGAAAGAACACCTGATGCGGCATCAGCGACCGCTGATCGTAATCCGTATCCAGCGACCACATGGCAATCTGCTTGGTGCCGCCGCCCTCGATCTCGCCGGTCTTGGGGTTGAAGTAGTCAAAGCCATGCACCTCGACCTCCCACATCCCGTCGTCGCGCTTGCGCAGCTCGATCTCGGGCTGGCCCATGAGCCAGAAGGACTGGTTCGAGGATCGTGCCTTTTTCAGATCCTCGGTCAGCAGGTCCGTGTTCATCTGCACCTTGAGGAAGGTCATGCCCGGCACGTTCATCTCGTCAATGTCCTTGGCCGCTTCGGGGTCAAAGGTGAAGGCGCAGAACAGCAGGAACTTGGGCTTGGGCATCAACGTGTAGGCTTCGTTCATCGCCTCTTCGACCTGGCGCTGCTCAAGGGCGGCATGTTCGGGGCCGAAGCTGACCACCACACGCTCGCCCGTATCGGCGACCGAGCCGCTGGCATGCAGGAACTTCGTGCCGGGGATCACCTCGAACTCGGCAAAGCGCATCATGTTGCCGCCCTTGCCGCGCACGCCGGTTTTCAGCAGTTCATCACGCCAAAGCGATTGGCGCGAAGTCTCACCAGAGCGGGCGACGGTGCTGTCGGCCTCTTCGGCTGGCAGGCTTTCGTCCAGTGACAGAACGGTGGGCGCGGGCACGGCCTCGACGCTGAACGGGCCGGTGATGCGCAGCTTGTTCTTGTCGATGCGGGGCTTGTCGTAGAGCGTTTCCTGATCGGCGTGATCGGCGATGGATTGATCCATGCGGCGCTGCATGGACTGACGGGCTTTGTGGAAGGCCTCGAACGGGGCCTTGGCCGCCTGGGGCCAATCGTAGGGGAGGTCAAAGGGCACCTCCCATTCTTCCAGCACGTCGCCATCGCGGAAGGAGACCTGTTTGCCCTTGCGATAGCCTTGGGTGGGCTTGATCGGCAGCGGGGGCGCGGATGTGAGCGCGGCGTTCAGATCGTCCAGCGCTGCCGCGATCTTGGGATGATCCTCGTCATAGATCGTGTCGATGTCGGGGTTGTTGGCGATCTTTCCAAGCATGACACGCGGGGTGGTATCGTAGTCGAAGCCGCCCCTTAGCCCATCATGGGGATAGCGTAGGGCGTAATAGTCGAAACTGGCTGTCATCAGCCGCTGCTTGGCCAACGAGATTGACACGCGGGACGTGTCACAGGTGATCCAGCGCCGCCCCCATTTCTCCGCCACATAAGCAGAGGTTCCAGAGCCGCAAGTCGGATCGAGTACCAGATCGCCGGGATCGGTTGTCATAAGGAGGCAGCGTTCAATGATCTTGTTACTGGTTTGGACGACATAGACCTTTGGGTCTGCGCGATCTTGAACAGCCCCGGCAATGTCGAACCAGTTGTCAGTAATCGGAACTTGGTCGAAGTCCGTGAAAAACCGGACGTACCTAATCTTGCCCCGTGGTGTAATCAGAAAGCGATTCGCCCTTGTTAGGCGACGCATCCCATGCGGCACTGGGGCCTTCCAGTGGTTCCCGCTACCGGGGTGAAACGTCATCCCACACCATTCCCAGTCAACCGTGGCAGCACCTTCGCCCTGCGAGCTTGGGTTATCATCGGTGAATATCTTGGTCGTTTTCGGGATCGTTTCAGGCCTTTGCCGTTGGTCTTTTGGCAATGGCCCGCGACTGCCGTTTGCAAAAACAGCTTGGTCATAATCACCACGCGCCGCCTCGGCCCTGTCTTTAGGAAGATACAGCCGATTGAATTTGACCTTCTCCTTGTTCTTGGCAAACCAAAGGATGTAGTCGCCAGTCCGGCTCAAACCGGATGAGGCAAAGCCACCAGTCGTCGAATAGCTGATCAATGACATCGTGTTCTGAGAACCGAAGACCTCGGACAGCAATTGTCTAACATGGTGCAAATTCTCATCTGAAATCTGCACAAACACCGACCCGCTCTCGGTCAGCAGTTCCCGCGCCAGCATCAGCCGATCACGCAGATAGGTGAGGTAGGAATGGATGCCCAGTTCCCAGGTATCCCGGAACGCCTTGATCATCTCGGGCTCTTGCGTCAGGTCGGCGTCTGACCGATCCTTCACGTCGCGCTTGTTGGTAAAGGGCTGAAAGTTCGACCCATATTTGATGCCATAGGGCGGGTCGATATAGATCATCTGCACCTTGCCGCCCATGCTCTCTTTGGTCAGGAGCGAGTTCATGACCAGCAGGCTGTCGCCCGCCACCAGTCGGTTCGACCAGCCCTTTTCGTGGTGGTAGAAATCCAGCGCCTGGCGCAGCGGCAGGTTCTCGAACGGGGCCGCGAACAGGTCCGCCTGCCGCCACTGCGCGCTTGCGTCCTGCCCCTTCAGCCGCTTGGCCGCATTGGCCAGGATCGTCGCCGGGTCCACCCGTTCGTGGACATGAAGGCTGACGGTATCGACCTCGAACGATGTCTTCTCCGCCTTGCCCGTCCAGTTCAGGTAAGGCGCCTGCAAGCGTTTGAGTTCCGTCAGCGCGTCTTTCATCCGCTCCGGATCGTCACTGGCCAGCGCATCGTCGATCAGCGTCTCAATCGCCCCGCGTGCGCTGTCAAAGTTCAGCACCGGGTCCAGATGCGGGTCATATTGCCAGGCGGTCTTGTCCCCATCCGGGTCGGTGTCCGCATGCACCATCCCCACCTCGGGGTTGTTCACGCGTGTCTCGCCATGGCGATAGGACAGCACCTCGGTCGGTTCATCCGACTTGCGGCTGGCTTTTTTGCGCGTGCCGGTGGCGGCCTTGGGTTCCTTGGCCACGGGCGCGGTCAGCTCCAGATCAGCCACATCCGCCCGATAGATCGACCCACCACGCCCCTTGCCCCGGCCCAGCGTGCCATCGTCAATCAGCGCATCCCGCGCCGCGGCATAGGCTTCCTCAGTCAGCGTAGGGATATGGTCCCGCAGCCGCGCGAGCATTGCGCCGTTGCCGATGGAGGAGCCATCCTCAGGCGTCAGAGACAGGATCAGGTCAGAAAGATCGGATGACATGTGCGTCCCTTACCCTTGAAATCACTTATGTTCTTTTTGACGAACCATAGCGGGATCACCCACCGGTTGCATCATGGAAATGCGATGCACCGGCCCGCGATGCCCGGGCGATGCGACGTGAGAAATAGACCTCCACAGTCGCCGCCAAGGCGAAGGCCGGAGAGACCAGCACAAGCGCGACGGCGGAGAGGGCCAGCAGCACCATCATCGGGTCAAGCGCGCCGGGAGCAGAGAACAGCATCAGCTTGGCATAGCATGGCAGATAGATCGCCGCCGCGATGGTGACGAATTGAAAGACCGGCCCTGTAAAACGGGCGATGTCGTGGTGGACACGCTCAAGCGTGACCAAATTCTGACGATGCCACTGGGGCGACTGAGAAACCTGCACTTCTATTCCCTTAATAATTCGATCCACGTGTGGACATTTTCCATTTCGATCTCTTTGCCGTCGAGGAGCGACCGATACCAGCGCGCGACAATCGCCCCGCGCTTTTCGCTTTTGATCCGAATGCCCTGTTCTGTAAGAAACCGGTCCAGCGAGGTTTCAAACTCTTCCAAAGCGTCGATGTCATGTTCGACGCGGGCAGATTTGGTGCCGAGGAGAATCCAGTTCACATCCGACCCGAACTTGTCATGGATCGCGACCAGAGCCTCGATCGGCAGTCCGCGTTCGCCCTTTTCGTAGCTGTGATATGCTCGCAGCGAGACGCCGATTTCCTTGGCCATGTCGGTTTGCGAAAGCCCGATGTCACTGCGCGTAATCGCGAGCCTGGCCCCGACCCCAACAAACAAATCAGACGTTTCTCGCGCCATAGGCAGATTCCAATTGACGTTCGTGTCGTATTTAGCAAATATGCACAAAATGACACTTTTTCGCTTCTTTCGCCATCTGACCATGCCAGTTGGTGCAAAACAAGCGATTCCCTTCAACTGCATGCGAAGGAGGCGATTTTGGAACAAGAGCGATTGCTTTCACCCAAACAGCTTGGCGAGATCGTCGGGCTCAGCCCTGCGCAAATTCGCGCGCTCATGAACGACGGACGGCTGGAGTTTGTGGAGATTTCTTCAAAGACCAAGATGCTTACCATGAGCGGTTGGGAGCGGTTTCAGCGCAATGCAACCAAGGTAAAGCGCCCCGAAAGCGACCAGCCGCGCTTGCCCTTGGGCGAGCCACAGCACCACAGCCTCTGACGGAGAAGGACACACCATGGCCATGCCCCGCGCGACGCTGACGCAGACCGAGTTGACACGATACCTCAAGGCGTACCGGGACGCGGGCATTCCGGTCGTACGGTCCGAGATCAGCCGTGATGGCAAGGTCGTGATCTACAGCACCGAGAAGCAAACGGACGAGGTCAACAATCCGTGGGATCGCCTATGAAACGCCGCAAGCAGTTTCCCGGCGCGACGGCCTATTTCGACCGGCACGGGAAGCGGCGTTGGCGGTTTCGGAAGGGTGGGTTTTCGGCGGAGTTGGGGAGCGACTACGGTTCGGAGGAGTTCGTTCGACGGTATGAGGATGCGGTGAACGGGCACAAGACGCGCGGGCTGATTGGGGCGGACCGGACCAAGCCCTACAGTGTCAGCCAGCTTGTGGCGCTCTGGTATCGGTCGCCCGAATTCCTTGATCTCGCACCAAGTACGCAGAAGGTCTATCGCGGGATTGTCGAGAAGTTTCGAGAGGAGCATGGCGACAAGCCGGTGCGATTGATGCAACGGCGGCATGTGCAGACGATCCTGGCCGAAAAGGCCGATACCCCGACGGCAGCGAACAATCTGCGCAAACGGCTGATCCAGTTGATGGATTTCGCAATCACGCTGGACTGGCGCGGCGACAACCCCGCGCGAGCGACGAAGCCGTTTCGCGTGGGCGGAGACGGCTTCCATACCTGGGACGAGGACGAGCTGGCGCAGTTCTTCAAGGCCCACAAGCCCGGCACGCTGGCGCATACGGCGGTGACGCTGATGCTCTACACTGGCGCTGCGCGTGTCGATGCTGTGAAGCTGGGGCCGAAGAACGTTCGCAATGGCAAGATCGAGTACCGGCGGCAGAAGACGCAGCGCTCAGGCGGGGTGCTGGTTTCGGTGCCGATCCATCCGGACCTTGCCGAGGTCCTGGACAAGTTGCCGAAGGATCGCCCCTTCCTGGCCACCCAGAAAGGCACGATGCGCTCCGCCGGTGGCTTGGGCAATCTCATGCAGCGTTGGACCGAAGAGGCCAAACTACCTCAATGCTCCGCCCATGGCCTTCGCAAGGCCTGCGCGCGCCGTTTGGCCGAGGCCGGAGCCACGGCGCATGAGATCGGCGCAGTCACAGGGCACAAAACGCTCGCCCTCGTGCAGCGCTACACCGAGGCCGCAGGCCGCGAAGGCATGGCCGATTCCGCGATTGAGAAACTTGTCGCCCGCCCGAATGGCGAGCGCAATTTGGCGAACCTTCCCAAGAGGTTCGTCAAATCCGACACCAAACCCAAGCAGGGAAAGGATAATCTATGAGAAGTGGTGAGCCGTGCAGGATTCGAACCTGCGACCCACTGATTAAAAGTCAGTTGCTCTACCAACTGAGCTAACGGCCCACTCCTGCAGATCCGGCTGCACCGAATCCGTGACGCTCTCTAAGACAATTCGCCCGTGGGGATCAACCACTTTTCTTCCGCGAACATGGACTTGTGCGGCAGAGGATTGCTGCGGGTCGGGGCAGGGTGCGCAGGGTGGCCGGGATACCGATGTGCCGCGTGCGCTTGATCATTCGCCCGTTGCCGGTCAGGCTTGGAGCAACGCGGAACAGGCGGGACAGGACGACATGAACATTCTCTACATCATGTTCGATCAGCTCAGGTTCGACTATCTCGGTTGCGCCGGCCACCCGACGCTGAAAACCCCGCATCTCGACCGGCTCGCGGCGCGGAGCATCCGGTTCACCAATGCCTATACCCAGTCCCCGATCTGCGGGGCCGCCCGGATGAGCGCCTATACCGGCCGCTATGTCAGCAGCCACGGTGCGCATTGGAACGGGTTTCCGCTGCGGGTGGGAGAACTGACGCTGGGCGACCACCTGCGCGCGGGCGGCGTCGATTGCTGGCTCGTCGGCAAGACCCACATGAAGGCGGATGCAAAGGGCATGGCGCGGCTCGGCCTGTCCCCGGACAGTATCATCGGCGCGCGCCAGGCCGATTGCGGGTTCGATGTCTGGTGCCGTGACGACGGGCTGTGGGCCGAGGGCCCCGCCGGCCGCTATGACGAGAAACGCAGCCCCTACAACGAATACCTGAAACAGAAAGGCTATGCCGGCGACAACCCCTGGGCGGATTTCGCGAATGCCGGCCGCGATGGCGACGACATCGCAAGCGGCTGGTTCATGCGCCATGCGGACAAGCCCGCCAATATCGACGAGGCCGACAGCGAAACCCCGTGGCTGACCACGCAGGCGATCGAATTCATGACGGCCACGCAGGGGCCATGGTGCGCCCATGTCAGCTATATCAAGCCGCACTGGCCCTATATCGTTCCCGCCCCTTACAACGACATGTACGGCGTCGATGACATCATCCCGGTTAACCGGGACGACCGCGAACGGGACGATCCGCACCCGGTCCATGCCAGTTTCATGAATGGCAGGATCGGCACCACCTTTTCCCGCGACGAGGTGCGCGAAAAGGTGATCCCGGTCTATATGGGCCTGATCACCCAATGCGACGACCAGATGGGGCGGCTGTTCCGCCATCTCGACGAAACGGGCCAGGCGGAGGACACGATGATCATCGTGACCTCGGATCACGGCGACTACCTGGGCGATCACTGGATGGGCGAAAAGGACCTGTTCCACGATCCGTCGGTCAAGGTGCCGCTGCTCGTCCACGACCCCCGCGCCAGCGCCGACGCGACCCGGGGCACGACAAGCGACGCGCTGGTCGAGGCCATCGACGTGACCGCCACCATCATCGACGCCGCCGGTTGCGAGGTGCCATCGCATATCGTCGAGGGGCGGTCGCTGATGCCCTATGTCAACGGCGTGGATCACCCCGCGCCGCGGGATTACGCGATCAGCGAATACGACTATTCCAGCCATGGGGCCTGCCAGGGCCTCGGCGTCGCCCCCAGGGATGCGCGGCTGTTCATGGTGGCGACGCGGGACTGGAAGATGATCCATTGCGAAGGCGGGTTCCGGCCGATGCTGTTCGACCTGCGCAACGACCCGCGGGAACGGATCGACCTGGGCGCCGATCCCGCCCATGCCGATACCCGGCGGCGGCTCTACGGCATGCTGCATGACTGGTCGCTGCGGATGTCCCAGCGGGTGACGGTCTCGGACGCGGACATCGCCGCCAGGCTCGCGCGGGGCGGCGGCACCGGCGTGGTGCTGGGGATCTACGACGAAACCGAGATCGACGCCGCGCTGACGGCACGCTATCGGGGCAAGGTGCCGACCGCGCCCGGCGACTGATGCCCCACCGGGCGCGGCCATCCCGCATGCAGGCTGGATTCGCCGCCCGGCGCGGACTATATGCCCGCCATGAACACCCGGACCGATACCGCCCTGCCCTTCATGAAGATGCACGGGCTCGGCAACGACTTTGTCGTTGTCGATGCGCGCGCGCATCCGTTCGCGGTGACGCCGACCTTGGCGCGGGCGCTGGCCGACCGGCGGCGCGGGGTCGGCTTCGACCAGCTGGCGGTCATCCATGACGGCGCGGGCGACGCGGAGCTGCGGTTCTACAATGCCGACGGCTCCGAATCGGCGGCCTGCGGCAACGCGACCCGCTGCATCGCGCGCCACCTGATGGACGCAACCGGCCGGACCGACCTGACCCTGACCACCGCGCGCGGCCCGCTGCGGGCGCGTGACGCGGGCGGGGGGCTGACCGCGGTCAACATGGGGCCGCCGCAGCTGCGCTGGGACGAGATCCCGCTGGCCGGGGACATGGACACGCTGGAACTGCCGATCGAGGGCGGCCCGGTCGCAACCGGCATGGGCAATCCCCACTGCACCTTCTTTGTCGACGATGCCGAGGTGATCGCGCTGGCGGAATTCGGGGCGCGGCATGAACACCATCCGCTCTATCCCGAACGCACCAACGTGCAGGTGGCGCAGATCACCGGCCCCGACCGGATCAGGATGCGGGTCTGGGAACGCGGGGTCGGGATCACGCTGGCGTCGGGGTCGTCCTCCTGCGCGACGGCCGTGGCGGCGGCGCGGCGGGGGCTGACCGGGCGGCATGTCACCATCGACCTCGATGGCGGCACGCTGGTGATCGACTGGCGCGATGACGGCGTCTGGATGACCGGCCCGACCACGCATGTGTTCGACGGTGTCCTCACCTCCGCCTTCCTGGCGGCACCGGCATGAGCGCGCCGAAATTCACCACGCTGGGATGCCGGCTCAACGCCTATGAAACCGAGGCGATGAAGGAACTGACGGCGCGGGCCGGGCTGACCGATACGGTCGTGGTCAACACCTGCGCGGTCACCTCCGAAGCGGTGCGCAAGGCGCGGCAGGAAATCCGCCGGCTGCGGCGCGACAACCCGGATGCCCGGCTGATCGTGACCGGCTGCGCGGCCCAGACCGAACCCGAGACCTTTGCCGCGATGGCCGAGGTGGACGCGGTGATCGGCAATGCCGAAAAGATGCGCCCCGAAACCTGGACCGGCATCGCCGCCGATTTCATCGGCGACACCGAAGCCGTGCAGGTCGATGACATCATGTCGGTGACCGAAACGGCGGGGCATCTGATCGACGGGTTCGGCACCCGGTCGCGGGCCTATGTGCAGGTGCAGAACGGCTGCGACCATCGCTGCACCTTCTGCATCATCCCCTATGGCCGGGGCAATTCGCGCAGCGTGCCCGCCGGGGTGGTGGTCGAACAGGTCAGGCGGCTAGTGGATCGCGGCTACAACGAAGTGGTTCTGACCGGTGTCGACCTGACCAGCTGGGGCGCCGACCTGCCCGCGCAGCCACGCCTGGGCGATCTGGTGCTGCGCATCCTGAAACTGGTGCCGGACCTGCCGCGCCTGCGGATCAGTTCGATCGATTCGATCGAGGTGGACGAGGCGCTGATGCAGGCCATCGCCTCGGAACCCCGGCTGATGCCGCATCTGCATCTGAGCCTGCAGCATGGCGACGACCTGATCCTGAAACGGATGAAGCGGCGGCATCTGCGCGACGATGCCATCCGGTTCTCGGAAGAGGCCCGCAGGCTGCGCCCCGACATGACCTTCGGCGCCGACATCATCGCCGGTTTCCCGACCGAAACCGAGGCGCATTTCGAAAACTCGCTGAAACTGGTCGAGGAGTGCGGCCTGACCTGGCTGCATGTCTTTCCCTATTCGCCCCGCCCCGGCACCCCGGCGGCGCGGATGCCGCAGGTGGATGGCCGGGCGATCAGGGACCGCGCCGCGCGGCTGCGCGCGGCCGGCGCGGCGCGGGTGCGGGCCCATCTCGACGCCCAGGTCGGCAAGACCCACCAGGTCCTGATGGAAAACCCGCATATGGGGCGCACGGCGCAGTTTGCCGAAGTGCGGTTCGACGCGCCGCAGCCCGAGGGGCGGATCGTGACCGCGGCGATCACCGGCGCGTCGGACGACACGCTGATCGCCTGAGCGCCTGAGCGTCGATCAATCCGGGCCGGTCAGGACGGCCCGAGCGTTTCGCAGGAAATGTTGCGGGCCTGCAGGCGGCGACAGGCCAGATCGGCGGTTTCCTGCGTCATGCCCAGGAAGTTGGCGTTGAACCCGCGCTTGCCCTGCGTGACCTTGCGCAGGCTGCCATCCAGCGTGGTCATTTCCGCCAGCGCCGTGCGCAGCAGCACCTTTTCGGCCTCGAACCGGCTCGGGTAGCGGCCCACGGTGATCCCCCAGTTCAGCCCACCGGAGGTGGACAGGCGGGTAACGATCTCGGGTTCGTCCGGGCTGTCCTGAACGACGGCGGCGGTGTGCAGATCGTATTCCGGTGCCGGGCGGGCCACGGCCTGCTGCACAAGGGCGGCCTCGGCCACCGCGATATCCGGCTCCGGCGCGGCCGCCTCGGGCGTTTCGGCGATGCGGGCGGGTTCGGGCTCGGGAACGCTGAGCGGCGCGGAGACCGCATCAGCCGGTGCCGGTTCGGCATCGGCCAGCTCGACCGGACGCACCGCCGGCGGCGTGGCGGCGGCCACGGCAATCGTTTCGGCCGGTGCTTCGCCGGGTGTGGCCTCGACCGCCGCGGCATTGGCCGCATGGGGGCGGGCGACGGGGCGCGGGCTGGTGGCGGTGGCCTGTGCCGTCGCCTCTTGCAGCGCGTCGTCGATGCTCGCCTGCAGCAACGCCGCCTCGACGGCGTTTCCGGCCGGTTCGACCTGCGGCGGGTTCGTGGCGCCAGCCTGCGTGTCGGGTGCGACGGCTGCCACGGCAACCGGGGCTGCGCGGCGTGCCAGCGGGCGCAGGCTCGATGTCGGGGCGCGGGCCACCCGTTGCGATTGGGCGGCGGCAGGCGCGGCCTCGGCCCGGGTGGCGGTGGCATAATCGGGGCGCGCCGGCTTGCGGATCGGCGCCCGCGACGGCGCGCGGCGGAACCCCATGTCCAGCAGCTCGGCGACACGCGCGTTGCGCGCCGCGCCCGACGTGCCGCCGAACACGGTGGCGATGATCCGTTCGCGTCCGCGTTCCGCCGACGCGACGAGGTTGAAACCGGCCGCGCGGGTATAGCCGGTCTTGATCCCGTCGGCCCCGCGATAGGCGGCCAGCAGACGGCGGTTGGTATTGTTCACCGTGCGCACGCCCGCATTCGTCGACTGGCGCGAGAACAGGTTGTAATATTGCGGAAAATCATAGAGCAGATGCCGGCCCAGCGTGGTCATGTCGCGGGCGGTGGACAGGTGGCCGCTGGCGGTCAGCCCATGGGCGTTCTTGAACGTGGTCCTGGACATGCCCAGCGCGCGGGCGGTCCGGTTCATGCGCCGCGCGAACGCGGCCTCGGACCCGGAAATCGCCTCGCCGATCGCGGTGGCGGCATCATTGGCGGATTTCACCGCCGCGGCCCGGATCAGATAGCGGAACGCGATCCTCTGGCCCGCCTTCAGGCCCAGTTTCGACGGCGGTTCGGCGGCTGCGTTGCTCGAGATGCGGACCTTCGTGTCCAGCGAGATTTCGCCGTTTCGCACCGCTTCGAACGCGATGTAAAGCGTCATCATCTTAGTCAGCGATGCGGGGTGCAATCGCGTATCGGCGTTTCGCGAATGCAGAACCTCACCGGTTCTCGCATCTATCACCATCGCCGCGTAGGGTGCCGCAACCGCGGACGGCACCAGCGCTACGATCCATAGTGCGGAGAGAATCATCAAGCCCCAACGGGCCGGTCCCAATAGCCGAGCCTGCACGATACTTGCCTCTGTCTGCCTCGTGGCCGCCGGTTTTTCCGACTGACCCAATTCTGCCTGTCAAAAGGCTAACATATCGTGGATTCAAAAGAAACCCGCCGCATTCGTCGAAATTTCAGTGCTGTTGCCCAGCCGGCAACCAACATCTTGTGTTCCCGCGTCACGCGATCCCAACACCGGCGATGCGTGAAAAAATCGTGAATGCCGGCGGCTGGCTCAGCCGATCCGCGCGACCAGCCATGCAAGCCCGCCCAGATCGTCCAGCGCGTGGAATCGCGTCTCGCCCCGGGGTGGCGGCGCCTGTTCGATTTCCCATTCCAGCCCGTGCGGCACATGGACACCCCAGCCGCCGGCGCCGATCATCGCCACCACGTCCGAGCGCATCGAGTTGCCGACCATCATGCCACGCCCGGCCCCGTCTCCGTGACGCTCGAAGATCCCGGCATAGACCTCGGGCGTCTTCTCGGACACGATTTCGACCTGGTCGAACAGATCGCCCAGCCCCGACTGGGCCAGCTTGCGTTCCTGGTCCAGCAGATCGCCCTTGGTGATCAGCAACACCCGGTGGGTTTCCGCGATGGACTGCACCGTTTCGCGTGCATGGGGCAGCAATTCGATCGGATGCGCCAGCATGTCATGGCCTGCCTCGATCAGATCGGCGATCACCCCGGCCGGCACCTTGCGGTCGGTGACCTCGATCGCGGTTTCGATCATCGACAGCAGGAATCCCTTGATGCCATAGCCGTAGCGGCCGAGATTGCGCCGCTCGGCCTCGAGCAGCCGCGTGGCCAGATGGCCGGGTTCGGCATAATCGGCCAGCAGCGCGGCGAACCGGTCCTGCGTCAGGCGAAAGAAACGCTCGTTGTGCCACAGCGTGTCATCCGCATCGAACCCGACCGTGGTTAGCTGCATCCCCGACCTCCTCAACCTTTCCGGCCGCTTTCCCTTTCGCATTTTCCCCCGAAGGCTATATTAGCGGCAAGACCAACCGCCAACCCGGACCCGCAATGCTGCCAACGCCCCTCATGATGTCCGATCAGCGCCAGGACGACGACGGCGACACCTCGGTCGTCGTCGAAACCCGTCCCAGGACCAAGCGCCCGCCGCTCTACAAGGTCCTGCTGCTGAATGACGACTATACACCGATGGAATTCGTCGTGCATGTGCTGGAACGCTTCTTTGGCATGACCCATGCGCAGGCTTTTGAAATCATGCTGACCGTGCACAAGAAAGGCGTTGCGGTGGTCGGCGTGTTCAGCCATGAAATCGCCGAAACCAAGGTCGGGCAGGTCATGGATTTCGCCCGCCGCCATCAGCACCCGTTGCAGTGCACGATGGAAAAGGAAGACTAGGACAGATCCCGGTGTCCCGACGCCTGACTCTCGCGCTCGACCAGGGCGGGCTGACCCTGCCCGGTGATGGCCCTGTCGTCATCATGCGCCCCGCGCCCGATTTCGACCTGTCGGCGCTGCCCGACGACCGGGTCCGCATCGAACAGCCGTTCAAGCCCTATTTCGACCAGTTCGAGGCGCGGGGGCTGACCTGTGCCACCGGCGGCACGCAGGATTGCGCCGCCGCGATCGTCTGCCTGCCCCGGTCACGCACGCTGGCCCGCGCGATGGTCCTGCAGGCCTGCCAGCGCAGCGGCGGCGGGCCGGTCATCGTGGATGGCGCGCGCACCGATGGCGTCGACGGCCTGCTGCGCGAGATCCGCAGCCGGGCGCCGATCCTGGGCCAGATGTCCAAGGCGCATGGCCGCATCTTCTGGTTCGACGCCCTGCCCGGCCTCTTTGCCGACTGGCAGCCACCCGAAACGCTGAACGACAGCGGGTTTGTCACCACGCCCGGCGTGTTCTCGGCCGATGGCATCGATCCCGGGTCGAAACTGCTCGCCGACACGCTGCCGAACCTGTCCGGGCGCCATGTCGCCGACCTGGGGGCGGGCTGGGGCTATCTCGGCCACCGGTTGCTGGCGGACAAGGGGATCGAGACGCTCGACCTGGTCGAGGCCGGTTCCGATGCGCTGGACTGCGCCCGGCGCAATGTCACCGATCCGCGCGCCCGGTTCCACTGGGCCGATGCCACGGCCTGGAAACCGGATCACCGCATCGACGCGGTGGTGACGAACCCGCCCTTTCATACCGGCCGCGCCGCCGACCCCGCGCTGGGCCAGGCCTTCGTGGCCGCGGCGGCGCGCATTCTGGCCCCTTCCGGCCACCTGTGGCTGGTAGCCAATCGCCACCTGCCCTACGAGGCCACGCTTGCCGAACGGTTTACCATGGTGTCCGAAGTGGCCGGGGACAATCGCTTCAAGGTGTTGCAAGGCTCTCGCCCGCGGCGCTGATCCCGGTTAACCTGAGACCACAGCAGGAGGTCGCAATGTCCTTTTCCATCGCCGGCAAGACCGCCATCGTCACCGGCAGCGCCAGCGGCATCGGTCTCGCGGTCGGGCGGCAGTTCATCGAAAAGGGCGCAAGGGTGATGTTCGCCGATATCGACGAAAACCGCCTCAAGGCGGAGCTTGGCGACGAGGCCGACGGCGACAACCTGCGCTATTTCGCCGGTGACCTGCGCCACAAGCTGACCATCGCCAACCTGATCTCGGCCACGCTGGACGAATTTGACCGGATCGACGTGCTGGTGAACGGCGCGCGGCAGGTGATGACCTCGGACCCGCTCGACCCCGATGACCAGTCGGTCACCGCGCTGCTGGAACAGAACCTGATGCCGTCGCTGCGCCTGTCGCAGCATGTGGCCCGCCGCATGATCAAACAGGGCAAGGACAACAGCGACGACGAGGCGCCGACCGGGTCGATCATCAATCTCAGCTCGATCGCCGCGCGCCGCACCCACCCCGAACTGATGGCCTATTCGGTGGCCTCGGCGGCACTGGACCAGATGACGCGGTCGCTGGCGGTGGCGCTGGCGCCGCAGCGGATCCGGGTCAACGCCATCGCCTTCGGATCGGTCATGAGCCGGTCGCTGCAGACCACCCTGCGCGACAACCGCGAATACCGGCAGGACATCGAGGAACACACGCCGCTGGCGCGCATCGCCGCCCCCGGCGAACTGGCGGACACGGTGCAGTTCCTGGCCTCGGACGCATCCGGGTTCATGACCGGGCAGATCCTGACCGTCGATGGCGGGCGCACGCTGCTCGACCCGGTCGCGGCCCCGGCCCACTGACCGGCAACAGACTGACCGGCAAAATCAGGACAGATCATGACCGACACCCTTGTCACCGAAAAGGCCACCGCGGCCGCGTGGTTCAAACAGCTGCGCGACGAGATCGTGGCCGCCTTCGAGACCCTCGAGGACACCCATGACACCGGGCCGCTGGCGGATGCCGGGCCGGGCCGGTTCGAGGTCCGGGAAACCCGGCGCAGCGCACCCGATGGCGGTGATGCCGGCGGCGGGCTGATGAGCGTCATGCGCGGCGGCCGGGTGTTCGAAAAGGTGGGCGTGAACGTCTCTACCGTCCATGGCGAACTGGGCGAACAGGCGCAGGCCGCAATGGCGGCGCGCAAGGGCATTCCCGGCATGGCGGAAGACCCCCGGTTCTGGGCCTCGGGCATTTCGCTGGTGGCGCATATGCAGAACCCGCATGTGCCCGCCGTGCACATGAACACGCGCATGTTCTGGACCCCGCACGCCTGGTGGTTCGGCGGCGGGTCCGACCTGAACCCCTGTATCGAGTATGACGCGGATACCGAACATTTCCACGCCACCCAGAAAAGCCATCTCGACCCGCATGGCACCGCCCATTACCCGCGGCTCAGAGACTGGGCGGACGACTATTTCCACATCCCGCACCGGGGCCGCGCACGGGGCGTCGGCGGTATCTTCATGGACGATTATTGCACCGGCGACTGGCAGGCGGATTTCGCGCTGACGCGCGATATCGGCCGCGCCTTCCTGCCCGCCTTCGTCCCGCTGGTCGAGCGCCGCCGGACGCAGCCCTGGACCGACGCGGACAAGGACACGCAGCTAATCCACCGCGGGCTCTATGCCGAATACAACCTGGTCTATGACCGCGGGACGAAGTTCGGGCTGGCGACGGGCCACGACCCCGACGCCGTGCTGATGAGCCTGCCGCCGATGGCCAAGTGGCGCTGAACGCCCCGGCCTAGCCCAGCGCGTAGCCCGCGCCGCGCACCGTGCGCAGCGGATCGTCGCCGCCATGGCGGCACAACGCCTTGCGCAGCCGCCCCACATGCACGTCCACGGTGCGGGTATCCACATAGATGTCGCGGCCCCAGACCCGATCCAGCAGCTGGTCGCGGCTGAACACCCGGCCCGGTTTCTCCATCAGCGTGGACAGCAGGCGGAACTCGGTCGGCCCGAGCTTGATCTCGTTGCCGTCCCGGCTGACCCGGTGGGTTTCCGAATCGAGCACGATATCGCCGAATTCGAGCCGAACCCCCACCGATGACGGTCGGCTGCGGCGCAGCTGGGTGCGGACCCGCGCGATCAGTTCGGCAACCGAATAGGGTTTGACCACATAATCGTCGGCGCCGGTTTCCAGCCCGCGCACGCGGTCGGCCTCTTCCGAACGGGCCGACAGCATGATGACCGGTATCCCGCGCATCTCGGGGCGGATCTTCAGCCGCCGGCAGATCTCGATCCCCGAAACCCCCGGCAGCATCCAGTCCAGCACGATCACGTCGGGCGGCGATTCCTCGACCTGCAGCAACGCCTCGTCGCCATCGGCGGCACGGTTGACCGCGAAGCCTTCGGCCTCGAGGTTGTAGGCCAGCACCTCGCGCTGCGCCGGTTCGTCCTCGACCACCAGAACTGTCGGACGGCCCGCCGCCATCAGCCGTCCGCCTGTGCTGTGCCGGCCTCGGTCAGGTCCCGCTTGGGCCGGTCCTCGTCGGGCAGGTTGCCGGTGACCAGATACATTGTCTGTTCGGCGATCGCGGTGGCGTGGTCGCCGATGCGCTCGATGTTCTTGGCGATGAAATGCAGGTGCATCCCGGCGGTGATGTTGCGCGGATCCTCCATCATGTGGGTCAGCAGCGACCGGAAGATCACGTTGTACATGTGATCGGCATCCTCGTCGCGCAGCACGATGTCATTGGCGCGGTCCACGTCGCGGTGGATGTAGGAATCGAGCGAATCCGACAGCATTTCCCCCACATGCCGCGCCATCCGGCGCAACGAGGAGCGATTGTCCTCGACCATGCCCGAATCGACCAGGATCGGAACCCGCTTGGCGATGTTCTTGGCCAGGTCGCCGCAGCGTTCGAGGCTGTTGGAGATGCTGATGACCGTCAGCACCGTGCGCAGGTCGGTCGCCGAGGGCGAACGCAGCGCCAGCACCTTGGCGGTGTCGGTCTTGACCAGCTCGTCCAGCTCGTCGATGGCGTGATCGCCCTGCCGGACCCGTTCGGCGAGCTCGGCATCGCGGGTTTCCAGCGCCATGCTGGCATCGCGCAGCGCCTCTTCGACCAGCCCGCCCATGCGCATGACCAGCGCCTGGATCGTTTCCAGGTCGTTGTCGAAGGAGGACACGATATGTTTGGTTTCGATCATGGCTCTCTCCCTTACCCGATGCGGCCGGTGATGTAGGATTCGGTGCGCGGATCATCGGGATTGGTGAAAATCGCCGATGTATTGCCGTATTCCACCAGGGTTCCGAGGTGGAAGAAGGCGGTTCGCTGGCTCACCCGCGCAGCCTGCTGCATCGAGTGGGTGACGATCACCACCGAGAAATTCTCGCGCAGCTCGTCGATCAGTTCCTCGACCTGCGCGGTGGCGATCGGATCGAGCGCGGAACAGGGTTCGTCCATCAGCAGCACCTCGGGTTCCGTGGCGATCGCGCGCGCGATGCACAGCCGCTGCTGCTGGCCGCCCGACAGGCCGGTGCCCGGTTCGTCGAGCCGGTCCTTGACCTCGTCCCAGATCGCGCCGCGGCGCAGGCTCTTCTCGACGATCTCGTCGAGATCGGCCTTGCCGCGCGCCAGCCCGTGGATGCGCGGGCCATAGGCGATATTGTCATAGATCGACTTGGGGAACGGGTTCGGTTTCTGGAACACCATGCCGACGCGGGCGCGCAGCTGCACCGGGTCGATGTTCGGATCATAGATGTCCTGGCCATCGAGCCGGATCTCGCCGGAGACCCGGCAGATGTCGATGGTATCGTTCATCCGGTTCAGGCAGCGCAGGAAGGTGGATTTGCCGCAGCCCGACGGGCCGATGAAGCTGGTCACGGTGCGGTCGCGGATTTCGATGTCCACGCCCTTGATGGCTTCGGTTTCGCCGTAGAAGACCCGGACCCCCCTGGCCGAGATCTTGGTTTCCCTGGCATCCGCCTTGGTGTCGATCGTGCGCATGTCGTTCATGTTACTGATCCTTGTCCGGGCTTACCACTTCCGCTCGAAGCGGTTGCGCAGGAAGATGGCGATTGCGTTCATGGTGACGAGAAAGGTGAGCAGCACCAGAATGGCTGCCGAGGTGCGCGAAACGAACCCGCGTTCGGGGCTGTCCGCCCAGATGAAGATCTGCGTCGGCAACGCGGTGGCGCTGTCCAGCGGTGTCGAGGGCGCCGAGGTGATGAAGGCGTTCATCCCGATCAGCAGCAGCGGCGCGGTTTCCCCCAGCGCCTGCGCCAGGCCGATGATGGTGCCGGTCATGATGCCCGGCATCGCCAGCGGCAGGACATGGCCGAACACCACCTGCTGCTGCGACGCGCCGATGCCCAGCGCCGCCTCGCGAATCGAGGGCGGCACCGATTTCAGCGCCGCGCGGGTGGCGATGATGATCGTCGGCATCGTCATCAGCGCCAGCGTCATGCCGCCGACCAGCGGCGCCGACCGGGGCAGGCCGAACCAGCCGATGAACACCGCCAGCGCCAGCAGGCCGAACACCACCGACGGCACCGCGGCCAGGTTGTTGATGTTCACCTCGATGAAATCGCTGATCCTGTTCCTGGGCGCGAATTCCTCGAGATAGATCGCCGCGCCGATGCCCAGCGGAAACGAGATCAGGAAACAGACCAGCAGCGCCCAGGCCGACCCGATCAGCGCGCCGCGCAGGCCGGCCAGTTCGGGGAACCGGCTGTCGGCATTGGTGATCAGCCCGGTATTCAGCGGCGTCGAGATCAGCCCCTCGACCTCGAGCGTGTCGAACCACGAGATCTCGTCGTTCTTCAGCCGCCGGTTGGCCTCGTCGGTGTCGCGGTCGATCAGATCCTTGTTGAGCTGGTCATAGGGGTCCGACAGGGGCACCGTCATGATGACGGTCTGCCCGATCAGGCCGGGATCGGCGACCACCATGTCGCGCAGCTGGAACTGGGCGCCTTTCGACAGGATGCCCTCGGCCTTGCGCCGGGTCGCGCGGTCACTGGCGTCGACCTCGGGCAGGTGCACCAGCAGCGCCGCGGTCAACACGTCGTCGAACCCGCCGCGGGGCAGCTTTTCGGCGCTGATCTCTTCGGAATCCACGAACACGTCGAGCGTGATATGGGTCTGGGTGAAGGCCTTGTATCCGCTGCTGGCAAGCGAGATCACGAGGATCGACAGCATCAGGAAGGCAAAGCTGATCGCCCCGAGGCCCAGCGCCTTGACATAGACCTGTTTGCGGTGACGCCGGCCGATCGAGGCACGGACGGCCTCGGTGGTGGCGTGGCGCCGGGGCGCGCCGGTCATCTCGGTCGTCGAATCGGTCATCTCGGGGCCTCAGTCATATGCTTCGCGGTATTTGCGCACGATGCGCAGCGCAAAGACGTTGATCGCCAGCGTCACCAGGAACAGCATCATGCCCAGCGCGAAGGCGGCCAGCGTCTTGGGGTTGTCAAAGGACGTGTCGCCGATCAGCAGGGTGACGATCTGCACCGTCACCGTGGTCACGCTATCGAGCGGGTTGACGGTCATCTTGGCGATCAGGCCCGCCGCCATCACCACGATCATGGTCTCGCCGATCGCGCGGCTCACCGCCAGCAGCACCCCGCCGACGATCCCCGGCAGCGCAGCCGGAAACAGCACGTTCAGGACCGTTTCCGCCCGCGTCGCGCCCAGCGCCAGCGCCCCGTCACGCAGCGACCGCGGCACCGCCGACAGCGCATCGTCGGAAAAGGACGAGATGAACGGGATCAGCATCACCCCCATCACGCTGCCCGCGGCAAGCGCGGTATTGGGAGACACCGGAAGGCCGATCGCGGCGCCGAAGTCGCGGATCGCCGGGGCGACGACGAGGATGGCGAAGAAGCCATAGACCACGGTCGGCACGCCGGCCAGGATTTCCAGCACCGGCTTGGCCACGGCCCGCAGGCGCGCAGGCGCGAATTCATGCAGGTAGATCGCCGACAGAAGCCCGACCGGCACCGCCAGCAACAGCGCCACGACGGTGATCACCAGCGTCCCCAGGATCACCGGCAGCCAGCCGAACGCGCCCTCGGCGGCGACCTGGCCTTCGCGGATCGGGATCTGCGGTTCCCAGTTGGTGCCGAACAGGAACTCGGTCAGCGGCACCATTTCAAGGAACCGCAGGGTTTCGAACAGCAGCGCCGCGACGATGCCCACGGTGGTGAAGATCGCCGCAACCGAACAGAAGATCATCAGGCCCGACACGATCCCTTCGACCCGCTGGCGGGCACGGAACCCGGCGCCGACGCGGCTGCGGGCGAAAAACAGGATGATCGCCGAGAGCCCCGCGACGACCGCCAGCAGCATCTGGCCCGACAGCAGCCGCAACGATGCGTATCTTTCGGCGGCAACCTGTTTCCACGGCTCCGGATCGCCAAAGACGCGGCCGCCGGCCAGCGACTTGATCTCGGCCAGCACCAGCTGGGCACCGCCGCCGTCAAGCGCCTCCAGCGTGCCCTCGGGCAGCCCGGCCATGGTCAGCCGGTCGATGACCGGCCCCTGCAGCGCCAGCCAGGCCAGGATCAGCACCAGAACCGGCACCAGGACCAGCAGCAGGGCATAGAGCCCGTGGTGGTTGGACAGGGAATGCAACCGGGTCCCGCCTGCATGGATCGCGGATGCCGCCTGCCGGTTCAGCGCGTATCCCAGCAGGGATGCGCCGAGCAGGACGGCAAAGGCCAGTGTCGTCATCTCGGGTTCCACCTCGAATGGATGTGCCCGGACCCCGTGCAGGGACCGGGCGGGTATTTGCGTCGCGCGGGCGCGATCAGTTCAGCGCGTCCATCGACTTGCCGTTCAGGACGGTGTCCTGAAGCGTGGTGCGGGCATCGTCGGACAGCGCCACCAGACCGCGTTCGGCCAGGTAGCCATCAACAGCCAGCGCGTCATCGGACATGTATTCGGCGATGAACTCTTCAAGGTTCGGGATCACGCCGCGATGGGTGTTCTTGACGTAGAAATAGAGCGGACGCGACACCGGGTAGGATTTGTCGGCAATGGTGTCGGTGGTCGGCTCGACGCCCTCGATCTTCACGCCCTTCAGCTTGTCCAGGTTCTCATACAGGAACGAATAGCCGAAGATGCCCATGCTGTTGGCGTCGGCCTCGAGCCGCTGGACGATCAGGTTGTCGTTTTCACCGGCTTCGACGAAGGGGCCGTCCTGGCGCATGCGCGAGCAGTTTTCGGCAACCCATGCCTTGTCGAAACCGCCGTTCTTGACAAAATCGAGTTCCTTGCAGCCCTCATGCATCGCCAGTTCGACGAACGCGTCGCGGGTCCCCGAGGTCGGCGGGGGGCCATAGGCCAGGATCTCGACCTCCGGCAGGTCGGCATTGATCTCGTTCCAGGTCTTGTATGGGTTGTCGGCCCATTCGCCGTCAACCGGCACCTGCGCGGCCAGCGCCAGGAAGATTTCGCCCAGGCTCAGGTCCCAGTCGGTTTCGTTGCTGCGCGAGATCGCGATCGACAGGCCGTCGAAACCGATCAGGGCCTCGGTGACATCGGTGACGCCGTTTTCCTGGCACAGCTTGTATTCCGACGCCTTCATCGCGCGCGACGCGCCGGTGATGTCGGGATGGGCTTCGCCGATGCCGCCACAGAAGATCTTCATGCCGCCGCCGGTGCCGGTGGATTCGACGATGGGTGACGGTGCGCCGGTCATGTTGGCGAACTGTTCAGCCACGGCCTGGGTATAGGGGAACACGGTGGACGATCCGACGATGCGGATTTCGTCACGGGCGGCGGCGGTGGTTGCCATCAGGGCGGAAAGCGCAACGCCAGATGCGGCCAGTTTCAGGTAGGACATGATCACTCCGAATAGTTCTGCGGCCGCAGAAGCACGGCCATGGACCAGCGGGTAAGAGGATTCCGTGTCGTGTTTGTAACGGCAACGTAACAGTTTCATGAAACCCGGCGAATTTACGTTGCGAAAGGCCGTCGATCTGCGCGGCGCCGATCATGTTGCCCCGGCAATTCTCTGATCGCGACCGAAACCGGCCCATGGCCGCCGGGGGACCGGCACGGGGCCGAAACAGGTGGCGCGGGGCTGATCAGCGCCAGTCGAAGAAGCCTTTGCCGGCGCGGGCCAGCAGCCCGGCCCCCATCGCGCGGCCCATCTCGGCACCGTCTTCGACCGCGCCGGTGACATCGTCCGACAGGGCTTCGGACCCGTCCGGGCGCAGCACCTGGCCCCGCAGGCGCAGCGCCCCGCCATCGAGCTCCGCGAGCGCGGCAATCGGGGTTTCGCACGACCCGTCCAGCGCCGCGAGGAAACTCCGCTCGGCGGCCAGCCGCCGCGCGGTTCCGGTGTCGTGGATCGCCTCCAGCAGCATCGCCGCGGCACGGTCATCGGCGCGCCGTTCGATCCCGATTGCCCCCTGCGCGACCGCCGGCAGCATGTCGTCGGGTTCGATCGGCGTGGCCGGTACGTCGCGTCGGCCCAGCCGGCTCAGGCCCGCCATCGCCAGAAAGGTGCAATCCGCCACGCCGTCGTCCAGCTTGCGCAGCCGTGTCTGCACGTTGCCGCGGAACTCGACCACTTTGAGGTCGGGGCGGCGGTTCAGCAGCTGGGCCCGGCGGCGCAGGCTGGACGTGCCCACCACGGCGCCCGGCGGCAGATCGGCCAGCCCGGTTTTCGTGGGCGATATGAACGCGTCGCGCACGTCCTCGCGCGGCAGGAACGTGCCCAGGACCAGCCCGCCGGGCTGTTCGACCGGCATGTCCTTGGTGCTGTGAACGGCGATGTCGATGCCGCCGCTCAGCAGCGCCTCTTCGATTTCCTTGGTGAACAGCCCCTTGTTGCCGATCTCTTTCAGCGGCCGGTCGGCATCGATCAGGCTGCGATTGTCGCCGGTCGTGTGGATCACGACGATGTCGAACGCCTCTGGCGGCAGGTCATGCGCCGCGGACAGGCGGTCGCGGGTCTCATGCGCCTGCGCGAGCGCCAGCGGCGAACCGCGCGTGCCGATCTTGAGCGGTCGGTCGGGGGATGGAAACGGAACGGTCATGTATCCTCCTTAGTCGCGTCACTTTGCCCTGACAACCAGCCGCGCCCTTGACAAATTGCCGCTTTGGCCCGACCGGTTCCGGAACGGAAACGGAGGCGGCCATGACCGGGCAGTTCGGGCAGAACAGGCAGAAAACCATCCTGCGGGCGCTGGCGGGCGAAACCCTTGCGACACCGCCGGTCTGGATGATGCGGCAGGCCGGGCGATACCTGCCCGAATATCGCGCCACGCGGGCGCAGGCGGGCGACTTCCTGCGGCTGTGTTATACGCCCGACCTGGCCGCCGAGGTGACGCTGCAACCGATCCGCCGCTACGGCTTTGACGCCGCGATCCTGTTTGCAGACATCCTGCTGGTGCCGCAGGCGCTGGGGGCGGATCTGTGGTTTGTCACCGGCGAGGGGCCGCGCCTGTCCACCGTGACCGCGCAACGCGATTTCGACGTGCTGAAACCGGCCGACGCGATCCACGACACGCTGGCCCCCGTCTATGAAACCCTGCGCATCCTGACCCGCGAACTGCCGCGCGACACCACGTTGATCGGCTTTGCCGGGGCGCCCTGGACCGTGGCCACCTACATGATCGCCGGGCGCGGCACCCCGGACCAGGCTCCGGCGCATGTGCTGCGCGAGACCGATCCGGCCCTGTTCGACGCGCTGATCGACCGCATCACGCAGGCCACCATCGACTACCTGTCCGCCCAGATCGACGCCGGTGCCGAGGTCGTCAAGCTTTTCGACAGCTGGGCCGGGTCGCTGAAGGGCGCGGCCTTTGACCGCTATGCGGTGGCCCCCTGCCGCACCATCACCGCTGCGCTCAAGGCGAAATACCCGCATATCCCGGTGATCGGCTTCCCGCGCGAAGCCGGCCCCGCCTATGAGGGCTTCGCCCGCGCCACCGGGGTTGATTGCGTGGCGCTCGACAACTCGGTCGATCCGCTCTGGGCGGCGGCCCATGTGCAGGTCGACGGCTGCGTTCAGGGCAACCTGGCCGCGTCGCATATGGTGACCGGCGGACCGGCACTGGTCGAGGAAACCCGCGCCATCCTGCGGGCCTTTTCGGGCGGGCCGCATATCTTCAACCTGGGCCACGGCATCACCCCCGACGCCGATCCGGACAACGTCCGGCTGATGATCGAAACGGTGCGCGAAACCGCCCAAGATTCCGCTTGACGCACCGCCCGCGCTGGCCTAGGACGCGCGAACCTGTGGCGGAGTAGCTCAGTTGGTTAGAGCAGCGGAATCATAATCCGCGTGTCGGGGGTTCAAGTCCCTCCTCCGCTACCAGGATTTCTCCATATTTTTCAATGCGTCGGGCGAAGTTATCTCCTAATTTCAGTAACAACGCAAAATCTTCGCCGCTTCTGCTGCGTCTCAGTCATATCGAGGCGCCGGCGGTCAGGCACAGGTAGCTGGCCGGAGATGTCGTCGCCACCTTCGCCATTGGCAGGTAGGGATAGACATCGAGATCGAGCCTCGGAGGTCGACGTTCGATCCGGCACAGCACCCGGTGTTTCACGGCGTCGAAGCTGATCGTGCCCATCTGAAGGGCGGCCCGGATTGCCGCATGGACTTCTTCCATCTCGTAGCTTTCGAACAGCCGAAGGACCTGGACGTGTTCATGCCGGCCGTGCTCCCGCAGATAGTCCTTAATGATGGTGTATCCGCCCGCCAAACCGAGCTCGCCGCGCAGCCGTTCGAAGATCCGTTTGGCTGTATGTCGCTGCTTGCGTGGTTGCTCCCGATCCTCAGACAGCCATTGATCGATGTTCCCGGTGAACCCAACCAGCTTCGGACGCCGGATCGGCGCCGACCGCTGGTAATCGGGTGGAATCGAAATCGCCAAGACCATCCGTACGCTGTCACGAGATATCCCGAAATGCCGGGCCGCTTCTCGCTGGCTCATACCCTCGGCACAGGCCAGATGAACCTTGCGATACAAATCCACGGTGAAGATCCTCCCGCCTTCCCTCCTTTAAACCAGCAAGGGCAAAGGTGGACGACTTTTACGCCGCCTGCAGCAGGCTCATCCCGCCGCTACCGTGGCCGACTTTCTCACCGCCGCTCTCAACAAATCGTTCCTTGAGTATGACAAGCGGGGGCTGGACAACCAGTGGGACTATACATCGGTGGGGCGTCCGGAAACCGGCGGCATCGAGGACCGCGACGAGGGTGACACGTTCTTTACGCTGGATGGCGAAGGGCTGTTCGGCAACGACCCCGACACGATCTACAAGGTCGGTGGAGACAAGATCGGAAATTACGAAGGCCATTTTCTGGATGACGAGGGCAATTACTATGTGATCGTTCGTGACGGGGGTGAGCTTTTCATCTTTTCGACCGCGCCCTATGAAAAGTCTTCGGCCTATCTGTCCGAACATGTGTCAACGGTCGATTTCAACAGGGGCGAACCCGAACTTGAAGGCACGGACCCTCCGCCACTGGGTGGGGATCTGGACACCTCTCTGGTCTGTTTTGCCGCCGGTACGCTGATCGCGACCCCCGCCGGAGAAGTTCCCGTCGAGACGCTTGCAGTTGGTGACATGGTCCTGACCAAGGATCACGGCGCAAAGCCCATTCTCTGGATCGGTTCGAAACGGGTGACGGCGGCAATGCTCGCGCGCAATCCGAAACTGCGCCCGATCCGCATTCGTGCCGGCGCTTTGGGCAAGGGGACCCCGACCCGCGATCTGCTGGTCTCGCCGCAGCATCGCATCCTGGTGCGGTCAAAGATCGCGCGAAACATGTTCGGCACGATCGAGGTTCTGGTCGCCGCCAGGCAGTTGCTTGCAATGGGCGGCATCGACCCCGCCACCGATGTCACCGAAATCGAGTATTTCCACTTCCTGCTCAACCAGCATGAGATTGTCGTCTCGGACGGTGCGGAAACCGAATCCCTGTTCACCGGCCCCGAAGCAATGAAGGCCGTCGGCCCCGCGGCGCGTGCGGAAATCCTGACGCTGTTCCCCGACCTCGCTGAGCAGGGCAAAGTCCTCGAAGCGGCGCGATCGTTGCAAAAGGGCAGGATGGGCCGGAAACTGGCCGAACAGCACCATCTGCATGGCCGCGCTCTGGTGGGCTAGGTCTGCCGAGGGCAAGGGGACGCCCGCTCAGCCCCCGATTTGCGCAATCGAGCCGGATCAATGCCGTGGCCGGCCCGCGGGCGTCATTGGGCAGGGCGTTGGCCTTGTCGTCAGAGTGCGCCGTTCCCGCTCTGGCGTTTGGCGACACGGGTCTCCGGTCGGTTCGGGATCGGGACCGATCCGCTCTGTATCCGCGGGTCCGCAAATGATCCCCGAGGCTCATTGCGCTGCCTCCGGGGCGGTCAACCCGCGCAGGATCGCCGCGATCTCCGAGCGGCAGGACCCGCAATTCGTGCCCGCGCCCAAGGCCTCGCCGATGGCTTCGACCGATACCAGGCCCCGGGTTTCCACGGCCTCGACAATGGTGTTCACCCCCACCCCCAGGCAGGAACACAGAACCGGGCCGGGGTTCGGCACGTCCGCCGCCGGGCGGCCCAGCAGGATGCCCTCTGCCGCCTGCCCCGGCAAGGTCACCAGATAGTCGCGCATCACCGCAACGGGACGGGGGGCGACGAACAGCGCGCCGATCAACGCTCGCCCCATGTAGAGCGCCACCCGGGCCACGCCGCGCCCGGCATCGCTGATCGACACGGCGCTGGAACCGGGGGACCGGAACAGGCGCCGGGCCTCGGCCTCCCAGTCCGCGCGGGGATCCCGGCCTGCCAGCTCGGCCCGATACCCATGTTCGGTGCGTGCCATGGCCCAGTAATCCGCGTTCGGCAACATCGCGTCGCGTGATACGGCAAAGCCATACCAGGCCGCGTCAAAACGGGTCAGCGCCACCACGCTGGCCTTGCTTTCCGGCTGGCCCGAGACCGGGTCGGTCATGGCCGCCACCAGCGCATCGATCCGGGCCGAGGGGGCGGTTTCGCCGGTCCAGTGCATCGGCGCAAAGACCTGGCCGGGCTGGACCGCATCGGTGATCCGGGCGCGCAGGATGGCCTGGCCATGCCGGTTTTGCACCTGCACGAGATCGGCCGCATGGATACCCAGGGATTGGGCGTCGTCGGGATGCAGGTCGATGAAGGGCTCGGGCAGATGGGCCGACAGGCGGGGGCTGAGCGCCGTGCGTGTCATCGTATGCCACTGGTCGCGCAGCCGCCCGGTATTGAGACGAAACGGGTAGCGCGGCCCGGTCTTCGCCGCCGGCGGACGGCAGGTGACCGGGACGATACGGGCGTTTCCGCCTGCATGGAAGAACCGGCCGTCGGCAAAGAAACGCCCGCCCGCGCGCGTTCGGGTCACGGGCCAGCGGACCGGGGCCAGCCCGGCATAGGCGCGGTCGTCCAGATCGGCGAACCCCGAGATGTCGAAATCCCGTCCGAACTGACCCGCGATGCGCGACAGCGCCGCGTGTTCGCGAAAGATCTCGGCGGGGCTGTCATAGTCGAACGCCCGGTCATGGCCCATGCGCCGCCCGACCTCGGCCAGGATCGCCCAATCGGGACGGGCGGCGCCGGGGGCGGCGAGAACAGCGCGCTGGCGGCTGATCGTGCGGTCGGAATTGGTGACGGTGCCGTCCTTTTCGCCCCAGGCGGTGGCGGGCAGCAGCACATCGGCCAGCCGCGCGGTGTCGGTCGTGGCGCTGATGTCGCTGACCACGGTGAACTCGCACCCCGCGATGGCATCTCGCACCGCGTCCGCCTCGGGCATCGTGACAGCCGGGTTCGTGTGGATGATCCAGAGCGCCTTGATCCGGCCGTCGCCAACCGCGCGGAACATGTCCACCGCCTTCAGGCCCGGCGCATCGGGCATCCGCGGCGCATCCCAGAAGGTGCGCACCGCGCCGCGATGATCGGGATTTTCCAGGTCGAGGTGACAGGCCAGCGTATTGGCCAGCCCGCCGACCTCGCGCCCGCCCATGGCGTTGGGCTGGCCGGTGACCGACAGCGGCCCCATTCCCGGCCTGCCGATCCGGCCGGTGGCAAGGTGGCAATTGAGAATGGCGTTGACCTTGTCGGTGCCGGATGTGGACTGGTTCACGCCCTGCGAATAGATCGTCACCACCTTTTCGGTTCGTATCCACAGGGCGCAGAACGCCTCGATCTGCCGGCTGGACAGGCCGGTGACCGCGGCATCGTCGGCCAGCGCCGCCGCGACCGCATCGTCATAGCCGTCCGTGTGGGACAGGAAACCGGCGTCAGCGGCGCCGCGTTCATGGATGGTCCCGAGCAGCCGGTTGAACAGCGCCACATCGCTGCCCGGCTGCAAGGCCAGGTGCATGTCCGCCCCGTCACAGCTTGCCGTGCGGCGCGGGTCGATCACGACGATCCGCGTGCCGCGGGATTTCCGCGCCGACAGAAGGCGCTGATACAGCACCGGGTGGCACCACGCGAGATTGGAGCCGACCAGCACCACCAGATCGGCCTCGTCGATATCCTCATAGGTGCCGGGCACGGTGTCGGCGCCAAAGGCGCGTTTGTGCCCCGCCACGCTGGAGGCCATGCAAAGCCGGGAATTCGTGTCGATATTGGCCGAACCGATGAAGCCTTTCATCAGCTTGTTGGCGACATAATAGTCCTCGGTCAGCAGCTGGCCAGAAACGTAGAAGGCCACGCTGTCGGGGCCGTGCCGGCCGATGGTGGCGGAAAACCGGTCCGCCACCTGTTGCAGCGCCGTGTCCCAATCGGTCTGCCTGCCGTCAACCCGCGGCGCCAGAAGACGGTGCGCCTGCCCGACGGTTTCGGCCAGTGCCGCACCCTTGGAACAGAGCCGTCCGAAATTCGCCGGATGGTCGGGATCGCCGCGCACGTCCAGCCCGCCGCGGCCATCGGGGCGCAACAGGACCCCGCACCCGACGCCGCAATAGGGGCAGGTCGACCGTGTTTCCGGCAGGCCCGAACCGTCCATCATGCGGCGCATCTCTTGCCGACCGCGTCGCCATCCAGCAGGATGCGGCCGCCGGTCAATCGCAGCGGATAGGTTGCGATGCGGCCATCCTCGCCCCGTGCCGCGCCGGTATTGAGATCAAAGACCCAGTTGTGCAGCGGGCAGGTCACCGATTGCCCATGCACGATCCCGTCGGCCAGCGGCCCGCCCTTGTGCGGGCAGGTGTTGGACGCGGCAAAGATCTCGGTCTCCGCCGTGCGGAACAGCGCCACGCAGCCGACCGGAGTCTTGACCACCCGTGCGCCGCGCAGGGGGATGTCGTCGATGTGGCCGATGTCGATCCAGCTCATTCTGCTGCCTCCAGTGTCAGGTCCGCCAGCGGTGCATAGCTTGCCGCGCGGGTTTGGGCCTGCTCGGCCCAGGGATCCTTGCGATAGATGGATTGCGACAGCTCGAAGGCCCCGATCAGCCGGGCGCGTTCATCCGCATTCATGATGCGCTCTTTCACCCAGTCCAGCCCCACCTTGCCCAGCCATTTGTAGGGCCGGTCGAGATACCTGGCGTTTTCGCGGTAGAGCTGGACAAAGGCCACGGTGACCTCGATGGCCTCGGCTTCGGTGGCAACGTCGATCAGGCGTTCGGTCTCCTTCACGTCCATGCCCGCCGCGCCACCGACGCCGACCTGATAGCCGCTGTCGACGCAGATGATGCCGATATCCTTGCAGGTCGCTTCGGCGCAGTTGCGCGGGCAGCCCGAAACGCCCAGCTTGACCTTGTGCGGGGTCCAGGACCCCCAGAGCAGCTGTTCCAGCCTGATGCCGAGGCCGGTGGAATCCTGCGTGCCGAACCTGCAGTGATCGGTGCCGACACAGGTTTTCACCGTGCGCAGACCCTTGGAATAGGCATGGCCGGAAACCAGCCCGGCCTTGTTCAGATCGGCCCAGATATGGGGCAGATCCTCGCCCCTGACCCCCAGCAGGTCGATGCGCTGCCCGCCGGTGACCTTGACCGTTGGCACGTTGTATTTGTCGGCGGCATCCGCGATCGCGCGCAGTTCGCCGGCGTTGGTGATGCCGCCCCACATGCGCGGCACCACCGAAAACGTGCCGTCCTTCTGGATGTTGGCGTGTTTGCGTTCGTTGACGAAACGGCTCTGCGGGTCGTCGCGGTAATCCAGCGGCCAATCGGCCAGCAGGTAGAAATTCACCGCCGGACGGCAGACATGGCAGCCGTTGGGAGTCTTCCAGCCCAGTTCCTGCCAGACGGCGGCCTGCGATTTCAGTTTCTGCGCCTTGATCAGCCGGCGCACGTCCTCGTGGGTGAGGTCGCAACAGCCGCAGATGGGCTGCGCCGCGGGCATTTCGAAACCCTCGCCCATCGTCATCTGCAGCAGCTGTTCCACCAGGCCGGTGCAGGTGCCGCAGGAGGCGCTGGCCCTGGTCTGCGCCCGGATCGCCCCCAGGTCAGTGGCGCCGCCCTCGATCGCGTCCACGATGGTGCCCTTGCAGATGCCGTTGCAGCCGCAGATTTCCGCGTCACGCGGCAAGGCTGCAACGGCTGAGAGAGGGTCCGCCCGGGTCCCCCCCTGATATGCGGGGCCAAAGATCAGCGTGTCGCGCATCTCGTCGATCTCGGTGCCGTCCTTGATCAGGCCAAAGAACCAGTTGCCGTCGGCGGTGTCGCCATACATCACCGCGCCGACCAGCCGGTCGCCTTCGATGACCAGCCGCTTGTAGATGCCCCGGGCCGGGTCGCGAAACACGATGTCCTCCCGGCCGGGCCCGTCGGCGAAATCCCCGGCGGAAAACAGATCGCATCCGGTGACCTTGAGCTTGGTGGCGATATCCCTGACGACAAAGGCATCGGGCGCGCCGGTCAGCGTCCGGGCCAGCACCCCGGCCTGATCATATAGCGGCGCGACGAGGCCAAAGAGATGGCCGTCATATTCGACGCATTCGCCCACGGCGTAGATGTCCGGGTCCGAGGTCTGCATATGCGCATCCACCTCGATCCCCCGCGCCACGGCCAGCCCCGCATCGGTGGCGAGGCGGGTTTCGGGCCGGATGCCCACCGCCATGACGACAAGATCTGCGCCCAGCGTCACGCCGTCCTCCAGCAGCACCGCCTCGGCCCTGTCCTCGCCGAGGATCGCCTTGGTCGAGGCGCCTGTGCGGATGGTGATGCCGCGCCGTTCCAGATCGCCGCGCAAGAGATAGCCCGCGGCTTCGTCCAGCTGGCGTTCCATGAGATGGCCCATCAGGTGAACCACCGTCACCTTAATCCCGCGTTCGGCCAGACCGGCGGCGGCCTCGAGCCCCAGGAGCCCGCCGCCGATGACAACCGCCTTTCCCCCCTGCCGCGCGGCGTCGATCATCGCGTTGGTATCGTCCAGATCGCGATAGGTGATGACGCCGGGCAGATCCCGGCCCGGAACAGGGATGATGAACGGGGCCGAACCGGTCGCGACGATCAGCTTGTCATAGGGCGCTTCGCCGTTCTGACCGACAACCACCTTGCGGCCCCGGTCGATGCCGATCACATGCTCGCCGAACCGGCAGGTCACGTCATGCCGTGCATACCAGTCATCGTCATGGGTGACGATTTCCTCATAGGTCTTTTCCCCGGACAGCACCGGCGACAGCATGATGCGGTTGTAGTTGCCGCGCGGTTCCGCGTTGAACAACGTGATGTCATAGGCGCCGGGGTCGGTATCGACGAGCGTTTCGATCACCCGGCCCGAGGCCATGCCCGCCCCGATGATCACAAGTTTCTGGGTCATGGGGTCACTCCGCTGCAATGGGTTTGGGGGCCGGGGCCGGCGTCGGTTTTCCGGGCGCGTTGCCGTGTTCGTATTCCTCGAGGAAATCGAGCACCTCTTGCCGGTAGGCGTAATAGTCCGGATGCTGCGCCAGCGCCTTGCGCGTGCGCGGGCGGGGCAGGTCGACGCTCGTGATCCTGCCGATCGTGGCCCGCGGGCCGTTGGTCATCATCACCACCCGGTCGGCCAGGAGGATCGCCTCGTCCACGTCATGGGTGACGCAGATTGCGGTCACCTTGGTGCGCGACCAGACCTCCATCAGAACTTCCTGCAATTCCCAGCGCGTCAGGCTGTCGAGCATGCCAAAGGGTTCATCGAGCAACAGCAGCTTGGGCGACAGCGCAAAGGCGCGGGCGATGCCAACCCGCTGCTGCATGCCGTTCGACATCTCGCAGGCGGGCTTGTCCATCGCATCGGCCAGTCCGACGCGCTCCAGGTAGTATTCCACCACGTCCTGACGCTCGGACCGCAACGCGTTGGGATAGACCTTGTCGACCCCGATGGCGCAGTTTTCCCGCGCGCTCAGCCACGGGAACAGGTTCGGCGACTGGAACACCACGGCGCGTTCGGGATCGGCACCTTCCACATGGCGGCCGTCCAGCTTGATCGCGCCCCGCGAGATCGGGTTCAGGCCGGCGGCCATGGTCAGCACGGTCGATTTGCCACATCCGGAATGGCCGATCAGCGAGATGAATTCGCCCCTGTCGATCCTGAGGTCGAAATCCTCGACCACGGTCAGCGGGCCTTCGGGTGTCGGGTAGATCTTGTGCAGTTGCGAGAAATCGAGGAACCGGTTGTCGATCAGCCCTTTCCGGGCCTCCCTGACCGCCGCGGGCAGGTTGTGGACCGGCGTCACGTCCGGCAGACGCCGTGTGCCTTCGACCCTGGCCTCGATGCCTACATCCATCAGGTATCCGGTGACATCGGCCCGGAGCGCCTTGAACCGGTCGCTGGCGTTCATTTCGATCCGGTCGCGCGGGCGCGGGATGTCGACCTCGAATTCATCTCCCAGCGTGCCATCCGGGTTCAGCGCGATGATCCGGTCGGCAAGGATGATGGCCTCGTCCACGTCATTGGTGATCAGGACGCAGGTCTTCCGGTCCGCCTCCCAGATGCGTTCGATCTCGTCGGCCAGGTTGGCCCGCGTCAGCGCGTCCAGCGCCGAAAGCGGCTCGTCCAGCAGCAGCATTTCCGGGTTCATCGCCAGCGCGCGCGCCACGTTCACCCGTTGGCGCATCCCACCCGAGAGCTCTCCCGGGCGACGGGTGGCGGCGTGGCTCAGCCCCACCATCCGCACATACCGGGCGACTTTCGCGGCCCGTTCCGCCCTGCTCAGGCCGGGAAAGACGGTGTCGACGGCCAGCCCGACATTTCCGTTGACCGTCAGCCAGGGCATCAGTGAATAGTTCTGAAAGATCACCCCGCGTTCGGGGCCGGGTTCGGTAACCGGCCGGCCCCGATAGGTCACGGTGCCGCTGGTGGGGTGTTCCAGCCCCGCCATCAGATTGATCAGCGTCGTCTTGCCAGAGCCCGAGAACCCCAGAAGGACGAGGAACTCACCCTCCCGAACATCGAGGTTGATGTCCCTGAGAACATGGGTGGCGTCGGTGCCGGCGCCGTAGCTCTGCGAGACGTTTTCAAGCGTGAGAATGGCCATGTCGTTCACCGGTTGTTCGTGAAGGTGAAGAGCGATTGCAGCGCGTACATCACCCGGTCCAGCAGAAAGCCGATAATGCCGATGGTCAGCACCGCGACCATGATCCGGGCGAGGCTGGACGAAGAACCGTTCTGGAACTCGTCCCAGACGAATTTGCCCAGACCGGGGTTCTGCGCCAGCATTTCCGCCGCGATCAGCACCATCCAGCCGACACCCAGCGACAGGCGCAGCCCGGTGAAGATCAACGGCAGGGCCGAGGGCAGGACCAGCTTGGTGATCTTGGTCCGGGTGTTCATTTTCAGCACCTTGGAGACATTGACGAGATCCTTGTCGATGCTCGCCACGCCGAGCGCCGTATTGATCAGCGTCGGCCAGAGCGAACAGAGCGTCACGGTCACGGCCGAGATGATGAAACTCTTGGGGAACAGCCCGTCCCCGGTGGCGGCGAGCGCCGAGACGATCATGGTGACGATGGGCAGCCAGGCCAGGGGCGAGACCGGCTTGAAGATCTGGATCAAGGGGTTCAGCGCGGCATTCGCGGTGGGCGAGAGGCCGGCCAGAATGCCCAGCGGCACGGCGACCGCGGTGGCCAGCAGGAACCCGAAGAACACGGTCTGGATCGAGGTCCAGATCTGTTCGTAATAGGTGGGGGCGCCTGTATAGGCCCGCTCTTTCGGCGCGCGTCCTTGTGCGACCAGGCGCTCGTTGATCTGTGCGACCTTGGCGTCGAACTCGGCTTTCTTGGCGAACTTGGCCCGTGCGTCCTGATGCAGGTTCACCGCCTCGTCCCAGACCTGGGCAGGGCCCGGCACGGCGCCCAGCGATGTCTGCACCCTGGGGGCCAGAACGCCCCAGAGCATGAGAAAGGCGGCGATCGCCAGCAGCGGCACGACCAGCAGGCGCCAGATATCCCTGACCTGCGCGCGCGGATTGTCACCCGCGGCAGCCCTGAGCATCGGGGTGAGCCAGCTCAGCCCCAGAACCCGGAACCACCTGTCGGCGGCGTTGATGCGGGTGAAGAGCCGCGCGCGCCGTGCCTCGCGGTCGGCGGTGGCGGCGAAATTCGGATCGGCGGTGGTCATGGGAAAAGGTCCTCGTCAGCATGGGAGCGGGCGCGCGAAGGCCGCGCAGCCAGAAGCCGGGGTGCGGGCTGTGCCCTTGCGGTGCGCCGGGACATCAGCTTTCGACATCGGTGCCGACGACGCGCTGCCCCGCCTTCAACCCGATCGGCAGGCTTTCGAGATAGGCGTTGGGCGTGCGGCCGTCATAGGGGATGGCGTCGATGACATCGGCGGCGGGTGTCGGCGCCTTGTAGCCATCGCTGTCCCAGGGGAAATCGGCCGCATCGGCCAACCCGTCCTCGACCAGCAGGCGCGCCGCCTCGAGATAGATCTCGGGCTTGTAGACGGACCGGGCCACCGCGTCATACCAGCTGTCGGGTTTGGCCTCGTCGATCTGGCCCCAGCGGCGCATCTGGGTCAGGTACCAGATCGCATCGGAATAGAACGGGTAGGTGGCATTGTAGCGGAAGAACACGTTGAAATCGGGAATGTCGCGCCTGTCGCCCTTTTCGAATTCAAAGAATCCGGTCATCGAGTTGGCGATCACATCGTAATCCGCGCCGACATATTCGGGCCGCGACAGGATCTCCACGGCCTCGGTGCGGTTGGCGTTCCCGTTCTCGTCCAGCCACATGGCCGCGCGGATCAACGCCTTGGTCACGGCCAGCGTGGTGTTGGGATTTTCGCCGGCAAACTCGGCGGTGATGCCAAAGACCTTCTCGGGGTTGTTCTTCCACAGCTGGTGGTCGGTGATGACCGGCACGCCGATGCCCTTGAACACCGCCTGCTGGTTCCACGGCTCGCCGACGCAATAGCCGTGGATCGTGCCGGCCTCCAGCGTCGCGGGCATCTGCGGTGGCGGGGTCACCGAGAGCAGCACATCCGCGCCGATCTGGCCCAGCGTGTTTTCGGGACTGTAATAGCCCGGATGCAGGCCACCGGCGGCCAGCCAGTAGCGCAGTTCGTAATTATGGGTCGACACCGGAAAGACCATGCCCATGTTGAAGGCCCTGCCCTCAGCCCTGAACTCATCGACCACCGGCGCCAGCGCCGATGCGCTGATCGGGTGTTGCGGGCGGCCATCGTCCATCCGGGCGATATGCGGCTGCATCCTTTCCCAGACCTCGTTCGACACGGTGATGCCGTTGCCGTTCAGGTCCATGGAAAACGGCGTGACGATATGTGCCTCGGTGCCGAAACCGATGGTCGCGGCCAGCGGCTGGCCGGCCAGCATATGGGCGCCGTCCAGCTGCCCGTCGATCAACCCGTCGAGCAGCACCTTCCAGTTGGCCTGCGCTTCCAGCGTGACGAACAGCCCCTCGTCGAGGAAATAGCCATTTTCATAGGCTACGGCGAGCGGGGCCATATCCGTCAGCTTGATGAAGCCAAGGGTCAGTTCATCCTTTTCCAGATCGAGCATTTCCGCAGATGCGGGGCTCGCCAGCGCGGTCAGCGCGGTCGAGGCGGCGAGGCCGAGAAGAAACTCTTTCATCGTCTATCCTTCTGATGAGCCCGGCGGAGGGACCGGGCAAACGCACGAAAGGCCACTGCACAGACCGCTGAGAAATCAGCGGTGCGCGAGCGGCCTTGCTCGGAAATTCCCGGTCGGTGGGAGAATTCGGTTCAACGCACCCCGTTGTGCGTCGATGGGTCAATCATGCGGCAGTGCAGCATAAAGGCAAAGGGCAAATCCGGATCGGAGGGCCGAACGGCACGATATTGACCGGTGGGCCGCCGGGGATTGCCCAAGAAAGCATCACTCGACACCGGATGGGTCAAAAATGCGCCCATCGAAAAACCTGTCCGGCAGCAGGATGGTCCCGCCGTTCAGCGACGCGACGGCGGTCGGATGACGAATCGAACCTTCGAGTTTCTCCGACGCGCCGGGCAGATCGGCGCCGGAAGCCGCGAGGTGGCGGCGGTAGAGATCGCTGCGAAAGACCGCGGCGGCGGCGTCGAGCGAGACCCCGCCGGCCGGTTCGTGGCTTTGCCGAAGCCGGTTGGCGATCCACCTGGCCTGGCTGCGCCATGGGAAACTGGCGGCACCTGCGTGAAACTCCACGAAATGGTCGACGCGGCGCTGGTCGCCGCTGGCCGACACGGTCAGGTCACCGGAAAGCGCCCTGTCGATCAGTTCGGCCGGCACGTCCAGATAGGTTTTGCGGGACAGGATGTTGCTGGCGGCGCCGACGCTGTCGGGATTGCCTAGCCATCGCCCGGCCCGCCAGACCGCCCGCATCAGGCGGCCGAGGAGATCCGGTTCCGTTTCGGCCCAATCGGTTCGGACCGCCAGCACCTTTTCCGGCGCAAATTCCCAGATGGACCTACCCGGCAGAATGAGCGCGCCGACGCCCTGATCCACCGCCACGGACCCCCAGGGCTCGCCGACACAGAAGGCGTCGATGTCACCCGCGGCCAGGGCATCGGCCATGAGCGGCGGGGGAACGGTGCGAATCTCGATGCCGGTTTCGCCCAGATCCGTTCCGGCGCACCAATAGCGCAGCAGCTCGACATGCATCGAAAAGGGAAACGGGACGCCAAAGATGATCGGCCCGTTCCTGTCCCTGTCCCTGTCCCCGTTCCCGGCCACGGCCAGCGCGGTGGCGGCCTTGACGGGATCGGCGAAGTCGAACCCGTATCCCGCATCGCGCAACCGCCGTTCCAGACCGCGCCCGACCCCCAGCACGTTGCCGTTCGCGGACAGGACCGATACCGCCGAGATCGGCGTCGAGACCCCGCCCAGCCCCAGGGCCATGGCCACCGGCAGCGGCGAGAGGAGATGCGCCGCATCCACCCGCCCGAAGGCCAGCATGTCGCGCAGCGACGACCATGACGGCGCGGCGACGAGGTCGAGCGAAACGCCTTCGGTTTCGGCAAACCCCAGCTCCTGCGCGACGATCAGGGGCGCCGCATCCACGAGCGGCATGAAGGCGACGGAGATTTCCACGGTCCTCATCCCAGCAGCCCCGACGCGGTGACGACGGCCCCGGCCACATCCGCCACGCGCCGACCCTGGTTCATCGCCGTCTTGCGCAATAGCGCATATGCGGCATCCTCATCGATGCTTTTGGCCTTCATCAGGAGCCCCTTGGCCCGGTCGATCACCTTGCGCTCCTCCAGCGCGCGCCGCGTTTCTGCCAGTTCGCTGCGCATCTGGCGCACCATGCGGAACCGTGCGATGGCGGTGTCCATCACCGGCCTGATGCGCGCGGGCGACAGGCCGTCCACCACATAGGCCGACACGCCCGCTTCAATCGCGGCCTGCGCCAACCCGCCCGCCGCGCCCGACACGAACATCGCCACCGGCCGCTCCAGCGGACCCGAGGCGAGCGTCAGTTCCTCGAGCATGTCGCGCGTCGGGTTGTCGACATCGATCAGGACGATATCGGGCGCATGCACCGCGATCTTGCGCCCGAGGCCACTGGCCTCGGAGATCACGAATACATCGCAATCGACGCTGTCCTTCAGGGCATCGACAATCGCGATGGCGCGATCCCGATCCTCTTCGACCACCACCACTGTGAGTTTCGTATCCATCCCGGACTGGATTCAGGTTTCAGGGACACGGCGCAAGGGATCGGCACCGGATGCCACCGGCCACGTCATCGGTTTGGCGCATCATTCAGCGGGATGATCAGGAAATGGGCAAAACAATTTCCCGTTGCGCATGATCCCGCAGCCCTCGGTCAGGCGAGGACGCCCGCGTCGCGCAAGGCGGCGATTTCTGCGGCGCCATAGCCGGTTTCCGAAAGGATCGCTTCACCGTCGCCGCCGGGGGCGGCGGGGGTCTTGGGTGTTTCGGGCTGGCTGCGGCTGAAACGCGGCGCGGGGGCGGACTGGGTAACGCCTTCGGTTGAGATGAAGGTGCCGCGCGCGGCCAGATGCGGGTGACGAGGCGCCTCGGACCAGCTGAGAACCGGTGTGGCGCAGGCATCCGTGCCATCGAAGATCGCCGCCCATTCGTCGCGCGTCTTCCGGCTGAAGACCCGCGCATAGTCATCGCGGCGTTCAGGCCACCGGCCCGTGTCCATCTGCGTGGTGACGTGGTCCCCGGGCAGGTCGGCGAGGCGCACAAGCTCGGCAAAGAACTGCGGCTCGAGCGGACCCACGGCGATGAACCTGCCATCGGCGCATTCATAGGTCCGGTAGAAAGGGGCGCCGCCATCGAGCAGGTTTGCTTCGCGCTGTTCCGACCATTGGCCGCGGGCGATGAACGAATGGACAAGCCCCATCAGCGCCGCCGCGCCATCGACCATGGCGGCATCGACCACCTGCCCCTCGCCCGAGTTCTGGCGTTCGTAGAGAGCGGCAAGGATACCGAACAGCAGGAACATGGTGCCGCCACCATAATCGGCGGCGATATTGATCGGAGGGGTCGGGACGTCACCGGCGCGGCCGGTGGCGTTCAGGAACCCCGTCAGTCCCAGGTAATTGATGTCATGTCCGGCGGTTTGCGACAGCGGCCCCTCCTGTCCCCAGCCGGTCATGCGGGCATAGACCAGGCTGCGGGGGCAATCATCCGGCCCCAGTCCCAGCCGCTCCATCACACCCGGGCGAAACCCCTCCATCAGCACGTCCGCCCGCGTGATCAGCGTCCTTGCGACCTCGATACCGCCCGGGGCCTTGAGGTTCAGCGCGATCGAACGCTTGCCTCGGTTGTTGATGTCGGTGGGGTCGGCCGGGCCGGAGGCACGCGTGATCAGAACCACATCGGCCCCGAGATCCGCAAGGAGCTGGCCGGCCAGGGGAACCGGGCCAATTCCCTGCATTTCGATGACTTTCAGCCCGGCAAGCGGTCCGCTCATGCCGCTTGCGCCTTATCGTCGCGCAATCGGTCATAGATGCTGTCGGGCACGGCGAAACGGTCGCCATACTCCGCGGCCAGTTCGCGGGCGCGCGCGGCGAATGCCTCGATCCCCTCGCCCCGGATGAACTGGATCGCGCCGCCGGTATGGGCGGGGAATCCGATGGCGAAGATGCCGCCCAGATTGGCCTCGACCTCGGTATTCAACACGCCTTCATCCATGCAGCGCAGCGTTTCGATGGCCTGCCGATAGAGGATGCGGTCGATCGCATCCCGCAGCGAGACCTCGGAATTGCCCCGCGCAAACTGGCCAAGCCCGTCCCAGAGCGTGCGCCCGCCTTCTGCGTCATAGTCATAGAACCCGCCGCCATATTGCCGTCCACCGCGGCCCATGTCGATCATCGCGTCGGTGATCCTGGACGTTGCGGTATTGTGGGCGCCGAACTTGCTGTCGACCCCGAGCCGCTGGTCCAGCGCCTCATGGGTCTTGCGCACCTTCTGGCTGAGGATCAGCGAAACCTCGTCAAAGACCTGAAGCGGCCCGACCGGCATACCCGCCAGCCAGGCGGCGCGTTCGATGGCAGCGGGTGCCATGCCATCCGACAGCAACTGGCAACCCTCGTCCATGAAGGTGCCAAAGACGCGGCTGGTAAAGAACCCCCGGGCGTCATTCACGACGATGGGCATGTAGCCGATCTGCTGGACGTAGTCATAGGCCTTGCGCAGGGTTTCCTCGCTGGTCTTGTCGCCGACGATGATCTCGACCACCTTCATCCGGTCGACCGGCGAAAAGAAGTGAAGCCCGATGAACCGGGTCGGGTCAGGGCAGGCCTCCGCCAGGATCGAGATCGGCAGGGTCGATGTGTTCGAGCCATAGATCCCGTCCTGGGCCAGCATCGGCCAGGTGTCGGCGATGACCTTTTCCTTCAACCCGATATCTTCGAACACCGCCTCGATGACGATGTCGATGCTCCCGGCCGCCGCGTTCCCGGTTGTAGGGGTGATCCGGTCCAGAAGCGCGGCCTTGCCCGCCTCGTCCAGCCTCCCCCGCGACAGCGCCTTGTCGCAGAGCCTCTCCGAATAGCCCTTACCGCGCTCGGCATTGGCCATGTCGGTGTCCTTGAGCTGGGTCGGAAGGCCGCGTTTTGCATGGGCATAGGCGATACCCGAGCCCATCATGCCGGCGCCGAGCACCGCGGCCGACCCGGCCTGCCAGCGGTCACCTTCGGGGCGGACCTTGCCGGATTTCACGGCCTGCGTGCCGAAGAAGAAGGTCGAGATCGCGGCCTTGGCCTCTTTCGAGGCCATGAGCCCGATGAAACGGCGCGTTTCCATCCGCAGGGCCGCGTCGAAATTCATCTTCATCGAGGTCACGGCGATATCGAGGATCTTTTCCGGCGCGGGCAAGAGGCCCCGTGTCTTCTTGTAGAGCATCGCCGGGGCCATGATGGCGGTCTGCCGAATCCGCGGATGCACCGCGTCGCCGCCGGGATAGCGGAAACCCTTTTGATCCCAGGGCTGGGTGTGGCTGTCGGGGTTGGCCCTGATCCATGCCTTCGCCGCCGGGACAAGCTGGTCGCGATCCGCGACGATCTCATCCACGAGCCCGGCCGCAAGCGCTGCATCCGGGCGAACCTGTTTGCCCTCCAGGAGAAACGGCAGCGCCTTTTCCAACCCCAGTTTCGCCGTCAGCCGCACGACACCGCCGGCGCCGGGCAGCAGGCCCAGCGTCACTTCGGGCAGGCCGACCACCGCCCTGGGATCGGTCACGACGATACGGTGATTGCAGGCAAGGCACAGTTCATATCCGCCGCCCAGCGCCGCGCCATTGATGGCCGAAACCACGGGAACCGGCAGTTTCTCGAGCCGCCGGTAGACGGCCTTGTTCGCTTCGACATGCGCAAACGTGGCTTCGTCGGCGGTTTCGGTCGCGAGAATGTCGTTCAGGTCACCGCCCGCAAAGAAAGTGGGCTTGGCCGAGGCGAAGATCACGCCCGCCAGCCCCTCTTCGGCCTCCAGCCGGTCGCAGATCGCGCGCATGCCCGGCTCGAACCGCGCGTTCATGGTGTTTGCGTTCTGCCCCTGCATGTCCATCGTGACGGTCACGATGCCATTGGCGTCCTTTTCGTAGATAAAATCTTCCATCCTGCTCTTTCTCACAAACGTTCGATGATAGAGGCAATACCCATGCCGCCGCCGACGCACATGCAGATCAATGCGCGGTTCAGCTGCCGGCGCTCCAATTCGTCCAGCATGGTCGAGACCAGGCAGCCGCCGGTGGCGCCGAGCGGGTGGCCCATGGCAATCGCGCCGCCCACCACGTTCAGTTTCTCGTCCGGCACGCGCAGGTCCTTCTGCAGGCGCAGGGCGACACTGGCGAAGGCTTCGTTGATTTCCACGAGGTCGATGTCGTCGATGGTCAGCCCGGCCTTGGCGAGCGCCTTTTCAGACGCCGGGCCGGGACCGGTGAGCATGATCGTCGGGTCGGTGGCGGTCAGGGCCACCGAGACGACCCGGCCGCGCGGATCGAGGCCGAGATCCCTGCCAACACGTTCATTGCCCACCATCACCAGCGAGGCCCCGTCGACGATGCCGCTGGAATTGCCCGGCGTGTGGACATGGTTGATCCGTTCGATCTGCGGGTATCTGGCACATGCCACCGCGTCGAAACCGAGCGCGCCGGGGGATGCAAAGCTGGGTTTCAGCGCGCCCAGCTTCTGCATGTCCGTGTCCGGCTTGATGAAATCGTCCCTGTCCAGAACGACAAGGCCGTTCTCGTCTGTGACCGGGACAACCGAGCGATCGAACCAGCCCGAATCGCGGGCATGTGCGGCGCGCTTCTGGCTTTCCAGCGCAAACGCATCCACGTCATCGCGCGACCAGCCTTCGATCGTGGCGATCAGGTCGGCGCCGATCCCCTGCGGCACGAACCCGGTGTCGAATGCGGTTTCGGGGTCTTCGCCCATCGGGCCGCCATCGGCGCCCATCGGCACGCGGGACATCGATTCGTAGCCGCCCGCGCAGACCAGATCCTCCCAGCCCGACGCCACCTTGGCCGCGGCGGTGTTGAACGTGTCGAGACCGCTGGCGCAGAACCGGTTGACCTGTGCGCCGGCCACGCTTTCGTCCCAGCCGGCCTTCTGAAGCGCGATCTTGGGCAGCACGGCGCCCTGTTCCATCACCGGCATCACGCAGCCCAGCATCACGTCATCGACACGCGACGTATCCAGATCGTGCCGTGCCTGCATCTCGTTCAGCAGGGTCGTCACGAGATGGATGGGTTTCACCTCGTGCAATGCCCCATCCGCCTTGCCCTTCGATCGCGGCGTGCGAATGGCGTCGTAGATATAGGCCGTTTCAGCCATTGTCGTTCCTTTCCTTGTTCCGTCCGGTTCCTTGCTCTGCCCGGTGTCAGGCCGCGTTGAATGCGGTCATACGGGGCAGGGGCTCCAGTTCGTTCTGGGTGATCGCGCGGGCTTCGGCGGGTTCGATCCCGATGCCGCGCAGGATGATTTCCGCGGCATCGTCACCGGCCTGCCGCCATGTTCGATGGCCGTTGAGAACCAGCGTCATCGCACCGAAGGTTCCCCCGCCCGCCGTGGCCGTGATCGACGCGACCTGATCGGGCTGAAACCGAAACCGTCCCGAGGCGAGCCCCCGGCGGAGTTCGACGGCGGGCATCTCGGCCCAGAAGCTCCCGAGCTTCGGCTCCAGCATGGCATAGCGCGCGATGAAGCGCCCCCAGTGCGGTTCATCGTGGACGCGCCGGATGCTGAGCCGGATCGATGCGGAGATCTTTTCCGCCGGGTCGTCCATATGGGCGCAGGCGAGGCCCATCGACTCGCGAAACTCGGCCGCGACCATGTCGCAGACCGGAACGAACAGGTCGGATGGGTCCGGGATGTTGTTGTAGATGGTGCCGCGCGCCACGCCCGCTTCGCGCGCCAGGTCGCTGACGCCAATGACCGTGCCGCCGCGTTCGGCAAAAATGCGCATGGCGGTCTGGTGAATTCGAAGAGTGGCCGCATTCATGACAAAAACACCGAATTGCAAGAGCAGTATTGACTAAGATTGAACACCCATGTTTAAAACTTGTCAACAGCGATCAACGCTGAGCGGGAGGGATTCGATGACCGATTCACTGGCGGGCGCCGCGGCGCAGAGGTTTCCATGACGGAAATCCTGCAGCTTCTGATCGGTGGGGTGGCCAGCGGCTGCGTCTATGGCCTGGTCGCGCTGGGCTTCGTGCTGATCTACAAGGCGAGCGAGGGCGTAAACTTCGCGCAGGGCGACATGATGATGCTGGGGGCGTTCGTGGCGCTCACGCTGGGCAACTCCGGTCAGCTGGGGTTGCCCTTTGTCGTCGCGGTCCCGATGGCCATGATCATCATGTTCATGCTGGGCTGGGGCGTCGAGCGCATCGTGGTCCGTCGCCTCTTTGGCCAGCCTCAATTCGCGCTGGTCATCCTGACCATCGCCCTGGGGTTCGTGTTCCGTTTCGTTGCGGGGCTGATCTGGGGCTACACGCCGCTGGTGCTCGAAACCCCCTTTGCCGGAAAAAACCTTTCGGCGGGCGGCGTGGTCGTCGGGCTGGCCGATCTGACGGCCATTGTCGTGACCATCATTCTCACGCTCCTGCTGTGGGCCTTCTTTGCCTTCACGCGGTATGGGCTTGCCGCGCAGGCCGCCAGCCAGAACCAGATGGCCGCCTATATCGTCGGGGTGCCGGTCATGCGGGTCAATTCCATGATCTGGGGCCTGTCGGGCGCCGTCGCGACCGTTGCCGGAATTCTCTACGCCACCCGGGGCGCAATCGATCCCAATATCGGGCTGTTGGGCATCAAGGCCTTTGCCGCCGCCGTGATCGGCGGGCTGGGGTCCCTGCCGGGCGCCTTGCTGGGCGGGCTGATCATCGGCGTGGTCGAGGCCTATGCCGGGCGCTATGCCCCCGGCGAATTCGCCCAGATGTCCCCCTACATGATCATGCTGATCGTTCTGGTGGCCCGTCCGGGCGGGCTGTTCGGCCAGATCCAGATGAAGAAGGTCTAGCCCATGCGCGTTGTTTTCAAGACCAGCTATGACAGCGACATCGACCTGCACGAACACGGGCGGGACCGGGTATTGATGGGGCTGCTTCTGCTCGCCATGGCGGCGCTGCCCTTCCTGGTCGGCGACTATTATCTCTCCGAGGTCACGAACACCCTGATCTGGGCGCTTGCCGGTATGGGTCTGATGATTGCCGTGGGACATACCGGGCAGGTCAGCCTGGGCCATGCGGCATTCCTGGCCATCGGCGCCTATTCCGATGCCGCGCTGATGAACGCGGGACTGCCCTTCGCGATCAGTTTTCTTCTCGCCGGGCTGCTGACCGGGCTGTTCGGGGCGCTGATCGCGGTTCCCGCGGTGCGGATGTCGGGCATCTACCTGGCGATTGCCACGCTGGCGATGTTCGTCATCGTCGAAGAGCTTGTGATCCTGTTCGAGCCGCTGACCGGCGGCATCGGCGGGATACTGGCGCCGTCGATCGAGATCCTCGGCATCAGTTTCGATCGATACGCGGCCCTGAGCAATTTCTATTGGCTGGTGCTGGGGGTCGTCGCACTTGTCACCTGGGGCTATGCCAACCTCATGCGCAGCCCGACCGGGCGTTCATTCCTGGCCGTTCGCGACAGCGAGGTATCGGCGCGGGCGCTGGGCATCAACGTCACCCAGACAAAATCGCTGGCCTTTGGCCTGTCCGCCGGGGTGACCGGGCTGGCCGGGGCTTTGCTGGGTCACTATATCGGCTTCTTCAACTACGAGCTGTTCTCGATCTTCATCTCCATCAACCTGCTGCTCGTGGTGACGATCGGTGGCCTCGGCTCGATCCAGGGCGCGTTCCTGGGGGCGATCCTGATCTCGGCGGTGCCCCAGCTCATCGCCATTCTGCGCGATGGTCTCAACGAGAACCTGGGCATCAACCTAGCGGGCATTCCGGGGCTCGACACCATGCTGTTTTCGCTGATCCTGATCGGGTTCATCATCTACGAGCCGACCGGGATCTACGGGCGCAGCCTCAAGATCAAATACTGGTTCGAGGTGTTCCCGCTGGCCCGCCGCGACGTGTTCCGCCGCCAGAAAAGCTATCTGAAAACGGAACGCATGAAATGAACCTGCTCGAGATACGCGACCTGACCGTTCATTTCGGCGGCGTCAAGGCGGTGGACGGCGTGTCATTCGACGTCGCGCCGGGCGAGATTTTCGCGATCATCGGGCCCAACGGGGCCGGGAAATCGACGATCTTCAACCTGATCAGCCGGATCTACAAACCCACAAGGGGCACGATCTGGTTCGATGGTCAGGACATCACCGGCCTGAAGGCGCAGGATATCGCCCCGCTGGGCATCGCGCGGACGTTCCAGAACATCGAACTGTTCGATCATTCCACCGTGCTCGACAACCTCCTGATGGGGCGGCACACGCACCGGAAAACCAGTTTCGTTCAGGACGCATTGTTTCTGCCGAAGGTCCGGCGCGAGGAACGGCTGCATCGCGAAAAGGTCGAAGAGGTGATCGAGTTCCTCGAACTGGAGGCGCATCGCACCAAGATGATCGCGGGGCTGCCCTATGGTGTGCGCAAAGTGGTCGAAATCGGCCGCGCGCTGGCGATCGGGCCGCGCCTGATCCTGCTCGATGAACCGGCCTCGGGCCTGTCGGTCGAAGAAACGCAGGACGTGGCGTTCTGGATCGAGGACATGCGCCGCGACATGGGGCTGACCGTGCTGATGGTCGAACATGACATGTCGCTGGTCACCCAGGTCTGCGACCGGGTTCTTGCCGTGGCAAATGGCAGGCCGCTGGCGCTCGGGACGCCGGCCGAGGTGCAGGCGCATCCCGATGTGCAGGCCGCCTATCTGGGCACGGAGGTGACGGCATGAACATCCTGTCGGTGCGCAACCTCGAAACCTATTACGGCGCGATCATGGCGCTGCGCGGCGTCTCGATCGACGTGAACGAGGGCGAGATCGTCGCCATTCTCGGCGCCAATGGGGCGGGCAAGACGACCTTGATGAAAACCGTCGCCGGTCTGATGGACCCGGAAAAGGGCGCGGTTGACTTCATGGGCGAGCCGATCGCCCGGCTGGAGCCGGACCGGATCGTCACGAAAGGCATATCGCTGGTGCCCGAGGGGCGCGAGGTGTTTCCATACCTGACCGTCGAAGAGAACCTGAAACTGGGGGCGTTTACGCGCAGGGCGGTGCCGGCCGGGGACCTGGACCTGGTCTACAGCTACTTTCCGGTTCTCCGGGAACGGCGCCGGCAGGCGGCGGGGTTCCTGTCGGGCGGGCAACAGCAGATGCTGGCCATCGGGCGCGGGCTCATGGCGCGTCCCAGGCTGATGATGCTGGATGAACCGTCGCTGGGCCTGTCGCCCCTGCTGACGCAGGAGATCTTTGACATCATCGCGCGGCTCAATGCCGAACAGGGCGTGACCATGCTGCTTGTCGAACAGAACGCCCATATCGCGCTGGAAACGGCGACGACCGGCTATGTGCTGGAAATGGGGCGGATCGTGATGTCGGGGCCGACGGAACGGCTCAAGGCATCCGACGACATCCAGGAATTCTATCTCGGGCGCACGCAGGAAACCGAACGCGGCCAGAAACGCTGGAAAAGGCGCAAGACATGGAGATGAATGCAGCTTTGTCCGGGGACCGGATCACCGTTGACAGCCACGCCACCGTCGTGTCGCTGTGGAAGGACCGGTGCGACCGCTTTGGCGACCGCGTCTGCCACCGCGAAAAGAAGCTGGGCATCTGGCAGGCCTATTCCTGGCGCGACTATTACGAAAACGCCCGCAAGATCGGCCTGGCGCTGATGGCCTTGGGGGTCAGGCCGGGCGAGCCGGTCCTGATCCTGTCCGAAGACCGCCGCGAATGGCTCTATTGCGATCTCGGCGCGGCGTCGATCGGGGCGATCCCGTCGGGCGTCTATACCACCGACAGCGCGAGCCAGCTTGCCTATCTGGCGCAGGACAGCGGCGCCAGCGTGCTGTTTGTCGAGAACGACGAACAGCTGGACAAATGGCTGGATGCCCGCGACCGGATGCCGGAGATCAGGTATGTGGTGGTGTTTGATCGCGACGGGCTGGCCGAGTTCTCTGACCCGCAGGTGACATTCCTGGACGCGCTCTTGCTGCAGGGCGCGCGCGAGGCCGAGGCCCATCCCGGCCGGTTCGAAACGGCGCTGGCCGCGGTGCGCCCCGAGGATCCGCGGATGCTGATCTATACCTCGGGCACCACGGGCCCGTCCAAAGGCGCGATCATCACCCATCGCAATGTGATGTTCCAGCTCGCGGCCTGGCCGCATGTCTATGATTTCGACGCGGCGGACGAATTGCTGTGTTTCCTGCCCCTGTGCCACGCGCTGGAACGGCTCGTGTCGGTTGAAAACCCGATCGCGGCCGGGTGCACGGTGAACTTTGCCGAAAGCCCCGAAACGGTGTTCGACAACCTGCGCGAAGTCAGCCCGCATTCCTTTGCCGGTGTGCCGCGGATCTGGGAGAAACTGTATTCCGGGGTGACGATCATGCGCTCGGAAGCGGGCGGTTTCGCGGGCCGCGTGTTCGATTGGGCGCTGCGGGTCGGGGCGGCCCGCGCGGCGGTGCTGGAACAGGGTGGCCGGCCGGGGATCGGGTTGCGGCTGAAACATGCGCTGGCCGAAATCCTGGTTCTGGCCAACCTGCGGCGGATGCTGGGGCTGGGGCGGGCGCGGCGATGCACCACCGGCGCGGCACCGATTTCGCCCGATCTGATACGCTGGTTCAACGCCATCGGCGTGCCCCTGATCGAAGGCTGGGGGCTGACCGAATGTTCGGGTGTCGGCACCAGCAACAAGGTGGGCGACAGCCGCATCGGCACGGTCGGCCCGGCCCTGCCCGGTGTCGGTCTGCGTCTGTCCGACGAGGGCGAGATCCAGATCGGCGGGCCGACGGTGTTCGCAGGCTACTGGAACAAGCCCGACAAGACCGCCGAAACCCTGACCGCGGACGGGTGGCTGAGAACCGGCGATGTCGGGCGCATCGACGATCACGGCTGCCTGACGATCACGGGCCGGATCAAGGACATCATCATCACCGCGGGCGGCAAGAACATCACTCCGGCCGAAATCGAAAGCCGGTTGAAATTCTCGCCCTATGTCTCGGATGCCGTGGTGATCGGCGACAAACGCAAGTTCCTCACCTGCCTGGTCATGATCGACCAGGAGAATGTCGAGAAATTCGCCCGCGACAGGCAGGTTCCGTTTTCGGATTACGCGTCGCTGACCCGCGCCGACGAGGTGCGCCAGCTGATCGGGTCGATCGTGGCCGACACCAACAAGGAATTCGCGCAGGTCGAACAGATCAAGGATTTCCGGCTCATCGACATCCTGCTGACCCCGGAAGACGACGAATTGACGCCAACGATGAAGCTCAAGCGGAGCTTCGTCAGCGAACGGCACTCGGAGCTGATCGACACCATGTACTGACACGGACCGGGACACCGGATGCTTCAAAGGGAGGAAAGCAAAAATGAAGATGAAATCAGTGGTGGCCGCATTTGCCCTCGCGCTTGCCGCGCCGGCAAACGCGCAGACGCCCGGGGTTACGGACACCGAGATCAAGATTGGCAGCGCGCAGGACCTTTCGGGTCTGTTTGCCGCGTTTTCGGTGCCCGCGGTCACCGCGGTGCAGATGCATTTCGACAAGATCAACGCCGCCGGTGGCATCCACGGGCGCAAGCTGACCTATATCGTGGAGGACCACGGCTACCAGGTGCCCAAGGCCGTTCAGGCGGCGAACAAGCTGGTCAACCGCGACCAGGTTTTCGCGATGCTGAACAACCTCGGCACCCCGCACAATATCGCGATGTTCCAGTTGATGGGGCCCCAGGGCATTCCGAACGTTGCGCCCATTACCGCGGCCCGCCAGATGGTCGAACCTTTCGAGTCGTGGAAATTCATCCCGACCGCGACCTATTATGCCGCGATCAAGGAAGGCGCCAGCTATCTGATCGACGAACAGGGCACGCAGAAATTCTGCACCATGTTGCTGCCGACCGATTTCGGCAAGGAAATCGAGGAAGCGATTCACGAGATCGCCAAGGCACGCGGGCAGGAACTTGGCGCGGAACTGGCGCATAAACCCGACGAGACCGACTTCACCGGCGCGTTCGGCAAGATCAAGGCCTCGGGCTGTGACACCGTCGCGGTCGGGCTGGGCATCAGCCAGATGATCAATGCCATCGCCACGGCACGCAAGCTGGGCATGACTGATGTCAAGTTCCTGCTGTCGGGCGCCGGGTTCCACACGGTCGTGGCCCAGGGGCTCGCGGCGCAGGGCGTGAATGACGGGGTCTATGCCGTTTCGGGTTGGCAGGACTTGGCCTCGCGCATGGATGTGCCCGAGGTCGCGGCCTGGGTCGGCGAATTCAAGGCGGCCAGCGGTGACAAGTTCCCGGGCAGCGGCGCGGTTCTGGGCTATTCGGGTGCCGTGATGGTGACCGAGGCGCTGGAAGCCGCGGGCCGCGACCTGACCCGCGAGGGGTTCATCAAGGCGATGGAAACGCTCGACTACGAGGACGTGATCGCCGGGAACACCATCGCGATGAGCGCCGATGACCATGCCAGCGCCGAGGAGATCTTTGTCTCCGTCGTCGACAATGGCGGCTGGAAGCTGATCGAAACGATCAAATAGCGCAATCGGGGCGGTGCCATTGCGGGACCGCCCCCCACGACCGGAGGCTCGAATGCTGAAACGCACGATCTACGACGAAGAACACGAAATCTTCCGCCGCACGGTGCGGGCCTGGGCCGAGAAAGAGGTTTTTCCCCGCGCCGGGGAATGGCGCGAGAACGGTTGCGTCAGCCGCGAGCTCTGGAAAAGCGCGGGGCGCGAAGGGTTCCTGTGCATGTATGCCGATGAAAAACACGGCGGGCTGGGGCTCGACGATTTTCGCTATGACATGATCCTGTGCGAAGAGCTCGGCCCGCGCGAACCGGGCTTTTTCATCGGGTTGCAGAACCGGATCATCGGGCCGTATCTGCAGAAATTCGCCTCGGATGCGCAACGTGACCGGTTCATGCCCGGCGCGGTTTCTGGCGACACGGTTCTGGCCATCGCGATGACGGAACCGGGGACCGGTTCAGACCTGGCCGGCATCCGGACGCGGGCAGTCGAGGCCGACGATCACTGGGTGCTGAACGGGTCCAAGACCTATATTTCAAACGGGTTTCTTGCCGGGCTGGTATTGGTCGCCGCCCGCACCAATCCCGATGCCAGCCACGAGATCGGCCTGTTCTGGGTCGAGGACGGAACGCCCGGTTTCGAACGTGGCCGGAACCTCAGGAAGGTCGGGCTGGAAAGCCAGGACACGGCCGAGCTGTTCTTTGACGACGTGAAGGTGCCCAAGGAAAACGTGCTGGGTGACCCGCGCGCGGGGTTCAAGACGATGATGATGAACCTCGCGGAAGAGCGCCTGATCGGGGCGGCCGGTTTCATCGCGCGGGCCGAACATGCGTTCAACATCACCATGGAATACATCATGGATCGCCGCGCGTTCGGGCGTCCGATCGGCACGTTTCAGAACTCGCGTTTCAAGATGGCCTCGCTCCGCACCGAACTGGATGCCGCCTGGGCGCTGACCGACCATTGCGTGCGCGAACACCTGAACGGCGAGCTTGGCGCGGAAATGGCGGCGGAGGTCAAGCTGTTCACCTCCGAGGTGGAGGGCCGGGTGGTCGATGAATGCCTGCAACTGCATGGTGGCGCGGGATACATGGATGAATACGAGATCAGCCATCTCTACCGGGATGCCCGGATCAGCCGGATCTACGCGGGGACATCCGAGATCATGCGCGAGATCATCGGGCGCGGCCTCGGGCTGGACGACCGGAACCGCAACTGATGCCGGGCCTCAGCCTGACACAGCCGCTTGAAAAGGCACGCGACGAAAACCCCGGCGGCCTCTTCACGATATTCGGGCAGAGACGGAAAACGAATGCCGATTTCGTCGATCGCGTGTCGCGGCTCGCCGCGGCGCTGGTGGCCATCGGGGTCAGGCAAGGCGACCGGGTGGCGATGCTGGCGCATAATTCGGACCGGTATGTGGAATATGTCTTTGCCACGCTGTGGGCGGGGGCGGTCATAAACCCGGTGAATAACCGTTGGTCGACGGCGGAAATGGCGTTCTCGCTCAAAGACAGCGGCACGGAAGTTCTGATCGTGGGCGACGATTTCACGGATCTTCTGCCCGATCTGCGACGTCTTGCGCCGGTATTGAAAACCGTGATCCACGCGGGGGAAAACCCGGCGCCCGAGGGGTGCGAGAGCTTTGAGCATCTCATCGCCGCGCATGATCCCGTGCCGGATGCGGGCGCCGGCGGCGACGACATGGCGGCACTTCTCTATACCGGGGGGACAACCGGGCGGCCCAAGGGGGTGATGCTCTCGCATGCCGGGATCGCGACCTGCTCGTTGTCGCTCACCGCGGCCGCCCCCAACGGAGGCGCGGCCCCGGGGCTGCATGTGGCGCCGTTTTTCCACATCGGTGGGGTCGGGGTGATCTTCCAGTTCGCCTATCGCCGCGCCCCGCAGGTGATCATGCCGGCCTTTGATCCGGGCGAGGCGCTTCGGCTGATCGAGGCGGAGCGTATCGGCGACATTTTCGTCGTGCCGACCATGCTGCGCTGGTTGCTCGATCATCCGGACATGGGCGCGCGTGAACTCTCGTCGCTGATCTCGATACGCTATGGCGCGGCTCCGATCGACACGACCCTTCTGTCCCGCGCCATGACGGCGATCCCGACCGCGGGGTTCATGCAGGTCTATGGGCAGACCGAATTCTCGCCCGTCGTCACCTGCCTGGCCCCCGCCGAACACCTGGGCGACGGTGCGGAAAGACGCCTCGCCTCGGCCGGGCGCCCGCTGCCGACGGCTACGGTTCGGATCGTGGACGGCAACCGCGCGCCGCTGCCCGTCGGCCATGTCGGCGAGATTTCCGTGAAAGGGGCGCAGACCATGCTTGGCTACTGGAACCGGCCCGAGGAAACGGCACAGGCGCTGTCGGACGATGGCTGGCTCCATACCGGTGATGCCGGTTTCATGGACGAGAACGGGTTTCTGCATGTCGTCGACCGCGTCAAGGACATGATCATCTCGGGCGGCGAAAACGTCTATTCCGCAGAGGTCGAGAACGCGCTGGCCACCATGCCGGGCATCGCCGCCAGTGCGGTGGTCGCGGTGCCGGACCCGGACTGGGGCGAACGGGTTCACGCGGTGATCGTTCCCGACGACGGGTCCGACATCACGCTCGCGGCCGTTCGCGCCCATTGCAGCGCATTGATCGCCGGCTACAAGGCGCCGCGCTCGATATCCCTCGTCGACGCCTTGCCGCTTTCGCCGGCCGGCAAAGTGCTGAAACACGTTCTGCGCGACAGGTTCAGCAAGGAGTGACCATGCCGTTTCCACGCACCCATTTCGAACCGGAACACGAGATCTTCCGTGACCAGGTCCGGCGCTGGCTCAGGGACAACCTTGCCGAAAAGGTCGGCAAATGGCGCGAACAGGGCCATGTCGATCGCGATGATTTCCGCGCGTTCGGCGACCGCGGCTGGCTGTGCCTCTGGGCCGATGAGGAATATGGCGGCCCGGGTATTCGCGACATTCGCTATGACCAGGTGTTGCAGGAGGAAACGATCCGCTGGACCGATATCGGCTTTTTCCACAACGCGCACTCGATGCTTGTCGGCCCCTATCTCGACCGTTTTGCCAATGCCGAACAGAAATCCCGGTTCCTGCCCGGCGCGGTGTCGGGCGACGTGATCATGGCCATCGCCATGACCGAACCCGGTACCGGATCAGACCTGGCCGCGATCCGGACCAGGGCCGAGGACAAGGGGGATCACTATCTGCTCAACGGGTCGAAGACCTTCATCTCGAACGGCATCATCGGCGATCTGTTCGTCGTGGCCGCCAGAACCGGCGAAAAGCGCGGGCAGATCGGGCTCTTTGTGGTGACTGCGGACATGGAGGGGTTTTCGCGGGGCCGGCACCTGAAGAAAATGGGCCTGCCAGTGCAGGACACGGCCGAGATACGTTTTGACGATGTCCGCGTCCCCAGGGAAAACCTGCTTGGCGATCCGGTGCAGGGTTTTGCCTACATGGCCGAATGCCTCGCAGTCGAACGCACGATGAGCGCGATCTCGTCGCTGGCGCACGCCCAGGCGGCCTTCGACATCACGCTCGATTTCGTAAAGGAACGCCGTGCCTTCGACCGCCCCATCGGCGCATTCCAGAACACCCGTTTCGTCATGGCCGATCTGCGGGCACGCCTGGACGCGGCCCAGGCCTATCTGGATCAATGCGTGGTCTTGGCCAATGACGACAGGCTGACGTCGGAAGACGCGGCCGCCGCCAAGCTGATCTGTTCCGAGCTTCAGGGCGACGTGGTCGATGCCGGGCTGCAATTCCACGGCGGCGCGGGCTATATGGACGAATACGAAATCAGCCATATGTTCCGCGACGCCCGAATAGCGCGGATCTACGCCGGCACCAGCGAGATCATGAAGGAAATAATCGGCCGCGGCCTGGGGCTCGGAGAGCGCGCGCTACGATAATCTTCGCCAAACGGGCCTGAAAGCCGCACGATACCGGGGCTTTCGGCGACATGACCGCACGCCGATTTCGTGGCGGCGCTGCATCGCGCCGGGCAAGCGATGCGCTACGCAGTCGGCGAGGGTTGCAACGGTGGTTTCCGCGACGTGCCCGTTGGCGACATCCTGTTTTCATCCCCGGGCAATCTCGCGCCGCAAAAGGCCAAAACGCACCTGAGACCACGATGGATGCAACCGTCCTGACCTTGGGCGATAGTGGGTGCCATTGACACGGGCCGGGGCGCTGCGCAGGAAGGTAGCTGCCTTGCGGAGAGGGGGTGCGCGGAATGACGATCGGGATCGCGGCATATGGGCCTGATGCGGGGCAGGCGGTCCGCCGGGGGATGCTGGCGGCCGAGATCCTCGGGCGCGGCGCGATCGGTGGTTTCGCGGTCTTTTCGGTGCTCGACGGGCGCGGGCGGCATCGCCAGGTCTGCTGCCAGGACGGCGGCGTCGCGTCGCTGGCGCTGGACGCGGGATTTCTCGCCGCCCGCTGCGCGGCGGTCATCTCGAGCGGACCGAACCGGCCCGAGCCGCTGGGGCAGTTCCTGTCCGGTGCGGCGGGGATCGGCCTGGTCTCGGGGCACCGGTTGCCCAACCGCGTCAGCGCGGCGGGCGACCCGGTCAACCGCGATGCGCTGGCGCGGATGGCGGCAGGGCTGCCGGCGGCCGAGGCCGTGGCGGCGGTGGCGCGGGAAAACCCCGAACAGGATTTCGGACTGGTCGCGGTATCGGCGTCCGGCGGGATCGGGCTCGCCAACACCGAACGGGTCGCCGGGCGGGCCGATCTGGGCGCGGATCTGCGGCGCGGCGACGGCTTCGGCCATGCGCTGCTGTTCAACTCGATCCACGCGATCCCCGGTCTGCCGCTGGCCGGGATGATCGGCGATATCATCGGCGCGGCGCTGGCGGGCACCGCACCCGCCCATCGCATCGGGCAGTTGGCCGGACCTGCCGCCATCGAGACCGGAAACGAGGACCGGATCGAGCTTGGCCCCGGTGACCGGGTTCTGTTTGTGGTGAGCGCCGACCCCGCCGTCACCGAAGATGGCGCACGCAACACCGTGATCTATTCCCGCTGCCCGGTCTGGAGGGGCGGGCGGCGGCTGGGCCACGCGATCTCGGAGGTTTCCGCACCGGTCCGGGGCGGGCGGATCCTGCCCGATCCGGCGATGCAGAACCGGTTCGTGATCGCGCCGGATTAGCCGCCAGATGGGCGCCAGACGAGCGCCTGAGGGCGCGGATGCGGCTTCTCGGGACAGCCGGGACCGGCTAGACAGGGGCGCGTGGGATGGGAACAGCGACAGGAGCATTGCCATGACGGACCCGTTCGACCTGCTGATCCGCGGGGGCATGGTGATCGACGGCACCGGGGCGCCGCGCCGGGCTGCCGATCTGGGCGTGCGGGGGGCGCGTATCGCCGCCATCGGCGATCTGGGCGCCTCCCGGGCGGGGCACGAGATCGACGCGCGCGGCCTGATCGTCGCGCCGGGCTTCATCGATGCGCATACCCATGACGACCGGGCGCTGCTGGCCGATCCCGGCATGGCGGCCAAGGTCAGCCAGGGGGTGACCACCGTGGTCGCCGGCAATTGCGGCATCTCGCTGGCACCGATGCCGCAACCCATCGCCGGGCCGGTGACGCCGCCGCTGGACCTGCTGGATGCAACCGGGGACTGGTATCGTTTCCGCCGTTTCGCCGATTATCTCGACGCCCTGCGGGACAGCCCGGCGGCGGTGAACATGGCCGCCTATGTCGGGCACACGACGCTGCGTGCCATCGCCATGGATGATCTGGACCGCGCGGCGAGCGGCGCCGAGATCGCGGCGATGCAGGAGCTGGTCGCCGAGGCGATGGCGGCGGGCGCCATCGGCGTGTCCACCGGGCTGGCCTATCCGCCGGCACGCGCGGCGACCACCGAGGAGGTGATCGAGATCTGCCGGCCGATGGTGGCGCAGGGCGGGCTCTATGCGACCCATATGCGCGACGAGAGCGAAGGCACGATGGCGTCGCTGGACGAGACCTTTGCCATCGGCCGCGCCTTGGGGGTGCAGGTGCTGATTTCGCATCACAAGCTGACCGGGACAGCCTGCCACGGGCAATCGGTCCAGACGCTGCAGGTGATCGCCGCGCGGCGCGGCGAACAGCGGGTCAGCCTCGATTGCTACCCCTATGCCGCCTCGTCGACGATCCTGATGCTGGATCACGTCGAGACTTCGGACCGCACGCTGGTCACCTGGTCGCGGGGGATGCCCGAACAGGCCGGGCGCGACATGGCCGAGATCGCCGCCGACCTGGGCTGTGGCCTGGCCGAGGCGGTGGCGCGGCTGCAGCCCGCCGGCGCGGTCTATTTCCGCATGGACGAGGCGGACGTGCAGCGGATCCTGGCCTTTGACCCGACGATGATCGGCTCGGACGGGCTGCCGCATGACGAATTTCCGCATCCCCGGCTCTGGGGCACCTTCCCGCGCGTGCTGGGGCATTATGCGCGCGACCTGGGCCTGTTCAGCCTCGAGACAGCGGTGCACAAGATGACCGGCCTCGCGGCGGCGGAGTTCGGCTTTGCCGATCGCGGGGTGCTGCGGACCGGCGCCTTTGCCGACCTGGTGCTGTTCGATGCCGGAACGATCGAGGATCGCGCCACCTTCGAGGCGCCGACGCGCCCGGCGCGGGGCATCTCGGCCGTGATCGTGAACGGTGCGCCGGTCTGGCAGGACGGTGCCGAAACCGGGGCGCGGCCAGGCAGAGTGCTGCACCGTAACGGCGGCCCGGCCACGGCCTGAGACCAGCCCTATGCGGCGCGGGCGCGGATGAGGTGGCCGGGGGCGATCTCGATCAGTTCGGACGGCTCCGGCGCGGCATAGACATCGGGCCGCCCGGTGGTCTCGGGGTGAAAGCGGTAGCCCGCGGGCGGTTCCGGCGCGGCCCGCGCATCGCGGTCCCGACCCGGGTGCAGCACCGTGTCGGGGTCGGGAATGGTCTGGATCAGCTTGCGGGTGTAGGGATGCGTCGGGTTGGAAAAGATCGCGTCCCAGGGGCCAATCTCAACGATCTGCCCGAAATACATCACCGCGACGCGGTCGCTCATGTGTTCGACGACGCCGAGATCGTGGCTGATCATCACGAAGGACAGCGACAGCGCCTCCTGTAGGTCGAGCAGCAGGTTGATGATCTGGGCCCGCACCGACACGTCGAGCGCCGAGACCGGTTCGTCCAGCATCAGGATGCGTGGCTCAAGGATCAGCGCGCGAGCGATGCCGATGCGCTGGCGCTGGCCGCCCGAAAACTCGTGCGGCAGCCGCGCGCCATGTTCCGGCAGCAGCCCGACCTTGCGCAGGATGTCCTCGATCCGGTCGTCGATCTCCGAACGCGCCCGCACCCCGTGCAGCCGCAGCGGCGCCGCGAGCGAACCGCGCACCGTCTGGCGCGGGTTGAGCGAGGCGTAGGGATCCTGGAACACCATCTGCGCGATCCGCGCGCGCGCCATCCGGTCCGGCGCGTTCTCGCCCGTGATCGAGGCACCGTCGATCAGGATATCGCCGTCGGAAGGTTCTTGCAGGCCCATCACCGCCAGCGCCGTGGTGGATTTGCCGCAACCGGATTCGCCCACGATGGACAGGCATTCGCCCTTCTGCAGCGACAGGTCGACACCGCTCACCGCATGCAGGATGCGTTTGTTGCGCGCGAAAAACTGCGCGCCCACCGGGAAACGCACATGCAGGTCGCGGATCTCGAGAAGCGGCGGGGTCATGGCGTGCCCTCGGCCATGGCGCGGTCGCGCGGGTCGCGGACCGGGTTGCGCGGCTGGTGGCAGAATTCCTGCAGCAGGCTGGTCTTGTCGGCGATCAGCCCGTCGATATCGACCAGCCGCCGCCGCCCGCCGTCGAAACGCGAACCGAGCCGGGGCAGCGCGCCCAGCAGCCCCTTGGTATAGGGGTGGCGCGGATCGGCAAACAGGTCGTAGGTGTCGCGTTCCTCGACCAGCCGGCCGGCATACATCACGCCGACGCGCTGGCACATGTTGGCGATCACGCCGAGGTCGTGCGAGATCAGCAGCACCGCGGTGCCGCGCGCCGAACACAGCTCGGCGATCAGTTTCAGCACCTCGTCCTGCACCGTCACATCCAGCGCGGTGGTCGGTTCGTCCGCGATCAGCAGGTCGGGATCGCAGGCCAGCGCGATGGCGATCATCACCCGCTGGCGCATCCCCCCCGACATCTGGAACGGATAGGCGCGCACCCGTTCCTCGGGGGCCGGCACCTTGACGCTGGCCAGCGCCTCGATCGCCAGCTTGCCGGCCTCGTCCCAGGACTTGCCCTGGTGCAGCACGAACATCTCGGCGATCTGGCGGCCCACGGTCTTGAGCGGGTTGAGCGCGGTCATCGGCTCCTGGAAGATCATCGCGATGCGGTCGCCGCGCAGATCGCGCATGGCGCGGTCTGGCAGGGCGCGCAGGTCGCTGCCCTTGAACAGGATCTGCCCGTCGGTCACCTTGAGCGGCTTTTTCAGCAGCCGGATCAGCGACAGCGCGGTCAGGCTCTTGCCCGAGCCGCTTTCGCCGACCAGCCCGAAGGCCTCGCCCGGCAGGATCGAGAAACTGACATCGCGCACGATCGTGCCGTCATCGCGCCGGGTCGGGATGCCGACATGCAGGTTCTTCAACTCCAGCAGCGGGGTTTCGTTGCTCATGACCGGCGCGTCCTCATATGCGGGTCCAGCATGTCGCGCAGCCCGTCGCCCAGCAGGTTGAAGCCCAGCACGGTCAGGAAGATGGCGAGGCCCGGAAACACCGCCGCCCAGGGGGCGATCACGATCAGTTCGCGCGCGTCGGTCAGCATGCTGCCCCAGCTGGGAAAGGGGGGCCGGATGCCCAGGCCGAGGAAGGACAGCGCCGCCTCGGCCAGCACCGCGGCGCCGATGCCGAGCGTCGAGATCACCAGGATCGGGCCGACCATGTTGGGCAGCAGCTGGGTGAACATGATCCGCACGTCGCCATAGCCCAGCGTCTGCGCCGCCTGCACATAGCCCTGCCCCTTGAGCGAGAGCGTCGAGGAACGGGCGATGCGGCAGGTCCAGGACCAGTTGGTCAGCCCCAGCGCGATCAGCAGGCTGGGCAGGCCGGGGCCGAGGATGGCCATGATCGCCAGCGCGAAGATCAGCGACGGGATCGCCAGCATCACGTTGGTCAGCCCGTTCACCAGGTCATCCCACCAGCCGCCCCAATAGGCCGCCGAGATGCCCAGGGACAGCCCGATCACCGAGTTGATGATCTGGCTGACCACGCCCACGGTCAGCGAGATGCGCGCGCCGTAGAGCACCCGGGAAAAGATGTCGCGGCCCTGGGCATCGGTGCCGAACCAGAATTCGGCCCCCGGCGGCATCTCGGCGCTCATCAGGTCGGCGTCGAACACCGGATCGAAAGGGGCGATCAGGGGGGCGAAAACCGCGCCGAGGATCACCGCTAGCGTGATCAGCCCGCCGATCCAGAGGTTGAGATTCAGCCCCCTCATGTCTGCTTGATCCTCGGGTCGATGGCGGCATAGACGATATCGACGAAGGTGTTGATCAGCAGGAACCACAGCACGATCACCAGGATCGTGCCCTGCACCACCGGGATGTCGCGGATCGCCACCGAATCGACCAGAAGCGAGCCGATGCCGGGCCAGGAAAACAGTTTCTCGATCACCACCGCCTGTCCCATCATCGACCCGAACTGAAGCCCGATGGTGGTCACCACCAGCACCATGACGTTGCGGGTCAGGTGCCAGCGGATCACGCGGCCGTTGCTCATGCCCTTGGAATGGGCGGTGCGAATGAAATCCTCGTTCATGATCTCGAGCACCCCGGCCCGCGTGGTCCGCGCCAGCAGTGCCAGCGGCGTAACCCCCAGCGTGATCGCCGGCAGCACCAGGTATTTCAGGTCGCCCCCGCCATAGCCGAAGCTGGGCAGCCAGCCGAGGATCAGGGCGAAGGAATACATCAGCAGCAGGCCCAGCCAGAACTGCGGCATGGACAGGCCCGACACCGCGCCGACCATGGTCAGCGAATCGAGCGGGCTGCCGGGGCGCAGCGCGGCGATGAAGCCCAGCGGAATGCCGATCACCATGGCAAAGACCATCGCCGCGATCGACAGTTTCAACGAGGCCCAGATCCGCGCGTTGATGACCTCGGTCACCGGCTCGCGGGTGCGGAAAGATTCGCCCAGATCGAGCCGCGCGAGCCCGCTCACATAATCGAAGAAGCGCAAATAGAGCGGCTTGTCGAGGCCGAACTCGGCGTTCAGCCGGGCGATCATCTCGGGGTCGGCATTGGTGCGCCCGTCGGCCATCAGGCTGGAGGCGAAGCTGCCGGGAATGACGCTGAAGATCACGAAGATCAGCAGCGCCACGGCGAGCAGCGTCGGGATCACCTGCAACAATCGGCGGATGGTGAAGCGCAGCATGGATCGTCCTTTGCCGTCTCCGGCGACGTTCCCGCCGCCGGAGAAAAGGGTCAGTTGGGCGTCACTTGCGCGAGTCGGGCGCGGTGTCGTCGATCCAGAGTTCTTCGTAGTTCTGGATCGCCAGTTCGGTCGCGTTGGCCTGCAGCCCGTGCAGCCAGGGCTGATAGGCCATCACCGCCTTGTTGTAGTTGAAGAACCAGTGCGGCGCCTCTTCCTGGACGATGTTGTTGGCCTGGCGCAGCAGGTCGGTCTTTTTCGCGGCATCGGCTTCGTCGCCCGCCGCCTCGAACAGCTTGTCGAATTCGGCATTGTTGAACTCGGTATAGTTGCAGCTGCTCTGCGGGGTTTTCGAATAGTAGCATTTCATGATGCCATAATCGTCCGGACCGGACAGGTTCGACCACATGAAGGCCTGGAAATCGCCCTGCGGCACGATCTCGGCCAGCACCGAGGACTCGACCGGCTTGGCGGTGGCGCGGATGCCCACCTCGCGCAGCATCGGGATGATCGCCTCGACGATGGTCAGCCCCCAGCTTTCGTTCTGGGTCGCGGTGATTTCAAAGTCGAACCCGTCGGGATAGCCGGCATCGGCCAGCAGTTTCTTGGCCTTTTCCGGGTCATAGGCATAGGGCGCCATGTCCTTGTCGAAGGCCGGCGACGAGATCGGCAGCCAGCCCGAGGCGCGATAGGCCTTGTTCTTGACCAGCTTCTCGATGATCAGGTCAGCATTGATCGCGTGGTTGAAGGCCTGGCGCACTTCCTTCTTCGAGAAGGGTTCGAAATCGGGATCGAACCCGATATGGCGGGTATAGACCTCGGCCACTTCCAGCAGGTTGTCCTTGAGTTCCGGATCGGCCTGGTAGGCGACATATTGCGACGGACCGAGCACCGACACGTCGATTTCCTTGTTGCGGAACGCCACGTCGCGGGCCGAGGCATCACCCAGCAGCACGATGTTGATCTTGTCCAGGTAGGGCTGCCCGTCCTTGTAGAAATCGTCGAATTTCTCGACCACGACCCGGCTGCCGGGGACATTCTCGACGAATTTGAACGGGCCCAGCCCGATCGGGTGCGAGATGAAACCGGGATCATCCGCCAGCCCGGCGGGATAGATCGCGGCGTTGGTCTTCATCAGGTCATAGCCCGGTTCGGTCGGGTTGTTGTAATGCAGCGCGATCGTGTGATCGTCGATCTTCTCGATCCCCTCGATATGCTCGGCCTCGCCCTTCACGAAGGCGTCGAACCCGACCAGGTCCGAGAAATACCGCGCGCCGGGAAAGGCGTTGGCGGGGTTGGCCACACGTTCGTAGGAATAGACCACGTCATCGGCGGTCAGCGGCGTGCCGTTGTGGAACACCGCGTTCTCGCGCAGCTTGTAGGTGTGCACGGTGCGGTCGTCCGACGCCTCGACCTCGGTCGCCAGTTCCAGCTCCGGGCGGCTTTCCTCGGAATTCCACTGGTAGAGGCTGCGGTGGATCGCCTTGGCGGGAAACTCGTCCTGGGTCGAAGGCGATGTGTGGATGTCGAGCGTACCGAAGCTCGACCCGTAGGGCGCCACGAAATTCAGCGTGCCGCCGGATTGCGGATCGGCGGCCCATGCCGCGCAGGCGGTGCCGGCCGCCAGCGCGGCCGCGAGGGTGATCTGTCTGAACATCTTTGTGGTTTCCTCCCTGTGATGTTGTGCCCGTTCAGGCGTGTTCATGCACGATCTCTCCCCCCAGGATGGTCATCGTGCAATGGGTGTCGTTCAGGATTTCTTCGGGTGTCGCGGTCAGCATGTTGCGCGAAAACACCGCGATATCCGCGAGCTGGCCGGGGATCAGCCGGCCCTTGACCTGCTCGGCCTTCTGGGAAAAGGCGCTGTTCTCGGTATAGGCGCGCAGGGCGTCCTCGATGGTGACACATTCGGTGTCGTCCATCACCGTGCCCTTCCAGGTCTTGCGGGTGATCATGCTGTAGAGGTTCGGCCAGGGGTCGGGCTTGCAGACCGGCGCATCGCTGCCGGTGGCGGGGCGGAACCCCATGTCCTGCCAGGTCTTCAGCGGATAGCTGGGCTTGGATCGCGCCTCGCCCAGCACCGAGATGTAGCTGTCGCCGAAATCGTAGAGGAACACCTGCTGCGGCACCGGGTAGATGCCGGCGGCCTTCATGCGGCGGTTGTCGTCCGCGGTGGCAAAGCCGCAATGCTCGATCCGGTGGCGGCGGTCGGGATCGGGTGTGTCGGCCAGCGCCGCCTCATAGGCGCCGATCAGCTGCCCGATGGCGGCATCGCCGATGGCGTGGCAGGCCAACTGATAGCCCATCGAATGATAGCGCAGCACCAGGTCGTGCAGCTGGTTGTCCTGCAGGATCTGCACCCCGGTTTCGCCGTCATCGCCCAGGTAGGGCTGGCGCATCCAGGCGGTGCGGCCGCCGGCCGAACCGTCGAGGAAAATCTTGACCGCGCCGACGCGCAGCATGTCGTCGCCCACCCCCGACACCAGCCCGGCCTCGAAGCAGCGGTCGACGACGTTCTGCCCGGGATCGCCCAGCAGCACCTGCCAGACCCGCACCGGCAGGCGCCCGTCGCGCTTGGCCAGGTGATAGGCGCGGATCTCGTCGAACCCCGCGGCCATGCCCACCGCGGCATCCATGCACGAGGTGATGCCCTGGCTCAGCAGGTATTTTCCGGCGCGTTCGGCGGCCTCGACAAGCTCGTCCACGGTCGGTGCGCCCGGCGCGCCCCGCAGCAGCTCCTGCGCGGTCTCGGCGACCAGGCCGGTCAGCCGGCCGTTGACCTTCTCGATCACCCCGCCGGCGGGCACTGGCGTGTCTTCGTCGATCCCGGCCAGGTCCAGCGCCATGGAATTGCCCAGCGACACATGCCCGCAGGCGCGGATCAGCACCACCGGGTGGTCGGGTGCGGCCTGGTCCAGTTCGCTGCGGTCCGGGTGCCGGCCGATGTCGAGCTTCACCTGGTCGTAGCCGCGCGCCATGATCCACTCGCCCTTGGGCGTGTCGGCGGCGCGGGCGCGGATCGCCTCCTGCAGCGCCGCGAGCGTCGGCGCGGCCTCGGGGCTGGCGTCGATCCAGCCCATCGAGATGCCGAGCGGCATGAGATGCAGGTGGTCGTCGTTCAGCCCCGGCGTGGCAAAGCGCCCGCCAAGGTCGATCATCCGCGTTCCGGGGCCTTGCAGCGCCTGCATCGCGTCGTCGTCGCCGGTGGCCAGGATGCGCCCCTGCCAGATCGCCAGCGCCGAGCAGGTGCCCTCGGCATGGCCGCGCCAGATCGTGCCATTGTGCAGGATGGTGTCGGCGGCGTAGGCGGTCATCGCGGTCTTTCCCTTTCAGTCCGGCGCCACGTTGGGATAGTTAACGTGGGAATGTCAATCACCGGTAGGGGATTACAATTGTTTACATTCCGTCGCAGTGCGGCGTGCCCGGCATGAGCGGCCGGGCCCGCGACCTGGGCATCCGGATCGGCACCCTGCAGCCGGGTCCGCTGAATGCCATCACCGACGTGGCGGGCGTGCGCGTCGGCCACGCGACCCTGATCGAAGGCGCGCGCACCCGCACCGGCGCGACCGCGATCCTACCGCATGGCGGCAATCTCTTTCGCGACCGGGTGCCGGCGGGGCTGGCGGTGCTGAACGGGTTCGGCAAATTCGCCGGCGCGACCCAGATCACCGAACTGGGCGAGATCGAGACGCCGATCCTGCTGACCAACACGCTGGCGACGGGGCGCGCGATCGACGCGCTGATCGCCCATACCCTGGCGCAACCCGGCAACGAACGGGCGGTGTCGGTGAACCCGGTGGTGGGCGAGACCAACGATTCGCGGCTCAACGACATCCGGGCCGCCCGCCCCACCGTGGCCGAGATGGGTGCGGCCATCGCGGCGGCCCGACCGGGCGCCGTGGCCGAGGGCGCCGTCGGCGCGGGCACCGGCACCGTCGCCTTCGGACTGAAGGGCGGCATCGGCACCGCGTCGCGCCGGGTGAGCGTTGAGGACGGCGTGTTTACGGTCGGGGTGCTGGTGCAGAGCAATTTCGGCGGCGATCTGCGTATCGACGGGCGCGCGGCGGGACGGGGGGCCATGGCGGCGACCGACGGCTCGATCGTCATCGTGCTGGCCTGTGACGCGCCGCTTGGCGCGCGCAACCTGACCCGTCTGGCGCGGCGGTGTTTCGGCGGGCTGGCGCGCACCGGCGCGGCGCTGTCGAACGGCTCGGGCGACTATGCGCTGGCCTTTTCCACCGCGCGCGGCGGGGTCGAGCGGCTGGCCAATGACGCGATGTCGCCGCTGTTTCAGGCGGCGAACGACGCCACCGAGGAGGCGATCCTGAATTCGTTGCTGATGGCCGTGCCGATGCAGGGATTCGACGCCGCCACCGGGCAGGCTTCGCAGGTGGCGGCGCTGCGTCTCGATCCGCCCTCCGGGTGACGCGGCCGCTGGCAACCGGGCCCCTTCACGAAACCATCGCGCGGGTCGGCGCGTTTCCGGGAACCGGCGCTGATGTTCACGATCCCGGTCTCGGGGGATGTGGGGGAGAACGATCACCTATGTCCAGCAGTTCGACCGGGGCGAGCTCGAAAGGGGACTGTTGCATTACTTTCGCTCGTTCTCAGTAGCTGGGCAGGATCCAGGGGTCAGGCAGCGACATCGAACGGTCCGCGGATGAATTCGATCTCGCCTTTGACGCCCGGCAGCTTGTGATGGATGTGTCCGCGCTTGATGGTTCGGATGGTCTCGATGAGGTTGTTGCACCACTTTCGGTCGATGTGCCGGATGCTGTCAAAGTGTGGATCGCACCGGTGATTGCTCTCGCGGATCACGCACCGATACGCATGGGCTTTGTCCGTGCAGATCGTCGCCGGCCGGTAGAGCCGTACACGCTCGATCGCTTTTTGGAGAAAGACTTTCGCGGCCTTGGCATTCCGCCGCGCGGTGAGGCGGAAATCAACCATTTGGCCGTTCGCATCGACTGCGCGCCATAGATAACGCCACTTGCCGCCGACGCGGATATACGTCTCGTCAACGTGCCAATCGAGGCTCGCCCGGCGCAGATGCTTCTCGGTTCGTTTCGTCAGTTCCGGCGCAAACTTCTGAACCCAGCGATAGACGGACGATCGGTCAACCGTGATGCCACGCTCCGCAAGAAGATCGACGACATCCTGGTACGAGAGCGGAAACCTCAGGTACCAGCGCACTGCGCAAAGGATGATATCGCGCGGAAAGCGGTGGTGCTTGAACAATGATTTACGCGGTATGATGGACCTCCAGAGCCACAGCCTCGCGACGAACCGTGATTAACGCAACAGTCCCCCCGCGCGTGACCGTTTGGATCGTCTCGATTCCGCTCAAGGCCGCATTGGCCGATCGCAATGAACGAAAGCTCTGCCGGTGATCAGTCCCATTTGAGTGGTCCAGTTTGAGAACTGTAAGGCCGGGGTGATCAACGAAATCACCTTCATCTCCTGCGAGCGGTTCTCGACCGCGCGGCCGGGAAAATCCGGTCTGGGGTTTGCCGCACGGAGGATGGCGATCGACCCAAACTGGACAAGGCTCTGAAGCTCGCGCGCCTCGCGGGTGCCACACTGGTGATCGCCAAGCCCGACCGCCTCAGCCGTAACGCCGCCTTCCTGCAGACCCTGCGTGACAGCGGCGCGACAGCGGCGTGAAGTTCCTGGCCTGCGCCATGCCCGAAGCCATCGGCATCATGGCGTTGGTGGCCCGGCCGGACCGCGATTTGCGCCCCGTCGCCACGTTCGTTATCGCGACGATCTGACATAGGGCTAATACCCGAGTATTTTTGTCATAAGTCAAGGAGCCAGAACCCGGCGATGCTATTGCGTGCACAGTGAAGCCGGAACAACCTGCGAGTCGCCATCGGCGGCAAAGGCAAAAATGTTCAGCCAAATCAACGAATCGTCGAATTTCTGGAGAAACCAATGACGGATCGCTTCAATCGTCGGACGGCGCTGGGTCTGTTCGGAGCCGCCGCCGCCATGCCTGTTTTGACCGGTGCGGCCGCCGCGGCAACTGCTGAACTCGCGCTCTATGGCCCGCCTGCAGGCCCTTCGGTCACCCTGGCCCATGCGGTGGCATCGGGACGCTTCGACGGCATCGCCACCGCCGCCAGCTTCACCGCCTGGCGGACCCCGGACGAACTGCGTGCGGGGCTGACGTCGGGGTCGATCCAGCTGTCGGTCGTGCCGGTTCAGGCGGCGGCGAACCTCTACAATCGCGGCTTTCCAATCCGGCTGGCCAACGTGATGACCAATGGTCTTCTATATGTCATCAGCAATGACACGGGCATTTCCTCTGTCGCGGATCTGAAGGGCAAGACCGTTGCCGTCCCGTTCCGGGGCGACACGCCCGAGATCATCCTGACCCAGTTGCTCGAACACGCCGGTCTGGCGTTGGACAGCGATCTCGACATTTCCTACGCCGGCACCCCGATCGAAGCGATGCAGCTGCTGCTGGCCGGCCGCGTCGATGCCGCGCTGGCTGCGGAACCTTCCTCTACCGCCGCGATCCTCAAGGCTAGGACGGCCGGCAAGACCATCTCCCGTGTCATCGACATCCAGCAGGCCTGGGGCGCCATGTCCGGCGCTGCGCCGGTGGTGCCACAGGCCGGGCTGGCCCTGACCGGCACGTTCATCGACGCGCATGGCGATATGATCCCGGCGTTGCTGGACGCGATTGCGCAGGCAACCCGCGACACGCTGGCGGACCCGCAGGCCGCCGCCGACAATGCAGCTGCGCCGCTTGGTATGCCTGCGCCCTTGCTGGCGGCCTCGGTGCCACATTGCAACCTGGTGGCGCGACCCGCGGCCGAGGCGCGCGGCGATGTCGAAAGGATGCTCACGGCGATGGCCGGGGCCGACATGGCCAGGATCGGGGGCAAGCTGCCCGATGATGCCTTCTACCTTTCCTGAAAACGGCGGGCGGCCAATAGCCGCCCGCACCGCACGGGTCGCATGATGCCACGCCACCGAATCCGCGCCATTCTCGCCGACAGGCTTGGCCGCGCCCTTCACTATCTCTGGTCGGGCTGGGCCGGGCTGGCGGCGCTGGCCGTATTGGCCGCTATCTGGCAGGCCGGGCACGAAGCCTACGGCCCTTTCATCCTGACCGCGCCGCTCGACACGCTGGCCGAGATGGGTCGTCTGATGCGCGATCCGGACGCGCAATCGCTGGCGTTTCTGACGCTGCAGCGCGCGCTCAGCGGTTTCCTTTTGGTGACCGCGATCGGCACCATCGCGGGCATCGCGGCGGGCTATTCGCCGGCGACGATGCGGCTGGCCCGGCCCCTGGTGACCGTGCTGCTGGGGGTGCCGCCGATTGCCTGGATCGTCCTGGCGATGATCTGGTTCGGTGGCTCGGACGCCACCGTGCGCACGGTGATCCTCGTCGCCGCCTTGCCGGTTGTCTTCGTCGGCGCCGCGCAGGGGGTGGTCACCCGCGACCCGCTTCTTGATCGTATGGCCGAGGCATTCGGCGCCGGCCCGGTGAAACGGTTCCTGCGCATCGCCCTGCCGCAGATTTCGACGTCGTTGTTCCCGGCCTGCAGTCTCGCGCTCGGGACCTCGGTCAAGGTGGCCGTGATGGCAGAGCTTCTGGCCAATGCCGGTGGGATCGGCGGCGCCCTGGCGGACGCGCGGATCAACCTCGACATCGCGCAGGCGCTGGCCTGGGTGCTCGCGGCGGTGGCGCTGCTGATCGCAGTCGAATACGGGCTGGTGCAGCCCGTGCGCGGCGAGGTGGAAACATGGCGAAGGGCCGACCGACCGTGGGGGATCAAGCGATGAGCGTCCTCAGTCTCGACAAGGTCGGGCACGCCTTTTTCGGGCGCACCATCCTCGACGGGATCGACCTGCAGGTGAATGCCTGCGAGATCGTTGCGCTGGTCGGCCCCTCGGGCTGCGGAAAATCGACCCTTGCCCATATCGCCGCCGGACTGATCGAGGCCCGCGCCGGGCGCATCCATCGTGGCTATGCGCGCCACGCGATGATCTTTCAGGATCCGGCGCTGATGCCATGGGCCACGGCCGAGGCAAATATCCGTTTCGCCCTGAAAATGGCAGGTGTTCCGCGCCGGCTTCATCGCGACCGACTGCGCCGGGTTGCAGGGCAGGTGGCGCTGCAACCCGACGACATGGTGAAATACCCATCCGAATTGTCGGGGGGCATGAAACAGCGGGTGTCGATTGCCCGTGCCCTGGTCACGGCACCGGATTTCATCTTTTTTGACGAACCATTCACCGCGCTCGATGTGGCGCTGAAGCGGCGGATGCAGGATATCGTCATTGCGGCTTGTGCCAGCGGCGATCTGTCGGGCCTGTTCATTACCCATGACCTGATGGAAGCCGCGCGTGTCGCCCACCGCGTTGCAGTGCTCGATACCCGTGGCAACGGAATCCTTGGCGACCGGGAACTGGTGCTGCCGATCTCTGACCGTTCGGACCGCTGGCTGCACGACTGGACCCAGGATGTCAGGCGCAATGACCCGGCGTTCCTGCATATCCACGACGTGGACGAAAGGCAGATCGCATGAGCTGTGGACCGGTTCACGAAGGGCCGTCCGGCCCGGTGCCGCGAACACCGCTGGGCTGGCTCGGGCATGAAGGGTTCCGGCTGTTCTTTCCGCTCGGTGCGATCCATGCGGCGCTCTGGCCGCTGATCTGGGTGCTGGTGCAGGGGCTCGACCTGCCAATGGCGCGCATGGTGCCGGCGAGCATCTGGCATGGCTACGAACTCCTGGTCGGGGCCTATGGCGCGGCGCTGATCGGCTTTCTGACCACCGCCGCGCCAGAGTGGACCGATACGGCACCGTTGCGCGGTCGCCCGCTGTGGTGGCTCGCCGCGCTCTGGGGCATCGCGCGCCTCGTCGGATTCCTCGGCTGGGACGGCATCGGGATGCTGGGCGGGGCCGCCGATCTGCTCTGGATGGGCGCGTTGATCCTCTACCTGCTGCAATTGTCGTGGCGTCGAAAAACCGACATCCTGCTGGCCTTTGTCTTTTGGCTGATGCTGCTGTTTGGCGCCATGGCCACCAGCCGGCTGGCATTTGCCCTTGGCGACATCGACCTGGCGCAGCAATCAACCTACATGTTCGGTTTCGGCTTTCTCGGCGTCCTGGGCCTGGCGCTGGCACGGATCGCCGTGCCGGTCACCAATCTCGTGCTCGACCCGACAGAACGCAGTTCGCCCTTCCGTCCGCATCCCGGCCGGCTGAACCTGGCGCCCGGCCTGATCCTGCTGGCCATGGCGGGCACACTGGCGGGGCTGAACGAGACGGTCACCGGATTTCTCTGGATCGCCGCCGGGGCCGGGTTCATGGACCGCGTTGCCGAAGGTTTCGTCGGGCGGCAATCGTTCCGGGCGGAAATCCTGCTGCTGACCGGCAGTTCGGCGCTGGCGGGAAGCGGGTTGATGATGATCGGAACTGCCGCGCTCGGCGCCGGCTGGAGCCTCTATGACGGGCTGCATGTGGCGCTGATGGGCGGGCTCGGGCTCGGTGTGCTGGCGGTCTATTCGGTCGCGGGGCTCCTGCATGCCAACCATAGCCTGCCGGTGCCCTGGCAGACCCGGCTGGCGGGTGTCCTGCTGCTGGCATCCCTGGTGTTCCGCATCGGCATCGACGGCGTCACGGGATTGGCCTGGCTGGAACGCAGCCTGCCGCTGGCCTCCGTGCTCTGGGCGGGCGCGTTCCTGACCTGGCTCGCCGCTTACCTGCCGGTCTTCCTGCGGCCGCCTTTGGGCGATCCGGCGCCGCTGCCAGGCGATGCCGGATTCGCCACCGCCGACATCGCGGTCGGTGAATGACAGCGCCGCGGGCACAGCGCCGATCCACCACATGAAACGCAGCGCCTTGCCAACGGCATTGCTGTTGTAACATCCTGCCAGGACGGTGAAAAAACCACATGAGCGATTCTTAGTTTTTTTGTCGGATTTGACGTAAGTCAAGGTTTCGGCCCAGCCCGAAGCGCTACACCTGTCGCGTCATTGTCCAAGCCGCCGCACCATTGCGGCACATGCCAGGTCGACACAGAAAACACCGACCGGCGAGGCAGTTTCCCTACCTTCAGGCATTCCGGTACGCGACGGTCCGCGCCGCTCCCTCGGGCGCGGATCGTCGGTCCTCGCCCGGTGCCGTGCCCGTCCGGGTGCAAAGCCAAATCGGGCGCAATTCGGCCCGGAGATGAATGAAGTGGACGAGACGATGCTGTTTCGAAAATCACCTAATCGACATGTCGCATGGGGGCCGACCCTGTGCCTGCCCATCGCGGGTTTGCTCATGGCGACAACTGCGATGGGGCAATCGGCCCAACCGGGCGCGCTGATCGAACTGGAATCGATCACCGTAACCGGCAACGACGCCAGCACCGCCGGGGCCCTGCGCGACCGGATGCGCGAAACCCCCGGCGCGGCGGCGGTTGTCGGCGCCGAAGAGATCGAGGAAATCCCGAACCCGACCTTTTCCGATGCCATGGCCGGGGTGCCCGGTGTCGTCGTGCAGGAGTTCTTTGGCGGTAACGACCAGCCGCGATTCCAGATCCGCGGCTCCGGGATGCAGCAGAACCCCACCGAACGCGGTCTGATGGTTCTCTACAACGGCATGCAGGTGAACCGCGCCGATGGTTCCTACATCGCCGGCCTGAGCGCGCCCGGACTGGCCGACGCGATCGAGGTCTGGCGCGGCGCCTCCGCCAACCGGCTCGGCGCCACGGTGCTTGGCGGTGCCATCAACTTCATCTCTCCCACCGCCATCACATCGCCCGGCACCAGACTCGGCTTCGGTCTTGGCAGCGATGGCCGCGTATCGGCCTCGGGGCAGACCGCGATCCAGGGCGAAAGAGCCTCGGGCATGCTGCAGTTCGAATACGACAAGGCGGACGGCTATCGCGATCTCAACAACGGTTCCCGGCGCACCGTTCTGTCCGGCAATGTCGAGATCCCGCACGCCAATGGCGCCACCCAACTGTTCCTGAACTACACCGACCTTTCCTTCGGTGTGCCCGGTCCCCTGACATGGTCCGAGCTCGATGCCGATCCACGGCAGGTCCATGCCGGTCCGGTGATCACCGGCGGCGTGGTGTCGAACCCTGGCCCCAATGTGCCGCGCGATCTGCCCCGGCGCGAAACCAGACAGCTGCTGCTTGGCGCCCGGACCGCCTTCGATCTGGGCGATCACCTGTTCGACATCGGCGTCAGCGCCGCGAAAACCGATGACAGCTTCCGCTTTCCGATCTCCTCGGGAGAACGGGTAACCGACGGCTATGATGGCAACCTGTCGTTTCGCTATTCCTACCTGCCGGATCACGTCGCGGGCCTGCCGCTGTTCGAGGCAAACCTGCTGGTCTCGGCGGGGCATTCGGATCGCTCCTACTATCACAACATCAGCGGTTCGCGCGGCCCGCAATTCGGCCTGAACAAGCTAAAGGCCACGACCTCCTCGCTTTATGTCGGTGCCAATATCCCGCTGGGCGGCGCCGCCTTCCTGTCGCCGTCGATCTCCTACAGCTACGCCACCCGCGACAACGACGATCGCTGGGCCGGTGCCACCCGGCCGACGGTCGGCTACAACCCCGGCAACCCGACGATGCGGCTGCCGGACGGCACCGTGCCGACCGTGTCGAACAGCTATTCGCGCTCCTACAGCGGCTGGAGCCCGCGTCTGGCGCTGACCTGGAACCCGGCCGAGAACCAGACCGCCTGGGTCGCGCTGTCGCACAGTTTCGAACCGCCGACCCACGGTGATCTTCTGAGCACTTCGGGCGGAACGCCGAACTCCGGCTCAGGCCGGCCGATGCCCCCGGTGCCCAGCTCAACGGCGGCGGCTTTCTCGACACCGAACCTCAAGGCGCAGACCGCCAATACCATCGAGGTCGGCTGGCGTGGACACACCGGCAGCCTCGCCTGGGACATCACCGCATATTATTCGGAGTTGAAGAACGAGATCCTGTCGTTGCGCGATGTTTCCGGTTCGCCGGTGTCCTCGATGAACGCCGATCGGACCCGCCACAGCGGGCTGGAGGCGGGGCTGTCCTTTGATCTCGCATCCGATGTCTTCGGCCGGGTCGCCTGGACCTGGCAGGACTTCCGCTTTGTCAATGACCCGGTGCGTGGCAACAACCGGCTGGGCGGAGCGCCAAGCCATATCCTCACCGCTTCGATCGGTTGGCGGACTACCGATCGCCTGTCGCTTTATGCGCTGGCCAAATGGGTGCCCGAAGAAACACCCGTCGACAACATGAACACCCTCTTCAACCAGCCCTATTTCGTCGCCGACCTGCGCGCCAATTACCAACTGTCGGATACCGTCGCCATCGTGGCCGAGGTCGGCAACGTCTTTGACGAAACCTATGCCGGTTCCACCCTCGTGGTGGACCGGGCCCGCCCCGACCAGGCCGCCTTCATCCCGGGGGAAGGCCGCACATTCTATATCGGGACCGAACTGACGTTCTGACCCTCAACCAGCGACGGGACCACGAAAGAAAGGGACTGCCCGGCTGACAGGTGGTCCCTTTCTGACATCAGCGCCCAGCGGACTGGTCCAGAGGGTTGGGCGAGGGCTCCGATGGCGTGGGCCGTTCGGTGAGGCCCCAACGCCTTTCTCATCAACACCCGATACATTCCGGGTTGCGCGGTCGTCGCAAAAGATCAACCAAAAGATCCTTTCCGATTTCCTCACCAGCCTCCAATCCTGCCGCAACGCCAGCGCGGTTCGCCGCCGACCGGGTCTGCTCCAGCTTGGATATTCCTTTCAGGGCAGTCAGGTGGATGCGGAACCCGATGATCCGGGGCATCATCCGGGCAATATCAGCGTCCGGGATCCGAGACAGCTGCCAAGCGCCGCCGATACGGCTTTCCGACAAGGCGATGATACGTTCCATCAGAGCTCGCATGCCGGAGCTGTCGACCGGCTCTATCTCACCACGCAGATGCACCGACCGGTAAATCCAGGTGGGCACATCCTCATCCTCAACATACCAGCTGGGCGACACATATGCCGAAGGGCCGTTGAAGACCGCCAGCACCGGACCCGGGGCCATCAGTTCTCCGGCCTGCGGGTTGATGCGGGCTATGTGGCCGATCAGGGTCCGGCAACCGGGGTCTTCGGTCTCGAAGAACAGCGGCGTCTGGGTCGCCTCCGGCGTGTCCTGCCCGCAGGTGATCACGGTGGCAAACGGGTAGGCGCGGATCATCTGGCGCGCCTCGTCCTCGCTGGCGGCATAGGGCCGCGGCACATAGGGCCGCTCTTGGCCTTGGTCCATGGGATACCCCTTTTCAGGCCGCGCCGCGAAGGGCGACGAAATGGCCGGGCGCGGTTTCGGCCAGCCGGTAGAGCGCCTCGCCGCCACTCGTTTCGTCATAGAATTGCAGATCGCCGTCCTGCACGGCTGGCGCCGGCATGCTGTGCGTCAGCTGCAACCCGCCGGGCCCCGGCTCGAGCCGCGGCGAAGCCGACATCAACCGACGCGTATAGGGATGACGCGGCGCTGCAAACAGCGTGCCGGTTTCGCCTTGCTCCATGATCCGCCCCTTGTGCAGCACATAGAGCCTCGCGCAGAGCTGCTCGACGATATGCAGGTCATGGCTGATGAACAGGCAGGCAAAGCCATACTCGCGCTGCAGCGATTTCAACAGCGCAAGGATCTGTGCCTGGATGGTGACATCCAGCGCCGAGACGGGTTCATCCGCGATGATCAGGTCGGGCCGGCTGATCAAGGCGCGGGCGATTGCCACGCGCTGGCGCTGGCCGCCCGACAGCGCATGGGGAAAGCGCCCGGCCATGACGCGGGGCAGGCCGACCGCCTCCAGCATCTCGTCCACCCGCGCGCGCCGGTCGTCCGTGGACAGGCTGCGGTCGTGGCGCAATCCCTCTGCGACGATGCGGCCGATCCGCATACGCGGGTTCAGGGAAGAGAACGGATCCTGAAAGACGAAGCGGATGCGCTGGCGCAGCCTGTTCGCCTCTGCCCCCGTGCAACTGCCGAGGTCGCGCCCCTCAAAGACGATACGGCCCGCGGCCATGGGGGCCAGCTGGCCGATGGCACGGCCGATCGTGCTCTTGCCGCTGCCGCTTTCACCGGCAAGGCCGACGAATTCACCCGGTTGCACGGTCAGCGAGACATCCTGCACCGCCCGGGTTCTGTTTTCCCCGAACAGGCCGAAGAAACGCTTTTCGGAGAACTCCACCCGCAGCCCCTTCACGCTTAGCAGCGGCGCGCCCGCGGCCCCCTTGACCGGCTCCGGGGTGCCCAGTTGTGCGGCCGCCAGCAGCTTGCGGGTATATTCGTGCCGGGGGTTGCCCAACACGTCGCGGGCACTGCCGGTCTCCACCAGAACCCCCTTCTCCATCACCGCGATCCGGGACGCATAGGCGGCCACGACGGCCAGATCATGCGAGATCAGGATCACTGCGGTGTTATTGGCGCGGGCGACCTCGGCCATGATGTCCAGAACCTCTTTCTGGACCACCGCATCCAGCGCCGTGGTCGGCTCGTCCGCGATCAGAAGCGCAGGTTTCAACATCATCACCGAGGCGATCATGATCCGCTGCCGCATGCCGCCGGAGAACTCGTGCGGATAGCGGTTCATGAGTTGCTCGGGATTGTCGAGCCGCACCTGGCGCAGCATTTCCAGCGCCCGCTCCCGGATCTGGGGTTCGCTCAGCTCCGTATGCTCGCGCATCGCTTCGCACATCTGCTCTCTGATCCGCATATTGGGGTTGAGCGAGGACAGCGGCTCCTGAAAGATCAACCCGATCTTCCTACCGCGCAGGCGACGTCTTTCCTCGGCGGACCCGGCATTGGCCATGTCGAAGCCACCAAACCGGACACTTCCGCGGCGGACCTGACCGCCGCCGGGCAACAACCCCATGATCGCGCGACCGATCATGCTCTTGCCGCTGCCGCTTTCGCCCACCAGCGCCAGGATCTCGCCCGGCGCCACCGAGAGGTTCACCTCCTGGACCACCGCGGCGGCGCCGAAGGCAATTTCGAGATCCTCGATTTTCAGGATCGGATCCGTTTCTGTGCGGCATTCCATGTCAGATCACCTCCCGCGAGGGTGTGGATTTCGGGTCAAGCTCGTCGCGCAGCGCATCGCCAAGCAGGTTCACCCCCAACAGCGCGACAGAGATGCAAAGACCGGGCAGCAGCCCCAGCATGGGGTAGCGCATCAGATGTGCCTTGGCCTCGGCCAGGATATTGCCCCAGCTGGGTTCCGGCGGCGGCACGCCCAGCCCCAGGAAGCTGAGCGCGCTTTCGGCCAGCAGCACCCAGCCGAACATCATCGTGGTCAGCACGATCAGCGGTGCCAGGCAGTTGGGCAGGACATGCACGATCAGCGTATAGAGGCGCGAATTGCCCATGGTGGCCGAGGCCTCGACGAATTCGGACTGGCTGACCGACAGGACCGAGCCGCGCACCACGCGGGTGACTGCAGGCAGATAGGCGACCGAGAGCGCAAGGATCACACCATACCGGTTCGCCCCGATCACCGCCATCAGGCCCAGTGCGATCAACAGGCCGGGAAAGGCCATCAGCGCGTCCAGAACCATGATCAGCAGCCGGTCGAACCAGCCCCGGAAATAGCCGGCCGCCGCCCCCAGGAGCGTACCCAGCAGCACCGGGGCCACCAGCGTGCCCAGCCCGATCGAGACGGAAACCCAGGCACCGCGCATCAGCCGGGACAGGATGTCCCGCCCGAACATGTCGGTGCCCAGAGGATGTGCCGCCGAGGCATCGGCAAAACGGTTCAGCAGATCGGATTTCAGCGGATCATGCGGCGTGTAGACACTGCCAACCAGCGCGACCAGGAAAACAAGCCCCAGGAGCAGAGCTCCGGTCAGCCCGTTGACCTTGCCCAGAAGGCGTTTGGAAAAAGTCATGTCAGGCGCACCTTGGGATCAAAGACGGAATAGGCGAGGTCGATGGCAAGATTTGTCATCACATAGATCGCGGCGATGAACAGGAGCGCCCCCTGCAGCACGGGGTAGTCGCGGGCATAGATGGAATCGACCAGCAGCTTGCCCAGACCCGGCAGGGTAAAAACCGTTTCGGTCACCGCGGCCCCCGCCAGCAGCCCCGCCAGCATGATGCCGACCATCGTCAGCGTAGGCGCAAAGGCATTTGGAAAGACATGGCGCCACAGGACCTTGCGCTCGGGCAACCCCTTGGCGCGGGCATGGGTGATGTAATCCTTGCCCATCACTTCCAGACTGCCCGCGCGCATCATCCGGGTCAGGACCGCGATTTCCGAAAGCGCCAGCGACGTCACCGGCAGGATCAGATACATCATACCCCGCCCCAGATCGTCGCTCACCGAGACGAAGCCCACGGTCGGCAGCCAGCCCAGGATGGCGCCGAACAGCACCAGAAGCATCAGCCCGACCCAGAAACTCGGCATCGACAGTTTCAGAATGGTCAGCAGCACGATTGCATAGTCCGTTCGGCTGTTGTGCCGGTGCGCGGCCAGAAGGCCGAGGGGAACCGACACCAGAAGCGCCGTGGTCATGGCGAGGAGAACCACGGTTGCCGTCACGCTGAAGCGCTGCACCAGCAGGGACGAAACCTCCTGTCCGGTCATGATCGAGGTGCCAAGATTGCCCGAGAACACCTCGCGCAACCATGCCAGGAACTGCACGGGCACCGGCTGATCGAGCCCCAGTTGCGCCCGCATCTGTTCGAGCGTCGCTTCGTCATCGATATTGCCGCCAAGCATCATCAGCGCCGGGTCACCGGGCAGCGCCCGCACCAGCGCAAAGATGATCACCGCCACGATGGCAAAGGTGGGGATCGACATCAGCACTCGTTTCAGCACGAAAGTCAGCATGGTTGCCTTCTCCTGCGGCCGGTCAGCCGTTCACTGTCAGCATCCATCCGCGCAGCAGGCCCGCACCCCAGTTCTCGAACCCGCCGATCTTGTCGGACATGCCGGTGAACAGGGTCCGGTGGCCAAGGCCGATGGCCGGGATCTCGTCGATGAAGCCTTGATGCAGCTTGTCGATCACAGCCTGCAACGCTTCGGGGTCGCCCACGCGCAGGGATTCATTGACCAGCGCAACCGCCTCTGGATTTTTCCATGCCTTGCGCTGCGCATCGCCGGTGAACATCTCGAAGCTGAGCCCCGCGTGCAGGCGCGGCGAAAAGGTGAAGCTCTGCATGTGATAGCCGGTGCCGTTGCGGTAGGCCTCCAGCTGGGTGCCCCATTCGACCACCTCCAGCTTGGCGTTCAGACCCGCCTCCATCATCATCGCCTGCGCCATCAGCGCGCGCTCGTAATAGGCGCCATTGCGGCGAGTGGCGAGAATGATGATCTCCTCGCCATCATACCCCGCCTCCTGCAGCAGGGCCTTGGCCCGTTCCACGTCATATTCGGGGTATTGCGCCTGCACATCGGTGAAATTGACCGACATCGGCGGCACCGGAGAGGGTGACGCCGCGCCAAACCCTTCGGTGATCGCCGCCATGATGCGCTGCGGGTCGATGGCATGGGCGATGGCGCGGCGGATACGCACGTCCGACAGCAGCGGATCGTCCGAGTTCAGCAGATAGGTGTCCCAAACCGCGGATTCGGTGGCATCCACCGTAAATCCGGGCTGGTCCCGCAGTTCCGAAGCGGTCATCGCATCGATGGTCACCAGGTCCAGATCGCCGGCCTGCAACGCGGTTTTCGATACCGCGCCCTCACCGACGATTTCCCAGCGCAGGGTGTCGACGCTGGCATGTTTGCCACCGCCATAGCCATTGGGGGCCTCATCGCGGCTTGCATAATCCGCGAACCGTTTCAGCTCCACATAGCGGCCCGGCGCGTGATCGCCCATCTTGTAGGGGCCGGTGCCGATCGGTGTGTTCCAGCTGCCATCGGCATTGACGGATTCCGGGTGCAGCACGGCCATCGACCCGCAGTCGAACCGCGCCATGGTGGCCAGGAACACCGCATAGGGTTCTTCAAGCGTTATGACAAAGGTGTGGTCATCCACGGCCTTGGCCGAGGTCACATTGATATTGTTCTGACCATTGAAGAAGTTCTTGCAATGGGATTCGGAAGCCTCTCCTGCCAGCCGGTTCCAGGACCATTCCACGTCCTGCGCCGTCATCTCTGCGCCGTTGTGGAATTTCACGCCCTGGCGCAGCGTGAAGGTATGGGTGCGGCCACCATCCGAGACCTCGTAGCTTTCGGCCAGCATCGGAATGATGCTGAAATCGCTGGCATAGGTCACCAGACCCTCAACGATATGACCGTGCACCTGGTCCGTGTTGCCGTCGCGGGTGACACCGGGATTGGTGCCGCGAATGTCTGCGTTCAGCGCCATGCGAACGACGCTTTCGGCCATGGCTGGCAGAGCATTTCCCAATGCCAGCCCGGCCGACAGAACCGCGGTGCTCAATAGTCTGTGTCTATACATCATGGTTGTTTCCCCTGTTGTCCAAAGTGGGCCTTCTCGCCCGTCAGTGCAGGCGGTAGTTCTGGGTCTTGCTGTTGGCATAGGGCAGCTGGCGCACCCGCATCTCGCCCGCGCCAGCATCCATCAGGACCATTGCCACGGTGGCCGAGAGATAGGCATTGGTTTCGTCTTCATTGTCCTGCGGCGTCCGGATGATGCCGCGGGGCGAGCCGAACCGGTCATCCAGCGCATCCGCCAGGCTCGACAGCCCGTGCTTGTGTCCTGCGCTTTCGATCAGGCGGCGCAGACGACGATCCCGGAACAGGGTATCGGCGCCCCGCGCTATGCCCATGTCCCGCTCACGGGCACGGGCACCGGCGGTGACAAAATGGTTGGAATGGGTCAGGCAGTCACCATCGGGTGCCTGCCAGTAGATCTCGTCCGGCGTGGTTTCGAAATTCAGGCAGTCGCCGCTTTGCGCACAGCTGATCGTCATGTTGTTCGAAACCGTCCGTGGCAGGCGGTAAAGTTCGGTCAGGGCCTGCGAATAGCCACCAGCCTCGAGCACCCGGCGCCGGATCACCGAAAGCGGCACCCCAAAGGGCCGGTTGCCATCCTGTCCGCTGACCAGATTGTTGCCGGTGATGGCAACGCCCTGATCGTTGAAACCCGCCCGCGCCAGCCCGCCGGCCTCCACATAGGTCAGAATATCGGGATGGCGCTCCGATCGGATCCGCAGAACCACGGTGCTGTCGGCACAATCGGGTAGCCAGTCCCAGTTCTGCACATGCAGCAGGCGGCCACTCTCGCTCAGCCCAGGCAGGACCACCGCCGCCGTGCAGCCATCATCCAGCGAACCGGTATCCTTTGGCCGCTGGGCATGCAGGTTGATGATCTCGCTGCGCCCGTTGATCACAAGCACTTCTTCAAGCTGCACACCAGCGCCCTCGGCAATCCCGCGCAGCTCCTCTATCGCCTCGGGCACCTGCGGTTCCAGGGCTTCACGCAGCCGCACCGCATAGGTCAGTACGCTGTCCCAGCTCAACCCGTGCTGGCGGAACAGGTCGCGGTAGACGCCAAGCCCATGGCGCAACTGCACATCCGCCTGGCGACCGTAGGACAGCCCGCGTTCATGGGCCGGGCCCTCGATCTCGACCAGCCTGGGAGCCGCAACCATCACCGCACCCCCGGTGCCGGCAGGCGGTTTTTCAGCGTATCGGTGAAGAAGCGTTCGACATAAGGAAACACGCCGCGCATGTCATGCGGCACACCGGGGGCCGTGTCGTGCCAGACCTCGACGCCGCGCGCCTGAAGGGTTTCGCGCAGGGCGTGCAGCCGGTCATTGCGGTTCTTGCCTGCGCTATTGGCGCCGGCAATGTATTTTGGCGAATCCTCGGGGAATGTGATCTCCCATTCCTCGGTGTCGAGCGCGCCGACGGACATGTGGACCCTGACCTGTTTCAACGCCTCGAAATCGATGTCGCGTCCGAAGATGTTCCTGAAGTTCCTGATCCCCGGCCACCAGTCCATGGTATCGTCCAAGAGCGTGACCGAACCCGGCGCGCCGATCGAAACCGCCTTTAGCCGGTCCGGGTGCAGATAGAGGAAACGGTGGGTGAAATGGCCGCCGCCTGAGAATCCAAACAGCATGAACTTTCCGAATGTGCGGTTGATCAGGTCCCCTGCCTGCGCGACCATCGCCAACAGAACCTCGTCATAGCGGATTTCGTGCTCCACCATGTACTTGTAGCCGCCAGCCTCCATGTCACCGCGCACCCCCACCGGGAAAAGCGGCGCCAGGATGACGCAGTTGTTGAAGCGGCCAAAACCCGAAAAGGCATCGCGGTAAAGCGACTGCAACCGCATGGTTCCATGCACCGAAATCAGCAGGTCCAACTCGCGCTCCGGCTCATCCCATGCACTTTCGGGGATGTAGAGCATGAAGGAAAACCGCGGATCATGGCGACAGGCAATGATCGTCGTCTCTCCGGTCAGATACAGCGCACGCGCGCGCTCCTGCGGGCTGTCCTGCAATCGTGGCAGCATGTCTCGGGGTCTCCTGAACTGTCTTTGAGCGGACGTTAGCGGGCAGATTTTTGAGAGTCAAAATAATTTTATATATTGGCGCCAATATTGATATCGATATTGATCTGCCCATGCTTCCTGCCTATTCTCTGCCGAAACGGAACAGGGGACTTGTCCGAAAAGATGCCAGCAAAGCGAAACAAGGCGGGTGCGGCGCCCGGGCCGGACGCATTGTCGCAACGCGTGATGGCGGATATCAATGCCGGCATCCTGCGGCGCGGAGAATGGCTGAAACAGATCGATCTGGAACGGCGCTACGACTGCACGCGAATCAAGGTGCGTGATGCGCTGACCTATCTTCACTCCAAGCGACTGGTGGAACACATTCCCAACCGTGGCTACCGGGTGCCCGACCCCAATCCGGCACGCGAACGCCAGATCGGCGAGGTCCGCGCCCTGCTGGAGGCTCATGCCGCCGCGGATGTTCTGGACCAGGCCACCGATGAAGACATTGCCCGCCTGCGGCAGCTGGCCGAGACCTTTCGAGAGGCCGCCTACAACGGCACCGCGTTCTCGCAGATCGAGGCAAACTATGCCTTCCACGCGGTGCTCTACGGTTTCTGCCGCAACGAGGTGCTGCGCGAACTGATGCTGGACCTGCGCCAGCAGGGACCGGCCGCACCGGTGGGGCAATGGCAAACCGTGGCCCAGTTGCAGCGCGCCACGCAGGACCATTTCGATATCGTTGAGGCCATTGAGAATCGCAATCTGGCGCAGCTACGCGCGCGCATCACCGCCCATATCGCGGGCGAAAGGGCCCAACCGGAGACACCGGATGACACTTGACCCCGACCTGCACCGCATGTTGGAGCGTTCCCGCGCTGCCGGTGGCCCGCCGCTTCAGGCCATGGCCGTCGAGGAGGCCCGCGCCGCCATGCGAGAGATGTTCCTGAGCAATGGCTACCCAATCCACCACGCCGCCGAGGTGACCAGCGTCCCGGCACAGGATTGTGGCGGCTTCGCACTTCATCTCTATCGCCCCAAGGGCGTGGAAGGGCCCCTGCCTGCACTTGTCTACTTCCACGGCGGAGGTTTTGTCCTGGGCGATGCGGCAGCCTATGACACCCATTCGCGCGCTCTGGCGCATCTGTTGGGGGTCACGGTCGTTTTCGTTGAATACAGACTGGCGCCAGAGCATCGCTTTCCCGCCGCGCTTGAGGATGCACAGGGGGCAATGGACTGGCTGGCGGATAAGGCGCCGGATCTCGGCATCGACACCGCCCGCATGGTGCTGATGGGCGAGAGCGCCGGGGGCAACCTTGCGGTAAACGCGGCGCTGCATGCCCGCGCGAAGGGTCGGATCTCGTTTCGCGGCCTCACCTTGATCTACCCGGTGACCGACATGCGCCCCTTCACCGGCAGCGACGTGCCGGACGGGTCGCTAAAAGACTATGCCAGCGGCGTAAACCTCGACATGGCCGAGATGCAATGGTTCTGCGAAACATACCTGAACACCCCGGCCGAGGGCGGGCTGCCGGAAAACACCCTGTTCGGCCATCCCGGTCTGGCGGGGCTGCCACCCACCCGGATCTACACCGCGGAATGCGACCCGCTGCGGGACATGGGAATGAATTTCGCCCTGCGGCTCACCGAACAAGGCGTCCGCGCCCATGCTGAATGCCTGCCGGGCATGCTGCACAGTTTCATGTGTCACGGCAGCGTATCGCCCCGGGCCCTGCGACACTTCTTTCGAATCGTGGAGGATATCTCCGCCCAATTCGCGTATCCATAGGCGGCGTCTGCAACCACCTGATCCAGGCCATGGCGGGTGCCATTGCGACATCGGTCCTTCACACCCACTTGCTAACCTTACTAAAATAGTTAACTTTAGGAATTTGAGCGCCGGCGGGCGTTCAAACCGCCGCTAGCCTCTTGAGCGCCAGCCGAATTTTCCAAATTCCAGCCTCAAGAGAGCTACATGTCGACATCGTCAAATGTGCGTCGCCTGCTATTGTGCGCGTCCACGGCCCTGGTTCATGTCCCCTATTCCGCATCTGCGCAGGATGACGAGAACGAAACCTTCACACTCGATCCGATCATCGTCAGGACCAACCGTGAAGAAAGCACCGTTCTCGATGTTCCGGCGAACATCTCCATCATCGACGGCGAAGAGATCAAGGATCGCAACATCACGGATTTTGGCGATCTGACCCGCACGATACCCGGTGTCACGGCCGGACGGCAGACAACGGCGACCGATCCCTTCAGCACCTTCGGCGGCATCAACATCCGCGGTGTCGGCGGAAACCGGGTGCAATTGCAGGTGGATGGCTCGCGCATCCCCGAACGGATCATTGACGGCACCCGCGACTATGTTGATTTCAGTTTCATCAAGCAGGTCGAGATTTTTCGTGGGCCGTCCTCCGTCCTGTGGGGATCGGATGCGCTTGGCGGTGTCGTCGCTTTCGAGACGATCGACCCCGAAGATATCCTCGACGGCCGGGACCGGGGGCTGAACGCCCGGCTTGCATATAGCTCGTTCGACAAGGGAACCACGGCGTCGCTCAGCTACGCACAAAGGCTGTCGCCAACTCTCGAAGTGCTACTCGGGCTTTCACATTACGCTGGAAGCGAGCCTGAACTGTCCAATGCCAGGGCAGATGGCGGGATCTATGGATGCCCGCGCAACCTGAATTGGGGTGCGACCCCCTGCAACGCGTTCGATCCGACAGACAGCAGCTCTGACAAGCTGCTGGCCAAGATGGTCTGGACCCCGGACAGCCGGCATCGTTTCGAGTTTACCGCGGACATTCTGAGTCGGGAAACAAACGTTCAGCAGAACTATCTCCTGGGGCCGCAATACTCGTCCTTTACCGGACTGCCGACCGGCGAAATCGTCCACAACAAGAACCGAAGCCTGGACCTGAAACGCGAACGCTATGCGATCGAGCACATCTGGACACCCGACAACGGGTTCGTGGAAAACGTCAGGACGGTGCTGTCGTATACACCCAACGGCTATGAACGGACCGGAACGGAGCTGTCCCAATCAGTTGTTGGTGACAGCATGAGCACACGGGACTATCTGAGCTACAGCGAAGACTTCCTCGAACTCGATGTCCAGGCCTATTCGGTTTTCATCGCCGGGCAGACCGAACACAACCTGATCTACGGGTTTGACGGTGATCTCACCAAGTCCGACTACTCACGGCTTGATGTCGAAACAAACCTGACGACCGGTGCAGTAACATCGAAACCGGCCGGCGGTTTCAACTTCGCCAATTCCGACACCCGCCGTGCGGATATCTTCATTCAGGATCGAATAGTCTTTGGCAACGGCCGGTTCGAGCTGACGCCGGGGCTTCGCTATGCGACCTACAAGATCACACCTCGGACCAATGCAGATTATCGGCCTGTCATCGGCCTCGAGCCCCGCGTGCGTGAGGACAAGAAGCTGCTCAAGAGCCTGGGCGCGCTCTATCGGTTCAATGACACCTATTCGGTTTGGGCCAAGTATGGCGAAGGTTTCAAGATGCCGACTGCCCAGCAGCTCTTTACCTCGGTTCCCGGCTCGTTCTTTGACCTGATTCCCGCGCCGAACCTGGAACCGGAAGAAGTGGAAAGCTATGAAATCGGCCTGCGCGGAGAATATGGCAACGGCTTTTTCGCGATCAACGGCTTCAACGCGAAATACGACAATTTCATTCAGAGCTTCTACAACATCCCCGGCACGGCGCAGTATACCTACAGGAACCTGTCGAGCGTCGATGTCTGGGGTGTCGAGGCATCTGCGGCATGGGCATTCTCGGATTTGCTGAGCGGTTCGATCTCGGCGTCATGGCAGAAGGGAACGCAAATGGTTTCCGCGGATGCCGATGAAACGCCGCACACGTTGCCGCCCCTCACGGCAGTGATCAGCCTCCGCCAGGACCTGCCGCAATATGATCTTTCGCTCGAAGCCGTCGGCACGTTCGCATCCGCGGTCAGCGAGACCGAAAACCCGGATGATTTCAAGCCCGCCGGATACGGATTGCTCGACCTCTATGCAAGCTGGCAGATCATTCCGAACGGGGCGCTCAACTTTGGCGTTCAGAACGTGTTCGACAAACGCTACTTCACCGCGAATGCGGCGACCTATTCGCAAAGCGCAACCGCAGCCGTCGCGCGTTCGAATCCGATTGAACTTCAGACCGGACTGGGACGCACCTTTACCGTTTCATTCGACATGGCGTTCTGATTGCAATGAACACGTTGTCGGGCGGCATCTTCCGCTTGATCGGTCGCGCGGCTCTCGGGCCGCGCGCCTGGATCGGTTTGGCGCTCTATGCCGTCGTGCTCGGACTCGAGTTTCTCGGTGTCTGGGTCTCGGTCCAGATGATTTCGTGGACCAGGGTTTTCTATGACGCGCTGGAACAGTTCGACGTGGCCGCGGCCGTGGCCCAGCTATGGGTCTTTGCCGGCCTGGTCGGGCTTTGGGCCGGGGCAGCCTTGTTCGGGCAATGGGTCCGCGACAGGTTGCTGTTGTTCTGGCGCGAACGGCTTACGGATGCCGCGTTGCAGCTCTGGCTGGGCAAGGCGGCATACTGGCACTTGCGTCCGGGGCTCTCTCCTGCGGCGGTGGACAATCCCGATCAAAGGGTGGCCGAAGATTGCCGCAACTTCATTCGTCTGCTGCTCGTGGTGTCGGTCGATGTGATCACGAACATCGTCGCACTCGTTTCCTATGTGGCGATCCTGTGGAACATTTCGGATTTCGCTCTGGAATTCGAACTGTTCGGGGCGGATGTGTCGATCCCCCGATACATGGTCTGGCTCGCGTTCATCTACGTTGCCGGGTCGACCTTGATTACCCATTTGCTGGGCAAACCTCTCAAGGGGCTGGTCTTTCGGCAGGAACGACGCGAAGCGGATTTCCGGCACGCACTGGTTCAGATCCGTGACAACGCGACCGAGATTGCCCAATCGCGGGGTGAAGAGGCAGAGCGCAAGCGGCTCGACCGGCGATTCCTCGCGATCAAGGACAACTGGAACCGGCTGATCGGCCGAGAATTCATACTCGGCCTGTTCACCAAGCCCTACTATCGTTCGATCCTGCGTGTGCCGCTGTTTTTCGCCTTGCCGGCCTATTTCGCCCGGTCGGTGAGCTTCGGTGGCCTGATGCAGTTGGCATCGGCATTTTCGTCGGTTGCGACAACACTCAGTTGGTTCATCTTCAACTACAGGGATCTCGCCGAGATCGCCGCTGTCGCGCAGCGTCTGGATGATCTCTTTGTCAATACGGCGGATCCCAAACCCTTGCCCGGCATCCCGCGCGCGATACGGCGACGCCGATCAACCGGCGCAGGGATGAGCGTCGACGGTTTGCGACTGTATACGCCCGACGGCAAGGCATTGGCGCCGGTCCCTGACATCAGGGTCGAAGCCGGTGAACATATCTGGATTTCCGGGTTTTCCGGTGTTGGCAAGACCACGCTACTTTCTGCCCTGTCGGGGCTCTGGCCCTATGGCGAGGGCGCGATCGACATGCCGGCTGCGGGATTGCTCGCTCTGCCGCAGGTGCCTCGGGTCTTCAACGAAAGCCTCGCCGCTGCGATCTGCTATCCGTCCGATCCCTCGGATGTTCCCGAAACGCGCCTGACCGAGATTCTGATGCGGGTCGGGATGCCGCATTGTTTGGATCGGCTCGCTCTCGACGGAAGCGAAGCTGTCGAAGGGCTCTCGATGGGAGAAAGACAGCGGCTCGCGATTGCCCGGTTGCTGATCCATGAGCCGACCTTCGTGTTGCTGGACGAAGCAACCAGTGCGCTCGACATAGAGGCCGAGGCGGAGTTGTTTGCCCTGTTGAGGGAAGACCTGCCGAACGCGACGATCCTGTGCGTCGCGCACCGGCCTCCCGAGGCGCTCGCGCCCTATCGCACCTGGACCATTGGACACAGAACCCGGATCGAAAGGAAATCCGCATGATGCAATCCGAAAAAGGCCGTTGGCATCTGGCTGGCGCAACACCGTCGGAGGTGCTTCTGATGCTCCCGGATATGGGAAAGATCATGGTTATCTTCCGTGAGAATGGCGTCACGCACGAACGGATCGGTGTCGTCGAGACTGCCACCGCACATGACTGTTGCGTGGACTTGAAAGGCGGGGCGCATGATGCCCGGGTTGATGCTTCGGTGCTGTCGGGCATGGTGCTCGACACCTCGTCCGAAATGCAGGGCAGAACGTATCCCCGGCTCGAATTTATCGGTGCCGGTGGCGAAACGGTCTTTGCCGTTGTCGGCATGGAAGGCGCCGCGCCATTCATCACGGCGCTTTCCAATGTTGGCCGCAGTGACGCGGAAGCTCGTAGTTCCGTCGGTTCATCGCGAGACCCCGAGCAACCCGGACTGGAAACGGACCGTGGACACGCCTTTCTGAAACAGTTGATCGGTTCGGCTGTCGAGATCGTCGCGCGCCGTCCGGGTTTCCGGCAGGCCTGGCAGGGGCGTATCGACGGCGTGAAGCCTGCGATGGGCTTCAGCAACGTCATGACCGGCGATTTTCACCTGCATCTGAAAGGTGGCACCGTGGCGGATTGGCAGGCAGACGGTGATACCTCTTTCGCACTGGATGACACGGGAGCGCGCACAGGTCTGGAGATCCGTCGCGTGGGTGCGCACCCATGAAGGCCGGAACCTGGGTATCGCCCCGTGACGGCAAGGTCCTGACCCATGCCGATGTGATCGACAGGGCCGGCAGATCACAGGTCGTCCTGCTGGGAGAGCAGCATGATCGGGCCGACAACCATCGTTGGCAGATGCATGTCACCGCCGGGTTGCTTGCCCATCGCCCGGATATCGTCATGGGGTTCGAGATGTTTCCCGCACGCCTGACGCCGGTTCTGATGCAATGGAGTGACGGCCAACTGACCGAAGCCGAGTTCATTCGCCAAAGCGAATGGAACGAGGTGTGGCGCTTCGATCCTGAACTCTACATGCCGATCTTCCGTTTTTGCAGGGATCACGCGATCCCGATGGTCGGCCTGAACTGCCGCCGCGGATTGGTCAGCGAGGTTGGAAAGGACGGGTGGGACGCGATTGCCGAAACACAGCGTGAAGGCATAACGCCGGCACGGCCCGCTACGCCCGAGTATCGGCAATATCTTTTTGACATTACCGGCGGTCAACGCGCCGACCGGGCCGCTCAATCACCTGATGACAGTGCATTTGACCGGTTCGTGCGCGCGCAACAGACGTGGGACCGCGCCTTTGCCTGCCGCATCGCCCAGGTTGTCCGACAACCGGGTGAACCGCTGGTCGTGGGGATTATCGGTCGTGGCCATCTGGAATTCGGGCACGGCACACCATTTCAGCTGACCGACCTGGGCATCACGGCTTCCACGGTCCTGCTTCCTCACGATTCCGGGGTTCCGATCGTTCCAGATGTGGCAGAAGCTGTCTGTTTCATGGCGCCGTCTCCGAACCTCGGCACTGACTAGGTGGGCATCGTCAGGCGGTTGACCGACCCCGCGAAGAGGTACGCGAAGGCGTGAATGAGTGAGGGTCGCGCACGGCGCCAGCCGTTTACTAAATCGTAGCCGCAACGAGAACGTCGCGGCTACATTTTGTAGGGCAGTGCGGAACGCCTGCAAATGATCGTGTGTCTGGATAAATAGATTGTAAGACGTCAGCCTTGATCTGACGGACGCCTCAGCGAACGGCGCTGAGAATGGGTTTCTGGCTGTCCGATGGCTCGGAAGCCCTGATCGTCTTGTCCACCGCGATGTGTAGCGTTTCACGGAAGGTCTGCCTAGGTGTTTTGCCATAGCACTATCTTCCTGAATGCGGCCGCTGCTCGTTGTATTTGTCCAGCCAGATATCGAGATCGGTCTGCAACTCCTCCACCGACCGGTAGAGATTCTTGCGGAAGGCAATTTCGTAGAACTCGTCCTTGATGGTTCCGGGACGGCTGGGTGAAAGTTCAGCGACGGGTCTCTAGCCGCTTTGTGTCCGCATTTGTTCAGTTTTCCAACGCCTCGGAGACACTCCGAAATGCTGCCGAAACGTGCGGGCAAAATGGGAAGGGTTATCGAAACCGACGCGCTGCGCAACGCTCAGGATGTTGCAGGTCTGTTCCTGCTCAAGCAGCTCGGCGGCATGTGCCAGTCTTCGCATGATTGCGAATTGCAAAGGAGAGCGCCCCGTGGCTGCCTTGAAGCGTCGTGAAAAGTGGTGTCGGCTGACCCCGGCAAATTCTGCCATTTCCGTCACCGAAACCTGGCGCTCGAGATTGCCATCCAGCATCGTTTGCAGTCGGTCCAGGGTGGCCTTGCCAAGAGGTATCACGCCACCGACGGGCGCCATGCCGATATCTGAAGGCTGATCGAGCAGTTGATGCGTTACCATATGCGCTGCATGGACCAGCCCGGCATCCGAGACGACACCGGGACGGGCATGGCCCATATCCATCATGGTCGCCTCGACCAGCGGGTCGCGGAATATGGTGGACAACACATTGCTTTTCAGTTTGTCGATCCAGGCCTTGCCAAAGCTCTCGACGACCGCATCGACTGCGATGGCAAATGTGATCGCCGTCATCCCGGGCCAGCGACCAGTTCCCCGGGCGCCTGGTGGAAAGACTCCGATCGCGCCGGGCCCAATGTGCTCTGAAATCTTTTGAAAGTTCGTGGCTATGGTTATAGGTCCGCCGCCGTCGACGCACAGATGCACGAAAAGTACGGGACTGGGTTGCACGGCATCAGCATAGGCTCCGTTTCACCACCAAGAACCGCGACTGGAACACCAAGGAGGCGCTGGAGGGGGGGCGAAGCCTGGGCGCGGGACAGCAACGCCGCCCTGGAACGCGCCGGCATCGAGGACCGGGTGGATCACCGGACCCTCGTGGCGCAGCGCGACGAGGCGCTTGAGCTGGCGGCGGCGGCGCGGGAGCGCGGCGACGAGGGCGCGGAGCTGCGCGAGACCGTGCAGGCCGTCGAGCTGAACTGTCCGCCCCTGCCGCAGCTTTCCTCAGGCGCTTGACAGATGAAGGCGCGGCATCGAGGTCGGCCGTGCCTGGCACGAGGCCAAGGCCCGCGCGGCCGAGGTCATGGAACTGGCGCGGGATCTGGCAGGCCATGTCTGCGACTGGCTCGACCGGGCCGCGGATCGGGTGCTGGACCGCCTGGGATCGGGGCAGGGTGAGCTGGCGCTTGCCGGAGACCGTGGCGGGCGGGACCAGGGCCCCGACCGGTTCGACCGGCGCGAGCTTGCCACGCGGCTCAGAGAGGCATGGGAGGCGCGGCATCGCGACCGTGAGATACCGGACGCGGCTATGCCGGAACGCGACGCCTCCGATGATCTGGCGGCACGGTTGCGCGAGGCGGCGCAGGGGGTCGACTGGGAGGCCCTGGCCGACCGCGCGGCTGCATTGCGCGAAGGCCGAGAGGCCAAGGAACGACAGGTTGCGGAGGACGCAGCGCGAGAACGTGAGCTGGAGATCGAAAAGGAACGGGACAGCATTGCCGAGCGCGATCGGGGCCGCGGGCACATCCTATAGACGGTTGCAGATGGCCCGCGCCCTCCCCGCCATATGGAGGCGGTCGGGCGCAATCGTCTCACGCCTGTTGCTTTCGTTATAGCTTAGGCGCGTCCCCACTCGGCACAGGCTTTTCTTTGGTCTTCTCAAAGGCTGTCGCTTCTTTCAGGTATCGAAAATCGGCCATACTCATCTCTAGAGATTTCAGAATGTCATTCGCAGGGTCACCCCTTAGCACGATCTTCAGAATGCCCTGGCATCCAACTGGCATTGCAGAAAACGGCTTGGTGACATCTACACGCACCGAGATTTTTTCGGGACAGTCGAACACCGCTCTCATACCCTCGAAGTAATCCACGCCCTCGTCCTTAGCTGCGTTAAGCGTGTTGCCTTTCATATCCTCAATCAGGTTTTTTGTCGCCTCAGCCGAGATGATGGAGACCAGATCAGGATTGAAGACGTATGTAAGGCCGCCAGGGGCAGTATAGGCAGTCGGTAGGCCGAATTTTTCGATGACATTGTCCTGCGTCTCCCGGAAGGACGGAGCCGCGGCGGGATCGAAAATTGTTTGTCGTGTGACAGCGAAAAGACGATTGCTAGACCCGGCACCCGTGAAACGTAACTGGATTTGCTCGGGCTGATTCCGTTGCCTATGAATAGTCAGTATACTTGTGAACTCCGACCCATCATGTCGGTTCTTACCAACGTTGGTTGCCACACGAACGCCCGGAAAACTGCTCTTCAATTGGGCCTAGGCTTCTTTAGCCGTCATTCCTACGTAAAGCCCGATAATTTCTGGTCCAGTCTTCCCGGACATCGCTGTACTGATGTGTTGCGAAAAGGCTGGAATTGAAAAGTTAGTAACGCCTAAAGCGGCAATGGAAAACGACAGCAACTAAAAAAAAGCACCTCTATGCCTCCTATTGAAAAAATTTCACTGACATTCCTAAGATAGAACGCCCTCGCTTCCAAGCTGCCACGGTGCGCCATGTAGAACAAGCCTCGTGGGCAGGCAGCGCCGTGGTTCGAGCATCTGACGTGCGAACTGAGCGATAATTCTGGCCTCTGCGGTGGGGTCGATCCGGATTTTGATCGGATCGACAATTGTTTGAGCAGATCAAGCGTGCCGCCCGACAGGGGTCTGTTCCGGCTCAGTGCAGAATGACACCTTAAGGCGTCACGTCAGTGATTTTCCACCTATACTCGCCGGTGAGCAGGATAGGGGCATCCGTCTGGTCTGGCGAAGTTCGTTATATCAGGACCCCGCCTTGGAGCTAAATTCGTTCGTTAGCTTCGGATCCCTGTGGATAGTTTCCTGTTTTGCGGCCAGTGGGTTAAAGGTAATTTTCGGTTCCGTAACATACTCCGTAGGTAACACTATGGGACTGTTGCGTTAATCACGGTTCGTGGCGAGGCTGTGGCTCTGGAGGTCCATCATACCGCTTAAAACATTGTTCAAGCACCACCGCTTTCCGCGCGATATCATCCTTTGCGCAGTGCGCTGGTACCTGAGGTTTCCGCTCTCGTACCAGGATGTCGTCGATCTTCTTGCGGAGCGTGGCATCACGGTTGACCGATCGTCCGTCTATCGCTGGGTTCAGAAGTTTGCGCCGGAACTGACGAAACGAACCGAGAAGCATCTGCGCCGGGCGAGCCTCGATTGGCACGTTGACGAGACGTATATCCGCGTCGGCGGCAAGTGGCGTTATCTATGGCGCGGATTCGATGCGAACGGCCAAATGGTTGATTTCCGCCTCACCGCGCGGCGGAATGCCAAGGCAGCGACAGCTTTTCTCAAAAAAAGCGATCAAGCGTGTACGGCTCCACCGGCCGGTGACGATCTGCACGGACAAAGCCCATGCGTATCGGCGCCTGATCCGCGAGAGTAATCACCGGTACGATCCACACTTTGACAAAAGTCCGGCACATCGACCGAAAGTGGTGCAACAGTCCCGCGCAGAATTGTCGCATCTGCGCCCTGATGCCGTGGCCGCCCTTGCCTTGGTCTTTGGTTGTAACCCGTCGCCGGGGTCAGCCGGTCTGGGCGATCTTGCGCGCGATGGCCTCAAGCCGGGTCGCGACCGTCTTGGCAAAGCGGTCACGCACCTGCGCGTTGTAGGCCCGGGTCCGCGCTGCGTCATCGGCGTTTTGCGGCCGCCGGATCATGAAGTTCATGTCCCGCATGGCAAAGCACATGGGTACGTCGATCCCCGCATTCAGGAAAAAGGCCGCCAACAGGACATCGTAATCTTGCGCCGGTTGAGCGATGTCGGGAAGGACGATGCATTCGTTCAGGTCGGCCCCGTCGAAGGCAATCTCGAAATCGTGGAAGGAGATCCCCAGCCCTCGCCGAGCCCGGGTCGTGGCAAAGCTGTCGTCCCCGCCGTCGCGATGCGCGGCCAGCATATGGGCGGCCAGATTGATGTCGGGGTTCAACTCCATGTAGCGACGGGCGGTTTCATGGGGCAGGTTGATCAGGAAAGGGGTCTGGTGCGTGTGCAGATCCTGCCAGCTCAGCCGGTTTGGCGTGTTGCCGACATATATGTGCAGGTCGGGGATGCCCGAGACCGGGTCCATCGCCTTCCACAGCGCCGAAAGTGTTTCGAACCGCTCGGATTCGAGCATGTGTTCGAGCACCGCATACAGCATGAAGACGCCGCCCGGCTCTGCTGCGTCTATGGCCGCCGGTACCACCTCGGCGGGGGGCAGATGGTGGATCACAAGCGTGTCGAGACCATAGATGTCCTTGCGCTCGCGGACGAGGTCGACCATGCTGGTGTTGATCTCGAAGGCAGTCACCTGCGCGAACATCTCGGTGAAGGCATGGGTAACCGATCCCGCGCCACAGCCGATTTCGACCACCTTGCGATCGCGCGGCGCCATCTCGTCACTCAGCGCGCGTTCGATATGGGGCCGAAATTCCCGGTGAAACCGGTCGCGCCGTGCGTAGGCGACGTTTGTGATGCCGGCCTCGCCATAGCCCCGGTCACGCAGTTTCTCAATGTAGATCGCCGTCGAGGGTTGTCCTAGCAAAGATTCGATCTGGCCGTCCGCCATGGTTTATGTCCTCCCCCCAGGGATAGCTTGTTCAGCCTTGGCCAAGGTGTCGACAATCAAGGCACCTGCTTATTGGTGGTTTGGATATCGGGGTTCTTCAGCCTCCACAAGCCGACATTCCCCAAGTCGGATGACGCCCCTTGCTGCATGTCACGTCCGTCGGGACCGTCCCGGTTCGGCCGTTCCGGCGCGGAATTGGACCGTTTGGTAAAATTTTGTTGACAGCGAGCCGTATCGGGTGCTCCCCTTTTTGCGAGGGAGGCGGAGATCCGGCATCGACATCATGGCTGAGACCTTCAGGAACTGGACGACCGGCGAACTGACCGCGCGGGCCTGCGATATCAGGGACCGGCATTGGGGCCGGACCGTCACCTATTCGCGCAAGGTGTTCGTGCCGCTGACCAACATGTGTCGCGACACCTGCGGTTACTGCACCTTCGTCAAGCACCCCGAAACGCCCGAGGCGAACATCCTGACGCCGGACGAGGTGCTGGCCATGGCCCGCAGGGGCGAGGCGAAGGGCTGCAAGGAACTGCTGTTCAGCCTCGGCGAAAAGCCCGAGCTGCGCTATGACAAGGCGCGCGACGGGCTGCGGCGGCTGGGCCATGCGCGGATGACCGATTACCTGCGCGACATGTGCCGCCTGGTGCTGGATGAAACCGGCCTGCTGCCCCATGTGAATGCCGGCACGCTCGCCGATGACGAGATCGACGCGCTGCGCCCGGTCTCCGCCTCGATGGGCATGATGCTGGAAACGGTCAGCCGCCGCCTGACCCGCAAAGGGCAGCCCCATTACGCCTGCCCCGACAAGACCCCGGTGCAGCGGCTGCGCACGCTGGACCGCGCCGGGCAGAAACAGGTGCCCTTTACCACCGGCCTGCTGATCGGGATCGGCGAGACCTGGGATGAACGGATCGACGCGCTGCACGCGATCGAGGCCGCGCATCGGCGCCACGGCCATGTCCAGGAGGTCATCGTGCAGAATTTCCAGCGCAAGCCGGATATCGCGATGGCCCGCCACCCCGAGCCGACACTGGACGACATGCTGCGCACCATCGCCGCGGCGCGGATCATCCTGAGCCCGGAAATCAGCCTGCAGGCGCCGCCCAATCTCAGCAAACGGCATATCGACTACCTGAATGCCGGGATCAACGACTGGGGCGGCATTTCGCCGGTGACCATAGATTTCATCAACCCGCAGCATGACTGGCCGGAGATCCGGCAATTGTCCGCGTCCTGCGCGGCGGCGGGGTTCACGTTGCAGGAACGCCTGACGGTCTATCCCCGGTTCTTTGCCAACCGCGACGATTTCATCGCGCCGGCGCTGCACATACGGGTTGCGGCCATGTCGCGCCCCGACGGGCTGGCCCGCGAACAATGTCTGGAGGCCGGCGCGTGAACATCCTCACCCGAACCCCGACCGAAACCGCAGCGGAGCTGTCCGCCGCGCTCGCCTCTGCCTCGGCCCCCGTAGCACGGGTCTTGACGCGCGCGCTGGACGGGCAGGAGGTCTCCGAGGCCGAGGCCGTCACCCTGTTTGAGACGCGCGGCGCCGACAAGCTGGCCGTCTACGCGGTTGCCGACACCCTGCGGCAGCGCGCGAATGGCGATCGGGTCACCTTCGTGGTCAACCGCAACATCAATTTCACCAATGTCTGCTACATGGGATGCCGGTTCTGCGGTTTCGCCAAACGCGCCGAGGACAAGGATGCCGAGTGGCTGGACCCGGACCAGATCGTTGCCCGCGCACAAGAGGCCTGGGACCGGGGCGGCACCGAGGTCTGCATCCAGGGCGGGCTGCACCCCAAGATGCCGGGCAGCTATTACCGGGACATCCTGCTGGCGATCAAATCGGCGTTGCCGGACATGCATATCCACGCCTTTTCGCCTTTTGAGATCTGGTATGGCGCGGCCAAGACCGGCCTGAGCTATGCCGATTTCCTGCGCGACCTCAGGGATTGCGGTCTGGGCTCGATGCCCGGAACCGCCGCCGAGATCCTCGATACCGAGGTGCGGCAGAAGCTGACCAAGAACAAGCTGAGCGCCGAAAAATGGGTCGAGATCATCCGCGCCGCCCACGGCGTCGGGATCCCGACCACGGCAACGATCATGTATGGCCATGTGGATGCCCCCCGGCACTGGGCGGCGCATATCGCGCTGCTGCGCGACATCCAGAAAGACACCGGCGGGTTCACCGAACTGGTGCCGCTGAGCTTTGTGCATACCGAATCGCCGCTCTACACGCAGAACCCCGGCGCGGTACGGCCCGGCCCCACCACCGACGAGGTGGACCTGATGCACGCGGTATCGCGGATCATGCTGCACGGGCATATCGACAATATCCAGGTCAGCTGGACCAAGCTGGGCGCCGAACGGGCCCGGCAGATGCTGACGCGCGGGGTGAACGACCTCGGCGGAACGCTGATGAACGAAAGCATCTCGCGCGCGGCCGGATCGACCCACGGGCAGGAAATCACCGCAAGCGAACTCGCCGGCCTGATCCGGTCGGTCGGGCGCGTCCCGGTACGGCGGAACACGGTCTATGACACGATCGAGGTCTATGACGATCACGACCCGGCCGAAATCGCACCGCTGGTGCCGCGCCGGGCGGGCGAGCCGCTCGATTTCCTGAAGATGTTCCCGGCGGTGGAGCCGTGAGCATGAGTGCGGACAGGGTAAATGTCACGCTGATCGCGGGCGGTGTCGGTGGCGCCAAGATGGCAGAGGGCCTCGCGGCGCTGGACAATGTGGCGCTGTCGGTCATCGGCAACGTGGCCGATGACGATGAGTTCCACGGGCTGTGGGTGTCGCCGGATATCGACACCATGACCTATACGCTGGCCGGGCTGATCGACCGCGATCAGGGCTGGGGCGTGGCCGACGAAGCGACGCGGGCGCTGTCGGTGCTCGACCGGCTGGGCCATGACACATGGATGACGCTGGGGGACAAGGATCTCGGCCTGCATATCCATCGCACCGCGCGGCTGCGCGCGGGTGACCGGCCATCGGCGATCGCGGCGGGTGTGGCCGCCCGGTTCGGCGTCCGCGCCCGCATCCTGCTGCCGACCGATGACCGGGTGCAGACACGGGTGCGCACCGATGCGGGCTGGCTGTCCTTCCAGGAATATTTCGTGCGCGAACGCTGTACGCCCGACGTGCGGGAACTGGCCTATGACGGGATCGAGGCCGCACGCCCGACGCCCGAGGCGCTGGCCGCGATCGGCGATGCAGACCTGTTGCTGATCGCCCCATCGAACCCGCTGGTCAGCATCGCGCCGATCCTGAAGATCGGCGGCATCGAGGATGCGCTGCGGCAATCGGCGGCCCCGGTCTGGGCGGTGTCGCCCCTGATCGCGGGCAAGGTGGTCAAGGGACCGGCCGATCGCATGATGACCGCGCTGGGCCAGCGTGCCGACGCGCTGGGGATCGCCCAGACCTATGCCGGGCTGGCCGAGGTGCTGGTGATCGACACCGCCGATGCGGCCCTGGCCGGCGATATCGCCGCGCTGGGCGTCACGCCGGTCTGCCGCGACATCCTGATGCCCGATCTCGCCGCCAAGCGGCGGCTCGCGGGCGAGATCCTCGACCATTTCGCCAGAACCAGAGGGGTGCCCGCGGCATGACCGGCCCGGATCGCCCGGATTGCCTGATCGTGGTGCCGATGAAGGATCCGTCGGCATCGAAGACGCGGCTTGGCCCCGGCTTGACGCAGGCGCAGCGGCAAACGCTGGCGCGTCTGTTGTTCCGCCGCACAATCGACGTGTTACGGCAGGCCCGCACCCTGCCCGATGCCCCGCGTTTCGATCTGGCAATTGTTACGTCGAGCATCGAAATAGCAGACATTGCCGAGCGAATGGGCGCCACCGTGATCGCCGAAGGCGCGCGGGACGGGTTGTCGCGCGCGGTGGAAACCGCCGCGCGCTGGGCCGGGAACCGGAGCTATGCCAGCCTGTGCGTGATCCCCGCCGATCTCGCCGCGCCGGACCCGGCCGATCTGGTCCGGCTGCTGTGCTGCGGGCGCAACCGGACCCGCGCGGTCATCTGCCCGGCGACCGACCTGGGCACCAACGCGCTGCTGGTCTCGCCGCCCACGGCCATTCCGTTTCTCTATGGCCCGAACTCCGCCATCCGCCACCTGCGGGCGGCGGAACGGGCCGGGCTGAACCCGGTCCTGCTGCGGCTGGACAGCCTGCAGTTCGACATCGACACCGCCGCCTCGCTGGAACGCGCGATGCGCGACGTGCCGGAACTGCCGCGGATGCTGGGGCAGGCATGACGGGCGCGGTGCAGATCACCGCCGTCGCGGGCATCCCCGACATCGCGCCCGGCGACGATCTCGCCGCGATCCTCGGCGACTGCCTCGACGCCGCCGGCATGGCGTTGCGCGACGGCGACATCCTGTGCATCGCGCACAAGGTGTTTTCCAAGGCCGAAGGCTGCATCATCGACCTCGCCTCGGTCACGCCCTCGGAGCAGGCGCGGGACCTGGCCGGACAGCTGAACAAGGACCCACGCAAGGTCGAGGTCGTGCTGGGCCAGAGCCGCCGGGTCGTGCGCAGTTTCAGGCGGCCCAACCAGGACGAAGGCACGATCATCTGCGAACATCGGCTGGGCTTCATCTCGGCCAACGCCGCCGTGGACGAATCCAACGCGGGCGCGGCCGGCACCGTGATCACCCTGCCCGACGACCCCGATGCCAGCGCGGGGCGGCTGGGCGTCGCGCTGGAGGCCCGGTTCGGCTGCACCATCGGCGTGGTGATGACCGACACATTCGGACGGCCATGGCGGCTGGGACAGGTCAACGTGGCCATCGGCCTGCACCGGGTTCCCGCGACGCGGCCGGACATCGGCGGCACGGATGCCTGGGGCCGGCCGCTGCTGGTGACCGAACCGGCCTTTTCCGACGAACTGGCCGCCGCGTCGGGCCTCGTGGTGCAGAAGGCGGCGAAAACCCCGGTGGTGCTGATGCGCGGCCTGGGCTGGGAGCCCGCCAAAACGACCAGCGCGCGGGACATCATCCGCGCCAGTGGAGAGGATGTATTCAGATGACCATAGCAATCATTGGCGGCACCGGGCCGCAGGGGCGCGGACTGGCGCTGCGGTTCGCACGGGCCGGGGTGCCGGTGGCGCTGGGCTCGCGCGATGCCGCCCGCGCGGGCGATATCGCCCGCGACCTGTCGGACAGGCTGCCGGATGGCAGCGCCACGATCACCGGGCTGGCCAATGACGACGCGGTGGCCGCGGCCGACGACTTCGTCATTCTCGCGGTGCCGTGGTCTGGCCACAACCGCACGCTCGACGCGATCCGCACCGGCCTGGCCGGCAAGATCCTGGTCGATATCGTGGTGCCGCTGGCCGAGGGCGACCCCAAGAAGGTGGACATGCCCCCCGAAGGGTCGGCCACCGAGGCGGCGCAGGAATTGCTGGGCCCCGACATCCCCGTGATCGGCGCGCTGCACAATGTATCGGCGCATACGCTGAACCAGCTCGACTGGGACATCAACTGCGACGTGCTTGTCTGCGGTGACAAGCTGGACGCGCGGCTGAAGGTGATCGAACTGGTCAAGACGCTCGGGGTGAATGCCTACAATGCAGGAGACGCGCAATCGGCGCGCTGCATCGAGGCGATCACCCCGATCCTGATCCGGCTGAATATTTCCAAGGCGGTGCCGTTCACCCATGCCGGGATCCGCATCTGGGCACCTGAACACTGAACAAGACGGGAGGAAAAGAAATGGAATTCGGAATTACGTTCAAGGGCTTCGTCGAACCCAACCGCGCCCGCGCGCTGGTGCGGCAGGCGGAAAATGCCGGCTTCAGCCATTGCTGGTTCTACGACAGCCATATCCTGTGGCGCGAAAGCTATCCGGCCATGGCCATGTGCATGGAGCATACGCAGAAAATGCGGTTCGGCCCCTGCGTGACCAACCCGAACACGCGCGACTGGTCTGCCGCCGCGTCGCTGTTCGGATCGCTGGCGCTGCAATCGAACGGCCGGTTCGATATCGGGCTGGGCCGCGGCGACAGCGCGGTTCGGGTGATGGGCAAGAAACCGGCGACGCTGGCCCGGCTCGAAGAATTCACCGACGTGGTGCGCAAGCTGGTGCGCGGCGACGAGGCGCAATATGGCGAATGCCCCAACCCGGTGCAGTTTCCCTGGGCGGTCGGCTATGAGCTGCCGATCTGGGTTGCCGCCTACGGCCCCAAGGCGCTGAGCTCGGCGGGGCGCGTGGGCGACGGGCTGATCCTGCAGATCGCCGAACCCGCGATCTGCAAATGGCTGGGCGATCAGGCCATCGCCGCAGGCAAGGAGGCGGGCCGGGACATGTCAAACTATCGCATCATGGCTGCCGCACCCGCCTATTTCGGCGATCTGGACACCTGCCGCGAGGCCACCCGCTGGTTCCCGGCGATGGTGGGCAACCATGTCGCCGATATCGTCGAGAAATACGGCACCGGCCGCGAGGATATCCCCGCGTCGCTCACCGCCTATATCAAGGACCGGAAGGGCTATGACTATTCCAAGCACGGCCAGAGCGATAACCCCTATCTCGATTTCATCACCGATGACATCATCGAAGGGTTTTCGGTCCTGGGGTCGCCCGACGACCACATCGCCAAGCTGCACAAGCTGAAAGCGGCCGGAGTCACCCAGTTCAACATCTATCTCGACAATGGCGACGAAGAGCAGATCATCGCCGAATACGGCAAATCGATCATCCCCGCCTTCAGCTGAACCCGCGCGGCCGGCGGGCCTCGACCCCGCCGGCCGCCCACCCTCTCCGCCGGCGGCCATGATCGGATCGGACTGCCGGCAACGCGGAACGTGACCGCAACGGGCAGGAACGCCGCCCCGGGTCCCCGCATCGACACCCCCCCGCGCCTGACCGTTCTTGCGGATGCACCACCGGCGTGCAACCACGGGAAAATTGCCAAAACCGCGGATCGCATCTAGGATGAAATCCTGTGCCAATGGGAGCGACGAACCATGCAAGTGGCGTCGGTGGCACGAAAATTCGGGAGGAGATCACGATGACGAAGGCAATCAGACGTCGCGCCGCATTGCGCACGATCGCCGGTATGGGGGCGGCCGGGCTCGCTGCGCCGCATATCGCCGGCGCACAGGCAGACGGAACCACCTGGAAGATACAGACATCCTGGCCGGGCGGCGCCGGGCTCCAGATCTTCAAGGACTGGTGCGCCACGATACAGGAAAAGACCGGCGGCGAGCTCGCCTTTCAGCCATTCGGCGCAAATGATGTCGTGGGGGATTTCCAGCTCTACGACGCGGTCAAGAACGGCGTCCTCGAAGCGGTGAACCCGTTCACGATCTACGCGCAGGGCATCATCCCGGCGGCGGTGTTCCTGTCATCCTATCCGCTGGGCCTGCGCAACCCGCATGAATACGACGTGTTCTATTACGGGCTGGGCGGTCTCGACATTGCCCGCGAACTCTATGCCGCGCAGGGCATGTATTTCGTCGGGCCGGTGCATCACGGTCCGAACATCATCCACTCCAAGGTGCCGATCCGGTCGGTCGACGACTTCGCGGGACGCAAGATGCGCCTGCCCGGCGGCATGGTGGCCGAGGTGTTCACCGAACTCGGCGCCGAAACCACCGTCCTGCCGGGATCCGAGATCTTCCCGGCGCTCGAAAAGGGAACCATCGATGTCGCCGATTATGTCGGCCCGGCGGTGAACTACGCGCTCGGCTTCAGCCAGGTGACCGATTACATCGTCATGGGACCGCCGGGGTTCATGTCGGTCTATCAGCCGGTCGACATCATGGACATCACCGTCAGCCAGTCGGCCTGGGATGCGCTCAGCCCCCAGATGAAGCAGTTTGTCGAGATGGAGACCCATGTCTATTCCGACCTGCATCACGCCGCCATCCAGAAGGCGGACCAGGAGGCCTGGCAGAAATTCGAGGCGGACGGCACCGAGGTGACGCGTCTGAGCCAGGATGACGTGGAGCTGATGACCGAGATCGCGGTTCCGATCTGGTTCGACTATGCGAACCGCGACACCGACGCGGCGCGTGTGTTCAAGCTGCAACTCGACTACATGCAGTCCGGTTCGCTCGGCTATGTCGATCCGGCGCTGACCGACGGGCTGGAACTCAAGCTCTGATCCACCACCGGATCCCTGCCCCCGCCGTCCGGTCGTCCGGGCGGCGGCGACGCGAATGACCCATCTGACGGATATCCGATGCCAGGCCTCGATTTCACCTTACCGCACTGGCTCTACTGGGCCGGCCTGATCGTCTTCCCGCTTGTCGCCATGGCGCTCGCGCGGCGGCCGAAACCGGCAGAGACCCGCTATTCCCCGATGCTTGCCTACCTGATCTGGCTGGCGGGCGGGATGCTGGGGATGCACCGTTTCTACCAGAAAAACCTGCTCGGCTTTGTCTACCTGCCGTTTTTCCTGTTCATCCTCTACGCCAACGGCCAGGAACAGGATGCCCGCGTCGTGGTTTCGGAATACACCAACTCGGTCCGCATGGCCGAACGCACGATCGAACGCGAACGCCCGCGGGTCGAACAGGCCCGGACCGAGGTCGAGGACCTGCGCGCAGCCGTCGGCGAAACCGAGGAGGGATCGGTGCAGCGGCGGCTCGCCGAGCGCCGTCTTTCCCGTGCCGAAGGCGCCATCGTAACCGGCGAAAGCCGCCTTGCCGAGGCCGAGGCGGTGATGGCCGAACAGGGCGGAAGCCTGGAAGCCGCCCGCGCGGATCGCGCGTTCTGGCGCGCGGCAGCGCGGTATTCCCTCTATGCGATCCTCGCGCTTCTCGCCATCGACGCGTTCCTGATACCCCGCCTGGTGAGGCGCGCGAACGCGCGGCTGGAAACCGCGACGGAAGAACATCACCTTGTCGCCGAGATCCCGGATGGCGCCGCCTCGGACGGCCCGAAAGCCGATGCCGATTATGCCACCAACCGGATCGACCGGCTGTCGCTGCTGGCGGGGGAATTCGCCGCCTACTGGGCCGTGATCGCGGTGTTCGTCTATTACTACGAGGTCATCGCGCGATATGTGTTCAACAGCCCGACCAACTGGGCGCATGAGGCGATGTATCTCATGTTCGGCATGCAATACCTGATTTCGGGCGCCTACGCGATGCTGACCGAAAGCCATGTCCGGGTCGATATCTTCTATGCGCCGATGCCCCGGAAACGGAAGGCCTGGGTCGACCTTCTGACATCTATCTTCTTCTTCATCTTCGCCGGCACGCTGCTCGTGACATCCTGGATCTTTGCCTTCGACGCGCTGGCCGTGCCGACCGGCAATGCGCTCGTCAGCGAATGGGCGCGCGGCCAGATCGGTTTTGGCGAGATGATCGGCGGCTGGACCATCGACCAGTGGCGCGACCCCAATATCCGCTGGGGCGAGATCAGCTTCAACGAATGGGAGGTGCCGCTCTGGCCGATGAAGTGGGTGATGGTCATGGGGGGCGTGCTGCTGGTGCTGCAGGGGATTTCGAAATTCGCCAAGGATATCCGCGCCCTGCAGGGGTCGGGCGGCCCGCCGGACCGCCCGTCTGGCACCACGTTGCATGAAAGGGAGGCCGCTTGATGGGTATCGAAATCGGCATCGAGTGGCTCACGCTGATCATGTTCGGGTCGCTTCTGGCGCTTCTCATGGCCGGGCTTCCGCTCGCCTTCGTCACCGGCGGGCTGGCCTGTGTCTTTCTTTTCGTGCTGGGGGATGCGCGGGCGCTCAACATCGTGCCGTCGCGCATCTTTCCGCTGATGACCAATTACCAGCTGTCGGCGATCCCGCTGTTCATCTTCATGGCGGCGATGCTCGAACGGGCGGGGCTGATCAACGAGATGTTCGACGTCATCTACAAGCTTCTTGGTGGTCTCAAGGGCGGGCTGGCGGCGGCCACGGTTCTTGCCTCGACCGTTCTGGCGGCGATGGTCGGCGTGATCGGCGCGGCGGTCGTGACCATGGGCATCATCGCGCTGCCGGCGATGCTGTCGCGCGGCTACGATCCGAAAATCGCCATGGGCTCGATCATGGCCGGGGGGACGCTCGGCATCCTGATTCCGCCGTCGATCCTCGCCATCATCTATGCGGTGGTCGCGGAACAATCGGTGGGCGAGCTATTCATCGGCGCGGTCATTCCGGGCCTTCTGCTGTCGGGCATGTATATCGCCTATGCCGTTGTCAGGAGCTACATCAACCCCCGGCTCGGGCCCCCGATCCCGATGGAAGAGCGGGTTTCCACGCGGGAAAAGATTCGGCTGCTCGGCAACATGGCGGCGCCCATCGCGCTGATCGTCGTCGTCCTCGGCGTCATCTTTTCCGGTGTCGCCACCCCGGTCGAAGCCGCCGGGATCGGCACGTTCGGCGCCTTCATCGTCGCGGCGATCCACCGCAAACTCGACTGGCAGACGATCCGCGAGGCCTGTCTCACGACATTGAAGGCCAGCGCGATGGTCATCTGGATCATGTTCGGCGCGACGATATTCGTCGGCCTTTATGTGCTCGAAGGCGGCCAGCAATTCGTGCAGCAGAGCCTCACCGCGACCGGGCTGGGGCCGTGGGGCATACTTCTGCTGATGCAGGTGATCCTGATCATCCTCGGCATGTTCCTCGACTGGGTCGGCATCCTGCTGCTCTGCGTGCCGATCTTCGTTCCCATCGTGAAGGCGCTCGGCGCGGCGAGTTTCGGGCTGGAAACCCCGGACGATCTCGTCCTCTGGTTCGGCGTCCTCTATCTGGTTAACATGCAGATGAGCTTCCTGTCCCCGCCATTCGGATACGCGCTGTTCTATCTTCGCGGCGTCGCGCCGCCCGAGATCCCGATGGGCGACATCTTCCGCGCCGCGCTGCCGTTCCTCGCGCTTCAGGTCGTCGGGCTGGCGCTGTGCATGTTCTTCCCGCAGATCATCATCTGGCTGCCACGGCTGGTATATGGCTGACACGGTGGATGGTCACGGATACCGACCCTGCGGGCGACCCCGGCAGGGGTAAAACTGCCAGATACCGTGACCGGGTGCGTCCGGGATGATGCGCGTTGACTCCCGTGCTGGCCTGAATGCTAATCTGAGACCCCGAGAACAGGAACCCGAGGATGTCGGAGCATCAGGAGCCGGATACATTTGCGGCGCTCGAACGGCGCGAATGGGCAAAACCCGACGTAGCACGATCCTATGCGACTGCGTTTGCCAGGGCTGCGGACATGGTCGTTGGCCCGATGGTCGCGGCCGTCGGCGCCGGGCCGGGCAGCGTTGCGCTCGACCTGTGCTCTGGTCAGGGCAACGTGGCCGCCGGCCTGTGCAAGGCGGGCGCAAAGGTTACGGGACTGGATTTTTCGCCCGCCATGCTGGAACTGGCCCGGGCGGCCGTGCCGGAGGCCGAATTCGTCGAAGGCGATGCCATGTCGCTCGACTTCGACGACCGGGCCTTCGATGTCGTGACGATCGGCTTCGGTATTCCGCATGTGCCGGACCCCCCAAGGGTTTTTGCGGAAGCCCGCCGGGTTCTGCGCCCCGGAGGCCGATTGGCGTTCTCGGTCTGGTGCGGGCCCGAGGTGGACACCGCCCTTGGCTATGTCTTTGGCGCCATTGGTCAACACGGGTCGCCCGAGATCGCGCTGCCCCCCGGCCCCGGGGCAAACGACTATGCCGATCCGGAGATGGCCTTCCCCGCGCTGGAGACGGCCGGCTTCGCGGACTGCCGGCAATCCACGGTCGCGTCGCGTTGGCGCGTTCGCGACCCCGGCGCCCCCTACGATTACTTTCTCGAAGGCACCGCCAGAGGCGGCGCGCTGTTGCGCCCGCAACCCCCGGGCCATGCCGCGGCAATTCGGGCGGCCGTCGCTTCGAAGGTCCTGGAAAAACACGGGGCGGGACCGGTCTGGGACGTGCCAATCCCCGCCATCGTCACCGTGGCGACCGCAGCCTAGAGCCGGTTGCGTCAAAATTGTTTTCCGGCTCTAAACTCTCGCATGTCTGACTTCAGGGATTCCTTTAAGAGGCATCTTGAGATGCACGGCACCTCGATGACCGAGATCGCACGGGACACTGGCGTGAGCCTTGACGTGCTAAAGAAGCTGCGAACCGACCGTGTGGAATCCACCACGGTCGAAAACGGCCTGCTCATCGCGTCCTTCTACGGAAAAACGCTCAACGAGTTTGTTCCATGACAGAAGCGACGGACCTATCCAGGATTACCGCGCTTGTAGATTTGCTTTCGCCAGGAGAGCGGCAACTCTTGGAATCACAGATTCGCGGGATACTTCATCGCCGCGACGACTAATAATATCCCAAAACGATACGCTCGACTTCTCGCTGGTCGTCACGGCTTAGATTCCGGCAGAAAAGCAGCGTGGCTAAAACCACGCCATCGACACCTCCGTTAGGAGGTCTGCACGGCGAGGGTCTTCTGCCTGCGGCACAGCGTGGAGAAGTCCGGAACCGGCCAGTCCAGCCCTGCCATCCTCAGCAGGCTGGCCACCATCCCGGCGGTCTGGCGTAGCGGAAGCTTGAACAGAGCTTTGATCGACAAGCAGAATTGTATGGCCGCATCGGAAAAAATCGGCGGACGTCCTGGACGCCCGTCACGCGGCGCCAGCCAGGTCATCTCCCTGTCGACCCAGATCAGCAGGGATCCTCGCTTGCGCAACGATGCATTGCAGCTGGCCCAGTTCGTGGTGCGATAGCGCGCGGAAGATGGCTTGCTCATGAGGGGGCGTCTAACGGCATGGATTCACGAAGTGAATCCTTCGCCGACCGACTTTTGCAACAATGCCCAAACCCTTCAAAAAAAACTGTCAAACCCTGAAAGGCTCAAAAAATGAATATCGAGCAATATCAAGCGTTTGAATGGTGCCGGGGGCGGAATCGAACCACCGACACGAGGATTTTCAATCTCCGATCATAGATTTCTTCGAAAATCTCGACCTGTCCCATACGATCTAAAAATATCCTGTTCTTGCAATGCCTTGGTGTTGATATTCTGTCTCTGACAGTCCAAATTTGAACCTGCCAAAACCATCCAAGCGCTTGCAAAAAGCGCCCCCAAAGCGCCCCCAGAATGGCCGGGGGCGCTTTCAGACCCGGGAAACCTGAAGATGAAAACCGAACTGACCGCAGTTGCCCTGCGAAAGCTGCCCCGCCCCGAAAGCGGCCGGCTCGAGCTGACCGACACGATTTGCCGCGGGCTCAACTTCCGATACACCGCCAGGGGGGAACGCACCTGGTCGATCCGGCTCAAGGTGCATGGCCGTGACCGGCGCTTTGTTCTGGGCAACTACCCGGCCATGTCTCTGAGCGATGCCAGGAACGCCGCCGGCCACATGCGCGCGGAAGTCACAGCCGGCCGCGACCCGGTTGCCGAACGTCGAGAAGCACGACACGCGGCGCGCGTGGATCAGGCAACATCGGTTTCCGAGGTGCTGGGCCGCTATGCAGATCTTCACCTGGCGAAGCTGAAGGACGAAGCCCGGCGCCACAATGCGCTGAAGCGCGCCTTGAAGATCCATATGGCGCGCCCAATGGCGGAATTGTCCAAGGCCGATCTGCAAGCGCTGGTGGATGACAAAGCGCGAAAGACGCCGGTTGCGGCAAATCGCCTGTTGGCCGGCCTGTCGCATTTCGCGGGCTGGGCGCACCGGCGCGGCTACACCGAAACCAATATCGGCGAACGGCTGGAAAAGCCGCACCGGGAAACAGGCCGCGACCGGGTGCTGACACTCGAGGAGCTGGGCGCGATCTGGAACGCTGCTGAAAAGCTGGGGCCACTGTGGGGCGGCTATATCCGGCTCTTGATGCTGACCGCCCAGCGCCGGGGCGACGTGGCCGGGATGCGCTGGGAAGAGCTCGAGGGCGACCGCTGGACGTTGCCGGGCAATCGCACAAAGAACGGAAAGCCACATATCGTTCACCTGTCGGAACCGGCCGTCGCCGAGCTCGAATGCATCCGCGAAGATGCCGAAAGCGCCAGGGGGCTGATATTCACCACCACCGGCAAGACGCCGATTTCCGGTTTCGGCCGCTTCAAGGAACGGCTGGACAAGCTGTCGGGGGTCGCGGGCTGGACGCTGCACGACCTGCGCACCGCCTTTGCTTCGCATTGCGCGGAAGCCGGGCTTTCCGAAAGCGTGGTTGACCGGGTGCTGAACCACGTCGCCACCGGCTCGAGAGTATCGGCCGTGGCGCGCGTCTATCAGCGATCGGAGTTGCTGCCCCAACGCGCCCAGGCGCTGGATCGCTGGGCTACAATCCTGTTGCGCGCTGCCGGTGAACCTTTGGCCGGGCAGGTCGTGAGGTTGGGGGCGTGAGCGATCGGGAAGCGATTGACCGCGAAGCCGGGCGAGCAAGATTGCTCCAGATCGAAATCATAGAGCTGACCCGAGAGATTGCGGGCATCGGTGACGAGGATCTTGAGAAACGATTGCGCTACGTCCTTCAGGAATGCGCCTGGCTCTGCAGTGAGCGCTCGACATTGATTGACCTTGCTGGGTCAAAATGGCCTGCGGCATTCGATCTGGCGCGGCCGTTGATTGAGGGTGCGCACCGAAGCAAATCCAACCTGGCCGAGGGCCCCGAGATGCGTAGTGCCAAGGCGCGCGACTGGAACACCCGCGCGAACCGTCTAAGGGATGAAGCCAAGGCGAAGGGGCTCAACTGGAATGATATGCTGCGCCATGTTTCGGAGAAGCTGAACGACTGGGCCAGAGAAGATCCATCGAACCGGCGCGCGCCCAGTGAAGCGACGCTGCGACGAAGAGAAGGCTTCAGGAAAAGCGACTATTCCTATTCCGCAAACGGGAAGGGCGACCGATGATCGAAATTGCGCTCCTGGTTGGCTTGGCGATCTGGCTCTACTTCTCCCAAATCAACCGCAAGGCCGAAGTCGAAGAGCTGCAGCGCCGAATTGAAAGGCTCTCCAACCGACTTGATAGGGTGGAAAGCTCACATCGATTCCGTTCGTAGCCGCCAGACTGGACCAGTCTGGCGGTCAGACTGGACCAGTCTGGCGGCGCCGGCATTGAACAGAATTCGAGCCCATGCAATCCGAATGTGTATCGCAAAGAAGCGAAACCAGACACGGGGGCAAAGATGGAACAGGAAACCTATCCCGAACGGCTATTGCCGATGGACGATGTTGAAGCGATGACCGGCAAGAAGCGGGCAACGATCTACCGCGACATTGCCCTGGGCCGCTTTCCTGCGCCCGTGAAATCCGGGGGCTCGAGCCGTTGGCTGCTGTCAGAGCTGCTGGGCTATATCGGGGAACTGAAGGCGATGCGCGACGGGATGCGCGAACCAGCGCAATGACGCGACACCGTGTCCATTGACCGCCTGAACTGAAAGCGCCGCGCGGACCCGGGAAAGGATACGCACGGCGCTGCCATCCACCGAAACCGATGGAACCATCAATGCGAAGCTATCCGCTTTCGCAGTCGGAGGCAATTTGCCATGTCCGATCTGCAAACCTGCCTGTTCCCGGAACTTCCTTTGCCGGATGCGGTCGAGCTGCACCGGCGCCGGAATGCCAGAGCGCAACAGACCTATCGCGACAATCCGGCGAGCGCCCCGAAGATTGCGGCAAGGCTCCAAGTCGCCCAGGCCATCCAGCGTGGCGAGCTCGAGCGCGCGGACCTGTGTGGCGACTGTGGGATGCGGCGCCGAACCGAAGGGCACCATGTCAACTATGCGCGGCCGCTGGACGTGATCTGGCTATGTCGAACCTGCCACATGGCGCGGCATCGGAACTCAAGGTCGTTGGCTGGGCAGTTGGCATTGCCCCTCGAGGAAGCGCTTTCCATGCGTTCGGATGACGATCAAGGCCCGCGCGCCTGGGAACGCCTGACGATGACGGGCGAGTTGCTGGCCCTGTGCGAACGCGCGGGCTGGAACATGGCCGCAACACTGGAGGCCGCTGGAGCGAATGACTGCGCCTTGCCGGGGGCGCCCCACGATCTGGTGCGCACGGCCATCCTGGAGGCGCTGGGCGCCCGGCTGGGCAACATCGGGCACCACCACATACGCCCGGGTGCGTTTCTGTCTCCCAACGAACTGAGCGGCGCGCTGGGCGTCTCCGAAGCGATAGCCGATGCCCTGGTTCTGGCGCTGCTGGATCTGGGAGTGCTGGAATTCGGGCCACCACAGCGAATTGCGCCTTGGATCTGGTGGCGCGCTGTCGCGGCCATGCGCGGCGAACTGGAGCGGTGTTGATGGGCCGGCGGAAGGGAGCGGGTGGGTTTCAGCGCGTGGGCAAGGTGCCGGTTTCAGAGAAAACCGCGGATGCCGATGCGAAGCGGCGGGCGTCGCTGCACGAGCTTTCGGCCAGGCTGGACGCTGGAGAAATTCGGCGCGGCAATTCTGGCATGGCCGATCGGCCGCTATCCTATTCGGCTTGGCGATCTGCCGTGAAAGCCCGCCTGGCGGAAGAGCGTCAAGCTGGCCGGGGATTGCCGGGGGCCGCACCGAATTCCATTCTCACGGGGCTGTTGATGCATGTGAACGATGCGGGCGAAACCTCACCTGGCGTTGAAACCTTGGCGCTTCTGTCGGGTGTTTCTGAACGCACCGTGCGGCGCTGTCTTCGACATCTGGAAAATGCAGGCTGGATCGAACCTGCGACCCGCCGCTTCCGAGAGCGCGGCGCCATGATCCGCCGAATATGTTGGCCGTTGCCGAATTTGCCCGATCGGCCCAGGCGAAGCGGCCGGGCGCAACCTCCCTAACCGGACATCTGGCGTCCGGTTGGCTGCTGGACCTACCCGGACATCTGGCGTCCGGTTGGCTGCTGGACCTACCCGGACATCTGGTGTCCGGTTGGCCGTTGGACCTACCCGGACACTGGTGACCGCTACCCGGACACTGGTGACCGCTACCCGGACATCTGGTGTCCCCCGAAGGAAAGAAGGAAAGAAGGAAAGGAAAAGCACCATGAAAAGCGAAGAACCGAAACCAACCGGCCTGTCGGCAATTGTGCAGGATGCGGGCAACGAACTGGCAGGGGCGCTGCTGGCATCGAAGCGGCCTGCGTTGATGTTGGTGCTTGAACCGGATGACACGGTTTCCGGCATAGCGACTGAAAGCCTGGGTGACCTGACACCAGACAAGCGCCTTTCGTTCCTGTTTGCCGCATCCGATATGCTGCGCGACTGCGTGGAGGGCATACCACGCCAACCTGACCGCCTGTCCTGAGCATGAAGGCCCGAGACAGGGAAAGGGCGGCGGGAAAGCGGGCGCTTGCCCATGCTTTCGGAGAGATGCGCGGCGATGCGGGGAAGGTCCAGGCGGCGCGCGCATGGCTGACCGGGGTGTCCGAGGAATTCGGCTTCGCCTGCGCGATTGCCGGGGTGCGGCCGGACAAGGTGCGCCGCCTGGTCATGGCAGATGCGGGCGCCGGTGATCCCGAAGCCGTGGCGGCGCTGCTGGGCCGCCTGCGGGCGCTACGGGTGATGGGTGAAGACGTGACCGGGCCACTATCCTGAATTCTGCCCAAACCTGCGCTATGGTGCCGATGCAGGAGCGCAGGCAAGGAAGGGCGAAGATCATGGGCGCAACGGCGCAAGCGCTCGAGCTGCATCCGGGCGTGTCGCCGGTTGTTCTCGCCGGCCGGGATGCCTGGCGCCGTTTCTGCGCCGCCCATGAACTCGGGCTGGATCAACTTCTATGCGTCGGCCGGGCGCTGCTGGAGGGGCGCCGCGCCGCGATGCTGAAGGCCGGGGCGAACACTCCGACAGGCGCGCCCTACATCGCCGCCTTTCGGAGCTGGTGCGCGGAAGCCGGGTTTTCCGAGGTGCCGACAAACTGGCGCATGGATCTGACCTGGTGCGCCGAACATGAAACCGAAGTGCGCGCCGCATGGGGGGCCCACCTTGCCGCGCGCGCGAAGGGTCGGCCATCGCTGAACCCGCGAACCCTTCGCCAGAGCGTGACGAAGATCCGCAAGGAAGGCCCGCCCAGGAAGCGCAAGGCGCCCACGGTCGCGGCGATGCCGATCGAAACGCTTTGTGTCAGCCTGGGCCGGCGCCTGGCCGCCCTGGACCCTCATTGCGCCCTGGGCGAGATTGCCCGGCTTGCCTCTACGCTTGAAACGGCCACGATCAGCGCCCGGAAGAATTCACGGTAGCGCCAAGGAAGACCGCCGAAGCGCCGCGCAATCATAGGTAATAAAACACCCTTTTCTGATATCCGCGCGTTTCTCGATCCAGCTAGGATTGACCATTTCAAGCCCGTGCAAAAGGCGCCCCCAGCGCGCCCCCAGAACAAAACAAGAGTGTGCGATGGGCATCAAAATTTGGTCTAAGCCATTGAATTTAAATGGTGCCCGGGGGCGGAATCGAACCACCGACACGAGGATTTTCAATCCACTGCTCTACCCCTGAGCTACCCGGGCACGGGAAAGGCTTGGCCTTTGGGTTGGCGCGTTCTAGGCGTTGATCGGGGCCGTGTCCAGAGGCAAAATCACCACCGTTCCGGCCGGTGCCGGGCCGGCGGAGCCGGTCAGTGCCGATCCCGGCGTTGCGGCACCTGGTTCTCGAAATGGCGGAAGATCAGGGTGATGATCCCGGCGATGACCAGGTAGAACAGCGCCAGCAGCAGCAGCGGCTCGTAGACGATGAACGTGTCCTGTCGCACCCGCGATGAAACCGCGTATAGCTCCATCACCGTGATCGTCGCCACCAGCGGCGTGGCCTTCAGTTGCAGGATGGTTTCGCCGCCCAGCGTCGGCAGCACGTTGCGCACCGCCTGCGGCAGCCAGACCCGGCGGAAGATGGTGAAGCGCGGCATGCCGAAGGCCTGCGCCGCCTCGAGCTGGCCGCGCTGAACCCCGGCGAAGGCGCCCCGCATCACCTCGCCCTCATAGCCGGCATAGGACAGGGTCAGCGCCAGGACAGCGTAGGGCCAGGCCTGGCGCAGATAGGGCCAGAGCTCGGACGACCGGATCCACGGAAACTGCGGGAACAGCGAGCCGAGCCCATAATACAGCAGCCAGATCTGCAGCAGCAGCGGCGTGCCGCGGATCACGGTGCAGAAGACGCGCGCGGGCGCGGCCAGGTACCAGGGTCCGGCGGCCTGGGCCAGCCCCAGCGGGATCGCCAGCAGGAACCCCAGGACCGTGGTCACCACGAGGATCCAGACCGTGCGCCACAGCCCCTGCAGCGCCAGCGGCGCATAATGCGGGATCCAGTCCCAGCGCAGCGCCCAGGCGCACCATGCCACCAGCAGCACGAACAGGCCGATCAGCAGCAACCGGTGCGGCAGCAGGACGGGGCGCAGCCAGGTCATCGGCCCGCCCGCTTCAGTGTCGGCTGGCCGCGCCGCGCCCATTTCTCGACCCGGGCGAATACCACGCCGGAAAACAGTGTGACGATCAGGTAGAGCCCTCCCGCGGCAAGGAAAAAGGTGAAATAGGCCCGCGTGCTGCTCGCGGCCTGTTTGGTTTCCAGCGTGAGTTCGTTGAACCCGACGATGGCCAGCAGCGCGGTATCCTTGGTGGCGATCAGCCACAGGTTGGCCAGCCCCGGCGCGGCAAAGGCGGTCATGGCCGGGATCGTCACCCGGCGCATCAGCATAAGCGGCGGCATGCCAAAGGCGCGTGCCGCCTCGATCTGGCCGGGCGGGACGGCCTGGATCGCGCCGCGCAGCACCTCGGTCGAATAGGCGCCCTGCACGATGCCCAGCACCCAGATCCCGGCCGCGACGCCGTTGATCTCGACCCGGCCATAGCCCATCGCCGTCGCGAGCTGGTTGATGAGATCCGAGCCGACATAGTAGAGGATGAGGATCAGCACCAGTTCCGGCACCGCCCGGACCACGGTGGTGTACACGGCGAGCAGATCGCGCAGGATCGGCCCGCCATAGAGTTTCCCATAGGCGCCGAACAGGCCGATCACGAGACCGAACCCGAAAGCGCCAAAGGCGATCTGCAGTGAATTGGCCAGCCCGCGCAGCAGGTTGCTGCCCCAGCCCGGTGGGGACAGGGACAGCAGGGCCAGGCTTTCGCTCAGGCCGAACGCGTCAATGATCGCCTCCAAGGCCGCGTCTTAGTAGATGCTGGTCGTGAAATACTTGGCGGTGATCTTTTCGTGGGTGCCATCCGCGAGGATCGCCGCGATACCGGCATTGATCTTCTCGCGCAGGGCATCGTCACCCTTGCGGATACCCGCCCCGACACCACGGCCGAGGATCGCCGGATCGTCGGCCACCGCGCCCTTGATTTCACAGCAGGCCCCCGAGTCGGAGCCAACGAAATCCGCCATCGCGATACTGTCCGCCTGGGTGGCGTCGATACGGCCCGCAAACAGGTCCTGGTTCGCCTCGTCCTGGGTCTGGTAGATGCGGATCTCGGCGGCGTCGGCAAAGTATTTCTGCGCATAGGCCGCGTGGATGGTCGAGGCCTGGACACCCAGCACCTTGCCGGCCAGGCTTTCGGGCGTGGGCGCGATATCCATCGACTTGTCGGCAACGACCACCGCCGGCGTGTTGTAATAGGGATCCGAGAAATCGATCGTCTTCAGACGTTCCTCGGTGATCGACATCGACGCCATGATCGCGTCGATCTGCTGGCCGGTCAGCGACGGGATGATCCCGTCCCAGGCCACCGGGGTGATGACGCAATCCAGTTCGGCGGCGGCGCAGACCGCGTTGATCACCTCGACTTCCCAGCCGACCCAGTTGCCCGAGGAATCGAGCGAGGCAAAGGGCGGATACGGCTCGGCGGCGATGCCGATCTTGACCTCGTCGGCCGCCACGGCCCCGGCGCCCAGCGTTGCGGCGGCGATCCCTGCCGCGATGATTGTCCTGAGTTTCATGTATTTGCTCCCTGTTGGTTTGGTTGTCATTGGTTTGATTTCAGGTGACCGAGGCCAGAAACTGCCGCAACCGCGCCGATTGCGGATTTCCGAATACCTCGGCCGGCGGTCCCTGTTCCTCGATCCGGCCCTCGTAGAGATAGACGACGTGGTCGGCCACCTCGCGGGCGAATTTCATTTCATGCGTGACCAGCAGCATGGTGCGCCCCTCGCCCGCCAGGTCGCGGATCACGGTCAGCACCTCGCCCACCAGTTCGGGATCGAGCGCCGAGGTCGGTTCGTCGAACAGCATCACCGCCGGATCCACCGCGAGCGCGCGCGCGATCGCCGCGCGCTGCTGCTGCCCGCCCGACAGGAACGCCGGAAAGGTGTCGGCCCTGTCGCCCAGTCCCACCCGCGCCAGCAGTTCATGGGCGCGGGCAATGGCCTTGTCCCGCGGCACTTTCAGCACATGCACCGGCACCTCGATCACATTTTCCAGCAAGGTCCGGTGGGTCCACAGGTTGAAGGCCTGGAACACCATGCCCAGCCGGGTGCGGATCCGTTCGATCTGGCGGCGGTTGGCCGGGGTGCCGTCGGCCCGCATCGCGATTTCCTCGCCACCGACGATGATCCGGCCCGATGTCGGCGTCTCGAGGAAATTGATGCAGCGCAGGAAGGTGGATTTTCCCGATCCGCTGCCGCCGATGATCGCAACCACGTCACCCTTGTGCGCGGTCAGCGAAACGCCCTTGAGAACCTCCATCTTGCCAAAGGTCTTGTGCAGATCCTCGACCCGGATCGCCTCGTCCGGGTGTGCCGCAACGGGATCGGGCGCACCGGCGGTTCTGGCGGTTCTGGCAGTCCGGGCGGTCGGCGGCAAAATCTGTCCTCGTTCGCTTTTTCGGCTTGTAGTAAGGCCCAGTGGAAGCAATTATGCAAGCGTATAATATCAATCGCCCAGCCGAGCCTTGCCGCGCCATGCATGACCGCCGAAAATTCACGCGCGAACCCGCCAGCCAGCGGCGCGATGACCTGATCCGCGCCACGCTGGCGCTGATCGGCGAACAGGGGCTGCAAGCGGCCACGGTGCGGGCGATCGCCGACCGCGCCGATGTCACCCAGGGGCTGATCCGGCATTATTTCTCGACCAAGGAAGACCTGCTGGCGGCCGCCTACGACCATCACATGCGCGACCTGACCGACCGGACCAGCGCCGCCGCCGTCGAGGCGCCGACCGCCGCCGGGCGGCTGGCGGAATTTGTCGCCGCCGGCCTGCACCCGCCGGTCGCGGACGGTCACGCGGTGGCCCTGTGGGCGGGATTCCTGAACATGGTGCGCCACGATGCCCGGATGAGGGCGACGCATGAACGCACCTATCGCGATTTCCGCGACCGGCTCGAGACGCTGATCGGCGCGGCGCTGGCCGAGGCGGGCCGGTCGCCGTCGCGGGACGACCTGCGGCGCATGGCCATTGCCAGCAATGCGGTGATAGACGGGCTGTGGCTCGAAGGCGGCGCGCTGCCCGAGGCATTCCCCCATGACGATCTGCCCGAGATCGGCCTGCACTCGGTCGGCGCGATCATCGGACTGAACCTGAAGGAAGAAAGGAACGCGGCATGAGATTCGCGACGATCACCGACCGGCTGGCCGGTCTGGGCGCCGACAAGTGGGCGGTGCATCTGCGCGCCCGCGCGCTGGCCGCGCAGGGGCGCGAGATCATCGAACTGACCATCGGCGAACCCGATGTGCCGACACCGCCCGAACTGGTGGAAACCGCGGCCGCCGCGATGAGGGCGGGGCGCACGGGATATTCCGACGGGCGCGGGGAACCGGGCCTACGCCGGGCGCTGGCCGACCGCTACACGGCGCGGATCGGCAAGACTGTCACGTCCGACCAGGTGATGTGCTTTCCCGGCACCCAGACATCGCTGTTCGCGGTGCTGACGGGCGTGGCCGAGACCGGCGACGAGGTCCTGGTGGGCGACCCGATGTATGCGACCTACGAAGGCGTGATCCGCGCAGGCGGCGCAACCATGGTGCCGGTGCCGCTGCGCCCGGAAAACGGGTTCCGCATGGCCGTCGCCGACCTGGCCGAGCGGATCACGCCGCGCACGCGGGCGATCCTGCTGACCACACCGCACAACCCGACCGGCGCGGTCCTGACCGCCGCCGACCTGGATGCGATCGGCGAACTGGCCCGCGCCCACGACCTGTGGGTGATCTCGGACGAGGTCTATGACGAACTGGTGTTCGACGGGGTCGATCATGCCTCGGCCCTGTCGCGCCCGGCGCTGGACGGGCGGGCGGTCGTGGTGTCGTCGATCTCGAAATCACACGGCGCGCCGGGGTTCCGCTCCGGCTGGTGCGTCGGGCCCGAGGCATTCACCGCAAAGCTCCTGCCCCTGTCGGAAACCATGCTGTTCGGCAACCAGCCCTTTATCGCCGACATGACCGAACGCGCGGTGCGTGACGGATCGCCGGTGGCGCCGGGGATGCGGTCGCGGTTCGCCGCCCGCGCGGCGCGGCTGGCGGACCGGCTGGGTGGAACCGGGCTGCGCGTGCACCGGCCTCAGGCGGGCATGTTCGCGATGATCGATATCTCTGCGACCGGGCTGAACAGCCATGACTACGCCTTGGACCTGCTCGAGCGGCAGGGCGTGGGCGTCATGCCCGGCAGTTCCTTCGGCAGCACGCTGACCGGCTGGGTGCGGGTGGCGCTGACGGTCGATGACCCGGCGCTGGACGAGGCCTGCACCCGAATCGCCGCGCATGCGGCCACGCTGATCGCGGACCCGGTGGCGTGACGACGGTCGGCGAGGCGCTGGTCGCGCGGCTCGAGGCGCACGGGGTCGATTGCGTCTTTGGCATCCCCGGCGTGCATACGGTCGAGCTCTATCGCGGGCTGGCGGCATCGGGCATCCGCCACATTACTCCGCGCCACGAACAGGGCGCGGGGTTCATGGCCGATGGCTATGCCCGCGTCTCGGGCCGGCCGGGCGTTGTTTTCGTGATCACCGGGCCGGGGCTGACCAACACGCTGACGCCGATCGGGCAGGCCCGCGCCGACAGCGTGCCGATGCTGGTCATCTCGGGCGTGAACCGCCGGCAGAGCCTCGGCCGGGGGATGGGCCACCTGCATGAACTGCCCGATCAGAGGGCGGTTGCCGCTGCGGTGGCGCTGTCTTCGGACCGGGTCGAGCGGCCCGGCGATCTGGCTCCGGCGCTGGATGCGGCGATGACGCGGACGACCGCCGCGCGCCCCGGCCCGGCCCATGTCGAGGTGCCGCTGGATGTGGCCGGCCTGCCCGGCCCGGACCTGCCCGCGCTGCCCGCGTCGCCGCCGCCACCGGCCCCCGATCCGGCAGCTATCGCCCGCGCGGCCGAGCGGCTCGCCGCGGCGCGGCGCCCGGTCATCCTCGCCGGCGGCGGGGCCAGGGGGGCCGCGCTGATCCGGCTCGCGGAAACGCTGGATGCGCCGGTGGTGCAGACCGTGAACGCACGCGGGCTGATGCATGCCCATCCGCTGGGCGTGCCCGCCAGCCCGAGCCTGAACGCCGTGCGCGCGCTGATCTGCGATGCCGATCTGGTGCTGGCCATCGGAACCGAACTGGGGCCCACCGATTACGACATGTATGACACCGGCAGCATGGGCGATGCCAGTCCGATGATCCGCATCGACATCTGCGCCGACCAGCTGGCCCGGCACGATACGGCGCTGGCGATCTGCGCCGATGCCGGGGCGGCTGTCGAGGCCCTGCTCGACCGGTTGCCCCCCCGTGAGGCGGGCGACGGGGCGGCCCGCGCGGATCGCGCCCGGACCGCGGCATGGGAAGAAATCGGCCCCGCCATGCGGGCGCTGACACGTGCGGTCGAGGCAATGCGCGACGCGGTGCCGGGGTCGATCATCGTGGGCGATTCAACCCAGCCAGTCTATGCGGGTAACCTGTTTTTCGATCACGACCGGCCGGGCGGCTGGTTCAATGCCGCCACCGGTTTCGGCGCGCTGGGCTATGGCATTCCGGCGGCAATCGGCGCCGCGCTGGCCGCGCCCGATACGCCGGTGCTGTGCCTGACCGGCGATGGCGGCGCCCAGTTCACCCTGCCCGAACTGATGACGGCGGTGGACGAATCCCTGCCCATCACCTTCATCGTCTGGAACAACCGGGGCTACGGCGAGATCGAAAACGCGATGGATGCGGCGGGCGTCACCGTGGTCGGCTGCAACCCGAGCCCCCCGGATTTCGCGCATCTGGCCGCCGCCTGCGGCCTGCCCTTTCATCGCTGCTCCACCGACCCCGGTGCCATTGCCGATACGCTGCGGGCCGCGCGCGCGCAGCCCGGCCCGTCGCTGCTGGAAATCAACGTCGCCAACCCGAAAGACACAACATGACCCATCCGAGCTGCACCTTTACCCGCGCCATCACCCGGCGCCCGGCCCCGTCCATCGTCGACGGGCTGCGCGCCGAGGACATCGGCACGCCCGATCTGGACCGGATGCTGGCCGATCACGCCGATTATGTCGCGGCGCTGAAATCGACCGGGGCCGAGGTGATCGAACTGCCCCCGCTCGACGCCTTTCCCGACGCGCAATTCGTCGAGGACACGGCGTTGTGCCTGCCGCAGGGGGCGGTTCTGATGCGGCCCGGCGCGCCGTCCCGGCTGGGCGAGGTCGCGGAAATGGAACCGACGCTGGCCGCCTGTCATGGCGACCTGCGCCGGATCGAAGGCCCCGGCTTTGTCGAAGGCGGCGATATCCTGGTGACCGGGCGCGAGATCCTGGTGGGCCGGTCGGCGCGGACCGATGCGGCGGGCGTGGCCGAACTGGCCGCCATCGCCTCGGACTGGGGGCACAGCCTGCGCGAGGTCCAGACCCCGGAGGGCGTTCTGCACTTCAAGACCGACTGCTCATTGCTGGAACCCGAAACCATTCTCGCGACCCGTCGGCTCGCCGCGTCGGGCTGCTTTGACGGCTACAAGGTGCTGCATGTCGCCGAGGGCGAGGAGGCCGCCGCGAACCTGATCCGGTTCAACGACCTGGTGATCATGCCGGCGGGTTTCCCGCGCACCGCCGAGATGCTCGAACGCGAAGGGTTCACGGTGACGCGGATCGGCAATTCCGAATGCGCCAAGCTCGATGGCGGCATGTCCTGCCTGTCGCTGCGGTTCTGGGGCTGATTTGCGGGGCTGAAGTCCGGGGCTGATCCCGCCCGCAACGATGCACCGACGGAAAAGGGCGGCGGAACACCCCGCCGCCCTTTTCGATTTCGCTGCGGACCGGCCTATTCGCCGCCGCCGAGCTGGTGAACATAGGCGGTGACCGCCCGCACCTGCGCCTCGGTCAGGCGGGTCTGCCAGGCGGGCATGACGCCGAAACGGCTGTTGGTCACGGTTTCCACCAGCGTGTCGTAGTCGCCGCCATAGAGCCAGATCGCATCGGCCAGGTTCGGCGCGCCCTGGTCGCGGTCGCCGGTGCCGTCCTCCATGTGACAGGCGGCGCAATTGTCGGCGAACACCTCGGCCCCCGCCTCGACCATCGACGCATCCTGCGGATCGCCCGACAGCGACATCACGAAATTAACCACCTCGTCGATCTGTTCCGCCTCGAGGATCTCGTCGCGGCCAAAGGCCGGCATTTCCGAATACCGCGCGTCGTCGTCATCCTCGTTGCGGATGCCATGCGCGACTGTGGTATGGATCGCCTCGACATCCCCGCCCCAGAGCCAGTCGTCATCCAGCAGGTTCGGATAGCCCTTGGCCCCGGCAGCGCCCGAGCCGTGGCACTGGGCGCACCAGGTGCGGAACACCGCGGCACCGGCCGAAACCGCATAGGCGTTCAGCTCCTGATCGGCTTCGATCTCCACCATGTCGGTCGAGGCCAGCCGGGTGTTGATCTCGGCATTGGCTTCTTCCGCCGCCGCGATATCCTGGGCGACCTCGGCCCGCGTGGAATATCCCAGGAGACCGGCGGTGGCCGAGTTTATCATCGGCCAGGCCGGGTAGGCGATGGTGTAACCCACGGCCCAGATGATGGTGATATAGAAGGTCCAGACCCACCAGCGCGGCATCGGGTTGTCCCATTCCTCGATCCCGTCCCAGACATGGCCGGTGGTGCCATGGCCCAGTTCGCTCTGCCTGTCGCCGTCGTTGTTGTCGTGCTTTGGATCGCTCATTGCCGCGCCTCCTTGGACTGGGCGGGTTTGTCGTCATGGCGGAACGGGATGTTGGCGCTGTCGTCGTGGCTTTCGGCGCTGCCGGGGCGGAACACCCAGACGACCACGCCGACGAAGAACACGAACAGCAGCAGGAGCATCCAGCTATCCGCGAATTGCCGCAGGATGGTATAGTTCTCCATGGCGCCCTCCCTAGCGGCTCGCGTCGGGGGTGAAGGTCGAGAAATCGACCAGCGTCCCCAGCATCTGCAGATAGGCGATCAGGGCATCGGCCTCGGACACGCCCTCGTGACCGTCGAAGTTGCGCACGTTCACGGTGTCGCCATAACGCTCCAGCAGCGCGTCATAGTCGCTGTCCGGATCCGCCTGCGCCAGGAAATCCGCCTGCCCGTTTTCCAGCATCTCGTCCGAATAGGGCACGCCCACCACGCGATGAGTGGCCATCACGTCGGCGATATACCTGCCGTCGATCTGCCGGTTCTCGAGGAACCCGTATTTCGGCATCACCGATTCAGGCACCACCGCTTCGGGATTGCGCAGGTGGTCGACATGCCATTCGTCCGAATACCTGCCGCCCACGCGGGCCAGGTCCGGCCCGGTGCGTTTCGATCCCCACTGGAACGGGTGGTCATACATGGATTCGGCCGCCAGCGAATAATGCCCGTAGCGTTCGACCTCGTCGCGCATCGGCCGGATCATCTGGCTGTGGCAGACATAGCAGCCTTCGCGGACATAGATTTCGCGCCCGGCCAGTTCCAGCGGCGTGTAGGGACGCATCCCCTCGACCTTCTCGATGGTGTTTTCGAGATAGAACAGCGGGACGATCTGGACGAGACCGCCGATGGTCACCACCAGGAAGCTGAAGATCAGCAGCAGCGTCGCGTTGGTCTCGAGGATCTTGTGCTTGTCGAGAATTGCCATGTTCCCGGCCCTCCTTATTCAGCCGGGACCGCAACGGCGAGGTCGGCCTCTTTGGCCGGCGCCCGCCTCACGGTCATCCACAGGTTGTAGCACATGATGATCGCGCCGGAGAGATACAGAACCCCGCCCAGCCCGCGAACCACATACATCGGGAACTTGGCCGCCACGGTGTCGGCAAAGCTGTTGACGAGGAACCCGTTGGCATCGACTTCGCGCCACATCAGGCCCTCCATGATCCCGGTCACCCACATCGACGCGGCGTAGAGCACGATGCCGATGGTCGCGAGCCAGAAATGCCAGCTGACCATCTGCAGGCTGTAGAGCCGTTCACGTTTCCACAGCACCGGCACGAGGAAATAGAGCGCGCCGAAGGTGATCATGCCGTTCCAGCCCAGCGCGCCGGAATGAACGTGCCCGATGGTCCAGTCGGTATAGTGCGACAGCGAGTTCACCGCCCGGATCGACATCATCGGCCCCTCGAAGGTGGACATGCCGTAGAAGCCGAGGCTGATCACCATCATCCGCAGGACCGGGTCGGTCCGCAGCTTGTCCCAGGCGCCGCTCAGCGTCATCAGGCCGTTGATCATGCCACCCCAGGACGGCATCCACAGGACGATCGAGAACACCATGCCCAGCGTCGCGGCCCAGTCGGGCAGCGCGGTATAGTGCAGGTGGTGCGGACCGGCCCAGATATAGAGGAAGATCAGCGCCCAGAAATGGATGATCGACAGCTTGTAGCTGTAGACCGGGCGCCCGGCCTGTTTCGGGACGAAATAGTACATCATCGCCAGGAAGCCCGCGGTCAGGAAGAACCCCACCGCGTTGTGGCCGTACCACCACTGGGTCATCGCATCCTGCACGCCCGAGAAGGCCGAGGCCGACCGCGACCCCCAGATCGACACCGGAATCGCCAGGTTGTTGACGATATGCAGCATCGCGATGGTGACGATGAAGGACAGGTAGAACCAGTTGGCCACATAGATATGCGGCTCCTTGCGCTTGATGATGGTGCCGAGGAACACCGCCAGGTAGGCGACCCAGACGATGGTCAGCCACAGGTCCACATGCCATTCGGGTTCGGCGTATTCACGGGACTGGGTCGCGCCGAACAGATAGCCGGTGGCCGCCAGCACGATGAACAGCTGGTAGCCCCAGAACACGAACCATGCCAGGTTGCCGCCCCACAGCCGCGCCGCCGAGGTGCGCTGCACCACATAGAAGGAGGTCGCGATCAGGGCGTTGCCGCCAAAGGCGAAGATCACCGCGCTGGTATGCAGGGGACGCAGGCGGCCGAAATTCGCATAGCCCTGGGCCCATTGGAAATTGAGCTCGGGAAAGGCCAGCTGGAACGCGATGAACGTGCCGGCCAGGAACCCGATGATGCCCCAGAACGCGGTGGCGATCACGCCGGCGCGAACCACGTCGTCCATGTATTCATTGGCGGGAACCGGGGTCTCCGGCTCGTCGGTCCGGCGCAACACCCGGATGAACATGAAAACCGCGACGATCAGAATGACGATCGCGTTGACCATGTACCCCGGATCGCGCGCGAAATTGATGGCCATCATCGCGAAGATCGCGACCAGGCCAAGCGCGATAAGCTTGATGTAGTTTGACATTCTGCGTCCCTTCATCCCGTCAACTCGGCAGTCGGCGCAGAAAAAATCTGCGCGCGGTACGTCTTTTAATTGTGCGCTAGATGCCCAGATATGAGCAAGCCTGCATTGATCTGCATCAACACGGTTGCCGCCAATCTGTGACAGGCATCGGACGGGCCGGGGCCCGTGTGGCAGACCCGGATTCAGCTCACTTGACGCACAGAAACAGACACATGCCTTACAAATCGCTACTGACCGTTCTGACCGATCCCTCCACCGCCGACGCCGCTCTGCGACAGATCATCGCGCTGGCCGGGGCGCAGGACGCCCACGCCGAAGCGTTGTGCCTTGGCGTGGATCGCACGCAGACCGGGTATTACTATGCGGGGGCCAGCGCCATGATCCTGCAGGAAACCCTGACCCGCGCCCACGAGGACGCAACCGCGATTCGAGCCCATGCGCAGAAGGTTCTCGAAGCGTCGGACGTGCGCTGGTCGGTCGAGGACGGCGTCGCGCAGATCGCGGATATCGGACGCCACATGGCGTATCACGCGCGGTTCTCCGACCTGGTGATCTCGCCGCGCCCCTATGGCGAAAACCGCGGTGCCGAGGCCGAGGCGATCGTCGAGGCGGCGCTGTTCGAAGGCCGCGCGCCGGTGATGGTGGTGCCGGACGGGGCCGAGGGACAGGGCGCCCCGAAATGCGTGCTGGCCGCGTGGAACGAGAGCCCCGAAGCGATGACCGCGATCCGCCGGGCGCTGCCGTTCCTGCGGAATGCCGAGCGCGTCCATGTGGTCGTGATCGACCCGCCGCGCCACGGGCCGGAACGGTCCGATCCCGGCGGGCGGCTGTCGCAGATGCTGGCGCGGCACGGGGTCAAATGCGAAATCGACGTGCTGTCGAAAACCATGACCCGCGTGTCGGACGTGCTGAACCGCCACGCCACCGACATCTCGGCCGACCTGGTGGTGATGGGTGCCTATGGCCATTCCAGGTTCCGCGAGGCGATCCTGGGCGGCGCGACCCGCAACATGCTGGAACAGGCCAGCGTGCCGGTATTCCTGGCACACTGAGCATACTGACCGGTTGATCGCCGGGGGCTGGTCAGGCTTTCTTGACCAGCCCGACGATGAACAGCAGGATCACCGCGCCGATGGTCGAATGCACGAGGGCGGAAATGACCCCTCCGCCCACCGACAGGCCCAGCACCGGAAAGACCAGCCCGGCGACACAGGCCCCGACGATGCCGACGATCATGTTGCCGATCAGCCCGAAACCGCCACCGCGCATGATCTGACCCGCGATCCATCCGGCCAGCGCGCCGACGATCAGCATCACAATCAGACTTAGTCCCATGGTGTCCTCCTGTTGGCTGTCGCAAGATGCCACAGGAAATCCGGCAGCGGCAAGCCTGCTCAGAGCGGGAAGCCCCCGTCGCCATCGTCGCCGGCCTCGTCCATCAGGCGGGCCATGTCGGGCACGGTGACGTGGCGTTTGCCCTGCAGGCGGATCACCCCGTCGCGCTTGAGCGCCGAGATCTGCCGGCTCACCGTTTCCAGCGTCAGGCCCAGGTAATCGGCCATCGCCTCGCGGGTCAGCGGCAGGTCGAACACGATCCCGTCACGGAATTCCGAGGGCGCCATCACCGAGTTCCGGCGCGCGATGATGCCCAGCAGGCTGGCGATCTTTTCCCGCGCGGTCTTGCGGCCCAGCACCAGCATCCATTCCCGCGCCGCGTCGAGTTCATCGAGGGTCATTTCCAGCAGCCGGTGCGCCACATGCGGGGTTTCGGCCATCAGCTGCTCGAACGGCTTGCGGCGGAAACAGCACATCATGATGTCGGTCGTCGCCACCACGTCATAGGCGGCGCTGTCGCGGCCGGGGCGGCCCACGAAATCGCTGGGCAGCAGCAACCCGACCATCTGCGTGCGGCCGTCTTCCATCGTCTGGGTCAGCGACGCGATCCCCGATACGACCGACCCGACGAACTCCATCCGGTCGCCCGACCAGATGATCGTCTGACCCGCTTCGAAGCTGCGGTAATACTTGATCTGCTCGAGCTGTTCGAGCTCGTCGGAATCGCAACGAGCGCAGACCGCCCGGTGGCGGATCGGGCAGTCTGAACATCTGATCATCTGAGCAGCGGCGGGCGCGTTCATCGGTCTTTCCTGTTGACCTAAGTCAAGGAGCATTTTCCGGTACGGTCCTAACCCTATTCCCATGACCGATACAACTCAATTGGCGCGGCTTGGACTGTTTGATGCCAAGGTTCCGCGCTATACCAGCTACCCAACCGCCCCCCATTTTGGCCACGATGTCGGGCCGGGGGAATTTTCCAGCTGGATCAAGCAGATACCGGCGGGCAGCGCGGTCTCTCTCTATATTCATGTGCCGTTTTGCCGCAGATTGTGCTGGTTCTGCGCCTGTCGCACCCAAGGCACGCAATCGGATGCGCCGGTCGCCGCCTACCTGAAGACGCTGCAGGCCGAACTCGCGATGCTGGGCGATCTGCTGCCCGATGACGTGTCGCTGTCGCGCCTGCACTGGGGCGGCGGAACGCCGACGCTGCTGTCGCCGTCGATGATGACCGACCTGGCCGGCGCCATCGCCGATGTCGCGCCGTTTCACCCCGATGCCGAGTTCTCGGTCGAGATCGACCCCAACGAGATCGACGGTCCCCGGCTCGACGCGCTGGCGGCCGCCGGGATGAACCGGGCCTCGATCGGAGTGCAGGATTTCGACCCCGAGATCCAGAAGACCATCGGCCGGATCCAGAGCTACGAGGTCACCCGCGACGCCGTCGACATGATCCGGGACCGCGGCGTGCGCAGTCTCAACGCCGATATCCTGTTCGGCCTGCCCGACCAGTCCCCCGCCCGGATGGCCGAAAGCGTCGAGAAACTGCTGTCGTTGCGCCCCGACCGGGTGGCGCTCTACGGCTATGCCCATGTCCCGTGGATGGCCAAGCGGCAACAGCTGATCCCGTCGGACAAGCTGCCGCGGCCCGATGAGCGGCTGGCGCTGTTCGAAACCGCGCGGCGGCTGTTCCTGTGGGACCAATACGACGAAATCGGCATCGACCATTTCGCGCTGCGCGATGACGGGCTGAGCGTGGCCCGGCGCGAAGGACGGCTGCGGCGTAACTTCCAGGGCTATACCGACGACCGCGCCGCCGCGCTGATCGGTGTCGGAGCCTCGTCGATCTCGCGGTTCCCGCAGGGCTATGCTCAGAACGCCCCAGCCACGGGCGCCCATACCGGCAAGATCCGCGACGGGCAGTTCTCGACCACCCGCGGCCACGCCTTTGCCGGCGACGACCGGATGCGGGCGCGGATGATCGAGGCTCTGATGTGCGATTTCCGGATCGACACCGCCGAGATCACCCGGGATTTCGGGATCGGACCGGACCGTTTGCAGGCCATGTTCGCCGATGCCAACCGGCAGTTCGACAACCTGCTGGAAGTGACCGGCAACGGGATCGCGATACCGCGCGCGGCGCGGCCGCTGACCCGGATGGTGGCGCGCGCCTTCGATGCCTATGACCTGAGCCACGCCGGCCACAGCTCCGCGATCTGACCGCCACCTACAGGTAGCCCTGCGCCCGGAAGCTGAGTTCGCAGGATCGTCCGATGATCAGGTGGTCGTGCAGCGTCAGGCCCAGCGCCTCGGCGGCGGCCTGCACGCGGGCGGTCATGTCGATATCGGATTGCGACGGGGTGGGATCGCCCGACGGGTGATTGTGCACCAGGATCAATGCGCTGGCATTGAGCTCCAGCGCCCGCTTGGCCACCTCGCGCGGATAGACCGGGACGTGATCGACGGTGCCGCGTGCCTGTTCCTCGTCCGCGATCAGCACGTTCTTGCGGTCGAGATAGAGCACCCTGAACTGTTCGGTTTCCCGATGCGCCATGGTGGTGTGGCAATAGTCCAGCACCGCGTCCCAGCTGGAGATCACCTGCCGCTGCATCACCCGCGCGCGCGCCATGCGCTGCGCCGCGGCCTCGACGATCTTGAGTTCGGTCACCACCGCGTCGCCGACACCGGACACATCCAGAAGCCGCGCCGTCGATGCGCTGCATACCGCGTTGAAATCTCCGAACCGGTCCAGCAGGGCGCGCGCCAGCGGTTTCACATCGCGGCGCGGGATGGCCCGGAACAGCACGAGCTCGAGCAATTCGTAATCCGGCATCGCCGCCGCGCCACCGGCCCTGAACCGGTCGCGCAGCCGTTTGCGGTGATCGGCGATATAGGATGGCAACCGCCCTGCCGGGACCGGGGCGGCAACCGCCTCGTCGGTGTCGAACAGCTGCGGCGCCTCGCGGAAGGAAGAACCGTTGACCATGGGGCCACGGTGCGCCGGCGGGGTGAAGAAAATGTTAAGACCGGCGGCGCACCGGCATGAAAAAGGGGCGCCGAAGCGCCCCCGGATCACGGTCCGTGATCAGCTTTTCATGCCGTCCCAGAAGGATTTGACCGACGAGAAGAACGATTTGCTCTCGGGGCTGTTGTCCTGCCCGATGTCCTGGAACTCGCGCAGGATTTCCTTCTGGCGGCCGGTCAGGTTGACCGGGGTTTCCACCGCCAGTTCGATGAACATGTCACCCGTGCCGCCGCCGCGCAGCGCCGGCATGCCCTTGCTGCGCAGGCGCATCTGGCGTCCCGACTGGCTGCCCGCCGGGATCTGCACCCGCGTGCGGCCGCCGTCGATGGTCGGCACCTCGATGGCACCGCCCAGCGCCGCGCTGGTCATCGCAACCGGCACCCGGCAATACAGGTTCACGCCATCGCGTTCGAACAGCCGGTGATCGGCCACTTCGACGAAGATGTAGAGATCGCCCGGCGGTCCGCCCCGCATCCCGGCCTCGCCCTCGCCGGCGAGCCGGATCCGGGTGCCGGTCTCGACGCCGGCGGGGATGTTGACCGACAGCGCCCGGTCCTTTTCGACCCGGCCCGACCCGCCGCAGGACTTGCACGGGTTCTTGATCACCTGGCCCGCGCCCGAACAGGTCGGGCAGGTCCGTTCGACGGTAAAGAACCCCTGCTGCGCGCGCACCTTGCCCATGCCCGAACAGGTCGGACACGGTGTCGGTTCGGCACCGCCATCGGCGCCCGATCCGCTGCAGGACGAACAGGCCACCGCGGTCGGCACGTTGATCGTCTTCTGCAGGCCGGAATAGGCCTCTTCCAGCTTGATCTGCAGGTTGTAGCGCAGGTCCGACCCGCGCGCGGCACGACGGCCACCGCCGCCACGCTGCCCGCCCATGAAGTCGCCGAACAGGTCATCGAACACGTCCGAGAAGGCCGACGAGAAATCGCCGCCGCCATAGCCGTGGCCACCGGGGCGCGGTCCGCCGCCGCCCATGCCGCCATCGAATGCCGCGTGGCCGAAACGGTCATAGGCGGCCTTCTTCTCGGCATCCTTGAGTATCTCGTAGGCTTCGTTGGCTTCCTTGAACTGCGATTCGGCGTTCGGATCGTCCTTGTTCCGGTCCGGGTGCAGTTCCTTGGCCTTGCGGCGATAGGCTTTCTTGATTTCCTCCGCCGAAGCGCCTTTCGACACGCCTAGCACGTCATAGAAGTCACGTTTCGACATGGCTTATCCTCTTTGCCTGAACGCAGGCGGGCCGGCCCGTTTTGCGGACCGGCCCGCGCTGGCCCAATCCGGCCTCAGGCCCGCTTGTCGTTGTCCAGGTCCTCGAACTCGGCATCGACGATATCATCCTCGCCCGGCCCGGCATCGGCTGCGGCGGGTTCGTCCGCGGCCTCTTCCTGGCTGGCCTTGTAGATCGCCTCGCCCAGCTTCATCGACGCCTCGGCGACGTTCTGGATACCGGACTTGATCTTGTCGGCATTGTCGCCTTCAAGTTCGTCCTTGAGCGCGGCAACCGCCAGCTCGATCGCCTCGACCGTCGCCGGATCAACCTTGTCGCCGTGTTCCTCGAGCGATTTCTCGGTCGAGTGCACCATCGATTCGGCCTGGTTCCTGGCTTCCACCAGTTCCTTGCGCGCCTTGTCGGCCTCGGCATTCTCCTCGGCCTCGCGGACCATCTTGTCGATGTCGTCATCCGACAGACCGCCAGAGGCCTGGATGGTGATCTTCTGTTCCTTGCCGGTGCCCTTGTCGAGCGCCGAAACCGACACGATGCCGTTGGCGTCAATGTCAAAGGTCACCTCGATCTGCGGCATGCCGCGCGGCGCCGGGGGGATGTCTTCAAGGTTGAACTGGCCCAGCAGCTTGTTGTCGGCGGCCATTTCCCGTTCGCCCTGGAACACGCGGATGGTCACCGCGCTCTGGTTGTCCTCGGCGGTCGAGAAGACCTGGCCCTTCTTGGTCGGGATCGTGGTGTTGCGGTCGATCAGCCGCGTGAACACGCCGCCCAGGGTTTCGATACCCAGGCTCAGCGGGGTCACGTCGAGCAGCACGACGTCCTTCACGTCACCCTGCAGGACACCGGCCTGGATCGCCGCGCCCATGGCCACGACCTCGTCGGGGTTCACGCCCTTGTGCGGTTCCTTGCCAAAGAACTTGGTGACCTCTTCGATCACCCTGGGCATCCGGGTCATGCCGCCGACGAGAACGATCTCGTCCACCTCGGAGGCCGACAGGCCGGCATCCTTGAGCGCCTTCTTGCACGGCTCCATCGACCGCTTGATCAGGTCGCCGACCAGCTGTTCCAGCTTGGCGCGGGTCAGCTTCATCACCATGTGCAGCGGCTGTCCGTTCGCGCCCATCGAGATGAACGGCTGGTTGATCTCGGTCTGCGAGGTCGATGACAGTTCGATCTTGGCCTTTTCCGCGGCTTCCTTCAGGCGCTGCAGCGCCATCTTGTCCTCGGACAGGTCGACGCCGTGTTCCTTCTTGAACTCCTCGGCGAGGTAATTGACGATCCGCATGTCGAAATCTTCACCGCCCAGGAAGGTGTCCCCGTTGGTGGATTTCACTTCGAACAGGCCGTCGTCGATCTCGAGGATGGTCACGTCGAAGGTGCCGCCGCCAAGGTCATAGACCGCGATGGTCTGGGTGTTTTCCTTGTCCAGGCCATAAGCCAGCGCGGCAGCGGTCGGTTCGTTGATGATCCGCAGCACCTCGAGACCGGCGATCTTGCCGGCATCCTTGGTGGCCTGGCGCTGGGCGTCGTTGAAATAGGCCGGAACGGTGATGACCGCCTGCGACACGTCTTCGCCCAGGTAGCTTTCGGCGGTTTCCTTCATCTTGCCGAGGATGAAGGCCGAGATCTGGCTGGGCGAATACTTGTCGCCGCGCGCCTCGACCCAGGCATCGCCATTGCCGCCGTTCACGATCGAGAACGGCACCATTTTCTTGTCCTTTTCCACCTCGGCGTCGTCCACGCGACGGCCGATCAGGCGCTTGACGCCGAAAATGGTGTTGTCGGGGTTGGTCACGGCCTGGCGTTTTGCCGGCTGGCCAACCAGGCGTTCGTCGTCTGTGAATGCGACGATCGAGGGCGTGGTGCGGGCCCCTTCCGCGTTCTCGATGACCCGGGGCTGCGAACCGTCCATGATGGCGACGCAGCTGTTGGTGGTGCCGAGGTCGATACCGATAACCTTGCTCATTCTGTTTGATCCCTTCTTACTTCAAGGCGATTGCCCGAGGCCATGACCCGTTGCGGCATCCCGACCCCGATTGAGGTGCGAACCGGCGCTGTTCGCCTGTCCGCGTCCCGGCGTATATAGGGACGGGCCAAGACCCCTGCAACCGCCGTTCATGCCGGTAAAACCGCAATTTGCGGCCTTATCGGCAAGGTTTCGGCAAGGAAAGGCAAACTGGAACGTGACTCCCCTGCTCGTGCGCGGACTGGAGATCCATCAGGGCTATCTCGACAGGGCGTCGCAGACCGCGCTGGTCGGGGATCTGCGCGCGGTGCTGGAGACGGCGCCGCTGTTTTCGCCCGACACGCCCTATGGACGCAAGATGTCGGTGCGGATGTCCTCGGCGGGACAATATGGCTGGTTTTCGGACCGCAGCGGGTATCGCTATGTCCCCCGGCATCCGAACGGCACGCCCTGGCCCGCGATCCCCGCGTCGGTGCTGGCGATCTGGAACGACGTGTCGGGCTGCGCGCGGAGCCCCGAATGCTGCCTGATCAACTGGTATGGCGAAGGCGCGCGGATGGGGTTGCACCAGGATCGCGACGAAACCGATTTCGATTGCCCGGTGGTGTCCATATCGCTCGGCGACGAGGCGCTGTTCCGCATCGGCAACCCCACGCGCGGCGGCAAGACCGAATCGCTGTGGCTACGGTCCGGCGACGTGGTGGTCATGGGCGGCAGCGCCCGGCTGACCTATCACGGCGTGGACCGGATCCGGTTCGGATCATCGGCGCTGCTGCCGCGCGGCGGGCGGATCAACCTGACCCTGCGCGTGGTCAGCTGACGCGCCGCGTCAGTTCACGGCCAGCGAACAGCACCCGTCCATCAGGGTGCGCGGGGCCGCTCCGGTCAGCAGGTCGATGGCCAGCCCATAGGCCCGATCCGACATGCCGTCGGAACACTCTGCCCGGTGTATCACGGCGACCGCGCCGGCGCCCATGTCCAGCAGCCAGGGTTCCGTCCGGTTCGACGCCGCGGCCAGCATGCCGACCGGAAAGGTCTGATCCGGCCCCGAGGGTGTCGTCAGAACGGCGGTGTCCCCCTGCGTGAGTGCAAGTGCCCAGAAGGGTTCGGTCCCGAAACACCGGAAGCTCGCGGTCAGCGGGCGGTCCGGATCGTCGGGCTGCCGCGCGAGATAGGCGAGGAACACCCAGGCCGCCTGTTCCTGGTGATTGACGCGCCCCCATGTCCCGGCCTCGTTCACGCCGGTCACCTCGATCCCGGTGTCGCCGGGCAGGAACCTGCCCACTTTGGCAAAGCCGGTTCCCGGCCCCTGCCGGATGTTGAGGAAAGAGCTGACCCCGGTGATGTCGTGCAGCGCCGGATAGGATTGCGCCGACGCAGCCGGTGCCGCCAGCACCAGTATCAGGGCCATGATCCATCTCGCCATCATTGTCTTGCCTTCCAGCTGATTGATGCGTGCCGGCGGGTATAGAATTCGCCCATGAGCCCGATCATGGTCAGGGCGATACCCACCCACATAGCATATTCCCAGGACGAGTAGCGCGGAAAGTAGTTGATGAAGACATAGCCGCGGGCCTGGTCGATGCAGTGGAACAACGGGTTCCAGTCAAACATCGCCAGCATGAAACTGGGAAGGCTGTTGGCAACGAACATCTTGCCCGATGCAATCATGTTGGCGCGGGTATAGAGCGTCGTCAGGACGCCCACGGCATTCGGGAACCACGGCTTGAGCGCATAGAGTATCAGCCCGACCGCGACCCCGGTATACCAGGCCAGCAGGAACATCGCGAAGGCGCCGATCGGATCGTCGATCGTAACGGGCGCGATGGCAACGTGATAGCCGAACAGGACCAGGAACATCGACAGCGTCTGAATGTAGAGCGACGACAGCGCCGATGCGCAGATCGAGATCGCCGTGTTCATCGGCGCGTGCTGCATCATCGGGCTGCTGGACCCTTCGGCGCCGGACACGGCACGGACAGCCTTGATATGGGTCATGAAGAGGAAGATGCCCGACATGACATAGAGCAGGAAGTCACCGCGAATGGCCGAGCCGCGCAGACCCAGCACCGAGAACATCAGGTAGAACACGGCCACCATGATCAGCGTCTGAAGCAGGTTCATGCCCAGCGCGACAAAGGCATTGTGGTGCTTCTTGCGCACATCGCGGACGACCGAGTGAAAGATCAGCTCGCCGATCTGGAGCGCCCCGCTGAGCCGGGACTGGCGTCTTCGTCCGTCGAACATCGTTTCTTGTTCCTGTGCCGCCGGATCGTTCTGGCACGGATTCCTTGCCGTTTCCTTGCCATACCAGCATAAGTGGCGAAACCGGACCCTACAACAAATCCTGCAAGGGGAACAGCAATTGGACTATGACACGCTCGTACCGGTGATGCGCCGGCTGGCCATCGAAGCGGGCCACCGGATCATGGAGATCTACGGCTCGGACGATTTCGGGGTCAGGGCGAAATCCGACGACAGCCCCGTGACCGCCGCCGACGAAGCCGCCGATGCGCTGATCTCGGCCGGGCTGCGCGCCGCCTTTCCCGACATTGCCCTGGTGACCGAGGAACAGGCCACCACCCACGGTTCGCGGGCCGAGACCTTCCTGATCGTCGATCCGCTGGACGGAACCAAGGAATTCATCCACCGCCGCGGCGATTTCACGGTCAACATCGCGCTGGTCGAAAACGGCACGCCGACCCGCGGCGTCGTTTACGCGCCGGCCAGGGGGCGCATGTTCTACACCTTGCCCGATGGCAGCGCCGTCGAGGAAACCGGCGCGCTGGACCCCGAGAGCCCCGGCAAAACCGCCCCGATCCGCGTCTCGCAGCCCGACAACGGCGCGTTGCTGGTGGTGGCCTCGAAATCGCACCGGGACCAGGCCACGGATGACTACATCAGCAAATACGCGGTCCGCGACAGCAAGAGCGCGGGTTCGTCGCTGAAATTCTGCCTGGTCGCCACCGGCGAGGCGGATCTCTATCCCCGGGTCGGACGCACGATGGAATGGGACACCGCCGCCGGTCACGCGGTGCTGGCGGGCGCGGGCGGCGCGGTGGTCCGGTTCGACGATCACAGGCCGCTGCGCTATGGCAAGGACGGTTTCGCCAATCCCTTCTTCATCGCCCATGCGCCGGGCGTCGATCTCAAGCCCGCGTGATGAGCGTTCTGGTCGCCATCCCCGCCCGTTATGCCTCGACCCGGTATCCGGGCAAACCGCTGGTGCCGCTCACCGGCGCGACCGGCATCGCGCGCAGCCTCGTCGAGCGCTCCTGGCGCGCCGCCTGCGGCGTGGCCGGGGTGGACAAGGTGGTGGTGGCAACCGATGACGACCGCATCCGCGCGGCCTGCGAAACGTTCGGCGCAGAGGTGGTGATGACATCGCCGGACTGCGCCAACGGCACCGAACGCTGCGCCGAGGCCCACGCGGCGCTGGGCGGCGGCTATGACATCGTCGTGAACCTGCAGGGCGACGCGCCGCTGACCCCGCACTGGTTCGTCGAGGATCTGGTCGCCGGGCTGCGGGCCGATCCCGCCGCCGGCATCGCCACCCCGGTGCTGCGGTGCGACGGCGCCGCGCTGAACGGGTTTCTGGACGATCGCAGGAACGGCCGCGTCGGCGGCACGACGGCGGTGTTCGGCGCCGATCACGGCGCGCTCTATTTCTCGAAAGAGGTCATTCCCTACACCGCCGACGCCTACGCCGATACCGACGATACGCCGGTTTTCCATCATGTCGGCGTCTATGCCTACCGCCCCGATGCGCTGGACGCCTATCCGGGCTGGCAGGTGGGTCCGCTGGAAACGCTGGAAGGTCTCGAACAATTGCGGTTCCTCGAAAACGGCCGCCGCGTGCTCTGCGTCGAGGTCGAGGCGCGCAACCGGCAGTTCTGGGAACTGAACAACCCCGAGGACGTGCCCCGGCTGGAACGGATGATGGCCGAGATGGGCCTGGAATGACCGGTCCGCTGACGATCAGCGTCGTGATCGTCAGCCGCGACCGGCCGCAGGCGTTGCGTCGCTGCCTGCTGGGCGTCTCGCAACTGTTCTACCGCCCGTTCGAGGTGGTGGTGGTCGCCGACGCCGCCGGACTGCGGGCAACGGGCGACCTGCCCTTTGCCGACCGCCTGAAAACCGCCCGCCTCGACGAAGCCAACATCTCTGCCGCGCGCAATCTCGGCATCGCGCAGGCGGCCGGAGAGCTGATTGCCTTCATCGACGACGACGCCGTGCCCGAGCCGACTTGGCTTGATTTTCTCTCTGCGCCGTTCCGCGACCCGGCTGTGGCTGCCGCGGGCGGCTTTGTGCGCGGGCGCAACGGGATTTCCTTTCAGTCCCGGGCGCGGATGGTGGACCGAACGGGGGCCACGACCCCGATCGGGATCGGGATCGGCCCGGATGGCCATGTCATACCACCGGCACAACCGGGCCTCGCGGTCAAGACGGAAGGCACCAACATGGCGCTGCGCCGGTCGGTTCTGGCCGGGCTAGGCGGGTTCGACCCGGCCTATCGGTTCTTTCTCGATGAAACCGACCTGAACCTGCGTCTCGCGGCCAACGGGCTGGCCACCGCCATCGTCCCGCGCGCCGAGGTGCACCACGGATTTGCCGCCAGCCCGCGACGACGCGCCGACCGGGTGCCCGTCGACCTGACCCAGATCGGCGCCAGTTGGGCGGTGTTCCTGCACCGGCACTGCCCGTCCACCGACCGGGCCGCGGCCTGGAGACGGGTGTGCCGAAACGAGCGGCAGCGGGCCTTGCGCCACTTGGTTTCGGGGGCGCTGGAACCGCGAGATGTGCGTCGGCTGATGCACGGCCTGCACCGGGGATTTGAAGCCGGGCTGGCGCGGTCAGCCGCTCCGTTGCCGGCATTGCCGGACCCGGTTGCCCCGTTTCGGCCGCTGCATGACGCTCCACCGCCGCCGCCACGAATCGTCGCAGGCCGCTGGTCATCGCGCCACAACCTTGCCGGGCAGGCGCAGCAGGCCGCGGCCCGGGGCGGATCAGTCACGCTGTTCCGGTTTTCCCGCACTGCATTTTACCATAAGGTAAGGTTTACGCCGCAAGGCTACTGGGAACAGACCGGCGGCCTGTTCGGCAAGAGCGAGCGCAGCCAACCGCTGCTGCATTGTCATCGATTCGCCGAAAGGTTGCGGTATGAGATAAGACGAGTAGGAATTCCCCGTGGACTGCACGGCAATTGATGCAAGAACAGCGATGGCCCGGTTCGGTTGATTCCATGACGAATTCTTTCGGCGGTTTCATTGATGAACCGCGACATGTACCAGTGCCAGATGTTAGACAGCGAGGACCGTAATGGGACAGAAAGTTACCAAGGCAGTATTTCCGGTTGCGGGTCTGGGAACGCGGTTCCTGCCAGCCACGAAATCGGTTCCCAAGGAAATCATGACGCTGGTGGACCGCCCGCTGGTCCAGTATGCCATCGACGAAGCCCGCGCCGCCGGGATCAAGGAATTCCTGTTCGTCACCTCGCGCGGCAAGAGCGCGCTCGAGGATTATTTCGACCATTCCCCGGTGCTGGAACAGGCGCTGCGCAAGGCGGGCAAGACCGAGCTTCGCGAGATCCTGAAATCCACCAACATGGAAAGCGGCGCCATCGCCTATATCCGTCAGCACAAGGCGCTGGGGCTGGGGCACGCGGTCTGGTGCGCGAGGCGGCTGATCGGCAATGAACCCTTTGCGGTGATCCTGCCCGACGACGTGATCGCGGCCGAAACGCCCGTCCTGCAGCAGATGGTCGAAGCCTATGCCGAAACCGGCGGCAACATGGTCGCGGCGATGGAGGTTCCCCCGGAACAGACATCGTCCTACGGCGTTCTTGATATCGACGAGGACAAGGGGGCGACCGTCTCGGTCAAGGGCATGATCGAAAAGCCCCAGCCCGGCGAGGCCCCGTCGAACCTCGCCGTCATCGGGCGCTACATCCTGAGCCCGTCGATCCTGAGCAACCTCAACAAGATGAAATCGGGCGCGGGTGGCGAGATCCAGCTGACCGATGCCATCGCCGAGGATATCAGGAACGGCAACAGCGTGCACGGGTTCCGGTTCCGCGGCCAGCGTTACGATTGCGGGTCCAAGGCCGGGTTCCTGCGGGCCACGGTGGCGTTTGCGCTCGACCGCGATGACTTGCGGGACGACCTGCTTCGGTTCATCCAGGATGTCGTGCAACTCGACCGCGCAGCCGAATGACCCCGATCCTTGTCACCGGCGGCGCCGGTTACATCGGGTCACATGCCTGCAAGGCGCTGCGCGCCGCGGGCTACGACCCGGTCACCTATGACAACCTGTCGACGGGCTGGCGCGACGCGGTGAAATTCGGGCCGTTCGAACAGGGCGACCTGCGGGACCGCGCGCGGATGGACGAGGTGTTCGCCCGATACCGGCCCGTCGCGGTGATGCATTTCGCCGCGCTCAGCCAGGTCGGCGAGGCGATGTCGGAACCGGGCCCCTACTGGCACAACAACGTGGTCGGGTCGCTCACGCTGATCGAGGCGGCGGTGGCGGTCGGCTGTCTCGATCTCGTGTTTTCCTCGACCTGCGCCACCTATGGCGAACAGGACAACGTGGTGCTGAACGAACAGACACCGCAGCAGCCGGTGAACGCCTATGGCGCATCGAAACGCGCGATCGAGGACATGCTGCGCGATTTCGGCGCCGCCGCCGGTCTGCGCAGCGTCGTCTTCCGGTATTTCAACGTGGCCGGCGCCGACCCCGAGGGCGAGATCGGCGAACATCACCGCCCGGAAACTCACCTGATCCCGGTGCTGCTGGAAGCCATCGACGGCCGGCGCGACGGGCTGACGGTCCACGGGGACGATTACGACACGCCGGACGGCACCTGCATCCGCGATTATGTGCATGTCTGCGACCTGATCGACGCGCATCTGCTGGGGTTGCAGTGGCTGCGCGACGACAAGGGCAGCCGCGTCTTCAACCTGGGCACCGGAACCGGGTTTTCCGTCCGCGAGGTGATCGATCGCGCGCGCATCGTCACCGGCCGCGAGGTTCCGTTCAGCATCGGTCCCCGCCGCGCGGGCGATTGCACCCGTCTGGTCTCGGGGTCGCATCGTGCCGGCGAAGACCTCGGCTGGCGACCGGCCCGGTCGACCCTCGACACCATGATCGCGGACGCCTGGAGGTGGCATCAAACTGGGCATTACGACCGATAACACGCCGCCCGCACGGCTGCTGGACATTACCCGCCTGATCCGCCGGGCGGGCCGACGGCCGACCGGCGTGGACCGGGTCGAACTGGCCTATCTGACGCGTCTTCCCGACCACGGCGCCGATTTCTTTGCGCTGGCGCGAACGCCGCTGGGATATGTGCTGCTGGACGCCGCCGGCGCCGCCGCCATTGCGCAACGGATCCACGGCACAATTCCGTGGGGAGGCGCCGACCGGCTGTCACGGCTGGGTCGGGGCCGGGATGAAACGGTACGCCGCGCCGAAAGCGACCTGCGGCGCCACGCGCTGGCGCGCTGCCTGCCCAACCGGCTGGTGGCGATGCTGTCGCGGCATCTGCCGCCCGGCACCTCCTATTTCAACACCGGGCATTCCAACCTGACGGATCGCGTGATCCATGCGGTCCGCCACGGCGCACGGGGCAGCATCGCGGTCCTGATCCACGACACCATTCCTCTGGATTTCCCGCAATTTGCCCGCAACGAGGCCCCGGGCCGGATGCGGGCCATGCTGCGGCGGGTGGCGCGCCATGCCGACCTGGTGATCTGCAATTCGCAGGCAACGCGGGACGCGATCGAGGAACACCTGCCTGAATCACCGCGGACCCGCCGGATCGTCACGGCGCATCTGGGTGTGCCGGTGCCCGTTCCTGACCCGTGCCTGCTGCCGCACGACCTGCCGGAAGATCCGTTTTTCGTCGCGCTCGGAACGATCGAGCCGCGAAAGGGGCATGACCTGCTGCTGGATGTCTGGGATCGCCTGACCGCCGCCCCCCCGCCCGGCGGCGTGCCCGGCCTCATGATCTGCGGCACGCGCGGCTGGATGAACGACACGGTGTTCCGCAGGCTCGACCGGCTCGTGCCGGGCGGGCCGGTGCGGGAATTGCCGGACCTGCCCGATGGCGCGACAGCCGCGCTGTTGCAGAAATCGCGGGGGCTGTTGTTTCCCAGCCGGGCCGAAGGGTTCGGACTGCCCCCGGTCGAAGCGGCGGCGCTGGGGGTACCGGTGATATGCTCGGATCTGGGCGCCTGCAGGGAAATCCTGGGTGACATTCCAGTTTACCTGCCGCCAAGGTCATGCAATCAATGGGAAACGACGATCAGGCAAGCAACTGGCGCCGATGTTCCGCCCCGACCGGACCCGCCGTTCCGGCCACCCACATGGGCCGGGCATTTTGACGCCGTGTTAAGGTTTGCCTAATAGGCGGAACACGGTTGTCAGGCTGGCAAGGGGATGCGCGTGGGTTTGTGGCGGACATATCGGCTGCGACTGAAGCGAAAGGGGCTGCGGCTGCGCGCCTTTCGCAAGCGCCGCGAACTGACGGCCGTGACCAACCGCACCGCGCAGATCCACGGCGGCGATGTCCTGTTGTTCTGCACCCTGCGCAACGAACGGCACCGGCTTGGCTATTTCCTGAAATACTATCGCGGCATCGGCATCGATCATTTCCTGATCGTGGACAACGGCAGCACCGACGGCTCCGGCGACTACCTTTCGGAACAGCCGGACGTGTCGGTCTGGCGCAGCGATGCCAGCTATAAACGGGCGCGGTTCGGCATGGACTGGCTGAACTGGCTGCTGATCAGGTATGGACACCGGCACTGGTGCCTGACGGTGGACCCAGACGAGTTTCTCGTCTTTCCGTTCTGCGACACCCGCCCGCTGCGGGCGCTGACCGACTGGATGGATGCCAGTTCGGTCAGATCCTTCCCGGCGATGCTGCTGGACATGTATCCCCGCGGCCCGCTGGGCGCCCCGGCCCAATCCCGGGCCGAAGGCGACGACCCGTTCGAAACCAACTGCTGGTTCGACAGCGGAAATTACACGCTGAAGAAAAACCCGCTATTCGGCAATCTCTGGATCCAGGGCGGGCCGCGCAGCCGCGTGTTCTTTGCCGATGGCCCGGCCAGGGCGCCCGCGCTCAACAAGATACCGCTGGTGCGCTGGGACCGCCAGTTTGTCTATGCCAGTTCGACCCACATGCTGCTGCCGCGCGGGCTGAACCTCGTCTACGACGAATGGGGCGGCGAGAAGATCTCGGGTCTGTTGCTGCACGCCAAGTTCACCGACGCCTTCGCGCAGAAGGCGACCGAAGAGCTGGCCCGCGGCGAACATTATGCCGCGTCACGCGAATACACCGCCTATGCCCGCGACGCGCGGGACGGTGCCGAACTGTGGTGCAAGTGGTCGGAACGCTATCAGAACTGGCGCCAGCTCGAATCGCTGGGCCTGATGTCGCGGGGGAACTGGGCATGACGCTGGGCATCGTCATGCTGGTGCATGATTCCCTGCACCGGACCAAACAGGTCGCGCGGCACTGGACCGCCGCCGGTTGCCCGGTGGTCCTGCATGTGGACAGCAGCGTATCGCAACCTGTCTTTGCCGGTTTCCGCAGCGCGCTGTCGGGCAATCCGCTGATCCGGTTTTCCGACCGGCACCGCTGCGAATGGGGCACATGGGGCATCGTGCAGGCAACCCAGGCCGCCTCCGAACTGATGCTCGAGGCGTTTCCGCAGGTCCGTCATGTCTATCTCGCCTCGGGCACCTGCCTGCCGCTGCGCCCGGTCAGCGACCTGGTCACCTATCTCGATGCCCGGCCCCGCACGGATTTCATCGAAAGCGTGACCGCGGCGGAGGTGCCATGGACGGTGGGCGGGCTCGACCGGGAACGTTTCACCCTGCGGTTTCCGTTTTCGTGGAAACGCAACCGGCGCCTGTTCGACCGCTATGTGGCGCTGCAACGCAAGCTGGGGCTGAGCCGCCGGTTGCCGCCCCGGCTGGTCCCGCATCTCGGCAGCCAATGGTGGTGCCTGACCCGGCAAACCCTGTCGGCGATCCTGCAGGATCCCGAACGCCCGGCATATGACCGCTATTTCGCCAAGGCCTGGATACCGGACGAAAGCTATTTCCAGTCGATGGTGCGGCTCTATTCGTCGGATATCGAAAGCCGGTCGCTGACTCTGTCCAAGTTCGATTTCCAGGGCAAGCCGCATGTGTTCTACGATGACCACCTGCAATTGCTGCGGCAGTCCGACTGTTTCGTCGCCCGTAAGATCTGGCCCAGGGCCGAGGAACTGTATCGCGCGTTCCTGACCGACGATGACAGCCGCTGCACCATGGCCGAGCCGAACCCCGGCAGGATCGACAAGGTCTTTGCCGCCGCCGTGACTCGCCGCACCAAGGGGCGTCCGGGCCTGCGAATGCAAAGCCGGCTGCCCAGCCCGCACTGGGACGGCGCCCGCACCAACGGGCCCTACACGATGTTCCAGGGCTTTGACGCGCTGTTTGCCGAATTCGGATCTTGGCTGGCAAAGCAGACCGGCGCGCGGGTGCATGGCCGCCTGTTTGCGCCGGATCGCGTGCAGTTCGCCGGCGGCGAACCCGTCATCGACGGCGCGCTGAGCGACAACGCCGCCGCGCGCGACTATGATCCGGCGGGATTTCTCTCGAACCTGATCTGGAACACGCGCGGCAGCTACCAGTGTTTCCAGTTCGGGCCCGAGGACCGGCAGGCCATCCTGAAGGACATCGCCCGCGATGCCAATGCGCGCCTGGTGATCGTCTCGGGGGCGTGGGCGATACCGCTGTTCCTGTCCAACGCGAGCTTTGGCGATCTTCGCAGCCGCGCGGCCCGGCTGCAGCAGATCGAACGCGACCAGATCGACCTGCTGCGGGTGTGGAACACGAAGGCGGATGTGCAGATCCGGTCCCTGACCGATTTCATCGCCGCGCCGATGGAGTTCCTGCGGCCGCAGCTCGACCTGATCGCTCCGGGGGCGGGGCGGGCCCTGGCCGAGGTGCCGCGCATGGTCGACCTGACCGGTTTCGGGCAATTCGTCCAGAACCTGCGCAATCAGGGCATGCAGCCCTATCTGATCGGCGACTTTCCCCTGAACGGCGCGGCGCAGACACGCTCGGACCGGCCCCACCAGCCCTATGCGATCCACTAGGACGATCCCGTGACCGACCGTTTCGATCTGTTCGTGGTGCTGGCCGACATGCGCACCGGTTCGAATTTCCTCGAAGCCAACCTGAACGCGATCGACGGCCTCACATGCCATGGCGAAGCCTTCAATCCGCATTTCGTCGGCTATCCGAACCGCGACGATGTCCTCGGCATCGGACAGGACGCGCGCGACAAGGATCCGTCGAAACTGCTGGAGGCGATCCGGCGCCAGACGGGCGGGCTGGGCGGGTTCAGGTTCTTCAGCGACCATGATCCGCGGGTGCTGGACATGGTTCTGGATGATCCGCGCTGCGCCAAGATCATCCTGACCCGCAACCCGCTGGACAGCTATGTATCGCTGAAGATCGCGCGGGAGACCGGCCAGTGGAAACTGACCAACATCAAGCGCCGCAAGGACGCGCGGCCGGACTTCGATGCCGATGAATTTGCCGCCCATGTCGCGGCGCACCAGGCCTTTCAACTGAAGCTGCTGAACAGGCTTCAATGCAGCGGCCAGACGCCGTTCTACATCGGCTATGACGACCTGCGCGATCTCGATGTCATCAACGGGCTGGTGGCCTGGCTGGGGGTTCCCGCGCGGCTGGAGCGGCTGGACGACAGCCTGAAACCGCAGAACCCGGCCCCCGTCATCGACAAGATCGGCAACCCCGAAGCGCTTGCAGACGGGCTTGCGCAGGTGGATCGGTTCGACCTGACCCGCACCCCGAATTTCGAACCCCGGCGGGGTGCCGCGGTTCCCGGCTATGTGGTCAGTTCGACGCTTCCGCTGATCTACCTGCCGCTGCGGGGCGGGCCGGTCGCGCAGGTGACGCGCTGGATTGCAACCCTGGACGGCGCGGGCGCCGATCCCGAAACCGGCATGAACCGCAAGCGGCTCAGGCAATGGCAGCAGGACCAAGCGAACCACCGCAGCTTCACCGTGCTGCGTCACCCGCTGGCCCGGGCCCATGCGGTGTTCTGCGCCCGGATCGTCAATGACGGGCCGGGCAGTTACCGGCAGATCCGCAATACGCTGCGCCGCCGGTTCCGCCTGCCGGTTCCGGGCAGGATGCCGGCCCCCGGCTATGGCCGCGACGAACACCGGGCGGCATTCGCGGCGTTCCTGCGGTTCGTGAAGGCAAATCTCGCCGGGCAGACCCCGATCCGGATGGATGCCGAATGGGGCACGCAGGCCGGTGCGATCGAGGGGTTCGCGCAGGTCGTTCCGCCCGACCTGATCCTGCGCGAAACCGACCTGGCCGACGACCTGCCCGCGCTGGCGGCCCGGCTGGGTCATGCCGCGCCGCCGCCCTGCCCGGCAGCCGGCGCCGACGAGCCCCATGACCTGGCCGACATCTACGACGCCGAACTGGAACGGCTCGCCGCCGATATCTATCAGCGCGACTATCTCACCTTTGGCTTCGGGCCCTGGCGGCCCGGCTGACCCGGATCAGGCGGCCTGGACCGGATGCGCCTCGGTCAGCATGGTATAGAGCTTGGACGGATCCGGGTTGGCCCGCAGCTTGGTGCGCAGCGATGCGTCGCGCAGGGTCCGCGATACCAGCGCCAGCGCCTTGAGGTGATCGACCCCCGCATCCTGCGGCGCGAACAGGGCAAAGGCGATATCGACCGGCTGCCGGTCCACCGCGCCGAATTCCACCGGGCGATCCAGCAGCAGGAACACGCCCGCCACCCGTTCGAGATCGGCCAGCCGCGCATGGGGCAGCGCAACCCCGTTGCCAACCCCGGTCGGTCCGAGACTTTCCCGCTCCATCATCGCATCGATGGCCTGCGCGCCGTCGAGGCCATAAACCCCACGCGCAAGCTCTGCGATTTCCTGAAACAGGCGTTTCTTGCTCGAAACCGACGAGACGGCCTTGACCGCCTCGGGCTTGAGGATGTCCGAAAGCTCCATGCTGTTCTGCTCCGCGCCGGCGCGTTCTCTCTCGCGCGTTCCGGCTCTCTCCTGATCTTACGGGTCGATCCAGCCGATATTGCCGTCATCGCGGCGATATACGACGTTCAGCCCGTCCTTCCCCTCATTTCGGAACACCAGAACCGGGGCACCTGCCAGTTCCATCTGCATCACCGCCTCTCCCACCGACAGCGATGGGATCTTGGTTTCCATTTCGGCGACGATGATGGGCTGCAGGGATTCGGGTTCGGCATCCGTCTCATGTTCTTCCGAGGCGAGGATATAGGAGGATGCTCCGAGGAGTTCAACCGGCTCGGACCGATCCTGATGATGGTCCTTGAGCCTGCGCTTGTAGCGGCGCAGCTGCTTTTCCATCTTGTCGCAGCACAGGTCGAACGACGCGTAGATCTCGGTCGCATGGGCCCTGGCGGTGGCGGTCAGGCCGGTGGAAAGATGCACGGTCGCTTCACAGACATATTCATGCGCAGATTTGGAAAACACGACCTGGGCATCGGTGGGCCGCTGGGCATATTTGCTCACAACTTCGTTCAGTTCGGTCTGCACATGGGTTTGCAGGGCCGCGCCGACATCGATCTGTTTTCCGCTGATTTGGTAACGCATGAGAGCTCCTTCGTTGTTATTGCCCGCAAACCCTCCGCCACGGGGGCGGTCGTTTCATTCGGTCACGGGAAAAGGATGAGGCAACGCCGGATTGACAAAATTTGACACCTTTCGTGAAAGGCCATTGATCCACCCGTTCGAGCGTTTGCCATATGACTATATGAGGGGCTTCCCCCGCCCGAAGTCAACGCGGGGAGCGACAAATTTCGCAAATATTCTGATCGGCGATGACGTGGGCCGGGCCGCGGGGTTCAGGAAATGCGAAAGCTGTCGCCGAGATAGACGCGCCGAACGTTTTCGTTTTCAACGACTTCCGCCGGCGTGCCCGACATCAGCATCTGGCCGTCATGCAGAATATAGGCCCGGTCGACGATTTCCAGCGTCTCGCGCACGTTGTGGTCGGTGATCAGCACTCCGATTCCCCGTTTCCTGAGATCGGCGACGAGGTGGCGGATATCCGCGACCGAGATCGGATCGACACCGGCAAAGGGTTCGTCCAGGAGCAGGTATTTCGGTTCCGCCGCCAGGCAGCGGGCGATCTCGACCCGGCGTCTTTCGCCGCCGGACAGCGCCAGCGCCGGCGCCCGGCGCAGATGTTCGATCGAGAAATCCGACAGCAGTTCCTCGAGCCGCTCGCGCCGCTGATGCGGGTGTTTGACCGCGATATCGAGCACCGCCGAGATGTTGTCCTCGACGCTGAGGCCGCGAAAGATCGACATTTCCTGCGGCAGGTAACCGATGCCCAGCCGCGCCCGGCGATACATCGGCAGCGCGGTCACGTCGCGCCCGTCGATCGACACCCGGCCCGCCTCGGGAAACACCAGCCCGGCGACCGAATAGAAGGTCGTGGTCTTGCCCGATCCGTTCGGTCCCAGCAGCGCCACCACCTCGGAACGGTTCAGATCCATGCTCACGTCGCGGATCACCACCTTCTTGCGGTAGGATTTGCGCAGCCGTTCGATCCGCAGCCCCGAATCGCCGTCCGTCACGGTGAGTTTCGGACCGGCCATCAATCGCTGTCCGGGTGCAGGATGGTCTTGACCCGGCCCGCCATCTGCGCGGTTCCCGTGGTCAGGTTGACGGTCATCTTGTCCGATGTCAGCGCGTTCGGCCCCTGCGTCAGCAGCACGTCGCCGGTCATCACGATGACGCCGGTGTCGATGGTATAGTCCGCGCGCTGGGCTTCGGCCGCGTCCGCGCCGCTGACCAGAATCACGCCGCCGGTTGCCTCCAGCCGCTCGATCGCGCTGGCCTGCTGGTTGTAGATCACCAGCACCCGCGGCGCCGACAGCCGCATGTCGCCCTGACCGACCCGCACGTTGCCCACGAACTCGGCCGATCCGTCCGCCTGATTCGCATGGAGACTGTCCGCCGTCACCTCGACCGGCAGCGACGGGTCGGCCTTGATCGCGCCAAAGGCCACGTTGGTGCCCTGCGCATATGCCGACGATCCGCCGGCGATCAGCGGCAGGCACAGATACAGGACCAGATACGGGCACAGGGCAATAAGACGTTGCACGGGATCACTTATCCGCTTTTTGAGGATCGTATATCAGCTTCACACCGTTCTTGAAAACAATATGCACCGGGCCGTCATCGGTTTCCGACGTGATATCCATCCGGCCGGCGGTAAAGTCCCCCATCGGCCCCGATCCGGTCACCGTTCCCGGCGCGTTGCCGTCGATGCTGTCCAGCGCGGCGTTCAGCAGTTCGGTCCGCAGCGTCAGGCCGGTCGTCGTGGCAATCCAGACATCGCCGATGAAGGTCGCCACGTCTTCGGTCATGTCCAGCGCGCCCTCGTCCGAGCGCAGCGTGATCTGCCCGCCGCCCGCCAGCGTCAGCCGCGCATCCAGGTCGGTCGCCCGGGCCGGTTCGCCCGGCGCGCCCGGTGTCGCGGTGCCGGCGGTGAGCAGGATTTCCTCGCCCTTGGCGGTGGTGCCCGAGAAAAAAGGCGCGGTGACCTGCTGGGTCCGCAGCCTTTCGCTGACTTCCTGTTCGGAAAACGGGATCGTCGCCACCGGGTCGTCGCTGCTCGACAGCAGGAACAGCGTCGCCAGGATCGCCAGCGCCGTCAGCGGCAGCAGCACCTTGAAAATGGCAACGAGGCGGGACCGGCGGTCCATGCAAACACCTCAGCCCAACCCGGCCCGCAGGCAGTCATGGATATGAAGCAGGCCCTGCGCCTCGGCCGTGCCCGGTTCGACGGCGAACAGGCAGGTGATGCGGCGCTGGTTCATGATCGCTACCGCTTCTTCGGCCAGGGCGCCGGGGGCGATGGTGGTCGGGTTCGGCGTCATCACCTCGGCGGCGCGGTGGGTCAGCAACCCGTCCATCTTGCGGCGCAGATCGCCATCCGTGATGATCCCGGCGAGATTGCCGTTCGCGTCCCTGACCCCGGCCACGCCGAAGCCCTTGCGGGTGATCTCGATCAGGGTTTCGCCCATCGGCGTGTCCTCGTCCACCAGCGGCAGCGCATCGCCCGTATGCATCAGGTCGCGCACCTTCGACAGGCGGGCGCCCAGCTTGCCGCCGGGGTGGAATTCGCGGAAATTCTCGGGCGTGAACCGGCGATGGGTCATCAACGCGATCGCCAGCGCGTCGCCCAGCGCCAGCGTCATCGTGGTCGACGAACTGGGCACGATGCCGGTGCCGCAGGCTTCGTCCGCCCGTGGCAGCACCAGCGCCACGTCGGACCGTTTCAGCAGCGTCGAGCCGGGGCGGCTCGCCACCCCGATCAGGGGGATCGAGAATCGCCGCGTATAGGCCACCAGGTCGGCCAGTTCCGGCGTTTCGCCCGAGTTCGACAGCACCAGCGCCACGTCGCCCTGCGCCATCATGCCCAGGTCGCCATGGCTGGCCTCGGCCGGATGCACGAAATGCGCCGGCGTGCCGGTGCTGGCAAAGGTGGCCGCGATCTTGCGCCCGATATGGCCCGATTTGCCCATGCCCGACACGATCACCCGGCCGGTGGCATTCAGCAGCAGTTCGACCGCGCGGTCGAAATCGCCGTCCAGCCCCTGTTCCAGCTGCTCCAGCGCCCCGATCTCGGTGCGGATGACGCGGCGGGCGATATCCTGAAAGCTGCGAGTCATGAATGCGCAAAGATGTCGATTTCGGGCCAGCCGGCAAGGTCCAGCCGGGCGCGGGTCGGCAGGAAATCGAAACAGGACGCGGCCAGTTCGGCGCGGCCCTCGCGCGCCATCCGTTCGTCGAGCCTTTCGCGCAGTTGGTGCAGGTAAAGCACGTCCGAGGCGGCATATTCGAGCTGCGCCCCGGTCAGATTCGACGCACCCCAGTCGCTCATCTGCTGTTGCTTGGAAATATCGACCCCCAGCAATTCCTGGCACAGGTTCTTCAGCCCGTGCCGGTCGGTATAGGTGCGGACCAGGCGGCTGGCGATCTTGGTGCAATAGACCGGCGCGGCCAGCGCGCCGAACGCATGATACATCGCGGCGATGTCGAACCGCCCGAAATGGAACAGTTTCAGGACATCGGGGTTTTCCAGCATGGCGGACAGGTTGGGGGCCTCGGTCTGCCCCTTGTGCACCTGCACGATATGGGCATTGCCGTCACCGCCCGACATCTGCACCACGCACAGCCGGTCGCGATGCGGGTTCAGCCCCATGGTTTCGCAATCGATGGCCACGACCGGGCCCAGGTCCAGCCCGTCCGGCAGGTCGCGCTGATAGAGATGATTGGCCACGGGCTGATTTCCTTGCAATGGACTGCTCCGAGATAGGCGCTTTGACCCGCAAACTCAACTGCCCAGCCATGCCGCCGCGTCACCGGCACCCGCCGCTGGCGTCCGGCCATGTCCCGTGCCTATGCTGGACAGGCAGAACGGGGAGGTGGCGATGCGGTTCTATGACCGGCAGGATCTCGAATTTCAGCTGTGGGACGTGGCCGGGCTGGACCGGGTGCTCGACGGCTCCGAGCTCGACCGGGAGGCGGTGACGGGTATCCTGGATACCGCCGACCAGATCGCCACCGACCATTTCCTCCCCCCGGCCCGGTTTCTCGACGAAAACGAACCGCGTTTCGTCGACGGCCATGCGGTGCTGCCGGACGGGGCCAGAACCGCGGTGCGCGCGCATGTCGATGCCGGGTTCATCGCGGCGGGCCTGAAGCCCGACCACGGCGGCATGGGCCTGCCGGAAACGGTGCATCAGGCGGCCGCCTTCATCTTTTCGGCGGCCAATGTGGGGCTCGGCGGCTACGCGATGCTGACCGTGGGCGCGGCGCGGCTGATCGAGAGCTTCGGCAGCGACCGGCAGAAACGGGACTACCTCGAACCGATGGCGGCGGGCCGGTTCTTCGGCACCATGTGCCTGAGCGAACCGCAGGCCGGATCGTCGCTGTCGGACATCACCACGCGGGCCGAACCGCTGGGCGACGGGCGGTATCGCATCACCGGGCGCAAGATGTGGATCTCGGGCGGGGATCAGGACATCACCGAGAACATCGTGCATATGGTGCTGGCCAAAATCCCCGGCGGGCCACCGGGCGTAAAGGGCATTTCCCTGTTCATCGTGCCCCGGGCACGGCTGGACGGATCCGGCAATGACGTGACGCTGGCTGGGCTGAACCACAAGATGGGCTTTCGCGCGACCACGAACTGCGCGCTGAATTTCGGCGACAACGGCGATTGCGTGGGCGAGCTTCTGGGCGAGGAACACAAAGGGCTCGCCTACATGTTCCAGATGATGAACGAAGCCCGGATCGGTGTCGGCATGGGCGCCACCGCGCTGGGGCAGGCGGGATACCAGGCCTCGCTCGATTATGCGCGGGAACGCCCGCAGGGCCGGGCACCCGGCGGCAAGGATGCCACCGCGCCGCAGATCCCGATCATCGAACATGCCGACATCCGCCGGCTGCTGCTGGCGCAGAAGGCCGCGGTCGAACCGGCGCTGGCGCTGGCGCTCCATTGCGCGATGCTGGTGGATCAGCACCGCATGGGCGATGCCGGTGCGGCGGTGCAGCTGGACATGCTCACGCCGGTTGCGAAATCATGGCCGTCCGAGTTCTGCCTCGAAGCCAACAAGCACGCGATCCAGGTGCTGGGCGGGGCCGGCTATACCCGCGACTACCCGGTAGAACGCCTCTACCGCGACAACCGGCTCAATCCGATCCACGAAGGCACCCATGGCATCCAGGGGCTCGACCTGCTGGGACGCAAGGTGCTGATGGGCGGGGGGGCCGGTTTCCACGCGCTGGCCGCGGCCATTCGCGCCGATATCCCGGCGGCGGGCTCCGAGTTTTCCGAATCGCTGTCCAACCGCCTCGAACGGCTCGAACGGGTGACCCTCTCGCTGGCCGGGGCCATCGGCGCGGACACCGATCGCGGGCTGGCCAATGCCACGCTCTACCTCGACCTCTTCGGCCATGTGGTGATGGGCTGGATGTGGCTGCGGATCGTGGCGGCGGCCGACCGCGCCGCGGCCCGCGACGGCGACAGCGATTTCCTGCGCGGCAAACGGCAGGCGGCGCGGTATTTCTACGCCCGCGAACTCGCCCGCTGCGACGGCTGGGCCGACATCCTGCAGGCCAACGACCTCAGCGCCCATGACATGGCGCCCGGCTGGTTCTGAACCGGGTGCCGAGCGAAGTAGCCCGCAAGGGCTGATGAGCGGCGGGCCCGCCCGTCAGGCGAGCCGGCCGTGGCAGTGCTTGAATTTCTTGCCGCTGCCACAGGGGCAGGGATGGTTGCGGCCCGGATTGCCCCAGGTCGCAGGATCGTCCTCGACGAAACCGGGGGCATGCTCGGCGGTGGCCTCCGGCGCCGGTTCCTCGGCCGCCGGGGCCGGTGCCGCCGCCTGCTGCATCTGCATCTGCTGCGCCGCGAGCTGGGCCATCATCTGTTCGCGTTCCTCGTCGGTCAGCGGGCGCACCTGCGCCAGATGCCGGGTCACCGATTCGCGCAGCCCGTCGAGCAGGCCCTCGAACAGCTGGAAACTCTCGTTCTTGTATTCGTTCAGCGGATCGCGCTGGGCATAGCCGCGGAAGCCCACGACCGACCGCAGATGTTCCAGCGTCAGCAGATGTTCGCGCCACTTGGTGTCGATCGTCTGCAGCAGGACCTGCTTTTCGATGTCGCGCATGGTTTCCGGGCCGAAATCGACGGCCTTGCGCGCCATCATCTCGTCCGTGGCCTTGGTCAGCCGCTCGCGGATCTCCTCGTCATCGACGCCCTCTTCGGCGGCCCATTCCATCACCGGCACATCGACACCCAGTTTCTCGATCACCGCGGCATAGAGCCCTTCGGTGTTCCACTGGTCGGCATAGGTCTTGGGCGGCATGAATTCGTCGATCAGGTCGTCGATCACCTGGTGGCGCATGTCGCCGACGATCTCGGACAGGTCGTCGGCGGCCATGATCTCGCGGCGCTGGCTGAAGATCACCTTGCGCTGGTCGTTCATCACGTCGTCGAATTTCAGCACCTGCTTGCGCATGTCGAAATTGCGGCCCTCGACCTTGGCCTGCGCGCGTTCCAGCGACTTGTTCACCCAAGGGTGCACGATCGCCTCGCCTTCCTGCAGGCCCAGCGTCTTGAGCACCTTGTCCAGCCGTTCCGACCCGAAAATCCGCATCAGGTCGTCTTCGAGACTGAGGTAGAACACGGTGCGGCCGGGGTCGCCCTGCCGGCCCGACCGGCCGCGCAGCTGGTTGTCGATGCGCCGGCTTTCGTGCCGCTCGGACGCCATCACGAACAGCCCGCCCGCGTCGATCACCTTCTGCTTTTCCTCGGCGTGCTTTGCCTCTTCGGCGGTGCGCAGCTCGGCCGGGTCCGCATCGGGGTTGTCCGCCAGCGCGCCCAGCACCTTCATGTCCACGTTGCCGCCCAGCTGGATATCGGTCCCGCGGCCGGCCATGTTGGTGGCGATCGTCACCGCGTCCAGCCGCCCGGCCTCGGCCACGATCTGGGCTTCCTTCTCGTGGTGCCGCGCGTTCAGCACGTTATGCGCGACGCCCGCCTTGGTCAGCATCTGGCTGAGAAGTTCCGATTTCTCGATCGAGGTCGTGCCGACCAGCACCGGCTGGCCCTTTTCATTCGCCTTGCGGATCTCGTCGATCATCGCCTGGTATTTCTCGGCCGCGCTGCGATAGACCTGATCGTCCTCGTCCTGACGCGCGACGGGCCGGTTGGTGGGAACCTCGACAACCCCCAGCTTGTAGATCTCGGCGAATTCCTCGGCCTCGGTCATGGCGGTGCCGGTCATCCCCGCCAGCTTGTCGTAGAGCCGGAAATAGTTCTGGAACGTCACGCTGGCGAGCGTCACGTTCTCGGGCTGGATCTGGACGCCTTCCTTGGCTTCGATGGCCTGGTGCAGGCCTTCGGACAGGCGGCGGCCGGGCATCATCCGGCCGGTGAACTCGTCGATCAGCACCACGTTGCCGGACCGCACGATGTAATCCTTGTCCCGCGTGAACAGCTTGTGCGCCCGCAGGCCCTGGTTCACATGGTGCACGACCGTCGTGCTTTCGGGATCATAGAGCGACTGCCCCTCGGGCAGCAGCCCGCGCGCATGCAGCTGTTCCTCGAGAAACTCGTTGCCGTCCTCGGAAAAGGTGACGCTGCGGCTCTTTTCGTCGATCTCGTAATGCGCGTCGGTCAGCGACGGGATCAGCGTGTCGATCGCGGTATAGAGCTCGGAACGGTCCTGCGCCGGCCCCGAGATGATCAGCGGCGTCCGCGCCTCGTCGATCAGGATGCTGTCGACCTCGTCGACGATGGCGAAATTGTGCTGTTTCTGGAAAACCTCCGACAGCTTCGCCTTCATGTTGTCGCGCAGGTAATCGAAACCGAATTCGTTGTTGGTGCCGTAGGTGATGTCGCTTTCATAGGCGGCCAGCTTGGCGTCCTGCGGCATGTCGGGATAGATCACGCCGGTGGTCATGCCCAGCATGGCAAAGACCTTGCCCATCCATTCGGCGTCGCGCCGGGCCAGGTAGTCGTTGACCGTGACCACATGCACGCCCTTGCCGGTCAGCGCGTTCAGATAGGCCGGGAAAGTGGCGACCAGCGTCTTGCCCTCGCCGGTCTTCATCTCGGCGATGTTGCCCTGGTGCAGGAACACCCCGCCCATCAGCTGCACGTCGAACGCCCGCAGGCCCAACGCGCGTTTCGCCGCCTCGCGGCAATTGGCGAACGCCTCGGGCAGGATGTCGTCCAGGCTCTCGCCTTCCGCCGCGCGGTTGCGGAACTCTTCGGTGCGGGCCCTCAGCCCGTCATCGTCGAGCTTTTCGAACTCGGGTTCGAGGGCGTTGATCCTCTCGATCAGCGGGCGGGTCGCCTTGATCTTGCGGTCGTTCGGGGTGCCGAACACCTTTTTGGCGATAGTTCCGAATCCCAGCATTTCCACTCCGGCTGATCTGTCTGTTCACGCGCCTGACATGGTGGCTTTCACGGGCTTGCCCGCCCTGCACGCAACCCATAGATACGGGGGTGAAGAACAGCCGCTTACAGGCCTCAAAGCGATGTAAGGGGCCGTTGAAACAGTGTCAACGCCGCGCACCGCTGCGCGGCCCCTCACACAGGATGAATACATGCCCAAAGGCCTTTCCACGATTTCCGCCCTGGCCCTCGCCGCGGTCCTGACCCTGCCGCTGCCGGCCGCCGTCGTGGCGGAAACGGAACCGGATGCAGATACCGTGGTCGCCACGGTGAACGGCAAGGAAATCACGCTGGGTCACATGATCATCGCGCAGGCATCGCTGCCGCCGCAATACACGCAGATGCCCGCCGACGCGCTTTTCGATGCCATTCTCGACCAGCTCATCAAGCAGGAAGCCCTGAGCCAGGCCGAAACCGGCGACCTGCCGCGCTATGTCGCGCTGTCGCTGGAAAACGAACACCGGTCGCTGCTGGCCGGCGAGGAAATCAGGAAGGTCGCGGACGCCGCCGGCGATGAAGCGGATGTGAACGCCGCCTACCAGGACATGCTTGACGGTGGCTTCGACGGTGACGAATTCAACGCCTCCCACATTCTGGTCGAAACCGAGGACGAGGCCAGCGCGATCAAAACCCAGCTCGACGAGGGCGCCGATTTCGCGGAGCTCGCCAAGGAGAAATCCACCGGCCCGTCCGGCCCCAATGGCGGCGCGCTCGGCTGGTTCGGCAAGGGCGCGATGGTGCCCGAATTCGAGGCCGCGGTGGTGGCGCTCGAACCCGGACAGGTTTCCGACCCGGTGCAGACGCAGTTCGGCTGGCATGTGATCCTGCTGTCCAAGACCCGCAAGCAGTCGGCGCCGGAACTGGACGAGGTCCGCGACCAGATCGTCGATCAGCTGCGCGCGGACGCGATCGAGGCCCGGATCGAGGAAGCCACCCGCGACGCCAGCATCGAACGGCCGGTGATCGAGGGGCTGAACCCCGATGTCATCCGCAACCTGGACCTGGTAAGGAACTGACCCGTGGCCGCCGATCTGCCCGTTTCACCGCTCGCCCCGGACCGTTTCCCCGATCTGCCCGAGATTGCCGGGGTCCGGTTTGCCGCGGGCGCGGCTGGCGTGCGCTATGCCGGGCGCGATGATGTGATGCTGGCGGTGCTGGCGCCCGGAACCGCGGTGGCCGGCGTGTTCACGCGCTCGGCGACGCGCTCGGCGCCGGTGCTGGACTGCCAGTCCAAGATCGGCGGCGACAACAGCGGCGCGGCGGCGATTCTCGTGAACTCGGGAAACGCGAACGCCTTTACCGGGCGGCACGGTCTCGCGTCGGTGGCGGCGATCACCGGGGCGGTCAGCGATGTCACCGGCGTGCCGCAGGCGCGGGTCTTTACCGCCTCAACCGGGGTGATCGGCGAACCGTTGCCGCATGACCGGATCCTGGCCAGGCTGGCGGATCTGAACGATGCGCTCGCAGCGGATGCGGTCGAATCCGCGGCGCGCGCGATCATGACCACCGATACCTTCCCCAAGGGAGCGTCGCAGCAGGTCGAGATCGGCGGCAAAACGGTGACCATCGCCGGGTTCGCCAAGGGGTCAGGCATGATCGCGCCCGACATGGCGACGATGCTGGTCTATATCTTTACCGATGCGGCGGCCGAACAGACCTATCTGCAACGGCTGTTGGGCAACCTGACCAAGCGCAGCTTCAACTGCATCACCGTGGACAGTGACACCTCGACCTCCGACAGCCTGATGCTCTGCGCCACCGGCGCCTCGGGCGTCGACGTGACCGGTCATGCGGATTTCGAACAGGCGTTGCGGACGGTGATGCTGGACCTCGCGCACCAGGTCGTGCGCGATGGCGAAGGCGCCACCAAGTTCGTGACCATCGCCGTGACCGGCGCCGCCAATGACGGGGACGCAAAGACCCACGCGATGGCAATCGCCAATTCGCCGCTGGTCAAGACGGCCATCGCGGGCGAGGACCCGAACTGGGGCCGGGTGGTGATGGCGATCGGCAAGTCCGGGGCCGCCGCGGATCGCGATCTGCTGTCGATCCGGTTCGGTGACATCCTGGTTGCCGAACAGGGATGGGTCAGCCCGGACTACCGCGAAGAGGATGCCGCCGCCCACATGCGGGGTGACGAGGTGCAGATCACGGTCGACCTCGGTCTCGGCGACGGGTCCGCGACGGTCTGGACCTGCGACCTGACCCACGCCTATATCGACATCAACGCGGATTACCGGTCGTGAAAACCCTATTGGTGTCCGCGGTCGCGTTGATCGACATCGACGGCCGCGTTCTGCTGGCACAACGCCCCGAGGGCAAATCCATGGCCGGCCTGTGGGAGTTTCCCGGCGGCAAGGTCGAAGCGGGCGAAACGCCCGAGGCGGCCCTGATCCGGGAATTGCACGAGGAGCTGGGCATCGACACCTGGTCGTCCTGCCTCGCGCCGCTGACCTTTGCCAGCCATTCCTACGACGATTTCCACCTGCTGATGCCGCTGTTTGCCTGCCGGAAATGGCAAGGAACCCCGGTGGCGCGTGAAGGGCAGGTGCTGAAATGGGTGCAGCCGCGCATGATGCGCGATTATCCGATGCCGCCCGCCGACCTGCCGCTGATCCCGATATTGCGCGACTGGCTCTGACCAGCTGACACAATTCCGGTCAGGTTGAACGCATTCTGTCACAAGTTGACGTTAAGTAACTCGCCAAAAACGTGTATAATGCGGGTGTCGACTTCAGGAAATGGATACGGCCAGATGCCGCGTGTACCCAGGATAGGAGCCCGTCTTTTCCCTCGGGGGACCTGTATCTCTGCGCGGTCGGGCGGTCGTATCGCCGTCCGTGTCGGCCAGGTGGTTTCCGCCGGACAATCCCTCTCCCTTGCACATCCTGAATGACGCCAACCACACTCACCGTACCAGAAGGGGCGCAACCGTAAGGTCGCGCCCCTGATGGTTTCCGGCGGAAGCCCGCTGGCGGATCAATCCAGCGTCCGGGTCACTTCCTCGCGTTCGAAGATCTCGATCACGTCGCCTGCACGGATGTCGTCATAGTTCTCGAAGGCCATGCCGCATTCCTGGCCAGACTGGACCTCGGCGACCTCGTCCTTGAACCGCTTCAGCGTTTTCAGCGTGCCTTCGTGGATCACCACGTTGTCGCGCAGCAGGCGCACACCGGCGGACCGCCGGGCGACGCCTTCGGTGACGAGACAGCCGGCAACCTTGCCCACGCCCGACACCTTGAACACTTCCTTGATCTCGGCATAGCCGATGAAATGTTCCCGGATCTCGGCGGACAGCAGGCCGCTGGCCGCGGCTTTCACGTCATCGACCAGATCGTAGATCACGCTGTAATAGCGGATCTCGACGCTCTTCTGGTTGGCGCTGTTGCGCGCCGGTGCATTGGCCCGGACGTTGAAGCCCATGATCGGTGCCCCCGATGCCTCGGCCAGCCCCACATCGGTTTCGGTGATCGCACCGACGCCCGAATGCAGCACGCGGACGCGCACCTCGTCATTGCCGATCTTCTCCATCGCCTGGACGATGGCCTCGGCGCTGCCCTGCACATCCGCTTTCACGAGGATCGGCAGTTCGGCGACATTTTCGTCGGCCTTGGCCTTGGCCATCAGCTGTTCCAGCGTGGTCGCGGCCCCGGCGGCGGCGCGTTTGTCCTTGGCCACCTGTTCGCGATAGGCGGCGATCTCGCGCGCCTGCGCCTCGGTATCCACGACGTTCAGGACGTCGCCGGCCTCGGGCGTGCCGTTGAGACCCAGCACCTCGACCGGCACCGAAGGCCCGGCTTCCTTGACGCGCTTGCCCTGGTCGTTCTCCATCGCGCGGACCCGGCCCCATTGTTCGCCGACCACGAAGATGTCGCCCTGCCGCAGCGTGCCGTTCTGCACCAGCACCGTCGCGACCGGACCACGGCCGACGTCGAGCTGCGCCTCGATCACGGCACCCTGCGCCGCCCGGCCCGGGTTGGCCTTGAGTTCCAGGATCTCGGCCTGAAGCGCGATCGCCTCGAGCAGTTCGTCCAGCCCCTGGCCGGTGATGGCCGAAACCTCGACATCCTGCACGTCGCCCGACATCTTCTCGACGATCACCTCGTGCTGCAACAGGTCCGTGCGCACCTTGTCGGGGTTCGCCTCGGGGCGGTCGATCTTGTTGATCGCCACGATCATCGGCACCTCGGCGGCCTTGGCGTGGTTGATCGCTTCGATGGTCTGCGGCATCACCGCGTCATCCGCGGCAACGACCAGGATCACGATATCGGTCACCTGTGCGCCGCGCGACCGCATCGAGGTAAAGGCGGCGTGGCCCGGCGTATCGAGGAAGGTCAGCAACGCGCCGTCATCGGTCTTTACCTGGTAGGCGCCGATATGCTGGGTGATCCCGCCGGCTTCGCCGGAGACCACCTTGGCGTTGCGGATCGCATCGAGAAGTGAGGTCTTGCCGTGATCGACATGGCCCATCACGGTGATCACCGGCGGGCGCGGCATCAGGTCTTCTTCGCTGTCATCGACCGAATCGATCACGTCTTCGACGTCGGAATCCGACACGCGGGTCACCCGGTGGCCGAATTCCTCGATGATCAGTTCGGCGGTATCGGCGTCGATGCTCTGATTTTGCGTCGCCATGATGCCGCTCTGCATCAGCGCCTTGACCACGTCGGCGACGCGCTCGGCCATCCGGTTGGCCAGTTCGCCGACGGTGATCGCCTCGGGCAGCTGCACGTCGCGCACCACCTTCTCGCGCTCGACCGGGCCGCCCATCGCCTTCTGGCGCGCGCGTTCCTGCTGGCGCTTCATCGCCGCGATCGACCGCTGGCGGCCACCTTCGCCCGACAGAGCCTGGTTCAGCGTCAGCTTGCCGCTGCGGCGCCCGCCGCCACCGTCGCGGCCCCGGCCGCGTGCCGGGCGCTGCTCGCGCTCGCGTTCGGTCTTGCGCGGCGCGCCGCCCGCCGGTGCGGGTTTGCTCTGGCCACGGGCGGCATCCGCCGTGCCGGCCTGCTGTTCGGCCGCCGCGGCCGCGGCGGCCCGCTTGGCCGCCTCTGCCGCCTCGGTGCGCTTGCGCTCTTCCTCTTCGGCCTTGGCGCGGGCGCGTTCCTCGCGTTCACGCTCTTCCCGCTCCTTGGCCTCGGCCTCGGCGCGGCGGCGCTGGCGTTCCTCTTCGCGGGCGCGTTCCTCGGCGGCGCGCTGTTCGGCCTCTTCGGCCTCGCGGGCCTTGGCCGCCTGCACCGCCTTGAGACGGCGCTCCATCTCGGCATCGGAGATACCCGCCGGACGCCGCGAGGGATCGCCCGCGGCGGTCTGCTTGGACGACCCGCCCGGTTTGCCCGCGCCCGGCTTGGGGACCACGACGCGCTTGCGCTTGGTTTCCACCACGACGTTCTTGGTGCGCCCGTGGCTGAAGCTCTGCTTCACGCTCCCCGGACGGGATCCGCGAACACCCAGAGTTTTCTTGCCGTCATTATCGCTCATTCCAGCTACTTATCCTTCCGTGCGGCCCCTGCCGCCATCACCGTTTCGCGCACACCCTGCAAACGCAGGGCTTCCTCTACAACACGTTGGCCGAGTCCACCAGAGGCGAGCGCTGCATGTATCACCTTTTGGCGCCCAAACGCCATGCCGAGCTCATCCGCGGTCAGCCAGCCGATGTAGCGGCCGAAATGCGGCGTGCTCAGTTTCGACTTGCCGCGGCCCGATCCGTCCGCCGCCTGGATCAGGACCCGCGCCTGTTCCCGGTCGAGCCAGGCCTTGACCTTTTCATAACCCGCGACCGCCTCGCCGGACTTGCGGGCAAGGCTGATCAGGTCCACCACCCGGCGCACCAGCTGCCGCTCGACCTCGGCCACCAGGTCCGGCGGCACCGTCACCTGCGCCTTCAGTCCGCGGGCGAACAGCCGTTTCACCACCGCGCGGTCCAGCGCCGCGCGATCGGCGGCCACATAGACCCCGCGCCCCGGCAGCTTGCCCAGGATATCCGGCACGACCTGCCCGTCCGGTCCGGCGACAAAACGGATCAGACCGTGTTTCGGCTGCACCTCGCCCGTGGCAACGCATTTGCGTTCCGGCCCGTCCGGGCGAGGTCTATGGGCTCCACCGCGACCCATGCGCCAAACCTCCGGGGCCTGGGATCAGGCCCCGGCCTCCTCTGCGCGTTCTTCGCCGAGATCCTCGTCTTCCTCTTCCTCGTCGGCCTCGAGATCGGCAGGATCGACCCAGCCCAGCAGGACCCGCGCGGTCATGACCAGATGCTGCGCCTCTTCCAGCGACACGTCGAACGGCTCCAGAATACCGTCATCCTTTGTCCGTTCGCCGTCAACCGTGGTCCAGCCGCCGGCCAGTTCCCAGTCGGCGCAGGTGGCAAAGTCCTCCAGCGTCTTCACATCGTCCTTGGCCAGCGCCTCGACCATCTGCGGCGACAGGCCCTCGAAGTTGATCAGGCTGTCCTCGGCGCCCAGCGCGCGCGCATTTTCCAGCGCCGCCTTGGCCTGCGCCTCGAGGAAATCGCGCGCCCGCGCCTGCAATTCCTGCGCTGTGCCTTCGTCGACACCATCGATGGTCAGCAGTTCGTCGATCTCGACATAGGCCACCTCCTCGAGGTTGGTGAAGCCTTCCGAGACCAGCAGCTGGGCAAAGAATTCATCCAGGTCCAACGTATCCATGAACAGCTGCGTGCGTTCCTCGAATTCCTTCTGGCGGCGCGCGCTTTCCTCGGCCTCGGTCATGATGTCGATGTCGAGACCGGTCAGCTGCGATGCCAGCCGCACGTTCTGACCGCGCCGGCCGATCGCCAGCGACAGCTGTTCCTCGGGCACCACGACCTCGATGCGCTCGGCATCCTCGTCCAGCACCACCTTGGTCACTTCGGCCGGCTGCAGCGCGTTCACCAGGAAGGTCGGCTGATCCTCGTTCCACGGAATGATGTCGATGCGCTCGCCCTGCAATTCGTTGACGACCGCCTGCACGCGGCTGCCGCGCATCCCGACACAGGCGCCGACCGGGTCGATCGAGCCGTCATAGGAGATCACCGCGATCTTGGCGCGGGAACCGGGATCGCGGGCCACGGCCTTGATCTCGATGATGCCGTCATAGATCTCGGGCACCTCCATCTTGAACAGCTCGGCCATGAATTCCGGCGCGGTGCGCGACAGGAAGATCTGCGGGCCGCGCGGTTCGCGGCGCACGTCCTTGATGTAGCAGCGGATGCGGTCGTTCGGCCGATAGCTTTCGCGGCCGATCTTCTCGTTGCGGCGCAGGACCGCTTCGCCCGCGCCCACATCGACGATCACGTTGCCGTATTCCTCGCGCTTGACCAGCCCGTTGATGATGGTGCCGGCGCGATCCTTGAATTCCTCGAACTGGCGGTCGCGCTCGGCCTCGCGGACCTTCTGCAGGATCACCTGCTTGGCCGATTGCGCGGCGATCCGGCCCATTTCCACCGGCGGCACTTCCTCGACGAACTGGTCGCCCACCTTGGGGTCGTCCAGATACTGCCGGGCCTGTTCGACGGTGAACTCGGCCTGGTAGTTTTCCAGTTCCTCATCCTCGACCACGGTGCGCACGCGGGTAAAGGTCGCGCGGCCGGTCTTGCGGTCGATCGACACGCGGATATCCATTTCCGAGCCGTATTTCGACTTGGCCGCGCGGGCGAGGCTTTCTTCCATCGCCTCGACCACGAGACCGGGGTCGATCATCTTTTCGCGCGCCACCGCCTCGGCGGTCTGCAAAAGTTCCAGCTGGTTGGCAGAGGTGATTGCCATTACTCTGTCTCCTCTTCGGACGTTTCCGTCTCGATTTCGTCGAATTTGGTCTCGTTCAGCACGCCCGCGTCCTTGCGCTGGCGCAGCATCTCGCGGATCAGATCGTCGGTCAGGACCAGCTTGGCCTCGCCCAGCCAGTCGAATTTCAGCCCGACCGTGCCCTCGTCGATATTGATCAGGACCTCGTCGCCCTCGATCCCGGCCAGCGTGCCGCGGAACCGGCGGCGGCCGTCGATCAGCTCGGCCGTTTCCAGCTTGGCGACGTAGCCCTCGAAAGTGTCGAAATCCTTCAGCCGGGTCAGCGGACGGTCGATGCCGGGGCTGGACACTTCCAGCGTATAGGCATCGAGGATCGGATCCTCGACATCCAGAACCGCGCTGATCGCGGTCGAAATCGTGGCGCAGTCGTCCACCTCGATGCCGCCGGCGGGCCGATCCGCCATCACCTGCAGGGTCGGGTTCTTGCCCGACATCAGCCGCACGCGCACCAGTTCATAGCCCATGTCCTCGATCACCGGGGTGATGATCTCGGCCAGGCGGCGGTCCATGGCGGATTTTGCGATCAGGTCGTTGGTCATGCTATCCGGACACAAAAAAACGGGCACGCGGCCCGTCGAACTTTCCCGGTGGAGCTTCGGGCCAGAGCCCGACGCGCCGCTGTTGATGCGCATATACGCAGCTTTTCCCCGCTCTGCAAGCCCTCGTTGAGCCGGGATCAGATCAACCACCACCGTTCGGCGATCCGGCCGTCGTCGAGCGCCCCGCGCGTGCCGATGACCGGCGGCACGCCGACCGCGGTGCTGGCGGCCAGCGCCATGTTGCGCGCGGAGGGATGAAACCGGAACCCGCCGCGCCCGTGCAGTCCGTCGGGCAGAGGCAGCGCGGCCACGTCCACATGACCGTCGCGCAGCGCCTCGGCCCGGACCGCGGCATCGGGTATCACCAGCGCCTCGATCCGGTCGACCCAGCCGGCGCGGTCCTCGCGGTGATGCCCGGCGACCCGGTCGGCGCGCAGATACCGCCCGCCGCGATGCTCGACGATGCGGTAGCAGCCGGTTCCGGTGCCGTTGCGGTCGATGGCAAACCCGGCATCGGCCAGCATGATCGGAAGATCGGGATTGCCCCGGTCCAGTTCCAGCACCAGCGACCGCGGCCCCTCTGCCCCGGCCCGCACGAGGCCCAGCCGGTCCGCGTGGACCGCAAGCGATTCGGCAACCGCGTCGGCCACCAGCCGGGTGCCATCATGGAACCATGCGTCCCCGCGCAGCCCGATATGCCAGACGCGGGCATCGGCGCTGCCCCGCCAGCTGTCGGCCAGTTCGCCGCGCAACACCCCGTCGGGCGCGATTTCGGTCAGGGTCTCGAACCCGGCGCCGCGGGCAACCCGCCCGAGACTGCCGTCGCGCGGCAGCGCCAGCCGCAACACCCCGCCCCGGCGCGGCTCGTCGCCCATGGTCACGCCGGCCGCGGACATCAGCGCCGCGGCGGCCCCGGTCGTGAACAGCAGGCGTCGGTCGATGCGGGTCATGTCAGGCGGCCTCCTGCGCGACCCGGTCCATGATCCGGACCAGCTCGGCGCTGATCCCCGGTTCGGACAGGGCGTGCCCCGCGTTGCGCACCATCTTCAGTTCGGCCCCCGGCCAGCGCCGCGCCAGTTCATAAGCCATGGCGGGCGGGCAGATCATGTCATAGCGCCCCTGCACGATGACGCCGGGAATATGCGCGATGCGGTCCATGTTCCCCAGGATATGCTGATCGGGCCGCAGGAACCCGCCATTGATGAAATAGTGGTTTTCGAGCCGCGCAAAGGCACGGGCATAGTCGCCCGGGCTTTCGCCCGAACTGCCTGAGGAATGGATCGAGGCCAGCGCGTTTTCCCAGGCCGCCCAGGCCCGGCCAAACCGGATTTCCTGTGCCAGGTCGCCGGAAAACAGCCGCCTGTGATAGGCCGCGATGAGATCGTCGCGTTCGTCCTCGGGGATCAGGGCGGTAAAGCGCGCCCAGGTCTCCGGCCAGAACCGCCCCGCGCCGCCGCCATAGAACCAGTCCAGTTCCGCCGGCGTCATCAGGAACACGCCGCGCAGCACCAGCCGCGCGACCCGGTCGGGATGGGCCTGCGCATAGAGCAGCGCCAGCGCCGCGCCCCAGCTGCCGCCGAACACGGTCCAATTGTCGATCCCGAACAGATCGCGCAGTTTCTCGATGTCGGCGACGAGGTGCCAGGTGGTGTTGTCGGTGACGCTCGCATGGGGCCGGGACCGTCCGCAGCCGCGCTGGTCGAACAGGATCACCCTGTAGATCGCGGGATCGAAATAGCGCCGCATCGCCGGGCTGCAACCGCCGCCGGGACCGCCATGCAGCACCACCACCGGCCGCCCGTCCGGGTTGCCGCATTGCTCGACATAGATGCGATGACCCTGGCCGACCTCGACCATCCGCGTGTCGAACGGGTCGGTCGGCGGGTAAAGATACTGCACTGCGCGCTTTTGGTCGGGATACTTGTCCATTACAGCCCTATATAAGCCCAAACGGCAGATGAGCATATGGAGACAGGAATGCAAGCGCCGCAATCGACCGTGGACCCCGCCGAAGTCGCAAAGTTCGAGGCGATGGCCGCCGAATGGTGGGATCCGGCGGGCAAGTTCAGGCCGCTGCACATGCTCAACCCCTGCCGGCTGGATTACATCACCGCGCAGATCGCCGCCGAATTCGACCGCGACCTGGCCTCGGAGCTGCCCCTGGCCGGGTTGCGGCTGCTGGATATCGGCTGCGGCGGCGGGCTGCTAGCGGAACCGATGGCCCGGCTGGGGGCCGACGTGGTGGGCGCCGATGCCGCCGCCGGCAACATCCCGGTGGCGCGGATCCATGCCGAACAATCCGGCCTGACCGTCGATTATCGCCACTCCACCGCCGAGGAACTGGCGGCGGCGGGCGAGACATTCGACGTGGTGCTGAACATGGAGGTGGTCGAGCATGTCGCCGACCCGCTGGCCTATCTAACCGCCTGCCGCGACCTTCTGAAACCCGGCGGGCTGCACATCTGTTCGACCATCAACCGCAATCCCAAATCCTTTGCGATGGCCATCGTCGGCGCCGAACTGGTGATGCGCTGGCTGCCGCGCGGCACCCATGAATGGTCGAAATTCATCACCCCGGACGAACTCTTCGAGCTTCTGGCCCGGGCCGGGCTGACCCCGGTCGACCGCAAGGGGTTCGTCTTCAACCCGCTGAGCTGGGACTGGCGCCTGTCGTCGCGCGATCTGAGCGTGAACTACGTCACCGCCAGCACCCGTCCGCAGGGCTGAGCGTCAGTCCCCGTTTTCCAGTTCCCGCCGCAGCGAGCGCAGCACCGGCAGCGCCGTGCGCAGGTCGTCGGCGCCGACCGTTTCCACCATCGACCGGATCATCGGCATGATCGCCGATATCGCGTGATCGCGTGCCTGCCGGCCCGCCGGGCTGATCGCCACCATCTTGCGCCGCGCATCGTCCCAGTCGGGGCGGATATGCACATATCCGGCCCATTCCAGCTTGGCCAGGGTGTTGGTGATGGCGCCGCGCGTGACGTGGAAGGTATCGGCCAGCTGCGCCGGGCTGCGTTCGCCGCCGACATGGAGCAGGTGATTGAGGACCGAGAAATGGGAAATCTCCATCCCCTTGGGCAACGCCTTGCCCAGCCGGCTCTTCAACAGCTGGTCGGCAGCGATGATTTCGCTGAACAGGCTGACGGCGAGGGAATTGGAGTCCTCGGACATGGTGGTCCTCTGCTATGGTCCGCTGAACGGCCGGATATGGGACAGCGACGGCACCCGGGCGCGCGCTTCGTCCACTGACCTATCATCCAGGTCGAAAATGTGAATGCCCGGCGCGGTTCCGGCATCGACCAGAACCTCGCCCCACGGCGATATCGCCATCGAATGCCCATAGGTGCGACGCGGCCGGCCATTGTGCGAATCATGGGTGCCGGTCTGGGCCGGGGCCAGCACATAGCATCCCGTTTCGATCGCGCGGGCGCGCAACAGCGACTGCCAATGCGCCGCCCCGGTCACCGGCGAAAACGCCGCCGGGATGGTCAGGATCCGCGCGCCCGCCCGCGCCAGCGCCTGGTAGAGATGCGGGAACCGGATGTCGTAACAGACGCTCATGCCCACCGCGCCAAAGGGCGTTTCGGCCACCACCGCCCGGTCGCCGGGCCGATAGCCGGCGGATTCGCGGTAGGTTTCCGTCTCGGTGACCTGGACGTCGAACATATGGATCTTGTCATAGCGGGCAACCACGCCGCCATCGGGGCCGATCAGGAACGACCTGTTGGCAAAACGCCCGTCCGCCGCATCCGTGGTTTTCAGGCCCAGCGAGCCGATCAGCAGCCAGATGTCCAGCGCGGCCGCCTGCACGCGCAGCGCCGCCAGCGTGGGATCATCGGCCTCATGGCACAGCACCGCCTCCTGGTGGCTGCGGCTCGACGACAGGCAATTGGTGACCTCGGGTGTCAGCACGAACCCCGCACCCTGCGCCGCCGCCTCGGCGATATGGGCTTGGGTGACGGGCAGGTTGGCGCCGGGATCGTCGCCCGAATTCAGCTGGACAAGCGCGGCCTTCATCGCGGCGCCAGCAGCGCGTCGAGCTTGCCCGCGCGATCGAGCGCATAAAGCTCATCGCATCCGCCCACATGCGTATCGCCGATGAAGATCTGCGGCACCGTGCGTCCACCGCTGGCCCGCGACACCATCTCGGACCTGCGCGCCGGGTCGGCCGCCACGTTGATCTCCGAGAAATTCACGCCCTTCTGGCGCAGCAGCCGCTTGGCCGCATGGCAAAAGCCGCATAGCGGCGACGAATAGATTTCGACCGGTTGCATCCGCAATCCCCTTCGACGATCCCGTTTGCATGGATTTAGTCATCTCTGGTCACACGCGCCAGTGTGACCACATCGACACGCGCCGCCCCCGCGTCGAGACAGGCCGTCGTACAGGCCGACAGCGTGGCGCCCGATGTCATCACGTCATCGACCAGCAGGACCGCGCGCCCCGCCATGCGATGCCGCCGGCCGGGATGCGGCGCGATGGCGCCGGCCAGTTCGGCAAACCGGTCCGCGACGTTCTTGCCGTCCTGTTTGGCGGTGCGGCGAACCCGTTGCAGCAGGTCGGGGCAACAGGCCAGCCCGGCCTCGCCCGCCAGCGCCTGCGACAACAGCGCCGACTGGTTGTAGCGCCGCCGCAGCAGCCGCGACCAGTGCAGCGGAACCGGCGCCACCAACATGCCGGGCCGCAGCAGCGGCCTGGCCGCGCGCATCATCCATTTTGCCGCCGGTTTCGCCATCTCGGCCCGGTCGCCGTGCTTGAGCGCGAGAACCAGCGCGCGGGCGCGATCCCGGTACAGCAGGGCCGACCGGCCCCGGCCCCAAGGCCGCGGTCGCTCCATGCAGTCGTCGCATTCCAGCCGGTGCCCGTCATCGGAACCGGGCAACGGGGTGCCGCAGGCATCGCAGACCGTCCCGCCGATAAAGGGCGTATCCCGCCAGCACCGGCCACACAGGCCGAAATCGCTTTCGACCATGTCGCCGCAGCCCAGGCACCGAGGCGGATAGAGCAGCGCCACCACGGTTTGTATCCGGCCCCGCATTGCCCTAGTTAGCACCCATGACCCAGGGCCCCCTTCTGTTCGACCGCGATGCGCTGACCCGGCACCGTATCCGCGCCGCCGCGATCGGCGGCGATCCGTTCCTGCATCGCGCCGCGCTGGACGAGGTGCAGGATCGCCTGTCGATGGTTAAGAGATCCTTTACCGCGCCGGCCATCGTCACCGGCCTGCCGGAATTCTGGCGCGGGGCCTTTCCCGGCGCGGCGATCGTGGGTGACGATGACACGCTCGCGCTGGAACCGGGCAGCCATGATCTGGTGATCCACGCAATGGCGCTGCACTGGGCCAACGATCCGGTGGGCCAGATCATCCAGTGCCGCCGCGCGCTGGTGCCGGACGGGCTGTTCCTGTGCGTTTCGCCGGGCGGGCGCACGCTGGCCGAACTGCGCCACGCGCTGACGCTGGCGGAAAGCGACATCACCGGCGGCCTGTCTCCCCGCGTGGCGCCGATGGCGGAACTGCGCGAGGCCGGCGCACTGCTGCAACGGGCCGGGCTGGCCCTGCCGGTGGCCGACGCGGTTTCGCTGACCGCCGAATACCGGGACCTGCCGCACCTGATGCACGATCTGCGGGCGATGGGAGAAACCGGAGCGATGGCGGGCCGGCCGCGCCACCCGACGCGGCGGGCGCTGTTTGCCCGCGCCGAATCGGTTTACCGGGCCGGGTTCGCCACCGAGGCCAACCGCCTGCCGGCCACGTTCGAACTGATCTGCCTGACCGGCTGGGCGCCCGACGCGAGCCAGCCGCAGCCGTTGCGGCCCGGATCGGCGCAGGCGCGACTGGCCGACGCCCTGAACAGCACCGAAACCCGGTTGCCGGATTGATTCCGGCCTGTCAGCCGCTATTTGCAAGCTACGCGCAGCCACAGGAACCACGATGACCGCCACGCCGACCCACGCCGCCCACGCTCCCGAAGATCACCCGACGCTGCCGCCCGCGCGAATCGGCGTGCTGCTCGCCAATCTCGGGACCCCCGACAACCACGACTACTGGTCGATGCGGCGCTATCTGAACGAGTTCCTGTCCGACAAGCGGGTGATCGACTACCCCGCGTGGAAATGGCAGCCGGTCCTGCAGGGTATCGTGCTGACGCGCCGCCCGTTTGCCTCGGGCGCGGCCTACAGGTCGATCTGGAACACTGAGGCGGACGAAAGCCCGCTGATGACGATCACCAGGGCGCAGACCGACAAGATCGCAACGGCGCTGAACAACCGGCATGGCGATGCGGTCCGGGTTGATTACTGCATGCGCTACGGCAACCCGTCGGTGAAATCGAAGCTGCGCGAGATGATCGATGCGGGCTGCCAGAAGATCCTCTTCTTTCCGCTCTACCCGCAATATGCGGGCGCCACCACGGCAACCGCCAACGACCAGTTCTTTCGCGCGCTGATGGATGAAAAATGGCAGCCCGCGACGCGGACGGTCCCGCCCTATTTCGACGACCCTCTCTATGTCGAGGCCCTGGCCGGGTCGGTCACGCGCGCCTGTGCGGGGCTGGATCACGACCCCGACGTGCTGGTGTGTTCCTATCACGGATTGCCCGCGCGTTACCTGACCGAGGGTGACCCCTATCACTGCCAATGCCAGAAAACCACGCGTCTGCTGCGCGAGAAACTGGGCTGGGACAGCAATCGGATCATCACCACGTTCCAATCCCGGTTCGGCCCCGAGGACTGGCTGCAACCCTACACGGTCGAGGAAGTCGCGCGGCTGGCGAAGGCGGGCAAGAAGCGAATCGCCATCTGCGCGCCGGCCTTTTCCGCCGATTGCATCGAAACGCTGGAAGAGATCAACGAGGAGATCCGCGACAGTTTTGTCGAGGCCGGCGGCGAGAGCTTTACCTATATCCCCTGCCTCAACGACGACGACGCCCATATCGCGGCACTGCTGCGGCAGATCGACCGCAACCTTGCCGGCTGGATCGACTGAACCGACCATGCGCCCGGCCCCGGCGGCCCGGAGATGAAACCGGACATGAATCGGGACATGAAAAAAGGCGGTGAGAAATCACCGCCTTTTCGTAACTGATTGCCCGGTCAGGCTCAGTTGGCGGCAACAGCCGCTGCAACCAGCGCCAGCAGAACCAGCGGCAGCAGGATGCCGTCGGACGAGCCTTGGGTTTCTTCAACGATCACCGGGGCTTCGACGACGGGCTCGGCCAGGCTGCCGGCAAAGGCGGTCGATGCGGCTGCGGTGAAGGCGGCTGCGAGAACGAGTTTCTTCATGTTTTGTCTCCAGATAATGCGCGGCCCGGTTTTGCCGGGTCCGCACAGTCAAGTACTACCTCGTGAGTGTCTTCTATGAAGCAAGGCCCCGGTCTTGCAATCTTTGGAATCGCGGGGGCCGCTTTCAACACCGAAATGTCGTCAAATTAGCAACACTTGCGTGCCGTTCTTCGCGAGCGAAAACAGTTCGGCGATGTTCCTGTTGTAGAGGCCGATGCACCCGTTCGAGGACCGCCGGCCGATCTTGCGCGTGTCGTGGGTGCCGTGGATCCGATAATATTTCCAGCCCAGATACAGCGCGTGTGTGCCCAGCGGATTTTCCGGTCCCGGCGGGATGAAATCGGGCCATTCCGGGTTCCGCCGTTTCATCGACGGCGTCGGGGCCCAACTCGGGCCTTCGACCTTTTGCACGACGCTGGTGCGTCCGCGGCGGGTCATGTCCTCGGTCAGCGGGACCGAACAGGGATAGAGACGATAGATGCTCTGATCCTCGGACCAGTAATGCAGCGCCCGGGACGAGGTATCGACCAGAATCGCACCGTTATTCAGGGTGCTGAAATAGGTGTGCCAGTCGGCCGACCGGAAACTCGAGATGTTTCGCTGCACCGGCGGCTTGGATTCGATATCCTGCGCCAGCGCGGGCGCACCGACCAGAGCGGCGGTGCCGATCAGAAAGCTTCGGCGATTGGGGTGAAACGGTGTCTTTTTCATCATGGCGCAATCCGATCAGCAAGATGTTCCGGAATGAGGCAATCATATGGCGGGAAAGTCGCAGTCGCAAATCAAACCGCTGATTCTTGCCGAACCTGAGCCTGTTGCGATTTGCGCCGCCTGTAAACCCGAGGTAAACGCTGTTGGTGAACCAGAATTCGCGAGGGGATCCCGTGCGCCTTTTTCTTTCCCTGTTGATCGTCGCCTTCGGGCTTGCCGCCTGCGACCCGTATCCGCAGACCGCACCGGGGCCGGACGGTCTCGCGCCGCCGAAAGTGACGCGGATCCGCAAGGGTCAGGAATCGAAAGTCCAGTTCCGGATGCTCGATTCGCTCAACTCGCTGCGTTCGGCCTCGGGCGCCGGGCCGGTTCAGCTAGAATCCAAGCTCACCGCCGCCGCCGCGACCCATTCGCGCGACATGGCCAACCAGGGCCGGCCCTGGCATTTCGGGTCTGACGGATCGTCCCCGATCGACCGCGTCGCCCGCACCGGCTATCCCGGCACGATGCTGGGCGAGGTGATCTCGGAGACCTACGAAACCGAGCTGGAAACCCTGGCCGCGTGGATGGACCAGAAGGACACGCGCCAGATCCTCATGGACCCGCAGGCCATCAACATGGGTTTCTCGTGGTATCAACAAAGAAACGGCAAGATCTGGTGGACCTTGCTGATGGGGAACTAGAACCCGTCGCAGCCGGCAGGCAGGGGGGCCACCCCTGCTGCCAAACCACCAAAATTGTCGTGAGTGACCCCTACGCCCAGATGCTGATCGGCGTGCCGTCGCGCACCATGGCGTAGATCTGTTCGATTTCCTTGTTCTTCACCGCGATACAACCGGCTGTCCAGTCGCGTCCCTTGGCCTTGTAGGTGTTGGGCTCACCGTGGATGAAGATGTTGCCGCCGGGTTTCATTCCCAGCGCCTGGGCCTCGGCCATGTCCTGTGCATCGGGATAGGAGATCCCCACCGACAGGTGAAAGTCGCTGCGGGGATTGCGCCGGTCGATGTAATAGGTGCCCTCGGGCGTGCGGCCGTCGCCTTCGACCTTCTTGTCGCCAACCGGATTGAAACCCAGATCCACCTTGTAATGCTCGAGAATTTCCTTGTGGTGCAGCAGGTAGAGTCGGCGTTCGCCCTTGTTGACCACCATACCGGTGACTTCCGGCCCGTTATATTTCAGGAACTTGCTGCTGCTGCAGGCTCCAAGCCCCAGCATCGCCGCAGCCCCCAAACCGAAGTTACGTCGTTTCATCTGTCTGATTCTCTGCCAGTTTGCCTCGGTTCATCTCTACAGTTCTTCGTTAAGAAAATCAAAACCCCGGTCTTGACTTCACCGCGAAGCGTCACCCGAAAGCCGCGTTTCGATCGCTTCGAGCCGCGCCAGAACCTCGTCGCGATAGGCGTCGGTCCGTTCGCCTTCATCCGCATGATGCGCGTCCTGCATCGAGTTCACGATCAGGCCGACCACCAGGTTCACGACCGCGAAGGTGGTCACCAGAATGAACGGCACGAAGAACGCCCAGGCATAGGGATAGATCTCCATCACCGGGCGCACGATGCCCATCGACCAGCTTTCCAGCGTCATGATCTGGAACAGGGAATAGGCGGACAGGCCCAGGTCGCCGAACCAGTCGGGGAAGGCCTGGCCGAACAGCTTGGTCGCGATCACCGCGCCGATATAGAAGATGATCGTCATCAGCAGGAACACGCTGGCCATGCCGGGCAGGGCGGTGATGAACCCTTCGACGACGCGGCGCAGGCTGGGCGCGACCGACACCACCCGCAGCACCCGCAGAATCCGCAGCGCCCGCAGGACCGACAGCCCCTGCGCCGCCGGGATCAGCGCGATGCCGACGATCAGGAAATCGAACACGTTCCACCCGTTGCGGAAGAACCGCGGTCCGTGCGCGACCAGCTTGGCGGCGATCTCGGCCACGAAGACCGCAAGGCAGAGCTTGTCCAGCAGCTCGATCGTATGACCGGCGCGGTCCATGATCGATGGCGCGGTTTCCATCCCCAGCAGCACCGCGTTGAACAGGATCACGCCCGTGATCACCTGGCCCACCAGCGGGCGGTCCAGCCATTGCGCCAATTTTTCCCGCATCATGTCCTCTCGGCCCGTTCAGTCCGCAGCTGCCATATGGGCCAGCGAAAGCGATGCCGCAAGTTCGCAATGCGCCGACCAGCGGAACTGGTCCACCACCTGCACCCGGTCGATCCGGTATCCGGCCGCCACCAGCCGTGCCGCGTCGCGGGCGAAGGTGACGGGGTTGCACGACACATAGGCGATACGCGGCACCTGCGCCGAGGCCAGCTCGGCCACCTGTGCCTCGGCCCCGGCGCGTGGCGGGTCGATCACCACCGCGTCGATCCCCGCAAATTCACCCGCGGTCAGCGGATTGCGGAACAGGTCGCGGGGGCGGGTCGTGACGGCCTTCAGGCCGGGTGCCTTGCGCCATCCCAGCTCCAGCGCCCCGAGCATGGCCGCGGATCCTTCGACGGCGTGAACCTGCGCGGTTTCCGCCAGTGGCAGGGTGAAGGTGCCGCAGCCCGCGAACAGGTCGACGACCCGCGCCGCATCGCCCAGCGCGTCACGCACCGCCGCCAGCAGCGCCGCCTCGCCATGGGCCGTGGCCTGCAGGAACGCGCCCGGCGGCGGCACCACCTCGGCGTTGCCCATGCGCTGGACGGGCGGGCGGCGGGTCACCACCACCTCGTCGTCCCAGGCCAGCCGCGCGAGATCATGGGTTTCCGCCAGCGCGGCGAGCTGCACCCGCAACGGCCCGTCCAGGGGTTTGCCGCCGGTCACCGCCACGTCCAGCCCCGCTACGGCATCGGTCAGCGCCACATCCAGCACGCCCTTGCGGCTGGCCCCTGCCAGCGCCAGCGCCTCGGCCGCCGGCAATCCGGCCATCAGCCGGGGCGACAGCAACCGGCAATCCGGGATCGCCGTGATCGTGCCCGAGGCACGCCCGTGAAACCCGGCCAGCGCACCTTTCCTGGTGCGCCGCACCGCCAGGGTCGCACGGCGGCGCGACGCGGGCGGTGACGTGGCGATCGGTCCGAACGGCGCGTCGAGCCCCTGCGCCGCCAATGCCGAGCGCACGACATCGAGTTTCCAGCCGGCGACGAAGTCATCGCTCGCGTGCTGCAACTGGCAACCGCCGCAGGCATCGTAATGGGGGCAGGGCGCCCTGACCCGGTCCGGCGAGGGCCGCTCGATCCGCACGTCGCGCAGCGCCTTGCCGTCAGGGTCGCCGCTGACCCGTTCACCCGGCAGCGTGCGCGGCACGAATACCGGTCCGGCCGCGATCCCGTCGCCCTGGTGACCCAGCCGGTCGATATCGACCGTCACGCTCACTCGGCCGCCTCGACCTCTTCGGTGTTCAGGAACCCGCCCGACTGGTGCGCCCAGAACTGCGCGTAGAGCCCGCCCCGCGCCAGCAACGCGGCGTGGTTGCCCTCTTCGACGATCCGGCCGCGATCCATCACCAGGATCCGGTCCATCCGCGCGATGGTGGACAGCCGATGCGCGATGGCGATCACCGTCTTGCCCTCCATCATGCCATAGAGCGTGTTCTGGATCGCCGCCTCGACCTCGCTGTCGAGCGCCGACGTGGCTTCGTCCAGCAGCAGGATCGGCGCATCCTTGAGCACCACGCGGGCCAGCGTCACCCGCTGGCGCTGGCCACCGGACAGTTTCACGCCGCGTTCGCCCACATGGGCGTCATAGCCGCGCCGCCCCTGCGGGTCCTCCAGGTCCAGGATGAACTCATGCGCCTCGGCGCGGCGCGCGGCGGCGATCATCTGGTCCTCGGTGGCATCGGGACGGCCATAGAGAAGATTGTCGCGCACCGACCGGTGCAGCAAGGCGCTGTCCTGCTGTACCATGCCGATCTGCCGGCGCAGGCTGTCCTGCGTCACCTTCGAGATATCCTGGCCGTCGATCTCGATCACACCCTGTTCGGCGTCGTAGAACCGCAGCAGCAGCTTGACCAGGGTCGATTTGCCCGCCCCCGACCGGCCGATCAGCCCGACCTTTTCGCCGGGTTCGATGGACAGCGACACATGGTCCAGCCCGCCGCCATCGCGGCCGTAGTGATGCGACAGCCCGCGAATGTCGATGCGCCCGTCCCGCAGCGCCAGCGCCGATGCGCCGGGCCGGTCGACGAGGTCGATCGGCTGGGCGATGGTCTCCATCCCTTCCGCGACAACGCCGAGTTGCCGGAAAAACGTGGTCAGCGCCCACATGATCCAGCCGGTCATCGCGTTCAGCCGAAGCGTCAGCGCCGAGGCCGCGGCAACCACGCCGACCGAGGCCTGCCCCTGCATCCACAGCAGCACCGCCCAGCCGACGACACCGACGATCAGCAGGCCGTTCAGGGTGACCAGAACCACGTCCATGACCGTGTAGATCCGCATCTCGACCTGAAAGGTCCTGCGGGTGTTTTCGATCGCTTCGAGGGCATAGTCGAGTTCGTGGTCGTTATGGGCAAACATCTTGACCGAATGGATATTGGTATAGCTGTCCACGACCCGGCCGGTGACAGTGGACCGCGCATCCGACGCCGCCTTGGACGCCGGGCCGACCCGTTGCAGGGTCCAGCGCACCAGCACGGCGTAGAGCGCCAGCCAGATGAGCAACGGCAGCAACAGCCGCGCATCCGCCGCCATCAGCAGCACCGCGGCCCCGACCATATAGGCCAGCGCAAAGGCGATGGCGTCAAAGACCTGGAACACCACCTCGCCCGCGGCGGGGGGCGTCTGCATGATCCGGTTGGCGATCCGGCCGGCAAAATCGTTCTCGAACCACCCGACCGACTGACGCAGCACATGCTTGTGCGCGCGCCAGCGGATCAGGGTGCCGAAATTGGGCATCACCGCGTTGTTCAGCACCAGCACGTCCAGCACATGCAGCGCCGGGCGGACCAGCAGCACGAATGCCGCGACCAGCAACAGTTCGGACCCATGTTCGGCCCAGACCCTGGCCGGCTCGCCGGTCATCAGGTCGACCACCCGGCCCATGTAGTAGATCAGCCAGATTTCGACCGCCGCGACCACGATGGACAGCAGGCCAGCCAGCAGGAACACCTTGCGGAACGGTTGTGCGTAATCCCACAGGAACGGCCAGAGCCGGGTCGGCGGCCGATCCTTGACGGTGTAGTCAACGTAAGGGTCGACGAGATTTTCGAAGTAACGGAACATGTCGGAGCCTCATGACAGGCAAGAGCAGAATGCAGATGCGGGCGCGTGACGAAGCCGATACGCCACCCGAACGGGCGGAATATCAGCTGGGGCTGTTCCAGATCCCGTGATACATGCTGCATTCCTCCGACTTAGATTCGGGGACGTGCATAGCGAAATCCGCCGCCATTGTCACCCCTTCGCCAGCAAGGCCGCGCGGGACAGGGTGAAACCCGATGCGACCCAGTCGCCTTCAAGCTCTGCCAGGCGGTCGCCCAGCGCGCGGCCCCTCAGCCCGGGCATCAGGTCGGCCGCCCTGACGGGAAACACCGACGCCGCGCCCTTTTCGGCCTCGGCCCGCGCATCGTCATCAGGCGCCAGCCCGAGACACGCGGCACGCAGAGCCAGCGCCCCGAGCGCCGGCGCCACCCCCAGCCGATAGCCCAGTTCGGCGGCGGGCATCGCGCCCTGCGCACCGGTTCGAAACACGTCCAGCGCCGCCATCTGCGCCCGGCTCAGCCGCAACGTGCCTGCCTCACCGACCAGCGCCGCCAGCCGCAGGATCGGATCGGGCGTCAGGCCCAGCGCATCCTCCAGATGGACCAGCGGCGCCAGCGCGGTGTCGTCCGCCCCCGGCAGCACCCGCCCCAGCACGCCGGTGGCGCGCATTCCCGCCACGGACGGGGCCGGATCGGGTGCTGCCAGCAGCTTGAGCAGTTCGGCACCCACCCGTTCGCGCGACAGGCTGTCCAGCCCGTCGAGATGGGTCGAGATCGCCGCCAGCGCCTGCGGGTCGAACCCCGCCCCGGCGTCGCCGTAATGGGCATGAAACCGAAAATAGCGCAGCGATCGCAGATAATCCTCGACGATGCGGCGCCCGGCATCGCCGATGAACCGGACCCGCCGCGCCTGCAGGTCGGACAGGCCGCCCAGCGGGTCCAGCAGCACCCCGTCAGGCCGTGCATAAAGCGCGTTCATCGTGAAATCGCGCCGCGCCGCGTCTTCTTCGACCCGGTCGGAAAAGGCGACAACCGCGCGGCGTCCGTCGGTGGTTATGTCGCGGCGAAAGGTCGTGACCTCATGGGCCAGGCCACCCGCCACCAGCGTCACGGTGCCATGGTCGATACCGGTGGGGATCGCCTTGAGCCCCGCCGCCCGGGCCAGGTCGATCACCCGGTCGGGGCGGGCATCGGTGGCGATGTCGATATCCGAAACCGGCACGCCGATCAGCGCGTTGCGCACGCAGCCCCCCACGAACAGCGCCTGTGCGCCACCCCCGGTCAGCGCCGCGCAGACCGCCTGGGTTCGGGCGTCGGTCAGCCAGTCGCCCGAAACCCGGGTCACTGTGCCATCCTGGACGACAGCGCGCGCAGCATCCGTGCGGTTGCGCCCCAGATGTAATAGGGGCCGTAGGGCACCGCATAGTAATACCGCCGCGCACCGCGCCAGATGCGCGATTCCACCAGATAGTTGTCCGGCGCCATCAGGTGGCTGAGAGGGGCCGAGAAGATCTCGTCCACCTCGCCCGGCTCGGCCACCGCGCGAAAAGGCGTATCGATCAGCGCCAGAACCGGCGTAACGTTGAAGCCGGTTACCGTTTCATGCGCCGGCATGGTGCCGATGATCTGCGGCAGATCGCGCGGCAGACCGATTTCCTCCTCGGCCTCGCGCAGCGCGGTGGCGATGGCATCGACATCGCCGGGATCCTGTTTTCCGCCGGGAAACGCGATCTGGCCCGGATGGTGTTTCAGCGCCGAGGACCGTTTCGTCAGGATCAGCCGGGGCGGGCCGTCCGCCACCGACACCAGAACCAGCACGCCCGCCTGCCGCAAACGCCGGTTTGCGGGCAGAACGGCGTCGGGGTTCAGATCGAAATCCGACGAGGCATCGCCCGGCGCCGCCAGCGCCGCGTGCAGCCGGTCGACGATGTCACTCATCGACGGGCTTTGCCGCATCGAACCCGACCGTCGCCGGATCGAGAACGTAATGCGCGCTGCAGAACTGGCAGTCCGCCGTCACCGTTCCCTCGTCGGTGGTCATCTTTTCGATATCGCGGGCCGAATAGATCGACAGGCTCTGGCGCACGCGGTCCTCGGAACAGGTGCAGCCGAACCGGACCGGCTGGGTGTCGTAGACGCGGGGCGATTCCTCGTGAAACAGGCGCAGCAGCAGGTCGGTGGGCGGCAGGGACGGGCCGATCAGCTCGAGTTCGTCGACGGTATCGAGCAGGATGTTGACCCGGTTCCAGGGCTCGTCTCCATCATCGGCCTTTGCCTGGCCGGTGGCCGGCGGCAGGTGTTGCAGCATGATCCCGCCCGCGCGCCAGTGTTCGGGCTCGCCCGGCACGGTCGAGCGGCCAAAACTGAGCTTGAACCGCGTCGGCAGCTGTTCGGACTGCATGAAATACGCCTCGGCGCTGTCGCTCAGCGATCCGGACACCAGCGGCGCGATGCCCTGGTAGGGCTGGCTGCCCTTGCCCTGGTCGATCAGCACGGCGAAATACCCTTCGCCGACCTGATCGATCGGCGCGCCATCGGTCAGGCGGTCGGCATCGAAACTGGCATAGGCGCGGATGCGCGCCGGTTCGCCCTCGGTCTGCGGCGCATAGTAATCGGTCGCGATCATGCGCACCGCCCCCTTGGACTGCACCTGCAGCGACAGCTTCCAGCGCAGCTTGACGGTCTGGCCGATCAGCGCGGTCAGCAACGCCATTTCCGCCACCAGTGCCTCGACCTGCGGCGGGTAGGCATGCTGCCGGAGGATGCCGTCGAGCACGCCGTCGAGCCGCACCACGCGGCCGCGCATGTCGGTTGCATCAAGCTGGAAGGGCAGGACGGTATCGTCCCACGCGATTTTCGTTCCGAGTGTCATGGGGTTTCCTTGCACGCCACGGATTGGCATATCGCAGCAATATAGGTGCGGCAAGCGGGGATCAAAAGGGCAACCATGATCAGAAGGTTCGGAACGGTCCCCGAGGCCGGGCGGCGATATGTGCGGCGGCCCGGCGTCTATGCGTTGTTGCCACAGGGCGGCGATCTGCTGATCACCTGCCAGCACGATCCGGGACCGGAGCTGCAACTGCCCGGCGGCGGCATCGATCCCGGCGAATCGCCGGTCACCGCGCTGCATCGCGAGGTGCTCGAGGAAACCGGCTGGCTGATCGCGGCGCCGCGCCGTGTCGGCGCGTTCCGCCGCTTCACCTATATGCCCGAATACGATCTCTGGGCGGAAAAGATCTGCCTGATCTACACCGCGCGCCCCGTGCGCCCGCTCGGGCCGCCGCACGAGGCCGGGCATACCGCGCTGTGGATTTCGGCAGGGGACGCCGCGAAAATGCTGGGCAATGCGGGCGACAGGCATTTTGCCGAACGGCATGCGCGCAGATCCCGCCGGGCCGTTGCGGGGTGACGGCTCAGCCGGGTGCGCCAAAGTCGAACAACGTCGCCGACACATCGTCATCCATGCCGGTCACGGGGCACATGATCCGGGTCAGCGACCGGAACAGGGCGTCCAGAAACGCCTTGCCGTCGCGCTGTGAAATGCATCTGCGCACGAGGTTCTTCAGCCCGTCATCGCCCAGCATGCCGCCGCGCCCCAGCGGGCATTCGGTGAACCCGTCGGAATAGAGCAGCAACCGGTCGCCCGGTTGCATCGTGAGCTCGGTGTGATCGAACCGCGCATCGGGCAGCAACCCGACCGGCAGGCCGCCCTCGCCGACCAGTTCCATGCCGCCGTCGCGCCGGATCAGCAGGGGGTGCGGATGCCCTGCCTGCGTCAGCTTCACCCGTCCGGTGGCCAGATCGGCCATTGCATAGGCCATGGTAAAATACTCCTCGACCCCCTCATGCGCCAGCAGGCGGCCGTTGAGGGTCGCGGCGACCTCGCCCGGTTCGCGCAGCGAATAGGCGCCGTTTTTCCGCGACATGGCCAGGTTTTCATCGAAATGCACCGCGTTCAGGTGGCCGCCGAGCCGGGCGGTCATCAGGGCCGAGGTGATGCCATGCCCGGAAACGTCGATACTGTAGAATCCGACCTGGTCGTCGCGGGGTGAAAACATGCCCACCAGGTCGCCACCGATGTGACCGCTGGGTTTCAGCAGCAGGGAAACCTGCGATGCGCCAAAGCATCGGTTGCGTTCGGGCACCAGCGATTGCTGGATCTTGCGCGCCTGCACCAGGTCTTCGTCGATCCGGTCATAGGCGGCCTGCAATTTCTCCAGGGTCTCGGAGATGACGCTGTTCTTGGCCGAAAGTTCGTGCTGCATCCCCAGGATGCGTTCGCCGGCCTTGATACGCGCGCGCAATTCGTCGGCATCCACCGGTTTCGACAGGAAATCGTCGGCGCCGGCATCCAGCCCCTGCGCTACGGCGGCCTTGTCGGTTTTCGACGTCAACAGGATGAAATAGCCATAGCCATCGCCCGACTGGTCGCGGAAGGCGCGGCAGAAATCCAGCCCCGTCATGCCGGGCATCATCCAGTCGCTCAGCACCATTTCGGGCCGGTCGCGATTGCAGATTTCCAGCGCCGCCTCGCCGCTTTCGGCCTCGGTCACCGCGAACCCCCAACGTCGCAGCATCCTGACCAGGATTTGGCGTTGCAGACGGCTGTCATCGACAACCAGGATACGGCGCACCGGTTCGGAACCGGCGGTTTCGTCCGACAAATCGAATAACTTTGGCAATGGCTTCTCACGCAAAAATCGGGGCATGCCCCATTGCGAGAGATTGCGGCAGAATTCCTAACGCAGGGTAAAACCGAAAATTGTCACGATTACGCCGCCGCCGTTCATATCCTGATAACCGGTTCCGGGTGAAACTGAGGGGACAGGCCACCACGGGTATACCATGATTGATTGGGCGCGCGTCAGCGACCTGCGCGATGAGGTCGGCGCCGATGATTTCGGCGAGATCATCGAGATCTTTCTCGACGAGGTCGGGGAAACGATCGCCGAACTGCGCGGCGGGGCCGATCCGGCGTCGCTCGAGGCGCCGCTGCATTTCCTGAAAGGCAGCGCGCTCAATCTCGGCTTTGCCGAGTTTTCCCGGATGTGCCAGCAGGGCGAAGCGGCCGCCGCGGCCGGGCAGGGCAATACCATCGATCTGAACGCGATCATTGACGGCTATGACCGATCCGTCGCCGCCTTCACGGCCGGGGTCGTCGAACGTTTTTCCGGATGAGGTCCGGGATCAGATCACGAACTGGGCCAGGATCTCGTCATTGGTGATGTCTGAATAGGTGAAACCCAGGTCATCGAGCCGCGCGAACAGCGCGTCGAAGTTCTCTGGCCTGGATGTTTCGATGCCGATCAGCACCGAGCCGAAATTGCGGGCCGATTTCTTGAGATACTCGAACCGGGCGATATCGTCGTCGGGGCCGAGCACGGCCAGGAACTCGCGCAGCGCGCCGGGGCGCTGCGGCAGCCGCAGGATGAAATACTTCTTTCGCCCCGACCAGCGTTGCGCGCGTTCCTTTACCTCGGGCAGGCGTTCGAAATCGAAATTGCCCCCCGAGGTGACACAGACCACGGTCTGTCCCCGGATCGCGTCGCGCAGATCGCCCAGCGCCTCGACCGAAAGGGCGCCGGCGGGTTCCAGGACGATCCCCTCGACATTGAGCATCTCCATCATCGTGGCGCAGATGCGGTCTTCGCCCAGCACCACGACATCCTCCGCCGGAACGTGCCGCAACAACTCAAACGGCCGGTCGCCGATCCGGCCCACCGCCGCGCCATCGACGAAATTGTCGACGATGTCGAGCGCCACCGGCGCCCCGGTTTCGAGCGCCGCCCGCAGGCAGGCCCCGCCCGCCGGTTCGACGAAATGGCAGCGCGCCCGATCCCCGAACCAGGTCGCCACCCCCGAGGACATGCCGCCGCCGCCCACCGGCAACACCACATGGCCGGGCGCCCGGCCCAGCTGCATCTCGATTTCCACGGCGACCGATGCCTGGCCCTCGATCACGTCGGGGTCGTCGAAGGGCGACAGGAAATGACCGCCCTCGACCGCGCACCATTGCTGCGCGGCGGCCAGCGTATCGTCGAAATAGTCGCCGACCAAGTGTATCTCGATCCGGTCGCCGCCAAACATCCGGGTTTTCAGAATCTTCTGTTCGGGCGTCGTGACTGGCATGAAGATCACCCCGCGCACGCCCATATGCCGGCACATGAAGGCAACGCCCTGCGCATGGTTGCCGGCGCTGGCGCAAACGAACAGACCATGATCCGGCTGCTTGCGCATGGCGTTGAACGCGCCGCGCAGCTTGTAGGACCGCACCGGGCTCAGATCTTCGCGCTTGAGCCAGATATCGGCGCCGAACCGGTCGGACAGGTGGCGGTTGTGTTGCAGCGGGGTGGCTGGAAACACCGTGCGCATGGCGGCTTCGGCCATGCGGGCGCGGGCAGGAAAATCGCTCATGCCCCTGTCTGGCGCAGCTTTGTGACTGGCGCAAGCGCGCCGCCTTGCCCCGCCCCCGAAAACCCGGTAACCCGCTGCCGTTCCAAACGTGAGGAAACCCGATGAGTGCGCCCAAGAAAGTTGTCCTGGCCTATTCCGGCGGCCTCGACACCTCGATCATCCTGAAATGGCTGCAAACCGAATATGGCTGCGAAGTGGTGACCTTCACCGCCGATCTGGGCCAGGGCGAAGAACTGGAGCCCGCGCGGAACAAGGCCGAGATGCTCGGCATCAGGCCCGAGAACATTCACATCGAGGACATCCGCGAGGAATTCGTGCGCGATTTCGTGTTCCCGATGTTCCGCGCCAATGCGCAATATGAAGGGCTCTACCTGCTGGGCACGTCGATCGCGCGCCCGCTGATTTCCAAGCGGTTGATCGAGATCGCCGAGGAAACCGGCGCCGATGCGGTCGCGCATGGCGCCACCGGCAAGGGCAACGACCAGGTGCGGTTCGAACTTGCGGCCTATGCGCTGAACCCCGACATCAAAGTGATCGCGCCCTGGCGGGAATGGGACCTGACCAGCCGCAACCGGCTGCTGGAATTTGCCGAGGCGCATCAGATCCCGATTGCCAAGGACAAGCGCGGCGAAGCGCCGTTCTCGGTCGATGCGAACCTGTTGCACACCTCGTCCGAGGGCAAGGTGCTCGAAGATCCGGCCGAAATGGCGCCGGACTATGTCTATCAGCGCACCGTGAACCCCGAGGACGCGCCGGATACCCCGGAATATATCGAGATCGCCTTTGAAAAGGGCGACGCGGTGGCGATCAACGGCCAGGCCATGTCGCCGGCCACGCTGCTGACCGCGCTGAACGACTATGGGCGCAGGCACGGGATCGGCCGGCTCGACCTGGTCGAGGGGCGGTTCGTGGGCATGAAATCGCGCGGCATCTATGAAACGCCGGGCGGGACGATCCTGCTCGAGGCGCATCGCGGCATCGAATCGATCACGATGGACCGCGGCGCGATGCACCTGAAGGACCAGCTGATGCCGCAATATGCGGAACTGATCTACAACGGTTTCTGGTATTCGCCGGAACGCGAGATGCTGCAGGCCGCCATCGACAAGAGCCAGGAACATGTGACGGGCACGGTCCGGGTCAGGCTGTTCAAGGGTCTCGCATCCACGGTTGGCCGCTGGTCGGACCAGTCGCTCTATTCCGAAGAGCATGTGACCTTCGAGGACGACGCCGGCGCCTATGACCAGAAGGACGCCGCCGGGTTCATCAAGCTGAACGCGCTGCGGCTGCGGCTGCTGGCGATGCGGGACCGGCGGGCAAAGTGAGCGACGAGACCGATCCCGACCTGTTCCTGGACGCCCAGAACGCGGTCTGGGACCAGGTGACATCGGAACTGGCCGCGGGGCGCAAGCAAAGCCACTGGATGTGGTTCGTGTTCCCGCAGCTCGCCTCGCTCGGGCAATCGCCCATGTCCCAGCTCTATGGGCTGCACGATCTGGCCGAGGCCCGCGCCTATCTGGCGCATCCCGAATTGCGGGCGCGGCTGGTCGAGGTGGGCGAATTGCTGCTGTCCCATCGCGATGCGTGCGCCGAAACGATCCTGGGCAGGATCGACGCGATGAAGCTGCGGTCTTCGATGACGCTGTTTGCCGCGGTGCCGGATGCGCCGCCGGTCTTTGCCGACATTCTGGGCGCCTTTTTCGACGGCCGGCGCTGCGAACATACGCTGCAAGAGATTGGCGGCGCCTGAGGCGCCGCCATATCGTTCGTTACCGCCGGCGTCAGCATCGGGGCGACGCCGGAACCGGTCGCTTTCAGGCCCGCGAGAACCGGCGCGGCATCGCCTTGTCGATCGACTGCGCGGATCTGCGGAAAACCGAACGCAACAGTTCCTGGATATACTCGGCCCGCTGCCTGCGCGCCTCGTCGATGTATGCCTGGACTTCCCGCTGGTTGGGAAATCTCTGTGTCTGGATAGCCATTGTTCTGCCTTTGCAATAACGCCCTGGATGGCGTGTCGCGCACCATCTAGGCCGTTCCGCATGGCATCACATCAGCCAATTCTCGAATTCCGCCATGACTCTTTTGCAGGGCTCACGGCGATTCGCGTCACTTGATTTCGCAGGACGCCAGCACCGCCATGTTCAGGATATCGTTGGCGGTCGAAACCGCCGAACAGATCTGGATCGGCCGGTCCACCCCCGTCAGGATCGGGCCGATCACCGTGGCGCCGCCCATTTCCTGCATCAGCTTGACCGAGATGCTGGCGGAGTGCCGGGCGGGCACCACGAGGATATTGGCCGGGCCGGTCAACCGCGAAAACGGATAGGCCGCCTGCGCCTGGACGTTCAGCGCCACATCCACCGTCATCTCGCCTTCGAACTCGAAATCGACACCGCGCCGCGACAGCACCTCGGGCGCGCGGTGCATCTTTTCGGCCCGTTCGGAAACCGGGTATCCGAAGGTCGAGAAACTGACAAAGGCCACCCGCGGTTCGAGCCCCATGTGCCGCGCGACTCCCGCCGCGCGTTCGGCGATATTCGCGAGATCCTCGGCGTCGGGCCATTCATGCACCAGCGTGTCCGCGATCAGCACGATCCGCCCCCGGTGCAGGACGGCGGTAACCCCGGCCGCGCCATGCGCGGCATCGGCATCAAAGACATGGCCGATCCGTTCGAGCACATGCGCGGATTTCCGGGTCGCGCCGGTGACCATGCCGTCGCCATGCCCATGGGCCAGCATCAGAGCCGAAAAAACATGCCGGTCACGGGCGGCCAGGCGGTGAACATCTTGCGTGTCAAAGCCCTTGCGCTGCAACCGCCGATACAAGAATTCCTTATATGTATCAAGGTGTTGGGTATTCGCCGCATTAACTATTTCTAGTTCCCGCACCGCTTCGGCCAAACCGCTGGCTTCCAGCTTGGCGCGCACGTCGTCCTGGCGGCCCACCACCAGCGCCTTGCCCATGCCGTTGCGCTGATACATCACCGCGGCACGCAGCACGCGCGGGTCGTCGCCCTCGGCAAAGATCATCCGCGCCTGTGCCTTGCGGGCCCGCGTGTTCATCCCGCGCAGGATGCTGGCGGTCGGGTCCATCCGCGATTTCAGCGACACCTCGTAGGCATCCATGTCGATGATCGGGCGCCGCGCGGCGCCGGTATCCATCCCCGCCCGTGCCACCGCCGGGGGAACCACATGGATCAGCCGGGGGTCGAACGGGGTGGGAATGATGTAGTCGCGCCCGAAGGTCAGATTGCGGCCATAGGCCAGCGCGACCTCGTCCGGCACGTCCAGCCGCGCCAGTTCGGCCAGCGCGCGGGCGCAGGCGATCTTCATGTCGTCATTGATCGCGCGGGCATGGATGTCCAGCGCGCCCCGGAAGAGATAGGGAAAGCCCAGCACGTTGTTGACCTGGTTCGGATAGTCGCTGCGCCCGGTTGCAACGATGGCATCGGGCCGCACCTCATGCGCCTCTTCCGGAGTGATCTCGGGATCGGGGTTGGCCATGGCAAAGATCACCGGGTTGTCGGCCATCGACTTGACCATGTCCTGCGTGACCGCCCCTTTCGCGGACACGCCCAGGAACACGTCGGCACCGACCATGGCCTCCTCCAGCGTGCGCAGGTCGGTCTTGACCGCATGAGCCGATTTCCACTGGTTCATGCCCTCGGTCCGGCCCTGCCAGATCACGCCCTTGGTGTCGCAGGTGATGCAATTGTCATGCCGCGCACCCATCGCCTTGAGCAGCTCGATACAGGCGATCCCCGCCGCACCCGCGCCGTTCAGCACGATCTTCACGTCCTCGATCTTCTTGCCCGACAGGTGCAGCGCGTTGATCAACCCGGCGGTGCAGATCACGGCGGTGCCGTGCTGGTCGTCGTGAAAGACCGGGATATCCATCTCTTCCTTGAGCCGCTGCTCGATGATGAAACATTCCGGCGCTTTGATGTCTTCGAGGTTGATGCCGCCAAAGGTCGGCCCCATCAGCCGCACCGCACGGCAGAATTCATCCGGATCCTCGGTATCCAGCTCGATATCAATGCTGTTCACGTCGGCGAACCGCTTGAACAGCACCGCCTTGCCTTCCATCACCGGCTTGGACCCCAGCGCGCCCAGGTTGCCGAGCCCCAGCACCGCCGTGCCGTTGGAAATCACCGCCACCAGATTGCCCTTGTTGGTATAGTCATAGGCGGTTTCGGGATTCTCGGCGATCGCCTCGCAGGGAATGGCCACGCCCGGCGAATAGGCCAGCGACAGGTCGCGCTGGGTCGTCATCGGCACGGTGGCCTGTATCTCGAACTTGCCCGGGCTGGGTTCGAGATGGAACGTCAGCGCCTCCTCAGCTGTAAACTTGACCTTGGCCATGGCGGCGCTCCTCTTCTTGCCGTCCGTGCGTCTTAGCGCAGGCCCGCCAGCGCCTCAATCACACAATGCGATTTCGCCTTTCGCCGCGCCGGGCGGATCAGTAATGTCGCCGCCAATCAACGAGCAGGGGATCATAGGAAAGTGGCCGGTGTCACGCCGATGATGGCGCAATATCTGGACATCAAGGCGGCCCATGCCGACGCCCTGCTGTTCTATCGCATGGGCGATTTCTACGAGATGTTCTTTGACGACGCGGTTGCCGCCGCCGGCGCGCTGGATATCGCGCTGACCAAACGCGGCAAACATGACGGCGCCGACATCCCGATGTGCGGCGTCCCGGTGCATTCCGCCGAAGGCTATCTGCTGACGCTGATCCGCAAGGGGTTCCGGGTCGCGGTCTGCGAACAGATGGAGAGCCCCGCCGAAGCCAGGAAACGCGGATCGAAATCGGTGGTCAAACGCGACGTCGTGCGCGTGGTCACGCCCGGCACCCTGACCGAGGACGCGCTGCTCGAGGCGCGGCGCCACAATTTCCTGGCCGCCCACGCCCGGGTGCGCGACAGCGCCGCGCTGGCCTGGGTCGACATCTCGACCGGTGCCTTTCACGTCATGGCGATGGCGCCCGCCCGGCTGTCGCCGGAACTGGCGCGGCTCGCCCCCTCCGAACTGGTCGTCGCCGATGGCGAAGACCGGGTGGTGGACACGATCGCCGATGACCTGGGCATCGCGCTCACGCCGCTCGGTCGGGCCAGTTTCGACAGCGCCGCCGCCACCAGACGGCTCTGCGCGCTCTACCGGGTCGACACGCTGGACGGGTTCGGCAGCTACGGGCGGGCCGAACTCTCGGCAATGGGCGCGCTGATCGACTATCTCGAGATCACGCAGAAGGGAAAACTGCCGCTCCTGCAGCCGCCGCAGACCGAATCCCAGGACACGGTGATGCAGATCGACGCCGCCACGCGGCGCAATCTCGAACTGACCCACGCCCTGTCCGGCGGGCGGGCCGGGTCGCTGCTGTCGGTGATCGACCGCACCGTGACCCCCGCCGGCGCTCGGCTGCTGGAACAGCGGCTCTGCAGCCCGTCGCTGGCGCTCGACGTGATCCATGCACGGCTGGCCGCGGTGGATTTTACCCGCGACGACACGCGGACCGCCGAAGACCTGCGCACCGCCCTGCGCAAGACACCGGACCTCGACCGCGCCCTGTCGCGGCTGTCGCTGGATCGCGGCGGCCCGCGCGACCTCGCGGCGATCCGTGGCGGGCTCGCGCAGGCCGCCGCGATCGCCGCCACCTGCCACCCCGATGACCTGCCGGACCTGCTGACCCGCGCGCTGGCCAATCTCACCGGTTTCGACGCGCTGTCCGGCCTGCTCGATGCCGCGCTGGTCGCGGAGCCGCCGCTGCTGGCGCGTGACGGCGGGTTCATCGCGCCGGGCCATGACAGCGATCTCGACGACGCCCGGACCCTGCGCGACGAAGGCCGGTCCGTGATCGCCAGACTGCAGCGCGACTATGCCGAACGCACCGGCATCAGCTCGCTCAAGATCAAGCACAACAACGTGCTGGGCTATTTCATCGAAACCACCGCCACCCATGCGGGCCGGATGATGTCCGAACCCCTGTCGGAGACCTTCATTCACCGCCAGACCACCGCCAACCAGCTGCGGTTCACCACCGTTGAACTCAGCGAGATGGAAACCCGCATCCTGAATGCGGGCAACCGGGCGCTCGAGATCGAAAAGCGCCTGTTCGAAACCCTGCGCGCCGCGGTGCTGGACCACGCCGCCGCGATCAGCACCGCGGCCCGCGCCCTCGCCGAGATCGACCTGACGACGGCCCTTGCCGATCTTGCGAGGGCCGAGAACTGGTGCCGCCCCACCGTTGACGGCTCGCGCGTTTTCGATATCTCCGGCGGCCGGCACCCGGTGGTGGAACAGGCGCTGCGCATGCAGGGCGAGACGCCTTTCGTCGCCAATGATTGCGACCTCAACGCGGATAGCCGCGCCGCGATCTGGCTGCTGACCGGACCGAACATGTCGGGCAAATCGACCTTTCTCCGGCAGAACGCGCTGATCGGGCTGCTGGCGCAGATCGGCAGCCATGTGCCTGCCGACCGCGCCCATGTGGGCCTGGTCAGCCAGCTGTTCAGCCGCGTCGGCGCCGCCGACGACCTCGCCCGCGGGCGGTCGACCTTCATGGTCGAAATGGTCGAAACCGCGGCCATCCTGAACCAGGCCGATGACCGGGCGCTGGTGATCCTGGACGAAATCGGACGCGGCACCGCCACCTATGACGGCCTGTCGATCGCGTGGGCCACGCTGGAACACCTGCATTCCGCCAATCGCTGCCGCGCCCTGTTCGCCACCCATTATCACGAACTGACCGCCCTGGCCGGCAAGCTCGACGGGGTCGAAAACGCTACCGTCTCGGTCAAGGAATGGGACGGCGAGGTGATCTTTCTGCACGAGGTCCGCAAGGGCGCGGCGGACCGGTCCTACGGCGTGCAGGTGGCGCAGCTGGCTGGACTGCCGGCAACGGTCGTGGCGCGCGCGCGCGTCGTTCTCGAGGCGCTCGAGAAAGGTGAACGCGACGGCGATGCGGCAACGCCGAAAGCGCTGATCGACGACCTGCCGCTGTTCTCGGCCGCGCCGCCCGCGCCAGCTACACCGCCACCAGCCCCGGTTTCCGTCCCGGTGCTGGAAATGCTCGAAGACATCCACCCAGACGCGCTCACACCGCGCGACGCGCTCGACCTGATCTACAGGCTGAAAGAGGCGGCCAGCACCTGACCGCCCCTTCCTCTTGCCAGAAATATCCCCGCCGGAGGCACGCGCCGCAAGGCGCGTTCCGCTTCACGACGCAGGCGTCGAGGACACACCGACCTGCGCCGGGCGCAACAGCCGGTCATGCAGCATGAAACCCTCGGCCGACACCTGGATGATGTCCCCCGCGCGCGTGCCCGGCACCGGCGCCTCGAACATGGCCTCGTGCATCTGCGGATCGAACCGGTCGCCGATTTCGGGCGACACCACCTGGACACCGTGCTTGCCGAAAACACTCAGCAATTCGCGCATGGTCAGCTCGATCCCCTCGATCAGACCGGCCGAACCTTCCCTTTGTTCGTCGCTCACCGCGTCCAGTGCGCGTTTCATGTTGTCATAGACCGGCAGCATGTCGCGGGCCAGCCGCGACCCGCCGTACATTTCCGCATCGCGCCGCGCCTTGTCGCCGCGCTTGCGCGCATTTTCGGCATCGGCCAGCGCGCGCAGGAACCGGTCCTTGAACTGGTCCCGTTCGGCGCGCAGCGCATCGATCTCGGCCTGGTCGTCGGTGATCTCCTCGATCTGTTCCGCCAGCTCTTCCGCCTCGACCTCGGCGATGTCTTCCAGAAATTCGTCTTTCTTCGGCTCTGCCATGTCTCACCTCTAACCCCGGTCGGAAATCAGCCGCCCCACGAGCTGCGCCGTATATTCCACGATCGGGACAATCCGCCCATAGTTCAGGCGCGTTGGGCCGATCACGCCCACCGCGCCGATTATCTTGCGATCCGCGTTCATATAGGGAGAAACCACCAAAGAGGAACCCGAAAGTGAGAAAAGTTTGTTCTCTGAGCCGATAAAAATCCGGACACCCTCGCCCTGCTCGGCAAGCTCGAGGAAATCGGCGATGTCGCGCTTGCGTTCCAGGTCGTTGAACAGGCTCCGGATCCGGTCGAGCCCCTCGCCCGCCTCGTCCAGCAGGTTCGCGCGCCCGCGAACGATCAGGCGAGCGTCATCGCCGGTGTCACCGGTTTCCCAGGCCGCCATGCCCATGTCCACCATGTCCCGGGCCAGCGCGTCGATTTCCTGACGGCGCGCGGTGATGTCGGCCGCGATCTGGCCGCGCAGTTCCCCCAGCGTGCGTCCCTCGATCAGGGCATTGAGAAAATTCGCCGCCTCGCGCATCGAACTGGGCGTATGGCCCGACGGCGGGGTAAACAGGCGGTTTTCCACATGCCCGTCGGCAAAGACCAGCACCACCAGCGCCCGGTCATGGCCCAGGCTGACGAACTCGATATGGCGGATGGGGGCCTCGTGCTTGGGCGTCAGCACCAGCGAGGCGCCCTGCGTCACCCCCGACAACGCCGCACCCACCCGGTCGAGCATCCGCGCCACGTCGGCGGAATTGCTGTCCAGCGTCGCGTCGATCTTTTCCCGGTCCGAATCGTTGAGATCCCCCACCTCGAGCAGGCCGTCGACGAACATGCGCAGCCCCAGCTCGGTGGGAACCCGGCCGGCGCTGACATGGGGGCTGCCCAGCAGGCCGAGATATTCGAGATCCTGCATCACGTTGCGCACGGTGGCGGCGCTGACCTTTTCGCTGAGGGTGCGGGTCAGCGTCCGGCTGCCGACCGGGTCGCCGCTGTCGAGATAGGACTGAACCACCAGCCGGAACACTTCCCGCGAGCGGTCGTTGAGGTCGTCAAGCAATCTCGTGGAGTCGTTCATCTTCGGTCTCCGGCTGGAAATCCAGTTAAGAACCCCTCTGCACGAAGGTCAATCGGGCTTGCACACATGCCCCGCGCGGGGCTATCTCCGCGCGCAGACCAGCAAAGGACATCACATGCGACCCTCAGGACGTGAACTGAACCAAATGCGCGCGGTTTCGATCGAACCGGGCTTCAGCAAACATGCCGAGGGATCCTGTCTCATCAAGGTGGGGGATACGCATGTCCTGTGCAACGCCACCATCGAGGATCGGGTGCCGCCCTTTATCAAGGGGTCGGGCCTGGGCTGGGTCACCGCCGAATACGGGATGCTGCCACGGGCCACCAACACCCGGATGCGGCGCGAAGCCTCCGCGGGCAAGCAGGGTGGCAGAACCGTTGAAATTCAACGGCTTATCGGTCGCGCGCTGCGGGCCGGTGTCGATCGGGTCGCACTGGGAGAACGCCAGATCACCATCGACTGCGACGTGTTGCAGGCCGATGGCGGCACCCGCTGCGCGGCGATCACCGGGGGCTGGGTCGCATTGCGGCTGGCCGTGAACAGGCTGATGAAGGCGGGGATGGTCACGTCTGACCCCCTGGTCGATCCGGTGGCCGCCGTTTCCTGCGGCATCTATGCCGGCCAGCCGGTGCTGGATCTCGACTACCCCGAAGACAGCGAAGCCGGTGTCGACGGAAATTTCATCATGACCGGGTCGGGCAAGCTGATCGAGGTGCAGATGTCCGCCGAGGGGTCGGTGTTTTCGCGCGACCAGATGAACACCCTGATCGACCTCGCCGAAAAGGGCGTGGGTGAACTGGTCGGCGCGCAGCGGGCCGCGACCGCATGACCATCCGCAGGTTCACCGGTGACAAACTGCTTGTCGCCACCCACAACGCCGGCAAGCTCGAAGAATTCACCGAGCTGCTGACACCGTTTGGCGTGACGGTTGTCGGGGCCGGTGACATGAACCTGCCCGAACCCGAAGAAACCGAAACCACCTTTGTCGGCAACGCCCGTATCAAGGCACATGCGGCCGCCACCGCAACCGGCCTGCCCGCGCTGGCGGATGATTCCGGCATCGAGATCGACGCTCTGGGCGGCGCGCCGGGCGTCTATACCGCCGATTGGGCGGAAACGCCGGCGGGCCGTGATTTCGTGATGGCGATGGAACGCGCCCATCGTGAACTGGAAGAAACACGCGCACCGCTTCCGCGACTTGCGCGGTTCTGCTGCACGCTGGTTCTTGCGTGGCCCGACGGCCATGACGAGGTGTTTCCCGGCACCGTCGAGGGCCAGTTCGTCTGGCCGATGCGCGGCGCGCTGGGCCATGGCTATGACCCGGCGTTTCAGCCCGACGGGTATGATCTCACCTTTGGCGAGATGGACCGGAACGAAAAGAACCGGATCAGCCATCGCGCGGTGGCGCTGAACAAGCTCGTTGCCGGCTGTTTTGGCTGAGGACTGGCAACAGGGGGGATTCGGTCTTTACGTCCACTGGCCGTTTTGCGAGGCCAAATGCCCGTATTGCGACTTCAACAGCCATGTCTCGCGGCGGATCGACCAGACACGCTGGCGCGATGCCTATCTGCGGGAACTTGATCGTGTCGCCCATGATTTGCCGGGCCGGGCGCTGAACAGCATCTTTTTCGGCGGCGGGACGCCCAGCCTGATGGACCCGGACACCGTCGCCGCGATTGTCGTCCGGGCCCGCGAACACTGGGCATTTTCCAATGACATGGAAATCACGCTGGAGGCCAATCCTGGTTCGGTCGAGGCCGGGCGTTTCGCCGGTTACCGGGATGCCGGGGTAAACCGCGTGTCAATGGGGGTTCAGGCGCTCGACGATGACGATCTGCGGCGGCTGGGTCGGATCCATACCGTCGCCGAGGCACGGGCCGCCTTCGATATTGCCCGGACCTGCTTTGACCGGGTGAGTTTCGACCTGATCTATGCCCGCCAGGATCAGACGCTGGCTGATTGGCGCAACGAACTGCGCCAGGCGCTGGACATGGCCATCGATCACCTTTCGCTCTACCAGCTGACCATCGAACCCGGCACGGCGTTCGGGGATCGCCATGCACGCGGCGGCCTGCGCGGCCTTCCGGATGACGACCGCGCGGCCGATATGTTCGAGGCAACGCAGGAAATCTGCGACGCCCATGGTTTGCCCGCCTACGAGGTGTCCAACCATGCGCGGCCCGAGGCGCAATCCCGGCACAACCTGATCTATTGGCGCTATGGCGATTACGCCGGGATCGGGCCCGGCGCCCATGGCCGTGTCACCCTGAACGGGGCGCGCCATGCCACGACCTGCCACAGGCTGCCCGATGCCTGGCTCTCTGCATCTGAGGCGGGAAATGGCGACGACAGCCGGGACCGGCTGAGCAAAACCGAACAGGCCGAGGAATACCTGTTGATGGGCCTTCGGATTACCGAAGGGATTTCACTGTCGCGCTATCAGGCACTGGCCGGTGTGCCGCTGGATCGGACCCGCTGCAACCGGCTGGAAGAGCTCGGGCTGGTCAATGTGACAGAGGATAGGTTATCTGTTACAAAACAAGGTGTTATGGTTCTGAACGCCATCCTGGAAGACCTGTTGCCCGACCCGGGCCGGCCCTAGATCGCGTTCAGCAACCGGCACAGGGTGTCGAGGTCGTCCAGCGACCTGTAGCGGATCGACAGCTCGCCGGTTTCCTGTCCCGGCTTGTGTTTCAGTTCGACCTTCATACCCAGGTTTGCACTCAGATCGCCTTCGAGCGCGGCGGTATCCGCGTCCTTCTCCGACGCGGGTTTCGGAGTTGGCCGCGGCCCCGGCAGCTTGCGCTTGACCAGCGCCTCGGTTGCGCGAACCGACAGCCCCCCCTTGACCACCGCCCGCGCCAGTTCGGACGGGTTTTCGGCCGTGACCAGCGCCCGCGCATGACCGGCGGACAGTTTTCCGTCACGCAGAAGATCCTGCACATCGGCCGGCAGCGACAGCAGCCGCAGCAGGTTGGCAATGTGGCTGCGGCTCTTGCCGAGGGCGGCGGCCATCTGTTCCTGGGTATGCCCGAATTCATCCATCAGCCGGCGATAGCCCGCCGCCTCTTCGATCGCGTTGAGATCGGCACGCTGGATGTTCTCGATGATCGCGATCTCGAGCACTTCGACATCGGACAGATCGCGGATCAGCACCGGCAGTTCGTGGACCTGCGCCTGTTGCGCGGCCCGCCAACGGCGTTCGCCCGCGACAATCTCGTATCCGCTGTCACCCGACCGCCGGACGATCAGCGGCTGCAACACGCCCTTTTCGCGGATCGAGGCGGTCAGGTCGTCCAGATCCCCCGCATCGAATGTCCGCCGTGGCTGATCGGGATTCGCGCTCAGCCGTTCGATCGGCACCATGTCGACCCTGCGGCCCTTATCCGGCGCCGCCTCGGCTTCGGCGGCGGTGGTCACATCCGCCATCAGCGCCGACAACCCACGTCCCAACCCGCGCGACCTGTTCTTCTTGTCCTGCATCGGCTCGTCCTCCTGCCCCGTCTAGGCCGCTTTCAACCCGTGATTGTCCAACAGCTCCCGCGCCAGCGCGCGATACGCCTCGGCACCCTTGGATAGCGGCTCATAGCTCAGTACCGGCATCCCGAACGACGGTGCCTCGCTGACCCGAACGTTTCTGGGCACCTTGGTTTCGAACACCAGCGCGCCGAGATTTTCCCGCGCATCCTGTTCGACCTGCAACGAAAGATTGTTGCGCCCGTCGAACATCGTGAGCACGATTCCTTCTATGCGAAGGTTCGGATTGGCGCTCTGCCGCACTTCCCGGACGGTCAACATCAGTTGCGACAGCCCTTCGAGGGCAAAAAACTCGCTCTGCAACGGCACCAGCAGCGAATCCGCCGCGATCAGGGCATTGACGGTCAGCAGGTTCAACGACGGCGGGCAGTCCACCAGAACATAGTCCATCGACGACAGCGGCTCTCCGCCCGCTGACAATGCCCGGCGCAACAGGACGCTTCGATTTTCGTTTGAAATCAACTCCATATCGGCCGAGCTCAGGTCGACCGTCGACGGGATGATGAACAGCCCGTCGATCTTGGATTGCTGGATCAGCTCTCCTACAGGCGTCGCATAGACCAACAGATCATAGGAGGTTCCCGACCGGTCTTCGGCGTTGATCCCGAGCCCGGTCGATGCGTTCCCCTGCGGGTCGAGGTCGATGACAAGCACCTTCTTTCCGCTTTCAACCAGAGCCGCGGCCAGGTTGATTGCCGTTGTCGTTTTGCCGACGCCGCCTTTCTGGTTGGCGATGGCGATGGTTTTCGGGCTGGAAGATCCGCTCGGTTCAGACAAGGCTCACATCTTTCACTTTGAGAATGACGGCTCCGGGTTCGGTCACACTCTTACGCGTTTCCAGATCGAAATGCCATTTCCGCCGAGCCTGGTCGACCTCTTTTTCCCAACTGGCACCCTTGGGAAACAGCGCGATACCGTTCGTGCCCATATGTCGCTGAACAAATCCCAGCAATGTATCGAGATCGGCAAGCGCCCGCGCCGACAAGACATCCGCATTCAAGGGCTCCGCCGCTTCGATCCGCTGGCTGATGACAGTGCAACGTGCATCGCATTCCCGCACCACCGACCGCAGGAAGGCCGCTTTGCGTTGGTCGCTCTCGACCAGTGTTGTCCTGCCTTGATTTTCACGCAGAATGGCCACGACCATGCCAGGGAAGCCGCCGCCGCTACCCAGGTCACCCCAGTGCAAACAGTCGGCACCCATATGAAATATCTGTGCAGAATCAACGATATGCCGCATCCAGACCTGATCGAGGCTGGATTTAGAGACCAGGTTGATCTTTGGGGTCCAGCGCCGAAGCAAGTCGACATAGACCTCGAGCTTCCGGATTGTTTCACGTGAAACATCGAAGGAATACAAAAGATCCAGAGCCTCGGAATCAGGCACGTTTTCGCCTCTGTTCTTTCTTCAACCGCGACAAAATCAACACCAGGGCCGCCGGCGTCATGCCATCGATTCGCGATGCCTGCGCCAGATTTTCAGGTCGAACCCGTTCGAGCTTCTGCTTGAGCTCGTTCGAAAGACCCTCGATCGCACCGAAACTGAACCCGGCGGGGATTTTCTGCCCCTCCTCGCGCTTCAGCGCCTCGGTATCCATCTTCTGCCGACGGATATAGTTCGCATATTGCGCTTCGCGTTCGATCTGGCGCCGCGTATCACCATCGACATCCGACAGATTGTCGATCAATGGCGACAGTTCTTCGAACGACACGCCGGGAAAGGCAAGAACATCCAGACCACTCCGTTTCTTGCCGTCCTGGTTTACCTCGATACCGGCTTTGACCAGTTGCGTTGGAGAATACATGCCTTGCGTAAGCAATTCCCTCGCCTTGTCGAGCTTCTCAAGCTTTTCTTCGAAGCTCAGTCGCCGCCCTTCGCCAACACAACCCAATTCGATACCGAGCGTCGTCAATCTCTGGTCCGCATTGTCAGCGCGCAGGCTGAGCCTATACTCGGCCCGTGACGTGAACATCCGATAGGGCTCTGATACTCCGCGCGTTGTGAGATCGTCGATCATCACCCCGATATAGCTGTCGGCACGGCTGAAAATCGCCGGTTCCTTGCCCTGAACAGCCAATGCCGCATTCAGGCCAGCGACCAGGCCCTGCGCCGCCGCCTCTTCATATCCCGTTGTCCCGTTGATCTGACCCGCCAGATACAAACCCGGCACACGATCCAGAGCCAGCTGCGACGTCAACACGCGCGGATCGACAAAGTCATATTCTATCGCATAACCCGGTTGCAGAATATCCGCACTCTCCATCCCCTTGATACTGCGGACATAATCCAGCTGTATATCCTCAGGCAAAGACGTCGAAATTCCGTTCGGATAGACGGTTTCGCTGTCCATTCCTTCCGGCTCCAGAAAGACCTGATGCGAGGTCTTGTCGGAAAATCTTACGATCTTGTCCTCGATCGACGGGCAATAGCGTGGCCCGATCCCGTCGATATGGCCGCCATACATCGCGGACTTGTCGAGATTTTTCTGAATGATCTCGTGTGTTTGTTCGTTTGTGTGCGTGATCCCGCATTCAATCTGACGGCAGGCGGGTGCTTTTGTCATGAAAGAAAAGAACGTCGGATAATCGTCTCCGGGCTGCATCTCAAGAACAGCCCAGTCGATGCTGTCGCGCGCTATCCGTGGCGGCGTTCCGGTTTTCAGCCGACCCAACGGCAATTCATAACTCGTGAGCCGCTCCGCCAACCGGATCGAGGGCTTGTCCCCCATGCGGCCACCGCTCCAGCTCTTGTCGCCGATATGGATGACACCTCGAAGGAATGTACCGGTGGTCAGGATGACGGCCTTGGCGCTAATCTCGGAATCGTCGTTGAGCCTTACGCCAGAGATCCGACCATCCTTCATGATGAAATCGGTTACTTCCCCCTCGACAATCGTTAAATTGTCTCGCTTTTCAATCTCTTGCAGCATTGCCGACCGATAAATGGTGCGATCAGCCTGTGCTCTGGGGCCTTGAACAGCTGGCCCTTTACGCCTGTTGAGCAACCGAAACTGAATTCCCGAACGGTCCGCGACACGCCCCATGACGCCGTCCATTGCGTCGATTTCTCGAACCAGATGCCCTTTCCCGAGTCCCCCGATCGCCGGGTTGCAGGACATGACCCCGATCCCATCGCGTGACAGGGTCACCAGCGCCGTATCCGCACCCATTCGCGCAGCGGCATGGGCCGCCTCGCATCCCGCATGGCCGCCACCGATGACAACGACATCAAAGCCCGAATGTTTCACGTGAAACACTCCTTATTTGCCGATACAGAAACTCGAGAATATTTCATCCAGGAGGTTCTCCACGTCCACACGACCGACCAGCGACTCTAGCGCACGAATCCCTCTGCGCAATTCATCGGCAGCTATATCATAGCTGTCAGGTCCGTGCGCCAGAAGATCCCGCGTGACTACAAGCGATTCCCTTGTGTTCGTCATCGCGACCCGATGGCGTTCGCGCGTTGCAAGCCCCGAACCCGCCGCCCTGTTGCCGAGAGTGTCTGCGACACGCTGGACAAGTTCATCGACGCCCGCGCCTGTCAGCCCCGAAACCGCGTTCCTTCCGCCCTTTCGCAAATCAGCCTTGGGCAATACGCGGATATCATCGTCCAACAGGTCCAGACCGGCGGCCTGTTCATCTTCTCCAAGGAATATCCGCAGATCCGCGGACCGGGCGCGTTTGCGAGCCAGGGCAATCCCGATACCCTCGACATGATCCTCTGTTTCTCGCAATCCGGCCGTGTCGAGCAAGGTAACCGGCAATCCACCGAGATCCATACGGACCTCGATCACATCGCGTGTCGTGCCGGCATATTCGGAGGTAATAGCCGCATCACGACCAGCTAAAGCATTGAGAAGGGTAGATTTTCCTGAATTCGGCGGCCCTATGATCGCGACCTCGAACCCGGTTCGGATGCGTTCGGATACATGCAATCCGGCAATTTCTCGTTCCAGACCGGCCATGACGGCGGAAACCAGCGCGGTCACCTCGGGCGTCACGTCGACGGGCACGTCTTCGTCGGCGAAATCAATGGTTGCCTCGATCAGCGCGGCGGCACGCACCAATTGGCTACGCCATGCCGATGCCAGATCGCCGAGCTTGCCCGAAAACAGGTTGTTGGCCTGCCGTCGTTGCGATTCCGTTTCCGCATCGATCAGATCGGCCAGCCCCTCGACCTGGGCGAGGTCGAGTTTGCCGTTTTCCATCGCCCGCCGGGTAAATTCGCCGGCCTCGGCCGGTCGCAGGTTTTCCAGTTCCGAAAGTGCATTCAGGATCGCGGCAACACCGGCTGTGCTGCCATGAACCTGCAGTTCGACCACGTCCTCGCCGGTAAAGCTGCCCGGTGCCCTGAAACTCAGGACCAGCGCGTCGTCCAGACGTTCGCCTTGGCTGTCCCGCAGGACACGCAGAACCATGCCCCGCGCAGCCAGACCCGGACCGGCCAGTTTTTCTGCCGCGCGATGCGCGTCAGGCCCAGAAATGCGGATAACGGCAACGCCGGCCCGGCCCGGCGCGCTGGCAAGAGCATAGATCGTATCCATGAGGCAGCCTCCCGGCCTCCCCGATCAGGTGTTCATCGAATCGAAGAAATCGCCGTTGGACTTGGTCTGCTTGAGCTTGGACAACAGGAACTCGATCGCGTCCGTGGTCCCCATCGGATTGAGAATCCGGCGCAGAACGAAGGTCTTGGCCAGGTCGCCCTTATCGACCAGAAGGTCTTCCTTCCGGGTGCCGGATTTGAGGATGTCGATGGCCGGGAACACGCGCTTGTCCGCGATCTTGCGGTCCAGTACGATCTCCGAGTTGCCGGTTCCCTTGAATTCCTCGAAAATCACTTCGTCCATGCGGCTGCCGGTATCGATCAGCGCGGTGGCGATGATGGTCAGCGACCCGCCTTCCTCGATATTGCGCGCGGCACCAAAGAACCTTTTCGGCCGTTGCAATGCGTTGGCATCGACACCACCGGTCAGAACCTTGCCTGATGACGGGACCACGGTGTTGAATGCCCTACCAAGTCTTGTGATCGAATCCAGAAGGATCACAACATCTCGTTTGTGTTCAACCAGACGCTTGGCTTTCTCGATGACCATTTCCGACACGGCGACGTGGCGGCTGGCCGGTTCGTCGAAGGTCGAGGAAACCACTTCGCCCTTGACCGACCTCTGCATGTCGGTGACTTCCTCGGGCCGTTCGTCGATCAGCAGGACGATCAGGTAGCATTCCGGGTGATTGCGTTCGATCGAATGGGCGATGTTCTGCAGAATCACCGTCTTGCCGGTGCGCGGCGGCGCCACGATCAGAGACCGCTGGCCCTTGCCGATCGGCGCCACCAGGTCGATCACCCGCGCGGACTTGTCCTTGATCGTGGGATCCTCGATCTCCATCTTCAGCCGCTCATCGGGATAGAGCGGCGTCAGGTTGTCAAAGGCGATCTTGTGACGCGCCTTTTCCGGTTCCTCAAAATTGATCTTGGTAACATCGGTCAGCGCGAAATAGCGTTCGCTGTCATCGGGCGCCTTGATCACACCTTCGATCGTGTCGCCGGTCCGCAGCGAATGCTGGCGGATCATGTCGGGTGACACATAGATATCGTCCGGGCCGGGCAGATAGTTCGCCTCGGGTGACCGCAGGAACCCGAACCCGTCCTGCAGGACCTCGAGCACGCCATCGCCGGAGATTTCCCAGCCATCATCCGCGCGTTCACGCAGGATCTGGAACATCATCTCGCCCTTGCGCATGGTCGAGGCGTTCTCGATCTCCAGTTCTTCTGCTACCGCGAGCAGGTCCTTGGGGCTTTTGGCCTTGAGCGAAGCGAGGGTGAGGGATTCTTGGGTCATAGTCATATGGCTTTCCAATCCCGGCATCTGCCGGAGATCCATGAGTCATAACGGGAAGAGCCGGTTCCCGGACGGGATGGCCGAAAGACTACCTAGGCAAAGACCGGACCGGAGTCAAACGGCGATTAGAACTTTATCACCACCGACAATACGATCACCACCATCAGGACCGTCGGAACCTCATTCATCATCCTGTAGTGTTTTCCGGACAACGTATTGGAACTATTAATGAAATCCTTGCGCCTCCAGGCCAGCCAGTGATGGAACCAGGTCATCGTCAGAACCGCCGCGGCCTTGGTCCAGGGCCAGACCATACCCCAATCGACGATACCCGGCGTGAACACCAGCATGAGACCGAACACCCAGACCGCTGTCATGGCCGGATTCATGATCGCCCGCAGCAGCCTCCGCTCCATTGTCTGGAACACGGGATCAATTTCGCCGCCGGGCCCCGCCTTGTCGACGTGATAGACGAACAGGCGGGGAAGATAGAACAGCCCCGCCATCCAGGCGATCACGGACATGATGTGAAATGCCTTGGTCCACGGGTATAGCGAGGCGAGCAGGTCGGTCATCTTTGGTTTTCCCAGCAATCTGACCTCAAATAAGAAAAATTAAGAAAGAAAGAAATGATGATTTTGTAGTCTGCGGCGTTTCTGTGGGTCAAACCTTCATCCCGGATTCTGTCCTCATGGGGATGAGGGCATGAACAAACCTGTTGGTAAGACTGGATATCGAAAATAAGACGTTATTTATCAATATTTTAAATATTCTTAAAACCGAAACCAAATAGGGGATAACCTGTGGAAAACCACCGATATTCCCGGTTCTGAACAGCGATACGTTTATCCCCGTCCCAAGTGCGGGAATCGCTGAACCGATCGGCGGTTTCCGCGTCAAGCCGGGCGAACTTGCAACCGGGCGAAAAAACTTCCAGAACTGTCCGGTGTTTCCGGGTTGGTTCTCCAGCGGGTTGTCCACATGGTTGTTCAGATCGTGCTTGCGTCGGGATCGGCGGTCCGGGCCCGGATGCTGGAAGCGGCGGCGGTTCCCTTTGACGTGATCGTGCCCCGCGTGGACGAAGACATGATACGCCGGTCGATGATTGCCGACGGCGCGGGGCCACGCGATGTGGCCGATGGGCTGGCCGAGGCCAAGGCCCGCAAGATCAGCGCGCGTTTCCCCGGTGCGATGGTCATAGGCTGCGACCAGGTGGCTGAATTCCAAGGGGAAATCCTGTCCAAACCGGTATCGCCGGATGATGCGATCGGCCAGCTGCGCCGGATGCGCGGTGATCGGCACAGGTTGTTTTCGGCCGCGGTTGTCTATGAGGCTGGGGCGCCTGTCTGGCGGCATGTCGGGGTGGTGAGGCTGGTGATGCGTGCGTTTTCGGACGCCTATCTGCAGGGCTATGTCGACCGGAACTGGGACAGCATCCGCCACTCCGTCGGCGCCTACAAGCTCGAGGAAGAAGGCGTGCGCCTGTTTTCCCGCATCGAAGGCGACCACTTTCATGTTCTCGGCCTGCCGCTGCTCGAACTTCTGGGCTATCTGCATCTGAAAGGGGTCATCGACTCATGACCGACCGTATTCCGCTTGCCGGGGTGATCGGCTCACCCATTGCGCATTCGCGATCGCCCGTGATGCACATGCACTGGCTGGCGACGCTGGGGCTCGCCGGTCACTACATCCCGATGGATGTGGCACAGCAAGACCTGGAACGGGTTCTGCAGACCTTGCCCCGGATGGGCTTTGTCGGTGTCAACGTCACGGTGCCGCACAAGGAAACGGTCCTGCAATTTGCAGACCAGGTCACCGACCGGGCCGGGCTGATCGGTGCCGCCAACACGCTGACCTTCCGGGCCGGCGGCGGGATCGTGGCCGACAACACGGATGGCTATGGGTTCATCGAGAACCTGCGGCGCGGCGCCCCGAACTGGGATGCCGCCGCCGGTCCCGCCGTCGTGGTCGGGGCCGGCGGCGCATCGCGGGCGGTTGTCGCATCCCTGATCGAAGCGGGCGTGCCCGAAATCATGGTGTCGAACCGGACCCGGATCCGGGCCGAGCGGCTGCGCGAGGATCTCGGTCGCCGGGTGCGCGTCGTTGACTGGTCCCAGGTCCGAAACGTGCTGGGCGATGCCGGGCTTCTGGTGAATACGACCTCGCTGGGCATGACCGGAAATCCGCCGCTTCGCCTGTCGCTCGACGGGTTGCGGCCGGATGCGGTGGTCACGGATCTCGTCTATGCGCCGCTGCGGACCGAACTGTTGCAGGTCGCCGAGGCAAGGGGCTGCGTGACCGTGGACGGGCTGGGGATGCTGCTCTACCAGGGCGTGCCGGGTTTTGAACGTTGGTTCGGCCAGCGCCCGACGGTGGACGAGGCAACGCGCCGGGCGGTGCTGGGATGAGCTTTGCGCTGGGTTTGACCGGGTCCATCGGCATGGGCAAGAGCACCACCGCGCGGCTTTTCGCCGAAGAAGGCTGCGCGGTCTGGGATGCGGATGCCGCCGTCCACCGGCTCTATGCGCCGGGCGGCGCGGCCGTGGAGCCGATGCGGGCGGCGTTTCCGCAGGCCATTGCCGATGGCGCCGTCAGCCGCGACCGGCTCAAGGCGATCATCGCCGCGGACCCGGCGGCGCTGGACGCCATCGAGGCCATTGTCCATCCGCTGGTCGCAGCCGACCGCGAATTGTTCCGGCAGCAGGCGACGGCGGATATCATCGTGTTCGACATCCCGCTGCTGTTCGAAACCGGTGGCGACAGCCGGATGGACGCGGTGGCCTGCGTGTCGGTATCTCCGCAGCTGCAGGAAGACCGGGTCATGGCCCGCGGCACGATGAGCCGCGAGCAGTTTCACCGGATACGGGACAAGCAGATGCCCGATGCCGAGAAACGCGCGCGGTCCGATTATGTCATCATCACCGACACGTTGGAAAATGCCCGCGCCCAGGTCCGGGATGTGCTAGGCAGGATCAGGACAGGGCTGGCAGATGCGTGAAATCGTTCTCGATACGGAAACGACGGGGCTCGACCCTGAAACCGGCGACCGGATCGTCGAGATCGGCGGCGTCGAACTGCTGAACCATGTCGCCACCGGGCGAACCTACCACCAGTATATCAACCCGGAACGCACCATGCCGCAGGAGGCCTTCGAGGTGCATGGCCTGGGCGATGATTTCCTGCGCGACAAGCCGAAATTTGCACAGATCGGAAAGGGTTTCGTCGATTTCATCGGCGATGCGGTGCTGGTCATTCACAATGCCAGTTTCGACATGAAATTCCTGAATGCAGAACTGCGCTGGATGGGTCTGGCGCAACTGCCGATGGATCGCGCGATCGACACGCTGGCGATTGCCCGCACCAAGTTTCCCGGTGCCCAGAATTCGCTGGATGCCCTGTGCCGCCGCTTTGGCATCGACAATTCCGCGCGCACCCTTCACGGCGCGTTGCTCGACAGTGAAATCCTGGCCGAGGTCTATCTCGAGCTGATCGGTGGCCGGCAGCCGGATTTCGGCCTGGGCGTTGCCAGTTCCGATACCGGAGACAGCGCGGGTGACACCTGGCGTCCCGGTCCCCGCCCGGTCGCGCTGCCATCGCGGCTGACGGATGACGAACGCGCCGCTCATGCCGAATTCATCGCGAAACTGGGCGATGCGTCGCTCTGGCCCGACCCGTGAACGAAAAGGGCCGCGCATTGGCGCGGCCCCTGACGGCATGAACCCGGATCTTACTGCGTCGGCTGGGCCGCGGCCTGACGCCGGGCCAGTTCGTTGCGATAGATCTGGACGAAATCCATGTTGTCGAGATTGAGCGCCGGGAAACCGCCATCGCGCGTCACGTCGCTGACGATACGGCGCAGGAACGGGAACAGCATCCGCGGGCACTCGATCATCAGGAACGGGTGCATCTGGTCCTCGGGAACGCCCTGGACATGGAAGATCCCGACATATTCAAGCTCGAGGGCGAACAGCGCGTCGCCGCTGTCCTTGGACTTGTTGTCGATGTTCAGCTTGATCAGCACCTCGTATTGATGGTCCTGCGCGCGCTTCTTGGCGTCCAGGCTGACCTGAACGCTGATATTCGGCGTCACTTCGCCGGTGACACCGCGCTGGGCCATCAGGTTTTCAAAGGACAGGTCGCGGACGAACTGGCCGAGGACATTCATCTGAACCTGTGGCGCTTGTTGCGGCGCGGCCTGTTCGTCGGTGCCGGAACCGTTTTCGGACATGGGAAAACTCCTGAATTCACGTTGACCCGCACTTAGCAGGTGGCAGGAGGCTTCTCAATGGCGCGTCTCAGTCGCGGGTCCAGCCCGATGGGGGCCGGTTCGGATCGCGCTGTGTCTGCACCTCCTCGAACTCGCCGTCGATCACATCTCCACGCGGCGGCATCCCGGTATCATGCCGGGACATCCCCGCCCCGCGCGGCGCGGTCCCTATCTGGAACGTGGTCGCGGTCATGCGGGTGCGGGCGTGGCGCATCACCGCCAGCCGGACCGGCGGCATCAGCAGGGCGAACCCGAGCGCATCGGTGAAAAACCCGGGCGTCAACAGCAGGACACCGGCGACAAGGATCATGGCTCCGTGGGCCAGCGGCTCGGTCGGATCGTCAAGCTCGTTGAACGACCGGCGCAGGTCGAACATGGTCTGCCGTCCCTGCCCGCGCACCAGCGCGGTGCCCAGCACGGCGGTCAGGATCACGACCGCGAGCGTCGGCCAGAGCCCGATCAGCCCGCCGACCTGTATGAACAGCGCAATCTCGACAAGCGGCACCAGCAGGAAGGCCAGGAAAAGATACATCGCAAGAACGGGTCCTGTTTGGGGTTGAGCGGTGGACTTGCCCCCGCGCGTCACCTACATAGTGCCTTGGGCCCGATATACAAAGACCGCAGCCTGAAACGAGGTAGGAATGAACTCTCCCCTGATCCAGCTTCTGGTGCTGGCCGGTATCGCCGTGTTCCTGATCCTGCGCCTGAAAAGCGTGCTCGGAACGCGCGAGGGATTCGAAAAGCCGCCGGCCCCGAGCCAGCCGGAGAAATCCGACCGCAAGGGGTTCGAGGTGATCGAGGGCGGGCCCGACCGCGACATCACCGATCATGTCGACGCCGACAGCGACCAGGCGGGGGAACTGGCCGCGATGAAACGGGTCGAGCCGGCCTTTTCCGTTTCCGATTTTCTGCAGGGTGCCCGCGGCGCCTATGAAATGATCGTGATGGGGTTCGAGCGCGGGGACCTGGACGCGATCCAGCCCTACCTGTCCGAAGACGTGTTCGAAACCTTCGTCAGCGTCGTTTCCGCGCGCGAGGACCAGGGATTGCAGATCGAAGCCGAGTTCATCGGCGTGCGGGAAACCACGATCCAGGACGTTCAGTTCGACAAGGACACCAACCGCGCCGAGCTGACGATGCGTTTCGTGGGCGAACTGACCTCGGTCGTGCGCGACCGTGACGGGCAGGTCATCGAAGGCAGCCCGACCCAGGTGAAGCGTCAGAAGGATGTCTGGACATTCGCGCGGGAAATGGGCGCGGACGATCCGAACTGGATCCTGGTCGCGACCGAATCCTGATCCGGGCGCCCGCCGATCCGACCGCAAAGGCCGAGCCATGACCCGGCGCCGCCGACTGACCCCGGAAGAACATGACCTGTGGCGCAAGGTGGCGCGGCAGGCCGAACCGCTGGCAAAACCCGCGCGCACCGCGTCACCGGCCCCTCCTCCGCGAAAGCCCGACCCGTCCCCGGAACCGGTTACGCCCGCGCCGCCCGCGATCCCGGACGGTTTCACGCTGGGGGCGCGGGCCGGCAGCCAGCCATTTTCCAACGATCTTGACCGTGAACTGTCCGACCGGCTACGCGTTGCCCCGCTGCGCATGGATGCCAAGACCCATCGCCGGATGAAACGCGGAGCGATGAAGCCCGAGGCCCGCATCGACCTGCACGGAATGACGCTGGCGCAGGCCCATCCGGCGCTGATCTGGTTTATCACCTCGTCCCGCGCGGCCGGCAAGCGGCTGGTGCTGGTCATTACCGGCAAGGGCAAACCGGCGCGCCACGATGACGATCCGATCCCGTCGCCGCGCGGCGTGTTGCGTCGGCAGGTGCCGCACTGGCTGACCGCCGCGCCGCTGTCGCAGGCCGTGCAGCAGGTGCGCCCCGCCCATGTCAGCCACGGCGGTGACGGCGCGTTCTATGTCTACCTGCGCAAACCGGGGCGCTGAGACGCCGCCGGTTTCCGATGCTCAGGCGAGGCTCGCGTCGAGCGCGGCGACGATGGCATCGCCCATTCCCGAGGTCGAAACCGGCGTCGCGCCCTCTTCGCCCAGCAGGTCGGCGGTGCGCAGCCCGTCGGCCAGCACCTGTTCGACCGCGGCTTCCAGCCGGTCGGCCTCTGCGCCCTGATCGAAGCTGTAGCGCAGCGCCATCGCAAAACTCAGGATGCAGGCGATCGGGTTGGCCTTGCCCTGTCCCGCGATGTCCGGCGCGGACCCGTGCACCGGTTCATAGAGCGCCTTGGGCCGGCCGTTCGCCATCGGTGCGCCGAGGCTGGCCGAGGGCAGCATCCCCAGTGACCCGGTCAGCATCGCGGCGCAGTCCGACAGGATGTCGCCAAAGAGGTTGTCGGTCACGATCACGTCGAACTGTTTGGGCGCGCGCACCAGCTGCATCGCCCCGTTGTCGGCATACATGTGGCTCAGCTCGACATCCGGATAGTCCTCGTCATGGACCTTCTGCACGATCTCGCGCCACAGGATGCCCGATTCCATCACATTGGCCTTTTCCATCGAGCAGACCTTGTTGCGGCGCTTGCGGGCCAGTTCGAATGCCGAACGCGCGGCACGGTCGATCTCGGATTCGGTGTAGCGCTGGGTGTTGATGCCGACCCGCTCGTTGCCGTCCTCGATGATCCCACGCGGTTCGCCGAAATAGATGCCGCTGGTCAATTCGCGCACGATCATGATGTCGAGCCCGGCCACCACGTCGCGTTTCAGCGACGAGAAATCGGCCAGCGCGTCGAAACACTGCGCCGGGCGCAGGTTGGCGAACAGGTCCATTTCCTTGCGCAGCCGCAGCAGGCCGCGTTCCGGTTTCACGCTGAAATCGAGATCGTCGTATTTCGGGCCGCCCACGGCGCCCAGCAGGACGGCGTCCACCTCCTGCGCGCGGGTCATGGTGTCGTCATGCAGCGGCGTGCCATGCGCGTCATAGGCGGCACCGCCCACCAGATCCTCGCTGACGTCAAAGACCAGGTCGCGCTTGGCGCCGTACCAGCCGATCACCTTGCGAACCTCGGCCATGACCTCCGGGCCGATCCCGTCGCCGGACAGGATGAGAAGCGAGGGGTTGGGCATGACGATCTCCTTGCATTGCTTGGCCACCGCCCTAGCGCGGCCCAACCAGAGGGTCAAGAACGCCCCGGCGCGGCCCGCCGGGCCACCCGTGGCGCTCGCCGGTCATCATGGCGCGAGATCGACCCAGACCAGCCGGTGACGGCTGGCGGTGATCGCGTCGTCATGGCCGGGTTCGCCCACGGCGGGCCAGAATATACCCGACCCGACCACCTCCCAGTCGGTCGATGGCAGGACATAATCCACCCGCAGCCGGCCCGGTCCCGGCGCGGGCCAGTCCACCGTATCCCCGGCACCGGGTCCGGCCGCGCCGGTCCTGCGCGGCTGCGGGTCGGTCAGCTGCGGATCGCTCAGCAGCGCGCGGATCGCCTCGCGCCGGCCATCGCTGTCTTGGGAGTCCAGATTGGCATCGCCGGCGATGACGAACCTTGCCTTCGGGGCGGGCCCGAAGGCGCCGTCCAGATACAGGCGCCAGAACGCGATTTCATCGTGGTTGCGCCGCCCGTTCCGGTCTTCGGGCCCGTCGAAAACGGGTGGCGATGCGTGAAAGGTCATCAGGTGAACCCGCCCGGCGCCGGGCGTGTCGATCGGCACCACCCAATGCGCGTTCGTGGACAGCCGCTGCACGTCCAACGCCCCGGCGGAGGGAAAGGGACCGCCCTCTGCGTTTTCGGGCAAGATCGCGCCGGGCAGATCGCGCCACAGCAGGGCGGTGAAATCCCGTATCCCGTCGCTGGCTATGGGAAACCGCGACAGAACGGCCATGCCGCCCTGCCCGGCAAACTCGCCATATCCCTGCGCGTCGCCCGCGCCGCCCCGCCGTCCGTCCCCATCCAGGTCCATATCCGTGGCCAGCCCGCTATTGGGCCGTTCGGCGAACCGGTGCGGATAGTCGGCGCCCTCCTCCGCCAGGAGCCCGGCAAAGGCCGCCAAGGCCACCCCGTCATGGTCCCAGTCGAAACCCTGCAGCGCCAGGATATCGGGATTCGTTGCCGCGATGACGCGTGCGGCCGCCATCACCTGATCGTCCCTGCGCTCGATATCGCGCAGAAGCAATCCGGGCCCGGTCCGGGACAGTTCGGCGTTGAAGGTGGCAATCCGCAGGTTTTCCGCCCCCGCGGCGCAGGCGTGAACCGCGGCCCAGACAAGGGCCGCGATCAGGACATATGGGCGCAAGTCAGACCCAGGGCCGCTGGGTGGCCGCCTGTGCCTCGAAGGCCTCGATGGCCGGGGCCTTTTCCATCGTCAGGCCGATATCGTCGAGCCCTTCCAGCAGGCAGTGTTTCTTGAACGCGTCCACCTCGAAGCTGAACACCTCGCCATCCGACGTGGTGATGGTCTGCGCCTCGAGATCGACGGTCATGCGGGCGTTGGCGCCCTTTTCGGCGTCCTTCATCAGCACGTCAACCACCTCTTGCGGCAGCGCGATCGGCAGGATCCCGTTCTTGAAACAGTTGTTGAAGAAGATATCGGCAAAGCTGGGCGCGATCACGCAGCGGATGCCGAAATCCTTGATCGCCCAGGGCGCGTGTTCACGCGACGATCCGCAGCCGAAATTGTCACCGGCAACGAGGATCTCCGCATCGCGGTATTGCGGCTTGTTCAGAACGAAATCCGCGATCTCCTGTCCGTCATCGTCATAGCGCATCTCGTCGAACAGGTTGACCCCCAGCCCCGACCGCTTGATCGTCTTGAGGAACTGTTTGGGTATGATCATGTCGGTATCGACATTGATCTGGGGCATCGGTGCCGCGATGCCCTGAACGGTGGTGAATTTGTCCATGTCAGTCTCCGGCGGGGCAGGTCCCCGCGATTGTCAGGTGTCGGTTTTTTCCCCGCCGCCACGGCGGAGAAAGAAGGCCAGCACGATCAGGCCCGATCCGTTGAACAGGAGCTCGATGCCCAGAAGGACGCCCAGGAGCTGCGGCGCGGCCGTGGCGAAATTGGCCCAGATATAGCCCGCGAGCAGGATCGACAGCGCGCCCGAGATCAGCATCGGCCAGAAGAACGGGGTTTCCCGCATCCGCCATGCCAGCACCACGCGCACGATCCCGCCGGCCGCGAGCAGGATCAGCACCAGCATCGCCAGCGAAATCGCCCCCTGCAACGGGTGGAACATGAAAGAGATGCCGAGGAAGATCATCAGGATGCCCAGCAATATGCCGAACAGCTTGCTGCCGATGCCTTCGGCGGTGAACCCGGCATAGGCCTGCAACCCGCCCGAGATCAGGAACATTGCCCCGGTCACGGTGGCCACGGCCAGCGAGAAAAGCACCGAATTGCCCAGCGCGATGATCCCGAAGATCAGCGAGGCAACGCCGAGCAGCAACCACTTCTGCCATTCCTTCATCAGTCCGGTCCTTCCAATATGATGTTGCGATTACCAGAGCTTACATCAGGTCGCGCACATCTGTCAGCTTTCCCGTGACCGCAGCGGCCGCCGCCATTGCCGGGCTCAGCAGATGCGTGCGCCCGCCGCGTCCCTGGCGGCCTTCGAAGTTGCGGTTCGACGTGGCCGCGCAGCGTTCGCCGGGCGACAGCTGGTCGGGGTTCATCGCAAGGCACATCGAACATCCGGCAAGGCGCCATTCGAAACCGGCCTGGGTGAAGATCTCGGCAAGGCCTTCTTCCTCGGCCTGGGCACGGACCAGCCCCGAGCCGGGCACGACCATCGCGCGCAGCCCGTCCTTGATCTTCTTGCCCTTCAGCACTTCGGCGGCGGCGCGCAAATCCTCGATCCGGCCATTGGTGCAGGACCCGATGAAAACGGTGTCGATCTCGATCTCCGACAGCGGCGTGCCAGGTTCGAGCCCCATGTATTCCAGCGACCGCGCGGCCGCGTCCACCTTGCCGCCTTCGAAATCCGACGGGCTCGGCACGGATGCGGTGATCGGCAGCACGTCCTCGGGCGAGGTGCCCCAGGTGACGACCGGCGCGATGTCTTCGCCCTTGATGGTCACGATCTTGTCCCAATGGGCATCGTCATCGGAATAGAGTGTTTTCCACCAGGTCAGGGCGGCCTCCCACTGGGCACCCTTGGGGGCGTGCGGGCGACCCATGACATAGTCGTATGTCTTTTCGTCGGGCGCGATCAGGCCGGCGCGCGCGCCACCCTCGATCGCCATGTTGCAGACGGTCATCCGGCCTTCCATCGACAGGTCGCGGATCGCTTCGCCGCAATATTCGATCACATAGCCGGTGCCGCCGGCGGTGCCGGTCTTGCCGATCACCGACAGGGTGATGTCCTTGGCGGTCACGCCCGGGCGCAGCTTGCCGGTGATCTCGACCTTCATGTTCCTGGATTTCTTCTGGATCAGGGTCTGGGTGGCCAGCACATGTTCGACCTCTGACGTGCCGATCCCGTGCGCCAGCGCGCCAAAGGCGCCGTGGGTCGCGGTGTGGCTGTCGCCGCAGACCACGGTCATGCCGGGCAGGGTCCAGCCCTGTTCCGGTCCGACGATATGCACGATGCCCTGGCGGATATCGTTCACCGGGTAATAGTTGATGCCGAAATCGCGGGCGTTCTTGTCCAGCGCCTCGACCTGGATGCGGCTTTCCTCGTTGTCGATGCCGTTGACGCGGTCCGGCGTGGTGGGGACGTTGTGATCGGGCACCGCGATGGTCTTGTCGGGCGCGTGCACCGACCGCCCGGCCATGCGCAGCCCCTCGAAGGCCTGCGGGCTGGTCACCTCGTGCACGAGGTGGCGGTCGATATAGAGAAGGCAGGTGCCATCCTCGGCTTCGTGGGCCACATGGGCGTCCCAGATCTTGTCATAGAGTGTCTTGGGGGACATCGGTCCTCTCCCGTTCTGTATGCGAATGTGCAGGTTCGAAACTCTCAGCCGGCGAATAGCCGGGCCTGCGCCGAACGCATCGCCCCGAAGAACCGTTCGCGCAGGCGCGCGCGGTCCTGAAGATCGATCCTCGGGGCGTGTGTATGCATCATGCGTGTCAGATACAGCCGAGCGCGGCGCGGTTCAAGCGTCCCGAGCGTCCCTTATCGGCAGCACCCGTGTCGCTGGACAGGCACGCGACCGCGTGCAAGCATCGGCGAACGGAGCAGCAATGACGGAATTTCTCGACCAACTCATCGCCTTTGTGACCCTGCTCTGGGACCTGTTGCAGAGCCGGGTGTCGACATTCCTGGTGCCGGGCTGGCGGCAGAACCAGCTTTTCATCCTGCTGGCGATCCTGGCGCTGGCCTTTCTGGCGCGAACCGTCGCGCGGCCCCGCCTTCAGGTCTGGGCGCGCGCGCGGGTCGGTTGGCAGAAATGGCAGCTGCGGCTGCTGGTGCAGATCCGGCAGCGGCTGGCGCTGGTGTTCTTCGTGATCTTCGCCTGGACCGTCTACCTGGTGATGCAGCAGATCACCTGGCCATCGCGTAGCTACCTGATCGGGTTTGCGGCCACGCTGGCCTCGGTCTGGCTGGGCGTCGCGCTGGTGGCGCGGATGGTGCCGAACCGCAGCCTGCGGCTGATCCTGGCCTGGTCGGTATGGATCTACATGACGATCTATTACCTCGGGCTGGCGGACGAGTTTTCCGCGTTTCTCGAAAGCCTGGCGATCAACATAGGCAGCCTGCACCTGTCGATGCTGACCATTCTCACCGCGCTGGTGCTGTTCGCGGTGCTCCTGACCGGCGCGCGCCTGGGGTCCCAGACCGCATCGCGCATGATCCGGCGCAATTCCGACATATCGCCGTCGATGCAGGTGCTCAGCGTCAAGGTGGTGCAGGTTCTGTTGTATGGCGCCGTGTTCCTGCTGGGGTTCCGCGCCATCGGGTTCGACCTGACCGGGTTCGCGCTGCTGTCGGGCGCGGTCGGTGTCGGCATCGGTTTCGGCCTGCAAAAGGTGGTGTCGAACCTGATTTCCGGCGTCATCATCCTGCTCGACAAGTCGATCAAGCCCGGCGACGTGATCTCGCTCGGCGACACGTTCGGCTGGATCAACGAACTGGGCGCGCGCTATGTGTCGGTGGTCACCCGCGACGGGCGTGAACACCTGATCCCGAACGAAGACCTGATCACCAGCCAGGTGGTCAACTGGTCCCATTCCGACCAGTTCGTGCGTCTCGATATCTTCTTCGGGACGGCTTATGGCGATGACCCGCATCTGGTGCGCAGGGTAGCGATCGAGGCGGCGGCGGGCGTGCCGCGTGTCCTGAGCGGAACCCGGGCGCCGGTCTGCCACATCACCGGTTTCGGGGACAGTTCGGTCGACTATGTCCTGCGGTTCTGGATCACCGATCCGACCGGGGGGCTGACCAATATCAAGGGCCGGGTCTACCTGGCGCTGTGGGACGCGTTCCATGCGCAGGGCATCTCGTTCCCGTTCCCGCAACGCGAGGTGCGCCTGCTCGGCGGCGAAGGTGCCACAATGGCGGACGACTGAACGCCCGGTGTTCGCGATTTCATTGAAAAGTTACGTTGGCGTTGCTAGATTTGAGACATCCCCAGCGCCGGGGGACCGGCGGCGCGTCAAAAGGAGGACGATGTCCTGTTACTCCACGCAGAGTCGGCGGTTGCCGCCGATGCCCGGGCAGATGCCATGACCGCCCGGACCCAGCCTGACAGCGAAACGCTGCTGGCGCGCATTCTTTCCTCGCTGACCGATGACAAGGCCGAAGACATCGTGCAGATCGATCTGCGCGGCAAGACCTCGTTCGGGGATTACATGGTGATCGCGTCGGGGCGTTCGACACGCCAGGTCGCGGCCATTTCGGAAAAGCTCACCGACCGGCTCAAGCAGGAGTTTGGCCTGGTCTGCAAGGTCGAGGGCAAGGACGCCGGCGACTGGGTCCTGATCGACACCGGCGACGTGATCGTCCACATCTTCCGCCCGGAAGTCCGGGAATTCTACCAGCTCGAAAAGATGTGGCTGCCGGCGGGCGGCGTGGCTTCGGCCAACTGATCCGCCGCGATGCGGGTGCATCTTTGCGTGGTCGGCCGCCTGCGGGCGGGGCCCGAGAAATCCCTGATCGACGACTACCTGACGCGGTTCGACCGGACCGGGCGGGCGCTGGGTCTCGGGCCCGCGCACGTGGTCGAGGTCGAGGACCGCAAGGGCGGCGGCATGGCGTCCGAGGCGTCGCTGCTGCGCAGGGCGATCCCGTCCGGTGCGGTGATCTGTGCGCTGGACGAGCGCGGCAAGACCCTGTCCTCGCCGGATTTCGCGGGCAGGCTGGCGGATTGGCGCGATGGCGGGCGCGGTGACCTGGCGCTGGTGATCGGAGGCGCCGACGGTATCGACCCGGCCTTGCGGGCCGAGGCGGACCTGTCGATCAGCTTCGGGCGCATGGTCTGGCCGCATATGCTGGTCCGCGTGATGCTGGCCGAGCAGCTCTATCGCGCCGCCACGATCCTTGCCGGGGGCCCCTATCACCGCGAATAGCCGGTTGCGGGTCCGGCCAAACCGGCTCAGCGCAGATCGACCGCCACCGGCGGTTCGGCCCAGCCATCGACGCTGCAACGGGCCTGAACCTGCACGCGGGTGACGCCCCGGGGCAGGACAACGCCATCCAGCGACCGGGTGAAGGGCTGTTCCGTTTCATGCGGGTGGTGCAGCACCCGCATCCCCAGTTCGACGCCGTTGATGTCCAGCACGCGCCAGCCGTCGGCATAGTGTTCCCAGCCGGTATCGGGGTGGCGCAGGGTCACGTCGAAACGCCAGCCGCCGCCGCGCTCGCGGACCTGTGCCTTTTCCACCACTGGCGGATCGGCGGCGGCGGAAAGGGCGGGCAGGGCGGCGGCGAGACAGGCGGGCAGCAGGTGGCGATACCGGGTCATGCGGTTACGATAGGGATCGCGTGTGCCGCTTGCCAGTCCGGAAAATTGGTAATATATTTTTACCAAAAGGAGCCAGCCGATGGAAATGCCGATACCCGATCCGGCGGTGGTCGCCCGCAAGGCGCGTCTGGTGGAGCGCCTGGCGGCGGTGTTGCCCGCCGATGCGGTGATCCATGACGACGCCGAAACGCGGGCCTATGAATGCGATGCGCTGACCGCCTATCGGTGCCCGCCGCTTGTGGTGGTGCTGCCCGCATCGACGCGCGAAGTGTCAGAGGTGCTGCGCATCTGCCATGACGAGGGCGTGCCGGTGGTGCCGCGCGGGTCGGGCACGTCGCTGGCCGGTGGTGCGCTGCCCACCGCCGATTGCGTTCTGCTCGGCGTGGCGCGGATGACCGGGGTGCTGGAGGTCGATTATCCCAACCGGTTCGTGCGGGTGCAGGCCGGTCGGACCAACCTGAGCGTTTCCGGTGCGGTCGAGGAGGAAGATTTCTTTTACGCGCCCGATCCGTCGAGCCAGCTCGCCTGTGCCATCGCGGGCAACGTGGCGATGAATTCGGGCGGCGCGCATTGCCTGAAATACGGGGTGACCACCAACAACCTGCTGGGCGTGACCATGGTGCTGATGGATGGCACGGTGGTCGAACTAGGCGGGGCGCATCTGGATGCGGGCGGGCTGGACCTGCTGGGCGTGGTCTGCGGCTCCGAGGGCCAGCTCGGCGTCGTCACCGAGGCGACGCTGCGGATCCTGCGCAAACCCGAGGGCGCCCGCCCGGTCCTGATGGGGTTCGACAGCAACGAGGTGGCCGGGGCCTGTGTCGCCGACATCATCCGCGCCGGGATCCTGCCGGTGGCGATCGAATTCATGGACCGCCCCTGCATCCGCGCCTGCGAAGCCTTTGCCGGGGCCGGGTATCCCGATTGCGAGGCGCTGCTGATTGTCGAGGTTCAGGGCAGCGATGCCGAGATCGACGCGCAGCTTGCCCGGATCATGGCGATCGCGCGGACCCATGACCCGGTCGAACTGCGCGAAAGCGAATCCGAGGAGGAAAGCGCCCGGATCTGGCTGGGGCGCAAATCGGCCTTCGGGGCGATGGGGCAGATCAACGACTACATGTGTCTCGACGGGACGATCCCGGTCTCGTCTCTGCCCTTCGTGCTGAAACGTATCGGTGAAATGTCGGCGGAATACGGCCTCGATGTGGCCAACGTGTTCCATGCCGGGGACGGCAACATGCATCCGCTGATCCTGTTCGACGCCAACCGGCCCGGCGACCTGGAAACCTGCGAAGCCTTTGGCGCGGAGATCCTCAAGCTTTGCGTCGAGGTCGGCGGCTGTCTGACCGGGGAACATGGGGTCGGGATCGAGAAACGCGATCTGATGCTGCACCAGTATGCGGGCGCGGATCTCGAGGCGCAGATGGCGGTGAAGGACGTATTCGACCCCGACTGGCTGCTGAACCCGGCCAAGGTGTTCCCGCTTTCGGTATCCGATACGCGGCGCACGGGACGGCGCACGGGACGGCAGACGGCGGCCTAGGGGGCGCTGCCCCCCCTGTCGCCCGTTCCGGGCGACACCCCCGGGATATTTCTGGCAAGAGGAAGAACATGGAACCGCGAAGCGAAGCAGAGCTGGCCGAGGCGGTGGCGGGGGCGGCGGGGCCGCTGCGGGTCGTCGGTGGCGGAACCCGGCCCATCGGCGCGCCGGTCGCGGGAGATCCGCTTCCGGTTGCCGGACTGGCCGGGGTGTCGCTCTACGAACCCGGCGCCCTGACGCTGGTGGCGGCGGCGGGAACGCCGCTGGCCGAGGTGGAACAAACACTGGCGGTCGAAGGCCAGCGGCTGGGGTTCGAGCCCATGGATCACCGACCGCTGCTGGGCCGCGCGGGCGTTCCGACCATTGGCGGGGTGGCGGCGGCGAATGTCTCGGGGCCGCGCCGGATTCAGGCCGGGGCCTGCCGTGACAGCCTGTTGGGCGTGCGGTTTGTCGATGGGCGCGGCGCGGTTCTGAAGAATGGCGGGCGGGTGATGAAGAATGTCACCGGCTATGACCTGGTGAAGCTGATGGCGGGTGCCTTCGGAACGCTGGGCGTGCTGACCGAGGTGGCGTTCAAGGTTCAGGCCATTCCCGAGACCGAGGCCACGCTGGTCGCGACGGGCCTGGATGCGGGTGAGGCGGTTGACCGGTTGTCCGCCGCGCTGGGCTCGCCCTATGACATCACCGGGGCGGCGCATCTCGGGCCCGGCTGCGGTGCGCCGGAGGCCCGAACGGTCGTGCGTATCGAGGGGCTGGCGGATTCGGTGCGGTATCGCGCCGGGGCGCTGAAATCGGCGCTGGGCGGCGACTGGCAGGTGATCGGGGACGAGGCCAGCGCGGCGCTCTGGCGCGAGGTGCGGGATGTCGCGCCCTTTGCCGCCGGCGATGCCCCGGTCTGGCGGGTGTCGGTCAAGCCTTCGGACGGGCCGGTGCTGGTGGCTGTGCTGGAACAGGCAGGGCTGGCGAAACGGGCCATTCTGGATTGGGGCGGCGGTTTGGTCTGGGTCGAGGTCGACGACGATCCCGGCGATGGCGGCGCGGCGGCGATCCGCGATGAGCTGGCCCGGCTGGGCGGGCATGCGACGCTGGTGCGGGGATCGGATGCGCTGCGCGCGCGTGTGCCGGTGTTTCAGCCCGAACCGGCGCCGCTGGCGGCGATTTCGGCCGGATTGCGGGCGAAATTCGACCCGCGCGGGATACTCAATCCGGGCCTGATGGGCCGGTGCTGAAAGGATAGCGGATGCAGACCAGTTTCACCGAGGCGCAGCTGCGCGATCCGGGAACGGCGCGGGCCAACGAGATCCTGCGATCCTGCGTGCATTGCGGTTTCTGCACCGCCACATGCCCGACCTACCAGGTGCTGGGGGATGAACTGGACAGCCCGCGCGGCCGCATCTACCTGATCAAGGACATGCTCGAGAACGAGCGGGTGCCGGATGCGCGGACGGTCAAACATGTCGATCGCTGCCTCAGCTGCCTGGCCTGCATGACCACCTGCCCCTCGGGCGTGCATTACATGCACCTGATCGATCACGCGCGCGCCTATATCGAGAACCACTATGACCGGCCATGGACGGACCGGGCCCTGCGCTGGATGCTGGCGCGTATCCTGCCCCATCCGGGCCGGTTCCGGCTGGCATTGCTGGGCGCCCGGATCGCGCGGCCCTTTGCGCGGCTGATGCCGGATGCGCGGCTGCGGGCCATGCTGGCGATGGCGCCGAAACGCATCCCGCCGGTCAGCCGCAACGACGATCCGCAGAGCTTTGCCGCCACCGGCGCCCGGCGCATGCGCGTCGCGCTGATGACCGGTTGCGCCCAGAAGGCGCTGAACACCGACATCAATGACGCCACCATCCGCCTGCTGACCCGGCTGGGCTGCGAGGTCGTGGTGGCCGACGGCGCGGGCTGTTGCGGCGCGCTGACCCATCACATGGGAAAAACGGACGAAAGCCATGCCAGCGCGGCGCGAAACATCCGTGCATGGGCGGCGGAGATGGACGGCGGCGGGCTGGATGCCATCGTGATCAACACCTCCGGTTGCGGCACGACGGTCAAGGACTACGGCCACATGTTCCGGGGCGATCAATTGGCGGCGGATGCGGCGCGGGTTTCGGGCATCGCGATGGACGTTTCCGAGTTACTGTCCCGGCTCGATCTTCCCGAAGGCGGCGACAAGGGGCTGACCGTGGCCTATCACGCGGCCTGTTCGCTGCAACATGGCCAGAAGATCAAATCCGCGCCCAAGAACCTGCTGAAACGGGTGGGGTTCCGGGTGGTGGAGCCGGCCGACAGCCATCTGTGTTGCGGGTCCGCGGGCACCTACAACCTGATGCAGCCCGAGATTTCAGCACAGCTCAGGGACCGCAAGATAGGCACGCTCGAGGCAAGGAACCCGGACCTGATCGCCGCGGGCAATATCGGGTGCATGATGCAGATCGGCTCGGGAACCGGCGTGCCGGTTGTCCACACGGTCGAATTGCTGGACTGGGCCACGGGCGGCCCGGTGCCGCCGGCGCTGGAGCGCGACACAAAAGCGACAGGCGCGGTGCCGGTGCTGCGATAATACCTTTGCCGCGCCCCGGTTTTGCCGCAATATGCCGGAACCTGCTGATCCTGGGGGCATGATCGGAAGGACTACGGCATGTGGCGCTGGATCGCGGCCCTGGCCATCTTGATGGCTGCCGGGCCGCTTGCGGCAGCGGATTCGCGGCTGGCGCGGCTCGATACGCTCGAGTCCGGGCGCGGCTGGGATGCGGTCGGTCGGCTGGATATTGGCGGCTCCGGGTTCTGCACGGCGGCGCTGATCGCACCCGACCGGGTGCTGACGGCTGCCCATTGCCTGTTCGACCGCCGGACCGGAGAGCGGATCGACCCTGCGCAGCTGGAGTTTCTAGCGGGTTGGCGCAACGGTCGTGCGGCCGCCTATCGGCAGGTGCGACGCGCGGTCGTCCATCCCGATTATGCCTTTGGCGCCGCCGATACCGCTGCACGGGTGCGCTACGATCTTGCCCTGCTCGAGTTGCAGCAGCCGATCCGCAATACCGTGATCTCGCCCTTTGCGATCGCGCGCCAGCCGCGCAAGGGCGCGCAGGTGGGCGTGGTGTCCTATGCGGTCGACCGCGCCGATGCGCCATCGCTGCAGCAGCTTTGCGATGTGAAGGCGCGCCAGCAGGGTATCCTGGTGATGTCCTGCAGCGTCGATTTCGGATCTTCGGGGGCGCCGGTGTTCCTTCATGGCGTCGACGGGCCGTCCATCGTGTCGGTGGTGTCGGCCAAGGCCGAGGCCGATGGCGGCAATGTGGCGCTGGGCACCGCGCTGGCCGGGCTGCTGCCGGTGCTGAATGCGCAGCTCGGGGCGGGCGAGGGCCATGCGCTGCCGCCGCCGCCCTCGGTCAACCGGGTCACGGCAGGGGCGCGGCGCGAAACCGGCGCGCGGTTTCTGCGCCCCTGACGGGTCTTGAAACCACCGAAATCCGCACCAAATCAGTGATGTCGGGATGCCTTGCAGGGTTCCGGCGCCAAACCGCGGCCCGTCCATGACGGAGGGCCAGATCGTGAATCGCTCGTTCAAGAGGATGACAACATGCGTAGATTCGATTTTGCACCGCTGCATCGTGCCAGCATCGGCTTTGACCAGATCGCCGACATGATGGACCGGGCCATGACGGCCGACAGCCAGCCCAGCTATCCCCCCTACAACATCGAAAAGACCGCTGGCGACGGGTATCGGATCTCGATTGCCGTGGCCGGGTTCTCGGACGATGACCTGTCGGTCGAAGTCAAGGAAAACAGCCTCGTCGTGGCGGCCCGCAAGGCCGAGGAGGACGGCGAACGCACCTGGCTGCACCGCGGGATCGCCACCCGCGCCTTCGAACGCCGTTTCACCCTGGCCGACCATATCCGCGTGACCGGCGCCAGCCATGAAAACGGCATGCTGCATATCGACCTGGTCCGCGAGGTGCCCGAGGCGCTGAAACCGCGCCGGATCGAGATTGCCGGCATGCGCTCGGGCAATCCCGAGGTTGTCGACGCCAAAGCAGTCAACTGATCCGCCGACAGGTTCCGGTTTCCGGGACGTGCCCCCGTGGTTCCGCCACGGGGGTTTTCTGTCAGCCCAATGGCAGCGCCACCGCCTGCAACCGGTCATAATGTGGCATCGCCGCATCCAGCACCGGGCGCAGCGCATCGGGGATCTCGGGCAGGTCGCCTTCGGGCTCGGCAAAGCCGGTCGACCGATGCACGGCGCCATACCAATGTTCCGCCCAGACCCCGTCGGCGGGATGGCCGCCCGCCGGCCAGAGCAGCATGTCGATGGTGAACGGCAGGCCGATGGCGTCGCATAGCCGCTCCAGCATCGTCGCGGGATCGTCGCGGATATCGTGGCTGTCGATCACCACCGGTTCGTCCCCCGACGCGGTGGCGAGATCGAACAGCTCGGCCTGCTGGCGAAACCCGATATCGTCCAGGACCGGGTTTTCCCGCTTGGCGGCGTAGCTGGCGATCACCCGCGCGGGGTGGCGGATCAGGAACACGTTGCGCATCTGTCCCTGCCAGCTCCGGTCGATCCCCGGCAGCATGTGCTGGGACATGTGTTTCTGGTAGAAATGCGGCTTGCCCCCGGGGATATCGCCCAGCAGGTCGCCGATGACCCGGTCCGGGTCGGCGGATTGCGCGGCCAGGATGGCCTCGCGCATCGGGTGGTCCAGCCCCGTCTGCGCCAGGTAGGCGGCATAGAGCGGTTCATCGACGACCGCGCAATCGCCGCGCGCGGCAAAGGCGTACATCATCGCGGTGGACAGGTTCCGTGGCCCCGACCACATGGCTATGCGCATATCGGCTGTTCCCCGGCGGTTGTTTCGAGCAGGCTAGAGCCACGGGCGGGGGCCGCCAAGCGGTAAAATCGGCTCACCTGCGCGTGACCTCGCAATTCCGTGGCTTGTCCGTGTGCCGCGTGCCGGTCAGGGTCGCGCCAAAGGAGGTCCGCGATGAAACGACTGTTCGATCTCAAACCCTTGCTCCTGGCGGTGATGCTGGGGCTCGCCCACCTGGCCACGGGTCATGGCCTCGGGGCCGGGGAAACCCGCACCCTGGTGGTGGCGGGCGGCTGTTTCTGGTGCGTCGAGGCCGATTTCGAAAAGGTCGAAGGCGTGCAGCAGGCGGTGAGCGGCTATACCGGCGGCCATGTCGCCAACCCGACCTACAAGCAGGTCACCGGCGGCAGAACCGGCCATTACGAAGCCGTCCGGATCAGTTTCGACCCGGTCGTGGTGTCGCGGGAAACCCTGCTGGGCTTGTTCCTGCGCTCGGTCGATCCCACCGATGCGGGCGGGCAGTTCTGCGACCGTGGTCCCAGCTATCGCACCGCGATCTTCGTGTCCGGCGATGCCGAAGAGACGCTGGCGATCAAGGTGCGGGATGCCGCGCAGGCCGAACTGGGTCAGCGGATCGTCACGCCGATCCTGCCCGCTGGCCCATTCTACGAGGCCGAGCCCTACCATCAGGATTACTACAAGGGAAAGAAGCTGGTCCTGACCCGCGCGGGGCCGAAACGGCAATCGGTGGCCTATGAATTCTACCGCTCGGGTTGCGGGCGCGACGCGCGGGTTCGCGAATTGTGGGGCAGCGCGGCGCCCTTTGCATCGAGCTGACCCGGCGGCAGATCTCGGCCAACCTGTTGTTTTTGAAACAGTATCGCCAGCCAAAACGGGGCCTGCATACCGATATGCGGCCCCGACTTCACGCTTGACGGAGCGCTGCGGTTGACTTAGTCAGCACAGGCCCAGAGCGGGTATAGCTTAATGGTAAAGCCCCTGCCTTCCAAGCAGGCTATGTCGGTTCGATTCCGTCTACCCGCTCCAGGATTGTCCCGATCCCGACGCCCGATCCCGCCTCCCGGTCAGACCGACAGGCAGACATATTTCATCTCCAGGTAATCCTCGATTCCGTGATGGCTGCCCTCGCGGCCCAGCCCCGATTGCTTGATGCCGCCGAACGGCCCCAGCTCGGTCGAGATGATCCCGGTATTGACGCCGACGATCCCGTATTCCAGCATTTCGGCCACCTTGTAGACGCGGGACAGGTCCTTGGCGTAGAAATAGGCGGCGAGACCGAAAATGGTATCGTTGGCCATCGCGATTACCTCGTCCACATCGTCGAAACGGAACAGCGGCGCCAGCGGGCCAAAGGTTTCTTCCGTCGCGACCTTCATTTCCTGCGTGACGCCGGTGACGATCGTCGGCTGGAAGAACGTGCCACCCAGATCATGCGGCAGCCCGCCAGTCAGGATCGCGCCGCCCTTGGCGGTGACATCCGCCAGGTGTTCCTGCACCTTGTCCACCGCGTCGCGGTTGATCAGCGGGCCGGTGGTGACACCCTCGGCGAGACCGTCGCCCACGTTCAGCTTGTCCACCGCGGCCTTCAGTTTCGCGGCAAAGGCGTCATAGACGCCCGCCTGCACATAGATGCGGTTGGCGCAGACGCAGGTCTGGCCGTTGTTGCGGAACTTGCACATCATCGCGCCCTCGACCGCCGCGTCCAGGTCGGCGTCGTCGAACACGATGAACGGCGCGTTGCCGCCCAGTTCCATCGAACATTTCATCACCTGGTCGGCCGCCTGCCGCAGCAGGATGCGGCCCACCTCGGTCGACCCGGTAAAGGTCAGCTTGCGCACGGCGGGGTTTTCGCAGAATTCCTTGCCGATTTCCGAGGCGCGCGACGACGGCACCACGTTGAACACGCCGGCGGGGATGCCCGCGCGCTCGGCCAGCACGCCCAGCACCAGCGCCGACAGCGGCGTTTCCGCGGCGGGCCGCGCGACAAAGCTGCACCCGGCGGCCAGGGCCGGGCCCGCCTTGCGGGTGATCATCGCGTTGGGAAAGTTCCACGGCGTGATCGACGCGGCGACGCCGATGGGCTGTTTCAGCACCATGATCCGCTTGTCGCGCTGGTGTCCGGGAATGGTTTCGCCATAGACCCGTTTGGCCTGTTCGCCGAAAAACTCGATGAACGATGCGCCATAGGCGATCTCGCCGACCGCTTCGGCCAGCGGTTTGCCCTGTTCGGCGGTCAGGATGGTGCCGAGATCCTCGGCGTTTTCCATCATCAGGTCGAACCAGCGCCGCAGGACGGCGGCGCGTTCCTTGCCGGTCCAGCCGGCCCAGTCCTTCTGGGCCTGTTCCGCCTGCGCAATGGCGCCCGCGACCTGGGCACGGCTCAGGTCCGCCACCTCGGCGATGACATCGCCACGCGCGGGGTTGGTGACAGGGAATGTGCCGCCTTCCCCCTTGATCCACTTGCCGCCGACATACCCGTCTGTGGCCAGCAGCGTGGGATCTTTCAGAAGCGATTTGAGGTCGGTCGTTGCATCCAGCATGATCGGGCTCCCTGAATAAAGTCTCGCGAAGGGAAACCATTTGGGGCAGTGTTTGTCCATATCGAGTTCCGAAGGGAGAGAACATGGACTGGGACGATGCCTATGCCAACGGGGCCCATATCGAGGGTGCGGCCGACTACCCGCCGCGCTGGGCCAAGGCTGCCGAGGCGTTTCGCGCCGCGCTGGGAGACAATGCGAGGCTCGACCTTCGGTATGGCGATGGCGATCGCGCGCGGTATGACCTGTTCCTGCCCCAATCCGTGCCGGCCGGAACGGTGGTGTTCGTGCATGGCGGTTACTGGCGTGCCTTCGGGCGGCGCGACTGGTCGCATCTGGCGGCGGGTCCGCTGGCGCGCGGCTGGGCGGTGGCGATGCCGTCCTATGATCTGTGTCCCGCGGTGAAGATATCCGACATCACCAACCAGATCGCCACCGCGGTGCAGGCGATCTGCGCGCAGACCCGGGGACCGGTCTCGCTGGCGGGCCATTCCGCCGGGGGGCACCTGGTCGCCCGGATGCTCGACCCGCTGCTGGTTCCGGAAAAGATGGCCGGCCGGTTGCGGGCGGTGATGCCGATCTCGCCGCTGTCGGACCTGCGGCCGCTGATGAAAACGCAGATGAACGATGATTTCCGCCTGACCCCGGCCGAGGCCGAGGCGGAAAGCCCGTTGTTCATGACCATCCGGCACCCGGCGCAGGTGACGGTGTGGGTGGGTGCCGGGGAACGCCCTGCCTTTGTCGACCAGGCGCGGTGGCTGGCCGGGGAATGGAAGGTGGATCTGGTGATCGCGCCCGGACGGCACCATTTCGACGTGATCGATGATCTGCAGGATGCCGAAAGCGACATGGTGCGCCGCTTGACGACTTGATTCGCGGTGGGGCGGGCGTCAGGATGATCGCGGGCACCGGCGATGGCGTCGCCACCTGAACCCGCCCCCTTTCCCTGTCCTGAACGCCGGGACCTTTCTGCAAAGGAGGGTCTGCGATGACCACCCGCGACACGTCCCGCCCCGAGTTCTACCGCTTTCACAACGGCGACAAGGCAGTTCTGCCCTTTGCCACCGCCGAATACGAAACCCGCATTGCCGGTTTGCGCGCATCTATGGAAGAGCGGGGCGTGACCGCCGCCGTCCTCACCTCGATGCACAACATCGCCTATTACTCGGGCTTTCTCTATTGCTCGTTCGGGCGGCCCTACGGGTTGGTGGTGACGGAAACCGAAACGGTCACCATCAGCGCCGGGATCGACGCGGGCCAGCCCTGGCGGCGCTGTTTCTGCGACAACCTCACCTATACCGACTGGCAACGCGACAATTTCTGGCGCGCGGTGGCGCATGTGGCCGGAACCGGCGGGGTCGTCGGCTGTGAAGGCGATCACCTGACCCTGGCCCAGCGGGACCTGCTCGAGGATTTCCTGTCACCGGCCGCGGTGCTGGATATCGCCCCGGCCACCATGCGGCAGCGGATGATGAAATCTCCGGCCGAGATCGCCCTGATCCGCGAAGGGGCGCGGGTGGCCGATGTCGGCGGCTACGCGATCCGCAACGCCGTGCAGATCGGCGCGCGCGAAATCGACGTGGCGATGGCCGGCCGCGATGCGATGGAAGCCGAGATTGCCCGTGCCTTTCCCGACGCCGAATACCGCGACACCTGGGTCTGGTTCCAGTCCGGGCTGAACACCGATGGCGCCCATAACCCGGTCACCGGTCGCGTGGTCGCGCGGGGCGACATCCTGTCCCTGAACACGTTCCCGATGATCTCGGGCTATTACACCGCGCTGGAACGGACGATGTTTGCCGGTGACGTGGACGAGGCCAGCCTGAAGATCTGGCAGGCCAATGTCGCCACGCATGAATATGGCATGTCGCTGCTGAAACCCGGCGTTTCCTGTGCCGAGGTCACGCAGGCGATAAACCGGTTCCTCGCCGATCGCGACCTGCTGCAATACCGGACCTTCGGATATGGCCACTCGTTCGGGGTGCTGTCGCATTACTATGGCCGCGAGGCCGGGCTGGAACTGCGCGAGGATATCGACACCGTGCTGCAACCGGGCATGGTGATCTCGATGGAGCCGATGCTGACGATCCCGGCGGGGCAACCTGGGGCAGGCGGCTATCGCGAACACGATATCCTGGTGATCACCGGGGACGGCGCCGAGAACATCACCGGCTATCCCTACGGGCCGGCGTTCAACGTGGTTGGCTGACCGGTCATCGGCGCGGCGCGTCCGCGCTGTGGACAACGCGGGGCGGCAACGGCAGTCTTGGTCCCGGATCCCCTGAGGAGGCCGGGCCATGCTGGCGTTGCTGCGACTGCTCTTGCTTCTGATGATCGTGCTTTCGGTCATCTATGTTGCGCTGTCGCTCTATTCCCGGGCGATGCGGCGTCGCAAGCTTGAAACGCGATGGCGGGACAAGGGTATGGCCGGCGACCGCGAGGCCTTTGTCCGGCGCGGGTTGCAGCGGTATGACAGGTCGTTTCGCCGCAAACTGATTCTCGGCGTCTATGTGGTTCCGCTGGTGACGATCGCGGTGCTGGTCTATGTGATGAACTTCATGTGAAAGGCGGTGGCGATGGTCTATGTGAAATGGGTTCTGATCCTGGTCTTGTGGCTGCTGGCGGGGTCTTTCCTGCATTACACGCTGCCGCATCAGGACGTGGTTCGGGTCGTCAACACCGAGGTGCGGCGCGTCGATTTCGGTGAGAATTCGATCTTCTGGGCGCAGAACGATACCGGGCAGGAAGCCACGGGCTCGATCAACCGCGATGTGCGCTTCATCGAGGCGTTCAATGCCCGGGGCCGCCCGATGGTCTATCGGAACGAGGATACCGGCTGGGGCTGGCCGCCCTATTTCAAGCTCGACAGTTCCAACCTCCAGACCGAGGTGCATGACCTGATCTCGACCAAGGACAATCCGAAATGGGTGGTGCTGCGCCATTATGGCTGGCGCAACGAATTCCTGTCGATCTATCCCAACGCGGTGGCGGTGCGGCCGGTCGAGGGGCCGGACGTGCGGCTGATCCCGTGGTTCAACATCATCGTGCTGACGCTGCTGGCCGCGATCTGCTGGGCGATCTGGGTGCGCTGGCGCCGGTTCCGGCAGGCGCGGATCGACCCGGTGCTGGAAAAATGGGGCGACGATCTGGACGAGGCGGGCGTGGCCATGGCCGAGAAACGCAGCCGGTTCCGGCGCTGGTTGTCGAACTGGCGGTCGTGACCGGCTCAGCCGCCGAACAGGTCATCGATATCGGCGATGCGCGCGGCGGTATCCGCGGGCACTGACAGGAACCGCCCGACCGCCGCCGCCAGCTCTGCCCGGTCCGCACCCTCGCGCACGCGGGTGAAATGGGCAAAACCGCCGTCGCGGATGGTATCGGATTGCTGGCGGATTTCCCGGCGCAGCGCGGGCAGCAGCCGGTCCAGCGCCGACGCCGGCGTATCGTCGGCCGCCAGCCCGATCCGGTTGGCGTGACCGGCGAGGTCGTCGTCCGAAAAGTCGCAATCCAGTTCCAGGATGCGCGTGGTGCAGGTGTCGGCGTCGAAATCGCGCAACAGGTCCATGTGGCCGGGATCGAGGCAGATCACCATGCGGTCGGTTTGCCACGCGTCGAACAGGATGCGCATCAGCGACCGCCGGTGCCGTGTCCGTTTCTTCAGCGAGGTTTCGAGCCCGCCCAGATCGGGAAGATCGGCCTGTTCCTCGTCGAACAGGTATTCGGCGGCCGGGATCCCGGTTTCCCGGCGAATACGGTCCAGCAGACGCCGGGCGACGTGCCATTTCTTGCACACGATGATCATCAGGTCGCGGTCGCGGCCCAGCGACGCCTCGGTTTCCCAGAACCTCTGGGCATAGGCGTTTCCGATCCGGCCGCGCGAGGTCAGGAACCGGTGCAGTTCGCGGCCTTCGTTCGAGATGTGAAAGGTGACGCCGGTTCGGGCATAGAGATCGCCGAGCCGGTTCTTCAGTTCCAGCGCGGCGGGGCTGATCTTGCGCGCAAACAGGTAATCCTGCGCCAGCAGGAGATCGTAATGATCGTTGTGGAAGGTGACCGGCATCCCGTAATCGGTGAACATCAGAAAGGTCAGCGTGCGGGCCCGGATCTCGGGTGCGGGGACGAGGTGGCGCACCAATGTCTGGAAAAAGGTCTCATCGGGGATCCAGGTCGTGCGGAAGAACCGCAGCACGTCGCGGCGTTTCCCGAGAAACTCGAAAATGGCTTCGACCGTGGTTCGCCGCAGGCACCACCATTGCGATCCGATCATGATCCGCAGGTCTGCCGGGATCGCCCGTTGCAGGCCCAGCCGCCGCTGCACATCCTGCATCGCATAGAACAGGCGTTTGTGTTTGCGTTCGTTCAGGTAGTGGCGATAGATCAGCCGTTCTTCCTTCATCCCGGTCTTGATCCAGTCGCTTTCGAAGAAATCGAAGCATTCGATGTAATCCGCGTCTTCCCGGTCCAGCAGGCCGCGGGCATATTCGGCGGTCTTGATCGCCATGCAGTCGCCCGAGACCATGTAGAAATGGGTCGCGTCGGGAAAGGCGTCGAGCGCGGTTTCCAGCGCAGTCAGCGTGGCCTGTACCAGCGACCATTCACCCCAGCCGCAACGCACCCGGCGGCGCGCCATCATCACGCCGGGTTCATCCGCCAGCGCATCGCAGATGTGGCGAAAATCGCCCGCATCGGAATTGGCGTCGAAGTGGATAACCATGCAGTCGCCGGCGGCCGTCAGGCTGCGCGCCTGTTCGATCACCGCGTCCGGGTCCTTGTGGCACAGCAGGAGATACGCAATTTTTGCCATTTCGCCCGATAACACCCCTGTGTCGCTGCTCATGACCAGTGATAGACCCGATGAACGATTGAAGAAACCGCGCTAATTTGGTCTTGTCGCCGAAAATGGCGTGATGTTGCGGCGACCGGAGGGGAAATGGGCTATCCCGGCATCTGGATGACAGAGAGCGAAAGCGTGATTTACCGCGTGGTGCCGAAATGCGCCTGCTCGACCATTGGCCAGATCATGTTCTACTCGGATCATGGCCGGTTCTTCGACGGTGACATCCACGACGCAAAGGATGGGCTGCACAAATGGGCCCGCCCCGAGAGCCAGGACCCGATCACCCGCAACGTGCAGGAACACGGCTCTTATGCCTTTACCTGCGTGCGCAACCCCTACAGCCGTATCCTGTCGTCCTTCTTCGACAAGATCTGCGGTATCCAGCGCAACGGCAAACGCTATCGTGGCAACCTGGTGCCGCTGCTGACCTACAAATACGGGGTCGAGGTCGGTGGCGACGACGGCAAGGGCGAGTTCGACCAGATCAGGTCGTTCCGGCGGTTTCTGCTGTTCGCGCGCGACACCATCCGCTGGCGGCGGCCGATGGATCCCGACATTCACTGGTCGGCGATGTCGGGCCATATCTCGACCTTCGTTGCCAATGGCGGCACCTATGACCGGATCATCTGGACCGAGAGATTCAACGAAGGCATGGCGCAGGTGCTCGATGCCATCGAAACGCCGCACGCGGTCGTTCTGGACGACATCCCCCGGTTCAACGAATCCGAGGGCCACGGGCCGAAACGGGCGCATCCGGTCGAGGCGTATTTCGACGATCTGTCGATGCATCTGGTCTATGAGATCTACAAGCGCGACTTCGACCTGTTCGGGTATGATTTCGAGGATCCGTCGAACCGGCAGCCGGTCGGCGAAATTGACCTGGACGAAGTTCACGCACAATTGACGGGCTGAGCGGGACCGATTCCCCTTGAAACTGCTCGCTCGGATGCAGGCCTGACGCGGGCCGGCGGCCGGAAAACCCCGCTTTTCCGCAACGTCCCGGTTGTGTGACGCTGCGGCAGACCTCCCGAAGGGGCTGGCGGCCCGCGATTTCACGCTACATGCGACGCAAGGCAACCCGCCCGGTTCACACATTCAGTTTTGGAGGAAGCAATGTCGAAATTCTGGCTCAAGTCCTATTCCGAAGGCACCCCGCACGAGATCACCCAGGATCCGAACCGTTCGGTCGCGGACCTGATCACCGATGCGGTCGCGCGTTACGGCGACCATACCGCGTTCGTCAATCGCGGCGCATCGCTCAGCTTTGCCCAGTTCGGCAAGCTGGCCGAGGATCTCGCGGCCTATCTGCAGCACGAGATGGGTGTGAAGAAGGGTGACCGGATCGCGGTGATGATGCCGAACATGATGGCGTTCCCGGTGGCGATGGCGGGGATCGTCCTGGCCGGCGGGGTCCAGGTGAACGTCAACCCGATGTACACCCCCGACGAACTGCGTCACCAGCTGAACGATGCCGGCGTCAAGACCATCGTGATCTTTACCGGGTCGACCCCGACCCTGGCGAAGGTGATCGCCGATACCCCGGTCGAGCATGTGATCACCGCCGAGCTGTCCGATGCCGGCGGCCCCGCCCTGCCCAGCCCGGCCCCGGCCACCATGCCTACCGACATTCACCGCCTGTCCGAGGCGCTGAGCGCCGGCGCGGACCTGACCCGCGACCCGGTGGCGCTGACCGGCGAGGACATGCTGTTCCTGCAATATACCGGCGGCACCACCGGCCTGTCGAAAGGCGCGGTGCTGAGCCACGGCAATCTCGTCGCGAACACGCTGCAATACCGGGCCTTTGCGGGCGACGCGATTTCGCCGGGCAAGGAGGTGGTGCTGACGGTGCTGCCGCTCTACCACATCTTCGCGCTGATGGCGAACCTGATCACCTATATCGACCAGGGCGGCACCAACCACCTGGTTACCGATCCGCGCGACGTGGATCACCTTCTCGACCTGTTCGAAACCGCCAGGCCGACCATGCTGACCGGGGTGAACACCCTCTTTGCCGGGCTGGTGATGCATCCGCGTTTTGCGACGATCGACCATTCGGCGCTGCGCATTTCCATCGGCGGCGGCGCCCCGGTGCTCGAGGCGACATCGAACAAGTGGCAGGAAATCACCGGGCGGCCGATCTGCCAGGGCTACGGCCTGTCGGAAACCTCGCCGGTGCTGGCGTTGAACCCGCTGGATACGATGAGCTTCTCGGGCGCGGCAGGGCTGCCGGTGCCGTCGACGGATATCCGGCTGCTCAACGACAAGGACGAAGATGTCGCGCTGGGCGAGGAAGGCGAGATCTGCGCCACCGGCCCGCAGGTGATGAGCGGCTACTGGCAGAACCCCGAAGCCAACAACGACGCGTTCACTGCGGATGGCTATTTCCGCACCGGCGATATCGGCGTGTTCACCGGCGATGGCTATGTCAAGATCGTGGACCGCAAGAAGGACATGGTGCTGGTATCCGGGTTCAACGTGTTCCCGAACGAGGTCGAGGCGACCATCGCCCATATCGACGGCGTCGCGGAATGTGCCTGCATCGGCGTGCCGGACGACAAGACCGGCGAGGCCCTGCGGTTGTTCGTGGTGATCGAGGCGGGCAAGAGCCTGAGCACCGAGGACATCACCGCCTATGCCCGCGAGCATCTGACCGCCTACAAGGTGCCCAAGCAGATCGCCTTTGTCGCGGCGCTGCCGAAATCGACCGTGGGCAAGATCCTGCGCCGCGAACTGCGCGACTACGACTGATCGCATAGGAGGAGAAAGCCCATGTCCGCGCCCGAGAACTACAGCGTTGCGACCCTGGCAGGCCTCACGGCCCATGATTTCGGCGAAAGCGAGCCGGTCCTGATCGATCAGGACCGCATCAACGCCTTTGCCGACTGCACCGGCGATCATCAGTGGATTCACACCGACCCCGAACGGGCGGCGTCGCATAGCCCGTTCGGGGGGACGATCGCCCATGGTATGCTGGTGCTGTCGCTGTTGGCGGGCAAGCATCTGGAACTGGGGATCTATCCCCCGGATGCCAGGCAAATCATCAACTACGGCATGAACAAGGTCCGGTTTCTGGCGCCGGTCCCGGTGGGTGCGGTGGTTCGCGTTGCGGTGTCGATCACCGGGGTCGAGGTCAAACGCCCCGGCCAGATCGCCGTCACCACGACCAACGAGGTGCGCATCGATGGCGCGGACAAGCCGGCGATCATCGCCGAGCAGATCGCCTTTGTGATGGGCTAGGACCGAGGGAGGATCCGAACGATGATGCCGAATACGAACCAGCTCGTGGCCCGGATGATGGATGACCGGAAACTGCGCGAGCAGACCGAATCGCTGATGAATTTCTACCGCACGTCCATGTCCAATCCGGCCACGCTGTTCATGGACGCGGTCAACGCCAATCTCGAAATCTGGCGTGCGCTGGCGGGATTGGGCGGCAGCGCGAAACCGCAGCCGGACGACCGCCGGTTCAGCGATCCGATCTGGGAACAGAACCCGATGTTCCGCGGCCTGCGCGACGGGTATCTGCAATGGTGCGCCGAGCTGCAAAGCTGGGTCGACGGCATGGAACTGCCGCCGCGCGACAAGGAACGGGCCAAGATCCTGCTGGCGACGCTGACCGATTCGCTGTCGCCGACCAACACGCTGAGCGGCAATCCCGCCGCGCTCAAGGCGACGCTGGAAACCGGCGGCCAGAACCTGCGCGACGGGTTGCAGAATTTCCTCGGCGACATGGCGCATAACAACGGCATGCCGTCGATGGTGGACAAATCCGGGTTCAAGGTCGGCGAAAACCTCGGCACCACGCCGGGCAAGGTGGTCTATTCCGAGCCGCACCTGGAGTTGATCCAGTACGAGCCGCAGACCGAACAGGTCTATCAGATCCCGATCTTCATCGTGCCGCCGCAGATCAACAAATTCTATGTCTGGGACCTGTCGCCGGAACGTTCGGTGGTCGAGTTTCTGCTGCAACAGGGGTTCCAGGTGTTCATCGTCAGCTGGTTCAACCCGACCAGGGATCAGGCCGACTGGGGGTTCGACAGCTATATCGAGGCGCTCGACCGGGCGTCGGCGGCGGCCTGCGACATCACGAAATCCGACAAGCTGCACATGGTCGGCGCCTGTTCCGGCGGCATCACCACCGCGGCATTGCTGGGCTATTGGAAGGCCGTGGATTGCGCCCGCGCCCATTCGCTGAGCCTGGTGGTGACGGTGCTGGATACCGATGGCGCGGCGGACACCACGATGGGGCTGATGACATCGCTCGAGGCGCTCGAGATCGCCCGGTTCGCATCGCATCACAAGGGGGTGCTCGAGGGCAAGGACCTCGCGCGGGTCTTTGCCTGGCTGCGGCCCAATGACCTGATCTGGTCCTATTGGGTGTCGAACTATCTGCTGGGCCGCAATCCGCCGGCCTTCGACATTCTGTTCTGGAATGCCGACACCACCAACATGAGCGCGAAGCTGCACGGCGATTTCATCGACATGCTCGAATCCAACGCCGCGACCCGCAAGGGGGCGCTGACCGTGCTGGGCCAGCCGATCGACCTGGCGGCGGTGGATTGCGATTCGCTGATCGTGGGCGGCACCACCGACCACATCACGCCATGGGAAGGCTGCTATCGCTCGGTGCACCTGCTGGGCGGGAAATCCGAATACCTGCTGTCCAGTTCCGGCCACATCCAGGCGATGATCAACCCGTTGACAAACAAGAAGGCCCGGTTCCGCACCAATAAGGGTGACCATACGACACCCGAGGATTTTCTGGCTGGCGCCGAGGAACATCAGGGGACATGGTGGCTCTACTGGGCGGAGTGGCTCAAGTCCCGGTCGCCGAAACAGATCAAGGCGCCGCGGAGCCTGGGCAACAAGGCCAACCCGCCCACGCTCGCGGCACCGGGCAGTTATGTGATGGCCGAGGCTGACTGAGATATGAACACCGATTTCGTGACACTAGGAGCATACCGGATCCGCTACGCGACCAGCGGCCCGGACAACGCCGAAAACGCGATGCTCCTGTTCAACGGAATCGGTGCCAATATCGAAACTGCCACGGCCTTCATGGCGCAGTTCCCGAACACGCGCTGCGTGATCTTCGACATGCCCGGCGTCGGCCAGTCACCGGCGCCGGTCTTTCCCTACCGGGCCGTCAATATGACGCGGCTGGCGGCCGACCTGCTCGATCACCTCGGGATCGGCGCGGTCGACGTGTTCGGGGTGTCCTGGGGCGGCGGGCTGGCGCAGCAATTTGCCCATGACCATCCCCACCGGACCCGGCGCCTGGTGCTGGCGGCGACCACCGCCGGCTATGTGATGGTGCCCGGCAGCATGAAGGTGCTGTCGAAGATGGCAACGCCGAAACGCTATGTGGATCCCGATTTCATGGCCCGGATCGGCCCCGAGATCTATGGCGGGCTCTTGCGCGAAAACAGCGAGCTTCTGGTCGAGCACATGGACGCCATGTCGCATTCCAGCCCGCTGGGCTATCTCTATCAGTTGATGGCGATCAGCGGCTGGACCAGCTATTTCTGGCTGCCGGCGCTGACGATGCCGACGCTGGTGCTGATGGGCAGCGACGACCCGATCGTGCCGCCGGTGAACGGCAGGATTCTGGCGGATCGGATCCCGAACGCCGAGCTGGTCGAGGTCGAATGCGGACATCTCTTCATCGTTACCATGCCCGAGGAAACGGCGGCGCTGATCCGCGATTTCCGGTCCCGCACCGAACTGCAGGTCGCCTGAGCCGGGCGGTGACCGGTGGCTAGGTTTCCCGCCATGGCCGCAACCGGCGAACCGCGGCGCCTGACCCATCTGCGCCGGACCGCGACCGGGATCCTGGCGGCGCTGGTTGCGGTGTTCCTGGCGACGCTGGCGGTTCCCGACCCGGCGGGGTGGGTGCTGTTCATCCGCGCGGTGGCCGAGGCCGGCATGGTCGGCGGTCTGGCCGACTGGTTCGCGGTCGAGGCAATCTTCCGGCATCCGCTGCGCATTCCGATCCCGCACACGGCGCTGTTGCGCCACCGCAAGGACGAGGCGGCCGAGAATATCGGCCGGTTCATCGAGGAATACATCCTTGTGCCCGAACAGATCGCCGAGAATGTGAAACGGATCGACCCGGCGGCGCGGATCGCGGACTGGCTGTCCGACCGCGATCACGCGGACCACATCGCCGGGCTGATCCTCGAAGGGCTGGACGCGGTGACGGCGCAGGGTCCGCAGGGACGGTTTGCCCGGGGCGTGCGCAAGCTGGTGCGGGCCTTGCTGCGCGAAAGCCGCGACAATACGGAACTCACGCAGCTGCTGAGCGATATCCTGCAACGCGGGGCCGGCGGGCGCGGTTTCGACCAGGTGATCGCGCAGGTGGCCGATTACGTCGATGACAGCCGCGCCCATATCGCCCATCTGGTCCGCGAGAACAGCCGCTGGTGGGTGGCGGCCCCGGTCGACAACAAGGTGGCGGACCTGATCGTCGATGCCATCGTCAACCTGCTGGGCGAGCTGTCGAAACCGGACACCGAAACGCGCGCCCAGTTCGAGGGGCTGTTCCGTGAATTCGTGGTCGACCTGGAACGCAAGGGTGCGGTGACGGCGTTTCTGCTGGGCGATGACGACGGGGCGCTGGATGCGCTGGCCGACCGGATCACCAATGCCGGTGCCGAGGTGCTGGGCGTCCTGCTGAATATGCGTGGCCCGGAGGGCGGAAACCCCGTGCACGGGGCAGTATCCGATGCGCTGGGCAGCGTCGCCGACATGCTGCGCAGCGATCCCGGCGCCGCCCGTGCGCTGAACGACCGCCTGCTGGCGCTGGTGCGGGAAATCTCGGATAGCCACCGCTCGACCATCGGAGGCTATGTGGCCGATACGCTGAAGAGCTGGGATGCCGACCTGCTGATCGCCCGGGTCGAGGCCGAGGTGGGATCGGACCTGCAATTCATCCGCATCAACGGTGCGATCCTCGGCGGCTGCATCGGCGGGCTGATCTTTGCGCTGGAACGGATACTGGGCGCCTGAGCCCGGTCACGACGAAAAAACGCGCCGGTGGGGGAGGACCACCGGCGCGCCGTCTGTACCCGAAGGAGTAATTTGGGAGGAGGAAGCTCCTCCGGGTCTCGGACCTCGTGGTGTCCGGTTTCGGCCGATCAGGCCGATTTCTTGAAGGGCTCGACGACTTCGCGGGCTTTTGCCTGTGCGAATTCCATCAGCTCCTTGGTGGTTGCAACACCATGTTCCATGCGGTCCTGCACATAGGCGGACTGCAGCTCGACCACGGTCTTGATGTCCTTGGCGGCGAGCACCGACTTGCCGTGCTGGAACGCCTCGTTGGCGCCTTCGCCCAGGCGGGTCAGCAGCAGCTTGTCGAATTCGATGGTGTTTGCGACCGACAGTTTGCCGGCTTCGAACAGGTTGCCGAAGAAGTTCTGAACCGCGGCGGTCTGTTCTTTCAGAGCGTCGCTGGCGGCGGGGGCTTTGCTTGCGGTTGCCTTGGTCATGGCGCTTTCTCCATCAGGTCTGTGTGTCTCTTGTCTTGAAACAAGACCTAATGCTGCGTGTGCAGCATTGCAAGGTTTCTTTGCTGCATTGCAGCAATTTTGCCGCCACGTCACCTTCGGCCGTCAAATGGCTAGCGGAACCCGCGCAGCATTTCCTCGTCGATCCGCCCGAGCTTGCGCGGAACCGGGCCCAGCGGGACGAAACGCGCGTCCAGGCCCGCCGGGCCATGGTCGCACAGCGCAAATCCGCTTCCTTCCAGGATCACGAGATCGGCGGGTTCGAGAATGTCGAGCGTGTTGTGCAGGCCGGTCGAGATCACCACCGGAAACCCCTGCCAGTGCAGCACCCGGTTGATATGGATATGGCCCGACAGCATCCCGGCGATCGGGTGTCCGCGCAGGATCCTGGCCAGCGCGGCGGTGTCCCCGGCATTCAGGCTCTCCCAGTCGAGCGCGCCGGGACGATCGAAATGCGGCGGGTGATGACAGACCAGCAGTTTCGGCAAATCGGCATGTTCGGCCAGCGCCCGGTCGAGCAGCGCCAGTTGTTCCGCGTCCAGCCCGCCGGCGATCCGGCCGGGGATCGAACTGTCGAGCACGATCACATGCAGCGCGCCCTGAACCGAGTGGTGAAACAGCGGCGCCTCGGGGCAGCCACCGGTTTCGGGAAAGGCGGCGCGATAGCCCGGTCGGGTGTCGTGGTTTCCCAGCGCGTGCAGCACCGGCATCTGCAGCGGCGCGATCAGATCCCGCACCAGGCCATAGCTGGCCGCGTCGCCGCAATTCGTCAGGTCGCCCGACAGCACCACGAAATCCGGCGCCGGGGTGATGGTGTTGATCATCTGCACCGCGCGGGCCAGCGTCGCCGCCGTGTCCGAGCTCAGATGCGGGTCGTCGAGATCCGGGTGCGAGATATGCAGATCGGTGAGATGAACAAAGCGGGTCATGCGGTCAGCCTGGGGCAAGAGGGGTTTCCCAACCATAGCAGCCTCGGGAAAGACGTGAATCCGGGAAAAACCGGTGTTTTGGCCCCCGCATCCCGGATTTCGGCCTAACCGACCCGCGCCGCGTCCAGCAAGGTGCGGGTATACTCCTGCGCGGGCCGGTCCAGGACCTGTTCCGTCGGACCGTGTTCGATCACCGTTCCGCCGCGCATCACCATCACGCTGGTGCAGATGCTGGCCACCACCGCGAGGTCATGGCTGATGAACAGCATCGCCAGCCCGAGGTCATCCTGAAGATCCATCAGCAGGTTGAGGATCTGCGCCTGAACCGACACGTCGAGCGCCGATACCGCCTCGTCCGCGACCACCAGCGCGGGGCGGGTGATGATCGCGCGGGCAATCGCGATGCGCTGGCGCTGGCCGCCCGAAAACTCGTGCGGGAACCGGTTCGCGTGATCGGCGTGCAGACCCACCTGTTGCAGCGCCTCGGCGACGGCCGCGCCGGTGTCGTGCTGGCCGCGTGCCCGCAGCGGCTCGGCAATCGACCAGCCCACCGCCCGGCGCGGGTCGAGCGACCCGAACGGATCCTGGAACACCATCTGGAATTGCTGTCGCAGCGCCCGCAGGCCAGCGGCATCCAGCGCGTTGATGTCCTGGCCCCTGAACAGCACGCGCCCGGCATCGGGGCGTTCGAACCCCATCACCATCCGCGCCAGCGTGGATTTTCCCGACCCGCTTTCGCCGACGATGCCCAGCGTCTCGCCGGGGTTCAGGGTCAGGGACAGGTCGTTCACGGCCACCAGTTCGGGCGCGGGCCGGAACAACGACCGGCGCGGCAGCGCATAGCGGCGGGTGGCGTGTTCGATCTGCAGCAGGGGCGCGGTCATGTCGTTGCCCTCTGCGTCAGCAGGTGGCAGGCGGCGCTGGCTCCGGGGCCGGTATCGGCGCTGGTCGGCCGGGTTTCGCCGCAAACCGCCAGTTCCTGCGCGCAGCGCCCGGCGAACCGGCAGCCCTTGCCCATGTCGCCCAGCGCGGGAACCGAGCCGCGGATCGTCGCCAGCCGCCGCCGTCCGCCCGCCGCCGCCAGCGCCGGCCGCGCGGCGGTCAGCCCCTGCGTATAGGGATGCGACGGGTCGCGCAGAACCCGCGCGGTCGGCCCGCGCTCGACGATGTCGCCGCAATACATCACCAGCAACCGCTCGGTGGTGCGGCTGACCGCCGCGAGGTCGTGGCTGATGAACATCAGCGCCATGTTCCGGTCCCGCGCCAGCCGCACCAGCAATTCGGTGATCCGCAGCGCCACATGGGCATCGAGCGCGGTGGTGGGTTCATCGGCGATCAGCAGGCCGGGATCGCAGGCCAGCGCCAGCGCGATCAGCACCCGCTGGCGCTGGCCTCCCGAAAGCTCGTGCGGATATTGCGACAGGCGGCGTTCGGGATCGGGGATCCCGGTTTCCTCGAACAGGTCCAGCACCCGCCGCCGGGCCTGCGCCCTGCTTGCGCCGTCATGCAGCCGCATGGGTTCGGCCACGGTGTCGCCCACGGTGCGCAGCGGGTTCAGCGCGGCCATGGGTTCCTGGAAGATCATCGCCACCCGGCGCGCGCGCAACCGGCGCCACGCCGCGTCGCCTGCCGCGGCCATGTCGTGGCCATCGACGCGGATCGTGCCGGACACGTCCATGCCCTCGGGGGCCATGCCCATCAGGGTCAGGGCCAGCAGGGTCTTGCCCGATCCGCTTTCGCCCACCACGCCCAGCCGCTCGCCGGCGGCGATGGACAGCGACGCGTCGCGGATCGCCTCGGCGCCGAGCCAGCGCACCGACAGGTTCTCGACCTCGATCATGCCCGCCGCCCCCTGCCCAGGCGCGGGTCGGTGATGTCGCGCAGGCCGTCACCGAGCAGCCCGAACCCCAGCACGGCGGCGACGATGCACAGCCCCGGCCAGACCGCCAGTTGCGGCGCGATATACATCAGCGTCTGTGCCTCGGCCAGCATCCGCCCCCAGGACGGGCTGGGCGGCTGCGCGCCGAGACCGAGATAGGACAGCGCCGCCTCGACGAGGATCGCCACAGCGAATTCGATCGTCGCCTGCACGATCACGGGCGCCGCGATGTTGGGCAGGATGTGGTCGCGGGTGATGGTCAGGCTTCCCATTCCGGCGGCGCGGGCGGCAAAGACGTATTCCCGCCGCCAGACCTGGTTGGCGGCGGCGCGCGACACCCGCGCAAAGGTCGGAATGTTGATGAACGCGATGGCCGCGACCACGTTGGGCAGCGACGGGCCGAACGCGGCGGCCAGCATGATCGCGAACAGCAGCGCCGGAAAGGCAAAACCGAGATCGCAGACCCGCATGATCGCCTCTTCGGTCCAGCTGCCGCGCGCCGCCGCCAGCAGCCCCAGCGCGGTGCCGCAGGAACAGCCGATGCCCACGGCCAGCACCGCCACGGACATCGAATTGCCCGCCGCGGCCATGAGCTGTGACAGCAGATCCCGGCCCAGATGGTCGGTGCCCAGCCAGTGCCCGGCGCCGGGCGCCGCGAATTTCGCGGTCACGTCGATGGCCGCATGGGGATAGGGCGTCCAGACCATGCCGACTGCGGCCGCGCCCAGCACGAGGGCGACCAGAACGCCACCGATCAGGATGTTGGCGGGCGGGCGGCTCATGCCTTCTGGCTCCGCAACCGGGGGTCGATGGCGAGATAGGCCAGGTCGACCAGGAAATTCGCTGCCACGACGATGGTGGCAAACAGCATCACCAGCGCCTGGACCGTGATCAGGTCGCGGTTGGCGATGGACTGGAACAGCAGCCGCCCGAGGCCGGGCAGGTAGAACACGTTCTCGATCACGATGGTGCCGGTGACCAGCCCGGCGAATTGCAGCCCGACGATGGTGACCACGGGGATCAGCGCGTTGGGCAGGACGTGCCGCCACAGGATCCGGCGCCGGCTCAGCCCGCTGGCCCGTGCCGTGCGCACGAAATCGAGCCGCATCACCTCGAGCGCCGAGGACCGCGTGACCCGCGCCAGGACCGCCGACTGGACCAGCGCCAGCGCCACCGTGGGCAGCACCAGCGATTTTAGCGCGGCGGCGGGTTCGCCCCAGCCGGGAAACCCGCCCGGCGGCAGCCAGCGCAGTTTGACCGCGAACAGCAGCACCAGCAGCATCGACAGCCAGAAGGCGGGGATCGCGATGCCGAGCTGCGAAAACAGCATGATAGCCCAGTCGCCCACCCGCCCGTGACGGGACGCCGCCGCGATGCCCAGGGTCAGCGCCAGCAGTACCGTCAGCGCCATGCCCGACGCGGCCAGCGACAGGGTCAGCGGCAGCCGTTCGGAAATCAGCTCCGACACCGGCACGCCAAAGGAATAGCTCTGCCCGAAATCGCCGCGCAGCGCACCGGCGACCCAGTCGAGATATCGCTGCGCCAGCGGCGCATCCAGCCCCAGGCGTTCGCGCAGGGCGGCGCGGGCATCCTCGGTCGATTCGATGCCCAGGATGGTCAGCGCCGGATCGCCCGGCAGCACGTTCATCACCGCGAACACGATCACCGACACCGCCAGCAGCGTCAGAAGGAAACCGCCCAGCCGCCGGGCGAGGAAATAGCTCATGTCATCAGAATGCACGTCCGGGGCGGGCGCGCAAAGCCCCGCCCGCCACCGGTGGTCATTAGTGCATCACTCGGCCCAGCTGAGATCGGCCAGCGGTTCGTAGAGAACTGGCGCCGATGTCCAGTAGCCCTGCAGCCTGGCGTCATAGACCCCCAGCGCGGGCAGCTGGAACAGGAACCCGTGCACGGCGGCATCGGTCAGGAACTCCTGGCCCTGTTTCAGCAGCGCATTGCGCTTGTCGGGGTCGGTTTCGGTGCTGATCGCATCCCAGAGCGCGGTGAACTCCGGATCCTCGAAGCCGTAGAAATACGATTTGCCGCGCGCGAAGTTGCCCATGTCGTTGGGGCTTGTATGCGCGATGATGGTCATGTCGTAATTCTGTTTCTTGTAGATCTCGTCGATCCAGAATCCCCATTCGACATTTTCCACCTTGGCGTCGATACCGGCCTCGGCCAGCTGTGCCTGGATGATCTCGGCGGACCGGGTGGCATAGGGAAATGGCGGCACCCGCAGGGTCATGGTGGTTCCGGCCACGCCGGCTGCCTCGAACATCTCGCGGGCCTTGGCCGGGTCGTGCGGATACTTGTCCAGCAGGTCGACATAAGCCGGACCGTGCGGCGGGTAGAAGCTGCCGATGGGGGTGGCGCGGCCATACATGGCGCCGTCGATGATCGCGGCGCGGTCGATGGCGAGGTTCACGGCGCGGCGCACCTCGATATTGTCGAACGGGGCCTTGGCGTTGTTCATCGCCAGGATCACCTCGCCCTCGGTGCTGCCGACGGTCACCGCGAAACGGGGATCGGCCTCGAACTGGGGCAGCATCTCGGGGGCGGGAAAGCCCGGAAAGGCATCCAGCTCACCCGCCAGCAGCGCGGCGCTGGCCGCCGCCGGGTCCGAGATGAAACGGAACACCACCTTGTCCATCGCGACGCTGTCGGCGGCCCGGTAATCGGGGTTCTTGACCAGGGTCAGCCGGTCGCCCCGGGTCCAGCTGTCAAACCTGAACGGGCCGGTGCCCACGGGCGCGGTCTTGTTCGCCTCGACGCTTTCGGGCGCGACGATCGACGCATCCCCGCGAGACAGGTTGAACAGGAAGAACGCGTCCTTGTCCGACAGCTTGATCTCGACCGTATGCGGGTCGATGACCATGACCGATGCGATCGGTTTGAAGATGCTCTTGGTGGGGTTCACGCTGTCCTCGGCCATGGCCCGGTCGAACGAGAATTTCACATCCTCGGCGTCGAAACCGGTGCCATCGTGATAGGTCACGCCCTGAACCAGCCTGAACGTGTAGGTCAGCCCGTCGTCCGAGATTTCCCAGCTTTCGGCGAGATCGGGCAGAACCTCGCCCGCTTCGTTTACGGTTGTCAGCGATTCCAGAACGTTATGCGTCACGATCCCGTCGATGGCGGCAGTGGCATCGCTGGTTGGGTCCAGCGTGGTCGGTTCCTGCTGGAGCCCGAGCGACACGCTGGTTTCCGCGGCCGCGGGGACCGCCAGGAACGCAACCAGCGCGGCACTGCCGGCGAGGTGTGTCAGGGAAAGAGATCGTGAAAACATAAGTGTTACTCCGTGCGATTCGGCGCAGTTCTGAACCTTCAGTGTAGCGGTTTTATGATGAGGTGCAGATTTTCCTTCATGCAATCCCGATCGTTGCCGGCAATTCTCCGGCAAGGGGCCGGGTTGTGCTTTGGCTACGGGTCTGAACAGGACGCAGGAGGAGCCGGGCCATGCAGTTGGGCGCGGCACAGATGTATACGGATGGATATCGCCTGACCCGGTCCGTCTGGCGTGGCGTGACGGGGCGGCGCAGGCTGGCGTGGCGCGGTGGGCTGTGCCATGGATCGCGCATCAGCAAGAGGACGCGCGATGACCGGAACCCTGTTCGATCTGCCTGAAATCCCCGCCATACCCCTGAAGGGTGCATCCGCCTATCCCATCGGGCGCATTTTCTGCGTCGGGCGCAACTATGCCGCCCATGCCGCCGAAATGGGCAACGAAGTCGATCGCGAGGCGCCGTTCTATTTCACCAAATCGCCCGCCTCGGCGGTGCTGTCCGGTGCGGTGGTGCCCTTTCCGCCGGGAACGCGGGACTATCACCACGAAATGGAACTGGTGATGGCGATCGGGCAGCCGGCGTTCCGGGCCGATATCGAAACCGCCGCGGCGGCCATCTATGCCTATGGCTGCGGCCTCGACATGACCCGGCGCGACCTGCAGGGCGCGGCCAAGGAGAAACGCAGGCCGTGGAGCCTAGGCAAGGACGTGGAAAACTCGGCGGTGTTCGCGCCGCTGACCCGGGCAGAGGATCTCGGCCCGCTGGGCGGGCGGCGGATCCATCTGTCGGTGAACGGCGAAGTCCGGCAGGATGCCACGCTGGACGACATGGTCTGGTCGGCGCCCGAGATCGTCAGCCACCTGTCGGGCTATTATCATCTGCGCCCCGGCGACCTGATCATGACCGGTACGCCGGCCGGCGTCGGTCCGGTGAACCCCGGCGACATCATCTCCGGCGGCATCGACGGGCTGGATCCGGTGGCGCTGACGCTGGCCGATCCCGAATGAGGCGATGAAAATTCGCCCCTTGCCTTGAACACGCCTTCGGTTGCAGTCTGCCGGGGCCAATAATCAACGGTCATGCGAAAAAGACATGGCCAACCCCAGGGAGGAGAAACATGACAGATCGCAGAAAGCTGCTTGGCTTTGTGGGGGCGGCCGCGCTGGCGGCGCTGGCCACCGGGCTGACCGCACCGGCGGCGCTGGCGCAGGAGGTGACGCTGAAGCTGCACCAGTTCCTGCCCGCACAGGCCAACGTGCCGAAACAGGTTCTGGATGTCTGGGCCGACAATGTCGAACAGGACAGCGGCGGGCGCATCAAGGTGGAGCGCTATCCGTCGATGCAGCTCGGCGGCAAGCCGCCCGAACTGATGGACCAGGTCGTCGATGGTGTCGCCGACGTGATCTGGACGGTGGTCGGCTATACGCCGGGGCGTTTCCCGGGCACCGAGGTGTTCGAACTGCCGTTCATGATGACGAACGCCCGCGCCGTCAGCCGCGCCTATTGGGAGATGTTCGAGGAGCACTGGAAGGACACCGATTTCAAGGACGTGCATATCCTGGGGACCTGGGTGCACGGTCCGGGCATGTTCCACACCAAGGACCCGGTCGAAAAACCGTCGGACCTGCAGGGCATGAAGATCCGCGGCGGCGGCCGGTCGGTGAACACGCTGCTGGAAAAACTGGGCGCGACCCCGGTCGGGATGCCGGTTCCGGCGGTGCCCGAAGGCCTGTCCAAGGGCGTGATCGACGGCACCACCATCCCGTGGGAGGTGACGCCGGCGCTGAAGATCCCGGAACTGGTGCAGAACCACACCGAGTTCACCGGCCGCGCGCTCTATGTGCTGACATTCGTGCTGGCGATGAACAAGGACAAGTATGAAAGCCTGCCGGACGATCTGAAAAAGGTGATCGACGACAATTCGGGGCTCGAATTCTCGGTCTTTGCCGGCGGAACCCAGGCCGATGCGGACGGTCCCGCGCGCGAAACGGCGCTGGACATGGGCAACAACATCATCACCATCGACGAGGCGGGCACCGCCGAGTGGCGCGAACTGGCGCAGCCAATCTATGACGAATGGATCGCCGAGATGGATGCCAAGGGCATCGACGGTCAGGCCCTGATCGACGAAGCCCGGATGTTGATCGACAAGTACACCGAGTAATCGGGACCGGATCGGGGGGCCGTGGCCGCCGCGCCGCGGCCCCGTCCGTATCTGACGGCGGGGGACGGATGCACAGGCTGATGTTGGCGCTGGCCAGGTTCATGGCCATAGCAGGAGGAGCCGTGCTCAGCCTGCTGATCCTGCTGACCTGCATTTCGATCACGGGCCGGTTGCTGAACGGCCTGTTTCACGGCGACTGGATGGAGAGCATCGCGCCCGGCTTCTCGGCCTGGGTCCTGGGGCTGGGCGTCGGTCCGGTGAACGGCGATTTCGAACTGGTCGAGGCCGGCGTGGCCTTTGCCATCTTTGCCTTTCTGCCGCTGTGCCAGATCACGTCGGGCCATGCGGCGGTCGATATCGTCGCCAACCATTTCCCGTCATGGCTGAGCCGGTTCCTGCGCGCGGCGACGGAAGTGGTCTTTGCGGTGGTGCTGGTGCTGATCGCCGAGCGGCTGTTCGAAGGCATGATGTCCAAGAAAGGCTATGGCGAAACCACGTTCCTGCTGCAGTTTCCGATCTGGTGGGCCTACGCGGCCAGTCTCGCGGGCGCGGTGGTCGCGGCGGTCGTCGCGGTCTACATGGCCGTGGTGCGCTGCTACGAGAGCCTGACCGGGCGCGTCCTGATCCATGACGGCGTGGAGACCGGCACATGACCGCGCTGGAAATCGGTATCGGGTCGTTTCCCGCGCTGATGGTGCTGATCTTCCTGCGCGTGCCGATCGGGCTGGCGATGTTCCTGGTCGGTTTCGTCGGGCTCTACCTCGTCACCGGCGACAACAACGTGGCGCTGTCGCGGCTGAAGAACGAAACCTACAGCACCTTTTCCAGCTATTCACTGACCATTGTCCCGATGTTCCTGCTGATGGGCCATTTTGCCACGCTGGGCGGCATGTCCAACGCGCTGTTCCGCGCGGCCGAAGGCTGGCTTGGCCACCGGCGCGGCGGCGTCGCGATGGCGGCAATCGGGGCCTGCGCGGGGTTCGGCGCGATCTGCGGATCGTCGCTGGCGACCGCCGCCACGATGGGGCGTGTCGCGCTGCCCGAACTGAAACGCTATGGCTATGACGGAGGGTTCTCGACCGCGACGCTGGCGGCGGGCGGAACGCTGGGCATCCTGATCCCGCCCTCGGTGGTGCTGGTGATCTACGCGATCCTGACCGAACAGAATATCGCGAAACTGTTCCTCGCCGCCTTTGTCCCCGGCATCCTGGCCGCGGTGGGCTATGTCATCGCGATCTCGGTCTATGTCCGGCTCTATCCCGAAAGCGCCGGCACCCGGCCGCCGGTTCCCTATTCTGAACGCTTTGCCGCGCTGGTCCGGGTCTGGCCGGTGCTGCTGGTATTCGCGCTGGTCGTGGGCGGCATCTACCTGGGGTGGTTCACCCCGACCGAGGGCGCGGCGGTCGGCGCCTTCGGCACCGGGCTGATCGCCTTTGTCAATGGCGGGCTGAACCGGGCGACGCTGGCGGACAGTTTCATGGTCACCGCGCGATCGACGGCGATGATCTTCTTCATCGTGCTGGGGGCGGGGTTCTACAACGGGTTCCTCGCGCTGACGCAGGTGCCGCAGGAACTGTCGAACCTGGTGGTCAGCCAGGGCTATTCGCCCTGGGTGGTGCTGGCGCTGATCCTGGTCTTTTACCTCGTGTTCGGCTGCCTGATGGACAGCCTGTCGATGATCCTGCTGACAGTGCCGATCTTCTTTCCGGTGATCTCGGCGATGGATTTCAACCTGATCTCGCTGCCGGCGATGCAGGCCGACGCGGCGATGGAGGTGCTCAAGGCGGGCGTGCCCGAGGAGCTGGGCGCCGGGATGCTGGACGAGATCCGAACCGCCATCGCGGCGGGCGCCGAACTGACCCGCGACCAGATGCAGGCGTTGGGCATCCGCGTGACCGAAGGCATGGCGAACCGGATCGAGGCCGAGCATGTGGCGATCTGGTTCGGTATTCTGGTGCTGATCGTGGTCGAGGTCGGGTTGATCACCCCGCCGGTCGGGATGAACCTGTTCATCATCAATGCGATGGATCGCAGCACGCGGATGGCTGACACCTACAAGGCGGTGATGTTCTTTGTCGGCTCCGACATCGTGCGGGTGATCATCCTGGTGATGTTCCCGGCGATCACCCTGTTCCTGCTGCCGGGATAGGATCGCGCAGCCAGCCATCGTCGAACCCTACCGTTTCCAGCCCGGCAAAGCGGGCGACCCGGTCCAGTTCCGCCTCGAGCCGGGCGGCGCGGCCCCGGCCCCACCGGATGCCCGGTTCGGGCCAGAGCGCCCGCACCTGCAACCGCGCCCCGTCGCGCCGGGCCTTCATGTCGATACGGCCGACCAGCCGGTCGCCTTCGAGCAGCGGGAACACATAATAGCCGTATTTTCGCTTTGCCGCCGGGACGAACACCTCGATCCGATAATGAAAGCCGAACAACCGCTCCGCCCGGGCCCGGTCGCGCAGGGCGGGATCGAAGGGTGACAACACGCGCAGCCGCCCGGTTGGTTCGGGCGCGGCGGTTGCCTGATCGGCGATGTCGGGCCGGGCGAATACGCGCCGCACCCTACCGTCCGCGCAGGCGATCCGGGCGTCGATCAGGGCGTCTTTGGCCAGTTGCCGGTGGCACCAGTCGCGCGCCTCGGCCGGGGTCGCGGTATCCCAGAACGCGGCGATTTCGCCGGGCGTGGCGAACCCCAGCCGGTCGAGCGCCGCGCCGCAGAGCCAGTTGACACACTCTTGCGGCTCGGGGCCGGGGCCGGTCAGCATCGCGCTGTCGATCACCCGTTCGCTGAGATCATAGCGTTTCTGGAAACCGCTGCGCCCGACCACGGCCAGCGCGCCCGATCGCCACAGATATTCCAGCGCGGTCTTGGACGGGTGCCAGTCCCACCAGCCGCCGCTGCCTTTCTTTTCATCGGTGCCCACCTCCGAAGACGACACCGGCCCGTGATCGCGGATATGGGCCAGGACCGCGGCGAACCGGTCCTCGAACCCGTCGCGCCGCCAGTTGCGCCAGCGGGCCTTGAGCATTTCGGCATCACGGGCAAAGCGCAGCCGCCACTGCGGATAGAACGCGATCGGTATCATCGCCGCGTCGTGGGTCCAGTGTTCGAACAGCGCCCGGTCGCGTTCGTAGAGCCGGCCGAGATGCGCGGGCCGAAAGGCCGGTCGCCGCGCGCGCAGGATCATGTCATGGGCGCGGCCCACGGTGTTGATGCTGTCGAGCTGAACGAATCCGAGCCGGTGGATCAGTGCCGCCAGGTCGTCGCCCCGGCCCGGCCCGGCCGGCGGTTCCGCCAGCGCGTGCCGGTGCAGGAACAGCCGCCGCGCGGCCGGGTTGTCCAGCTGAACGTGGCTCACCAGCGTTTCAGCGTATCGCCATAGGAGATGGTCGGCGACAGGGTCAACTGCCGCTCGACCGGGTCCGCGGTTTCGTCCAGGCTGGCGATAATGATCTCGGCGGCCTTGCGCCCGATCTCGGCCCGGCACGCATCCATGGTGGCGAGCTGGCGGGGCAGGCCCTGCAACAGCTCGACGCCGTTGAACCCGGCCAGCCCGATCTGTCCCGGCACGTCGATCCCCTTGTCGATCAGGTAGAGCAGCCCACCCGCCCCGATCATATCGTTGGAATAATAGAGAAAATCCAGATCCGGCGAGCGTTCGAGCATGGCCTGTGTCATCTCGCGCCCCTTGGCCAGCGCCGAACCGCCGGAATAGAAATCGCGATCCTCGATCTCGACACCGTTCTTGCCCAGCACCTCGGTAAAGCCCTCGAAGCGTTTGCGCGCCCGATGATCCAGCGGCATCTTGGTGCCCATGAACCCGATGTGGCGATAACCGGCTTTCAGGATCGCCTGCGCCATCTCGCGCCCGGCGCGACGATGGGAGATTCCGACCATGGCATCGACCGGGCGCCCGTCCGTATCCATGATTTCGACCACCGGGATGCTGGCCGCCCGCAACATGGCCCGCGCCGCGTCGGAATGTTCGAGACCCGCGATGATGACCCCGGACGGCCGCCAGGACAGCATCTCGTAGAGCACCTTTTCCTCTTTTTCCGGCAGGTAATCGGTGACGCCGACCACGGGTTGCAGGTCGGTTTCCTCGAGCACCGAGTTGATGCCGGTCAGAACCTCGGGAAACACCATGTTCGACAGCGACGGGATGATGACGGCCACCAGGTTCACCCGGTTCGACGCCAGCGCGCCGGCGATCTTGTTGGGCACATAGCCCAGTTCCTTGGCGGCGGCGAGCACCTTGGCGCGGGTCCGGTCGGACACGTCACCGCGATTGCGCAGCACACGGCTGACCGTCATTTCGGACACGCCGGATGCGTCCGAAACATCGCGCAGGGTCAGCGGGCGTTTGGGCTCGAGCGTCACGGCGTTCCTTTCCTGCGGGGATAGTAGTTCTGCAATGACCCGATGTTACCGCGAACGCGCAATTGCGATCAACTCCGCTCATTCGGCGATGACAATCCCAGGAGAGCGGGCTAAGACAGCCCTGCGCGGCCCCGTGGCTCAACTGGATAGAGCAGCCCCCTCCTAAGGGGCAGGTTGCAGGTTCGAATCCTGCCGGGGTCGCCAAAACTGCCTGAAAAATATGGCTTATTTGCAACGGGTTCTGCAGAAGCTTGCAGAAACGCCCGTTTCGATTTCCGCCGATTTCTCCGAAAACGACCGAATTCTCGTACAAAACCTGTACAAAATTCGCACGTCCGTGGAGCTTTTGGGGCCGTCCGATGAGTTGGCGGGTGGCGAATGTGTGTGCCGAACGGAAGTTCGGGAGTGCGACGCGCAAGCAGATCATCATGTTTCTGGCAGACAAGGCGTCGGATGATGGCTCGGGCATCTGGTGTTCGAAGGGGACGATCCAGCGACACACGGAGCTGGGCGAGACTACAGTCAAGCGGACGATCCGAGACTTCTTGAAGGAAGGCATCTTGGTCGAGACCTGCGCGCGCCTCGCGGCAGGACGCGATGTGCAGCCAACAGCCGGCGTGATCGACAGCCAGAGCGTGAAAACCTCGGAAAACACCTCATTGTCCGGCTATGACGCTGGGAGGCGGATCAAGGGACGCAAGCGCCACATCATCACGGATACCTGCGGCAACCTGATCGCATGCGAGGTCCACACCGCCAATATCCAGGATCGGGATGGTGCGCCTCTGGTCATCGCAAGACTCCGCCGCGACGCTCCGAGACTACGCCATATGTTTGCGGATGGCGGCGATCATTGTTGCGACCATCGGCAGAGGGACGTTCCCGACACGTTGGCCACGGTCCTTCAACGACAGATTCATCTTGAAGCATGGCTACCACCCACGGGACCGCTTCACGCTGAAAGCTGTGATCAAGCAGATCGCCTCAAAACACCCGATCCTGTATTGCCTCGAACCGGACGAACTCGATTGGGCTAATCTTCAGTTCGAAGAAGCAGAGTGTTTCCGGATCGCAATGAAGACCTTGAACGAAGAGTATTCTGTACCTTCACTTCCCGTTCACGACAGCCTCATCGTTCGGCGGAGGGATTACGAGTTGGCCGCCTTCGAGTTGCAACGTGTCTACCGTGAACGGTTCGGATACGCCCCGACAATGACGATGGACGACAGTATCCTTGATGTAGAGGACCCCTACGATTTCTGAGGCTTAGCAAGGTAGGCACCCTCTATAGGGGAGATAATCCTCTCGGCACGAAGCTATCCCACATGGATACTTTGGGAAGTACTTAGGCATTACCAGGAAGCGTAAGAGGCCACCGACAGCCGCACGACAGGCTGCCAACTTCTTCAGCCGTGAGTGATCTGACCATCCTCTGCTTGCGGTCCAGAACCGTCGTTGACCTCCATCACAGGCGATGCGCCACAGCAACACAAAAGCAGGCGTTGCGTGCCGCAAGCAATGTACATATCTGAACTTCAATCACTTAGTACTTGGGAGACGATGATGAGTGAATTGACACAATATATTCAATGCGATGTTGAGCTGAACGTTTCTGGGCCGAGTCAAAAGACTGTCGCAAGCTGGACTGCAGCCGCTTTACGCCGAATTGCAGATCGACTGGAGCAAGATGGCTTTGACGATGGCCACCATGATGTTAGCGACAACACAGGTCGGCCAATTGGGTCTGTCTACTTTGATTTTTCAGAAGGTTACCATGTTGAGGAATAATGAAACCAGCAAACAGCCCATACCTGCCTAGAATCGCATCTGCCGCTTCTTGTCGGGCCAAGCGCTCGTTTGTCGACAGGCCCGAAGAATACGGGTCCATTCCTTGATCTAGGAGTTGTTCTTGTATGCTGACTTTGGCGGCGACTAGTTCGGAGGTGCTGCTTGCCTCAATTGGAGATTGCAGTATCCGCTCGACGTGTTCGTGATAGGGGCCATAGTTTCGAATCGCTTCACTCTCGGTTCGACCAAGAACTTTCGAAAACTCCGTTTTGCCAAGTACTTCCTGAAGCCGCTCCGGTACTCGTCGCCTGTACTTGAACTTTCCGTTGCTGTCTTTTTTGAGATTGACCTGCTCCCCTGAAAAGTCCTCGATTTGAGGTTAGCCTGTTCTCCAATGAAGGAGACAGACGATGAAGAGAAGCCGTTTCAGCGAAGCGCAGATTATTGGCATCCTGAAGGAGCACCAGGCGGGCATGATCGCGCCGGACCTCTGCCGCAAGCATGGGATCAGCGATGCGACCTTTTACAACTGGCGCCGGAAGTATGGGGGCATGGAGGTCGCTGAGGGGAGCAGGTCAAGATGCTTGATCACGAGGGGTCTTGTCATTGGCATTGTGGACCTAAATGTGGACCTATCGAGTCCACCAATCCAAAATTAATCCAATGATATCAGATGGTTAACTTGTCTGATTGGTGCCCAGGAGAGGACTCGAACCTCCACGTCCTTAAGGACACTGGCACCTGAAGCCAGCGCGTCTACCAATTCCGCCACCTGGGCAGGTGTCGTGAGCCGTGCGTTTAAGCCCAGCCGCGCAGGGTGTCAAACGGATTCTGCCACAATTTTTCCGCGCCCGGATTTCGCTGCATTCCCCGCCGGTCCCGGCGTGGCGGGCATCGGCGGTATCGCGGCGTTTTGCGCCTTGTTTGCCGGTGTCTGCGGCGGTAGATCGTAGGAACACCTGACGAAGGAGATTGCGCCATGCCGAAACTGGTCACGATCTATGGCGGTTCGGGATTCATCGGCCGCTATATCGCGCGGCGGATGGCGCGGGATGGCTGGCGCGTGCGCGTCGCGGTCCGGCGTCCGAACGAGGCGATTTTCGTGCGCCCCTACGGGACGGTCGGTCAGGTCGAGCCGGTGCTGTGCAACATTCGCGACGACGCATCGGTTGCCGCCGCGATGGAGCATGCCGACGCGGTCGTGAACTGCGTGGGCATCCTGAACGAAACCGGCAAGAACACGTTCGAGGCGATCCATATCGACGGCGCGGCGCGGATTGCGCGGCTCGCGGCGCAGGCGGGCATCGGGCGTCTGGTCCATGTTTCGGCCATCGGCGCGGATGAAAACGGCGAGAGCGCCTATCTCCGCTCCAAGGGCGCGGGCGAGCAGCAGGTTCTCGCCGCGTTTCCCGATGCGGTCATCCTGCGGCCCTCGCTGGTGTTCGGTCCCGAGGACATGTTCTTCAACCGGCTCGGATCGATGGCGCGCACATCGCCGATCCTGCCGATCATCGGCGCCGGGACGCGGTTCCAGCCGGTGTTCGCGGACGATGTGTCCAGGGCGGCGGCGGCAGCTCTTGAGGGTGTGGCGGCGCTGGGGATCTACGAGCTTGGCGGTCCCGAAATACACAGCATGCGCGAACTGGCGCAGATGGTGGTGCAGGAGATCAACCGCAATCGTCCCGTCGTGAACATCCCGTTCTGGATCGCCCGCATCATGGCGTTCGGGCTGGACATGGTGCAGGCGGTGAGCTTCGGGCTGATTGCGAACGGGGTGGTCACCCGCGATCAGCTGCGCGGCCTGGGGCGTGACAGCGTCGTTGCCGATGGCGCGCGCGGTTTTGCCGACCTGGGTATCACGCCGGTCACTGCCGGTTCCGTGCTGCCCGAGTATCTCTGGCGGTTTCGCCCGTCCGGACAATACGACGCGATCCGCGAATCCGCCCGCAATATCCGGGCGTGATCCGACCCCGGCAGAGCACCGGGACGACCCGCCCGTGCCGCGGCGGGACCGGTTGGCAGTCATCGCAAGAGAACGGTGTTCGGGGCGCAGGGATGACCGGACCCCTCCGGGCCCGCTATTGCCAGTAATGGCGTATGTCGGTAAGCGACATTCCCAGGCGTAAGGCAGAGAAAACAGACCTTGAGGGCGGTGGAATGAAGCAGTTTTTTTCCGGCAAGCGGATCGTGGTCACCGGCGGCGTCGGCTCGGTGGGCAGCGAGATCGTCAAGCAATTGCTGGAATTCGATGTCGATTGCATCCGCGTCGTCGACAACAACGAAAGCGCGCTGTTCGAGATGGAAATGGCGCATGGCGCGCATCCGCAGGTCCGGTTCTACCATTGCGACATCACCGACGAACGCGAGATGATGCGCACGTTTTCGACCATGGACCTGTGTTTCCACACCGCGGCGCTGAAACATGTGCCGTCCTGCGAACGCAGCCCGTTCTCGGCGGTGAACGTCAACATACAGGGTTGCGAGGTCGTTGGCCGCGCGGCACTGGCCAACGGGTTGCAGAAGGTGATCTTTACCTCGTCCGACAAGGCGGTGAACCCCACCAACGTGATGGGCACCTCCAAGCTGATGGGCGAGCGGCTGTTCACGGCGATGAATTTCCTGCGCAGCGCCGATGCGCATACCGCCTTTGCCTGCACCCGGTTCGGCAATGTGCTGGGTTCGCGCGGGTCGGTGGTGCCGCTTTTCGTGCGGCAGATCGAAAATGGCGGCCCGGTCACGGTGACCGATGCCCGCATGACCCGGTTCGTGATGACCATGCCCCAGGCGGCGCGGCTGGTGATCGAGAGCATGGTCGTCGCCCATGGCGGCGAGGTGTTCATCACCAAGATGCCGGTGCTGCGGATCACCGATCTGGCCGAGGTGATGATCGACCGGTTGGCCCCGCATTACGGCACCAGCCCCGAGATCGCGATCACCACGCCCCGCCCCGGCGAAAAGCTGTGGGAGGAACTGAGCACCGACGAGGAAAGCGGCCGCATCCTTGAGGGGTCGGAGTTTCTGGTGGTGCTGCCATCGGGTATGACCCCCGAGGAACGCGAGCGTTACACCTACGATACGCTCGACCTGCAAAAGAGCGATGCGGTCTATCATTCGGACCGCGAGGAAAAGATCGACGCGCCGGCGATCCGCGCGTTGCTGGCCGAGCCGGGCGTGCTGCCCGACGATCTCGGCCCCCGGTTCGAAAACTGACGACAACGGATATTGAGGCGCGACATGAAAGTTCTGATCCTCGGCGGTGACGGTTACATCGGCTGGCCGACTGCGATGAATCTGTCCGGGGCCGGGCACGAGGTCTGCGTGGCCGACAATTATCTGCGCCGCCGCCTGATGCGGGAAACCGACAACGAAGCGCTGTTCGAGGTGCCCAATCTCGACCGCCGCGCCGCCCTGTGGGAAGAAAAATCGGGCCGCAAGGTGACGGTGCGTGTCGGCGATCTGCAGGACTGGACCTTCATGTCGGGCCTGTTCGAGGACTTCCAGCCCGACACGATCATCCACTATGCCGAACAGCCCTCGGCGCCCTATTCGATGATCGACCGGCCCGCCGCCGACCTGACGCTGAAAAACAACCTGGGCGTGACCTTCAACGTCATCCAGGCAATGAACGCATATACGCCCGACGCGCATCTGGTGAAACTGGGCACGATGGGCGAATACGGCACGCCCAATATCGACATCGAGGAAGGCTGGATCGAGATCGAGCACAAGGGCCGCAAGGACAAGTTCCTGTTTCCGCGCGCGGCCGGGTCGCTCTATCACACCACCAAGGTGCTCGATACCGACCTGCTGTGGTTCTATGTGCGGGTCTGGGGGCTGCGGGTGACCGACCTGATGCAGGGGCCGGTCTACGGGTTGGCGACCGACGAAAACCAGGGCGACGACCGGCTGTATTCCTTCCTGAACTATGACGAGGTGTTCGGCACCGTGCTGAACCGGTTCATGGTTCAGGCGGTGGCGGGCTATCCGCTGACCGTCTATGGCAAAGGCGGACAGACCCGCGGCTATCTGCACCTCAAGGACGCGCTGAAATGCGTCAGGCTGGCGGTGGAGACCCCCGCCGACAAAGGCGAGCTGCGCGTGTTCAACCAGTTCGTCGAGACCTTCAGCGTCAACGATCTCGCCGCGCGGGTGCAGGCGTCAGGCAAGCGGCTGGGCCTGGATGTCAGCGTCAAGAGCCTGCCCAACCCCCGCAAGGAAGCCGAGGAACATTACTACAATCCGACGCATACCGGGCTGATCGATCTCGGGCTCGAGCCGACCCCGCTCAGCGATGACATCATGGACGACATGATGAACCTCATCCTGCGCTATCGCGACCAGATCGAACATGACCGGATCTTCCGGGGAGTCGCATGGAAGAAATAGGCGGTGCCGACCACCACCCGGTCAGCTTTGCGGTCCGGCTCGGGCAGGTGATCGGGAACCGGTGAGCGGCGCGTTCATTTCACCGCGCCGGATGCCATGCCCTTGATGATATAGCGTTCCAGAAGGATGCCGATCACGATCAGCGGCAGGATGGCGCTGGCCGAGAGCGCCGCCATCGACCACCAGTTGATGCCCTGGCTCCCGGTCTGGCTGGCCACCATCACCGGCAGCGTCTTGGCGTCGGTCGATGTCAGCAGCGCGGCAAAGAAATACTCGTTCCACGTCAGCACCAGCGACAGGATGAAGCTGGCCACCATGCCGGGCAGCGCGATCGGCAGCACGATGGTCAGGAAGGCGCCCCAGATCGACAGCCCGTCGACCAGCGCGGCTTCTTCCAGTTCCACCGGGATCGACTGGAACTGGTCGCGCATGATCCAGATGACGATGGGCAGCACCGTGAGCGTATAGAGCAGGATCAGCCCGATCCGCGTATCCAGCAGGTCGAGCTGCTTGTAGAGCACCAGAAACGGCAGCGCCAGCACCACCGGCGGCAGGATCAGCTGGCTGAGGAAAAAGAACGAGATATCCGGGTTGCGCATGAAGCCGAAACGATAGCGGAACCGGCTGAGCCCGTAGGCGGTCATGCTGCCCAGGAGGACCGCAAGCGTCGAGGCGCCCACCGCCGAGACGGTGGAATTCGCGAACCGTTTCAGGAACTCGGCGCGCACCGTGCTTTCCGCCCCGATCGTGTCCGGTGACAGGCCCAGCGATTTCCAGCCGCGCCATTGCGGGACGTAATCCACCCAGGGGATCATGTTGCCCTTCATCACGTCGGGGGCGATCTTGAAGCTGGTGGTGATGGTCCAGTAGATCGGGAACAGGCAGACCAGCGTCCAGAACAGCAGGATGCCGTAGATCACCACGCGCCGCGTAAGCCAGCCGGCCTTGTGGGACAGGTCGCTTGCACTGTCGTGGAATATCTGTGTCTCGGCCATGTCAGTATCTCGGGTTCATCCAGCGATCCACCAGCTTCATGAAAACCGTGATCGCGATCACGATCACCACCAGGTAGACCAGCGCCAGCAGCGTGCCATAGCCCACGTTCGACCGGTCGCGGTATTCGCGGAAGATGAAGCTGGTCACGCTGTCGGTGGCCCCGCCGGGGCCGCCCGATGTCACGTTGATGATGATGTCGGCCAGTTTCAGCTTGAAGATGATGCGGATCAGGATCGCGGTGATCGACACCGGCAGCATCAGCGGAAAGGTAACCTCCCAGAAATTGCGCCAGGCATTGGCGCCGTCGACGCGGGCCGCTTCCTGCACCTCGCGCGGGATCGCCTGCAGCCCGGCCAGGATCATGATCATCATGAAGGGGATATAGGTCCAGGCATCCATCACCATGATCGTGGCGCGGGCGATCTCGGGGTTGCCGAAGAAACTGGGATCATCCCAGCCCAGCGCGCGGGCCAGCCGCGCCAGCGGGCCGAACCGGACCTCGAGCATCGACTTGCCGACCATCCAGCTGACCGCCACCGGCGACAGCATCAGCGGCATCAGGAACGCCACGCGAAAGAACTTGCGCGCCCGGATCTGGCTGGCGAGGATCAGCGCGAGGCCGAAGGCGATGGCATATTCGACCAGGATCGCCAGCGTGTACCAGACCATATTCCGCAGCGCGTTCCAGTAGAACGGGTCGCCCCACATCTGGCGGATGTTGTCGAGCCCGTTGAACTGCCGCCCGTCGGGGCTGGACAGGTTCCAGTCCGACAGCGCGATGACGATGGCATAAAGCAGCGGAAAGATGACCATCGCCACCACGAACAGCACGCTGGGCAGGATGAACAGGGTGCGTTTGCCATGTTCCCCGTGCAGGACGACCTGCGCGATGCACAGGCAGGTGGCCCAGAGCAGATAGCCATACAGCCCCGGCCGCCAGGTTTCGATGCCCAGCGGGTTGAACCCGTATCCGGCCAGCGCCACGGCGGCAAAGCTGAGCGCCATGACCGCGGCCGACCCCCAGATCAGCAGCCGGCCCAGGGCAACCCGGCGCGGGGTGATATCGTCAAGCGTGACAACGTGGAGGAGATCGCCTTGCGTCGTCATTGGCGGATCGGCCTTCCGTCTCTTGCGGCAAGGATTCGCGGGCGGCCCCCTCCCCCCGATGGGGCCGCCCTGGCGGCGCTGCGCACAGCCTCAGGGGCAACGCACGCTGCGCCTGCCATCTCACATCCCAAGGGACGCTTTGTAGAGTGCGATCTGGCTGTCGCGGCCGATCTGGTCGGTGATCTTTTCCCAGGCGGCGGCGATGGCGTCGGCGGTTTCCTGCGCCGATCCGTATTGCCCGGCCAGGCCCTTCACCAGCTCGTCCTCGGCAATCGAATAATACTGGAATATGCCGGGGATGCGCGGTTCGATCGCCGCGTTCGGGTGGTTGTAGCTGTCCGCGTTCGAGCCGAGGTAATCCTCGACAAAGGCGCGGTCATAGCCCGCCACTTCCCATTCCTCGAACTGGAAATGCGAATTGCGGTAGGGCTGGAACCCGGACGGATAGGCCGAACACCACAGCGACAGGTCGCGCCCGCCCAGATGCGCCGCCGCCGACCAGGCGGCCTTGCGTTTCTTTTCGTCGCCCTGCACCAGCTTGGTCACATAGACGCCCCAGCCGATATAGGCGTTGTTGGGCGCCTCGTTGGCGGTCATGTCCCATTCGCCGGTCTGGCTGTTCCAGACCTTTTCGGACCCCGGAATGGTCGAGAACCCGATCACGTCCCCGACCACCGAGGTGTCCGAGGTGCGCGCGTTCGATCCCACGTCGCCCCACCAGGTCAGCCCGGCGCCGGTGCCGGCCAGGAATTGCTGGAACGCGGTCACGTTCGGGTCGGCATTGACCTGGTCGGTGGGATAGGCCCCGTCGACGGCGAGCAGGTCCATCACGTCCTGGATCGCCTGCACGAAGGCGGGGTTGTTCACCCGCGGCTTCATCGTGTCGGGGTCGAACAGCCAGGCCGGATCGTCGGGATGCTTGGCATAGGCGGTGGCGCGGTCCTCGAGGAAATAGAAGCCGAACCCGCCCCAGGTGTATTTCAGCGGGTCGAGGAACCCGTGCGCCGGCAGCCCGGTCAGCGGGTCGGTCTTGCCGGCGAGGAATTTCGAATGCGCGTTGACCTGTGCCCAGGTGGTCGGCGGCACCCAGTCGCCTTCGCCGCCGGCTTCCTTCCAGGCGGCGGCAAATTCCTCGTTCTCGTAGTAATCCTTGCGGTAGGCGTAGGTGTGGCAATCGCCGTCGATCGAGACGCGATAGGTCTTGCCGTCCCAGGTGCCGACCGGCGCCTTGAGGTAGTCGACGTAATCATCCATGTCGATCACGTCCTTGACCCAGTCGGGCATCTCGTCCAGCAGCCCGCGCCCGGCGGTGTCGCCTTCGAACGGGGCGCCCATCTGCAGGATGTCGAAATCCACCGTCCCGGTGGCGATGCTCTGCTGCAGGCGCGGGTTGTAATCGGCCTGCGCCAGGTCGATCCAGTTGATTTTCGCGCCGGTATAGGCCTCCCACGGTTTGAGAAAGCCGCGGAACAGGAAATTGTGCAGGTTCTGGTTGTTCAGCCCCATGAAGGTCAGCTCGACCCCTGCAAACTCGCCTTCGGCGACCACGTCCCGGGTCGGGCCGAGGCACAGTTCGCCGACCTTCTGCCAATCGGCATCGGTGGGCGAGCCCATGCCGACACCGGGGATCTTCAGGATTTCTTGGCGCAGCGCGGCGTTGTCGGCGGCCCAGGCCGGGCGCAGGCCGATACCGGTGCTGACCCCGCCCGCCGCGACGGCCAGCCCGCTGGCGGCGGCGCCTTTCAGGACGCTGCGGCGGCTCAGGCCACGGCGCAGCATATAGTCGTAGATCTCGGTTTTCATGGTCGGTCCTCCCTCTGTCGGCCGGCCGGCCGCAGGACCCGTGGCGCCGCTGCGCGTTTTTTATTCTGTTGCGAAACACGCGGCGCCAAGCCCTGCCGCGCCCCCTCCCCGGTTCGCGGATGACCTGACCTGCCGGGACTTTTCCAGCCGGAACACCATCTGTCAAGCCACTAACATGCTAGCATATCTGGACAATGGACAGGTGGCCGCCGCTCGTCTAAGTCTGGGTCGGGGCAGCGGAACGGGGAGGAATATGGCCGGCGTCACCATTCGCGATTTGCGCAAGAACTACGGCGCGCTCGAGGTCATCCACGGCGTTGACGTGGATATCGAGGATGGGGAATTCGTGGTTCTGGTCGGCCCGTCCGGGTGCGGAAAATCGACTCTGCTGCGGATGATCGCCGGGCTCGAGGCGGTCACCGGGGGCACCATCCGCATCGGTGAACGGGTGGTAAACAACCTGCCGCCCTCGGAACGCGACATTGCCATGGTGTTCCAGAATTACGCGCTCTACCCGCACAAGACGGTGGCGGCGAACATGGCGTTCTCGTTGCGGATGCGCCGGATGGGCAAGACCGAGATCGACACCCGCGTGCGCCATGCCGCCGAGATCCTTGGCCTGACCGAGTATCTGGGCCGTTATCCCCGCGCCCTGTCCGGCGGGCAGCGGCAGCGGGTGGCGATGGGCCGGGCCATCGTGCGCGATCCGCAGGTGTTCCTGTTCGACGAACCGCTGTCCAATCTCGACGCCAAGCTGCGGGTTCAGATGCGGGCCGAGATCCGCGAGCTGCACCAGCGGCTGCGCACCACCACCATCTATGTCACCCACGACCAGATCGAGGCGATGACCATGGCCGACAAGATCGTGGTCATGCAGGGCGGCAACATCGAACAGATCGGGGCGCCGCTGGACCTCTATGACCGCCCGGCCAATACCTTCGTGGCCGGGTTCATCGGGTCGCCGTCGATGAATTTCTTTGCCGCGCATGCGCGTGGGCAGGTGCTGGAGGTAAACGGGGCCAGCCTGCCCGCGCCCGGCGGCGTCTCGCTGGCCGATGGCCGGCCCCTGACCGTCGGTATCCGGCCCGAGCATCTTGAACTGCGGGATAGCGGCCTGACCTGCGAGGTCGCGGTGGTCGAGCCGACCGGATCGGAAACCCATGTGGTGGCGCGCCACGGCGACGGCGAGATCACGGCCGTGTTCCGGGAACGCCATGCCTTCGCGGCGGGTCAGACCATCACCCTGGGCACGGCGCCCGGAACCATACATCTGTTCGACGCGGAAACCGGGCAGCGCGTCGCGTAAAAACGGGGAGGATCATACATGCTCAAGGGGATCGACAACCGGCTGAACGCCGAGGTGCTGGGCGCCTTGCGTGCCATGGGCCACGGCGACGTGGTGATCTTGTCCGACACCAATTTTCCGTCCGATTCCATCGCGCGGCAGACCACGCTGGGCCGGCTGCTGCGCATGGACAACCTGACCTCGGCCGAGGCGGCCGCGGCGATCCTGTCGGTGCTGCCGCTGGATACTTTCGTCGATGACTTTGCCGGTCGCATGGAAATCGTCGATGCACCGGGCGAGATCCCGCCGGTGCAGGCCGAGGTTCAGGACGCGATCGACGCCGCCGAGGGCCGCCCGCGCCCGATGGTCGGCATCGAACGCTTTGCCTTTTACGATATGGCGAAACAGGCCTATGCGGTGATCCAGACCGGCGAACGCCGTTTCTATGGCTGTTTCATGTTCCGCAAGGGCGTGATCCCGCCGCAGGACTAGGACTAAGGGGGCCGCGCCATGCGTGATGACATCGTGATCCTCGGGGTGTTCGTGGCGGACACCTCCTATCGTGCCGACCGGGCGCCGCGGATGGGTGAAACCATCATGGGCAACAGCTTTGCGCTGGGGCCGGGTGGCAAGGGCTCGAACCAGGCGGTCGCGGCGGCGATGGCCGGCGGGCGGGTGCATTTCATCACCCGGCTCGGGCGCGATCCCTTTGCCGACATGGCGTTGGCGACATGGGACAGGGCCGGGGTGATCCCGGCGATCACCCAGCATGACGATGGCTATACCGGCGCGGCCTATATCTTTGTCGAGGAAGCCAGCGGCGACAACGCGATCATCGTCTGCCCCGGCGTGGCGCGCAGCATATCGCCCGCCGATATCGACGCCCGCGCCGATCTGATCGGCAAGGCCGCGGTGTTCATGACCCAGCTCGAACAGCCGCTGGATGCGGCGATGCGGGCGCTGGAGATTGCGCGGGCCGGCGGGGCGACCACCATCCTCAATCCCGCGCCCGCCGCCGCGCTGCCCGAGGGCATGCTGGCGCTGTGCGACTATGCCACGCCCAACGAATCCGAGGCCGAGGGGCTGACGGGCATCGCGGTGCGGACCGTTGCCGATGCCACCCGCGCCGCCGAGGCGCTGATCGCCGCCGGTGTCGGTAGCGCGATCATCACCCTTGGCGAAAACGGGGCGCTGTTCCACGATGGCCGCGCGGCGGTGCATGTGCCCGCCTTCGATGCCGGACCGGTGGCGGAAACCACGGGTGCGGGTGATGCGTTCAACGGCGGGTTCGCCGCGGCGCTGCAACGCGGCGCGGCACCGATCGACGCGGTGCGTTTCGGTTGCGCCACCGCGGCGATTTCGGTGACCCGCCCCGGCACCGCGCCCTCGATGCCCGCGCGGTCCGAGGTCGAGGCGCTGCTGGCGGGATAGGCCGCCGGACCCCGGTGTGCGGGCGATTTCGGATTTGCCGGCCCCTGCCGGTATGCGATAGGGCGTTCTGCATGCAGTCCTTTGTCATCCACATGAAAGGCAGCGATGCCCGGCGCCCCAATGCGGAACGCCTGTGCGCCGAACTGCCGGACGCGCAGCTGGTCGATGCGGTGAACGGGCGCGATCCCGACGCGATCGCGGACATGCGCACCGCGCCCGGAACCCTGCACGCGCCCCGCTATCCGTTCCCGCTGCGGCCCGCCGAAATCGGCGTGTTTCTCAGCCACCGGAAATGCTGGCAGCGGATCGTCGACGGCGGGGTTGATTTCGCCCTGATCGCCGAGGACGACCTGGCGGTGGACCCGGAGCGTTTCGCCCGCGCGCTGGAGTTGATCGGCGCCTATGCCACCCCCGGGATGTATGTGCGCCTGCCCGTCAAGCAGCGCGAAAAACCCGCCCGCGTGATCGCGGAAACCGGCGGGATGCGGTTCATCCTGCCCCGGGTCATCGGTCTGCAGACCGTCTGTCAGGTTGTCGGGCGCGAGGTGGCGCGGCGCCTGCTCGCAGCCACGGAGACCATCGACCGCCCGGTGGATACGCTGTTGCAGATGCACTGGGTGACCGGCCAGCCGGTGCATGCGATCCTGCCCAATGGCAACCGCGAAATCACCGGAGAGATCGGCGGGTCGACCATCCAGACCAGAACGCCAGCCGCCGGCAAATTCGCCCGCGAAGTCAAACGCGCCGCCTATCGCGCGCAGGTGGCGCTGCGGCCGCAGCGTGCCTGATCCGCGCATCGGCGTGAATGCGGATGACCCTGCCCGACGCCGGCCCGCAGGTCAGGGGAAGGGGGGCAAGCCGCCCCCCTTGCCGGTGGTGTCTACTGCGGCGCCTTGGTCCAGCGCAGATAGGGCAGCTGGGCGTCGAACTCGCCGAACATCGTCTTGGCGTCATCGTCGCTGACGCTGGGCGGGATGATCACGTCCTGGCCCTGCTGCCAGTCCGCCGGGGTGGCGACGCCCTTGGCCGCGGTCTGCAGCCCGTCCAGCGCGCGCAGCACTTCGGCAAAGTTGCGGCCCACGTTCATCGGATAGGTCATCGACAGCTTGAGCTGCTTGTCCGGCCCGATGATGAACACCGAGCGAACGGTGGCGCTGTCGGCGGGGGTGCGCCCGTCGGGCAGGTAGGCCTCGGCGGGCAGCATGTCGAAGGCCTTGGAGACTTCGAGCCCCTCATCGGCGATGATCGGGAACCCTGCCTTGGACCCGGCGACCTGTTCGATGTCGCCTTTCCAGCGGCGGTGATCCTCGACCCCGTCCACCGATACGCCGATCACCTTGGTGCCGCGCTTTTCCCATTCCTCGGCCAGCCGTGCCACGGCGCCGAATTCGGTGGTGCAGACCGGGGTGAAATCCTTGGGGTGCGAAAACAGGATCGCCCAGCTGTCACCGATCCAGTCATGGAAACTGACGGTGCCCTGATCGGTTTCGGCGGTGAAATCGGGAACGGTATCGTTGATTCTCAAACCCATGTTCGGTCTCCTTCGCAGACTGTGGTTTCGACTCGGATGGCATGACCTTAGACCCATGGGGAACCGCCTGCATCCCCTCTCTTGCTCCGGGTCGCAGGCAGTGACAGAGTAGCGCCGAATCCCCGACCGAATGGTCGGGAAACTGCTGTCATGGGAGCTTCAGCGATGATCGAGAAACGCGATTTCTACATAAACGGCGCCTGGGTCGCGCCGGCCGAGCCGAACGATTTCGAGGTGATCGATCCGTCGACCGAAGACCCCTGCGCCATCATCTCGCTGGGTGGCAAGGCCGATACCGATGCCGCGGTCGCGGCGGCCCGGGCCGCGCTGCCGGGCTGGATGGCCACACCGCCCGAAGAACGGTTCGCGCTGGTCGAAAAGCTGGTCGAGATCTACGCGGCCCGCGGCGAGGACCTGGCCCAGGCGATGTCGGCAGAAATGGGGGCGCCGATCGACATGTCGCGCAGCCAGCAGGTCGGCGCCGGCATCTGGCATCTCAAGAATTTCCTGAAGGCGGCCAAGGATTTCAAGTTCGACGAACCGCTGGGCGATCATGCCCCCGAGGACCGGATCATTCACGAGGCGGTGGGTGTCGCGGCGCTGATCACACCGTGGAACTGGCCGATGAACCAGATCACGCTCAAGGTGGGCGCGGCCGCGATCGCCGGGTGCACGATGGTGCTCAAGCCGTCGGAACAGAGCCCGCTGAACGCGATGATCTTTGCCGAGATGATGGACGAGGCCGGGTTCCCGCCGGGCGTGTTCAACCTCGTGAACGGCGACGGCGCCGGCGTCGGAAGCCAGCTGTCCGGTCATCCCGATGTCGACATGGTCAGCTTTACCGGGTCGACCCGCGCCGGGACCGCGATTTCCAAGAATGCGGCCGACACGCTGAAGAAGGTGCATCTGGAACTGGGCGGCAAGGGCGCCAACCTGATCTTTGCCGATGCCGACGAAAAGGCGGTCAAGCGCGGCGTGCTGCACATGATGAACAACACCGGCCAGTCCTGCAACGCGCCGTCGCGGATGATGGTGCAGGCCGAAATCTACGACCAGGCCGTGGAAACCGCCGCCGAGGTCGCCAATTCGGTGACCGTGGGCAATGCCCATGACGAGGGCCGCCATATCGGCCCGGTCGTCAACGAGGTTCAGTTCAACAAGATCCAGGGGCTGATCCAGCAGGGCATCGACGAGGGTGCGCGTCTGGTGGCGGGCGGTCCCGGGCGGCCGGACGGGCTGAACCGCGGGTTCTACGTCAAGCCGACCGTCTTTGCCGATGTCACCAACGACATGACCATCGCGCGCGAAGAGATCTTTGGTCCGGTGCTGTCTATCATGAAATTCGACACCGAGGAAGAAGCCGTCGCCGTGGCCAATGACACGCCTTACGGGCTGACCAACTATGTCCAGACCTCGGACAGCACCCGCGCCAACCGGCTGGCCCGCCAGCTGCGCTCCGGCATGGTCGAGATGAACGGCAAGTCGCGCAGCGCGGGCTCGCCCTTTGGCGGCATGAAACAGTCGGGCAATGGCCGCGAAGGCGGCAGCTGGGGCATCGAGGATTTCTGCGAGGTCAAATCCGTGAGCGGCTGGACCGCCGAATAGGCATCCCCGGAACGGAACAGGCAAAAGCCGCCCCTCGGGGCGGCTTTTCGTTTCTCAGGCCGGCATCACCACGAGCTGCGGTTCGCCGGTCGAGATGCGTTGCGGCGACGTGCCGTCGGGGCCGATATCGGCGCTGACCCGCTGGCGGTAGGCCGAGAAGCTGTCGAAGGTGACGACATCGACCGGCGCGTCGAATTGCAGCGTCACCCGCTGGCGGGTGCCATCGCCCCGCACCGACAGGCCGCGCAATTCGCCGGTAAAGGGCTGGCCCAGGTAGCGGCCCTTCACCCGGTCGCCGACCCTGAGCGTCAGCCGGTTTCCCGCCAGCGCATGCAGGGTGTTCCAGTCGCGCGCGCCATGCTGGCGGGCGATCTGCTCCAGCGCCGCGCCGTGGGACAGCTCGACCCCGCTGGCGCGCAGGCTGTCGCGCAGGCGCCGGGCCTGGGTTTTCAGTTCGGTGACCGTGGGAAGCATCCGGGTATCGGTCATGATTTGCCTCGCTTTCATATCGGGCACATCGGTGGACGGGGCTCGCATTGCCATCGCCGTGCCGTGAAAGGGGCAGGGATGCCGTCAAACCGGGTTTCACCAGAGCCCTTGCGGGGCCGCGAGCGGCAGGGAACCCGAACCTGACCCCGCAGATAGGTGCGGCCGGGCCCCGGGTCAACCCGTCTGGCCATGCCCGGCGATTGTGCCTAGACAGGAACGGCAACGACCGGAGCCCGCCCGTGATCACCGCCCGCCTGCATGGCCGCCTCGGCAACCAGATGTTCCAATATGCCGCCGCCGCTGGCCTGGCGGCGCGTCTGGATGTGCCGGTTGCCATCGACGGCCGTGGCGCCGAACGGCGCGGCGAAGGCGTGCTGACCCGCGTGTTCGACTTGCCGCTGGTCGATCCCGACCCCCTGCCGCCACTGCGCCAGGACGCGGTGTCGCGCTACCTGCTGTGGCGTTACTCGGGCGCCGCGCCGCGATTCCGCCGCGAACGCGGGCTGGGCTACAACCCGGCGGTCGAAAGCTGGGAGGATGGCTGCTACCTGCACGGCTACTGGCAGTCGGAACGCTATTTCGCCCATGCCGCCGACCGGATCCGGCGCGATTTTGCCTTTCCGGCCTTTTCGAATGCGCAGAATGCCGAGATGGCGGCGCGGATCGGCGAGAGCCTGTCGGTCTCGCTGCATGTGCGGCGCGGCGATTACCTGACGCTGGGGGCGCATGTCCTGTGCGACCAGGCCTATTACGATGCGGCGCTGGCGCGGGTGCTCGACGGTCTGGACGGCGAGCCCACCGTTTTCGTCTTTTCCGACGATCCCGGCTGGGCGCGGGACAACCTGCCGCTGCCCTGCCCCAGGGTGGTGGTGGATTTCAACGGGCCGGACACCGATTTCGAGGACATGCGCCTGATGAGCCTGTGCGATCACAACATCATCGGCAATTCGTCGTTTTCGTGGTGGGCGGCATGGCTGAACGCCAACGCAGCCAAACGCGTCACCGGTCCGGGCCGCTGGTTCGGCAACCCGAAACTGTCCAATCCCGACATCCTGCCCGACGGCTGGATGCGCATCGACGTCCAGGGCGGGCGCTAGAACGCCGCCGCGGCACGGAACCGCATCATCCTGCCCCCGTCGGGGTGCCGGATCCGCAATTCCTCGGAATGCAGCATCAGGCGCGGATGATCCCGCGCCGCGCCGGTGGCATAGAGCGGATCGCCCAGGATCGGGTGGCCCAGCGCCAGCATATGCACCCGCAGCTGGTGGCTGCGCCCGGTTTTCGGCATCAGCCGGACGCGGGTTTCATCCTCGCCGTATCGCTGCACCTTCCAGTCGGTCACCGCCGGCCGGCCGGTTTCGTGGCAGACCATCTGCCGGGGCCGGTTGGGCCAGTCCACGGTCAGGGGCAGATCGACGGTGCCGGTGCGCGGCTCGAGCCGCCCGGCAAGGCGGGCGAGATAGGTCTTGCGGGCCTGCCGTTTCTCGAATTGCAGCCCGAGGTGGCGCTGGGCGTGGGGCGTGAGCGCAAAGACGATCACGCCCGACGTGTCCCGGTCCAGCCGGTGCACCAGCAGCGCCTGCGGAAACACCGCCTGGACCCGCGCCAGCAGGCAGTCGGCGAGATGCGCGCCCCGCCCCGGCACGCTCAGCAGCCCGGCGGGCTTGTTCACCGCCAGGATCTCGGCATCGTCATGCAGGATCGCCAGCGGGTCGTCGGGCGGGTCATAGGTTTCGTCGCTCATGGCCGCTGCCTAGCCATCGCGCCGCCCGTGGGCAAGCTCCCGTCACGTCGCGCTGGACGGTCACCGCGCCATCGACCAATCTGCGCGCAACCCGAAGGAGGATCACGACATGCACCCAACCATCGAACGCATGCAGGACATCGTCGCCAAGGGCGACGAGACGCTGATTGCCGGCATCTTGGCCGAAAATGTCCGGTTCCTGCCGCCGACCTACTGGAAGACCTGGACCGGGCGCGAACCGGTGGCGGCGGTGCTGGGCCATGTCGGGCAGGTGTTTTCCGAATTCCGCTATCGTCGGGTGATGGGCGACGGCAATGACTGGGCGCTGGAGTTCCAGTGCAAGGTCGGTGATCTCGACGCCGTGGGCGTGGACCTGATCACGCTCGACGATGACGGGCTGATCGCGGTTTTCGAGGTGGTCATGCGCCCCTACAAGACGGTGGGCGCGCTGCGCGACGCGATGAACGCGCGGGTGATGACCGACGCGCGGTTCCTGAAGTTCCGCCACGCGCTGAGCTGACACCCGCCCGCGGCGGTGGCCGGTCAGCCCGGCACCCGCCGCAACTGTCGCAGCAGCGATATGGAATAGATCACCAGCGCGGCCCAGATCATCGGAAAGGCGATCAGCCGCGCGCCGCTGAATTCTTCTCCGAACAGGAACACCGCGACGAGAAAGATCAGGGTCGGCGCGATGTATTGCAGGATGCCGATGGTGGACAGGCGCAGCAGCTTGGCGCCGTTGGCATAGACGATCAGCGGCACCGCCGACACCACGCCGCAGCCCAGAAGCAGCCAGGTGTCCTGTGCGTTTCCAACCGCAAAATGGCTCCGGCCGGTGCCTGACAGCCACAGCATATAGGCCAGTGCCGGCAGCAGCAGGATCAGGACCTCGAGCAGGAACCCCTGGTTCGGGCCGATCGGCAGGGATTTCTTGAACAGGGCGTAGAAGCCCCAGCTCAGGGTCAGTCCGACCGCTGCCCAGGGCAGCGTGCCGGCCTCGATCGTCAGCACCACGACGGCGGCGGCGGCCAGCGCGATGGCGATCAACTGGGCCCGCGTCAGTTTTTCGCCCAGCAGGATCGCGCCCAGCGCCACGCTGAACAGCGGGTTGATGTAATATCCCAGCGCCGCGTCGAGCGCCCGATCGACCGAAATGGCCCAGACATAGATGCCCCAGTTAATAGTGATCAGCGTGGCGGTGACACAGGCCATGGCCAGCATGCGCGGGTTGCGCAGCGCGTCGGTCAGGTCGCGCGTGCGGCGCAGCAGGACGAGCAGCAGCGCCGCCACCGGCACCGACCACAGGATCCGGTGCGCGACCACTTCGGCCGGCGGGATGTGCGACACCCATTTCATGTAGATTGGCAGGAACCCCCACATCAGGTAGGCGCTCAGCGCGAACCCCAGCCCGGCGGGGGTGTCCCGGTTCTCCAGCGGCGCGGTCATGGGCGTTCCTCCTCTTCCCGTCCGCCTTATCCCGGCGCGTGTGCCAAGGGAAGCCGGACCCGCGCATACCCGTTCTGCGGCGCTACATCCGCACCCGTTCGGATTTCGGATCATACATGGGTCTGAGCGACGCGAAGGCTGCAACCCGCGTTCCCGCCACGTCGATTTCATAGCTCGAGGCCAGCACGCTTTCGGGGCTTTCCCCGGCGCAGGGGACATAGCCCATGCCCATCGCGGCACCCAGGTGGTGCCCATAGGCGCCCGAGCTGAGATAGCCGACGATCTCGCCATCGCGAAGGACCGGTTCGTTGTGATAGAGGAGCGGCTCGGGGTCACTCAGGCGGAACTGGAGCATCCGGGTCTGCAACCCCTCGTCACGCTTACGCAGCACCGCGTCGCGGCCGATGAAACCGGGCTTGCCGGTTTTGACCGCAAAGCCGAGCCCGGCCTCGAGCACATGGTCTTCGCAGGTGATGTCATGGCCGAAATGGCGAAACCCCTTCTCGATCCGGCAGCTATCCATCATGTGCATCCCGCAGAGCGTCAGCCCCATCCCGGCCCCGGCCTCGGCCAGGGTATCGAAAGCATGCAACGCCATGTCGGCGCTGACATAGATTTCCCAGCCCAGTTCGCCCACATAGGAAACCCGGTGCGCGCGGGCCAGCCCAAACCCCAGCTCAATGTCCTGCGCGGTGCCGAACGGGTTGGCCTCGTTCGAGAAATCGGCCGGCGACACGGCCTGCATCAGCCTGCGCGCATTCGGACCCATCACCGCCAGCACGCCCTCGGCGGCGGTCACATCGGTGATCACCAAGCGGCGGTCGCCGGCATGGCGGCGCAGCCAGGTCTGGTCGGCCAGCCGCGTTGCCGCCGGGGTCACCACCAGATAGACCGTCTCGGACAGGCGGGTCACGGTCACGTCGGCCTCGATCCCGCCGCGCTCGTTCAGGAACTGGGTGTAGACGATCCTGCCTGCTGGCACCGACATGTCCGCGCCGCTGACATGGTTCAGCAGATCCTCGGCATCGGGGCCCTCGACGCGCAGTTTGCCAAAGGACGACATGTCGTACATGCCGACATTTTCGCGCACGGCGCGGTGTTCGGCGGCGGTGTTGCCGAACCAGTTCTGACGGCCCCAGGCATACCGGTAGTCGCGATCCTGGCCGTCCGTCGCGAACCAGTTGGCGCGTTCCCATCCGGCGATTTCACCGAACACCGCGCCGCGATCCGCCAGCCGGTCGTGGAACGGCGTCCGCCGCACCCCGCGCGCGGTGGCCTTCTGGCGAAAGGGGTAGTGATCGGCATAGAGCAGACCCAGCGTTTCCGTCGCCCGCTCGATGAGATAGCGGCGGTTGCCCTGGAACGGCTGCATCCGGGAAATGTCCACGTCGCCCAGATCGAACGGTTTCGACCCGTCCTCCATCCATTGCGCCAGCGCCATCCCGGCGCCGCCCGCCGACTGGATGCCGATCGAGTTGAACCCGGCGGCGACCCAGACATTGTCCATCTCGGGCGCCAGCCCGAGATGATAGGCATCGTCCGGGGTAAAACTCTCGGGCCCGTTGAAAAAGGTATGAATCCCGGCCTCGGCCAGCATCGGCAGGCGGTTCACCGCCATTTCCAGGATCGGTTCGAAATGGTCGAAATCCTCGGGCAGCTGGTCGAACTCGAAATTCTCGGGAATGCCGGCCATGCCCCAGGGCTTGGCCACGGGCTCGAAGGCGCCCAGCATCATCTTGCCGGCATCCTCCTTGTAATAGGCGCATTCGTCCGGCACGCGCAGCACAGGCAGCGGTTCCAGCCCCGCGATCGGCTCGGACACGATGTAGAAATGTTCGCAGGCCTGCAGCGGGACGTTCACCCCGGCCATCCGGCCCACCTCGCGCCCCCACATGCCGGCACAGTTCACCACCGCCTCGCAGGCGATATGCCCAGGCCCGCCGGGCCCGTCATAATCGACCCCGGTCACGCGTCGGCCGCGCCGCGGAATGCCGGTCACCCTGACCTGCTCGGCCACCACCGCGCCACGCTGCCGCGCCCCCCGGGCCAGCGCCAGCGCGATATTCGCGGGATCGCCCTGCCCGTCGGTGGGCAGCCAGACCCCGGCCCTGACCCCCTCGATGTTCAGGTGTTCGTAACGCGCGGCAACCTCGGCGGGAGAAATCTCCTCGACCGGCACGCCGAATGCGCGCGCCATGGCCGCATTGCGGAACAGTTCCTCCTTGCGGTCCTCGGTCAGCGCGACCGAGATCGACCCCGTTTGCCGCAACCCGGTGGCAACCCCGGTTTCCGCCTCCAGCCCGGCATAGAGCTCGGCGGAATAGCGCGCCAGCTTGGTCATGTTCGACGAGGCGCGCAACTGCCCGATCAGCCCGGCGGCATGCCAGGTCGTGCCCGATGTCAGCTGCTTGCGTTCCAGCAGCACCACATCGGTCCAGCCCAGCCGGGTCAGGTGATAGGCGACGGAACAGCCGACGACACCGCCGCCGATGATCACCGCGCGGGCCCTGTCGGGAAGATTTGCCATCAATGAGCTCCAATCCAGCGAAGTCGCCCGTCAGGGCGGATGAGCGGTTGTCAGGTGATGTCGGCCCCGTCGCGGGGACAGGCGCCGGACCCGGGCATCAAGACCGCGGTCATGCCCGCATCCGCGCATTGTCGGGGTCCCAGAGCGGCCGGTTCTCCTGCACCACGGCCCTGCGGCGCTCGCCGTAGATTTCCACCTCGACCGCGGTGCCCGGAACCGCCAGGTCGGCGCGCAGCATCCCCAGCGCGATCGAGGCATTCACGCGATAACCCCAGTCGCCCGATGTGGTTTCCCCCACGATCTCGCCCCCGTGCCAGAGGGTGGACATATAAGGCGCATCCGCCGCGCCGGCATCCACGATCAGGGTGACGAACCGCTTCTTCACGCCGTGCTGTCTCTCGGCCAGCAACGCCGCCTTGCCGGGGAAATCCTGCGGCTTGTCGAACCGGATGAACCGCTCCAGCCCGCCTTCGAGCAACGAGTAATCGGTCGACAGGTCGCCTTTCCAGCTGCGGTATCCCTTTTCGATCCGCAGCGAATTCAGCGCATACATGCCGAACGGCGTGGCGCCGGCGGCCAGGACCGCGTCATGGATCGCGGGAATGTCGGCGTTTTCGGCATGCAGTTCCCACCCCAGTTCCCCGGCAAAGGAAACCCGAAGCAGTGCCACCCAGCTGCCGGCGATCCCGGTTTCCTGGAAACTCAGCCAGGGCAGGGTCAGGTCGGCGTCGCAGAGCCCCGACAGCAGGTCGCGCGATTTCGGGCCGGTCACGATCAGCGTCGACATCCGGTCGGTCCAGTCCTCGATCGTAAAGGCGCATTCGGCGGGCATGTGGCGTTCCAGCCATTCCCGGTCATGCCACTGCGCGGCTGCGGCGGTGACCAGGACCAGCCGATCCTCGGCCTCGCGCGTGACCGACATCTCGGTCACGATCCGGCCGCGGTCATCGGCGAAATAAGCCAGCCCGACACGGCCGATCTGCGGCAGCGCCCCGGTGATCAGCCCGCGCAGCCAGTCATCCGCCCCCGGCCCCTGGAGCTTGAACCGCGAAAACCCCGGCAGGTCGAGCATGCCGACGCCATCGCGCACCGCCTCGCATTCGGCGCGGATGCGCGGCGCCCAGGGGCCCGCCCGGCCCCAGGTCCGGGTGGCCTCGTCGGACAGGTCGTCGCCCGGCGCGGCGAACCAGTTGGCCCGTTCCCAGCCGTTATAGACCCCCATCACGCCACCCAGCGCCCTTGTCCTGTCATGCACGGGCGACAGTTTCCTGTCGCGCCCCGCCGGCCATTCGTGGCGGGGGAAATGCATCGCGTATTCGTGGCCGTAGACCTCCATCCCCTTGGCGATGCAGTAGTCGCGGTCGGTGTGGCCGGTATAGCGGCGCGGGTCGCAGGACCACATGTCCCACTCGGTCATGCCTTCGGTCACCCATTCCGCCAGCACCTTGCCGGCGCCGCCGGCCTGGGCGATGCCGAAGGTGAACACGCAGGCCTCGAACGCGTTGGGCACGCCGGGCATCGGCCCGATCAGCGGCAGCCCGTCCGGGGCGTAGGGAATCGGGCCGTTGATGACCTTGTTCACGCCCGCCCGCCCCAGCAGCGGCACGCGGGCCATTGCGTCCTCGATATACCATTCCAGCCGATCCAGGTCGTCGGGATAGAGCTGGAAGCTGAAATCCTCGGGCATCGGATCCTCGGGCCGGACCCAATGCGCCCGGCAGTCGCGTTCGTAGGGGCCGAGGTTCAACCCGTGTTTTTCCTGCCGCAGGTAATAGGAGCTGTCCACGTCGCGCAGCAGCGGCAGCTTGCCGCCATTTTCCCGCGACCATGCCGCGAGTTCGGGGATTTCGTCGGTCAGCATGTATTGGTGGCTCATCACCATCATCGGCACCCTGCGCCCGCCGAAGGGTCTGAACCATTCGCCGACGCGCTGGGCGTAATACCCGGCGGCGTTGACCACATATTCGCAGTGGATGTCGCCCTTGCGGGTTTCGACGATCCAGTCGCCGTTTTCGCGCCGGACCCCGATGGCGGGACAGAACCGTTCGATCCGGGCGCCCATGTCGCGCGCGCCCTTGGCCAGCGCCTGGGTCAGCTGCGCCGGGTCGATATCGCCGTCATTGGGATCGTAGAGCGCACCGGCGAGGCCGTGGGTTTCCAGAAATGGATAGCGGTCCCTGATCCCGTCCAGGCCGAGGATCTCGATATCCATGCCCTGATAGCGGCCCATGCCGCTGGCGCGTTCAAATTCCTGCATCCGCTCGCGCGAATGCGCCAGCCGGATCGAGCCGGTGACATGGTAGTTCATCGGATAGGCCACGGCAGCGCCGAGATCGCGGTAGAGCTCGGTCGAATAGCGCTGCATGTTCATCACCGACCACGAGGTCGAGAAGGTCGGCACGTTTCCGGCGGCGTGCCAGGTCGATCCCGCCGTCAGTTCGTTCTTTTCCAGCAGCACGCAATCGGTCCAGCCGGATCTGGTCAGATGATAGAGGCAGGACGCGCCCACCGCGCCGCCCCCGATGATGACCACGCGCGCCTGTGTCGGAAACCCGGCCATGTCCGTCCCTCCCTACTGAGCGCGTTGCGGCAAGCCGTCGGTGATGTCGTAATAGTCGCCCTTGTCGGCCACGAAGATATGGCGGGCCAATGCCAGCCCCGTCGGCGGGTCGATTGAGCCGAGCGCGACCGAAATCGTGTCCTCGTCATCATGTTTCCAGAACAGGAACGACCCGCAGGTGCCGCAGAAGCCGCGGCTGGCGGTGGTGCTGGCGCGATACCAGCGCAGGGTGTCCTGCGCGGTGAGCGTCAGCGCATCCTGCGCGACCACCGCCGAGGCCCAGACATGGCCCGATTGCCGGCGGCACTGGCTGCAATGGCAGGCGGTGGGCGGGTTCATCTCGCCGTCGATTTCAAACGAGATACCGCCGCACAGGCATGATCCCTTGCGCATGTTCAGTCTCCTATCCTGCTTGTGGGCCGCTCCTCCGCCCTGGCGGGCGACGTCGCTGCGGCCGGGTTGCAGATGTCCGTGGCGTGGTGGGGATGGGTCGGCCGGGGCATCGGATCAGTAGACCGGCGGGGCGATCACCCAGATCGCCACGGCCGGTTCGTCATAAGGGTTGGCCCAGCGGTGGGGTTCGCCGCGAATGCGGAAACTGTCGCCGGGCTGGATGGTGAAATCCCGGTCGCCGATCCGCAGGTCGAGCCTGCCCGAGACCAGGTAGCCGACCTCCTGCGTTTCGCGGATATTCGTCGTCTCGATCTCGCTATGCGGTTCGAACGTGGAGTGAACCATCTCGAAGTCGTCGGTCAGGTCGGGGGACAGCAGTTCCTCGACCAGTCCGGCGGTGCGGTTGCCGATCCTGCGCCGCGCGTTCCGGCGTACCACATGGCCGGATTCGTCCGGCGATGCGGCGGCGGTTCCGAACAGCAGCGACAGCGGCACGTCGAGCAGCGTCGATATCTGGCGCAGATCGGCGATGGAGGGGGCGGAGAGATCGCGTTCGACCTGGGACAGCCAGCCGACCGAGCGACCGAGCCGGTTGGCAAGCTCGGACAGGGTCAGGCCGCGCGACTTGCGCAGCGCGCGCAGATCGGCCCCCAGCGTGTTGCTTTGCACGGTGTCGTGGCGCATTGGCCGAATCTCGTGAAAAAATCCTTGGTTCTTTCATGGTGGGTCGGCATCATGAAATTCGCAAGCATTTTTTCACGAGCGGTGCCGGGGCTACCGCCAAGACTGCCGCCGGTCATCGCCCCGGGATGCCGTGACAGAAAGCGGGTTCAGGCCCGTTCGATGGCGATGGCCGTGCCTTCTCCGCCGCCGATGCAGATCGCGGCGACCCCGCGTTTCAGGCCGCGTTTTTCCAATGCGTTCAGCAGGGTGACCATGATCCGCGCGCCCGAGGCGCCGATCGGGTGACCCAGCGCGCAGGCGCCGCCATTGACGTTCACGATGTCACGCGAGAGCCCCATTTCCCGCATGAACACCATCGGCACCACGGCAAAGGCTTCGTTGACCTCCCACAGGTCCACATCATCCGTGGACCAGCCGATGGATTTCAGCAGTTTCCGCGCCGCGGGAACCGGCGCGGTGGTGAACAGGCCGGGGGCCTGGGCGTGGCTGGCATGGCCCAGGATGCGGGCGCGCACCGTGAGACCCTGCGCCGCGGCTGCATCGGCCGAGGCGAGCACCAGCGCCGCGGCGCCGTCCGAGATCGACGAGGCGTTGGCGGCGGTCACGGTGCCGTTCTTGCGGAAGGCCGGTTTCAGGGTCGGGATCTTGTCGGGCCGGGCCGATTTCGGCTGTTCGTCGGTGGATTCGGTCACCTCGCCCCGGCGGGTTTTCACGACGACCGGAGCGATTTCGCCGTCGAAGGCGCCGGTTTCCTGGGCTTCGAGCGCGTTGGACAGCGATTTCAGCGCGTATTCGTCCTGTGCCTCGCGGGTGAACTGGTAGGTTTCGGCGCAGTCCTCGGCAAATGTTCCCATCAGCCGGCCGGTGTCATAGGCATCCTCGAGCCCGTCGAGAAACATGTGATCGATGACCTGGCCATGCCCGATCCGGGCGCCGCCGCGCATCTTGGGCAGCAGGTAGGGCGCGTTGGTCATGCTTTCCATGCCCCCGGCGATCATGGTGTCGGCATGGCCCAGCGCGATCCGGTCAAACGCGAGCATCGCCGCCTTCATCCCCGATCCGCACATCTTGTTGAGCGTGGTCGCCGGCACCTCTTCGCCCAGGCCGGCGGCAAACCCGGCCTGGCGCGCCGGGGCCTGGCCCTGTCCGGCGGGCAGGACGCAGCCCATCAGAACCTCGTCCACGGTCGCCGCCCCGGCGCCCTCCAGCGCGGCCCTGATCGCGGTGCCGCCCAGATCGGCGGCGCTGATGCCGTCAAACATGCCCTGGAACCCGCCCATCGGGGTCCGCGCTGCCCCGGCGATCACAACGTCTTTCATTGCTCATCCTCCTGATCTCCGGGCCTGCATACCGAATGGTAAGGATTGCCGTCTAGCGTATCCCGGCCAGATCGGAGGAATATTCGATGAGCCTGACCAGCAAACGGGAAAACGGCGCGCAGATCGTGACCGTCGATGCCGACCGGATCGATGCCGCCGTCGCGATCCGGTTCAAGGAGGACATGCGCTGCGTCACCGCCGACGGCGATGACCGGGTGATTCTCGATCTTGCCGCGGTGGATTTCATCGATTCCAGCGGTCTGGGCGCGATCGTCGCCGCGATGAAACATCTGGGCGCCGACCGCCGGCTGGACCTGGCCGGGTTGCGGCCGAATGTCGACAAGGTGTTCCGGCTGACCCGCATGGATACCGTGTTCCGGCTGTTTCCCACCCTGGACGAGGCCGTGGCCTCATCCGCGGGCTGACGCGGGCGGTCCACCTGTTGTCGAGGCGTTTCAGGGTCGGGTTGCGTGCCGACCCCCTGGCGGTGCGGCAGGCCGTGCCGGCCATCGCCCGCTGGCTGGTCGGTCAGGGGGTTTCGATGGAATCGGCCGGCAATGTCGAAATCGTGCTCACCGAGGCGACGAACAACGTGATCGAACATGCCTGCGCGGCGTCCCCCGGCGCCGATCTGTCGATCACCTGCGCGATAACCGCGGGCTGCCTGTCGGTGCGTGTCCGCGACCCCGGGGTGGCGCTGCCGGGCCACATGCCGCCGGCAGTGCCGGTGGCCGATCTCGCCTGCCCGGTGCAGGATCTGCCCGAGGGCGGCTTTGGCTGGTTGCTGATCGCCGAGCTGGCCGAAACGGTCCGATACCGCCGCCGCGGCGGATACAACCTGCTGGATCTCTCCTTTCGGCTGCGGCGGGCCTAGGTCATTCTGCCCGCAAACCGCCGCAATTGGTTCAAACTCTCGCCGATATCCGGCGTCATACCGGGCGGGTAGCTGCAACGGCTTCCCTCGGCGCGGCGCGTCAACGCCCCCACCCTGATCGTCGCGCCGAGGTTCCCATCCCGCGGGAACCGATTGGCATTGCCGGGAACCCGGCCTAGTGTCGCGCGGAAAGGGGAGACATCATGCGCGATCTTCATCTGCCGGGGCGTTCCGCGGTTCTTGCAACCGAAGGAATGTGCGCCACGTCGCATCCGCTGGCAGCCCAGGTGGCCGTCGATACGCTGAAACGCGGCGGCAACGCGATGGACGCGGCAATCGCGGCGGCCGTGCTGCTGGGGGTCTGCGAACCGCAGATGACGGGTATCGGCGGCGATTGCTTTGTCCTCTACCGGTTGCCGGGCGAGGACCGGGTGCGCGCGCTGAACGGATCGGGCCGGGCGCCCGCCGGGGCGGATGCGGCGGCGCTGCGCGGCGCGGGCCAAAAAACCGTTCCCCTTCGTGGCCCCGAGGCGGTGACCATTCCGGGCGCGGTCGATGCCTTCTGCCACCTGTCGGACAGCGTCGGCAGGCTGGGTCTGGACGCGGTCCTGGCCCCGGCAATCCACTATGCGGAAACCGGCGTGCCGGTTGCCGCGCGGGTGGCGTTCGACTGGAGCAACGATGCGGATGCCCTGAAGGGCGTTGCGCGCGACCGTTACCTGGTCGACGGCGCCGCGCCGCGCATGGGCCAGATGTTCCGCGCCCCGGGACAGGCCGAGGTCCTGCGCCGGATCGCCCGGCACGGGCGCGATGCGTTCTATACCGGCGAGGTGGCCGAGGACATGATCGCCGCGCTGGCCGCGCAGGGCGGTGCGCACGCCCCCGGCGATTTCGCGGCTACCGCCTGTTCCCCCGCCGATCCCGTCAGCGGCGCCTACAAGGGCGACATATTGTTCGAACATCCGCCCAACGGGCAGGGGGCGACGGCGATCCTGCTGCTGAACATCCTGTCGCAGTTCGATCTCGCCGCGATAGACCCCCGGGGGGCGGAACGCGCGCATATCGAAGCCGAGGCGGCCAAGCTCGCCTATGACGCGCGCAACCGGTTCATCGCCGATCCCGACCACACCGCGCGGCTCGACCACATGCTTGCCCCCGAAACCGCGTCGCGGCTGGCCGCGCTGATCGACCCGCGCCGGGCCATGCCCGCCGCCGCGCCGCTGACCGAGGCGATCCACCGCGACACCGTCTACCTGACCGTGGTCGACCGTGACCGCATGGCGGTGTCGCTGATCTATTCGATCTTTCACGGTTTCGGGTCCGGCATCGCGTCCGAGAAATTTGGCATTCTGCTCCAGAACCGTGGCGCCGGGTTCACGCTGGAGCCGGGTCACCCGAACGAATACGGCCCCGGCAAACGGCCGATGCACACGATCATTCCCGGCCTGCTGCAACGCGCGGACGGGGTGGTGATGCCGTTCGGCGTGATGGGCGGTGGCTATCAGCCCACCGGCCATGCCCGGCTGGTGTCGAACCTGGTCGATTTCGGGCTCGATCCGCAGGGCGCGGCGGATGCGCCGCGCTGTTTCGCGGATGGTGGCGTGCTCAAGGTCGAGCGCGGCTATTCCGACGCGGTGCGCGCCGCGCTGGCCGACCGTGGCCACGAGGTGGTGATCCCGGAAACGCCGCTGGGTGGCGCGCAGGCGATTGCGATTCGTCCCGACGGGGTGCTCGAAGGCGCCAGCGACGCGCGCAAGGACGGCTGCGCGCTGGGCTACTGAACGCTTAGCGGGGCTCGACCACGCCGACCACGGGCCCCATCGCGAACCCGACATCGTTGCGACCGATCGCCGGTGCGTAGAGACGCGAGATATTGCCGTCGAAATAGAGCGCCTCGGGCAGGTTCAGCACATCGCGGAACAGGCTGCCGAATTCGTGAAACGTGACCGCATTGCGCGAGATGGCAAAAACGGCGCGCCGGCCATCCGCGCTGGTGCCGACGCCGTTGCGGATGTAGCGCGACGTGCTGTCAATCAGGAATCGCGGGTGCAGGTCCCCGCCGATCACCAGCATCGGTCCCGATTGGGTGGCATAGCGGCAGTCGGGCCGGGCTTCGGCAAAGCTCAGGGTTTCGATCACGTCGGCGCGGCCCGCGCGGATGCAGAACACGCCATTGGGCACCAGCCCGAAATTGCCCGGCCCGGCGCTGGTGACGATCCCGGCGATCTCGGCGCCGTTCTCGACATAAAGCCCGACCGGCCTGCGGTCATCGTGATACATGCCGGCATTCATGGCAAAGGCCAGCCTGCCGCCATCCGCCGCCAACTGGTTGTCGATCGCCCCGAACTGGCCCAGCAGGCCGCCATCGGGCCCGTTCAGGAACAGGCGCAGGTCCGCGGTCGCGGCATCGACCTCGCAGACGGTATAGCCGTTGCCCGCGTGGTCGACATCGCGGCAGTCGACGGCCTGCGCCGGGGCGGCGGCCCAGGTTGCCAGCACGGTCGCCATCACGATCGCCAGCGCGCGGATCATTTCTCGACGTCCCGGCGCACCTCGTCCTGCGACAGCATCCGGCGGGTGTCGTCCATCTGGTCAAAGGTTTCGTCCAGCTTGAACCGCAGCTCGGGCGCGAATTTCAGGGTCAGCTTCTTCGACACGATATGGCGCAGCTCGCCGCGGTTGCGGTGCAGCAGGTCCAGCACCGTGTCCTGCCCCTGGCCGCCCAGCGGCAGCACATAGGCGGTGGCCACGCGCAGGTCGGGCGAGGTGCGGACCTCGCCCACGGTGATCGACAGCCGGTTGAGGTCCGGGTCATGCACATCGCCGCGCGCGAGAACGTCCGACAGCGTGCGCCGGATCAGTTCGCCGACGCGCAGTTGCCGTTGCGACGGGCCGGGCCCGTCATGAAACCTGTTCTTTGCCATGGTCGTGATCTACGCCCATCGGCAGGCTTTGCCAAGCGGTGCGCGATTGGTTAGGGACAACGCAGCAGGACAGGGGAACCGCATGACACATCTTCCGGGTATCGTGGTCACCGGCGCGTCGGGCCGGATGGGGCAGATGCTGGTGCGCACCGTGGCGCAGAGTGGCCGCGCGCGCCTGGCCGCCGCCGTCGAACGGCCGGGGCATGACTGGGTCGGCGCCGATATCGGCGAGGCGATGGGCGGTGCGGCGCTGGGGGTCACGGTGACGGATGACCCGCTCGAAGCCTTTGCCCGTGCCCAGGCGGTGATCGACTTTACCGCGCCGCAGGCCTCGGTCGAGTTTGCCGCGCTGGCCGCGCAGGCCCGCGCCGTGCATGTCATCGGCACCACCGGCCTGAGCGACGACCAGATCGCGGCGCTGGAACCGGCGGCGCGCCATGCGGTGATCATCCGCGCCGGCAACATGAGCCTGGGCGTCAACCTGCTGGTCGGCCTGACCCGCAAGGTCGCGGCGGCGCTGGACGCCGATTTCGACATCGAGGTGATCGAAGCCCATCACAACCGCAAGGTGGATGCGCCGTCGGGCACCGCGCTGATGCTGGGCGAGGCCGCCGCCGAGGGGCGCGGCGTCACGCTGGCCGAGGCCGCCGACCGGGGGCGCGACGGGATCACCGGCGCGCGCGAACGCGGGCATATCGGGTTCTCGGCCATTCGCGGCGGTGACATCGTGGGCGAACATGACGTGCTGTTCGCGGCACCCGGCGAGCGGATCGTCCTGCGCCATGTCGCAACCGACCGCGCGATCTTTGCCCGCGGCGCGTTGCGGGCCGCGCTCTGGGGTCAGGATCGCGCGCCGGGGCAGTATGACATGGCCGATGTCCTGGGGCTCTAGCAGCCCCGGACCGGGTTCGTCACCGGATCAGGTCGAACGGATCAGCACCTTGTTGGACCGCAGCGCCTCGGCGATGCGGGTATATTGCGCGGTCTTGTCGGACGACCCGGCGGCACTGCGCAGCAGCAGGGTTTCGGCCTCGTCGAGGATCGCGGTGGCCTGTGCGTTGACATCCGCGGCGGCCGGGGCGGCAACCGGGGTCAGCGGGCGGCTGGTGCGGATGGTGGTGCTGCCGCTGGTGGTGCTGGCCTTGCCGCGCGGCAGGGCGCGGTCGCGATTGTCACGCGCCAGTTTCTGGAGCTTGCCCGAAGTGTCGGACAGGATGCTGCGCACTTCGGCATAGTCGTCGCCGGTGTTGCCTTCGAGGTCCATCTGGTCGGACACGGCATCCAGCCGCTCGGCCAGGCAGTCCACCACATAGGCCTTGTTCTCGAGCTTGCCGCAGAATGCGCGCGCCGCGGCGAGCCCGTTGACGACCAGCTGGGTGAAGTTGGGCGAACCGAACTGGGATGAGGGCACCACGACCGTGTAGAGCGCGCCGGGCGCCTGCGCCCAGACCGGCGCCGCCTGCAGGGCAAGCGCGGAAGAAGCCGCGAGGGCAATGAAGGTTCGTGTCATGCGCAACATCTGAAAATTCCCGTCGTCCTGAAACACCGAATGCACGTTCACGTTGCCGGATCGCGGCGCGAACGCTAGTCTGATCGGATACTATCACGAATCGTTGGTGTGGCTATGGGCAAAATAATTCAAGCAGTTGCTATGATCTCGGCGGTCGCGGCGTCCGGTTCCGCGGCGCTGGCACAGGTGCCCGCGGGGGCCGTTGCCGAGGCGCGGACGCGCGGCGTCTGCGGCGCCGGTACGGTCGTTTCGGCCGAATATATTCCGGGCAACCTGCTGCGAGCGACCTGCCGCCAGAATTCCTCGGGCGAAACCGCCGCGGATCAGGGCTTGCCCGATGAGCTGTGGGGCGGGCTGAGCACCGAGGCGCTGATCAGCGTTGCCATCACCGGCGTGGTTCTCGGCGTGGCGCTGGGCAGCGACGGCGAAGACGGAGCGGCCGGCACGACCACCGATGAAGGCAGCGTCAGTTTCGCTGAATAGGGCGCCCATGACAGGCCTGTGACCGGCCCGTGACCGCTCAGAAGTCGATCGCGATCCCTTTCTTTTCCCAGTCGCCATAGCGGGCCGGGTCGGGCCCGTCACGGCCGCCCAGTTCGGTTGGCGGCGGCGCGGCCCCAGCGGCCTCGGCCCGGCGGGCTTCGGCCTCGGCCAATGCCCGGCGGGCGGCGGGCGGCAGGTCCTTTTGATCCGGTTGATCCTGTGTGTCGGTCATTGCGGCTGTTCCTTTGTCCGTCCCGTGATATACGCCGCAGCCGGGCCGGGGCAAGGCGGAGCAAGGGCATATGTCGGATATGGGCGTCGATGCGCGGCGCGGGGCGGTGGCCCTGCTGGACAAGGTTCTCGGCGAAGGCCGGATGCTGTCGGATGTCACCGAGTCCCTTGACCGGCTGAGCGGACCCGACCGGGCGCGGGCGCAGCGGCTGGCCACCGACACGCTGCGCGGGTTGGAACGCGCCGACCGGCTGCTGAACAAACACCTGCGCAAGGCACCGCCGCTGCATGTGCGCAACGCGCTGCGGGTCGGGACGGTCGAGCTGTGCACCGGGGCGGCGGCGCATGGCGTGGTCAATGCGATGGTGCAGGTCGTCGGCCGCCATCGTCGCCATGGCCAGCTCAAGGGGCTGGTCAACGCGGTGCTGCGCAAGATTGCCGCCGAGGGGCCCGAGGCCTGGAACAAGTTGCGGGTGCCGCGCCTGCCGAAATGGCTGCGCGGCCCGCTGACCCAGGCCTGGGGGCCGCAGGCGGTTACCGCGATGGAGGCGGCGCATTTTGCCGGCGCGCCGCTGGACCTGACCGCGAAACCGGGCATCGACCTCACCCAGTCCCTGACCGGGGCCGAATCCCTGCCCACCGGGTCGCTGCGGCTGGCGCAGCCGGGGCAGATCTCGGCGCTGCCGGGCTATGAGGCGGGCGACTGGTGGGTGCAGGATGCCGCGGCGGCGCTGCCGGCACGCATTCTGGATGCGCAACCGGGCGAATCGGTGCTGGATCTCTGTGCCGCGCCGGGGGGCAAGACATTGCAGATGGCGGCGGCGGGCGCGGATGTGGTGGCCGTGGACATCTCGGACCGGCGGCTCGGACGGCTGCGCGAAAACCTGGCCCGAACCGGGCTGCGGGCGGATATCCGCACCGGTGACGCGCTGGAGATGACCGGCGTCTATGACGCGGTGCTGCTGGATGCGCCCTGTTCGGCCACCGGCACCATCCGCCGGCACCCGGATCTGCCACATGCGCGCGACGGGGCCGAGATCTGCGGGCTGATCGCGCTTCAGGCGCGGATGCTGGCCCATGCGCTGACGCTGCTGAAACCCGGCGGGCGGCTGGTCTATTGCACCTGTTCGCTGCTGCCCGACGAAGGCGAGGTGCAGGTCGAGGAGGCGCTGGCGGCGCATCCGGGCCTGGTCGCCGATCGCGCGGCGCTGTCGCGGCCCGGCATCGATCCGGCCTGGATCACCGAAGAGGGCGGGTTGCGGCTGCGCCCGGATTACTGGCCCGAACGCGGCGGCATGGATGGGTTCTACATCGCCTGCCTGCGCCGGGACGGCTGACCGATGCGCCCGCGCCGGCGCGGCAAAACAAGCCGTTCAATCCGGCGCGGCGATAGGGTATGCGGCGTCCCAGAGACCCAATCCGCAAAAGGACCATCCGCACCATGACCGACCAGACACCGATTCGCCGGGCGCTGCTCTCTGTTTCCGACAAGACCGGGCTCGCCGATCTGGGTCGTGCGCTGGCCGCGCGCGGGGTGGAGCTGCTCAGCACCGGCGGCACCGCGCGGGCGCTGCGCGATGCCGGGCTCGACGTGCGCGACGTGTCGGAGGTGACCGGGTTCCCCGAGATGATGGATGGCCGGGTCAAGACCCTGCATCCGATGGTGCATGGGGGGCTGCTGGCGCTGCGCGACGATGCCAGCCACGTCGCCGCCATGGAACAGCACGAGATCGGCCCGATCGACCTGCTGGTGGTCAACCTCTATCCGTTCGAGGCCACCGTCGCCGCCGGAGCCGGTTACGACGACTGCGTCGAGAACATCGACATCGGCGGGCCCGCGATGATCCGCGCGGCGGCCAAGAACCACGCCTTCGTCACGGTCGTGGTCGATGTCGAGGATTACGCGGCGGTTCTCGAGAACATGGACGCGCATGGCGGTGCCACGAGCCTTGAGTTCCGCCGCGGGCTGGCGCAATGCGCCTATGCGCGGACCGCGGCCTATGACGCGGCGGTGTCGACCTGGCTGGCCGGGGCCGCCGGGGTTGATACGCCGCGCCGCCGGGCCTTTGCCGGGACGCTGGCGCAGGGCTTGCGCTATGGCGAGAACCCGCATCAGCGCGCGGCCTTCTACACCGATGGCAGCGCCCGGCCGGGGATTGCCACGGCGGTTCAGCACCAGGGCAAGGACCTGAGCTACAACAACATCAACGACACCGACGCCGCGTTCGAACTGGTCAGCGAATTCGCGCCCGAAAACGGCCCGGCCTGCGCGATCATCAAACATGCCAATCCCTGTGGCGTGGCACGCGGCAAAACGCTGAGCGACGCCTATCAGCGGGCATTCGACTGCGACCGGACCAGCGCCTTTGGCGGCATCATCGCGCTGAACGGCACGCTGGATGCCAGAACCGCCGAGGCGATCACCGGCATCTTCACCGAGGTCGTCATCGCGCCCGACGCGGATCAGGCGGCCCGCGACATCTTTGCCGCCAAGAAGAACCTGCGCCTGCTGACGACCGGCGGGCTGGCCGATCCGCGCGCCGCCGCGCTGGCCTTCCGGCAGGTGTCGGGCGGTATCCTGGTCCAGGACAAGGACACCGGCCATGTCGATGCCGGGGATCTCCGGGTGGTGACGAAACGCGCGCCGTCCGATGCGGAACTGGCCGATCTGCTGTTTGCCTGGACGGTGGCCAAGCATGTGAAATCCAACGCCATCGTCTATGTGAAGGACGGCGCCACGGTGGGTGTCGGCGCCGGTCAGATGAGCCGCGTGGACAGCACCCGCATCGCCGCGCGCAAGGCGCAGGACATGGCCGGCGTGCTGGATCTCGCGGAAACGCCGACCCGGGGGTCGGTGGTCGCGTCGGATGCGTTCTTTCCCTTTGCCGACGGGCTGATCACCGCCGCCGAGGCCGGGGCGACGGCGCTGATCCAGCCCGGCGGGTCGATGCGCGACGACGAGGTGATCGCCGCCGCCGACGAGCTGGGGCTGGCGATGGTCTTTTCCGGCATGCGGCATTTCAGGCACTGAGACGATGCGCTGGGGATTGCTCATCTGGTCCGCGATCGCGGCGTTGCTGGTCGACCAGGTCAGCAAATACTGGGTGGTGCATGGGCTGGAACTGGCGCGCAAACGCGCCATAGATGTCTATCCGCCGCTGCTGAATTTCCGCTACGGCGAAAACCGGGGCATCAATTTCGGCCTGTTCGACAGCGAAACCGACGCCATGCGCTGGGTGCTGATCGTGTTTTCGCTGGCGGTGATCGCCGCGGTCCTGATGTGGCTGCGCCGGCAGCAGCCGCGCTGGCCGTTGCTGGTGTCGGGCGGGCTGCTGGCGGGCGGCGCGCTGGGCAACGTGGTCGACCGGTTGTGGTATGGCTATGTCCTGGATTTCCTGAACATGTCATGCTGCGGCTTCGACAACCCGTTCGTGTTCAACCTGGCGGATGTGTTCATTTTCGCCGGTGCCGCCGGCCTGCTGCTGTTCGAAGGCCGCAACGGGGTGAAAACGCCCCGTGACGGGCCGCGGGATATGCGCTAAACACGCCGGGAACAGGCAGGAGACGTTACATGCGGTTGCCTTTTTCGGCGATCCTTCTGGCAGGCTTGATGACCGTTGCCGCGTGCTCGGGCAAGAAGGGCATGCACGACCTGCGGTCCAATTCACCGGGTCCCGACGAATTCATGGTGCTGCCGGTCAAGCCGTTGACCGCGCCGCAGGATTACGCGGTGCTGCCCGCGCCGACGCCCGGCGGGGCCAATCTGACCGATCCGCACCCGCAGGCCGATGCGGTGGCGGCGCTGGGCGGCAACCCGGCCGCGCTGAACGCAACCGGTGTTCCGTCCGCCGACGGCGCGCTGGTGGCGCGGGCCAGCCGGCACGGTGTCCCGCAGAACATCCGCAGCACCACCGGCACCGAGGACGCCCAGTTCCGCAAGCAGCAGAAACGGCTGTCGTCGTTCCGCCTGTTCCCGGTCGACCGCTACCAGCAGGCCTATCGCCGCCAGAAGATCAACCCGTTCGAACAGACCGACCTGTTCCGCAGCTACGGCATCGCCACCCCGTCCTCGCCGCCGGTGCGCGAGTAACCGCGATCGGCCCGGGGTCGCGCCCGCCGGTGCCGCCGGTCACATAATCGCCATCGCTTCTTGATCTTGCGCCGGTGCGCCCTCAGGTTGACGCCGGTGAACGGAGGTTTCGCAATGTTTCGCAGGGTTCTCGTCCTTCTGACGATCATGGCGGCGATGCCGCTGTCAGCCGGGGAAAGCGCCGGGTTCGGCAAGGAGGCGGTGACCAGTTTCACGCTGGACAACGGATTGCAGGTGGTGGTGATCGAGGATCATCGCGCCCCGGTGGTGCAGCACATGGTCTGGTATCGCGCCGGCTCCGCCGACGAACCGCGCGGGTCGTCGGGGGTTGCGCATTTTCTCGAACATCTCCTGTTCAAGGCCACCGAGACGCTGGCGGCGGGCGAATTGTCGGCCACCGTGGCCGCCAATGGCGGACAGGACAACGCCTTCACCAGCTATGACCAGACCGCGTATCACCAGCGCGTCGCCGCCGACCGGCTGGGCCTGATGATGCAGATGGAAGCCGACCGGATGCGGAACCTGCACCTGACCGAACGCGACATCGAAACCGAACGCCAGGTGATCCTGGAGGAACGCAACCAGCGCACCGAGAACAACCCGCGGTCGCTGTTTTCGGAACAGAAACGCGCCGCGCAGTATCTCAACCACCGCTACGGCGTGCCGGTGATCGGCTGGAAACACGAGATGGAAACGCTCGACCTGGACGATGCGCTGGGGTTCTACCACCGCTATTACGCCCCCAACAACGCCATCGTGATCGTGTCGGGCGATGCCAATCCCGACGAGGTGCGCAGGCTGGCCGAGGAACATTATGGCCCGCTGGCCCCGACCCCCGATCTCGGCCCGCGCGCGCGGGCGCAGGAACCGCCGCAGACCGCCGCGCGGCGGCTGACCTATCGCGATCCACGGGTCGCGCAGCCCTATCTCAGCCGGTCTTACCTGGCCCCCGAACGCGACAGCGGCGCGCAGGAACAGGCCGCCGCGCTGACCCTGCTGTCCGAGCTGCTGGGCGGCGGCACCACGTCGTTCCTGTCCGAGACGCTGCAGTTCCGCGACAAGCTGGCGGTCTGGACCGGCGCCTATTACACCGGCACGTCGCTCGATGACACCACCTTCGACCTGATCGTGGTGCCCGCCGAAGGCGTCACGCTGGAGGCCGCCGAGGCCGCGCTGGACGCCGAACTGGCCGCGTTCATCGAAACCGGGGTTGATGCCGAGGCGCTCGACCGGATCAAGCTGCAACTGCGCGCGGCGCAGATCTATGCCCGCGACAACGTGGACGGCATCGCCAACCGCTATGGCCGGGCGCTGACCAGCGGGCTGACCATCGCGGATGTGCAGGCCTGGCCCGAGATCCTGCAGGCGGTGACCGGCGACGAGATCATCGCCGCCGCCCGCGCCATCCTGCGGCCCGAAACCTCGGTGACGGGCTGGCTGATGCAGGACAAGGAGGTGACGCAATGAAATCCGTGCTGACATTCGTCGCCGCGCTGCTGCTGGCCTGGCCCGCCGCCGCCGCGGTCGAGATCGAGGAAGTGACGACGCCCGGCGGGCTGACCGCGTGGCTGGTCGAGGATCATTCGATCCCGTTCACCGCGCTCGAAATCCGGTTTCGCGGCGGCACTTCGCTGGACCGACCGGGCAAACGCGGCGCGGTCTACCTGATGACCGGCCTGCTCGAGGAAGGCGCGGGCGACATGGATGCCCAGGCCTATGCGCGGGCGCAGGAATCGCTGGCGGCGTCCTTTGGCTATGACGCGGGCGACGATTCGGTGACGATCTCGGCGCGGTTCCTGACCGAGAACCGCGATGCGGCGATCGACCTGCTGCGCCAGACCATCCATGCGCCGCGCTTTGACCCCGACGCGGTGGACCGGGTGCGCGCGCAGGTGATCTCGGGCCTGCAGTCGGACGCCAAGAACCCCAATGCCATTGCCGGAAGGGAAATGAGCGCGGCGATCTACGGCGATCACCCCTATGCCAGCCCGGGCGAAGGCACGCCCGCCTCGGTGGCGGCGCTGACCCGCGACGACCTGCTGGCGGCGCATGCGGCGGTGTTCGCCCGTGACCGCATCTATATCGGCGCCGTGGGCGACATCACCGCCGACGAACTGGGGGTTCTGCTCGACGGGTTGCTGGGCGACCTGCCCGAAACCGGCGCGCCGATCCCCGGCGAGGCGGACCTGACCGTGACCGGCGGCACCACCGTGGTCGATTTCGACACGCCGCAATCCGTGGCGCTGTTCGTGCAGCCGGGTATCGAACGGGACGATCCCGATTTCTTCGCCGCCTACATCCTCAACCACATCCTGGGCGGGGGCGGGTTCGAATCGCGCCTGATGACCGAGGTGCGGGAAAAGCGCGGGCTGACCTATGGTGTCTATTCCTATCTCGCGCCCAAGGACCTGGCCGCGATCTATGTCGGCAGCGTGTCCTCGGCCAATGACCGCATCGCCGAGGCGATCGAGGTGATCCGCGCCGAATGGGCCCGCGCCGCCGCCGATGGCGTGACCGAAACGGAACTGCAGGAGGCCAAGACCTATCTGACCGGGGCTTATCCGCTGCGGTTCGACGGCAATGGCCGGATCGCCGGGATCATGGTGGGCATGCAGATGGAAGGCTTGCCGATCGACTATATCGCCACCCGCAACGACCAGGTGAACGCGGTGACGCTGGAAGACATCAACCGGGTGGCGGGCGCGTTGCTCGACCCCGACCACCTGCATTTCTTCGTGGTCGGCCGCCCCGAAGGGCTGGAGGGCGCCGCAGCGAACTAAGCCGCGGCCCTATTCTCCGTAGGGCACCCAGATGTTCTTGATCTCGGTCGCGGCCTGCAGGAACCGGCGGCTGTGATCCTGCCGCCAGTCGGTGGCCATGCCATTGTTGACCCAGGTCCGTTTCAGGTTCCCGGCCGAGGCGCGTTCGATGTCGCCCGACAGGTCCGAGGACGAGAAGCTCCACACCGCGTCCACGTTCATATGCGCGGCCAGCGGCGGGGCGATTTCGGCGTGATCGCCGGTCAGGATGTTGACCACGCCGCCGGGCACGTCCGAGGTGTCGAGCACCTGGTAGAAATCGGTCGCCGCCAGCGGGAACGGCCCGGACGCCGCCAGCACCACCCGGTTGCCCATCGCGATGGCCGGCGCCATCACCGACACCAGCCCCAGCAGCGGCGCCTCATCGGCGCAGAGCGCGCCGATCACGCCGACCGGTTCCTTCATCGCCAGCGCCACGCCGCGGATCGGCACGCCATGCACCTGCCCGTCATGTTTGTCGGCCCAGGCCGCGGCGGTGAACAGCCGCTGGATCGAGTCCTCGACCTCAGCCGCGCCACCGCGTTTGCCGGTCATCGCATCGATACGCGCGGCGAACTCGCCGGCCCGCGCCGACAGGTTTTCGCCGATGTAATAGAGGATCTGCGCGCGCAGGTGGCCGGTCGTCTTCGACCAGGCGCTGGCACCCGCCGCGGCCTCGACCGCGTTGCGCACATCCTTGCGGTTGGCCAGCCCGACATGGCCCAGCAGGCCCGGTTTCCCCCAGACCGGCCGGGAATAGCCGCCGTCGGGGCGGGCCTGTTTGCCGCCGACATACATCTTGGCGGTGCGGTCGATCGCGTCCGTGGGGGCGCCGTCGCCCGCCATCGGGGCGATCCGCGGCAGCGGTTTGGCCTTGGCCCTGGGCCGTGTATAGGCGGCCAGCCCTTCCCAGCCGCCTTCGCGTCCGAACCCGCTCTCGCGCACGCCGCCGAACCCGGCGGCGGCGTCAAACAGGTTGGTGGCGTTCACCCAGACCACGCCCGCGGCCAGTTTCGGGGCGATATCCAGCGCCAGGTTGATGTTTTCGGTCCACAGGGTCGCCGCCAACCCGTAGCGGGTGTTGTTGGCGATCTCGACCGCCTCGGCCGGGGTGCGGAAGGTGCAGGACACCAGGACCGGGCCAAAGATCTCTTCCTGCATCAGCGGATCGGCGGGGCTGAGACCGGCAATCAGCGTCGGCGGGTAATAGCAGCCGTTTTCCGGCAACACACCGGCGGCGCGGTGCATGGTCCCGGCGGTGTTGGCATCGACCATGCGGGTGATCGCCTGCACCTGGACCGGGTCCACCACCGCGCCCACGTCGATGCATTTGTCCAGCGGGTCGCCCAGCCGCAGCTTGTCCATCCGCGCGCGCAGCCGGTCATGGAACCGCCCGGCGATGCCCTCCTGCACCAGGAGCCGAGACCCCGCGCAGCAGACCTGTCCCTGGTTGAACCAGATCGCATCCACCAGCCCCTCGATGGCGCTGTCGATATCGGCGTCGTCGAACACGATATAGGGCGATTTCCCCCCCAGTTCGAGCGTCAGCGCCTTGCAGCTGCCCGCCGTCGCCTCGCGGATCCTGCGCCCCACCTCGGTCGAGCCGGTAAAGGCGATCTTGTCCACCTGCGCGGCCACGATCATCTCGCCCACCGCGCCGTCGCCGGTGACGATGTTCACCACGCCTTTCGGCAGTCCCGCCTGCTGGCAGATATCCGCGAACAGCAGCGCGGTCAGCGAGGTATATTCCGCCGGTTTCAGCACCACCGTGTTGCCCATCGCCAGCGCCGGCGCGATTTTCCACGCCAGCATCAGCAGCGGGAAATTCCACGGGATGATCTGCCCGCAGACGCCGATGGCGCGTGCATCGGGCAATTCGCTGTCCATCAGTTGCGCCATGCCGGCGTGGTAATAGAAATGACGCTGCGCCAGCGGCACGTCGATGTCGCGGCTTTCGCGCACGGGTTTGCCGTTGTCGAGGCTTTCCAGCACCGCGAACAGGCGGGCATGTTTCTGCAGCAGGCGGGCCTGCGCATAGAGATGCCGCGCCCGACCCTGCCCGCCCAGCGCCTCCCATTCCGGTTGCGCCCGGCGCGCCGCCGCGACGGCGGTGTCGATATCGCCCTGCGTCGCCTGGGTCAGCGTGGCCAGCACGTCGCCGGTGGCCGGGTTGCGGCTGTCGAACCCGTCACCCGGCGCGGTGAACGCGCCGTCGATGAAATGCCCGAACCGCCCGTCGCGCGCGGCGATCCAGTCCCGCGCCTCGGCGGTGCTTTCGGGTGCGGGGCCGTAATCCATGGTCTCGAAGATCTCTTTGACCGTCATCGTCTCACCTCGGGTTCCGCCGGGATCGTTCAGCCCAGCGCATGGCGGTAGCCGGCGGAATAGGCGCCGGTGACATGGTGTTCCAGTTGCCGTTCGATATCGCCCAGCAGCGAACTGGCGCCGAACCGGAACAGGTCGGGTCGCAGCCAGCGGTCGCCCAGTTCGTCTTTCATCAGCGCCAGGTACAGCACCGCGTCCTTGGCCTTGGAAATCCCGCCCGCGGGCTTGTAGCCGACGCGATGGCCGGTGCGGTCGAAATAGTCGCGGATGGCGCGGATCATCACCAGCGATACCGGCAGCGTGGCGTTCACGCTTTCCTTGCCGGTCGAGGTCTTGATGAAATCCGCTCCCGCCATCATGCAGACCAGCGACGCCCGCGCGACATTGCGCAGCGTTCCCAGCTCGCCGGTGGCCAGGATCGCCTTGACATGGGCCTCGCCGCAGGCATCGCGAAACGCGCGCATTTCATCGTATAGCGCCGTCCAGTTGCCGGTCAGCACATGCCGCCGCGAAATCACGATGTCGATTTCCCCGGCCCCGGCCTTCACGCTTTCGCCGATTTCGGCCAGCCGCAGCGGGAACGGCGACAGCCCGGCGGGAAAGCCGGTGCTGACGGCGGCCACCGGAATGCCGGTGCCACGCAGGGCGTCGACCGCCGTTTCGATCATGTCGTGATAGACGCAGACCGCGCCGGTGGTGATCGCGTCCATGCCCAACGCGTCCAGCAGATCGGCGCGCACCGGCTGGCGGGCCTTGGCGCATAGCCGCCGGACCCTGCCCTCGGTGTCGTCGCCCGACAGCGTGGTCAGGTCGATGCAGGTGATCGCCCGCAGCAGCCAGGCCGCCTGGAATGCCTTCTTGACCGACCGCCGCCCCGGCAGGGTCGCCGCGCGGCGCTCGATTGCCGAGGTATTGGCCTGCGCGCCGCGCACCCAGTCGAGATCGAGCGCCATGCCCGGATTGCGCGGCTCGGTCACCTGGGGCAGCTGTGCGCCCAGCGTCACGGCGTCGGTGGTGGTCTGCAATGCGATGCCTCCCGATGGTCGGATGCACGGTCGCACGCCCCCCGATCAAGGGCAAGCGCGCGGTGCAGCCTTTCGCCGCCCCAGCGCATCGCCGGGGTGGCATGCCCGCAACCGAAACCCGCGCATCCCCGCAACAGAGCGGTGGCAGAATCGTATGCGGCCATGCTAGGTATTGGGGTATGGCGTATGATGACCCCAATATAGGCAAGGACCGCCCGGTCATTCGGCAATTGGACGATGCCGCGATCAACCGGATCGCGGCGGGCGAAGTCGTGGAACGTCCCGCTTCGGCGGTCAAGGAACTGGTGGAAAACGCCATCGACGCGGGTGCGGCGCGCATCGCCATCGAGATCGCCGATGGCGGCAAGACGCTGATCCGCGTCACCGATGACGGCTGTGGCATCGCGCCCGGTGATCTGCCGCTGGCGCTGGCCCGCCACGCGACCTCCAAGATCGACGGCACGGACCTGCTCGACATCCACTCCTTCGGTTTCCGGGGCGAGGCGCTGCCGTCGCTCGGGGCGGTCGGGCGCCTGACGCTGACCAGCCGCGCCCCCGGCCATGACGCGGCCATGATCCGGGTCGCGGGCGGAACCATCGAGCCGGTGAAGCCGGCGGCGCTGCGCGCGGGCACGGTGGCCGAGCTGCGCGACCTGTTCTACGCCACCCCGGCGCGGCTGAAATTCATGCGCTCCGACCGGGCCGAAACCCAGGCGATCGCGGATGTGGTGAAACGGCTGGCCATGGCCGAACCGTCGGTCGGGTTCACCCTGCGCGACATGTCGGGCGGGGGCAGCCGCGAAACCTTTCGCGCCGATGCCGAACAGGGCGAGCTGTTCGACGCCCTGACCGCGCGTCTGGCCGGGGTCATGGGGCGCGACTTCACCGACAACGCGCTGCGGATCGACGCCACGCGCGACGGCCTGCGGCTCTATGGGCTGGCGGCGCTGCCCACCTATTCGCGCGGAGCCGCGGTGGCGCAGTTCCTCTTTGTCAACGGCCGGCCGGTCAGGGACCGGATGCTGACCGGCGCCCTGCGCGGGGCCTATGCCGATTTCCTGTCCCGCGACCGCCACCCGGTGGCAGCCCTGTTCATCGATTGCGCCCCGTCGCTGGTGGATGTGAACGTGCATCCGGCGAAATCCGAGGTCCGGTTCCGCGATCCCGGCACGGCTCGCGGGCTGATCGTCTCGGCGCTGCGCCATGCCCTGGCCGGGGCCGGGCACCGCGCCTCGACCACCGTGTCGGGCGCCGCGCTGGGCGCGATGCGCCCCGAACAGACCTCGCCTGCTGGCGCGCGCGTCTATCAGATGGACCGGCCTTCGGCCGCGGCACGGGCGACGGCCTGGACCGCGCAGGCGCCGGGCTTCGACGAGATGCGCAGCGCCTACAGCGGCCGGGTGGTCGAAACGCCCGCCGCCAGCGACGTCGCCCATCGGGCGGAGGAGCGGGCCGCCGAACAGCTGCCGCTGGGGGCCGCGCGCGGGCAGGTGCACGAAAACTACATCATTGCCCAGACCGCGGACGGCATGGTGATCGTCGACCAGCACGCGGCGCATGAACGGCTGGTCTACGAGAAACTCAAACGCCAGATGGCCGAAAACGGCGTTGCCGCGCAGGCGCTGCTGATCCCCGAGATCGTGGACTTGTCCGATGGCGACCGCGCGCTCCTGCTCGACGCCGCGCCCGATCTCGCCCGTTTCGGCCTGACCGTCGAACCCTTTGGCGGCGGGGCGGTGGCCGTGCGCGAAACCCCGGCCGTTCTCGGCGAGATCGATGCCGCCGCGCTGATCCGCGACATTCTCGACGACCTGACCGACCTGGGCACCGCAGCCACCGTGCAGGCGCGGATCGAGGCGATCCTCAGCCGTGTCGCCTGCCACGGTTCGATCCGCTCGGGCCGCCGGATGCGCGCCGAGGAAATGAACGCGCTGCTGCGCGAGATGGAGACCACGCCCCATTCGGGCCAGTGCAACCACGGTCGTCCGACCTATGTCGAACTGAAACTGGCCGATATCGAACGGCTGTTCGGGCGCACATGATCACCGTGGCCGGGCAGTCCTTTCCGCTGGACGATCCGCGCGTGATCGCCGCAGCTGCCGCGATCGGCGCGGTGCTGCTGGTGCTGCTGCTCCTGGTCCTCGCCCTGCGGGCCGCCAGCCGGTCGGCCCGGACTGTTGAACCGCTGGCGCGGCAGATGGCGGCGCTCGGCACCCATGTGCAGCAGCTGGGCCAGGGGCAGGCGCAGCTTCAGGGCGGGCTGCAACAGGTGTCCGACACCCAGGCCAATGCGCAGTTGCAGGTGATCCAGACGGTCGAATCGCGTCTCGCCACGGTCCAGCAGCAGATGTCGGACCGGCTGGCCGACAACGCGATGCGCCAGAACCGGGCGCTGACCGAGATGCAGGAGCGGATGAAAGACACGCTGCACGGGTCGTCCCGGCAGACCGCCACATCGCTCACCGCGCTGCAGGAGCGGCTGGCGGCCATCGACAAGGCCCAGGACAACATCACCAAGCTGTCGGGCGATGTGCTGAGCCTCCAGGATATCCTGTCCAACAAGCAGACACGCGGTGCCTTTGGCGAGATCCAGCTCAACGACATCGTGTCCAAGGCGCTGCCGCCCGATGCCTATACGCTGCAACACACCCTGCCCAACGGCAAACGCGCCGACTGCCTGATCCACCTGCCCAACCCGCCGGGGCCGATCGTGATCGACAGCAAGTTTCCGCTGGAGCCTTACGAGGCGCTGCGCCGGGCCGACGGGCCGGCACAGCTGCAGGATGCCGCGCGGCAGATGAAAACCGCGCTGCGCACCCATATCCGGGCAATTTCCGAGAAATACATCGTCGACGGCGAAACCGCCGACGGGGCGTTGATGTTCCTGCCCTCCGAAGCCGTCTATGCCGAACTGCACGCCAATTTCGCCGATATCGTGCGCGAGGGATTTTCGGCGCGGGTCTGGATCGTGTCGCCGACCACCTGCATGGCCACGCTGAACACCATGCGCGCGATCCTCAAGGACGCGCGGATGCGCGAACAGGCCGGGGCGATCCGCAAGGAACTGGGCCTGCTGCACAAGGACGTGGAACGGCTCGGCGACCGGGTCGGCAATCTCGACCGGCATTTCGGGCAGGCGGCCAAGGATATCTCCGAGATCAAGATCAGCGCCGACAAGGCCGGGCGCCGGGCGCAACGGCTCGACAGTTTCGATTTCGAGGAGATCGCCCCCGATCCGGCACCCGCCGAGATGGTCCCGCTGGAACGGCGCAGGTAACATCCCGCCGCCGCGGGAGTTGACCGGGGAGGTTTATTGAGAGAGATCAAGGATGGTTGCAGCCGTGGTAGTATCACCACGGCAGGCCGATGAAGAGGAGATTGCGCAATGCTGGAAATTTCTGCCCGCAAGGTGGCGCAGGTGGCGATGATGGCCCGCGAACTGCACCGTGCCGAAGGCGAACTGCGCGGCTTCATCGACCGCATGAGCGAGGACGAACAGGCCGAGCTGGTGGCGATCATGTGGATCGGGCGCGAAAGTTTCTTTGCCGATGACCTCGAAGAAGCCATTGCCACGGCCAAGGCCGAGGCCTCGATACCCTGCGCCGACTACCTGATCGGCACCCCGCATCTGTCGGATCACCTGGAAAACGGGCTGGATGCGCTGGGTATCTCGGCCGAGGACGTCGAAAACGACCTGATGTAGGCCCATCTGGCGCCGGCGGGAGCGAGGGGCCAGCCCCTCGCGCTCCCCGGAGTTTATCCGGCAAGATGAAGGGGCGCGGTCAGGGGTGGTGGTGTTCCGTGTCAGAGGCCTTGGACATGTGCCTCGAATGTCGCTCTGGCCCGGCCCCAGACCCCGCTATCCGGGTCGGTCAGGGACAGGAGTGTCGGCAGCAGCTGGCCGGCATAGTCCCGCGAGCTTTCGGCAGGCAGCATCGACGGCAGGTTGTCGATCGCCATCACGTCCAGCACCGGGGCGTCGGCCACGCGGAGCACCGGCGCCTCCCAGCTGGTCGCGCGGTCGTAGACCGGCACCGGGTTGTAATCGCTGTCGGGATCGCAGGCCACGTCGCCGATCACGCTGAGCCGGCGCGGGGCGCCGAGCGCCGCGCGCGGCACGAAGACCGGTGTTCCGGGGCGCGCGAAGATGCAGTTCAGGAACAGGTCGTGATCCAGGATGTCCGGGAACGGACCGCCATGGGCGGTTTCCGCCATGTCCCAGCGGGTGGTTTCGACGCCCATCGCAGTGCACAGATCCGCCGCGCCGGCGCCGACGCGGCCCAGCGCGCCGATCACGATGGCGCGGGGGCGCGGGGCATTGCCCGATACCAGTTCCGCGTCCAGTTCAGCGATCAGCGCATCCTTGTCGGGATAGACGCCGACCGGGCCGCAGATCTGTCCGCGCTGCTGCGCCGCCCAGGCCTTCAGCGTCACCGCCGCGCCGGCGTAGCCGGCCCAGTAGCCGAAGGCTGCGACCCGGCGGCCGGTTTCGTCGACCAGGTATTCCAGGTCGTAGAGCGTGCCGCCGCCGTCACGGAACCGTTCCAGCAGCACCCGGCCCGAATGCTGGCCCTTGAAGGCATGGCCGAACATGATGTGGCGATGGGGCAGCGGCGTGCCGTCCCCGGGCAGTTCCTTCAGCCCGAATATGATCGCGTCGAGCGGGGCCCGGGGCCAGGCGTTTTCGGACGCGATGTCGCAGCCTGCCTGCGCATAGCCGTCGATGGGGATCGCGCGGCTGTGGCTCTGCTCGACCGTGACCCTGATCCCGGCGGCGACCAGGCGCCCGGCCCCGTCGGGGGTCAGGCCCACGCGCTGTTCGTTTTCTCGCTGTTCGGCCCGGACCCAGAGATGCGTCATGGCGGTTCCTTACATATGGGTCTGGGCGAATTGCCGGTCTGGGTTGTCCAGATGCGGCACCGCGTTGAACAGGACCGGGCTGAGCCGGTCCCCGATCGGGTGGAGCCGGTGCATCGACGTGTTCATGATCGCCAGCGCCATCTGCGCCATCGCGCCGGTGTCGAGCCCCAGCGACTGCCGCATCACCATCGAGATCAGCCCGCCCGAGGTCACCACCAGCGCCGGGCCGGGTTCGGCCGCGATATCGGCCAGCGCCCCGCGGACGCGGGCGTCGAAATCGGCAAAGCTCTCGGGCGGGTCGGCGATGTCGCCGCGTTCCCAGGCCGCGAACACCGTCGGCAGGTGGGTCACGAACCCTTCGCGTTCGTCCGGCAGCGGCAGGCCGTGCTGTTGCTCCATCGCCTGGGCAAGGTTGAAATATTCCAGTTCGTTCAGCCGTTCGTCCTGCACGATCTGCGCCTTCAGCCCCATCGAGGCGGCGGTTTCCCGATGCCGGTTCAGGGTGCCGCACCAGATCCGCGTATGGGTGTCCGGCAGGGTGGCGAGATGTTCGCCCAGCCATTGCGACTGGCGGTGGCCGAGCGGGCTGAGACGGTCGTATTCGGTTTCGCTGCGGGCCTGCGTATTGGCCTGTCCGTGGCGAATGAGCGTGATCTGTGACATGTGGCGCCTGTTTTGGTTTCGCCCGGTTTAGGCCACTGTTGCGCGGCTGGAAAGGGCGGGAGCCTCCGGCGGGAGTTTTTCGGGCAAGATGAAGGGGCGGCGGTGGCGCAAAACGGGCCGCCGATGTCGAAAACGGTGGACTCGCCCCGGCGCCGCCATGATGTAAGGTGGGGGCAGCGATGGAGGCGGGCATGTCGGAGAAGGTGAGGTTCGTTCTGGACGGTCGGGACGTGGAGGCCGATCCGGGTCAGACCATCTGGGAAGTGGCCAATGGCCGCGGGCTGGTCATCCCTCACCTGTGCCACAAACCGGCGCCGGGCTATCGACCGGACGGCAATTGCCGCGCCTGCATGGTGGAGATCGAGGGCGAGCGCACGCTGGCCGCGTCCTGCATCCGCGAACCATCGGAGGGGATGGTGGTCAGCACCGCCTCGCTGCGGGCCGAGGCCGCCCGAAAGATGGTGGTCGAGCTGCTGTTGGCCGACCAGCCCGCCCGCGACGAGGCCCGTGACCGGTCGAGCCACCTGTGGGACATGGCCGGGTTGGCCGGTGTCGCGGAAAGCCGGTTTCCCCCGCTCGAGCCGGCGCGTGTGCCGTTGCTGGACGACAGCCATGTGGCGATGCGGGTCAATCTCGATGCCTGTATCCAGTGTGGCCTGTGCGTGCGGGCCTGCCGCGAGGTGCAGGTGAACGATGTGATCGGCATGGCCAGGCGCGGTCACGGGGCCTATCCGGTGTTCGACATCGCCGACCCGATGGGGGCCAGCACCTGTGTCGCCTGCGGTGAATGCGTGCAGGCCTGTCCGACCGGCGCGCTTATGCCGGCGACCGTGCTCGATGGCGACCAGCGGGGCGACAGCGCCGATTTCGACCGCGAGGTGCAGAGCGTCTGTCCGTTCTGCGGTGTCGGTTGCCAGATCAGCCTGAAGGTCAAGGACGGGCGGGTGAAATTTGTCGAGGGCGCGCCCGGCCCGGCCAACGAGAACCGGCTCTGCGTCAAGGGGCGGTTCGGTTTCGACTATATCCACCATCCGCACAGGCTGATGCGGCCGCTGATCCGGCGCGAGGATGCCCCGGCCAAGGGGCTGAACGTGGATCCGGGCAACTGGCAGGAAGTGTTCCGCGAGGCCGGCTGGGACGAGGCGCTGGACGCCGCGGCGGCGGGGCTGAAGGGGCGCGGGCGCGAAGTCGCCGGCTTTGGCAGCGCCAAATGCACCAACGAGGAAGCCTATCTGTTCCAGAAGTTCATCCGCCAGGGCTTTGGCCACAACAATGTCGACCACTGCACCCGGCTTTGCCATGCGTCCTCGGTGGCGGCGCTGCTGGAAAATGTCGGCTCGGGCGCGGTCACGGCCACCTTCAACGAGATCGAAAATGCCGATGTGGCGATCGTGATCGGCGCCAACCCGGTCGAGAACCACCCGGTCGCCGCCACCTATTTCAAGCAGTTCGCCAAGCGGGGCGGCAAGCTGATCGTGATGGACCCGCGCGGCGTGGGGCTGCGCCGGTTCGCGTCGCACATGCTGCAGTTCCGCCCCGGTGCGGATGTGTCGATGCTGAACGCGATCATGAACGTGATCGTCGAGGAAGGATTGTATGACCGCCAGTATATCGAGGCGTTCACCGAGAACTGGGAGGCCGAAAAGGCGCATCTGGCCCGGTTCAGCCCGGAAGACATGGCGCCGGTCTGCGGTATCGACGCCGCGGTGCTGCGTGACGTGGCCCGCACATTTGCCGGGGCGAAATCGGCGATGATCTTCTGGGGCATGGGCGTGTCCCAGCATGTTCACGGCACCGACAATTCGCGCTGCCTGATCAGCCTGGCGCTGATGTGCGGGCAGGTGGGCCGCCCCGGAACCGGCCTGCATCCGCTGCGGGGGCAGAACAACGTGCAGGGCGCCTCGGATGCGGGGCTGATCCCGATGTTCCTGCCGGATTACCAGAGCGTGACCGATGACGGGGTGCGGTCGGCCTTTACCGAGGTGTGGCAGTCCGACGATTTCAGCGCCGAGGCGGGTCTGACCGTGACCGAGATCATGGATGACGTGCACGCGGGCAACATCCGGGCCATGTATGTTCTGGGCGAGAACCCGGCTATGTCGGACCCCGACGTGGATCATGCCCGCGCTGCGCTGGCCCGGCTCGATCATCTGGTGGTGCAGGATATCTTTCTCACCGAGACGGCGAATTATGCGGACGTGATCCTGCCCGCATCGGCCTTTGCCGAGAAATCGGGCACCGTGACCAACACCAACCGCCAGGTGCAGATGGGCCGCCCCGCCGTGGCGCCGCCGGGCGAGGCGCGCGAGGACTGGCGTATCGTCGTCGACCTGGCGCGGCGCTGCGGGCTGAGTTGGAGCTATGACAGCCCCGCCGACGTGTTCGCCGAGATGAAGCTCAACATGCCGTCGCTGGACAATATCAGCTGGGACCGGCTGGAGCGGGAAAACGTCGTCACCTACCCGTCGCTTTCGCCCGAGGATCCCGGCCAGGCGATCGTGTTTGCCGACGGGTTCCCGCGCGATGGCGGCCGGGCGCGGTTCACCCCGGCCAGCATCGTCCCGCCGGACGAGGCCCCGGATGCGGATTATCCGATGATCCTGACCACCGGGCGCCAGCTGGAACACTGGCATACCGGGTCGATGACGCGCCGGTCGGCGGTGCTGGATGCGGTCGAACCCGAAGCGAATTGTTCGCTGCATCCCTCCACCCTGCGCAAGCTGGGCGTGGAACCGGGCGGGATGCTGCGCCTGACCACGCGCCGGGGCTCGGTCGAGGTCATGGCGCGGGCCGATCGGGCGGTGGCGCCCGACATGGTGTTCCTGCCCTTCGCCTATGTCGAGGCGGCGGCGAATATCCTGACCAACCCGGCGCTGGACCCCTATGGCAAGATCCCCGAGTTCAAGTTTTCCGCCGTGCGGGTCGAAGACGCCCGGCGCCCGGCGGCTGCCGAATAGGCCCGGACGTGGCCGGAACCGCGCGGCATCGGCGAAAACCCGCTTGTGCGGCGGGGTTTCCGGAGCCGCGCCGGGAAACCGGTTGGAATGCCGCGCGATGCCCCTAAGGTCGTGGTCGGGCCTGTCGGTTCGCGCTTAAGCGGAGTCGGGGACGACCCCGAACTCCGTGCGTGCAGCGATCCGGCGAACCTGCGAAACAAGGAGATACTCATGTCTATCAAGAGCTGTTGTGCCGCAATCGCGGTGATGTCCGCCCTGGCCGCCCCCGCCGCCTTTGCCGACGAAGTGTTGCCGGGTTCCGACGGGTTCACCAAATGGGGCCAGGAAGGCAACTGGACCGTCTTCGTGGACAAGGGCCGGAATTCGTGCCTGATCGAACGCGTGGACGAGAATGAAAACGTCATGCAGATGGGGCTGACCGAGGACCACACGTTCGGCTATGTCGGTGTTTTCACCAAGGCCGATATCGGGCTGAAGGACGGCAAGGAAAAGATCATGCTGTCGCTGGACGGCAACCTCTACGAGGGCGAGCTGGTCAAGACCAAGCACCTGTCGGACGGCTATACCGGCGGCTATGTCATCTCGAAGAATCTGGAGTTTCTGGGCGACCTGGAAAAGAAGCACGAGATGGTGGTGATGCCGAAGCATGAAAATGCGTTCACGGTCAGCCTCGACGGCACCCACAAGGCGATCGAGGCGGCCATCAAGTGCAACCAGGAACAGGCCGGCTGAACCGGTAACCGGGATGCCGGCCGCCCCGGTGGCCGGCATGTCCGGTCGGATGCGCCTTTGGACCTGAAACCAAGAACCGGACCCATGATCGACCCAGACCGTTTCCTGTCCGACCTGCACAAGCTGCGCCGTTTCGGCGCGGCGGGTGTCGGCAAGGGTGTCTGCAAGGGTGTCAGGCGCCCGGCCTATTCCGAGCCCGACATCGCCGCGCGGACCTGGCTGGCGGGCCGGATCGAACAGGCCGGCCTTACCCCGCATTTCGATCCGATGGGCAACCTGTTCGGCCTTGCCGAGGGGCCATCGCTGCTGATGGGGTCGCATTCCGACAGCCAGCCCGAAGGCGGCTGGCTGGACGGGGCGCTGGGTGTCATCGCCGCGCTCGAGGTCGCGCGGGCATCGCGCGAATCCGCCGGGCCGCCGATATCCGTGGTCAGTTTCCAGGACGAGGAGGGCCGGTTCGGGGTCACCACCGGCAGCGCGGTCTGGTCAGGGCATCTGTCGCTGGACGAGGCCGATGCGCTGACCGATCACGGCGGCAACCGGTTGCAGCAGATGCGGAGCGTGCTGGCCGAACGGTCGGACGGGTTCGTCGATCCCGCGCGCTTCACCGGTTTTGTCGAGTTGCATATCGAACAGGGTCCGGTGCTGGATCAGGCGCGCGAACAGATCGGGGTCGTCAGCGATATCGTCGGCATCCGCGACATGAACATCACCTTCTCGGGCCAGCAGAACCACGCCGGAACCACGCCGATGCACCTGCGCCGGGATGCGTTCCAGGGGCTCGCCGCCTTCAACGCGGCCCTGAATGACAGGCTGCGCAACGTGGTCACGCCGCGCACGGTATGGACCATCGGCCATGTGGCGCTGCATCCCAACGCGTCGTCCATCGTGCCCGGCCGGGTCACGTTCTCGATGCAATGGCGCGATGGCGATCCCGCCCGGCTGGCGCGGATGGAGACGATCATCCGCGACACCATTGCCGATATCGCGGGGCAATACGCGCTGGAAACCGGTTTCGGCCCGATGCTCGGGCTCGAACCGGTGGCGATGGATGCCACCCTGCGCGGGGCGCTCGAGGCGGCGGCCGAGGATGTCGCGCCGGGGCGCTGGCGGGTGATGCCGTCCGGTGCGTTGCACGATGCCACCAACGTCGCCCGGCTGTTGCCGGTGGCGATGCTGTTCGTGCCCTCGATCGGCGGTATCAGCCATGATTTCGCCGAGGATACCGACGAGACCGACCTGGTGGCGGGATTGCGGGTGTTGGCGGGTGCGGCGGAGCGTCTGGGCGGTCAGGCGCGGGCATAGCCCCGGCGCAGCGCCCGTTCGCGGTGCCGGTCGGCGGCCAGAGAGGCATCGCGCAGGTTGCCGAAGATATTCACCACGCTGCGGCCCGGACAACCGGCTTCGCCCCATTCGCGCAGGACCGACACCTCGGAAAACAGGTTCATCGCGATCTCGACGCGGTAGAAACGCGCACGGCGGCGTGCCTCGCGCCGGTAGAGCAGACAGATGGCCATGGGCCGACCCTAGCGGGGCGCGTGGCGCGGGACAACTATCCCCACCGCACATCGCCCAGAAAGATATAGCCCGCGCCATAGATCGTCTTGATCAGGCGCGGATTCTTGGGGTCTTCGCGCAGCTTGGTCCGCAGCCGTGATATGCGCACGTCCATCGCCCGGTCGAAACTGTCGCCCGCCGCGCCGCCCAGCGTTTCCTGCATCTGCGCCCGGCTGATCAGGCGTTTCGGGCTTTCCAGAAACAGGCGCAGCACCTCGCCTTCGGCCTGCGAGAAGGTGGTTTCCGCGCCGGTTTCGTCCTCGAGCACGAAACGGTCGAAATGGGCGGTCCAGCCGTTGAACCGGGCAACGTCGCCCGCCTGCGGCGTCGCGCGGCCGCTGCGCAGCCGGGCGCGGATGCGGGCGACGACCTCGGCGGGATCGAAGGGCTTGGTGATATAGTCGTCGGCGCCCAGTTCCAGCCCGGTGACCCGGTCCTGCACCTGCACGCGCCCCGAGATGATGATCACCGCCGCGCCCTGTTCCAGCGCCAGCCGGTGCACCAGCGCCAGCCCGTCCGTATCCGGCAGCGACAGATCGACGAGGCAGACATCGGGGGTGACCCGTTTCAGCGCGGCCTCGAATTCGCGCGCGCGGCTGAAGCTCTGGGTGCGGAACCCGGCATCTTCCAGCGCGTCGGTCAGCATCCGGCGAATCTCGGGTTCATCGTCCAGGATGGTCACGAGCGGTGCGGTCATGCGGCGGCCTCGGGGCGGATCAGGGCGGCCAGTCCGGCCGCGGAAAAGGGTTTGCGCAGGACCGGCACCCGCGCCAGCGCGGCGCGGTGCAGCGGGTCGCCGGGCGGCAGCGAGGTCATCAGGATGCAGGGCAACCCGCTGCCGTCGATCCGGTCCAGCAGGTCCAGGCCCGTCGCCGGCCCCTGCAGCCGGATATCCGACAGCACCAGCGAAATGTCCGGCACATCGGCCACCAGCGCCGCCGCCTCGTCCGCCGAGGCGGCCTCGATCACGGCGAAATCGAGCGCGACGAGCATGTCGCGGACCGAGGCGCGCAGCGGTTCGCTGTCCTCGACCAGCAACGCCAGCCCGCCCGCGGTTTCCGGCGCAGCGGGGCGATAGGGCAGGCGCAGGGTGACCGCCGCGCCTTCGGGCGTGTTGGTCAGTTGCAGGTCGCCGCCGGCCAGTTTCACCGTGTCATAGACCATCGGCAGGCCCAGCCCCGATCCCGAGCCGCCCTTGGTGGTAAAGAACGGGGTCAGCGCGTTTTCCAGCGCCTCGGGCGAAAAGCCGGGTCCGGTATCGGTCACCGCGATCTCGATCCAGGTGCTGCCCACGCAATGGGCGCTGACGGTGATCTGGCCCGATGCGGCGCAGGCGTCGCGGGCATTCAGGACGAGGTTCAGCAGCGCATCCTGCACCATGCCCGCATCCAGCATCACCCGCCCCGGCGGCAGGTGATCGAGCACGCTCAGCCCCACCATTTGCGGCAGGCTCGGCGTCGCCAGCAGTTTCAGGTCGTCCAGCAGCGCGTGCGGGTCGGTGGCGGTCGGGCGCAGCGGGCGTTTGCCGGTCATGTCGGCGATCCGGTTCAGCAGGCGTCCCCCGCGCTGTGCCGCGCCCCGGGTCGCGGCGATCAGCTCCTGGGCCGGGTCGCCCAGATCCATCCGCGCCAGCCGGCTTTGCAGGCCGAGGATGATGGTCAGCAGGTTGCCGAAATCATGCGCCAGCCCGCTGGTCATCTGGGCGGCCAGCGCACGGCGGCGGGATTGCTGCAACGCCACGCGGGCCTGTGTTTCCTCGGTGATGTCCATCGACAGGATATAGAGCCCGCCAGTGCCCGCATCCGGTGTCAGCGCAACCCGGATGCGCCGCGAATCGCGGTCCTCGGTGAACTCGAACACCGCCTCGCCGCCCTCGAACGCCGCGGCCAGGTGCGGTTCCACCCGTTGATAGGCCGTGGCCCCGAGAGCATCGCGGACATGTTTGCCGACGATGTCCGCCGGCCGGCCGGGAAACACCGACGCGAACCGGCGGTTGGAATAGGTATAATGGCCGGTCGCATCCACATGGGCGATATGCGCGGGCATCATTTCGGTGGTGAGCCGGGTGCGCGATTCGATCTCGGTGAGCTGGCGCTTGGCCTCCTCCAGCGTGGCATTGGTCGCGGCCAGTTCACGGTTGGCGGCGGCCAGTTGCTCGGCATGGGCCAGCAACTGGTCCGACAGTTCCTCGGACCGCGCCCGCAGCAGCGCCTCGGACTGTTTCGTGCGGGTGATGTCGGTATAGACGGTGACCCAGCCGCCCTCGGGCAGCGGCGCGCCCTCGACCGAGATCACCTGCCCGTTGGGGCGGACGCGCTCGAGGTAATGCGGCTCGAAGGTCAGCGCCTGTTCGACGCGGTCGCGGACCACAGCCTCGACATCCGCGACCGGGCCGTATTCGCCGGCCTCGGTGATATGGCGGATGGTTTCGGCGAAACCGGCGCCGGGCTGCACCAGCCGGTCGGGCAGGTTGAACATTTCCTGGAACCGGTGATTCGACACCGCCAGCAACAGGTCGCTGTCATAGATCGACAGCGCCTGGTCTATCAGGTTCAGACCCACCGTGGTCATGGCCTTGATGCGTTGGTCGGTCCGATCCACGCAACCTGTCCTTTCCGTTCCACATGGCTAGCACCGCCATCGCGCCGGGGCAATTCGCCTGATCCGGCGGGGCGGGCCGGGGCCGGGTATCGCCGGTTACAATTCGTTACATTTGGGAAAACATCACGAAAGGGTTACCCCACACCTTCGCGCAAGCTTTCGCAGAAACAGAGAATCGCAAAAGCGGTCGTGATCCGGTTGGGAGGCCGGAGGGGAGGACAACTTGGCGCAGACGCAGACCTGCAGCGGGGGCGGGCAATCCGTTCCCGCGCTTCTTGAACGCAACGCCGTGAAATTTGCCGACCGCCCGGCCTATCGGGAAAAGGAATTCGGCATCTGGCAGAGCTGGACCTGGGCCGATACCGCGGCCGAGATCGAGGCGCTGGCGCTGGGGCTGATCAACCTCGGCGTCAACGAAGGCGATTTCATTGCCGTCATCGGCCGCAACCGCCCCTATCTCTACTGGTCGATCGTCGCGGCGCAGTCGGTCGGCGCGATCCCGGTGCCGCTCTACCAGGACGCGGTGGCCGAAGAGATGGCCTATGTGCTGGGGCATTGCGGCGCCCGGTTCGTGATCGCGGGCGACCAGGAACAGGTGGACAAGGTGATCGAGGTGCAGGACCAGCTGCACCAGTTCGAACACCTGATCTATCTCGACGCGCGCGGGATGCGCAAATACGACCATTCGCACCTGCACCAGTACAGCCATGTGCAGGAACAGGGCCGCGCGGCCCGCGACGAATTCACCGCGGAACTCGACCGCCGCCGTGCCAGGCTGGACTATGACAGCACCTGCGTGATGCTCTATACCAGCGGCACCACCGGCAAGCCCAAGGGCGTGGTGCTGTCCAACCGCAACGTGATCGAGAGCGCCAGGTCGTCCTGCGCGTTCGACGGGCTGACCGAGAAAGAGGAGATCCTCGCCTACCTGCCGATGGCCTGGGTGGGCGATTTCATCTTTTCGATCGGGCAGGCCTATTGGGCCGGGTTCTGCGTGAACTGCCCCGAAAGCGCGGACACGATGCAGACCGACCTGCGCGAGATCGGCCCGACCTATTTCTTTGCGCCGCCGCGGGTGTTCGAAACCCAGCTGACCAACGTGATGATCCGGATGGAGGATGCGGGCGCGCTGAAGCAGCGCATGTTCCATCACTACATGGAGCACGCGCGCAAGGTCGGCCCGGCGATACTCGACGGCAAGCCGGTCAGCGCGGCGGACAGGCTGAAATACCGCATCGGCGACACGCTGGTCTATGGCCCGCTCAAGAACACGCTGGGCCTGTCCAATGTCCGCGTGGGCTATACCGCGGGCGAGGCGATCGGGCCCGAGATCTTCGATTTCTACCGGTCGCTGGGGATCAACCTGAAACAGCTCTACGGCCAGACCGAGGCCACGGTGTTCATCACCGTGCAGCCCGATGGCGAGGTGCGCAGCGATACCGTGGGCGTGCCCGCGCCGGGGGTCGAACTCAGGATCGCGGACAGCGGCGAGGTGTTCTATCGCAGCCCCGGCGTGTTCGTGGAGTATTACAAGAACCCCGAAAGCACCGCCGACACCAAGGATCCGGAGGGCTGGGTGGCCACGGGCGATGCCGGTTTCATCGAGGAAGGCACCGGCCACCTGCGCATCATCGACCGGGCCAAGGACGTGGGCAAGATGGCCGATGGCAGCCTGTTCGCGCCGAAATATGTCGAGAACAAGCTGAAATTCTATCCCAGCATCCTCGAGGCGGTGGTGTTCGGCAACGGGCGCGACCAGTGCACCGCCTTCATCAACATCGACCTGGCGGCGGTCGGCAACTGGGCCGAGCGCAACAACATCGCCTATGCGTCCTACCAGGAACTGGCCGGGCACCGGCAGGTGATGGATGCGATCCAGGCCCATGTGGAAGAGGTCAACCGGTCGGTGGCCGAGGATCCGATGCTGTCGGGCTGCCAGGTGCACCGCTTCGTGGTGTTGCACAAGGAACTGGATGCCGATGACGGCGAGATGACCCGCACCCGCAAGGTGCGCCGCCGCATCGTCGAGGAGAAATACCACGACATCATCACCGCGCTCTATGACGGGTCGGCCGAGGTGAGCACGGTGACCGAGGTGACCTATGAGGACGGGCGCAAGGGGTCGATCAGCGCGACGCTGGAAGTGCGCGACGCCGCGGTGGTGCCGGTCGCGCAGAAGGTGGCGGCGGAATGAGCGTGGCGGCCGGACGGGCGGCGCTCGACCTTCGGTCGTCGCCCCGCCCGCCGTCCCGTGAGGCCGGGTGCATCCGGACAGGAAGGGGAACGACAGATGCTTGACGGGTCCGATGGCTATGTGACCGAAGACGGCCGCAAGATCGGCGCCGTGGTGATGGAGATGAAGAACATCACCCTGCGTTTCGGCGGTGTGGTGGCGATCGAGAATATCTCGTTCGACATCCGCGAGGGCGAGATCCGCGCCATCATCGGCCCGAACGGCGCCGGCAAGTCGTCGATGCTGAACGTGATCTCGGGGTTCTACATCCCGCAGGAGGGCGAGGTCTGGTTCCACGGCGCCAAACGGCCGCCGATGAAGCCCTTTGAAGTGGCGCGGCAGGGGATCGCGCGCACGTTCCAGAACATCGCCCTGTTCGAGGGCATGAGCGTGCTCGACAACGTCATGACCGGCCGCCTGACCCACATGACCGCCGGGATCCCGGCGCAGGCGCTGTGGAAGGGGCGGGCCGAGGCCGAGGAGGTCGCCAACCGTGAGGTGGCCGAGAAGATCATCGATTTTCTCGAGATCCAGCATATCCGCAAGACCCCGGTCGCGCGGCTGCCCTACGGGTTGAAGAAGCGGGTCGAACTGGCCCGCGCGCTGGCCGCCGAACCCCGGTTGCTGCTGCTGGACGAACCGATGGCGGGGATGAATGTCGAGGAGAAGGAGGACATGTGCCGCTTTATCCTGGACGTGAACGACGAGTTCGGCACCACCATCGCCCTGATCGAGCATGACATGGGCGTGGTGATGGATCTCAGCGACCGGGTGGTGGTGATGGATTACGGCAAGAAGATCGGCGACGGCACGCCGGACGAGGTGCGCAGCAATCAGGAGGTGATCGACGCCTATCTGGGGGTGTCCCATGACTGATCGGGCGCGCAGCACGGACGGAACCCGCCGGGGAGGGAGACATGCCTGAACAACTGCTTTTCGCGATCGAGGTCACGCTGAACGGGTTGATGGCCGGTGTGCTCTATGCGCTGGTGGCGCTGGGCTTCGTGCTGATCTACAAGGCCTCGGGCATCTTCAACTATGCCCAGGGGGTGATGGCGCTGTTCGCGGCGATGACCCTGGTCGGCATCATGCAGGGGCAGGTGCCGTTCTCGCACCTGATCAACGCGGTTTTCGGCACCGAGGTGCACCATTTCGGCTGGCATGTGCCCGGTGTGGTCGCGATCCTGCTGACCGTCGGGGTGATGGTGGTGCTGGCCTGGATGGTGCAGCAGTTCGTGATGCGCCACCTGGTCAACCAGGAGCCGATCATCCTGTTCATGGCCACCATCGGGCTGGCCTATTTCCTCGAAGGGCTGTCGGACCTGATGTGGGGGTCCGAGATCAAGAAGCTCGACGTGGGATTGCCGCAGGGGCTGAATGCCTGGATCGACGAGACCACTTTCAACCTGTTCGGATACGGTTTCTTCATCGACAATCTCGACATCGTCGCCACGATCATCGCCGCGCTGCTGGTGGCGGCGCTGGTGGCCTTCAGCCAGTATACCAAGCAGGGCCGCGCCATGCGCGCCGTCGCCGACGACCACCAGGCGGCGCTGTCGGTGGGCATTTCGCTCAATTTCATCTGGGTGCTGGTGTGGTCGGTCGCGGGGTTCGTGGCGCTGGTCGCCGGGATCATGTGGGGCACCAAGTCGGGCGTGCAGTTCTCGCTGTCGCTGATCGCGCTGAAGGCGCTGCCGGTGCTGATGCTGGGCGGGTTCACCTCGATCCCCGGCGCGATCGTCGGGGGGCTGATCATCGGCGTGGGCGAGAAGCTGTTCGAGTTCGCGCTGGGCCCGGCGCTGGGAGGCGCGACCGAGAACTGGTTTGCCTATGTGCTGGCGCTGCTGTTCCTGGTGTTCCGGCCGCAGGGCCTGTTCGGGGAGAAGATCATTGAGCGGGTATGAGCCGGCACCGGCGGGGCATCCCGGGGCTCTGCCCCGGACCCCGGAGTTTTTCGGGCAAGATGAAGCAGCGGGGCGGTCCGGCGCGGCCGGACGTGACAAGGGGACGGGCTGATGTTCTATCGCGAGGCGGGTGATTTCAAGACCTCCTACCAGGAGGACAACCAGACCTTTCCGATCCGGTTCGACCGCTACCGGTATTACGCCGTGCTGGCAGTCGGGTTCCTGGTCATTCCGTTCCTGATCAACGACTACTGGGCCAACGCGATCCTGCTGCCGTTCCTGATCTATGCGATCGCCGCCATCGGGCTGAACATCCTGACCGGCTATTGCGGGCAGGTCAGCCTGGGAACGGGCGGGTTCATGGCCGTGGGCGCCTATGCCTGCTACAAGCTGATGACCGCGATGCCCGAGGTCAGCATGTTCATCCATGTCATCCTGGCCGGCGGCGTCACCGCGCTGGTGGGGGTTCTGTTCGGGTTGCCCAGCCTGCGGATCAAGGGGTTCTACCTGGCGGTGGCGACCCTGGCGGCGCAGTTCTTCCTGGTCTGGCTGTTCAACCGGGTGCCGTGGTTCTACAACTATTCCGCCTCGGGGCAGATCAGCGCGCCGGAGCGCGACGTGTTCGGGATCCTGATCACCGGGCCCAACACGCAGGCTTGGGCCACATACCTGTTCTGCCTGATCTTCCTGACCGGCAGCGCGATCATCGCCCGCAACCTGACCCGCGGCAAGCTGGGGCGGACCTGGATGGCGATCCGCGACATGGACATCGCCGCCGAGATCATCGGCGTGAACCCGCTGCGCGCCAAGCTGAGCGCATTTGCCGCCAGTTCCTTTTTCGTCGGCATTTCGGGGGCGCTGTTCTTTTCGGTCTATCTCGGCGCGGTCGAGGTCGGCGAGGCCTTTGGCATCAACAAGTCGTTCCTGGTGCTGTTCATGGTCATCATCGGCGGGCTGGGCTCGATCTTCGGGTCCTTTGCCGGCGCCGCGTTCCTGGTGCTGCTGCCGGTGGCGCTGAAGGTTGTCGGCGTGGACTGGCTGGGCTGGCCCACCGATATCGTCGCTCATCTGCAGCTGATCATCGTCGGCGCGCTGATCGTGGCATTCCTGATCGTCGAGCCGCACGGGCTGGCGCAGCTGTGGCGCGTCGCGAAGGAGAAGCTGAGGCTCTGGCCGTTCCCGCATTAGCGCGGGGGCGTTTCAATCAACAGGCGGGAAGACCTGCTGCATATCGGAAAACCATCAAGGGAGGAATGAATCCGATGAAACTGAGACTGACCACCCTGGCGCTGGGCGCCGCGCTGGCCGCCGGGCCGGCGCTGGCCGACCTGGTATTCCCGTCGCTGGATTATCGCACCGGCCCATACGCCGCCAACGGTATTCCGGTGGCGGATGCCTATGCCGACTATTTCGAGATGATCAACGCCCGCGATGGCGGCATCGGGGGCGTGCCCGCGCGGGTCCTGCCCTGCGAGACCGGCTACAACACCGAGAAGGGCGTGGAATGCTACGAGGCGACCAAGTCCGAAGGGTCGCTGGTCTATCAGCCCTATTCGACCGGCATCACCTACCAGTTGATCCCGAAGGCCACCGCCGACGATATCCCGATCCATTCGATGGGCTATGGCCGCACCTCGGCCAAGAACGGCAAGGTGTTCAGCCATGTGTTCAACTACCCGGCCAACTACTGGGACGGGGCGTCGATCGCGATCAAGCATATCCTCGACCTGAACGGCGGCGACATCAACGGCAAGAAGGTCGCGCTGGTCTATCACAACTCGGCCTATGGCAAGGAACCGATCCGCACGCTCGAGGATCTGGCCAAGAAGCACGGCTATGAGCTGACCCTGCTGCCGGTCGATCATCCGGGCCAGGAGCAGAAGTCGCAATGGCTGCAGATCCGCCGCGAGAAGCCGGATTATGTGCTGATGTGGGGCTGGGGCGTGATGAACCAGGTCGCGATCCAGGAAGCCGCGAACATCCGCTACCCGATGGAGAACTTCATCGGCATCTGGTGGTCCGGGTCGGAAAACGACGTGTTGCCGGTGGGCGAGGGCGCGCATGGCTACAAGGCGCTGGCGCTGACCTCTCCGGGCAGCGATTTCAAGGTCTACGAGGACCTGAAGAAATACGTCTACGATGCCGGCAAGGCCGCGGGCAATGGCGACCAGATGGGCACCGTGCTGTATAACCGCGGGCTCTATGCCGCCGTGCTGGCGGCCGAGGCCGCGCGCATCGCGCAGGAGATCCACGGCACACCGGACATCACGCCGGGCATGATGCGCGACGGCATGGAGGCGCTGGACATCACCGCCGAACGCCTGGCCGAACTGGGGTTCGAAGGCTTTGCGACCCCGTTCAAGGTCAGCTGCGAGAACCATGGCGGCAACGGCATGGGCGCGGTCCAGCAATGGGATGCGCAGGCCAAGACCTGGACCCTGGTGACCGACTTCATCGTGTCGGATGCCGATATCATCGATCCGCTGATCGCCGAGGACAGCGCCGCCTACGCGGCCGAGAACTCGATCGAAGAGCGGTGCAACTGATGTGAAGCCGCCGGCCGCCGTGCATCCGCGCGGTGGCCGGTCCACCCGATTGCCGAACGGAAAGACCGAAACGATGCTGGATATCGCCGCAGGCACCGAGACGCAGGTCGAAACCCTGCTCGAGGTCAACAATATCGAGGTGATCTACAACCATGTGATCCTGGTGCTGAAGGGCGTCAGCCTGAACGTGCCCAAGGGCGGGATCACCGCGTTGCTCGGTGGCAACGGCGCCGGCAAGACCACGACGCTGAAGGCGGTTTCGAACCTGCTGCATTCCGAGCGCGGCGAGGTCACCAAGGGGTCGATCGTCTATCGCGGCAAGCGGGTGCAGGATCTCGACCCGGCCGAGCTGGTGAAGATGGGCGTGATCCAGGTCATGGAAGGCCGGCATTGTTTCGAACATCTCACGGTCGAGGAAAACCTGCTGACCGGGGCCTATACCCGCGGTGACGGCAAGGCCGAAATCCAGCGCGACCTGGATCTGGTCTATACCTATTTCCCGCGCCTCAAGGAACGCCGCCGCAGCCAGGCGGGGTATACCTCGGGCGGCGAACAGCAGATGGTCGCCATGGGGCGTGCCCTGATGTCGCGGCCCGAAACCATCCTTCTGGACGAACCCAGCATGGGGCTGGCGCCGCAGCTGGTCGAAGAGATATTCGGCATCGTGAAGGATCTGAACGAACAGGAAGGCGTGTCCTTCCTGCTGGCCGAGCAGAACACCAACGTGGCGCTTCGCTTTGCCCATTACGGATACATTCTCGAATCCGGCCGCGTGGTGATGGATGGCCCCGCCGCCGATCTGCGCGAAAACCCGGATGTGAAGGAGTTCTACCTCGGCATGTCCGAGGAAGGGCGCAAGAGCTTTCGCGACGTGCGGTCCTATCGTCGCCGCAAGCGGTGGCTCAGCTGATGCCGGCAGCGATATCCGGGATCATGCGGGGGGCTCCCAGCCCTCCGGCCCGTGGGCAAAACTAGGAAAGAGGGCGCCATGCCGCAGGATTTCTACGACAAGCTCGAAACCCGTTCCGCCGACGAACGCGCGGCCGATATTGCCCGCGCATTGCCCGAACAGATCGCGCGCGCGCAGGAGCTCGCGGGGTTCCGTGCCAGCCTGGGCGATATCGACGCGGCCTCGGTGACCGGGGCCGACGCGCTGGCGGCGTTGCCGGTGCTGCGCAAGTCGGAACTGAGCCGGGCGCAGGCGGCGCAGCCGCCCTTTGGCGGGTTCACGGCCAAGCCGACCAGCGGCTTTGCCCATGTGTTTCAGTCGCCGGGGCCGATCTATGAACCGGGGGATATCGACCATGACTGGTGGCGCATGGGCCGGTTCCTGCATGCCGCCGGGATCGGACGCGGCGATATCGTCCAGAACTGTTTCGGCTATCACCTGACCCCGGCGGGCATGATGTTCGAAAGCGGCGCCCGCGCGGTCGGGGCGGCGGTGCTGCCGGCCGGCACCGGCCAGACCGAATTGCAGGTGACCGCCGCGCGCGACGTGGGCTGCACCGCCTATAGCGGCACGCCGGATTATCTCAAGGTGATCCTCGACAAGGCCGACGAGATGGGGGTGAAGCTGGGCTTTGCCAGGGCGGCGGTCGGCGGCGGCGCGCTGTTTCCCAGCCTGCGCGCGGAATATGCCGATCGCGGCATTTCCTGCCTGCAGGGATACGGCACCGCGGATCTCGGCTCGATCGCCTATGAAAGCCCGGCGATGGAGGGCATGATCGTCGACGAACAGGTGATCGTGGAAATCGTCACCCCGGGCACCGGCGACCCGGTCGCGCCGGGAGAGGTCGGCGAGGTCCTGGTGACCACGCTGAACCCGTCCTATCCGCTGATCCGGTTCGCCACCGGCGATCTGAGCGCGGTAATGGAGGGTCAGAGCCCCTGCGGGCGCACCAACATGCGCATCAGGGGCTGGATGGGCCGGGCCGACCAGACCACCAAGATCAAGGGCATGTTCGTGCGTCCCGAACAGGTGGCCGCGCTGGTGGCCCGGCATGACGAGATCGTCAAGGCGCGCGTCATCGCCGACCGCCAGGGCGAAATGGACGCCATGACCGTGCAGATCGAGGCCGAGGGCGGCAACACGGCCAGCTATGCCCGATCGGTGGCCGAACTGCTCAAGCTCAAGGGCGCGGTCGAGGTGGTGAGCCCCGGCAGCCTGCCGCGCGACGGGCTGGTGATCGAGGATCGGCGCAGCTACGACTGAGCAGGCTTTGCATCTGGAAATTCCGACTGGAATAGTCGAATAGGGGCGAGGCGTGCATGGGGCGCGCCTCGTTTGCGTTGGTGGATGGCCGGTCATGACAGAAACGCGACCACTGGCTCCGCATGGGCGGATCAGCCGGCGCCATGGCGGCTCTTGGCTGCTCGGGACCGGCGCAGTGCTGGTCGCGGGGGCCTGCCTGCTGCCGATGCTGGCGGTGCTCCTGGCGGCGCTGACCGGCGGCACCGACACGCTGCGGCACCTGGCCGAAACGGTGCTGCCGGGCTATGTCGCCACCACGCTGATGCTGGTGGGGCTGGTGGCTGCGGGCACGTTCGCGCTGGGCGTGGGCGCGGCCTGGCTGGTGACGATGACGCGGTTCCCCGGCGTGCGGGTGTTCGAGATCGCGCTGGTGCTGCCGATGGCCTTTCCGGCCTATGTGCTGGCCTATGCCTACACGCATCTGCTGGATCATCCGGGGCTGGTGCAGACCGCCCTGCGCGCGGTCACGGGCTGGGGGCCGCGCGACTACTGGTTCCCCGAGATCCGGTCGCCCGGCGGCGCGGCGGCGATGCTGGTGCTGGTGCTGTATCCCTATGTGTATCTGCTGGCGCGCGCGGCCTTCATGCAGCAGAGCGCCGGGGCCTTCCTGGCCGCGCGGGTGCTGGGCGCCAGCCCCTGGCGCGCGTTCTGGACGGTCAGCCTGCCGATGGCGCGGCCAGCCATTGCCGGCGGTGTCCTGCTGGCGGTGATGGAAACCATCGCCGATTTCGGCACCGTTGCCTATTTCAGCGTCCAGACCTTTGCCACCGGTATCTATACCAGCTGGTTCTCGATGGCAGACCGCGCCGCGGCGGCGCAGCTCGCGCTCTGCCTGCTCGGCTTTGCCCTGCTGCTGGCGGTGCTGGAGCGGATCCAGCGCGGGCGGGCCCGGTTCCACCATGCCGACCGGCGCCACATGGCGATGCCGCCCGCCGAACTGGCCGGCTTGCGTGCGGCGCTGGCCTGGGTGACCTGTGCGGTCCCGGTGGTGCTGGGGTTCCTGCTGCCGGTGGTGATCCTGATCGTCATGGGGATGGGATCCGAACAAAACCTGCTCAGCAGCCGCTACATCGGCTTTGTCCGCAACTCGGTGACGCTGGCCGCCGCCGCCGCCCTGCTGACCCTGCTGGCCGCGATCTGCGTCGGGTTCTACCAGCGGCTGCGGCCGGGGCGGGTTTCGGCGGCTGCGGCCCATGTGGCGCGGCTGGGCTATGCGGTGCCGGGCGGCGTGATCGCGGTGGGGCTGCTGGTGCCCTTCGCGGCGCTCGACAACGCGGTGGACGCCTTCATGCGGGCGCGGTTCGATATCTCGACCGGGCTGCTGGTGACCGGGTCGATCTGGCTGCTGGTCGCCGCCTACATGGTGCGGTTCCTCGCAGCGGCGCTGGGCGCCTACGAGGGCGGGCAGACCACCGTTCATGCCAACATGGATGCCGCCGCGCGGTCCCTGGGCCAGTCGCCGCTGGGCACGCTGCGCCGGGTGCATCTGCCGATCCTGACGCCCAGCCTGCTCACCGCGCTGCTGATCGTGTTCGTCGACGTGATGAAGGAACTGCCCGCCACCCTGATCATGCGCCCGTTCAACTTCGATACGCTGGCGGTGCAGGCGCACCGGCTGGCCAGCGATGAACGGCTCGAGGGCGCGGCGGTGCCGAGCCTGGTGATCGTCGCCGTGGGCCTGCTGCCGGTGATCCTGATCTGCCGCCAGGTCGGGCGGCGGGGCCGCTGAGACAACGGCGGTCGGAAACCAACCCGCCGCGCCCTTTCCCGCATATGCGCAAGAGGCAGGTCACGCCTGCCCGAACGTTTGCCGCGTCGCCGGGCTGCTGCACAGGCCCATGAAGCCCGTGGGTCCCGTGCCATGACCGATCCGGGATGGGGTAAGGTGAGAGGCTGGACAACGACCCAAGCGGGGCTCGTTACGGCTGCTTCCTTCCGGACCTGACCGGGTTGGCGAGGTGCCTGCCCGCGCCAACCTCTCGACCCGTCATATAGCAAGAGCCACGGCGGCGTTCAAGCGGGCGGGTCCGCGGGATCGTGCGATCCGGCCCGGTCATTCAGAGCGGCACGGACAGCAGCAGGAACCCGTCCGTGTCCTGGCCGGTGATTTCGACGCCGCGCCCGTCCAGGTCACCCATATGCGCGGTTGCGCCGGGACCGGTGCGCGCCAGCACGCTTGTGCCCGGCATCGGTGCGAACCGCCAGGGCGGCGGGCCGTTCTCGATGGGATCGCGCGGCAGGTCGCGGCTGACATAGCTGGCCAGGGCCTCGCGGATGCCCAGATGGGGCAGCCTGATCCGCGGGGAGTCGCACAGCGCCCGCACATTGCCGCCGCCATTGGCGCGAAAGGAGTTGAGCGCCACGACAAAGCGGTCATCGGGTCGGACGGGCCGGCCGTTGCAGGCAATACCGGTGACACGACCGTGGCCGTGGTCGCGCGGGCTGCCGTCGGGGGCAAACCGCGCCGGGGCGGACAGGTCGATCACGCAGGTGAGCCCATGCAGCACGTCGAACCCGGTGCCGTTCAGGGACGGGTTGCGCAGGCGCGATCCGGTGCTGCCCGGTTCGATCCTGTTGAAATGGCTGGCCGACATTTCGAGCCAGTCGACCAGCTGCGCGCCGTTCAGTTCGACCGCGCATAGCTGGTTGGGATAGATCTGCAACTGGTTCAGGTGGCGCCGCGTCAGGCTGCCGGCGGGAATATCGGTGTAGTTGCCCGGCCCGCTGCGGCCGCCGCATCGCCCCGGCGAGGCGACCGAAACCAGCGGCAGGCCCGCCAGCGGCGTTCCCTCCAGGCAGGGGCGCAGGGCCGCGGCCTGCGCCGCCGCGACCAGCGCCAGCGCGGGGTCGGGGGCAAGGAAGGTGAAATAGCTGTGCAAATCGGTATCGCTGTGGCCGACATGCTGGCGCAGCCGGGCCCGCGTGGCACCGTGATCGGCGCCCAGCAGCGTCAGCAGGCCGGGGTCTTCGGGGCGTCCGGCGGCCGGGCGCAGGGCGCAGCGCGACCCGGCCACCTGCCAGCGGTTCCCGGCGCGATGCAGGCTCAGGTCGATGACGCCAAGGTCGGACCCGTTGAACCCGGGCATGACCATAGGCGTGCCATGCACCTGTCCGGTCTCGGCATCGACGCCGGGCAGCCCGTCATGGTCGGGGCCGGGCAGGCGCTGATGGGTGTGCCCGGCGATGATCGCGTCGAAACCGCCAAGCTCGGCCAGCGCCAGCGCGGCGTTTTCGCCGTCGGGCCTGCCGCCCGCACCCGCCAGCCCGGTATGGGCCAGTGCGATCACCAGGTCGCAGCCCTCGTCCCGCATCCGGGGCAGCCATGCCCGCGCGCTGGCGGCGATCCCGTCGATTTCGACCCGGCCCTCCAGCTGATGGGCCTCCCATTGCAGGGTCTGCGGCGGCAGGAAGGACAGCAGCCCGATCCGCAGCGGTGTCGGCCGGCCGTTCAGCGGCAGATCCCGGTCGAGCACCGCACAGGACCGGATCGACCCGCCCGGGGCATCATCGTTCAGGCGCAGGTTGGAACACAGGACCGGGCAGGGCGCATCGGCGAGAATACGGTCCAGCACCGCGAGACCCCGATAAAAATCGTGGTTGCCCAGCCCGGCGGCGTCATAGCGCAGATAGCCCAGCGCCCGCATCAGCGGGTGCGGGCGGCCCGGTTCGTCGATTTCGTCCAGCGGTGTGCCCTGCAGCGCGTCGCCATTGTCGAGCAACAGCACCGGGGCGCCTGCCCGCGCGGCTTCGGCACGGGCCTCGGCGATGCGCGTGGCGATACGGGTCAGGCCCCGCGCCGGATCGGCCTGGTCGGCGAGATAATCGTGCCCGGTCAGGTGCATGTGCAGGTCAGTCGTCGCCAGCAGGCGCAGGTTGGTGCCTGCGCTCATCTGCGGCGGCGCCACGCAGCGGTGGGCAACAGGGTCATCGTGTATTCCGGCATCAATCTTCTGTTTACCATGAAACGAATATTCGGTGCTCGCGCAAGGGTTGAGTGGACCTGGTTCCGGCACCGGGGCTTGCCCTTGGTCGCCGCCCGTGGCAGCGAAAGGGCGCAACGAGGAGGCGGCGGGCATGAAACTGGCCGAAACGGTGACATTCGGCGGCGCGGGGCTGGATCGCGCCGCGCATCTGCGCGGGGACGCGGCGGCGCTGACGCGGATGCAGGCGCGCGACGACGCCCGCGTGGTGCTGTTCTGGCGCGGCAAGCCGCTGGTCCGGGGCGAGGGCCGCGACCGGCTGGCGCTGCTGCCCTGCGATCACCCGGTGGTCGCGTCGCGGGATACCGGCGATCGGGTGCTGCTGGGGCTGGCGGCCCGCGAGGCGCCGCGTTTCGCCTGCGACCTGTCGAACTGGGAACCGGAGGATCTGGACCGCAACGAGCTGGGGCAGTATCTCGACCCGTCCGAACAGCACCACCCGGACCTGCCCGCCGATCATGTCTTTGCCGAGCTGCGCCGCCTGATGGCGCGGCTGAGCCCGGTGGATGCCGAACTGGCCGCGACCGGCAAGGCCATTCTCGGCTGGCACCACACGCATGGGTTCTGCGCCCGCTGCGGTGCGCCCAGCGACCTGTCGCAGGCGGGCTGGCAGACGACCTGCACCCGCTGCGGCAGCCATCATTTTCCGCGCACCGACCCGGTGGTAATCATGCTGATCACCCATGGCAATTCGGTGCTGATGGGCCGGTCCCCGGGCTGGCCCGAGGGCATGTATTCGCTGCTGGCGGGATTCGTCGAGCCGGGCGAGACGCTGGAGGCCGCCGTGCGCCGCGAAGTGTTCGAGGAGGCCGGCGTCGCGGTGGGGGCGGTGCGCTATCTGGCCAGCCAGCCCTGGCCGTTCCCGTCGTCGCTGATGATCGGCTGCGCGGGCGAGGCGCTGGGCCGCGATCTGAACATCGATCCGCAGGAAATCGAGGATGCCCGCTGGATCGGGCGGGACGACATGATGGTGGCCTTTGCCGGTGACCATCCGGTCCTGAAACCGGCACGGCGCGGCGCGATCGCGCATTTCCTGCTGCAGAACTGGCTTGCAGACCGGCTGGATTGACGCGAAGTTCACCTTTTAGGGGCAGTATCCGAACAGGACATGCAGTTTTCGAGCAAGGAAGATATCGAGGCGCCGGTCGAGGCCGTCTTTGCCATGCTGGCAGAGGTCGAACGCTATGAGCGGGCCGCCATCCGCCGCGGCATCGACGTGCGCCGCCTGTCCGGTGCGGCGGAAACGGGCGCCGGCATGGAATGGGAGGCCCTGTTTTCGCTGCGGGGCAAACCCCGGACCATGCAGGTGCGGCTGAGCGAGCTCGAACCCAATTCACGGCTGCGGTTCGATTCCGAATCGCACGGGCTGACCGGTTTCCTGAACCTCGAACTCCTCGAATTGTCGCCGCGCCGCAGCCGGATGGCGGTGGTGCTGAACCTGAAGCCCAACACGATCCCGGCGCGGCTGCTGATCCAGTCGCTGAAACTGGCCAAGGCGAACCTGACCCGCCGGTTCAAGCTGCGGGTGGCCGACTATGCCCGCGGGCTGGAGGAGCGATACCGGGAAACGCTGTAGCCCGGCGGGCCGAAATCAGTGGTGTTCGGTATTCGCGGGATAGACCCCCAGGATATCGAGCTTGGTGGTGAAGAACCGCAATTCGTCCATCGCCAGCGTCACGTCGCGGTCATCGGGGTGGCCTTCGATATCGGCGTAGAACTGAGTCGCCGTGAACGACCCGCCGACCATGTAGCTTTCCAGCTTGGTCATGTTCACGCCATTGGTCGCAAAGCCGCCCATCGCCTTGTAGAGCGCCGCCGGAATGTTGCGGACCTGAAAGACGAAGCTGGTGATCATGCCATGGTCGCCGCGCCGGCTCAGATCGGCGTCGCGCGACATGATCAGGAACCGTGTGGTGTTGGTGGCGTTGTCCTCGATATGCCGCGCCATCACCTCGAGACCGTAGGTTTCGCCCGCCAGTTCACTGGCCAGCGCGGCGATCCGGGGGTCGGCGTCTTCGGCGACCTGCCGGGCCGAACCGGCGGTATCGGCGCCGGTGATGCGGTGGATCCCGTGTTCCTGCAGGAACCCCCGGCACTGGCCCAGCAGCACCGTGTGGCTCATCGCGTGGGTGATGTCGCCGAGTTTCGCGCCCGGCAGCGTCAGCAGGTTGATATGCACCCGCACGAAGGCTTCGTCGATGATGTGCAGGCCCGAATTGGGCAGCAGCGTGTGGATGTCGGCCACCCGCCCATAGGTCGAGTTCTCGACTGGCAGCATCGCCAGATCGGCCTTGCCGGCGCGGACCGCTTCGATCGCGTCCTCGAAGGTGCGGCAGGGCATCGGCTCCATCTGCGGGCGGGCCTTGCGGCAGGCCTCGTGGCTGTAGGCGCCGGGTTCGCCCTGGAACGCGATGCGGTTTGTCATGGGTCGGATTCCGTGCAACAGGTGTTTCTTTGGCCTTCGGGGCGCTGTCTATACCTTGCCTAAGACAAGGGGAAGGCTTAGACACCGCGCAAACGGATCAACGGGACGAGCGACCAAATGGACACGATGACGACGACCAAGGTAGCCGCAGCCCTGTGCGGGGCATTGCTGGTATTCCTGCTGGGAAAATGGGCGGCGGAGGGGATCTACCACACCGCGCTGCATGGTGAACCGTCCTATGTGATCGACACCGGAGAGGACGAGGCCGCGGATGAAGGCGCCGAGGAGGAGGTCAGCTTCATCGACCTGCTGGCGCAGGCCGATGTCGAAAAGGGCTCCAAGGTGTTCAAGAAATGCTCGGCCTGCCACAAGCTGGAAAAGGGCGCGAACGGCACCGGACCGTATCTCTACGGGGTGGTTGGCCGTCCGGTCGCCTCGGCTGACGGGTTCGGCTATTCGGACGCACTCGCCGGTCTGGGCGGCGACTGGACCCCGGAGCATCTGGACGAATTCCTGACCAAGCCGTCGGCCTATGCCCCGGGCACCACGATGAGCTTTGCCGGCCTCGGCAAGATCGGTGACCGGGCCAACCTGATCGCGTTCCTCAACACCAACAGCGACAGTCCGGTGAGCTTCGAGGCGGCGGAAGCCGCCACCGACGACGCCAGCGAAGCCGCTGACGCTGCAACCGATGCGGCCAGCGACGCGGCTGACGCTGCTACCGATGCGGCTGACGCTGCGACCGATGCGGCCAGCGATGCCGCTGATGCCGTGACCGACGCGGCCAGCGATGCCGCTGACGCTGCGACCGATGCGGCCAGCGATGCGGCAGACGCTGCAACCGATGCGGCCAGCGATGCGGCTGATGCCGTGACCGATGCCGCCAGCGACGCGGCTGACGCTGCAACCGACGCCGCCAGCGACGCCGCTGACGCTGCAACCGACGCCGCCAGCGATGCGGCTGATGCCGCGACCGATGCCGCCAGCGACGCGGCTGATGCCGTGACCGACGCGGCCAGCGATGCGGCAGACGCTGCAACCGATGCGGCCAGCGATGCGGCAGATGCTGCGACCGACGCCGCCAGCGATGCCGCCGATGCTGCAACCGACGCGGCCAGCGACGCGGTCGAAGGATCGGACGCGACGACCTCGGGCAACTGAGCCCCGGTCCCGACCGGGTGCCCCTGCCCATGCCGGAAACCGCCGCTTCACGCGGCGGTTTCACGTTTTGATGAAGCATTCTCGTCTTGAACATCCCCGTGGCGCACCACTAGCTTACGCAGACAGGATTTGACCCGTGAACGGCCCCGATCGCGGTGCCTGACGTGACCACCCGGAGGACGAGCCAGATGCGGCACCCCAGAACCGCCCTACGCTGTCAGGCCATGACCCGCTGGCCGATGCTGGTCAGCCTGTTCACGCTGACCCTGATCTGTCTCCTTGCGCTGGCGCGCATCGCTGCCGCCGAGGAAACGATCATCAAGAGCCACGGGTTTTCCGAATTCGGCGATCTGAAATATGCCGAGGGTTTCGCGCATTTCGACTATGTCGATCCCGACGCGCCGCGGGGCGGTGAGCTCAGCTATGCCGCGCAGGGCACGTTCGACAGTTTCAACCCGTTCACCCGGCAGGGCCGGGCCGGCGCGCGGGCGGCCGAACAATACGAGTCGCTGCTGATCCCGTCCTATGATGAACCCGCCTCCTATTACGGTCTGATCGCCGAAAGCCTCGAATATCCCGAAAGCCAGGACTGGGTGATCTTCAACCTGCGCCCCGAGGCGCGGTTTTCCGACGGAACGCCGGTTACCGCCGAGGACGTGGTGTTCAGCCATGAGATCCTGCTGGACCAGGGGCTGCAATCCTATGCCGAGGCGGTCCGCAAGCGCATCCCCAAGGCCGAGGCCCTGGGCCCGCACCGGGTGAAGTTCCATTTCGCCGATGGCTATCCCCGCCGGGCGATGATCACCCAGGTCGGCGGAACGCCGGTCTTTTCCAAGGCCTGGTTCGAGGCCGACCCGGACAACCGGCGGCTGGACAAGCCGCGGATGGTGCCGGGGATCGGGTCGGGGCCGTATGTGCTGGACAGCTACGACATCAACCGCCGCATCGTCTATCGCCGCAACCCCGACTATTGGGGCGACCATGTGAACGTGAATGTGGGGCGGAACAATTTCGGCACCATCCGGATCGAGTATTTCTCGGACAGCATCGCCGCGATGGAGGCGTTCAAGGCCGGGGAATTCACCTTCCGGCAGGAAAACAACTCGAAAAGCTGGGCCACGGCCTACAATTTCCCGGCGATCACCGAAGGTCATGTGCAGAAGGTGGAACTGCCCGATGGCGACGTGCCCAATGCCACCGGTTTCGTGATGAATCTCGACCGGCCGCAGTTTTCCGACGTGCGTGTCCGCGAGGCGGTCCAGCTGGCCTTCAACTTCGCCTGGACCAACGAGAGCCTGCAATACGGGCTGTTCCAGCACCGGCAATCGTTCTGGGAAGGCACCGATCTGGAGGCCCGCAACCTGCCCCAGGGCCGTGAACTGGAGGTGCTGAAATCGCTGGGTGACGCGCTCGACCCGGTGTTGCTGGAGACCGCACCGCCGGTGTTGCCCGAAGGCCGCGCCGACCGCCAGACCGACCGCAAGAACCTGCGCCGCGCGATGAAGCTGCTGGACGAGGCCGGATGGATGGTGGGCGATGACGGCATCCGCCGCAACACCAGCGGCCAGCAGCTGAGGATCGAATTCCTGTCGGACGATCCGGCGCTGGACCGGCTGGCCTCGCCGTTTGTCGACAATCTCAAGGCCATGGGGATCGCCGCGGCCTACAACCGGATCGACAACGCGCAGTTCACTCTGCGCCGACGTGAACGCGACTTTGACATGATCTCGGGCGGCTACAGCATGTCGCTGCAACCGTCGACCGGGCTCTACCAGCAGTTCGGCACCGAGGCGGCGGCGTTCTCGGTCTTCAACCCGTCGGGCGTGCATGGGCCGGATATCGAACCGCTGATCGACAATATCGTGTCGGCCAGGGAAACCGAGGAACTGGTGGCGAATGTGCGCGCGCTGGACCGGGTGTTGCGGTGGAAACGGTTCATCGTGCCGACCTGGTATCTGGGCAAGCACTGGGTCGCCTACTGGGATCAATACGGCTATCCGGCCAATCTGCCGCCCTATGCGCTGGGGCTCGAGGATCTCTGGTGGGCCGACAAAGAAGGTGCCGCGGCATTGAAGGCCGCCGGCGCGCTGAGGTAGTCCCGCCGCATGGCCGCCTATATCCTTCGCCGCCTTCTGCTGGTGATCCCCACATTGCTGGGCATCATGGTGATCAACTTTGCCCTGGTGCAATTCGTGCCGGGCGGCCCGGTCGAACAGATCATCGCGCAGATGGAAGGCGGCGGCGACGTGTTCGAAGGCTTTGCCGGTGGCGGGGCCGACGTGGACACCCAGTCCGCCGGGGTATCCGACCGCTATGTCGGCGCGCGCGGCCTGCCGCCCGAGTTCATCGAGGAGCTTGAGCGGGAATTCGGGTTCGACAAGCCGCCGCTGGAACGGTTCCTGACGATGCTCGGCAACTATGCCCGGCTGGATTTCGGCGAAAGCTATTTCCGGTCGATCTCGGTGACCGACCTGGTGCTGGAAAAGATGCCGGTGTCGATCAGCCTCGGGCTGTGGTCCACCCTGATCGCCTATATCGTGTCGATCCCGCTGGGCATCCGCAAGGCGGTGAAGGATGGCAGCAGCTTCGATACCTGGACCTCGGGCGCGATCATCGTCGCCTATGCGATCCCCGGTTTCCTGTTCGCGATCCTGCTGCTGGTTCTGTTTGCCGGTGGTTCCTACTGGCAGATCTTCCCGCTGCGCGGCCTGACCAGCGACAACTGGGACAGCCTGAGCCTGATGGGCAAGATCGGCGACTATTTCTGGCACATCGCGCTACCGGTGATCGCCAGCACGATTTCCGCCTTTGCCACGCTGACGCTGCTGACCAAGAACAGCTTTCTCGACGAGATCAAGAAACACTATGTCATGACCGCCCGCGCCAAGGGGCTGAGCGAGAGCAGGGTGCTCTACGGGCATGTGTTCCGCAACGCGATGCTGATCGTGATCGCCGGGTTCCCGGCGGTGTTCATCGGCGTGTTCTTTTCCGGCAGCCTGATCATCGAAACCATCTTTTCGCTCGACGGGTTGGGGCGGCTGGGTTTCGAGGCGGCCGTGGCGCGGGATTACCCGGTGATCTTCGGCACGCTGTTCATCTTCGGCCTGATGAGCCTCGTCGTCGGCATCCTGTCCGACGTGATGTATGTGCTGGTCGATCCGCGGATCGATTTCGAGAAAAGGGAGGGCTGAGATGGCGCTGTCCCCCCTGAACGCCCGCCGCTGGCGCAATTTCAAACGCAACCGCCGCGCCTTCTGGTCGCTGTGGATCTTCGCGGTGCTGTTCAGCCTGTCGCTGTTCGCCGAGTTCCTGGCCAACGACAAGCCGATCCTGGTGCAGTATCGGGGCGACTATTATGCCCCGATCTTCCGGTTCTATCCCGAAACCGCCTTTGGCGGCGATTTCCAGACCGAGGCGATCTATCGCGATCCCGAGGTGGAATGCCTGATCGTGTCAGGCGGGCTGGAAAGCTGTTTCGACGATCCCGAAGGGGTGATCGCCGAGGCCGCGACCGGCATGGTCGCCGGCGAACCGATCGAACGCGGCTGGACCGTCTGGCCGCCGATCCCCTACAGTTTCAACACCACCGTGGATCGTCCGGGCGCGGCGCCGCTGCCGCCCAACCGCCAGAACCTGCTGGGCACCGACGACACCAAGCGCGACGTGCTGGCGCGGGTGATCTACGGGTTCCGCCTGTCGATCCTGTTCACGCTGATCGTGACCGGCGTGGCCAGTCTCGTCGGCGTCTTTGCCGGCGCGATCCAGGGGTATTTCGGCGGCTGGCTGGACCTGGTGTTCCAGCGGGTGATCGAAATCTGGTCGGCGACGCCGTCGCTCTACGTCATCATCATCATGTTCGCGATCCTGGGGCGAAGTTTCTGGCTGCTGGTGTTCCTGATGGTGCTGTTTTCCTGGACCGGGCTGGTCGGCGTGGTCCGCGCCGAGTTCCTGCGCGCGCGCAACCTGGAATATGTGCGCGCGGCCAAGGCGCTGGGGGTGGGCAACATGACGATCATGTTCCGCCACATGCTGCCCAACGCCATGGTGGCGACGCTGACCATGCTGCCCTTTATCGTCACCGGCACGATTTCGGCGCTGGCCAGCCTCGATTTCCTGGGTTTCGGCCTGCCCTCCTCGGCGCCGTCGCTGGGCGAACTGACATTGCAGGCGAAACAGAACCTGCAGGCGCCGTGGCTGGCCTTCACCGCGTTCTTCACCTTCGCGGCGATGCTGTCGCTGCTGGTGTTCATCTTCGAAGGCATCCGCGACGCCTTTGACCCGCGAAAGACGTTTTCATGAGCCTGCTTGCGGTCGAGAACCTCACCGTGTCGTTCCGGCAGGACGGCAAGACCACGCAGGCGGTGCGCGGCGTGTCATTCTCGGTGGACCGGGGCGAAACCGTGGCGCTGGTGGGCGAAAGCGGGTCGGGCAAATCGGTCACGGCGCTGTCCACCGTGTCGCTGCTGGGCGACAGCGCGCAGGTGGACGGGTCGATCACCTATGACGGCCAGCAGATGATCGGGGCCAGCCCGGCGCGGCTGCGGCAGGTGCGCGGCAACGACATCAGCTTTATCTTCCAGGAGCCGATGACATCGCTCAACCCGCTGCACACGATCCGCCGGCAATTGGCGGAATCGCTGGAGCTGCACCAGGGGCTGGTCGGCGAGGCCGCGCATGACCGCATCGTCGACCTGATGACGCGGGTCGGCATCCGCGACGCCGCTGAGCGGCTGGACAGCTATCCGCACCAGCTGTCGGGCGGGCAGCGGCAGCGGGTGATGATCGCGATGGCGCTGGCCAACAAGCCCGATATCCTGATCGCGGACGAACCGACCACCGCGCTCGACGTGACCATACAGGCGCAGATCCTCGATCTGCTGGCGGAACTGAAGCGATCGGAAAACATGGGGCTTCTGTTCATCACCCATGATCTGGGTATCGTGCGCCGGGTGGCCGACCGGGTCTGCGTGATGAAGGATGGCGAGATCGTCGAAACCGGCCCCACGGCCGGGATCTTTGCCAATCCGCGACACCCCTATACGCAGAAACTGCTGGCCGCCGAACCGTCGGGGGCGCCGGACCCGGTATCCGACGGTGCCGGGGAAATCGCCCGCACCGATCACCTGAAGGTCTGGTTTCCCATCCAGCGCGGGTTGTTCAAGCGCACCGTGGGGCATGTGAAGGCGGTCAATGACGCCTCGATCAGCGTGCGCGAGGGCGAAACGCTGGGTATCGTCGGCGAAAGCGGGTCGGGCAAGACCACGCTGGCGCTGGCGCTGATGCGGCTGATCGCCTCCGAAGGCGGCATCACCTTTCGCGACCGCGACGTGCGCAAATGGTCCACCCGCGAATTGCGGCGCCTGCGCAAGGACATGCAGATCGTGTTCCAGGACCCGTTCGGCAGCCTGTCGCCGCGCATGACCTGCGCCCAGATCATCGCCGAGGGCCTGGGCATCCACCATGTCGATCCCGACCGCGACACGCGCGAACTGGTCGCCGAGGCGATGCGGGAAACCGGGCTCGATCCGGCGGCGATGGATCGCTACCCGCACGAATTCTCGGGCGGACAGCGCCAGCGGATCGCCATTGCCCGCGCCATGGTGCTGAGACCCCGGCTGCTGGTTCTCGACGAACCGACATCGGCGCTGGACATGACGGTGCAGGTGCAGATCGTCGATCTCCTGCGCGACCTGCAACGCAAATACGGGCTGGCCTACCTGTTCATTTCCCATGACCTGAAGGTCGTGCGCGCGATGTCGCACAAGGTGCTCGTCATGCGGCATGGCGACGTGGTGGAACAGGGGCCGGTGGACGCGCTCTTTGACGACCCCCAGACCGACTATACCCGCGCGCTGATCGCTGCGGCGGGCTGACGGCCCCTCACCTGTCGCCCCCGTCATTTGGTCCGATGCGGTTTTTCGGATGCGCTCCGGTGCAGCAGTCGATGGGCAAGCGGCGCATGCTGGTCATCGCGGTTTCTGACGCCATCTGATCCTGCCGACCGGTCACATCGCGAGCAATGCCTGAACGGAGCCCGCCCCTGACCGCCGGCCTCGGCGTGTCCGGTCAGACAGGTTACGCATCGGGCCCGGAATGACATGCAAGAATGGCCGGGGCGTCCGCCACCGGCCATTCCGCGTGTCGTTGTCCGGACCCGTTTCCGGATTTCCTAGAGCCCCGGGTCGATGTCGTCGAGATCCAGCCCGGCGGCGAGACCGGCGCCGATCAGGTCGTCGCCATCCATCCCGCCCGCAGCACCGCCCGCGTCGACGGCGCAGGCGTCGGCGCCGCAGGCATCGTCGTTCATGGCCCCGGCATCCGCGCCGCAGGCATAGCCCCCGCACCCGCCCGGCGCGGCTGCGGGCGCCAGGTTCAGATCCTGTCCCGGAAACTCGCCGCCGTTGAAATTGCCCGGTTCGTCACCTTCGTCGTCTTCATCGCCCTCGTTGCCCTCATCGCCCTCGTTGCCTTCGTCGTTCTCGTTGCCTTCGTCATCCTCGTTTCCTTCATTGCCCTCGTTGCCTTCGTCGCCCTCGTCACCTTCATCGCCTTCGTTGTCCTCGTAGCCTTCGTTCCCTTCGTTGTCCTCGTTTCCTTCGTCGCCCTCGTTCCCCTCGTTGGCCTCATCGCCTTCATTGCCCTCGTCGTGTTCGTTGCCTTCGTTGTCCTCGTTTCCTTCGTTGCCCTCGTTGCCCTCATTCCCTTCGTTCCAGCGGCCGGTCATGTTGCCTTCGTCGCCTTCGTCATGCTCGTCGTGTTCGTTGTCCTCGTTGCCTTCGTCGCCCTCGTTGCCCTCGTTTCCTTCGTCGCCTTCGTTGTCCTCGTTGGCCTCGTCGCCCTCGTTGCCTTCGTCGCCCTCATCGCCCTCGTTATGTTCGTCGCCCTCGTCGCCCTCGTTGTATTCATCGCCCTCGTCGTATTCGTCGTCTTCGTTGTCCTCGTCGCCTTCGTTGCCCTCGTCCGGACCCGAGGCCTCGTCGCCCTCATCCCCCTCGTCGTCCTCATCCCCCTCGTCGGCCTCGTCGCCTAGCAGGTCGTCGTCAGGTATTTCGTCGTAGTAATAGGGTTCATCGCCCTCGTCGGCTTCGTCGCCCTCATCTCCCTCGTCGCCTTCATCGCCTTCGTCGCCCTGGGTGCCGTCGAGCTCGTCGCCCTCGTCATGCTCGTCATCCTCGTTGCCCTCGTCGTTCTCGTTGCCCTCGTTGTCCTCGTCGTTCTCGTTGCCTTCGTTGCCCTCGTCGCCCTCGTCATGTTCATCGCCTTCGTTGTCTTCGTCGTCCTCGTTGCCCTCGTCGTGTTCGTCGCCCTCGTTGCCCTCGTTATTTTCGTTGTTCTCGTTTCCTTCGTCGCCTTCGTCGCCCTCGTTGCGTTCATTGCCCTCGTTGCCTTCGTTGCCTTCATCGCCCTCGTTGCCCTCGTCGTAGCGCGGGTTGTTCTCGTTGCCCTCGTTGCCCTCGTCGCCTTCGTCGCCCTCGTTTGATTCGTTGCCCTCGTTTCCTTCGTCGCCCTCGTCGTGCTCGTTGCCTTCGTTGCCCTCGTTGCCTTCGTTGTTCTCGTCGCCCTCGTCGCCTTCGTCGTCCTCGTTGCCCTCGTTGCCTTCGTTTCCTTCGTCGCCTTCGTCGGCCTCGTTGTTCTCGTCGCCTTCGTCGCCTTCGTTGTACTCGTCACCGGTGTCATGGCCGAAGCGGTCGTTGGCGGCGTTCTCGTCGCCTTCGTCGCCCTCGTCATGTTCATCGCCTTCGTTGCTTTCGTCGCCCTCGTCGCCCTCATCGTTCCCGTAGCCGAAAGCGACATCCGGGTCGGGAGCCCCTTCCGTGGTCACGAACGGGACATTGGCGTCGGATTCGCTCTCGTCATATTCATTGCCCTCGTTTCCTTCATCGCCCTCGTCGCCTTCGTTGCCCTCGTCACCCTCGTTGCCCTCATCGCCCTCGTCGCCTTCGTCACCCTCGTTGCCCTCGTTGTGTTCGTCGCCCTCGTTGCCCTCGTTTTCCTCGTCTCCCTCATCGCCCTCGTCGCCTTCATTGGCTTCGTCGTCCTCGTTGCCTTCGTCGCCTTCATTGCCTTCGTTGTCCTCGTCGCCGAGGTTCATCTCGTTGCCTTCATTGCCCTCGTCGCCCTCGTCGCTCTCGTTGCCCTCGTTGCCCTCGTCGCCCTCGTCATTCTCATCGCCCTCATTGGCCTCGTTGCCCTCGTTGCCTTCATCGCCCTCGTTGCCCTCGTCGTAACGCGGGTTGTTCTCGTTGCCCTCGTTGCCCTCATCGCCCTCGTTCCCTTCATTGGCCTCGTTGCCCTCGTCCCCTTCGTCGTTTTCGTCGCCCTCGTTCGATTCGTTGCCTTCATTGCCCTCGTCGCCCTCATCCCCCTCGTTATGTTCGTCGCCTTCGTTGCCCTCGTTGCATTCATCCCCCTCGTCGCCTTCATCGCCCTCGTTGGCTTCGTCGCCCTCATCGCCCTCGTCGTTTTCGTCGCCCTCGTTGCCTTCGTAGCCCTCGTTTCCTTCGTTAAACTCGTCGCCCTCATCGCCCTCGTCGTCCTCGTTGCCCTCGTCGCCTTCGTTGCCCAGGTCGCTTTCGTTGCTGTCGACCGGGAATTCCGGGCTTTCCTCGCCCTCGTCGCCTTCGTCGCCCTCGTTCCCCTCGTCGTTTTCGTCGCCTTCGTCGTCCTCGTTGCCCTCGTCGCCTTCGTTGTTCTCGTCGCCCTCGTCCCCTTCGTTCATCTCGTCGCCTTCATCGCCTTCGTTGCCTTCGTCACCCTCGTTTCCCTCATTGCCCTCGTCGTTTTCGTTTCCTTCATCGCCCTCGTTGCCTTCATCCCCCTCGTCGCCATTGATGAGCTCGTTGCCCTCGTTGCCTTCATCACCCTCGTTTCCCTCGTTCCCTTCGTCGCCCTCATTGCCTTCATCGCCTTCGTTTCCCTCATTGCCTTCGTCACCATCGTGGCGGGTGTCGGTATGCTTGGCGGGATCGGCGGGCATGCCGCCGCGGATGGTCGTCGCGACCGAAGGCTCAAGCGGGCGAAGACCGCTGTCGGCGGCGGCGGGCACGGGGCGCAGAAAAATTGCAAAGCCGTTGCGGAGCGAGGAAAGGGCGGTCATCAAATCGTTCTCCAATCGGTGCCGGACCGGGATCCGGCGGGCCAGGGGCTGAAATTCACCCAAGGGTCAAAAACGGGATGCCGTCATTCGCCCCCTGGAAATGACGGTTTTCAAGGTATCTTAACGAGTTCGGACCGCGTCTGTCGATTCTGAACGCGGGCAAGCCATCCGATGCGGCCCGGCCGCCTTGCGCGACCGGCCCCCGACACCCTAGCCTGACGCCAGGCGCGCCCGCGCAGGTCGAACCGGAGAGGAAGCCAGCCATGCCATTTGCTCTGAAGATCCTTGAAATGCTGGTGCTGTCCTTCGTGACGCTGATCGGGTTCGCCGGGCTGGTGCTCGTGGTGATGTTCATCATCGACCGGACCCAGACCGCCGATGCGATCCGGCGCAACTACCCGGTGATCGGGCGGTTCCGGCGGCGGTTCACCCAGCTGGGCGAATTCTTCCGCCAGTATTTCTTTGCCATGGATCGCGAGGAAATGCCGTTCAACCGGGCGCAGCGGGACTGGATCGACCGCGCCGCCGAAGGCCGGGGCAACACGGTCGCCTTCGGATCGACGCGCAACCTGTCCGTGCCCGGCACCGCGGTGTTCATCAACGCGCCGTTCCCGCCGCTCGACGACCAGTTCGCCAGTGCCGGGCCGCTGGTGATCGGGGCGGGGGCGCGTCATCCCTACGCGGCGCCTTCGTTCTTCAACATCTCGGGCATGAGCTTTGGCGCGATCTCGAAACCCGCCGTGCGGGCGCTGAGCCGGGGCGCGAAACAGGCGGGCATCTGGCTGAACACCGGCGAGGGCGGTCTCAGCGCCCATCACCTCGAAGGCGGCTGCGACATCGTTTTCCAGATCGGCACCGCCAAATACGGGGTGCGCGACGCCGGGGGCGGGCTGGATGATGCCAAGCTGGCCGAGGTGGCCGGCCACCAACAGGTGCGCATGTTCGAGATCAAGCTGGCGCAGGGCGCCAAGCCGGGCAAGGGCGGGATCCTGCCCGGCGCCAAGGTGACCGATGAAATCGCGGCCATTCGCGGCATCCCGGCGGGGCAGGACAGCCTGTCGCCGAACCGGCACCGCGAGGCGCGGGATTTCGACGGGCTGCTGGACCTGATCGCCCATGTGCGCGACATCACCGGCAAACCGACCGGGATCAAGACCGTGGCGGGGGCCGAACCGGCGATGCGCGCCCTGTTCGACGCGATCCGCCGCCGGGGTGAAGCCGCGGCGCCGGATTTCATCACCATCGACGGCGGCGAAGGCGGCACCGGCGCCGCGCCGATGCCGCTGATCGACCTCGTTGGCATGTCGATCCGCGAGGCCCTGCTGATGGTGGTCGACCTGCGCGACGAATACGGGCTGACCGACCGCATCCGGTTGATTGCCAGCGGCAAGCTGGTCAATCCCAGCGACGTGGCCTGGGCGCTGGCGGCGGGGGCGGATTTCGTGACCTCGGCGCGGGGCTTCATGTTCTCGCTGGGCTGCATCCAGGCGCTGAAATGCAACCGCAACACCTGCCCGACCGGGATCACCACGCATGATCCGCGGCTGCAAAAGGGGCTGGTGGTGGCCGACAAGGTCGATCGTGTCGCCCGCTATGCCGCCGGGATCGTGCACGAGGTCGAGGTTATCGCCCATTCGGTCGGGGCGGCGGGGCGCGCGGGCTGGACCGCCACCATGTGCGTATCGTGCAGCCCGCAGGAAACTCGCTGCCGCTGGACGTGATCGCGCCGGGTCGCGGGGCCGTCGCTGAAACGTGACCCGGATTTGTTTGGCCTGCGGGCGAAACACCGGCTACCTCATGGTCGACGGGAACGGAGGGACGCATGGCACATCGCTGGACCAACAACCTGACACGGGCGGATGTCACGCCCTACGGGGCCTATCTGAACCGGCGGGAACTGATGGCCGGACTGGCGGGTCTGGGTTTGGGGCTGGCCGGGATCACCGCGTCCCCCGCGCGGGCAGAGACGCTCGAACCGAACAGCTGGGACGACATCACCAGCTACAACAATTTCTACGAATTCGGCACTCGCAAGGACGACCCCAAGGCCAATGCCGGCGGGATGACCACAACGCCCTGGTCGATCCGGCTGGACGGCATGGTGGATCGCCCCGGCACCTATGACCTGGCCCAAATCCTGCCGCAGATGATGATCGAGGACCGCATCTATCGCCTGCGCTGCGTCGAGGCCTGGTCGATGGTGGTGCCGTGGCAGGGGTTCGAACTGGCCGACCTGCTGGACCTTGCCGGGGTTCAGGACGGCGCGCGCTATGTCGCCTTTGAAACGCTGCTGCGCCGTGACGAGATGCCGGGCACCCGGTATCCGGTTCTCGACTGGCCCTATGTCGAGGGGCTGCGGCTGGACGAGGCCCGCCATCCGCTGACGATCATGGCCACCGGCATCTACGGTAAACCTCTGCCGAACCAGAACGGCGCGCCGCTGCGGCTGGTGGTGCCGTGGAAATACGGGTTCAAGTCGATCAAGTCGGTGGTGCGCATCACCCTGACCGACAGCGAACCGCCGACATCGTGGAACAAGGCGGCCCCGGGCGAATACGGGTTCTACAGCAACGTGAACCCGAACGTCGATCATCCGCGCTGGAGCCAGAAGGCGGAACGGCGCATCGGTGGCGGGCTGTTTGCCAAGAAAGTTCCGACGCTGATGTTCAATGGCTACGAACAGGACGTGGCCGGGCTCTATGACGGCATGGACCTTGCCCGGCATTTCTGAGGCGACGGGCGGGTGCAGGGGGTCCGCCGGTTCGGACCGGGCGGGCCGGCGGCGCTGAGATGTTCGCCGATCGGATCAACCGCGCCCTGAGGCGGCTGCCGGCCTGGCCGGTCTACCTGCTGGCGCTGGCGCATGTGATATGGCTGATCTGGCTGGGCGCGACCGGCGGCCTGGGGATCGAACCGATCGAGGCGCTGGAACATGCGCTGGGGCTGACCGGGCTGAAACTGATGATCGCGGCGCTGGCGGTCACGCCGCTGCGCCGGTTCGCCGGGATCAACCTGCTGAGGTTTCGCCGCGCGCTCGGCCTGACGACGTTCTTCTATGTCACGGTTCATCTGCTGGTGTGGCTGGTTCTCGATATCGGCGATCCGGCGGCGATCTGGGCCGATATCGTCAAGCGCCCATATATCACGGTGGGGATGGCGGGGTTCGTTCTGCTGGTCCCGCTGGCGATCACGTCGAACGACTGGTCGGTGCGCCGGCTCGGGCCGGGCTGGCGCCGGTTGCAACGCCTGTCCTATCCGGCGGCCCTGCTGGGGGCCTCGCACTATGTGATGCTGTCGAAAGGTTTTCAGCTGCAGCCGATGGCCTATCTGGCCGCGGTTCTGGCGCTGTTGGCCCTGCGGCTGCCCTGGAAACGGTGGCGGCGCGAGATTCCCACCGCCTGATCGTGATTCCGCCAGATTCCGCCAGCTCGGGCCAGATCGGGAGATGACGACTCGATTCACCGGTGATTCCGGTGCTGAATCGGACCGATTCAGCACCTAGTTGGGGATAACCCTGTGGAGAACACCACATTTGGTGCCGGGGCCGGAATCGAGTCTCCCGATTCATCGTTGTTGCCAGGTGCATAGACGGGCGCGAAAGCCGGGTGGGCAACTTTTCATACTCACTAACAGATTGATATTGCTGCGTAATAGAAGAAAACGAAAAAAATATGACGTTTCTCGAAAAAAGGGCTTGCGGCCCCCCGGCCCAATCCGTAAATACCCCCTCACCGGCGGCGCTGAGGCGCACAACGGAACGCCAGACGGAACGACGGAGCGACGCTCCAGAGGGAAGCGAGGCAAGAAAAACTGAGGTAACTGAGGCGGGGCGCGCCAAAGAGAATATTGGCGCATCCGGTTGATTTTGTCTCTACGCTCTTTGAAATCGCGAGTATCTGAAGAGATATGTGGGCGGTTTGGTTCATTCGATGGATCAGTCTCGCATATCGCGCTCCTAGGACTTCGGTTCGATAATGGAGTGTCAGCTTCACTGTTTGTATGGACACCGTTCCTTTTGGAACGATGCACGACAAACAGAGACTGTCCCGGTCATGCCGGCCGGGACGATGTGCAGAGGTTCGAACGTCAAGGATAAGCTGGCAACAGCTTTTCAACTTGAGAGTTTGATCCTGGCTCAGAACGAACGCTGGCGGCAGGCCTAACACATGCAAGTCGAGCGCGCCTTCGGGTGAGCGGCGGACGGGTTAGTAACGCGTGGGAACGTGCCTCTCTCTAAGGAATAGTCTCGGGAAACTGAGGGTAATACCTTATACGCCCTTCGGGGGAAAGATTTATCGGAGAGAGATCGGCCCGCGTTAGATTAGGTAGTTGGTGGGGTAACGGCCTACCAAGCCTACGATCTATAGCTGGTTTTAGAGGATGATCAGCAACACTGGGACTGAGACACGGCCCAGACTCCTACGGGAGGCAGCAGTGGGGAATCTTGGACAATGGGCGCAAGCCTGATCCAGCCATGCCGCGTGAGCGATGAAGGCCTTAGGGTTGTAAAGCTCTTTCGCTGGGGAAGATAATGACTGTACCCAGTAAAGAAGTCCCGGCTAACTCCGTGCCAGCAGCCGCGGTAATACGGAGGGGACTAGCGTTGTTCGGAATTACTGGGCGTAAAGCGCGCGTAGGCGGATCAGCAAGTTAGGGGTGAAATCCCGGGGCTCAACCCCGGAACTGCCCTTAAAACTGTTGGTCTAGAGTTCGAGAGAGGTGAGTGGAATTCCGAGTGTAGAGGTGAAATTCGTAGATATTCGGAGGAACACCAGTGGCGAAGGCGGCTCACTGGCTCGATACTGACGCTGAGGTGCGAAAGTGTGGGGAGCAAACAGGATTAGATACCCTGGTAGTCCACACCGTAAACGATGAATGCCAGTCGTCGGCAAGCATGCTTGTCGGTGACACACCTAACGGATTAAGCATTCCGCCTGGGGAGTACGGTCGCAAGATTAAAACTCAAAGGAATTGACGGGGGCCCGCACAAGCGGTGGAGCATGTGGTTTAATTCGAAGCAACGCGCAGAACCTTACCAACCCTTGACATCCTGTGCTACATCCAGAGATGGATGGTTCCCTTCGGGGACGCAGTGACAGGTGCTGCATGGCTGTCGTCAGCTCGTGTCGTGAGATGTTCGGTTAAGTCCGGCAACGAGCGCAACCCACATCTTTAGTTGCCAGCAGTTCGGCTGGGCACTCTAAAGAAACTGCCCGTGATAAGCGGGAGGAAGGTGTGGATGACGTCAAGTCCTCATGGCCCTTACGGGTTGGGCTACACACGTGCTACAATGGCAGTGACAATGGGTTAATCCCAAAAAACTGTCTCAGTTCGGATTGGGGTCTGCAACTCGACCCCATGAAGTCGGAATCGCTAGTAATCGCGTAACAGCATGACGCGGTGAATACGTTCCCGGGCCTTGTACACACCGCCCGTCACACCATGGGAGTTGGGTTCACCCGAAGGCCGTGCGCCAACCTCTTCGGAGGGGGCAGCGGACCACGGTGAGCTCAGCGACTGGGGTGAAGTCGTAACAAGGTAGCCGTAGGGGAACCTGCGGCTGGATCACCTCCTTTCTAAGGATGATCGGGTATCGTTGAGTTCGCTCAACGTCGAAGATCACTTAGCAGAAGTTCTCTACCTTTGGAGAACACATCATACGGACCAGGCCGTCCTCATATCTCTTCAGAACCTGACGAGCTACCGCTCGTTGCTTGGGTCGGTAGCTCAGGTGGTTAGAGCGCACGCCTGATAAGCGTGAGGTCGGAGGTTCAAGTCCTCCTCGACCCACCACCGTCTCTTTTGCCTGCAAGAGATGACGAAATGACAGTGGCATCCGTGCCGGGTGCCATCCATGTCGATCCTGGGGCCTTAGCTCAGCTGGGAGAGCGCCTGATTTGCATTCAGGAGGTCAGGAGTTCGATCCTCCTAGGCTCCACCATCGCCCGATTAGATCGTTAAGAACTGTCCGCAGTTCTTTACCGTCCAATCGGACACCGCTTCTTCGGAAGCTTTGACATCGTAAAGAGAGATACAATATCAACACTGCTTGATCGTGCCGAGTATGGCATGATCTCGGTAGGTGCCCTTCGGGGCAAGCCCGCAGCCGAGGTGCTTCCTCGCCTGGTTGCATGGTATGCCTTCCGAAACGAGCAGCGTTGTCCAAGTCAAGTACACTAACCAAATGTTCTTGCTGACCGACATCAGCAAGAGCGGGATAGTATGCTTTTGGTTCAGAAACAGAAGGCGCCGGTCGAACCAGCCCGGTGCCATGATAGACGCAAGTCTGTCTCTTTCTGGATCAAATCAAGCGCGAGAAGGGCGTTTGGTGAATGCCTTGGCAGCAAGAGGCGATGAAGGACGTGATACTCTGCGATAAGCCATGGGGAGCTGAGAATAAGCTTTGATCCATGGATTTCCGAATGGGGCAACCCACCTGACAGTTCGATATAATTGCCTTCGGGCAGCTTATATCTTGCTGAAACAGGTACTTAAGACCTGAATACATAGGGTTTTAAGAGCAAACCCGGGGAACTGAAACATCTAAGTACCCGGAGGAAAGGACATCAATTGATACTCCCCTAGTAGCGGCGAGCGAACGGGGACCAGCCGAGCCTTGAGAGTGACCAGAACAGTCTGGAAAGACTGGCCATAGCGGGTGACAGCCCCGTATGGGAAGCTCGATAGGACGTATTAAGTAGGGCGGGACACGTGAAATCCTGTCTGAAGATCGGAGGACCACCTTCGAAGGCTAAGTACTCCTTGCTGACCGATAGCGAACCAGTACCGTGAGGGAAAGGTGAAAAGCACCCCGACGAGGGGAGTGAAACAGTACCTGAAACCGAACGCCTACAATCAGTCGGAGCCCCCTTGCGGGGTGACGGCGTACCTTTTGTATAATGGGTCATCGACTTGGTCTCACGTGCAAGCTTAAGCCGATAGGTGTAGGCGCAGCGAAAGCGAGTCTTAATAGGGCGTCGAGTTCGTGGGATCAGACCCGAAACCGAGTGATCTAGGCATGGCCAGGCTGAAGGTAAGGTAACACTTACTGGAGGGCCGAACCCACATCTGTTGAAAAAGATCGGGATGAGCTGTGCCTAGGGGTGAAAGGCCAATCAAACTCGGAGATAGCTGGTTCTCTGCGAAATCTATTTAGGTAGAGCGTCATCCGAATACCCTCGGGGGTAGAGCACTGGATGGGTAATGGGGCCCCACAGGCTTACTGATCCTAACCAAACTCCGAATACCGAGGAGTACTAGATGGCAGACACACTGCGGATGCTAACGTCCGTAGTGGAGAGGGAAACAACCCTGACCTCCAGCTAAGGCCCCCAATTCGTGGCTAAGTGGGAAAGCAGGTGGGATGTCCAAAACAACCAGGAGGTTGGCTTAGAAGCAGCCATCCTTTAAAGATAGCGTAACAGCTCACTGGTCTAATCAAGACGTCCTGCGGCGAAGATGTAACGGGGCTCAAGCCACGAGCCGAAGCTGAGGATGCCGTAAGGCATGGTAGCAGAGCGTAGTGTGACATAACTCCATGTCTCCTTACCGGGACGGTCTTTTCGAAGGCCTGGCCGGATTGGAGACGCGGAGTTTTCTGTGAAGCCGGGGCGTGAGCCATCCGGTGGAGAGATCACTAGCGAGAATGATGACATGAGTAGCGACAAAGAGTGTGAGAGACACTCTCGCCGAAAGTCCAAGGGTTCCTGCTTAAAGCTAATCTGAGCAGGGTAAGCCGGCCCCTAAGCCGAGGCCGAAAGGCGTAGGCGATGGGAACCAGGTTAATATTCCTGGGCCAGGAGGATGTGACGGATCGTGAAGGTTGTTCACCCTTATCGGATTGGGTGGGCCGCTGATCGGTTCCTGGAAATAGCCCTCCACCAGACCGTACCCTAAACCGACACAGGTGGACTGGTAGAGAATACCAAGGCGCTTGAGAGAACGATGTTGAAGGAACTCGGCAAAATACCTCCGTAAGTTCGCGAGAAGGAGGCCCAGTTTCTAGGCAACTAGTGGCTGGGGGCACAAACCAGGGGGTGGCGACTGTTTACTAAAAACACAGGGCTCTGCGAAGTCGCAAGACGACGTATAGGGTCTGACGCCTGCCCGGTGCCTGAAGGTTAAAAGGAGGAGTGAGAGCTCCGAATTGAAGCCCAGGTAAACGGCGGCCGTAACTATAACGGTCCTAAGGTAGCGAAATTCCTTGTCGGGTAAGTTCCGACCTGCACGAATGGCGTAACGACTTCCCCGCTGTCTCCAACATCGACTCAGCGAAATTGAATTGCCTGTCAAGATGCAGGCTTCCCGCGGTTAGACGGAAAGACCCCGTGCACCTTTACTACAGCTTCACATTGGCATTAGGCCGAGCATGTGCAGGATAGGTGGTGGGCTTCGAAGCAGGGACGCCAGTCTCTGTGGAGCCTCCCTTGAGATACCACCCTTGCTCTGCTTGATGTCTAACCGCGGTCCGTTATCCGGATCCGGGACCCTGTGTGGCGGGTAGTTTGACTGGGGCGGTCGCCTCCTAAAGCGTAACGGAGGCGCGCGAAGGTTGGCTCAGAGCGGTCGGAAATCGCTCGTTGAGTGCAATGGCAGAAGCCAGCCTGACTGCGAGACTGACAAGTCGAGCAGAGTCGAAAGACGGCCATAGTGATCCGGTGGTCCCGAGTGGAAGGGCCATCGCTCAACGGATAAAAGGTACGCCGGGGATAACAGGCTGATACTGCCCAAGAGTCCATATCGACGGCAGTGTTTGGCACCTCGATGTCGGCTCATCTCATCCTGGGGCTGGAGCAGGTCCCAAGGGTACGGCTGTTCGCCGTTTAAAGAGGTACGTGAGCTGGGTTTAGAACGTCGTGAGACAGTTCGGTCCCTATCTGCCGTGGGTGTAGGATACTTGAGAGGAGTTGCCCCTAGTACGAGAGGACCGGGGTGAACGATCCACTGGTGGACCTGTTGTCGTGCCAACGGCAGTGCAGGGTAGCTATGATCGGACAGGATAACCGCTGAAGGCATCTAAGCGGGAAGCCCCCCTCAAAACAAGGTATCCCTGAGGGCCGTGGGAGACCACCACGTCGATAGGCCGGAGATGTAAGCGCAGCAATGCGTTCAGTTGACCGGTACTAATTGCCCGATAGGCTTGATTTGATCCAGTAGAAGGCAGACTTCTACGATCACGAGCATACGTCCAGAACGTATTTGACTTGGAGTTCAGAGGTTTTTTTCGGTTTGGTGGTCATAGCGCAAGTGAAACACCCGGTCCCATCCCGAACCCGGCCGTTAAGCACTGTAGCGCCGATGGTACTGCGTCTTAAGACGTGGGAGAGTAGGTCACCGCCAAACCTAAAAAAGCCTCTGAGAACGTATCTCTCTTTCGATGCTCTCCCAACAATGACTGAACTCTTCGCGCCACCGGCGCCCGGCGCGTTCATGCGCGCGGTTCTGTAGATCCGCGGTGATCGCCTGCGGGTTGCCGCATCGCTTGCCCATCGTCCGGCAATGAGAAATAATGCTTGCCTGAGGCTATGTTTTTCCTCGTGCAGAGCGGCTGGGCGACTTTCCGACATATGGCAGACCTTCCCGACATTGCGTCACTCTGGATCGGCGGGCGGTTGTCCTGGCTCGAACAGTTGTGTCTGAAATCATTTGCGGATGCGGGCCATCACATCACGCTCTACAGCTATGAGCCGATCGACAACCTGCCGTTGGGTGTGCATCCGGGCGATGCGGCAGAGATCTTTCCGGCCAAACCTATGCTGCGACATGCGCGCACCGGCAGCCCCGCGATCCATGCGGATATGTGGCGGCTGCACCTGTTGAAGAAGACCGATAAAATCTGGGTCGACGCGGATATGTTCTGCCATCGGCCCTTTGATTTTTCGAACCCTTTCGTCTTCGGGTGGGAAAAGCCCGGTCTGGTCTGCAATGCCGTCCTCGGCCTGCCGAAAACATCGAAAACGCTTTCCTGCCTGATGGAATTCTTCGAGGATGAATATGCCATCGCTCCGTGGCTAAAGCCCTGGCAGGTGGCAGAGCTCGAAGCGGAGCGGGACGCAGGCCGGCCGGTCCATCTGACCGAACAGAACTGGGGGTTTACCGGACCTGCCTCGGTGACATGGTTTCTCACCCAGACCGGCGAGATCCGGCACGCTCTTGGCGAACCGGCATTCTATCCGATTTCCTTCAAGGATCGGAACAAGATGATCCTGTCGCGTTACAACGACTTTGTGGAAGAGCGGATCACGTCCGAAACCTATGGGGTGCACTTCTGGGCGCGTCGGATGAAACCGCGCCTCGAAGAGAAAGAGGGCAACAGCCCCCGCCGGGGCAGCTTCATGGAAAGCCTGATCGACAAACACGGCATCGACATCGCAGCCGCTCCGATCCCGGCCAAGAAAAAACCTGCGGCCAGCCGGTCCGACGACCCCGAATTCAAGGCGATGATCGGGATCGAGGCTCTCAAGGGCGAGGCCAGCATGGACAAGATCTGCCGCGATCACCTGGTCGACAAGCATTTCGTGAAACAATGCCGCGACCGGATTGTCGAAGGCGCGTCGCAGCTTTTCAGGACAGGGTGACGGATGGGTGTTGATCTGACCGGGGAAACCCAATCTTCATCAATCCCCCATATCGCGAAACCGCAGGCAGTTTCGTGAACCGGGCAGATTAGATGGGCAGGACGCGACGCAGGAACCGCATTCACGCATGTCACCTCAGCACGGTCTCCGTGGGCGATGTTGTCATGCTTGACGCCGTGGTGACGGGCGATGGTGACGTGGCGCTCTACTTCACCCACGATACGCTGTTCGATGCGATCAAACCGGGCGAGGGCGTGACAGTCCGGAACGCGGTGTCCGTGGGCAATGCACCGCTGTTTGTCGTGCATGCCGGTGGCGGCGATACGTTGCCGATGGTCTTTGGCGGGGTCGGTGTCGAATTGCACCCGTCAGCCCCCGAACCGGACCTGATGAACGGGCGCAATGTCGGGTTGACCACGCGCAACGGCGAGCCGGCCGAGTCGGTGCTGGACTGGCTGCAATGGCATGCCACGCATCACGGCATGAACGGCGCGGTCATCCTGAACCGGTCGAAACCGGGAACCGATCTGCGCCTTGCCGAGGATCTGTCCGAGGGGATCAGGGCACGGGGGATCGACTGTCATGTGATCCTTGTCGACGTGGATCATCCGCTGGGGCGGCGTGACAGGCCGGCTGAATCGCATCCGTTCTGCGTGCCCGGAGCCCCCGGCAAGGATCGCATGACCGTGCCGCCGCCGGCCCCGTGGGAATCACCCCTTGCCGATGTCCTATACTACCAATGGGCGAGAGCGCGGTTTCTCGGCGCTGCCCGCGCGGTGATGAATGTCGAGATACACGACCTGGTCCTGCCGCATGAGGCAGGGTGCGTGTTCGATCGGGCGGTTGCCAGCGAAACCGGGTATCTGCAGCTGCTGGGGCGGCATTGTTTTCCGTGGCGCGTGCGCAAGGGCGACAAGCCGCATTTTGCCGATCATGGCTGTATCCAGTTCGATGCCAGCGGCGTCACGCGCCGCTGGTGCGTCGTGCCGTCCAGGCTACCGCCGGGATCGATTCTGCGCCCGAATCGGGTCGGGGGTGCGATGCACGCGCCCGACACCCACCATGCCTTTTTCCGGTTCATGGGACTGCGCCACCCGACCGATTCGGTATCGACCATCGTTCCCAAGACATCGCTGATCGAACACCCGCCCCTGCTGCGGCTGATCGAGGGGCATTTTGATCACAAACCCGTCCGCATGCCATCTGAAAATGTGACCAGGGCCAAGAACGGGCGCCGTGCGATCCTCACCACGATGAAGAACGAGGGGCCTTTCATTCTCGAATGGATCGCCTATCACCGCGCCATCGGGTTCGACGATTTCCTGATCTATACCAATGACTGCGACGACGGGACGGTCGAACTGCTCGATCTGTTGCAGGACCGCGGCATCGTGCAGCGCCGCGACAACCCGTTTCAGCAACTCGGGCTGAAGCCGCAACATGCCGCGCTGCAGGACGGGCAGGATCTGCCGGTCATGCGCGACGCCGAATGGTGCATCTGCATGGACGTTGACGAATACGTCAACATCAAATGCGGCGACGGCACGCTGGATGCCCTGTTCGGGGAACTTGGCGACGTGAACATGATTTCCTGCACCTGGCGCCTGTTCGGCAATGCCGATAGGCATGAATTCAAGGATGGATTCGTCGTCGAGCAGTTCTGCCGCAGCGCCCGTGAATTTGCCAACAAGCCGCACCAGGCCTGGGGCTTCAAGACCCTCTACAAGAATGTCGGCCTGTTCAGGAAGATGGGCGTGCACCGCCCCAAGGGGCTGAAATCCCAATTGTGGGAACAGGTCCGCTGGGTCAACGGATCGGGCAAGCCGCTGCCCAAGGCCATGTATCGCAACGCCTGGCGGTCGACATCGTCCACCTATGGCTATGACCTCGTGCAGCTCAATCACTACGCCGTGCGCTCGGCCGAGAGTTTCCTGGTCAAACGCGATCGTGGCCGGGTGAACCATGTCAATCGCGAACAGGGGCTGGCCTACTGGTTCCGGATGAACAACAACGCGGTCGATGAAACCTCGATCCTGAAACGCCTGCCGATGCTCAGGGCCGAATATGACCGGTTGATGAGCGACCCCGAGATCCGCGCCGCGCATGAGCATTGCGTCGCCCGGCATCGCGACAAGATCGACGAATTGAGGGCGACGCCCAAATACGCCCGCTTCTACGAGGACCTGACCGGGCCACGGATGGAAAAGCTGTCAAAGATGCACCGCCATTTCGGCGCCGCGGTGTTCATGCAGGGGCCGGATTCGGTGCCCGACGAGGTGGTCGCCCGCGATCCGGATGCCGAGTTCTTTTTCACCGTGGACGAAAAGAAACACGGCCCCGAAGGTGCTTAGCGGCGCGGAGGTGCCCGCGCCGTTCAGAAATCGAGATTCTCCACGCTCAGGGCGTTCTGCTGGATGAACTCGCGGCGGGGTTCGACCACGTCGCCCATCAGCTTGGTGAACAGATTGTCGGCTTCGACCATGTCATCGACCTTGACCTGCAGCAGCGTGCGCGCGTCCGGGTCCAGCGTGGTTTCCCACAGCTGGTCGGGGTTCATCTCGCCCAGCCCCTTGTAGCGTTGCAGGGTCAGGCCCTTTTCGCCCTCGTCCAGAATCGCGCGCAACAGCCCCAGCGGGCCATGGATCGCCTGTGCCCGGTCGCGCCGGACCAGCGATGCCGTGGTGCCATAGATTTCCTGCAGGCTCTTGGTAAAGCTGCCGGTCTTGCGCGCCTCGCCCGACCGCAGCATCGGCCCGTCCAGCGTGCGCACCTCTTCGACGCCGCGCAGGATACGCGCCAGCCGGATACCGTGATCCTGAGTGATCCGCCCCTGCCAGCCGCGTTCATATTCCAGCGCGATCTGGTCGAGCCGCGCGGCCACCCGGTCGGCGACGCCCTGAAGATCGGCATCGACCGCGCCGGGCACGAACGCCCCGGCAACGGCCGCCTGTTCAAGGATATGATGCGGGTAATGGGTCGGGAAGGCATCGAGAACGCGTTTGAGCTGCCGGGCCTCCTCGACCACGCGGGCCAGATCGGCGCCGGCGATCTCTTCGCCCGATCCCAGCCGCAGCAGCGCGCCCTCGACACCCTGTTCGATCAGGTAGTTGTCCATCTCGGCCTGGTCCTTGAGATAGGTCCCGGACTTGCCGCGGCTGACCTTGTAGAGCGGCGGCTGCGCGATATAGAGATGCCCCATCTCGATCAGTTCGGGCATCTGCCGGTAGAAGAACGTCAGCAGCAGCGTGCGGATATGCGCCCCGTCCACGTCGGCATCCGTCATGATGACGATCTTGTGGTAGCGCAGTTTCGAGATGTCGAATTCATCCCGCCCGATGCCGGTGCCCAGCGCCATCACCAGGTTGCCGATCTCCTGGCTGGACAGCATCCGGTCGAACCGGGCGCGTTCCACGTTCAGGATCTTGCCCTTCAGCGGCAGGATGGCCTGGATGCTGCGGTCGCGCCCGGTCTGGGCCGAGCCGCCGGCGCTGTCGCCTTCGACCAGGAACAACTCGGTCTTGGTGGCGTCCTTCTCGGAACAATCCTTGAGCTTGCCCGCGAGGAAATTCACGTCCATCGCGGTCTTGCGCCGGGTCAGTTCGCGGGCCTTGCGCGCCGCTTCGCGTGCCAGCGCCGCCTCGATGATCTTGCCGACGATGATTTTCGCCTCGTTCGGGTTTTCCTCGAACCATTCGGCCAGTTTTTCGTTCACCAGCCCTTCGACGGCCGGGCGAACCTCGGACGATACCAGCTTGTCCTTGGTCTGCGAACTGAATTTCGGGTCAGGCACCTTGACAGACAGCACGCAGGTCAGGCCCTCGCGGGCGTCGTCGCCGGTAAAGCTGACCTTTTCCTTTTTCGCGATCCCGCTGGACTGCGCATAGTTGTTGATGGTCCGGGTCAGCGCGCCGCGCAGCCCGGCCATATGGGTGCCGCCGTCGCGCTGCGGAATGTTGTTGGTAAAGGGCAGGACGGTTTCGTGGAAACTGTCGTTCCACCACATCGCCACCTCGATCCCGATATCGTCGCGCTCGCCGGTGATGAAGATCGGGTCCTGCATCACCGAATGCTTGTTGCGGTCCAGGTATCGGACGAATTCGCGCACGCCGCCTTCGTAGAACAGTTCGGTGCGCAGTGGCTCGGCGGGGCGTTCGTCGATCAGGATGATGCGCACGCCGGAATTCAGAAACGCCAGTTCGCGCAACCGGCGCTCCAGCACCTCGAAGGAATAGTCCAGGTTGGAGAATGTCTCGGTCGAGGCGAGGAACCGCACCTCGGTCCCGGTGCGGTCGCCCGCTTCGCCCACCACGCGCAGGTGTTCGGCGGTCTCGCCGTTTTCGAACCGCGCGTAATGTTCCTTGCCGTCGCGCCAGATCCGCAGTTCCAGCCAGACCGACAGCGCGTTCACCACCGAGACCCCGACCCCGTGCAGCCCGCCCGACACCTTGTAGGAGTTGCTGTCGAACTTGCCGCCCGCATGCAGCTGGGTCATGATCACTTCGGCTGCCGAAACGCCTTCCTCGGCATGGATGTCCACGGGGATGCCGCGGCCGTTATCGGCCACCGATACGCTGCTGTCGGGGTGGATTTTCACCGTCACAGCGTCGGCGTGACCGGCCAGTGCCTCGTCGATGCCGTTGTCGACGACCTCATACACCATATGGTGCAGGCCCGACCCGTCATCCGTGTCCCCGATATACATGCCGGGGCGCTTGCGGACAGCTTCCAACCCCTTGAGAACCTTGATCGAATCCGCGCCATAATCGTCGCGCGCGGCAGTCTCGTCCGACATCCGGAAAATCCTTGTTGTTCGGATCATGTTATAGGAATTCCTGGGGGGATTGTCACGCCGAACCCCAAGATTTTGTGTCAGGTGAAGGGGATCACCAGCCCCACCGCCACCAGCAGCCAGCCGGACACGAGATTGACCCGCCGCAGCGTGCCGGGGCGGGTCACCAGCTGCCTGGCCTTGCCCACGAAGGCGGCCAGGGCAAGGTTGCCGGCCAGCGGCACGGCCAGCGACAGCAGGGTGATCGCGGCGATATCCGGGACGGACACGGCGGTCAGGTCGAAGAACCCCGGCAGCACGCCCATGTAGAACAGGATCGCCTTGGGATTGCCCAGGATCGCGGCGATGCCGGCGGCAAACCCGGCGCCGATGCCGGGGCGGGTCAGGCTGCGGTTCTCGTCGATCGGTGCGCCGGCACGGCGGATCACCTGCCAGCCGATCAGCAGGAACACCGCGCAGGCGCCATAGCGCAGCAGCGTCATGAACCCGTCGACTTCGGCCACCAGCCAGGCGAGCCCGAGCACGGCGAGCAAGGGCCAAACCATGTCGCCCACCGCAACCCCCAGCGCCAGCGGCCAGGCGGCGGCGAACCCGCCCGACAGCGTGCGTGCGATCAGCGCCAGCCAGACCGGGCCGGGCGTCAGGAACAGGATCAGCAACGCACCCGCATAGAGCACCAGGTCGACCGCCGCGATGGTCATTGCGGTCTCGCCCCGGAAACGCCCGCCGTTTCCGTCACTTCGAAGACCTGCGCGCGTGCGCCGAGTTCGCCGAACAGTTCGGCCCCGGTGCCGGTCATCCAGGCCTGCGTGCCCAGCGCGCAGATTTCGTCGAACAGCGCCGCGCGGCGGTTCGCGTCCAGATGGGCGGCGACCTCGTCCAGCAGAAGCAGCGGCGGCAGCCCGGTCCGCGCCGCCAGCGCGCGGGCATTGGCCAGCACCAGCGAGACCAGCAGCGCCTTCTGTTCGCCGGTGGAGCAGTCCCGCGCCGCCATCTCCTTGGCCGCATAGCTTGCCTGCAGATCGGCGCGGTGCGGTCCGATCAGCGTGCGCCCGGCCGCGATGTCGCGCGGGCGATTTTCGGCCAGCGCCCCGGCCAGCGCCCCGGCATCGCCGGGCAGCGGGCCGTCGGCATGGACCAGCACCAGGTCGGCGGCGGGGAAGGCGGTTTCGGCCCCGTCCTGCGCCCCGTGCAACTCGGCGATCGCGGCGCGGCGGGCGGTGTCGATGGCGCTGCCCGCCTGCGCCATCTGCGCCTCGAGCGCCCCGTACCAGGCCGGATCGCCGATCTGGTCGCGCAACAGCCGGTTGCGTTCGCGCATCGCCTTTTCATAGGTCAGCGTCCGGTCGGCATGGTCGGGATCGAAACTCAGCGTTACACGGTCCAGAAACCGCCGCCGCCCTTCGGCGCCTTCGGTCCACAGCCGGTCCATTGCCGGCACCAGCCACAACACGCGCAACAGCCGCCCCAATGCCAGCTGCGACGCGGATTTGCCGTCGATGCGGACCTGCCGCGCCGCGCCGTTTTCAGACCAGGTGTCGATTTCATGCGCCTGGCCGGGCGTTGCCAGCAGCGCCGAGACCTTCCAGCCCGGCGCATCCGGCCGGCGCATCATCTCGGCGGCGGCGACCCGGCGCAATCCGCGCCCGGGCGACAGCATCGATACCGCTTCGAGGATGTTGGTCTTGCCCGCGCCGTTTGCCCCGTGCAACACAACGGGCCGTCCGTCGAGATCGAGCCGCGTGCGCGGGTGGGACCGGAAATGCGACAGGCCGAGCCGTTCGAGAAAGAGGGCCGTCACACCCGCATCGGCATCACGACATAGACCGCGCTGGGGTCGTTGCCTTCGCGCATCAATGTCGGGTCGCCGGCCGAGTTGAACAGAAACACCGCGTTCTCGCGATCCACCTGGCTGGCGATTTCATGCAGATACTTGGCGTTGAACCCGATCTCCAGCCGTTCGTCGCCATAGGCCACCGGCAGTTCCTCTTCGGCGGCGCCGCTGTCGGGGGCGTTCACCGACAGCACCAGCCGGTCATCCTCCATCAGCAGCTTGACCGCGCGCGACCGTTCCGACGACACCGTGGCGACCCGGTCCACCGCCTGGGCAAAGGCGCTGGCGTCGACTTCCATCCGGCGCGGGTTGGCCTGCGGGATCACCCGCATGTAGTCGGGAAAGGTGCCGTCGATGACCTTGGAGGTCAGCAGGACGCCGGGGGCCTCGAACCGGATCTTGGTTTCGCTGACCGCGACCCTGATGCTGCCCTCGTCGTCATCCAGCAGCTTGCGCAGTTCGTTCACGGTCTTGCGCGGCACGATCACGCCGGGCATGTCCGCCGCGCCCGCGGGCAGGTCCGCGTCGATCCGCGCCAGCCGGTGGCCGTCGGTCGCCACGCAGCGCAGCACCTTTTCGCCGTCGGCCTCGGCCGCATGCATGTAGACGCCATTCAGATAATAGCGGGTTTCCTCGGTCGAGATGGCGAATTTCGACTTGTCGAACAGACGCCGCAGCACCGGCACCGTGGCGGTGAAACTGGTCTGGTAATCGGTCGAGGCCATCTGCGGGAAATCTTCCTTGGGCAGCGTGGCCAGCGAAAAATTGGATCGCCCCGCATCGACCGTCAGCCGGCCGGCGGCGGAATCGGCGGTCAGCGTCACCAGCGCCCCGTCTGGCAGCTTGCGCACGATTTCATGCAGGGTGGTCGCGGCAACGGTGGTCGCGCCCGCGCGTTCGACCTGGGCGACAGCATCGTCGACGATCTCGATATCCAGGTCGGTGGCGCGGAACCGCACCATGTCGCCCTCGGCCTCGATCAGGACGTTGGCCAGAATCGGAATGGTGTTGCGCCGTTCCACGACCGATTGCGCCTGGGCCACGGCCTTGAGCAGCGCGCCGCGTTCGATGCTGATTTTCATCTGTCTCCGTCCTCCCCATTGGCCGGGTCCGGCCGATACGGGGCCGGGAGGCAAACCTAACGGTTTCCCGTCCCGGCACAAGCGTTTCAGGGAAGTTTCTCGGCCCAAAACCGGGCCATCGTCAAGGCGGCACCGGGCGTCGGGTCGCAACTATGGCATCGGTGCCACCGGCTGTTCAGGCTTCGAGCGCGCGGCGCAGGATTTCCACGTCCTCGGCGATCTGCCCGTCGGTGGTCTTGAGCTCCTCGATCCGGCGCACCCCGTGCATCACCGTGGTGTGGTCGCGCCCGCCGAACCTGCGCCCGATTTCGGGCAGGGACCGGCTGGTGAGCTGTTTGCACAGATACATCGCCACCTGGCGGGGCCGCGCATAGGACCGCAGCCGCTTGGGGCCGATGATGTCGCTGAGGCGGATGTTGTAATAGTCCGACACCCGGCGCTGGATCTCTTCGACGCTGATCTTGCGCTCCGAGGCGCGCAGCACGTCCGACAGGCAATCCTGGGTCAGGTCCATGTCGATCTCGCGGCCGACCAGCGACGCAAAGGCGAACAGCCGGGTCAGCGCCCCTTCGAGAACCCGCACGTTGGTCGAAATCCGCTGGGCGAGGAATTCCAGCACGCCATCCGCGATCGTCAGCCTCGGATAGGTGGCGCTGTGCTGCTGCACCTTGTTCTGGAGAATACCCAGCCGCAGCTCGTAATCGGTCGGGTGCAGGTCCACCACCAGGCCGCATTGCAGGCGGGATTTCACCCGGTCCTCGAGATCCTTGATCTCGCCCGGCGCGCGGTCGGCCGAGATGATGATCTGCTTGTTCTGGTCCACCAGCGCGTTGAAGGTGTGAAAGAACTCTTCCTGCGTGCTGTCCTTGCCGGCGATGAACTGCACATCGTCCACCATCAGCACGTCCACCGAGCGGAACAGGTGCTTGAAATCCATCATGCGGCGTTCGCGCAGCGCCTGGACAAAGCGATACATGAACTGTTCCGCCGACAGGTAGAGCACGTTCAGATCCGGGCGGCGGGCGCGCAGTTCCCAGGCGATGGCGTGCATCAGGTGGGTCTTGCCCAGCCCGACCCCGCCATAGAGCACCAGCGGGTTGAAGGTCACGGACGCGCCTTCGGCGACGCGACGCGCGGCGGCATGGGCCAGTTCGTTGGGCTTGCCGACGACAAAGCCCTCGAAGGTAAAGCGCGGGTCCAGCGGCGCGGCCTGCAGTTCCTCGCCATTGGCGGCGGCAGGTTCGGCGCCAGCCGGTTCGGCAGCGGGTTTTTGTGTGGTCGTCGGCCGGTCCGGCCTGTTGGCCACGGCGTTGAAGGCCACCCGCTGGACCTTTTCACCGGCATTGTTCAGTTCATAAAGGATCAGGTCGGCGAAGTTCTGGCTGACATAATTGCCCATGAAATTCGTCGGCACCTGGAACGTGGCCACGCCATCCTGCAGCCGATCGAACTCGAGCGGTTCGATCCAGGTCGTATAATTGTTCTGCCCGACTGTCTTGCGCAGCCTGAGCCTGAGTTCACCCCATTTTTCTTGTGTCATCCGTGCCTCGCGTTATCCGCTGTTGAGTCTTTGTTGACCCGTTGGAGTCTCTATTGACCCGTCCCCTATTATCCCGGTTCTGCCAAACCGGCGGATGCACGTCGCTCGGGGCACAAGAATGCAGTCGGCAGGCAACAAACCTCCCGCGGCCCCGAAATCGGGTCCGTTACGGCAATTGATCGATGCAAACATTCCCACTGATGCGGGGCCGTTTCCGACGACACGCAGCCGTTACACACACTTGCTATGACAGGGCTGAATTCCGGTGCAGCTCCGGATACCCAGCAAGCCGGTTGATCGGTTGTCCCGGTCCCCCGACGATTGCAGTCCCGCCGCCTCGATTCCCGTCGAAACGGCGCGATTGCAGCCTGTCCCCCCAGGCGAGTGAATCGCTGTATCTTTGGTAGCAAGTCGGGGTGCGGAGCGGCAACGAAACTTCGCTGTTGACTCAGCCCATCCGGCCAAAGAATCCCTCGGGGGCGCTCTCTCATAGGTAGAGTGTTGCTTTTTCGTCGCCCCAAAAAGAAGAATCGGGGCACAGCCTGCGGCTTTGCCCCGATTCGATGATTTCGGTTTTTCCAGGTTTTCCGGCGGGTGGGCCAGGATCAGCCCAGCGCCTTCACGCGCGCGCTCAGGCGCGACATTTTCCGGGCGGCGGTGTTCTTGTGATAGACGCCCTTGGTCACGCCGCGCATCAGTTCGGGCTGGGCCGCCCGCAGTGCCGCGGTGGCCGCGGCCTTGTCGCCCGAGGCAATCGCCTCTTCGACCTTGCGCAGATAGGTGCGGATGCGCGAACGGCGCGCCTTGTTGATTGCGAAGCGCTTTTCGTTCTGGAGGGCGCGTTTCTTTGCCTGGGGCGAATTTGCCATCTGTTCAGACCTTCGTCAGGTTTCGGTTCATTTCGATCAGCGCAATGCCAAACCCGAACCGGTCCTGTCCCACCGGAGTGATTCTAGCCTGAGCGGGCTGCACGCGCATATATGGCGGCGGTGCCTACCTGAAACCGCCCCGGTTGCCAACCGGAAAATGCGCGGGCTGGGCGATGCACCCACGGCCGGCGCGGCGGGTTACTTGTCGCGGAATTGCGGCTGGCGTTTTTCCATGAAGGCGGCCATGCCTTCTTTCTGGTCCTCGGTGGCGAACATGGAATGGAACACGCGGCGTTCGAACAGGATGCCTTCGTTCAGCGTGGTCTCGTAGCTGCGGTTCACCGACTCCTTGACCGCCATGACGGTGGGTTGGGATTTCTCGGCGATCTTCTGGGCCGTGCCCTGCGCCTCTTCCATCAGCTTCTTGGCGGGCACCACCCGGCTGACCAGCCCGGCGCGCTCGGCTTCTTCGGCATCCATGAAACGGCCGGTCAGGTTCATTTCCATCGATTTCGATTTGCCGACAAAGCGGGTCAGGCGCTGGGTGCCGCCCAGGCCCGGGATCACGCCCAGGTTGATCTCGGGCTGGCCGAATTTCGCGGTATCTGCGGCGATGATGAAATCGCAGGCCATCGCCAGTTCGCAGCCGCCGCCCAGAGCATAGCCCGCCACCGCGGCAATCACCGGCTTGCGGATCTTCATCAGACGGTCGCTCGGGTCGGCAAAGAGGTTGGTCGCGAACACCTCGGCAAAGCTCATCGACGACATTTCCTTGATGTCGGCGCCGGCGGCAAAGGCTTTCTCGGACCCGGTCACGATGACGCAGCGCACCTTGTCATTGGCATCGGCCTCTTCCAGCGCGGTGCAGAGCTCGGACAGCAGCTGGGTGTTCAGCGCGTTGAGCGCATCCGGCCGGTTCAGGCGGATCAGGGCGACGTGGTCTTCTACTTCGACGATGATCGTCTCAAAGGCCATTGTGGATGCTTTCGGTTGTTCGGTTTCGGGGACGAGTCCATACTCACGGCCTCGCCATGGATCAAGCTATCTTTGACAGCGCGGGCAATGGAAGCTCGAGCGGCCGGACTGAATGACGCGACGTATCGTGCCATCGCAGCCCGGATTGCGGCAGGGCTGGCCCTCGCGGCCATAGACATCGAAACTGTGCTGAAAATAGCCGAGTTCGCCATTCGCCTGCCGGTAATCGCGCAGCGACGACCCGCCGGCGGCAATCGCGTCCTCCAGCACGGTGCGGATGACCGGGACCAGCGCCGCAACGCGCGCCGCGGAAATGTTGCCGGCCTTGCGCAGCGGCGAGATGCCGGCGCGGAACAGGGCTTCGCAGACATAGATATTGCCGAGACCGGCGATGAGCCCCTGGTCCAGCAGCGCCGCCTTGATCGCCGTCCTGCGCCCTTTCAGCGCGTCGATCAGGTAGGGTTCGCCGAATTCGTTACCCAGCGGCTCGGGCCCCAGCACCGCCAGCAGCGGGTGGCGGTCCTGCCCGTCGGAGGCCAGCAGGTCCATGGCCCCGAACCGGCGCGGATCGTTATAGGTGACGCGCGCGCCGTTGCCCATGTGCAGCACCACATGATCGTGTTTTTCCCGCGCGGGATGGTCGTGCGCGAACCGGCCCAGCGGATCGCCCGAGACGGTGATCCGCCCTGACATCCCCAGGTGGACTAGCAGCGTTTCACCGGAATCGAGACCGGCCAGCAGGTATTTCGACCGCCGTCGCAACCGGTCCACCCGCCGCCCCGTCAGCCGCTCGGCCATGCCCTCGGGCAGCGGCCAGCGCAGGTCGGGGCGATTGACCTCGGCCTGCGCGATCACCGCGCCTTCCATCACCGGCGCCAGCCCCCGGCGCACGGTTTCCACTTCGGGTAGTTCCGGCATTTCACCCCCTGTTCGCCGCCCGCGTCAAAAGGGGCGCATTGTGCACAGCCCCCGGCAGCCTATAACAAGGACGAATCGACGATGGCGGCAAGGCTTCATGACCAACGACAGCACGGATAGCGACGGCGAAACCGCCGATTTCGGGTTCCAGACCGTGGCCAGGGCCGACAAGGCCCGGATGGTGCAGGGCGTGTTCAATTCGGTCGCGTCGAAATACGACATCATGAACGACGTGATGAGCATGGGCATCCACCGGCTGTGGAAGGACGCGATGATGGACTGGCTCGCCCCGCGTCCGGGCCAGCGGCTGCTGGACGTGGCGGGGGGCACCGGCGATGTCTCGTTCCGGTTCCTGGCGCGCGCGGGTCACGGCCATGCCACCGTGCTGGACCTGACCGCGCCGATGCTCGAGGCGGGCCGCAAACGCGCCGAGGCCGAGCGGCTGGCCGGCAGTCTCGACTGGGTGGTCGGCGATGCGATGGCGCTGCCCTTTGCCGACAACAGTTTCGATGTTTACACAATCAGTTTCGGCATCCGGAACGTCACCCGGCCCGCCGACGCGCTGGCCGAGGCCTATCGCGTGCTGCGGCCCGGCGGCAGGCTGATGGTGCTGGAATTCAGCCAGATCCCCAACGACATGATGCAGAAGGTCTATGATCTCTATTCCTTCAACGTCATCCCGCGCATGGGCCAGGTCATCGCGGGCGACAGGGACAGCTATCAGTACCTCGTCGAATCGATCCGCCGGTTTCCCGATCAGGACACGTTCCTGTCGATGATCCGCGCCGCCGGGTTCGGAAACGCGAAATACCGCAACCTGAGCCTCGGCATTGCCGCGCTGCATTCCGGCTGGAAACTCTGAGCGATGCGCGGACCTCACAACATCCTGCGGCTGGTGCGCACCGGCGCCACGCTCGAGCGGACCGGCGCGATGGCGGTGGTTCTCGATGCGTTCGAGGCCCCCCGGCCGCTGCGCGTCGTTGCCCGTGTCATCGGCTGGCCGTTCATGTGGCTGGGCTACAAGGGCGACCCGGCCATGCCGCCCGCCACCCGCGCGCTGACCGCGCTGGGACCGGCCTATATCAAGTTCGGGCAGGTGCTTTCGACCCGGCCCGACGTGGTCGGTCTCGAACTGGCCGACCAGCTGCGGGTTCTGCAGGACAAACTGCCGCCATTTCCCGCCGCCGAGGCCCGCGCCGAGATCGAACGCGAACTCGGCCAGCCGGTCGAAGAGCTGTTCACCGAGTTTTCCGAACCCATCGCCGCCGCGTCCATCGCGCAGGTGCATCGGGCGCGGACCGCCGAAACCGGGCAGGATGTCGCGGTCAAGGTGCTGCGGCCGGGTATCGAACGGGCCTTCCGCAAGGATATCGACGCCTTTTACCTCGCCGCCCGCATCGTCGAGCTGTTCGCGCCGGGGGCGCGGCGGCTGCGGCCGATCGAGGTGGTGACCCATTTCGACGGCGTGGTGCAGGGCGAGCTGGATCTGCGGCTGGAAAGCGCCGCGGCCTCGGAATATGCCGCCAATACCGACGGCGATGCCGGGTTTGCCCTGCCGCCGGTCATGTGGTCGCTGTCATCGCGCCGCGTGATGACGCTGGGCTGGGCCGACGGTATTCCGCTGGGCGACAACGCGGCGCTGGATGCCGCCGGCCATGATCGCGTGCGGCTGTCGGAACGGGTGCTGGAACTGTTCCTGTCCCACGCCCTGCGTGACGGCTATTTCCACGCCGACATGCATCAGGGCAATCTCAAGGTGGCTCCGAACGGCGACATCATCGCCTATGATTTCGGGATCATGGGCCATATCGACCAATATACGCGCCGGGTCTATGCCGAGATCCTCTTCGGCTTCATCCGCCGCGACTACAAACGCGTGGCCGAGGTGCATTTCGAGGCCGGCTATGTGCCCGCCGACCGCGATGTGGACGAATTTGCCCGCGCCCTGCGCGCGGTGGGCGAACCGATCTTTGGCATGGACGCGAACCGGATATCGATGGGCCGGCTGCTGAGCTACCTGTTCGAGGTGACCGAACGGTTCGGGATGCAGACCCGGACCGAGCTGATCCTGCTGCAGCGGACCATGGTCGTGGTCGAAGGCGTGTCGCGGTCGCTCAATCCCAACGTCAACATCTGGGAAGTCGCGCGCCCGGTGGTCGGCGACTACATCAAGGTGTCGATCGGGCCGCGCGCGACGCTGGGGGATCTGGCCAGCACCGCGCGGGTGATGGCCCGGTTCGGGCCGCGTCTGCCGCAGCTGGTCGAAAACGCGCTGATCCGTCAGGCGACCCCGCCGGAGCCGCCGCGCGGCAATGGCTGGGGCATCGCGCTGGCCGCCGGGCTGGCCGGCGTTGCGCTGGGGGCGCTGGCCGTGATGGCGCTGGGCTGATCGCCCGCGCCGGAGGCGCCGGTCTCAGAAATCGAGGTCGGTGTAATGCGGCGGCGGGCGAAACCCCGGCACCTGGTCGGCCAGGATCGACCGGAAGGCGGGGCGCGACTTGATCTTGGCATACCAGTCCTTGACCACCGATTGCCGGTTCCAGTCCACGTCGGAGATGTAGTCCAGCGCCGACAGATGCGCCGCGGCGGCGAAATCGGCGAGCGTCATCATGTCGCCCGCCAGCCAGCGCCGCCGGTCCAGCAGCCATGCCATGTAGTCGATGTGATACTTGATCGCCTTCGCCCCGGCCTTGATGTTGCCGCTGTCGGGATAGCCCTGCCCGGTGATCTTCTTGTTGACCCGTTCATAGAGCAGGTTGGCCGTCACCTCGTGGTGAAACTTGTCGTCGAACCAGCCGATCAGGCGCCGCACCTCATAGCGTGCCTCGGGCGTGTCGGGCATCAGCGCCGGTGTGGGGCGGGTTTCCTCAATATATTCGCAGATCGCCGCGCTTTCGGTCAGCAGCTTGCCGTCCAGGCGGATCACCGGCACCTTGGAGGCCGGGTTGCGGCGCAGGAAATCCGGGTCCGCTTCCCAATAGCGTTCCTCGACCAGTTCGACCTCGATCTTCTTTTCCGCCAGCGACAGGCGGACCTTGCGGCAAAACGGCGAGAGCGGGACGTGATAGAGGCGGGCCATGATCAAACTGCACTGGTTCGGGATTGCCGATCAATGCCCGGTCGCGGCGGGGTTTTCAATCCTCGAAACAGGCGGCCCTGCCATCTGCGCGGATCGTGGCCGCCCCGTCCATGATCTGCGCGGCGCGGCTGCGCACGGCGGATGTCGGTTTGCCGGCCGAGCGCGATCTGGGCGCGGGCAGGATCGCGGCGATGCGGGCGGCCTGCGTGGGTGACAGTTTTGCTGCCGTGGTGCCGAAATGGTGACGCGCCGCGGCCTCGACCCCGAACACGCCCGGGCCCATCTCGGCCAGGTTCAGGTAGATCTCGAGAATGCGGCGTTTGGACCAGATCAGTTCGACCACCGGCGTGATCGCGGTTTCCAGCGCCTTGCGCAGCCAGCTGCGCCCCTGCCACAGGAACACGTTCTTGACCACCTGCTGGGTGATCGTCGAGGCGCCGCGCTGACCGCCGCCATCTATCGCCTGCCGGACCGCGGCCACGTCGATGCCCCAATGCAGGCAGAAATTGGCGTCCTCGGCCGCGACCGCCGATCGTGCCATGACCGGGGCGATCGCCTCGATCGCCACCCAGTCGCGGTCGACCCCGCCCAACCGGCGGGATTCGGACCAGATCGTGTAGGTGACAGGCGGATTGACCACCGTGAACAGGACCGTCAGCACCAGCACCAGCGCGACGAGGCCGAGAGCCGCGCGCAGGACCAGCCGGCGCACCCGTTGCCACAGGCGCTGGCCCGGTGGATCCGCAGGTCTTGCGCCCGATTTCTTCCGTGATGTCTTGCGGTCCGTTCGCGCCATGTCCCAGCTATAGGCGGCGCGCGCAGGTCAGGAAAGCACCGGACCGGCGATCCCGCGCCAGACGTGCAGCCGTGCCACGCGCCCCGGTCAGTTCAGCAGCGCGCCGGCGATCAACCGCGATTCGCGGGCCGGTGCCTCGGGGCGGACGGTTCGCACCGGACCCGCCGCGCCGAACAGGGCCGCTGCCTCGGCCCGTGCCGCCGCCGAGGCGAAATGGCTTTCGGTCCAGATCCCTTCGGACCGCACCAGGTGGTGCCGGTCGAAACCCAGGTGCAGGTAGGTGACCGCGCGGCTTTCGACGATCCTGATCCGGTCGCCGTCCACCAGGTGCCGTGCCGGAACCAGGACCCCGTCGATGCCGGCAAAGACCTCGGCCGCCCAGCCTTCGATCAATATGCGGTGCTGGGGGCTGACCAGCAGATCGCGGGTGTTGCCCAATGTTCCGGCCGCGATGCGGACCGGGGCCATGCCGCCACGGGCCGCCACGGTTGCGCAGCCGGTCCAGGCGACCCGCTGCAGCCCTGCATCGGCGGTCAGCACCAGGTCGCCGACGGCGATTCGCTCCACCGGGCGCGACCCGTGGGCGGTGTCGATCAGCACGCCCGGCGTAAAGCAGGACGGCACGAGGCTGTTCACGTCCATCCAGGTCGAGACGGTGACGTATTCCGTATCCTGCAGGGTTCCGTCCTGAAGGGCCTGACCATCCGTCGGGATAAAGACAGGCGGCCCCCCGTCGATATAGAAGGTCACCCCGGCATAGGTCACCGGCCCCTGTCCCGGCACGTTTACCGTCACCTCGTCGCCGTTCCAGACGTTGCGGATCAGCGCGCCTTCGAACCGGTCGCCGGGGCTGATCCGCCCGTCATCGTCATGGTCGATGAATTCAAACTCGCGCACGAACAGACTGGTCCCGTGGCCCGGCGGGTTGGCCGGGTCCATCACATAGAAAAAACTGGTATAGCTCGTCGCCATGACTGCCTTCCGCTGGTTGCGGAGGGCAGGATCACCCTAAGATGTTGCTATTTCGTTCACGGTCCTGTCGCGGCCTTGTTCACGGCGGGTGGGGCGCTGCCATCCGCCGTGACGGTGCCGGGGCGATCAGGCGGCGTCGCGCAGCAACAGGGCTTCGCGGCGCCTGGCGACCGGGCGCGCGGTTTGCGCAAACCCCGCGGAATTGCGCAGCAGCTCCGGGAACAGGTCCAGGGTCTCGCGGTTCACCCCGGCCTCGGCGCGATCCACCGCAAAGGCGGGCAGGAAGCTTTCGGATGCGATACCTTCGGCGAACACGATCTGGTGGCGGTCGAACAGCAGGTGGATGTAGTCCACCGTTTCGGTTTCATCGATCACGATGCTATTGCCGTTCACGAGATGTTTGGCGGCAACCAGGACCTCGTCAGACCCGGTCGCCATTTCGGCGCGCCAGCCCGTGATCAGCATCCGGTGTTCCTGGCTGACGCGCAGGTCGCGCCGATTGCCCAGCGCGCCTTCGCGAATCAGAACCGGCGCGCATTTGCCCCTTGCGCGGAATGTCCGCCGTTCGAGCCCCAGAAGCGTCTGCAATCCGGCATCGGCGGTGCGTACCAGATCGCCGGGCCGCAGCGTTTCAATGGCGCGCGCGCCATCGGCGGTGTCGATCAGCGTGCCGGGGGTAAAGCAGGGCGGGCCGAATCGGTCGGTCGGCACACCACTCTGACCCGGAGACAGTTGTTCCGTGGACTGGAAGTAGGTTTCTTTCAGAACCGTGCCGTCGATTGGCGTAAACAATGTGCCGCCGCCCGCAAAATAGTAGGTGACGCCGGTGATGGAATATTCGCCGCCCGCGATGTTGTCGTCATCTACGCTGATCCTGTCGTCGGGCCAGGATTGCGTGATGGTCCTGCCGTCGATGGTGTCGCCGGGGCCGATCACACCATCGTTGTCCACATCCACCATTTCCAGGAATTGCGGCGTCAGCAGCGTTCCCGGCGAGGGCGGGGAGAAGGGATCAATGTCGTAGAATTGCTCGTTAAATGTCGTCATGGGGCACTCGCGATCGGGCTACTACGATTAACTTTCCCGCCCGATACTAGTTGCCCGATATTGTTTTGAAAAGGCCGCGCCATACTCTGTGTTAACATCGCGGCCTCGTTGTGACAGTTCGGTCGGCTACTCTGCCGGGATGGCCGCATCCTGCTGGCGCAGCGGCGCGGGCAGATGGGCCAGCATCTCCTTGGGGCAGACCTGCAGGAAACTGCCTCTTTCGGTTTCCCAGTGCTGCAGGATGTCAGAGGCCTTGCGGCTTCCGGTCTCGGCGGCGTGGTGTTCGATCAGGCTGCGCAGTTCGGCCTCCCAATGGGGCGTTTCCACCGGTCCGATCACCAGCGTTTCGGTGTTCATCAGGGCCCGTGCGGTGCCGTCGGGGTCATACACATAGGCCATGCCGCCGGTCATGCCGGCGCCGAAATTGGCCCCGATCCGGCCCAGGATCACCGCGACGCCGCCGGTCATGTATTCGCAGCCGTTCGACCCGCAGCCTTCGATCACCACACGGGCGCCCGAATTGCGCACCGCGAAGCGTTCGCCGGCGCGCCCGGCGGCAAAGAGATAGCCGTCGGTGGCGCCATAGAGCACCGTGTTGCCGATGATGGTGTTGTCATCGGGTTTCAGCGGGCTGGCCATGGGCGGGCGCACGACGATGGTGCCGCCGGACAGGCCCTTGCCGACATAGTCGTTGGCATCCCCGGAGACTTCCAGTTTCAGCCCCGGCGCGGCAAAGGCGCCCAGGGATTGCCCGGCGGAGCCCTGCAGCTTGACATGCAGGTGGTCGGGCTGGAACCGGTTGTTCATGCCGAAATTGCGCACGATATGGCTGCTGGTGCGGGTGCCCACGGTGCGGTGCGTGTTCTGCACCGCATAGGACAGCTGCATCTTTTCGCCGTCCTGCAGGAACCGCGCGGCATCGCGCACGATCTGCGCATCCAGCGTGTCGGGCACCGCGTTGCGGTCGCGGTCGCGGTCATAGACGATGCCCGACGACCCGTCGACGGTGATCAGCAGCGGGTTCAGGTCGAGATCGTCCAGATGGGCGCTGCCCCGGCTGACCTGCGCCAGCAGGTCGGCGCGGCCGATGATCTCGTCCACCGACCGGGCGCCCAGCGATGCCAGGATTTCCCGCACCTCCTGCGCGTAGAAGGTGATCAGGTTCACCACCTTGTCGGCGCTGCCGGTGAACTTGGCGCGCAGGGTTTCATCCTGCGTGCAGACGCCGACCGGGCAGGTGTTGGACTGGCACTGGCGCACCATGATGCAGCCCATCGCGATCAGCGCGGCGGTGCCGATGCCGTATTCCTCGGCGCCCATCATCGCGGCCATAACGATGTCGCGCCCGGTGCGCAGCCCGCCATCGGTGCGCAGCGTCACGCGCGACCGCAGGTTGTTCATCGCCAGCACCTGATGCGCCTCGGTCAGGCCCATTTCCCACGGCAGGCCGGCATATTTGATGCTGGTCGCCGGGCTGGCCCCGGTGCCGCCATTGTGGCCCGAGATCAGGATCACGTCGGCCTTGGCCTTGGCCACGCCGGCCGCGATCGTGCCGACACCGCTGGAGGCGACGAGTTTCACCGTCACCTTGGCGCGCGGGTTGATCTGTTTCAGGTCATAGATCAGCTGCGCCAGGTCCTCGATGGAATAGATGTCGTGGTGCGGCGGCGGCGAGATCAGCGTCACGCCCTTGGTCGAATGGCGCAGCCGCGCGATCAGGTCGGTGACCTTCATGCCGGGCAGCTGGCCGCCCTCGCCGGGCTTGGCGCCCTGGGCCACCTTGATTTCCAGTTCCTCGCACTGGTTGAGGTATTCGGCGGTCACGCCGAACCGCCCCGAGGCCACCTGCTTGATCTTGGCGGACGGGTTGTCGCCATTGGGTTCGGGGACGAAATGCGCCGGATCCTCGCCGCCCTCGCCGCTGTCGGATTTCGCGCCGATCCGGTTCATCGCCACGTTCAGCGTCTTGTGCGCCTCGGGGCTGAGCGCGCCCAGGCTCATCCCCGGCGTCACGAACCGCTTGCGGATGGCGGTGATGCTCTCGACCTCTTCCAGCGGGATCGGTTTGCCCAGCGGCTTGAAATCCATCAGGTCGCGCAGATGGATCGGCGGCGCCGACTGCATCTTGGCCGAATACTGTTTCCACAGCTCATAGGACGCCTTGTTGCAGGCCATCTGCATCAGGTGCATCGAGGTCGCTTCCCAGGCGTGGGTCTCGCCCGACTTGCGCGCCTTGTAGAACCCGCCGATGGGCAGCACGTCGATCCCCGAATGCCAGCCCTTGGTGTGAATCGCCTCGGCCTTGGACTGGATCCCGGTCACGCCGATGCCCGAGATTCGGCTGGTCATGCCGGGGAAATACTCGGCGCACATCGCCCGAGACAGGCCGACCGCTTCGAAGTTCAGCCCGCCGCGATAGGACGAGATCACCGATATCCCCATCTTGGCCATGATCTTGAGCAGCCCCTGGTCGATCGCCTCGCGGTAGCGCGCGATGTTCTCGGTCAGGTTTCCGTCGAGCAGCCCGCGATTGATCCGGTCGGCAATCGAATCCTCGGCCAGGTAGGCGTTGACCACGGTCGCTCCGCACCCGATCAGCACCGCGAAGTAATGCGGATCGATACATTCGGCGCTGCGCACGTTGAGCGAACAGAAGGTCCGCAGCCCCTTGCGGGTCAGGTGCGAATGCACCGCAGAGGTGGCGAGGATCATCGGCATCGCCACCTTGTCGGCGTCCGATTTGTGATCGGTCAGCGCCAGGTGCCCCGCGCCCGATGCCACCGCGTCCTCGGCTTCGGAGCGGATCCGCGCCAGCGCCGCCGCCAATGCGCCCTTGCCGGGGCGGAAGGTGCAGTCGATCTCGACCAGGGGCGCGTTGAACTGCTCGGCCAGCTTGTTCCACTGCGCGTTGCCGACAAAGGGGCTCTCCAGCACCACGATCTCGGTCTGGCTGCTGTCCTCGTCCAGCACGTTCTTGAGGTTGCCGAACCGGGTCTTGAGGCTCATCACCCGGTATTCGCGCAGCGAATCGATCGGCGGGTTGGTCACCTGGCTGAAATTCTGCCGGAAGAAATGGCTCAGCGGGCGGTATTGCTTGGACAGCACCGCGCTGGGCGTGTCGTCGCCCATCGACGCGATGCTTTCCTTGCCGTCCTCGGCCATCGGGGCGAGGATCTGTTCGAGTTCTTCGATGGAATACCCGGCGGCGATCTGCCGCTGGCGCAGTTCCGCGCCTTCAAAGAGCGGCTTTTCGGTGACCGAGGCCATGATGCCGTCGGCATCGTTGATCTTGCCGACCCAGTCGCCAAAGGGCAGCGCCGATGCGAGCTTGTCCTTGATTTCGGCGTCGCGGAACAGGACGCCCTTCTGCATGTCCACGGCCAGCAGCTGACCCGGCCCCAGCGCGCCCTTTTCCACGACATTGGCCTCGTCGACCGGCACCATGCCCGCCTCGGACCCGGCGATCACCAGCCCGTCGCCGGTCACCACATAGCGCATCGGGCGCAGCCCGTTGCGGTCGAGCCCGGCGCAGACCCAGCGCCCGTCGGTCATCGCCAGCGCGGCGGGGCCGTCCCAGGGTTCCATCACGCTGTTGCAGTAGGAATACATGTCGCGCCAGGCTTGCGGCAGTTCCACCGCCTGTTTCGACCAGCTTTCCGGCACCAGCATCGTCTTGGCCATCGGCGCCGAACGGCCGGCGCGCACCAGCACCTCGAACACCGCGTCCAGCGCGGCGCTGTCGGACGATCCGCCCGCCACGATCGGCTTGATGTCCTCGGCCATGTCGCCGAAGAAATTCGACGCCATGCGGATCTCGTGGCTCTTCATCCAGTTCAGGTTGCCCTTCAGCGTGTTGATCTCGCCGTTATGGGCCAGCATCCGGAACGGCTGGGCCAGCCACCATTGCGGGAAGGTGTTGGTCGAATAGCGCTGGTGGTAGATGGCAAAGGCGCTTTCGAACCGGTCGTCCATCAGGTCGGGGTAGAACACCGCCACCTGTTCGGCCAGCATCATGCCCTTGTAGATGATCGACCGGCAGGACAGCGAGGCGATGTAGAGCCCGTTGATACCCTGCGCGGCCGCCGCCTTTTCGATCCGGCGGCGGATCACATAGAGTTCGCGTTCAAAGGTCTCCTCGTCCACGCCCTTGGCGTTCGAGATCAGGATCTGCTCGATTTCCGGGCGCGTCGCGTTGGCCTTTTCGCCCAGGCAGGTGACATCGACCGGGACGTGGCGCCAGCCATAGATGTAATAGCCCAGCCGCAGCACCTCGGTTTCGACGATGGTCCGGCAGGTTTCCTGGGCGCCGAAATCGGTGCGCGGCAGGAACACCTGGCCCACGGCGATCATCTCATCCTTGCGCGGCGTGTGCCCGGTGCGTTCGATCTGGTCGTGGAAGAACGGCACCGGGATCTGCACATGGATCCCCGCCCCGTCGCCGGTCTTGCCATCGGCATCCACCGCGCCGCGGTGCCAGATCGCCCTGAGCGCATCGATCCCGGCCTCGACCACCTTGCGGCTGCGCGAGCCGTCCACCGACACGACCAGCCCGACCCCGCAGGAGGAATGTTCCTCGGCCTCGGAATACATGCCGTTTTCGGCCAGCCACTTGCGCTTGGCCTCTTCGCGCGCAACCCATGCGGCATCGTAATTCGTCATTGGCTCTCTCCTTCGGACGGAGGGGCAAAGGCAGCGATCACCTCGGCCTCGGTCATTTTCCTGGTTTCGCCGGCCATGGCATAGGCCGCCGGTTTGTGGTCGATATAGATCTCGGTCGTCAGCTCCAGCCCCGCAAACGAATCCAGCGTTCCGGCGCTGAGGCTCAGCAGGCCCTGCGCCGGGCCGGGGGCGGTCATCCGCCAGAACAGGCTCGATCCGCAGCGGGAACAGAACCCGCGTTCGGCCCAGTCGGAACTGGCGAAGGTGCGGATGAAATCCTCGCCCTGCCAGGTGATGCCGCCCGGCGGCACCTCGATCCCGAGCTCGATGCCGCCCGAGAACCGCCGGCACATGCTGCAATGGCAGGCGTCGATGTGATCGGGCGCGGTTTCGAGCCGATAGCTGACCGCGCCGCAGAGGCATTTGCCGGTCGTCGTTCCCGTCTCGCTCATGTCATCACTTTCTCGAATTCGACCGGCGGCGATGCCGCCCTGTCGGTGGTGCCGTGCCACGGGGGTCGGGCAGGGTGCCGGACAAAGATCCGGGCAGGGTTCCGGGCTATTCCGCCGCCATCGCGGATGCCGCGCCCAGCTTGTCCAGGATCGCGTCGGCGCAGTCGCGCCCGTCGCGGATGGCCCAGACTACCAGCGATGCGCCGCGCACGATGTCGCCGACCGCATAGACCCCCGGAAGATCGGTTTCGCCGGTGGTGAACTGCGCCTTGATGGTTCCCCAGCGGGTCACGGGCAGGTCCGGCTGATCCCACAGGGTCGGCAGGTCTTCGGGTTCGAAACCCAGCGCCTTGATCACCAGGTCGGCCTCTTCCACATAATCCGCGCCCTCGATCACCTCGGGCGATTGCCGGCCCGAGGCATCGGGGGCCCCCAGGCGCATCCGCTGCACCATCACGCCGGTGACCTGCCCGTCGCCGGCAAAGCCCCGGGGCGCGCTGAGCCATTCGAAGATCACGCCTTCTTCCTCGGCATTGGCGACCTCGCGCTGCGATCCGGGCATGTTCAGCCGGTCGCGGCGATAGAGGCATTTCACGCTGTCCGCCCCCTGCCGGATCGCGGTGCGCACGCAATCCATCGCCGTGTCGCCGCCGCCGATCACGACCACCTTGCGGCCATGGGCGTTCAGCCGCCCGCTGTCAAAATCGACCACCGCGTCGCCAAAGCTCTTGCGGTTGGACGCGGTGAGATAGTCGATGGCCTTCTCGATCCCGTCCTGCCCGCTGCCGGGCATCTCCAGGTCGCGCGACTTGTAGACGCCGGTGGCGATGATGACCGCGTCATGTTTCCCGCGGATCTCGTCGAAGGGGATGTCGCGCCCCACCGTGCAGTTCAGCACCAGGCGCACGCCACCGTCCTCGAGCTGCCGGTTGCGGCGCAGGACCACGTCTTTCTCCAGCTTGAAGCCGGGGATGCCATAGGTCATCAGGCCGCCGGCGCGGTCGTGGCTGTCATATACCGTGACCTGGATGCCGGCGCGGCGCAGCCGGTCCGCCGCGGCCAGACCGCCGGGGCCGGCGCCGATGATGCCGACGCTCTCGGGCCGTTCCGAGACCGGTGCGGGCGGCTCAACCCAGCCCTGTTCCCACGCGGTATCGGTGATGTATTTTTCGACCGCGCCGATGGTGACGGTGCCATGCCCCGACTGTTCGATCACGCAATTGCCTTCGCACAGCCGGTCCTGCGGGCAGATGCGGCCGCAGATCTCGGGAAAGGTGTTGGTGGCCTGGCTCAGTTCATAGGCTTCGCGCAGGCGGCCCTCGGCGGTCATGCGCAGCCAGTCGGGAATGTTGTTGTGCAGCGGGCAGTGGCTCTGGCAATAAGGCACGCCGCACTGGCTGCAGCGGCTGGCCTGTTCCGCCGCCTTGGCGCGCGCGAATTCGGCATAGATCTCGTGGAAATCCTCGCGGCGATTGTCGGCTGCCCGCTTCTCCGGCATATCGCGATCGATCTGCACGAATTTCAGCATCGGTTGCTTTGCCAAGGGTGGCTCTCCCTTTCTCGCGCCGGACCGGCGCGGGGTGTGTCATTCAGGTCTGTAGATAGGTCAGCAGACGTGACCAATATATCGGGTGGCTGGCTTCGTTTACCGCGAATCCCGCGCGTTGCGCAACAAATATAAGGAACGATGCGGACCTAAAATCGCTCTTTTCTTTTCAAGCCAAGGGCTTGATACCGTTTCCGACGTGAAAGCCGCCCGAAGGGATGCCCCCGATGCCCCTGTTTCAACTGATCCTCGTCGCCCTGATCCAGGGGGTGACCGAGTTCCTGCCGGTGTCGTCGTCGGGGCATCTGATTCTGCTGCCGGGGCTCACCGGCCTCGAAGATCAGGGGCTGGCCATCGACGTGGCGGTGCATGTGGGCACGCTGGGCGCGGTGGTCCTGTATTTCTGGGCCGACGTGCGCATGGGGCTGGCGGGGCTGCCCCGGCTGCTGACCGGGCGGGCGGACACGCCGGGGGCGCGGCTGGCGCTGGGCCTGATCGTGGCGACCGTGCCGGTGGTGATCGCGGGCGCGCTGCTGAAATTCACCGGGCTGACCGAGGCGCTGCGGTCGGTGGCGGTGATCGGCTGGGCCATGCTGGGCTTTGGGATCGTGCTGTGGTGGGCGGACCGCACCGGCGCCGAAACCGGGCGGTTCGACGACTGGAGCCTGAAACACGCTCTCATCATGGGGCTGTGGCAGGTGCTGGCGCTGATCCCCGGCACGTCCCGGTCCGGGATCACCATCACCGGCGGGCGGCGGCTGGGTTACGGGCGCGAGGATGCGGCAAGGATCGCGATGCTGATGTCGATCCCGACCATCGCCGCGTCGGGGGTGCTGCTGGGGGCCGACGCGGTGGCCCATGCGAACGGCGCCGTGCTGCGTGACGGCGCCATCGCCGCCGCGCTGGCCTTTGGCTCGGCGCTGCTGGCGCTGAAGCTCATGATGCGCCTGCTGCGCTCGGTCAGCTTTACGCCCTATGTGCTGTATCGCGTGCTGCTGGGCGTGGTGCTGCTGGTGATCGCCTATTCCGGCTGAGCCACCGGGATATCAGGCCAGCCGGGCCACCACATAATCGGCCAGGTCGTCGAGCAGGTTGCGGATCGGATGATCGGGCAGGGCCGACAGGGCGGCCCGCGCGCGATCGGCCCAGGCCATCGCGTCGGCACGGGTGTCCGCCAGCGCGCCGTGACGGTGCAGCAGCTTCAGCGCATGATCCAGATCGCCTTCCTGCTGGCGGCCCTTCTCGATGGTCCGCACCCAGAATGCGCGTTCGTCGGCATCGGCCCTCGCCACCGCCTTGATCAGCGGCAGGGTCAGCTTGCGTTCGCGGAAATCGTCGCCGACATTCTTGCCGGTGGCGGTCGCGTCACCCTGATAATCCAGCAGGTCATCGGCGATCTGGAAGGCGATCCCCAGCGCGTCGCCATAGTCGAACAGGGCCTGCACATGCGGCTCGGGCGCCCCCGAGATCACGCCGCCCACCTGGGTGGCGGCGGAAAACAACGCCGCCGTCTTGCCGCGCACGACCTGCAGATAGACCGCTTCGTCGGTGCGCAGGTCGCTGGCCGCGCTCAGTTGCAGCACTTCGCCCTCGGCGATGGTGGCCGCCGCGTTGGACAGGATATCCAGCACCCGCAGCGAGCCGGTCTCGACCATCAGCTGGAACGACCGGGCAAACAGGTAGTCGCCCACCAGCACGCTCGACTGGTTGTCCCACAACAGGTTCGCGGTTGGGCGTCCGCGCCGCTGGGCGCTCTCGTCCACCACGTCGTCATGCAGCAGCGTCGCGGTATGGATGAACTCGACCGTCGCCGCCAGCTTGACGTGATCCGCTCCGCGATAGCCGCACATCCGCGCGGCCGCCAGCGTCAGCATCGGCCGCAGCCGTTTGCCGCCGGCCTCGACCAGATGCGCGGTCACCTCGGGAATGCGCGGGGCATGTTCCGACGCCATGCGGTCGCGGATCAGGGCATTCACGGCGCCCATGTCATCCGCCAGCAGCTCTGCCAGCCGGTCATGTGGTTTGGCGATCGCGGTGGTGTCCATTCGTTTCCCGTTGCAAGGCTCGACTAAGCTGCGCCCTGCCCTTACATCCCCACACATGAAGGAACTGTTCCGCAGCACCGACCCGACCGTCATGGCCTTTGCGTCCGCCCTTCTTCAGGGCGAGGATATAGACTGCTTTCAGATGGACGTAAATATGAGCATTCTCGAAGGCGGAATCGGCATTTTCCCGCGCCGGATGATGGTGCGCACGCAGGATTACGACCGCGCCGCGCGGGTCATGCGGGACAACGGGATCGCGCTGGGCGCGTATTCATGACCGGCGACGCCGACCTGACGCGCAACGCGTTTCTCGGTGGCCGGTTCCATCTCTGGCAGCCGCGCCGCGGCTATCGCGCCGGGGTCGATCCGCTGCTGCTGGCGGCCAGCGTGCCGGCGCGGGCGGGGCAGTCGGTGCTCGAACTGGGATGCGGTGCGGGCGCGGCCAGTCTCGCGCTTGCCGCCCGCGTGCCGGGGCTGGAGCTGACCGGGGTCGAGCTTCAGCACCGCTATGCCGGGCTGGCGCGGCGCAATGCGGCGGAAAACGGGGTCGAACTGGCGGTGACCGAGGCCGACCTTGGCGCACTGCCCCCGGATCTGCGGCAACTGCGTTTCGATCATGTCATCGCCAACCCGCCCTATTTCGTCGCCGGTGCCCATAGCCCCGCGCGGGACGGCGGCCGGCGGGTGGCGCTGGGCGGGGAAACGCCGCTTGGCGACTGGATCGCCGTGGCCGCCCGCCGGCTGGCGCCGCGTGGCCTGCTGCACATGATCCAGCGTGCCGAACGGCTGCCCGAGATGCTGGCGGGCTGTGCCGGGCGGTTGGGCTCGGTCGAGATCCTGCCGCTTTGCGCGCGACAGGGTGACGCACCCGGCCTGGTGATTCTGCGCGCGCGCAAGGATGGCCGCGGGCAGTTCCGGATGCACGCGGCGGTCGCGATGCATGACGCCGGGGCCGGGTTGCCGCAGGGCAAGGACTATACCGCGCGGATCGCCGCCGTCCTGCGCGATGGCGCGCCGATCGGCTGGCCCGGATGATCGGCGCATTTCGTGGCGTGACAGCCGGTCGTGGATATGCTCATATCGTTCGGCAACTTGTTCAGAGGAGGATTCCATGAGCGTTGGCTCGCATCTGGAGGAACTGAAAAGGAAGCACCAGGCACTGAGTGTCAAAGTGGAAGAAGCCCAGCGGGCACCCGGTATCGACGGGCTGCAGCTGGCCGATCTCAAGAAGCAGAAGCTGAAACTGAAGGAAGAAATCGAACGATTGTCTTCCTAGGCGTGGCGCAGGCTGGCGCGCGCCGCAACCAGCGCGCCGGCCGTGATCAGCGCCGCGGCAGCGCCCAGCGCCCATGACGGCGCGGCGATCCCCGTAATGACCAGAATGAGGGTGGACATGAGCGGCGCGGCATAGGACGCGGTGCCCAGCAGCTGGATGTCGCCACGTTTGACCCCGATGTCCCAGACATAGAAGGCCAGCCCGACGGGGCCGAGCCCCAGCGCCAGCGTGGCCCCCCAGCCGATCGCGCCCCGTGGCCAGACGGTGGGCTCGATCCACAGGTGCAGCAGCGCCGACAGCGCCGCCGAGGCCAGGCAGAACACGGCGACCGAGGCCGTAGGCACCTGGCCCAGCCGCCGCGACAGCACCGAATAGCCCGACCATGTCAACGCGCAGAGCAGCGCCATGCCGTAGCCCGGCAGATAGGCGGTGCGGAACCCCAGCCCGCCGGCGCCGCTCAGGATCAGGGCCGCGCCGGCAAAGCCGAGCAGCGCCCCCGCGAGATGGCCGCGCCGCAGCGTTTCGCCGGGCAGCAGGCCGGAAAACAGCACGATCAGCAGCGGCCAGAGATAGGCGATCAGGCCGGCCTGCGCGGGTGGCGCAAGCCGCAGCGCCGAGAAATAGAGCGCGTGATAGCCGAACAGCCCGGCCGCGCCAAAGACATAGACCCCGACCGGCACCTGCCGCAGCTTGCCCAGCTCGCCGCTGGCGGCGACCCAGATCAGCCCCAGCCCGCCGCCGATGCCGAAACAGATGGCATTCAGCAGCAGCGGCGGGGTCGGTGCGCTGCCCACGGTCAGCAGCGCCAGCAGCGCCCAGAGCAGGATCGCGACAAATCCGGTAAACGTGGCTCCGCGGCGGGTCATGGCAGGTCTTCCATCTCGGTGAAGCCGTAGCGTTCGCCCGGCGACGGCACCGCGTCAACCCGCGCCCGGCCGGAAACCCGGCCGGCGGGGCCGGCGCGACGCGTCAGCCGCAAAACGAAGGGGCCGGAGATCGCTCTCCGGCCCCGCCATGCGGATCCGTCCGTGGCTCAGACGAAGAATTGCCCGCCATTGGCCGAGATGGTGGAGCCGTTGATGAAGCCCGCATCGTCAGAGGCGAGGAACACAACGCAGCGCGCGATTTCCTCGGGTTCGCCGAGACGGCCGGCCGGGATCTGGCCGATGATCGCCTCGCGCACCTTTTCCGGCACGGCCATGACCATGTCGGTGGCGATATAGCCGGGGCAGATCGCGTTGGCGGTGATGCCGGCGCGGGCGCCTTCCTGCGCCAGCGATTTCACGATGCCCAGATCGCCGGCCTTGGTGGCGGCATAGTTGACCTGCGCGAACTGGCCTTTCTGGCCGTTGATCGAGCTGATCACGATCACCCGGCCGAACTTGCGGTCGCGCATACCCGGCCAGACCGGGTGCACGGTGTTGAACACGCCGGTCAGGTTGGTGTCGATCACCTCCTGCCACTGCTCCGGGGTCATCTTGTGGAACGGCGCGTCGCGGGTGATGCCGGCATTGGCGACAACCACGTCGACGGGGCCCAGATCGGCCTCGACCTGGGCGATGCCGGCCTTGCTTGCCTCGTAATCCGCCGCGTTCCACTTGAAGGTCTTGATGCCGGTTTCCCCGGTGAACTTGGCGGCGGCTTCGTCATTGCCGGCATATGTGGCGGCGACGGAATAGCCGGCGTCCTTCAACGCCTTGGAAATCGCGGCGCCGATACCGCGGCTGCCACCGGTGACGAGAGCTGTACGGGACATATGGGTCTCCAGAATTGCCTGGGCAACATCGTTGCCGGTAAAGATTCGGGCGCGCAACTATCTTGCGCGCCCATATTCTGTTAGTCGCGTTCGACGCACATGGCAACACCCATGCCGCCGCCAATGCACAGGGTGGCGAGGCCTTTCTTGGCGTCGCGGCGTTTCATCTCGAACAGCAGGGTGTTCAGCACCCGGCAACCCGAGGCGCCGATCGGGTGGCCGATGGCGATGGCACCGCCGTTCACGTTCACGATGGCCGGATCCCAGCCCATGTCCTTGTTCACCGCGCAGGCCTGTGCGGCAAAGGCTTCGTTGGCTTCCACGAGGTCGAGATCCTCGGGTTTCCAGCCGGCCTTTTCCAGCGCCTTGCGGCTGGCATGGATCGGGCCGACGCCCATGATCGACGGGTCCAGGCCGGCGGTGGCGTAGGATGCGATTCGGGCCAGCGGCTCAATCCCGCGCTTGTCGGCGTTCTCGGCCGACATCAGCAGCGTCGCGGCCGCGCCGTCATTGATGCCCGACGCGTTGGCGGCGGTCACCGACCCGTCCCGGGTGAAGGCGGGGCGCAGTTTCTGCATCGCCTCGATGGTGGCGCCGTGGCGGATGTATTCGTCCTTGTCCATCACGATCTCGCCCTTGCGGGTCTTGATGGTGAACGGCACGATTTCATCCGCGAACCTGCCGGCCTTCTGCGCGGCTTCCGCCTTGTTCTGGCTGGCGACGGCGAACTCGTCCTGCTGCTCGCGCGAGATCTGCCATTTCTCGGCCACGTTCTCGGCGGTCTGGCCCATGTGATAGCCGTTGAACGCGTCCCAGAGACCGTCGCGGATCATGGTGTCGATATATTTCATGTCGCCCATCTTGTGACCGGCGCGCAGGGCCGCGGCATGGGGGCTGAGCGTCATGTTTTCCTGGCCGCCGGCGGCCACGATATCGGCATCGCCGAGCTGGATGTGCTGGGCGCCCAGCGCCACGGCGCGCAGCCCGGAACCGCAGACCTGGTTGATGCCCCAGGCCGAGCTGTCGACCGGCAGGCCGGCATTGACATGCGCCTGGCGCGCCGGGTTCTGACCCTGCGCGGCGGTCAGGACCTGGCCCAGGATGGTCTCGCTGACCTCGGCCTTGTCGATGCCGGCGCGTTCGACGACGGCTTCCAGCACGGCGGCGCCAAGGTCATGGGCCGGGGTGTTGGCGAACGAACCGCCAAAGCTGCCGACACCGGTGCGTGCGGCGGATGCGATAACTACGTTGGTCATGGGCTGTGATCCTCTGCCAGCTTGTGGGGAGGACGGTGACGCCGGCGCATGTCCGGGCGAAAGTGACGCAACGTCCATCCTCCCGTTGTTCACAGGATCGGGACATAGAACATCGCTGCACCCGCCACAACTGACAGGGTGTCTCACGGCTGAAATCGGTCACGCGGGGCGCGATTTTCCGCGAATACGGGGCCGCGCCGGGTCAGGCGCTCGCGCGTTCGGCGGCCCCCTCGACCCAGGGCGGCGACACGGTCGGCGCACCGAAGAGGTAGCCCTGCATGCAGTCCACGCCGATCTCGGTCAGCACGGCCGCGTCACGCGCGTCCTCGACCGATTCGGCGATCGTCATCAGGTCGAGTTCGCGGGCCAGGGCGGCCAGCGCGCGCAGCATCGCCGACGCGTCGCGATCCATATGTGCGCCGCGCACGAACTGCCCGTCGATCTTGACGGCGTCGAACAGGAAGTCACGGAAATGCCGGACAGAAAAGCTGCCTGAGCCGAAATCGTCCAGTGCGAACGCGATGCCGTGGCCCTGCAGCCGGTCCATGAAATCGATCACCAGTTCCGGCACCGTCATCGCCGATGCTTCGGAGATTTCGAGGATCAGGCGTTCACCCAGCGACGGGTCGCGCCCGAGATGCCGTTCGAGGATCTGCATCCAGCGGCGAAAGCCGATCGACCGCGCCGACATGTTCACCGACAACCGCAGCCCGGTGTGGCGGGCCAGGGTGCGCAGGCCGGTTTCCAGAGCGTTGCAATCCAGCAACCGTCCGAGTTCGGTGTCCTCGACCTGCCGCATGAAATCGCGGGCGGGAATCATCCGGCCGGTTGCGTCGGGAACCCGCACCAGCCCCTCGTAGAAGGCGATTCTGTCCGGCGCGCGCGTCTGCACCACCGGTTGATAGGCCAGCAGCGTCTGCCGGTGCCTGATCGCGTCGGCCACCATGTCGATGGTCGACCGGTCGCGTGCCGCGACAGCCGCATCCAGCGGGCTGTGGTCGCCATCGGCGAGATCGGCGAATCGACTGCGGTGTTCGGCCATGGCATCGGCTCCGGATTTCCTGTTGCCGCCGGGCGGCTCGGATCATCCTTGGCGCCAATTGGTAAACCGGGGCTTAAGTATCGCAATTTTCCGAAAATCGCGGCAATCTCGGCGCGAACGGAGGTGGCGATGGAACGATGCGGCTGGGCCGGGCCCGAACCGATCTACACGGATTATCACGACCGGGAATGGGGCGTGCCCGAATGGGACAGCCGGGCGTTGTGGGAAAAGCTGATCCTCGACGGGTTCCAGGCCGGGCTGAGCTGGATCACGATCCTGAAGAAACGCGACAATTTCCGGGCCGCCTTTGCCGGTTTCGACCCCCGCGTGATCTGTGGCTGGGGCGAGGCCGAGGTGGCGCGGCTGTTGCAGGACCCCGGCATCGTGCGCCATCGCGGCAAGATCGAGGCGACGATTGCCAATGCCCGCGCCTGGGTCGCGATCGAGGAGGACCGGGGGTTCGACCGGTTCCTGTGGGATTATGTGGATGGGCGCCCGGTCCAGAACCGCTGGCCGGCGCTCGGGGACGTGCCGGGACACACATTGCTGTCGGAGCGGATCTCGAAGGATCTGAAGGCGGCGGGGTTCCGGTTCTGCGGGCCGACCATCGTCTATGCCTTTATGCAGGCGGTGGGCATGGTGAATGACCACGTTCTCACCTGTCCGCGCCACGCCGAGGTGGCGAAGATGGCGGACAGGCCGGGTTTGCGGCCGTGACGCGGGGCGTCAGGCGAAGGCGCCGCGGGCGAGGCCGATCAGCCCGGTCGTGAGCGTCCCGGCGGCGCCCAGGATGGTCAGGGCAAAGCCGAGGGGAATGAGAAAGAACGGTTCGCGCAGGATCCCCTGGTCGTCGACCGTGGCGCCGATGGCGCTGTAGAGAAGCGCACAGGCAAGCCCGGCCAGGCCGATGGCGAGAAACAGCAGCATTGTTCTGGGCAGCGTCAGTCGGTGCATCGAAATCACTCGTACGAAAATGAATTGGCAGACCGTTCCCAGATAAGGGCTGATTCGCAGAATTCAACCTCCGGCGGCCAGATCCGTTAACGCGGACCGGTCAGCGAAAGCCGGGTTCGCCCGCGTCTTCGGGGTGGCGGGCCAGGTGTTGCGCCTTGAGCCCCTCGGTGGTGTCGCGGCTGCCGTCATGGGACCAGCCGGGCGGCCCGAAGGCATAACCCAGCCGCTGGCGCAGGGTCAGGCCGGGCGTCAGGGCATCGCGGAACAGCCCGATCCATTCGTGGAACGCCACCCGGACCGGATTGAACGTGCCGAGGTTGTAGACCAGCCCGTAATCCGGCTTTTCGCTCTCCTGTTCGGGCACGAAGGTGCCGAACAGCCTGTCCCAGACGATGAACACGCCGGCATAATTGGCGTCGAGATAGCGGGCGTTGCGCCCGTGATGCACCCGGTGGTGGCTGGGCGTGTTCATCACCGCTTCGAACCAGCGGGGCATCCGGCCGATGGCCTCGGTATGGATCCAGAACTGGTAGATCAGGTTCAGCCCGCCGCAGAACAGCACCATCGCCGGGTGGAACCCGAGCAGGATCAGCGGCGCGCGCACCACCATCATGAAGGTGAAGGTCCCGGTCCAGGTCTGCCGCAGCGCGGTGGTCAGGTTGTAGTGCTGGGACGAATGGTGGTTCACATGGCTGGCCCATACCCAACGGATGCGATGGCCGAACCGGTGCACCCAGTAGTAGCGCAGATCGTCCAGCACGAAACACAGCGCCACGACCCAGAGCGATGTGCCCAGGTCGAACGGGGTGAGCCGCCACAGAAACATGAAGAACCCCCAGGCGATGAAGCCCAGCAGGATCCCCGAGGCCACGTTGCCCGCGCCCATGATCAGCGACGTGACCGCGTCGCGGGTCTCGTAGCGTCCGCCACGACCCCTGATCGCGATCCACGACAGTTCGATCAGGATCGCGACGATGAAAAAGGGAACCGCCCATTTCACCACATCCGGATAGGTCAGCATGTCGGTCATTGACGGGTGATCCTTTCCAGCCAGTCGTGGCGTTCGGCCCCGGTCAGGTCCAGGGTGACGGTGGGCGCGGTGTGGTCGTGCAGGCGCAGCCGCAACCCGCGGCGGGTGTTTTCGGCCGAACAGCCGTCGAGCCGCCGCGCCACCGTATCCGATCCGAAGGCCCAGACCAGCCCCGGCCCGTCCGGCGTGGCCACCAGCGCGGCGTGACCGTCCCGCGCCACGGTCACTTCGCCCACGCGGTCGCCGGGAAACTGGCGCAGCCACCCGGCGCGTGCCGTGGCCGCCGTCAGCAGCACCCGTTCGGACCGTCCCGTCAGGTGCAGCAACAGCGTGATCGCGCTGATCCCGCCGATGACCAGCACCAGAAGAAGCGTGAGCGGCATTCGGCCCCCGTTTGTCATCGCACGGGCCACATAGCACAGGCCGGCCCACGGCCCTGTCAAGTCGGGCGTGGCGTCAGGCGCGGTGCGGCGGGTCAGCCCGCCGGTGTCTCGGGTACCCGGTTCAGCACCTCGTGGGCCACCACCCGTTCGACAAAGGGCACCAGCCCCTCCGGTCCCGACGCGCGGTCCTTCAGGTGGATGCTCAGGTCGGGCCGCTGCGCGGCGATCACGCCGATCAGCCGTCCGCGTGTGGCATCGTCCAGACCCGCGCCCATGATGACGCAGGCGATGCGCGGTTCGGTCCCGAGCTGGCGCGTGACCTCGCCGGCGTCATGGGCCCCCAGCCATTCGATCGGCAGGTGATCCAGTTGCCGCGCCACATCGCCGATCACATGCGGCAGCTTTCCGATCAGAAGCACAACGGGTTTCATCGCGTCCTCCCTTTCCTCGTCCCCAGTCCAGTATAGCACGGCGGTGGCCGCCGCGCTCACTCGGCCCGGGTCGAGACGAAGAAATAGACCCATTCGCCCTTGAAACCGGAATCGCGCTCGCGGGCTTCAGCGATGCGGGATTTCAGCCAGTCCAGATAGGGCGCCGCCGCTTCCTGAACGGGCCGCAGCCCGTCATAGAGCGGGCTGGAGGCGGCAAAGGCCACCGCGATCTCCTGCCCGTAGGGCGGGCCGATGAACAGCTGCAGCCCGCCATCCCCGCCGCCGACCTCCAGCGCCGCTTTCGCCGTCGTCCGTTCCAGCGGTGCGTGATCGTTGGGCACCAGGTGCAGCACGTTGCCGCCCGCGTCGAAATAATCGACATAGAGATAGGCGTCGTAGTCCGGCGCGGTCATGTCCAGCGTCAGCCGGTCGCCATCGACAAAGCCGAAGACGCGGGCATGGGTATCGGCACCGATCAGCAGCGGGTTGGTGATCTGGTCGGTGGATTGCGGCAGGCCGGCATCGGCGATGCCGGTCAGCATCCCGCATTGCGGGCGCGGCAGGATCAGGATGTTGTCGGACACCGCGATATCGGCGCCCATCTGTGCCTTCAGCGCCGCCAGCACCGGCGCGCGCAGGTCGCCCTCGGGAACGTGGCCATTGACCTGCAGGGTGGCGCTGGCCGGATCGAACCCGACCTGCAGCCGCGAACAGGGCACCTGCGCCAGCAGTGCCGCGATCCCGTCGCGCATCGGGTCGGCCCGGGCGGTGGCGTCGCCGGGGCGCATGAAGCTCTGGAACGCGGCGATGGATACCGGGTCCACGTCACCGTCGCCGCTGCCGGAAAAGGCCAGCGCCGCGGTCAGGCGCAACGGGTCCGGGTCCGAGGCGGCGGCGGGGGCGGCGTCAGGCGTGGCGGCCGGCACGCCCTGCGCCTGCGGCACGGCGGGCGGCACCGATGTGGCGGCGTCCACCTCGGCGCGCAGCGCCACGGGTCGAGGCGTTGCGGCGGGCACCGGCGTGGCGCTGGAACCGGCCGCGCCGATCGGGCGCGGGCGCGGCAGGGTTGCGGCAACGGCCAGCGCCGGTTGCGCGGCGGCGGCGAGCGGGGTCGCGGCGGGGCGGTCCGGCGCGATGGATTGGGCCGCGGGCCGGGCGGGTGCCGCCTGCTGGACCGGCGCCGGGGCTGCCGCGGCCTGAACCCCGGCTGGCAAAGCCGCCGCCAGCCGTCCCGCGGCGGCCTGTGCCGGGGCCAGCCTGTCGGCGGGCGGAACCCGGGCCCGTGCCCGCGACCGCGGGATCGCACCGGGCGCCAGTGCGGCGGTTTCGGCCTGGCTTTCCTCGGCCTGTTGCCCATGCGCCGGGGCCTCGCGTGCCTGCTGGCGGTCGAGCCGGTAGCTCTCGACCTCGAATTCGCTGCCGGGCATGGGCTGTTCGTCGACCGGTTCGGGCCGGATCGCGGCCCAGAGCAGCGCCGCCATGCCCAGATGCGCGGCGGCGGACCCGGCCAGCCCGGCGGCCCAGAGCAACGCCGCGCGGCTCATCCCGGTTCCGGCCGGGGGGTCACCACCAGCACCACGTCGCGTATGCCCGTTGCCTCGGCCAGACCGACCAGCGGCAACACATGGCGCAGCTCGGCCTCGCGATGGGCGTTCACCCGCAGCCGCAGGTCCGGGTCACGCGCCAGCATCTCGGCCAGCCGGCCGCCCAGCCGGTCGCGGTCGATGCCCGTGCCGTCCAGCGCCAGCGCCCCGTCGCGCGCCACCGACAGGGTCGCGCCGCCCGCCGGCATGTCGGTGCCGCTCTGCGCCACCGGCGGGCTGACCTCGAACGGGGCGGTGGCGTCCATGCGCCCGATCAGCATGAAGAACACCAGCAGAAAGAACACCACGTCGATCAGCGCGATGATGGTCTCTGAATGGGCGGGCCGGGCCGGGCGTTTCAGCTTCATGGCCGCGCCTCCAGCCGCACGACCCTCAGCCGCCGGGCGCCCGCCCGCGTGGCCGCGTCCATGACCGAGATCAGCGCCTGCGTGGTTGCCGCGCCCGACGGCAGGACGATCACCTGCGCCAGCGGATCCTCCGCCAACCGGTCGCGCAGCAACGCAGTCAGCGCCGGGCCGGGCAGGGCGCTGCCGCCCACCACCGGTATCCCGTCGCCGCCCAGGCGGATCATCACCGTGTCGCCGGGCGACGGGGCCGGGCTGGGGGCTGGGTCGGGGGCGGCCGGGGCGTCGCTGCGCCGGGCGGCGGGGATCATGTCGAGATCGAGATAGGTCGACGTGACCATGAAGAACACCAGCAGGATCAACATCACGTCGATCATCGGCACCAGCGAGATCAGCGGTCCCGCGCGGGCCGGGCGTTTCAGTGTCATCGCGCTGGTCCGGGTCATGGCCGCGCCGCCTCAGACCGGCGGGTTCTGGTCGATCAGCAGCAGCCGGCCGACGCTGTTCTCGATCATCTGCGCCGCGCTTTCGATCCGCGCCGACAGCAGCCCCGCCGCCACGGCGGCCGGGATCGCCACCAGCAGGCCCGCGGCGGTGGTCAGCAGCGCCTGCCAGATCCCGCCGGCCAGCACCGAGGCATTGGCCGCACCTTCGGCCAGTTCCAGTTCCTGGAACGACTGGATCATTCCCAGCACCGTGCCCAGCAGGCCCAGCAGCGGCGATACCATCGCGATCAGTTCCAGCAGCCGGATCAGCCGGTTCATCTGCGCGACCTCGTCATTGCCACGCCGCTGCAACTCGGCCTCAAGCGCCGGCCCCTTGAACCCGGAAGCCAGCGCCTGCATCGCATAGGCGGTGACGCGGTCGGCGGGCGACCGGCCGGCCTCGACCGCCTTGCGCGCGCCGTGCTTGTCGCCGGATCGCCACATCCCGAACGCCTCGTCCCGCATCGCCGCGCCCGAGCGGCAGTTCCAGAGCGCGAGGCATTTCACCACGATCACCGCCAGCGACAGCAGCGACATCGCGGCCAGCACCGCGATGATCGGCCCGCCGGTGCCCAGCGTGTTCCACCAGCCGGACATGCTATTTGACCAGCGGCGCCGCGGCGCGGCTCGACAGGTCGATGATCGGGAAACAGTCGGTTTCCTCGGCGTTCTGCGGCTTGCACGAGGTGATTTCGTGCAACAGGACCTCGGAAATGTTGGTGCAGGCGATCTGCGGGATCTCGAACAGTTTCAGCGTGGTCCGCGCCACCGGCAGCGGCGCGGCGTCGATCGACAGCAGCCGGTCGATCACCCCCTGCCCGTCGAGAATGGCCAGCGACATCTCGAAACCCTCGAAGCTGTTGCCGGTCTCGTTGCGGAACAGGAAAAACGCGCGGCAGCCGCCTTCGCCGGTGTCCTCGACCTTGTTCAGCTCGACCGCCAGCCGGCCGGTTTCGGCATTGGCCGCCATCCCGCAGAAACAGGCGACCAAGGCCGCGGCGAGGGGTTTGATTGTTCTCATGATGTCCTCCTGTTGGGGGCGCCGGGGCGCCGGCGGTGATCGTGACCGCCCGGCCCGGTTCCGGGTACCCCGGCACGCGCGGGGGGAAAATTCATTGACTTTGAGAAAACGATAAGGCTGAAATTGGGTCAAGGCACTGTATTTGTTTGATTGCGTTTGAAAAGAACGGGGCGCCTGACAACAATATGTTGTGGACCGGATTGGTAAGTGTGCTACCGTTCGTCTCGGAGGAGACTTGATGAACCTTGAGGGGTTCCTGCAACCCATGGACGAGGGTTCGCCCAGCGGCGAAAACCTCGAGTATGATCCGGTGTTCATGGAGCTGGAGCTTGCGGCTCAGCCCAAGGAAGGCACCGAGATGGGCAATGCGGTAACCGAGGCCGAGCCGCCCGATTACCGTGAGATGTCGAAAAAGGCGCAGGAGGTGCTGGAACGCAGCCACGACCTGCGCGCGGCGGTCTATCTGGCGGATGCCGCGCTGAACATGGACGGGATGGCCGGCTTTGCCGAAGTCACCTCGTATATCCGGGGATGTCTCGAACAATACTGGGACAGCTGTCACCCCGAGCTGGACGAGGATGACGACGACGACCCCACCATGCGGATCAACACCATCCAGGGCCTGTGCGGCCAGCCCGACGGGCTGGGCGGGCCGTCGCCCGTGTTCCGGTCGCTGCGCCGGGCCGCGCTGACCAACAGCCGTGGGCTGGGCATCTTCTCGATGCGCGACATCGACCTGGCCACCGGGCAGATCCCGGTGCCCGAAGGCGCGGACGCGCCCGACATGACCACCATAACCGGCGCGTTTCGCGACACCGATGGCGACTGGCTGGCCGGGACGCTGGCGGCGGCGCGGCAGGCCAATGACGACGTGCGCGCGATTTCGGCGGTGTTCGACGAACAGACGCCGGGGCAGGGCCCGGAACTCGACCCGCTGATCAAGCTGCTCTACCGGATCAATCAGACCCTGGGGGAACATGCGGGCGGGGCCGATCCCGCACCCGAGGGCGAGGCGGCACCGGATGCGGCGGCGTTGGCACCGGCGGCGGCGAACGCCGCGGCCCCGGCGGGTGGTGGTGGCGGCGCGGTCGGCGCGATCAACACGCCGGCGGATGTGTCGAACGCGCTGGACCGGATCGTCGACTATTACCGCCGGTCGGAACCGTCGAGCCCGGTGCCGGTGCTGCTCGAACGGGCCAAGCGGCTGGTCAATGCCGATTTCCTGACCATCGTGAAGGACATGGCCCCCGAAGGCCTGGAAAACGTCAACCTCATCGGCGGTATCGTCGAGGAAGAAGAATACTGACAATCCGGCCCGTTCCATGAGGGAACGGCGGGCCGGAAACATGAACCAGCAAGGAGACTTTCATGGCTGACAGTTCACAGAAATTCATCGCCAGGAACCGCGCTCCGCGGGTCCAGATCGAATATGACGTCGAACTCTACGGTGCCGAGAAAAAGGTGCAGCTGCCGTTCGTGATGGGCGTGATGAGCGACCTCGCCGGCAAATCCGAGGTGGAACAGCCCGCGGTGGCCGACCGCAAGTTCCTGGAGATCGACGTCGACAATTTCGACGAACGGATGAAATCCATGGCGCCCCGGGCCGCGTTCACGGTGCCCAACACCCTGACCGGCGAAGGCAACCTGGCGGTCGATATCACGTTCGAGAGCATGGACGATTTCAGCCCCGCCGCGATCGCCCGCAAGGTCGAACCGCTGCGCGAACTGCTGGATGCGCGCAGCCAGTTGTCGAACCTGATGACCTATATGGACGGCAAGACCGGCGCCGAGGAACTGATCGGCAAGATCATCCAGGATCCGGCGCTGCTCAAGACGCTGGCGGCGCAGGCGGCACCCAAGGCCGACGACGGCGCAGAAGAACAGGAGTAACCGATGGCCGAAGAACAAGCCCAGGCAGAAGCCGGCGCCGAACAGACCGCGTTCGGGTCCAGCGAATTCGAGGCGCTGCTGCAAAAGGAGTTCCGCCCCAAGTCCGACCAGGCCAAGACCGCCGTCGAAAGCGCGGTCAAGACGCTGGCCGAACAGGCGCTGGCGCGCACCGACCTGATTTCCGACGACGCGCTTCGGTCGATCGAAAGCATCGTCGCCGAGATCGACAAGAAACTGACCGAGCAGGTGAACCTGATCCTGCACAACCCCGAGTTCCAGCAGCTCGAAAGCGCGTGGCGCGGGCTGCACTATCTCGTCAACAACACCGAAACCGACGAGATGCTGAAGATCCGGGTCATGAACATCTCCAAGAAGGACATGCACAAGACCCTGCGCAAGTTCAAAGGCACCGCCTGGGACCAGTCGCCGATCTTCAAGAAGCTCTATACCGAGGAATTCAGCCAGCTGGGCGGCGAACCCTACGGGTCGCTGGTGGCCGACTACCATTTCGACCATTCGCCCCCGGATGTCGAATTGCTGGGCGAGATGTCCAAGATCGCCGCGGCCGCCCATGCGCCGCTGATCACCGGCGCCAAGCCCGAGCTGTTCCAGATGGACAGCTGGTCGGAACTGTCGAACCCGCGTGACCTGACCAAGATCTTCCAGACCCCGGAATACGCCGCCTGGCGCAGCCTGCGGGAATCGGAGGATTCGAAATATGTGGGCCTGGCGATGCCGCGTTTCCTGGGCCGGCTGCCCTATGGGTCCAAGACCGACCCGGTCGAGGAATTTGCCTTCGAGGAAGATACCGAAGGCGCGGACAGCAACAAATACGCCTGGGTGAACGCCGCCTATGGCATGGCCACCAACATCACCCGGTCGTTCAAGGAATTCGGCTGGTGTTCGCGCATCCGCGGGGTGGAATCGGGCGGGTCGCTCGAAGGTCTGCCGTCGCATACCTTCCCCACCACCGATGGCGGCGTGGATCAGAAATGTCCGACCGAGATCGCGATCGACGACCGGCGCGAGGCGGAACTGGCCAAGAACGGCATGATGCCGCTGATCCACCGCAAGAATACCGATGTGGCAACCTTCATCGGGGCGCAGTCGCTGCACAAGCCGGCGGAATATGACGATCCCGACGCCACCGCCAACGCCAACCTGGCGGCCCGTCTGCCCTATCTCTTCGCGACCTGCCGGTTCGCGCACTACCTGAAATGCATGGTGCGCGACAAGGTGGGCTCGTTCAAGAGCCGGAACGACATGGAGAAATGGCTGCAGGACTGGATCGACAATTATGTGGATTTCAACGCCGATGTTTCCTCGGAAAGGGAAAAGTCGCGCAAACCGCTCGCCGCGGCGGAAGTCGTCGTTGAAGAAGTGGAGGGCAACCCCGGCTATTATTCGTCGAAATTCTATCTTCGCCCCCACTACCAGCTCGAAGGGCTCTCGGTGTCCTTGAGGCTGGTGTCGAAGCTGCCTTCGGAGAAAGGCGGGGGATAATTCTGGCCCCCGACGGAAGGTGTAGTCTGAAAAGGCGCGTAGCGCCGGTTAGTGAAAGGAAAAACCATGGAAAACACATATGTTTTCATCAAAGGTATCGACGGTGAATCGCTTGAGGTCGGCCATCCCAAATGGATCCCGGTCAAGACGATCACCTGGGACGTGAAACGCACGCTGGACATGACCGACCTGGGCACCGCCCAGCGCGGCTATGCCAACACGGCCTTCAACCAGATCAAGATGACCTCGGAACTCAGCCTGCATTCGACCAAGCTGATGCTGTCGGTCGCCGACGGCACGCCGCACAAGGAAATCAAGATCGAGATGTGCCGGGCCGGTGACAGCAAGGGCAAGGGCATGGAGCCCTACCTGATCTTCAAGCTGTCCGATTCGGTGATCGACGAATACGAGGTTTCCGGCGGCGAAGAGCAGATACCGGAAGAAACCTGGTCCATCGCCTATCGTCACATTTCGATCGAATACATGAAGGCCGATCCCAAGTCCGGCGCGCTGTCCAAGGGCGGCACCTTCGACTGGGATGTGATGACCGGTCAGCAGGGCAGCGCCTGATCGCAGGTCCTGACCACCGGACCCGGGCCTGCCGGCCCGGGTTCTTTCTGCACGATATCGAACAAACTTGCTGCATGAGGCCGGCCACATGGTTTCCCCTGGACCCGAAGATCACCTGAAATCCGGCGATCTCGACGCCACGCTGGCGGCGCTGCAGGACAAGGTGCGGGCCGATCCCTCGGATGCCCGGCTGCGGATCTTCCTGTTCCAGCTTTTGTGCGTGCTGGGCGACTGGAAACGCGCGATCACCCAGCTGAAACTCGCCGCCGAGATGGACGAGGCGGCGACGATGATGGCCAAGACCTACCGCGAGGCGATCATCTGCGAGGTCTACCGCGAAAAGGTGTTCGCCGGCGAGAAGGAACCTCTGATCTTCGGCGAGCCGCAGGAATGGCTGGCGCTGCTGATCGAGGCGCAGAAGGTGCTGGCCGGCGGCAACCCGCAGGGCGCGGCCGATCTGCGCGCCCGCGCGTTCGACGCCGCCCCGGCCACGCCGGGCATGATCAACGGCGAACCGTTCGACTGGATCGCCGATGCCGACATGCGTCTCGGCCCGGTGCTCGAGGCGGTGATCAACGGGCGCTATTTCTGGCTGCCCTTCAGCGCCATATCGGCGCTGGAATGCGAGGCGCCCAGCGACCTGCGCGACGCGGTCTGGACCGCGGGTATGCTGACGCTGGCCAATGGCGGCGAGGTGGCCGCGCTGATCCCGACCCGCTATGCCGGGACCACCGCCACCGGCGATCACGCCGCGCTGCTGGCGCGCGCCACCACCTGGGCCGATGCCGGCGCCGACACGTTCACCGGCTGCGGCCAGCGGCTGCTGGCCACCGACAAGTCCGACGTGGCGCTGATGGACATTCGCAGCCTGACCATCACCGGCGCAACCGCAGGGCAGGGCGATGGCTGACAAGACCATTGCCGAACGTCTGCAGCCGTCGCTTCTGGACCGGCTGACGGATGATGCGCCCGGCAACCCCAAGGAAACCCGCGAATCCCGCGTGATCGACCTGTCGCGGCTGCGCGACATCATCCAGCGCGACCTGTCCTGGCTGCTGAACACGTCGAATATCGACAACATGATCGACGCCAAGGCGATGCCCAACGTGGCGAAATCTGTGCTGAACTACGGCCTGACCGAGGTGTCCGGAGAATTCTCGACCCGTGAACGCGCCGAGGCGATCCGTCGCTCGATCCAGCGCGCGGTCATGCTCTACGAACCGCGGATCATGCGCGGGACGGTCGAGGTCACGCTGAGCGCCGATGACAGCAACGACATGACCGTGGCGCTGGAGATCCGGGCCGACATGTGGGCACAGCCGATGCCGCTCGAGCTTTACCTGCGTTCGAAGGTGGATGTGACCACCGGCGAGGTGCAGGTGGAAAGGAGCTACTAGCGCCATGGATACGCGGCTCATGAAGCATTACGAAAGCGAGCTGCTGTTCCTGCGCGACATGGGGGCGGAGTTTGCCGCCGCCTATCCCAAGGTCGCGTCGCGGCTGGGGATGGAGGGGGTCGAGGTGCTCGACCCCTATGTGGAACGGCTGCTGGAGGGCGTGGCGTTCCTCTCGGCCCGCGTGCAGCTCGAACTGGAGCTGCAATATCCCAGCTTTACCTCGAACCTGCTGGAGATCGTCTATCCGCATTACCTGGCGCCGACACCGTCGATGATGATCGCCGCTTTTGAACCGGATGCGTCCAATTCGGCGGTGAAATCGGGCTATGTGCTGCCGCGCCAGTCCGTGGTGCGCAGCCGGCTGATGGAGGGCGAACAGACGCCCTGCGAATTCCGGACCGCCGCGGACCTGACGCTCTGGGCGGTCGAGATCGAACAGGCCGAATATATCGACGGGCGCGGCGAACTGGTGGCCGCCGGTGTCGCCGGGGCCGAAGGCGCGCGGGCGGGCGTCCGGCTGCGGCTGCGGCGCAAGGATGGCGGGCCGATCCGCGATCTGCCGATGGACCGGCTGACCCTGTTCCTGGGCGGGGCCGCGGGAAACAGCTGGGCGCTGCTGGAACTGCTCTGCACCCAGGGTATCGGCATCTGCGGGCGCTCGACCGACCGGCGCGCCGACTGGGTCGAGCGGCTGGAAGGCTGGGGGATCGAACACAAGGGATTCGGCAAGGACGAGGCGCTGCTGCCGCCCACGCGCCGGGTGTTCGATGGCTACCGGCTGCTGCAGGAATATTTCGCGATGCCCGAACGGTTCCTGTTCGTGGAATTGCAGGGGCTGAAACCGGCGCTGAAGCGGGCGACGGGGCCGGACGTGGATCTCTATGTCCTGCTGGGCGAGGGGCGGCGCGACATCGCGTCGATGGTCGTGCCGGATGCCTTCACGCTCAATGCCGTGCCGGCGGTGAACCTGTTCCCGAAACGCTGCGACCGCGTGCATGTCACCGCGCGCGACACCGAACAGCATGTCCTGCCCAGCCGCACGGCGGGGCTGGACTACGAGATCTACCGCATCGAGCGCGTCACCGGGATCACCGGCGGCGGCGGCGACGATGTCGAGTTCCGCCCGTTCTATTCCACCACCGATTTCACCGCGGCCGGGGAAATCCACCCCGCCTATTACACCCTGCGGCGCCGGATGCGGCAGCGGTCGGAAAAGGAACGCCTGCGCGGGGTGCGGACGTCCTATCTCGGCTCCGAGGTGTTCCTGACGCTGGTGGACCGCAGGCAGGCGCCCTATTCGGCGGCGCTGGACCAGCTGGCGGTTTCGGCGTTGTGCACCAATCGCGACCTGCCGCTGCTGCTGGCCACGGGAAACGAGGACGTGTTCCAGCTGCCCGAAGGCGGCCCGGTCAGGAAGATCCGACTGCCGGTCACGCCGACCCGCCCGCACCCGACACTGGCGCAGGGCGATACCGCCTGGCGGCTGATCAGCCATCTCAGCCTGAACTACCTGTCGATCGCCGATGGCGGCAATGGCGATGCCGCCGAGGCGCTGCGCGAACTGGTCGGGCTATATGCGCCGATCGGCAACCGGGTGACAGAAAAACAGCTCGAAGGGCTGGTCTCGGTCGCCTCGCGCCCCATCGTGCGCCGGATGAGCGACGAGGTGCTGTCGACGGCGCTGCGCGGCACCGAGATCACCATCGGCTTTGACGACAGTTTCTTTGAGGGCAGCAGCGTTTATGTGCTGGGCGCGGTGCTGGAGAGGTTCTTCCGGCGGTATGCCACGCTCAACAGTTTTACCGAAACCGTCCTGACGACGCAGACACGGGGGGAGATCGCCAGATGGCGGCCGGAACGGGGCCTGGGTCGGATGATCTGAGGCCCGGGCAATTGAGCCTTGCCGAGCGGCTCGAACGGGAACCTGAAAAACATCATGTTTTTCAGGCGCTTCGGATATTGGAGGCGATGCATCCCGAAACGCCCAGGCTGGGCGAAAGCCGCCGCCCGCGCCAGGACCCGGTGCGGTTGGGGCAGGAAGCGGAAACCGCCTTTCCGCCATCCACGGTTGCCGCGTTCCGCCCCGGCGAAGGCGGCGGGCCGGCGCGGCTGACCAACCGGTTCTTCGGGTTGTTCGGCCCGAACGGGCCGCTGCCGCTGCACCTGACCGCCTATGCCCGCGACCGGCAGCGCAATCACCGCGATCCGACCTTTCTGGCATTCGCCAACATGTTCACCCACCGGATGATGAGCCTGCTCTACCGGGCCTGGGCATCCGGTCAGCCGGCGGTCAGCCACGACCGGGGCGAAGACCCGGTCGCCGACAAGGTGGCCGCGCTGGCCGGGTTTCACGGCGCCGGGCTGAGAAACCGCGATGCGATGCCCGATCTCGCGCGGCTGCATTTCGCCGGGCTGCTGGCGCCGGGGCCACGGCACGCCGAGGGGCTGGTGTCGATCCTGTCGGCGTTTTTCGACGTGCCGGTGCGGGTGCAGCAATTCGTCGGCTGCTGGCTGGACCTGGAGCCCGATGACCGCTGGCAGCTGGGCGCGCGCACCGGGCTGGGGCAGTCCACCAGCATCGGCCAGCGGGTCTGGAGCCGCGCGGCCAAGTTCCGCATCCGCATCGGCCCGCTGGGCCTGCGCGACTATGAACGGCTGTTGCCGGGCAGCGGCGCGCTGGAACGGCTGCGCGCGATCGTGCGCACCTATGCGGGCGACGAGCTTGACTGGGACGTGAACCTGATCCTCGCCGGGGACGAGGTTCCGCGCGCCCGGCTCGACGGCACCACGCGGCTGGGCCACACCGGCTGGATCGGCGGGCGGCTGGGCGGAGACGACGACCGCCCGGATGCAGAGGACCTGTTCCTGCATCCGGGCCTGAACGGGACAGCGGCGCAGCCGTGACCGGCACGCGCAGAGGGAAGGAAAGGACAGAGACATGACCGAGATCAGCCGGGTGGCGTTGTTCGGCAAGCTCAACAGGCTTGGATACCAGGCGGTGGAGGGCGCGACCGTCTTTTGCAAGATGCGCGGCAATCCTTATGTCGAGGTGGTGCACTGGCTGCACCAGATCCTGAACGGACAGGACAGCGACCTGCACCGGATCATCGGGCATTACGATCTCGACCCCGGCAAGATCGCGGCGGAGATGACGCGGGCGCTGGATGCGCTGCCGCGCGGGGCCTCGACCATCTCCGACCTGTCGGATCACCTGATGGACGCGATGGAGCGCGGATGGGTCTGGGGATCGCTGCTGTTCTCTGACAGCAAGGTGCGGACCGGCTACCTGCTGCTGGGGATGCTGAAGACCCCGGCCCTGCGCAACATCCTGAATTCGATGTCGCCCGAACTGGGCCGGATCGGCCCCGACGACCTAGCCGACCATTTCGGCGAGGCCACGGATGGCTCGCCTGAGGAAACGCTGGGCGCGCAGGACGGAACCACCGTCGGCGGCGGGGCCGAGCCGGGCGAGGCCTCGGGCGCGATGGCGCCGGGCGCGATGGGCAAGGGCGAGGCGCTCGAACAGTTCTGCACCGACCTCACCGCGCAGGCCCGCGCCGGAGAGATCGACCCGATCGTGGGCCGCGACGAAGAGATCCGCCAGATCGTCGATGTGCTGATGCGGCGGCGGCAGAACAACCCGATCCTCACCGGCGAGGCCGGGGTGGGCAAGACCGCCGTGGTCGAGGGGTTCGCCCTGCGCATCGCGCGCGGCGACGTGCCGCCCGCACTGAAGGATGTGCGCCTGCTGGTGCTGGATGTGGGCCTGTTGCAGGCGGGCGCCTCGATGAAGGGCGAGTTCGAGAACCGCCTGCGCCAGGTGATCGACGAGGTGCAGGCCAGCCCGACGCCGATCGTGATGTTCGTGGATGAGACCCACACGCTGGTCGGTGCGGGCGGTGCGGCGGGCACCGGCGACGCCGCCAACCTGCTGAAACCGGCGCTGGCGCGTGGCACCCTGCGCACGATCGGCGCGACGACCTGGGCGGAATACAAGAAATACATCGAAAAGGATCCCGCACTGACCCGCCGGTTCCAGGTCGTCCATGTCGAGGAACCGGGCATTCCCAAGGCGGTGCTGATGATGCGCGGCATCGCCTCGATGCTGGAGAAACACCACCAGGTGCAGGTGCTCGACGAGGGTATCGAGGCCGCGGTGACGCTGTCCGCCCGCTACATCCCGGCGCGGCAGTTGCCCGACAAATCCGTGAGCCTGCTGGATACCGCCTGCGCCCGCGTCGCGGTCAGCCAGCACGCGGTGCCGGCCGAGGTGGATGACAGCCGCCGCCGGATCGAGGCGCTGACCACCGAACTCGAGATCATCGACCGCGACGAAACCGCCGGCTACGACGTGGCCGACCGTCGCGTGGCCGTGACCGCCGCGAAAGAGGCCGAGGAAACCCGGCTCGAGGGGCTGACCGACCGCTGGGACCGGGAAAAGGCGGTCGTCGAGGGCATCCTGGACCTGCGCGCGAAACTGCGCGAAGGCGGCACCCCGGTCGAGGCTGAGCCCGGCAGCGAAGAGGCCGAGGCCAGCCCGCTATCCGACGAGGATCGCGGCAGGCTGCTGGACGAATTGCGGGCAAAGAACGCTGAACTGGCCGAGGTTCAGGGCGACAGCCCGCTGATCCTGCCGATCGTCGATCACCAGGCGGTGGCCAGCGTGGTGGGCGACTGGACCGGCATTCCGGTCGGCCGCATGGTCAAGGACGAGATCGAAACGATCCTGAACCTGGACGAGCGCCTGGCGCAGCGGGTGATCGGGCAGGATCATGCCATGAAGATGATCGCCAAGCGGGTGCAGACCTCGCGCGCCGGGCTGGACAACCCGAACAAGCCGATCGGGGTGTTCCTGCTGGCGGGTACGTCGGGCGTGGGCAAGACCGAAACCGCGCTGGCGCTGGCCGAGGTGCTCTATGGCGGCGAACAGAACGTCATCACCATCAACATGAGCGAATACCAGGAGGCGCATACCGTCAGCAGCCTGAAAGGCGCGCCGCCGGGCTATGTCGGCTATGGCGAAGGCGGCGTGCTGACCGAGGCGGTGCGGCGCAAGCCCTATTCGGTGGTGCTGCTGGACGAGGTCGAAAAGGCCCATCCGGACGTGCACGAGATCTTCTTCCAGGTCTTCGACAAGGGCGTGATGGAGGATGGCGAAGGCCGGCTGATCGACTTCAAGAACACGCTGATCCTGCTGACCTCGAATGTCGGGACCGAGATGATCATGGATCTTTGTGCCGATCCCGACCTGATGCCAGACCCCGAAGGCATCGCCAAGGCGCTGCGCGATCCGCTGCTCAAGGTGTTCCCGCCGGCGCTGCTCGGGCGGCTGGTGACGATCCCCTATTATCCGCTCAGCCCGCACATGATTGCCGAGATCACCAAGCTGCAGCTGGGCCGGATCAAGAAACGGGTGACCGAGGCGCATGGCGTGCCGTTCGACTATACCGACGCGGTGGTCGACGAGATCGTCAACCGCTGCCAGGAACTCGAAAGCGGCGGGCGGATGATCGATGCCATCGTGACCAATACCATGCTGCCCGACATCTCGGCCGAATTCCTGCGCAGGATGATGGAGGGCCACGAGGTCAGCAAGGTTGTGATCGACGTTACAGACGGGGAATTCACATACGGGTTTGACTGATCCCGCTCCGGGCGACCGGCCCGGACGGATCGATCGGACCCCGCGGCGGAGGCAATGAATGGAGACGAGTAACCAGACCGGGACCCTGACACTGCGCGCCCGCGCCCGCGATTTCATCGAGCGGCCGAAGGTGACCAATGCCATTCTGGCGGTGATCATCTTCAACGCGGTCACCCTGGGCCTGTCCACGTCGCAGACGATGCAGGACAGCATCGGCGGGCTGCTGACCGTGATCGACAGGGTGGTGCTCACCATTTTCGTGGTCGAGCTGCTGATCAAGTTCTATGCCTATGGCCTGCGGTTCTTCAACAGCGCCTGGAACATTTTCGATCTGGTCGTGGTCAGCGTCGGGCTCTTGCCCGACAAATCGGGCCTGTCGGCGCTGCGCGGGTTGCGGGTGATCCGGTCGCTGCGCCTGCTGTCGGTGATCCCGCAGATGCGGGCTGTGGTGCAGGCGCTGCTGGATGCGCTGCCGGGCATGGGCGCGGTCATCATCATGATCTCGATCATCTTCTATGTGTTCGGGGTGATGGCCACGCTGATGTATGGCGCGGCATTCGACGAATGGTTCGGCACGCTGGGCCGGTCGCTCTATTCGCTGTTCCAGATCATGACGCTGGAAAGCTGGTCGATGGGCATCGTGCGCCCGGTGATGGCCGAGTTCCCGACCGCCTGGGCGTTCTTCGTGCCCTTCATCGTGATCACGGCCTTTTCGGTGCTCAACCTGTTCATCGGCCTGCTGGTCAACACCATGCAATCGGCGGTCGAGGCCGAGGCCGAGGCCGAGTTCGAACAGCTGCGCGAACTGGTGAAATCGGAAACCGACGTGGTGGATGAACATGTGATGGAACTGCACGGTGAAATCCGTGCCCTCCGGGCCGAGGTCGCGGCGCTGAAGGATGGGAGGCGATGAGCGGGTCACAGAAATTCATCGCGCGCAACCGCGCGCCACGGGTCCAGATCGAATATGATGTCGAACTGTATGGCGCGCAGAAAAAGGTGCAGCTGCCGTTCGTGATGGGTGTGCTGTCGGACCTGTCCGGCAAGTCGAAACAGGAACCGCCCGCGGTCGAGGATCGCGGCTTCGTCGAGATCGACGTTGACAATTTCGACGAGCGGATGAAGGCAATGGCCCCGCGGGTGGCCTTCTCGGTGCCCAATACGCTGACGGGCGAGGGCAACCTTGCGGTCGATCTGACCTTCGAGAAGATGTCGGATTTTTCACCCGGCGCGATCGCGGCCAGGGTGGATGCGCTGCGTCCGCTTCTCGAGGCGCGGACGCAACTGACCAACCTGATGACCTATATGGATGGCAAATCCGGCGCGGAAACGCTGATCGAAACCATCCTGAACGATCCCGGTCTGCTCGCCGCGCTGGGCGGGACCGGCGGTGACGGCGCGGACATGACCGCCGCGCTGGAAACCCTGCGCGATGCGCTGCCCGACACGGCTGACGCCACGGACGGCGCGGCCGAGGTTCTCGATGCGCTGAAGGCGCAGGCCCCGGCGGGCGACGCGCCGGCCGATCGCACCGGCGATGTGCTGGCCGGTCTCGCCGCCGCCGCGCCCGGCACGGTTGCGGTGCCGGATGATGAGGCACCGGTGGACACAACATCCGATACGCTCGACGCGCTGCGCGCTGCGGTGCCTGACGACGCGCCCGCCGGGGATGCTGCCGGGGATACCGCCAGTGCCGCGCTGGATGCGCTGCGCGACGCGGCCCCCGCGCCCGAAGAGGACCCGGCGGACAGGCCCGCAGACAAGAGAGACGAGGTGTTGTCCGGCCTCGGCGATCTGGCGCCGCCCGATGCCGCCGGCGATGCGGTGGGCGATGAGGTGTCCGATGCGCTGGGCAGCCTGGCCGCCGCCGCGCCCGAGGGCAGCGCGACACCGGCAGATGACACCGGCGCGGCCCTGGACGGCCTGCGGGCCGCGATACCGGACCAACCCGCCGCCACGGATGCAACCGACGATGTGCTGGCGGGTCTGGAGACCCCCGTATCCGAAACGCCCGAAGCCGATGATCTGGACGACATACTCGGCAGCATCGAGGCGACCGAGGCGCAGGCCGATCCGGGCGGGACAGCCGATGACGTTCTCGCCGGTCTTGAGGATGCCACCCCGGACGCGCCCGAAGCCGATGATCTGGACGACATACTCGGCAGCATCGAGGCGGGCGGAGCCGCGCCTGCCGAAGACGACCCGGCGGATGATGTTCTGGCCGGGCTTGAAAGCGCCGCGCTGGATGAGACCCAACCGGAGGGCGCCGGAGAGGGGGACCTGGATGACATTCTCGGCAGTCTTGAAACGGCAGGGCCCGACACGGTGCAGGACGCTGCGACCGACGATGTTCTTGCAACGCTCGACAGTGCCGAACCCGTCACCGACGGGGATGATGATCTCGACGACCTCCTCGGCAGTCTTGACATGGCGGACCCTGAGCCCGTCGAGGACGGCACGCCGGATGATGGGCCAGTCGATGCGGAAACCCCCGTAGCCGAAACGCCGGAGGCGGATGATCTCGACGATCTTCTCGCCGATCTCGAGGCCACCGAACCGGAACCCGCCGGTGGCGATACGCCGGACGATCTTCTCGCCGATCTCGACGGGCTCGTATCCGAAGCACCCGAGGCGACTGACCCCGCCGCAGATGATGCGGGCGGCGATGATACCGCGTCGGATGATCTCGACGATCTCCTTGGCGATCTGGGGGATGCCGACCCCGAGCCGGAAACCGGTGGGGACGATCTGGACGACCTGCTCGCCGAACTGGGGGCATCCGATGATGCCGAACCCGAATCTGGGCCGGGAGAGGATCTGGACGACCTCGTGGCCGAGCTGGGCAAAGATGAGACCCCGCCCGCAGACGATACGGACGAATTGCCCCGGCCCGGCGACGATCCGGTGGCCTCCGAGGACGCGCCGGACCTCGGCGCCATCCGTCCGGCGGACCCGCAATTTGCCTTTGGCACGATCAGCGCCGACCGGCCCGATGCGCAGAAACTGAACCGCAAACGGTTCCGCATGGCGATTTTCGGCGATTTTACCGGCCGCGCGGTGCGTGGCGATTTGGGCACCGGTGCCGAACTCGCGGCGCGGCGGCCGATCCCGCTCGATCCCGACACCGCCGAGGACGTGATCGCGGGCTTTGCCACCGAACTGGTGCTGCCGATCGGGCGGGACGGGGCCGGCGTCGCGGTAAAACTCGGCGGGCTGGACGACCTGCATCCCGACGAGATCTATGAAAATGTCAGGCTGTTTGCGGAACTGGCCGGGCTGAAACAGCAACTGTCCAGCGGCGCCACGGCCGGGCACGCCGCCGCGACCCTGCGGGACTGGGGCGAGAAACACGGCCAGCGGGTTGCGCCGCCGAAAACGCGGTCTGCCGGCAACGCCGTGCCCGCCGACCTGCGGCTGAGCGAGTTTCAGAAGCTGATCGGCGATACCTCGGGGCAACTGGCGCAGCCCGGTCCGCTCGACGATCTGATGGCCCGGATCGTCGGGCCGCATATCCGTGCAATTCCCGACGCCGATGCGCAGGCGATGCAAAAGGCCGTGGACGAGGCGCTGTCCTCGGCGATGCGGCTGCTGCTGCACCACCCGGAGTTCCAGTCGGTCGAGGCGCAGTGGCGGTCGATCGACCTGATCGCCCGGTCGATCGAAACCGACGACACGCTGGACGTGGTTCTCTACGATGTCTCGGCGGCCGAGATTGCCGCCGACCAGGCGGCGGCGGATGACCTGTCGCAATCCGGGTTGGTGCAACTGCTGACCGGTGAACCGCTGGACGAGGAAAACGGGCGCGGCGGCTATTCCGCCCTGCTGGGGCTCTATACCTTCGAAGAGACGCCGCCCCATGCCGAGCTTCTGGGCCGGATCGCGCGGGTGGCCGCCCATGTCGATGCGCCGTTCTTTGCCGCGATGACGCCCGCGTTTCTCGACACGGCCAACGAGGACCGCCATCCGCTGGTGGCGCGGGCCTGGGACACGCTGCGGGCGATGCCGGAATCCGGCCATCTGGGGCTGGTCACGCCGCGGTTCCTGCTGCGCCGGCCCTATGGCGCGAAAACCGAACCGATCTACGAATTCGAATTCGAGGAATTTACCCTGGCCGAAGGGCTGCGCGGCATGCTCTGGGCCAATCCGGTGCTGCTGGTCGCGATCCTGCTGGCGCGGTCGTTCCGGCAGAACGGCGCCCATATGGGGCTGGGGTCGATCATGTCGCTGGGCGGGATGCCCTACCATTATGTGACCGACCGTTATGGCGACCAGGTGGCGTTGCCCTGCACCGAACGCAACATGGCCGAGGACGGGATCGCCGCCGCGCTGGGGCGCGGTTTCATGCCGGTGGTGTCGATCAAGGGGCGCGACGAGGTGCGTCTGGCCTCGTTCCGGTCGGTCGCGGGGGACGAGATCCTCGGGCCGTGGACCGGCCAGCCCGCACCGCCGCCATCGCCACCCGATCCTGTCGCGGCGCCGGAACCCGTGGCCGGACCCGATACCGGGGATCGCGAACCGGTGGCCGAGGCCGCGGATGACGATACAGGGGCCGATGCGGCGGGCGATACGGGGGCCGATACGGGCGGTGTCGACGACGAACTTGACGCATTGCTGGCCGGGTTCGATGATGGGGGAGATACCGGCAGTGATGACGGCGATATTGACGCCGAGTTGGCGGCACTGCTGGACGATTTGTGAAGATGCTGATTTTATGAAGGTATTTCAGTCAAGTAACGGATTTCCGAATGCGGTGATTCGCGAAAGGATAAGAGTATGCCTGTAAGCAAAGCGACCGACTATTCCGTGGTCTGGATGTCGGGCGACTATGTGTCCGAGGACCTGATGCTGCACAGCGCCATCGTCGACGAGGGGATCAGCAAGCTGACCCGCGCGCGCGTGCTGTTCATGAGCAAGAGCCCCGATATCGACCTGGACGAATTCCTGGGCCGCGCCATGCGGCTGCATGTGCAGACCGAGGGAGAGGCCGAACGCGTCATAACCGGCATCTGCACCTCGGTCGAACATCTGGGATTCCAGGGCACCTACGATTTCTACACCGCCGAATTCCGGCCCAAGCTGTGGCTGCTGACGCGCACCAGCGACTGCCGGGTGTTCCAGAACAAGACGGCGGTCGAGATCATCAAGCAGGTGATGGATGAGGCGGGGCTGACCGACTATACCGACAGCCTGACCGGCACCTACGAAACCCGGACCTATTGCCTGCAATACCGGGAAAGCGATTTCAGTTTCATCTCGCGGCTGATGGAAGAAGAGGGGATCTACTATCTGTTCCGCAACGCGCTGGATTCGACCTCTCCCGAGAACATGATCCTGTGCGACGCGCTGAGCGCGCATGAGGACTGCCCCGAGCGGTCCGAGTTCAAGTATCTACCGCTGAAGAACAAGGAACGCGTCTACGAGGACGCGATCGCCGAGTGGGCGGTGTCGGGCGAAATGCGGCGGGGCAAGGTGACGCTGGCCGATTTCGATTTCGAGGCGCCATCGGCGGATACCACCGTGGTTCAGCAGATCCAGTCGGGCGGAAACCCCCATAACAGCAGCGAGGTCTACGAATATCCCGGCCGCTATCGCAACGTCTCGGCGCTGGGCAATGCGCGGGCCCAGGTGCGGATGGAGGCGGACGCGGCGCGGTATGCCCAGATGCGCGGCACGGGGATGATCCGGACCCTGTGCGCCGGCGGCAAGATGTCCTTCGCCCTGCGGGACGGAACTGAATATTCGCCCAAGGTCGAAGGCTATGTCGGCGATTACATCGTCACCCAGGCGACCCATTACTTCATGGAGGAGTTCAGTTTTCAGGGCGGCGGCAAGCGCGGCAGGGAGCGCGGCGGCGATGCCCGGACCGCCAGCCGGTCGGGCCGGGACACCAAGGACGGGGACGAACCCAAGGTTCTGATGCCACGGAACTGGGATTTCCCCGACGAGATTAAGGACATGCCGTTCCCGGTCTTTACCAGGTTCGGGGCGATCCCCGAGGCGGTGCAGTACCGGGCGCCGCTGACGACCCCGTGGCCCCGGGTCACCGGGCTGCAGACCGCCACCGTCGTCGGGCAGAACGGCGAAGAGATCTGGACCGACGAACATGGCCGGATCAAGATCCAGTTCCACTGGGACCGCGAAGGCAAGGACGATGAAAATTCGTCCTGCTGGGTGCGGGTGGTCACGCCGTGGTCGGGCAAGGAATGGGGCTTTGTCGCGGTGCCGCGCATGGGGCAGGAGGTCGTGATCCAGTTCGAGGAGGGCGACCCCGACAGGCCGATCTGCACCGGCATGCTCTACAATGCCGACACCATGCCCCCCTATACCTATCCGCAGGATGCCACCCAGCTGGGGATCAAGACCCAGAGCAGCAAGGATGCCGAGGGCTATAACGAGCTGATGTTCGACGACAAGGCCGGCGAGGAACTGATGCGCGTCCAGGCGCAAAAGGACCACCAGGTGCTGATCAAGAACAAGTCGGTGGTCACGGTCGGGCTCGACGAGGTCAATGCCGGGGATCACGACGAGGATGGCAGCGTGTCGCGGGTGGTCCGCAACCACGTCACCGAGACCATCCAGGAGGGGGACCATTATTTCACCATCTCCACCGGCAACCAGGAAATCGACATCGCCACCGACCGGACCCAGACCATCGGCGGCAATCACACCAAGACGGTGACGGGCAATGACGACACCACGGTCGAGCAGGGCGACCTGACCATCGGCGTGTCGTCCGGGTCGATCGCCATCGAGGCGGCCATGGAAATCACATTGACCGTCGGCGGCAGTTCCATCACCATCGACAATTCGGGTGTGACGATCAGCGCACCGATGGTCACGATCTCGGCCGACGGCATGGCCGAGATGTCGGGTACGACGACCACCGTCAAGGGCGACACGTTGCTGACGCTCAAGGGCGGCGTCACCAAGATCAACTAGGTGCCGGTATGAGCGAGCGTTTCAAGAACATGGTGAAAGTGCCCGACCAGCCGGCGGCAAAACTGCTGGCGCGGGCGAATATCCGGCTGAAGACCCGCCTCGATGCACCCGCCAGTGCATCCGCCGAGGCGGTGCTGGAGGAACTCGACGGCAAGAAGGCGATGATCGACATGCTGCTGCTGATGTCGGTGCTGCTGCCCCCGCGCGAACGGGTCTGGTGGGCCTGTCTTGCCGCACGGGATTACATCGGCCCGAAATCGGACAAGGATCCGCCGTCGCTGGCCGCGTCCGAGATCTGGGTGTTCAAGCCGACCGAGGAAAACCGCAACGCCGCGCGCAACACGCTGGACCACGCCTATGTGGATGACGACACGGTGAACTGCGCCACCGCGGTGCTCTATGCCGATGGCACGCTGGGTCCGGGCGATCTCAAGGAGTTTCCCGCCCCCGCCGGCGCGGCCGAGGCGGCGGTTTTCACCATGAACATGGTGGCCTTGAAGCACCTTTCTGCTAGATTCGAGGCACATGGCCAACTGCTGATCGACCGGGCCGTGGACATCGCCCGCGGCGGCAGCGGGCGGGTCGAGGCAAAAGTAGCCCAAGAGGAGGCCGGAACATGACCAGACCCCAGGCGCGCGTCTCCGACCAGGTGCTGTGCGCGATGTTCTCGGTCACGCCCGCGGGGGTGACGGTTCCGGGCACGTCGGCGATCATTCCGCCCTGTGCGCCCACGGTTCTGGTGGGCAACCTGCCGGCGGCGCGGATCGGCGACCTGCACCCGTCGGGGACGGGGCCGCATCCGAATGTCAGCTCTTCGGCCACCGTCATCATCCAGAACATGCCGGCCTGCCGGGTCGGCGACTCTACCGCGTGCGGCGGTGCGATCACCAAGGGTGATTTCACCGTGCTGACGGGAGGATAAACGCCGGAATGCCGGTCACGCTGAAATTCCAGTCCTCGGGCACCATGCCCGGCAATGCGCGCCCGATCCAGATGCAGGGCGGTAGCCTGACCGTGGGCCGCGGTCCGGCCAATGACCTGGTGCTGCCCGATCCCGACCGCACCCTGTCCAAGAGCCACTGCGTGATCGAGGACCACAACGGCAACATCGTGATCGTGGACCTGTCGTCGAACGGCACGTTCCTGAACTATTCCAAGATCCCGCTGGGACGCACGCCGACGCCGCTGAACAACGGCGATGTGCTGGCGCTCGGGAGCTATGAGCTGCTGGTCGAGATCAGCGACGACCTGCCCGATATCGACGACCTGATCGCCGCTCCGGCGGCGCAGGGGTCGGTGTCGCCCGGGCGGGCCGAAAACGCGCCCGACCCGATGGCGCTGCTGGACGATGCCGGTCCCGAAGGCGATTTTCTCGACGACCTGCTGGGCGGCAGCAACAAGCCCACCGGGCCGTCGCAGCTCAATCCGGTGGACCCGATCGACGAATTGCTGCCGCCGATCGGTGACGAGGAAGACCCGTTTTTCGGCAAGCCCGATGACGGGCGCGGCGACGGTCCCGCGCAGCCCATGCACAACCCGTCGGGGCAGGATGCCTTTTCGCCACAGGGGACCGGTCAGGGTGCGGGGCAGAGCCTGATCCCCGAGGATTGGGACGACGATTTTCTCAATCCCGACCCGCCTGCCGCCGCGCCGCCGCCTCAGCCCTCGGTCGTCCCGGCGCCACAGTCTGAAACTCCGCCCGGAAATCCGCCCGAAAACCAGCCCGAACCGCCGGCCGACCCGGATGCCGAGCCGACGACCGTGCCCGCCGCGGCCGAACGGCCGGACCCGCCGTCGCGCGGTGCGACCCCGCCCTCTGCGGCCGAGCGCGAGGCGGCACAGCCGGCCGCGCCGCAACCGGCGGCGACCGGCGATGATGCGTTGCTGCGGGCGTTCCTCGAAGCGCTGGGCGCCGAGGGTGTGCAACTGGCGGACGAGGACCCGGCCCGGACCATGGCGCGCATGGGCCGGGTGATGAAAACGCTGGTCACGGGCATGCGGGAAATCCTGATGACCCGCACCTCGATCAAGAGCGAGTTTCGCATCGAACAGACGATGATTTCTGCCGGGGGCAACAACCCGCTGAAATTCTCGGTCAGCCCGGAACAGGCGATCGAGGCGATGGTGAAGCCCGCCGCGCGTGGCTATCTCGGCCCGGAATCGGCCGCCGAACAGGCGCTCGACGACATCAAGGCGCATGAGGTCGCCATGCTGACCGGCATGGAGGCGGCACTGCGCGGGGTGCTGCTCAAGCTCGACCCCGAGGTGCTGGCGGGCCGGATCGAAACCAGTGGCGCGCTGGGCAGCCTCCTGAAAGGCAAGAAGGCGCGGTACTGGGAGGTGTATGAAAAGATGTATGCGGATATTTCCGACCAGGCCGAGAACGATTTTCACGACCTGTTCAGCCGCGAATTTGCACGCGCGTATTCCGAACAGCTCCAGAAGCTGAAGTAGCGCGAGAAGAGGGGGAAACAGGTGTCCTGGGACAGCAAGGTGCTTTGGACCGAAGGGTTGTTCCTGCAACCCCATCATTTCCAGCAATCTGAGCGCTATACCGAGGCGCTGGTGACCGGGCTGGCCCGGCGTATCCGCCCCTATGCCTGGGGGCTGAGCGCGCTGGAACTGGATGACGAGGTGCTCAAGGTCGGGCAGATCGCGCTGAAATCCTGCGCCGGTCTGACCCAGGACGGAACTGTGTTCCGGGTGCCGTCCTCCGACGACCATCCCCCGGCGCTCGAGGTGCCGGAAACGATCAAGGACTGCATCGTCTACCTGACCGTGCCGCAGCGGCGGCAGGGCGCGGTCGAGGTGGACCTGAGCGGCGCCGAGATGTCGGCCAGCCGGCTGCGGCCCTCGGAACTCGAAGTGACCGACACGATGGGCCGCGACCGCAAGCCGACGACGCTGGCGGTGGGCAAGACCCGGCTGCAATTCGCGCTGGCGGTCGATGACCTGGCCGACCGGCTGGCGATCCCGGTGGCGCGGATCATCGAGGTCCGCCCCGACAAGGAAATCGTGCTCGACCAGGCGTTCATACCGTCCTGTCTCGATATCCGCGCCGCCGCGCCGCTCGACGGGTTCCTGCGCGAACTCGAGGGGCTGCTGTCGCACCGGATGCAGGCGCTGGCCGGGCGGTTGTCGGAATCCGGCGGCGCGCGCGGCGTGGCCGAGGTGTCGGATTTCCTGCTGCTGACGATCATCAACCGGATGCTGCCCGTGGTGCGCCACCTGACCACGATCGAGAACCTGCACCCCGAGGACCTGTTCCGCACCTGCGCGGCGCTCGCCGGCGAATTGTCGGTGTTCATGACCGCCGACAAATACCCGCCCGAACTGCCGCCCTATCGCCATGACGACCTGACCCGCAGCTTCACGCCGCTGATCCGGGTGCTGCGGCAATATCTCAGCTCGGTGCTGGAACAGACCGCGATCCCGATCGCGCTGGAGGCGCGCAAATACGGCATCAGCGTGGGTGTGATCGCGGACCGCAAGCTGCTGGGCAATGCCGGGTTCGTGCTGGCGGTGGATGCGGACATGCCGTCCGAGGACGTGCGCCGCCATTTCGCCGGGCAGGCCAAGATCGGCCCGGTCGAGGAAATCCGGCAACTGGTCAACTCGGCGCTGCCGGGGATCACCCTGCGCCCGTTGCCGGTCGCGCCGCGGCAGATCCCCTACCACGCGGGCGTGGTATACTTCGAAATGGACGCCGACAGCCCGTACTGGAGCAAGATGACGACCTCCGGCGGCATAGCGGTGCATGTGTCGGGGCAGTATCCGGGGCTCAAGATGGAGCTTTGGGCGATCCGGAACAGCTGAGGAGCCGATTGGGACGATGATCGACGACGACCCGTTCGCCGAACCGGACGACACCGACAAGACGGTGATCAAGCCCAACCCCGGAGGGCGGCTGTCGGCCACGCCTGCGCAACCCGCGGCGGCGCCGCAGCCCAGCGCCCCCGCCGAACCGGCGGCCCCGGCCGAAGACGCCTTCGGGGTGCCGCAATCGGCGGCCGCGCCGCAGGACCGGCGGTCCGGGGCCAAGGCGCCGGCCATCGCGATGACCGGGATGAACCGGCTGATCGCCTGCGCCAGCCCGTTGTTTTCGCTGATCAGCCGGATTCGCAACCGTGCCCAGCACATGGATCCGGAAAAGCTGCGCCAATCGGTCGTGGCCGAGGTTCGCGCCTTTGAAAACCGCGCCCTGCAGGCGGGTATCCCGGCGCAGACGGTCAAGGTGGCGCGCTATGCGCTCTGCGCGACGCTGGACGATGTGGTGCTGAACACGCCCTGGGGCGGGCAGTCGTCCTGGGGGCTGCAATCCATGGTCGGCACCTTTCACCGCGAAACCGTGGGCGGCGACCGGTTCTATGACCTGCTGGCGCGGCTGGAAAAGGAACCGGGCAACAATATCGACCTGCTCGAATTCCTCTACATGTGCATGTCGCTGGGGTTCGAGGGCCGCCTGCGCGTCGAACAGGGCGGCAGCGAGAAACACCAGCAGATCCGGGCCGCGTTGGCGCGGATCATCCGAGCGCAGCGCGGGCCGCTGGAACATGACCTGTCGCCGCATTGGGAAGGCGTGACCAAGCCGTTCAAGGCGCTGTCGGCCTGGCGGGTCGTCTGGATCGCGCTGGGCGTCACCGCCGGGCTGCTGGTGGCGGAATTCCTGGGGTTGTCCTGGGCCTTGTCGCGCACGACCGAACGGGTGGTCGGGCAGCTGTCGGTGATCGATTCGGGACCCGTGGCCGAGCTTCAGCGCCGCGCGCCGCCACCGCCGCCGACCCCGGCGACGCCCACCGCCGAACAGCAGTTGCTGAAGGTCGAGGGGTTCCTGCAGGAAGAGATCGACGAGGGCATCGTCGAGGTGTTCCGCAAGGGCAACACGCTGATCATCCGGGTCGCCGGCACCGGCATGTTCGGGTCGGGCTCGGACACGCTGCAGAAGGATTTCGTGGCGCGTATCGACCGGGTGGCGAAATCCCTGAACGACGAACCGGGGCCGGTGATCGTGGTCGGCCATTCCGACAACGTGCCGATCCGGTCGTCGCGGTTCCCGTCGAACATGGCGCTGTCGCTGGCGCGGGCAAGATCGGTGATGGAGGGCATGGCGCGGGTGATGGACGATCCGTCGCGGCTGTCGGCCGAAGGCCGCGCCGACAAGGAACCGATCGCCGACAACGCCACCCGAGACGGGCGGGCCAAAAATCGCCGGATCGAGGTGCTGCTGGTGCAGGAGGGTGACGGATGAAGGCGGTTCTGAAGGTTCTCGGCTCGATCTATTTTGCCCTGTTTTTCGCCGCGCTGGTGCTGTCGCTCTGCGTCTGGTTCTTTGCCCCCTTCATCGGCTGGGGCGAATTCCGGCCCTTCGACGGCATCCTGTCCCGGCTGATCACCATCGGCGTGCTGTGGCTCATCTTCGGGCTGATCATGCTGATCATCTTCCTGCGGCGGCGCAAGCGCGACAAGGAAATGGCCGAGGAGATCGCCGAGGTCGCCGAGGCCGCCGCGCCCGAGGACGACATCGCCGCCGAGGAACTGGGCGAGCTCAAGTCCAAGTTCAGGGACGCGATCACCGCGCTGCGCAAGTCCAAGAACGGGCGGCGGCATCTGAACGAATTGCCGTGGTATGTGATGATCGGCCCGCCCGGCGCGGGCAAGACCACGGCCATCGTCAATTCCGGGCTGCAGTTTCCGCTGGCCGCCGAGATGGGCAAATCCGCCATCGGCGGGGTCGGCGGCACCCGCAACTGCGACTGGTGGTTCACCAACGAGGCGGTGCTGATCGACACCGCCGGGCGCTATACCACCCAGGAAAGCGATGCCGAGACCGACAATGCCGCCTGGCTGGGCTTCCTGTCCCTGCTCAAGAAATACCGCAAGCGCCAGCCGATCAACGGCGCCATGGTCGCGATCAGCCTGTCCGACCTCTGCCTGCAGGACGAAATCACCCAAAAGGCCCATGCCGAGGCGGTGCGCCGCCGGCTCAACGAGCTGCGCGAACGGCTGGGGGTGCGGTTCCCGGTCTATGTTCTGTTCACCAAGGCCGACCTGATCGCCGGCTTCGCCGAGTTCTTCGACCATCTGGGCAAGGAGGAACGCGAACAGGTCTGGGGCTTTACCCTGCCGGTCGACAGCGGCAAGGGCGAAGCATCGCCGGTCGCCGGGTTCGACGATGAATTCGCGCAGTTGCTGGGGCAGCTGAACGCGCAATCGCTCGAACGGATGCAGGCCGAAACCGATCACCAGAAACGCGCGCTGATCGCCGGGTTCCCGGCCCAGGTGGCGTCGATGCGCGGGGTGGCGCGGGATTTCCTCAACGAGGTGTTCCAGGAAAACCGCTATCAGCATCGCCACGCCCTGCGCGGGGTCTATTTCACCTCCGGCACGCAGGAAGGCACGCCGATCGACCGGCTGATGCTGGGCATGGCGCAGACCTTCGGCATCGGCCGTCAGGCGGTCGGCAGCGGGCAGGGGTCGGGCCGGTCCTATTTCCTGACGCGCCTGCTGGAAACGGTGATCTTCAACGAGGCCGGGCTGGTTTCGGCGGATGACAAGGTCGAACGCCGCTATCGCTGGACCCGGCGCGCCGCGATCGCCGCGACGGTTCTGATCGCGCTGGCCACCGGCGCGATCTGGGTGCGCAGCTATCTGGGCAATACCGAACTGCTGGCCGCCGCCGAAGACCATGTCAGCCAGTATCAGGCCGCCGCCGCCACGTTGCCGCCCAGCCCGGTGGGCGACACCGACCTGCCGCCGGTGGTGCAGGCGCTGAACATCCTGCGCGACATGCCGGGCAACCCGGTGCTGGACGATCCCGCGCCCGAGGGCCGCCTTCGCTACGGGCTCTACCAGGGCGAGGTGGTCGGCACCCAGGCCGCACAGACCTATCGCGCGGCGCTGAACCAGCGGTTCCTGCCGCGCCTGCTGTTGCGGCTCGAGGAACAGATCGGCGCCAATGTGAACAACCCCGACCTGCTCTACGAGGCGCTCAAGATCTATCTGATGCTGGGCCTGCAGGGACCGATGAACGCGGATCTGGTCAAGGAATGGATGCAGCTCGACTGGTCGCTGGCCTATCCCGGCGTCGCCCGGCAGGATCTGCGCGCCGACCTGGCCAGCCACCTGGACGCGCTGTTGTCGCAGCCGATGCAGGAGGTCGCGCTGAACGGCCCGATGGTCGAACAGGTGCAGGGCATCCTGTCGGAAATGCCGCTGGCGCAGCGGGTCTACAACGGCATCATCAACAGCGCGACCGCCACCGCTCTGCCGAAATGGCGGATCACCGAGGCCGGCGGCCCCGCGGTTTCGCGGGCGCTGGTGCGGTCCTCGGGCAAGCCGCTCAACGAGGGGATCGAGGGCATCTTCACCTATGACGGGTTCAACAACGTGTTCCTGCCCGAGGCGGTCAGCGTCGCCGGGCGGGTGCAGCGCGAAAGCTGGGTTCTGGGGCCGCGCGGCGAGGCGGAACAGACCGAAGGCGCGCTGTTGCAGCTCAGCCGCGATGTGCTCGACCTCTATTACAACGACTATATCGCGCGTTATGATGGCATCCTCGGCGATATCGACATCATGCCGATGGAGTCGCTGTCGCATGCCGCCGAGATCACCAATGTCCTGTCCGGCCCAACCTCGCCGATCCGCAACCTTCTGACCGAGATCAGCAACGAAACCAAGCTGACCGAGGACCGGTCGCTGCTGGAAACCGATTCGCTGGAAAGCGGCGCCAAGACGGTGCTGAGCATCGAGGCGCGGCAACAGCTGAGCATCCAGAGCCAGATCATCCTCGAGGCGCTGACCAGCGCGGCGGCGGCCAATACCGGCGAACCGCCCCGGCCGCCGGGTTATTATGTGGAGGAACGGTTCCGCTGGCTGCACGAACTGGTGGCCCGGCCCGAAGGCCAGCCATCGCAGCTCGACGATCTGCTGGGCGTCCTTACGGATGTCTACAAGCAGCTCAACTCGATGTCCTTTTCCGGCGTGACCTCGAGCGAAGCCAGCGGCGAGGCGATCGCGCAGTTCCAGCAGGTGGCGAGCCGGATCGACGGGCCGATGGAACGCTGGTCGAAACAGATCATCGCCGGATCGTCGGGTATCGCCGCGGACGGCACCCGCGCCTCGATCAACGCGCGCTGGCAGTCGAGCGTGCTGCCCTTCTGCGAAAAGGCGCTGACCGACCGCTACCCGTTCAATCGCCGGGCGCGCGCCGACGTGGCGATGGCCGACTTCTCCAAGCTGTTCGCGCCGGGCGGGCTGATCGACGGGTTTTTCAACGACAATCTGCTGAAATTCGTCGATACGCGCAGCCGGCCCTGGACCTGGAAACGGGTCAACGATGTCGATCTGGGCATTTCGCCCTCGGTGTTGCAGCAGATGCAATATGCGGCCGAGATCAAGGACACCTTCTTTGGCGGATCGCCCCACGCGGCGGTGAAATTCCAGATCACCCCCGAGGCGCTCGATCCCAAGGCCAAGTCGGTGCTGCTGGAAATCGACGGCCAGCAGGTGCCGTTCCAGCACCGGGCCCAGCCCAACCCGGTCGCGGTGACCTGGCCGGGGACCGTCGGCATGGCTCGGGTGACCTTTGCCCCGGACAAGCGCAACCTGGAAAGCCAGGTGTCGCGCGATGGCCCCTGGGCCTGGTTCCGGCTGCTCGATGCCGCCGAGGTGCGCAAGACCAACGCCTCGGACCGCAAGAGGGTGATCTTCAACATCGGCGGGCGCATCGCGATCTTCCAGCTTCAGTCCGGGTCGGTCCTGAACCCGTTCGCGCTGCCGGCGCTGGCCAAGTTCAGCTGCCCGAAGTCAATGTGATGGAGGCAGGGTTCGGCGCTTTCGGCAAGATGCCCGCGGTCGGGGATTTCTTTCGCCTGTCCCCGCCCAAGGGGTTCGTCGCGGTCTGGGACGACTGGGTGCAGCAGACGCTGCTCGCCGCGCAGTCGGCCTTTGGTCCGGACTGGGACGCCCATTACATGTCGGCGCCGATCTGGCGGTTCTCGCTGTCGCCGGGGCTGGCCGGGCCGCGCAAGGCGCAGGGCGTGCTGATGCCGTCGGTGGACCGGGTCGGGCGGCGGTTCCCGCTGACGCTGGTTGCCGGGCTGCCGGGGCCGGGCCCGGCGGCGCTGGATCATTTCGCCGATGCCGGACTGTTTGCCAGGCTCGAGGATGTGGCGCTGGCCGCGCTCGACGATGGCATGACCCGTGACCGGCTGGCCGAAGATCTGGCGCAGGTGCCGGTTCCCGGTCCGCGCGACTGCGCACCGCTGCGCGCGGCGGCGCGCGGGCTGGTGATGACCCAGCCGGGGCCCGGCGGGCTCCTGCCCGATCTGGCCGCCGACCTGCTGGCCGCGCGGACCGACCGGCCCAGCCTCTGGAGCGCGGTGATCGGCGGCGTGCCTCGGCTGATGATCTGCGAAGGCCTGCCGCAGGGCGACGAGGCGCTGGGGCTGTTCAGCCTCACCGCGCCGATCTGGTCCGAGGCGCGGCCGATATGACCGGGCCGGCGAGGTTCCGATACAACGCCAAGACCCATGTCGGTCTGCGACGCAAGGTCAACGAGGATTCGGTTCTGGCGCTGCCGGGGCATGACATCTGGCTGGTCTCCGATGGCATGGGCGGACACGATGCCGGCGATTTCGCCAGCCGGCTGGTGGCGGATTCGGTGGCGATGATCCCCGCGGGGCTGGACCCGACCGCCCGGATGCACGCACTGCGCGATGCCATCCGCGCGGCCCATGGCGCGATCCAGGCCGAGGCCGCGGCCCGCGGCGGCAACACGATCGGGGCCACCGTGGTGGCGCTGATGATCGCCAACGGGCATTTCGTCGGTCTCTGGGCCGGCGACAGCCGCCTCTACCGGCTGCGGGCGGGAGAGATCGAGATGCTCACCACCGATCATTCGGTGGTGGCCGGGCTGGTGCTGGCGGGACAGATGAGCTGGGACGAGGCCGAGAACCACCCGCAATCCAACGCGATCACCCGCGCCGTGGGTATCGGCGACGATTTCGAACTGGACAAGATCCGCGGGCAGATCCGGCCGGGCGACCGTTTCCTGCTGTGTTCCGACGGGCTGACCAAATATGCGGGGGTCGCGACGCTGGCGCGGATGCTGGGATCGCTGCCGCTGGAAACCGTGACCGACGAGCTGGTGCAACTGGCGCTGGCGGGCGGCGGGGCCGACAATATCAGCGTGATCGTCGTGGACGTGATCTGAAAGCTAGGGTTTCGCGGTTTCCAGGATCCGGCTGTCGAGCGACAGGATGCGGGTGCCGTTGACGCCCGCATGGGCCTGCAGCGCCTCGGCATAGCCCTTGGCGGATTCCGAGGTGGGCCGCATCCCGTCGAACAGCGGGGCGGTCGAATGCAGGACCAGGATCTTGCTCTTGCCCAGCGTGCTGTCATCGACGGTAAAGGCGATCTGCCCCGGCCCGGCATCGGCCACCGGATAGGCCACCCGCACCGTGACATCGCCATCCCGGCCGCCGCGCAGGCCGGCCACCGCGTTGTCCTGCCGGTTGATGTTCGGCAGCAGGTGAAACACGTTGCCCGACACGTCGAGGATCGACACCGACAGGTATCCGTCGGTCACATCCGCGGGCAGGGTCAGGTCGATCACCGGGTTCTCGCCCACGAAGAACCGGCCCGAGGGGTTCGGTTCGTCCCGGTCGCCGACCGTGAACCCGATCGCGATCCCGCCGGCGGGGGCGGTGGGCAGGTGGCTTTCGATCAGGCAGAGCGTGGGGTTCAGAACCTCGACATCCACGACCACGTTGCGGTCGCCCGCCAGGTCCCTGAGCCCGTCGAACAGCTGCACCCGCGTTGCCGTGCCCGCCACCTTTCCGGTCACGGTGATCGCCGATTGCGGGCCATAGCCCAGCTGCGGCACGCCGGGCAGCGTCAGCGGGCCGCAATCGGCGAGCCCGTCCAGTTCCGCCTGCACCTCGTCCGGTGCCAGGAACTGCGGCACCAGCGTGATTTCCGCGCGACCCGTCAACGCCCCCGGCAGGCCCGAGGCGAGCGCAGCCGACAACCGTTCCTGCAACGCCTTGTCCGCGGTCGACCCGGTGATGTCGACACTGCTGCCATCGACCACCACCCGCCAGGCGTTCAGGCCATCCATGTCGCGCAGCAATGCCAGCACGTCCGCCCCCCAGCTGTCGGGAATATCGCCGCTGGCCAGTTGCAGCTCCGACGTGCCGAGGCCGGTTTCGGCAAACCCGGCCAGCGCGGCCAGCGCGTCCTCTGACGGGGCATGGCCGGTCAGGTTCACCCCGTCGCCATCGCGTTTCTCGGCGATCAGCGTATAGGGGTCGGCAATCGGGTATTTCGGCCCCAGCAGCCCGTCCAGCGCCCCCGAAAACCATGCCCCCGCCCCGGCGGCGATCAGAACGACCACGGCCAGCATCGCGAACAGCCCGCCGCGCGACCGGGTTTCGCCGCGGCTGGCAGGCGCGGGTTTGTCGCGGGGGTCCGGGGCGGGTGCCACGGTTGCGGCGGGCGCGTCCGCGTTCCGGGCCCGGGGCACGATCACGGTGGCGTCCGGGTCGGCCCCGCCATCGGATGGCGCGGCGGGCGGGGCTGCATCGGGCGCGTCCAGAAAGGCCAGCACCTCGGCCGCGCTCTGCATCCGGTTTTCCGGCTCCGGGGCGGTCATCCGGTCGATCAGGGTCTTGAGCGGCTCGGGGACGCCTTCGGTGTTCAGCGGTTCCGCCTTGCGGGTGACGACCTCCATCGGGCTGTTGCCGATATCGGGCGAAGCGCCACGGAAATTCGCCAGCAACAGCGCCCCCAGCGAATAGATATCCGTCCGCGCGTCGGTGTTTCCGCTGAGCTGTTCCGGCGCGGCATAGGCGTATTTGCCGGCAAACTCGTTGCCGACGATGGTTTCCGCGCCGGGGTTGGTATCCTTGGCGATGCCGAAATCGATGATCACCGCCTGCGCCGGGTCGCCGTCGCGCAGGATGATGTTGTCGGGACTCAGGTCGCGATGGACGATATTGCGGTCATGCGCGGCCTGCAGGCCCTCGGCGACGCGGCGGCAGACGGTCAGGATCTCGTCGGCCGGCATCGGCCCCTGTTTCAGCTTGCGGTCCAGCGCCGGGCCTTCGACATAGTCCATGACCAGGTAGACGAGCCCGTGTTCGGTGCGGTGGTTCTCCGAGTAGCGCACCACCGCGTCGTGGCGCACCTCGCGAATGCCCTCTTCGCGGGTGAGCAGCACCAGGTAGTCGTCATTGCCGGAAAACTCGGCCTTGAGCACCTTCAGCGCCACCAGCCGGCCCGAGATCTCGGACCGTGCCTTGTAGACATCCGAGGTCCCGCCGCGTCCGAGCAGGCTCTCGATGCGATAGGTGTTGTTGACCAGATCGCCGGGCTGGAAGGCATCGCCGGGGCGGGAATCGATCACGGCGCGTCCTCTCCGCCCTGTCTGTTCATGGATGTGCCCAGCGGTTCAGCCCAGGGCCTGGAATTCGACGCGGCGGTTCACGTCCGCGCCGGGGTCGGCGCTGTCAAAGGGCGCGTTTTCGCCCATGCCGATGGCCTGCAGCCGATCATCGGGAATGCCGCAATCGGACACCAGGTGCCGCTTGACCTCTTCGGCGCGCAGCAGCGACAGCCGTTCGTTATAGGCGGCCCCGCCCGAACTGTCGGTGTGGCCGATGATCTGGAACACGGACACGTCGACCGATTTCATGACCTGGCAGAGCGTCGCCAGTTTCGGTTTCTGGTCGGCCCGCAGCGCGGCGCTGTCGAAATCGAAGGAAATCTGGACATTCACCTGATCGGCCTGGTCCACGGCGGTGTAGGCCGGGGTCGCCGCCGGTGTGACGGATGCGGATTCGGTTGCCGCGGCAGGCTGGTCGCCGCCCGATGGTACGATCACGAGCCCGCGCGTTTTCTGTTTCTTGAAGGCCTGGGTCATCTCTTCGGCCGTCATTTCGGTTTCGGACTGTGCGGAAACGGCGAACGGGGCGGCGAGCGCCAGCCCGGCTGCCGCGATGAAAATGGTGATCTTGCTGGGGCGGACCATGGTTGTCATTACCCTTGAATGAATGAAATGAAGGTTACCGATACGAATATATCACAGCCCCTGCGCGGGCAAAGGTCAAGATTTTGTGCCGGCCGGTGTGTTTCGCCCAGAAAATACTTTACTCTCAATGGGCAGATGGGCTGAATTGCGCGGGAATTCAGGAGGTCGGATGCGGGTTCTCCCGGCGGTCATCATTGCAATCGGGCTGGTCTTGGCGCCAGCGGTGTTCTTCGGGCTGAAGCTCCTGTTGTCCGAACAGGATTTCCAGGGCTCGGCGGTTGATTCGGGGGCCCGGATCGAGGTCGAGATGCTGCGCCAGCAGGTCGAGGACCTGCAGGCCCGGATGCAGACGCTGGAACGGTCGGTTGCCGGGTTGTCGGCGGGGGGGATGCAGGCGCCGATGGCCGCCGACCCCGATGCCGAGGATGAAATCCTGCGCGGAACCGGGCCGAACGAGATCCTCGATGCCTATGCGCAGGTGGTGCTGATCGCGGACCGGCTGAACGTGAACCGGGGCCTGAAGGTGGCGACGCCGGATTATCTCGAGGCCAAGCTCGGCCGCCCGCGCGAGGTTCTGTCGGACCAGTGCGAGGCGATGACCAATGCGGCGCTGGCCGAAAAGCTGGTTCTCGAACAGGTCGGGCCGATCCGGGTGCGGATGCTGAGGCCCGCCGCCGAATCGCTGGCCCGCGTGTTCGAGAACGTGAAACGGGCAGATCCCGACCTCTATGCGCGGATCAACACCTCGGGGTCGCTCTGTGTCCGGCGGATCAGGGGCACGCAGGACCGGCTGTCGACCCACAGCTACGGGCTGGCGCTGGATCTCAATATCGACGGGCACCTGGACAATTTCACCGATGGCAAGACCCAGCTGGGCCTGACCATCCTGGCCGATTTCTTCCGCGAGGAAGGCTGGGTCTGGGGCGCCGGGTTCCGGCGCGAGGACAGCATGCATTTCGAGGTCAGCCGCCGCCAGCTGGACGAATGGCTGGCCGCGGGCATGCTCTAGGCGGGTGCCGGTTCCGGGGCCGGCGGTGGCTTCGGGTTATTCCTCGAGGCCAAAGGCCAGCCGGATCGCCTTGCGCGTGCCGGGGCCGAATTCTCCGTCGATGCCGCCCGCATAGAACCCGTTGTCCCTGAGCGTCGTTTGCAGCGCGCGGCGGGTCTGGCGGGTGAACATGGTCGGCCGGTCCGACAGGATGTTCAGGACGTCGGGGCTGCCGGAACGCAGCGCTTCATAGAGATAATGCGCCGAATCCTTCGGCCCCTTGCTTTCGATATGCCCGTCGTCGATCAGCGCGGCAAAGTTGAACTGCGCCTGCGGGTGGCGCAGGTCGGCGGCGCGTTCGAACAGCCGCAGCGCCTCTTGCGGGTTCGGATCCAGCCCCAGCCCGCCCTGGTAGGTGAGAAAACCGAGATCGTTGATCGCATCCGCGAAATCCTGGTTCGCGGCGGCGCGGTATAGTTCGAGCGCGCGGGCCTCATTCACCGGGACGCCGGTGCCGCGCTCGTAGAGCTTGGCCAGTTCGAACTGCGCCTCGGGCGATCCTGCCGCGGCGGCCCGTTCGAGGAATGACACCGCCTCGACGGGGTCGAACCGGCCCTGGTTCGGGTTCAGCCGCATATAGGCCAGACCCAGCATCGACCGGGTGTCGCCAAGTTCGGCCAGCGCCAGCAGCTGTTCCTCCTGGTCGGGGCGGATCGACGACCAGGCGTCGAGCGTGCTGGCATCGGCCACGTCCTGCTGCCCTTCGGCGGCCCCGGCCAGATAGAAGGGCACGCCGGTCAGCGACCCGTAGGTATGCGGTTCCTGCCGGTTGCCGGTCTCGCGCAGGACCATGTCGCGGACCTGCCGGAACATCAGGCTGATCTCGACACCGGGCTGCGCCATCTTTTCCATCAGCGCCGTTGCATAGGGGCTGTTTTCGCCGGTGCCGTCCAGCGCCACCTGACCGTCGCGCGCCGCATAGGCCACCAGCGTGCCGCGATCGGGGTTCGCCACCGCCAGCCCGCCGCCGCCACGGCTGTCGCCCGGCGCGGACGAGGACGCGCCGGTATCGACCGTATCGAGCAGGTCGCCCAGCGGGTTGTCGCGGCAGCTGTCGAGAATGACGATGCGCATCTTGCGCGCCCGTTCGACCGCCGTGAGCATCTGTTTCAGCGAAACCGACTGGCGCTGCACGTCGCGGTTCGATTTCACATCCGCGTCGACCGGGATCATGAAGTTCTCGCCCTGCACCTCGACCCCGTGACCGGCGTAATAGATCAGCGCCAGGTCGGCGGTTTCCGAACGAAAGGCGAAATCGTCCAGCAACTGTCGCATGTCGTCCCCGGTCGGGTCCAGCGCCAGCGTCACGTCGAACCCGATCCGGTCCAGCACGCGGGCCATGCCGGTGGCATCCTTGCGCGGGTTGTCCAGCGGCGTGATGGTGCGATAGTCGCTCAGCCCCAGCACCAGCGCGACCCGGTCGGAGGCGGCCAGCGCCGGGCCGGCCACGATCGCGGTGAACAAAAGAACAATCGTGAAATGTCTGAACATGGATGCAGAAATGCCCTTGGTATCGCGTTTGGCCCGAACCTATCACGACTGCGGCCACGGAACAGTCATTTTGACGGCATCTGCCGTGATCTCCCGCCACCCGTCCGCATCCCGGCGGGTTTGCTTTCCGGCGTGAAATAAAATAACTTTTATGCCATAGTTTTATGTCCAGGATACTGGTTTGGGGGATTCCATTGAAACATTTTGCACTGGCGTCATGGCCGCTTTCGGGGGTTGCATTTGCGATCGTATTTGCCGCGCAACCATCGACAGCCGTGGCCGACGCCCCGGGAATGGTCGCGGCCGAAATTCTTGCGCAGGCTGATATCGTTGCACAGGGCGGCGTCGATACGCTTTTCGGCCAGGATGAAAGCGACGGCGAAACCTGCTGCAGCAACGAACCGGGGCCAGATCCCGAACAGGGCGGCCCCGGCGAAGACGAGGGCGCCGACAATTCGGGCGACAGCGGCATCAACGACAATGACAGTGTCGCAGGCGACGGGTATGAAGGCGACCCGGCCGGAGACTACGAGGGGGACCCGGAGCCCGATCCATCCCCGTCGCCATCCCCGCCCGGAGGAGAAACGAGCCCGGCGGGCGTTGGCGGAAATCCCAGCGCGAATTCGGCGCCGCGCGCGGTGCGCAACCAGCGGATCAACACCGGCCAGGCGCCGCGCACCGAAATCGAACCGCCGCAAACCGTCGAGCCGCCGCGTTCGACGGTGCTGGCGGCCCCGGTGGCCAGCCTCGCCGCCACGGTGGACAGCATCACCACGACGCTGAGCCGGTCGAACACGGTCTGTTCCCAATTGCCGGTCCAGTATCAGGTCGACTGTCTGTCGGTCTATTACCGCAAGGCGCTGGCGGAAACCCCGCGTGACCGCGAGTTCGCCGAGGTCCGCACGGTCCTGCGCGACACCGCCAACAAGCTGGACAAGCTGGCGCGGGCCAACCGCGATACGACCCAGCCCCGGCTGAAAGTGCGCCCCGCCACCGGGCCGGACACGATCAAGACGGGGCCGATCACCGCGGTCAAACCCGAAACGGTCGAGGCGACACGCGCAACCGCGCTCGCGATCATCGAAGAGGCGGAAACCCTGTTGCTCCGGTCGGCGGAAACCCGTGCCGAGGGACAGAACGAATTTGCCCAGATCGCCGAGGCCATCGGGTCGACCAAGGTCCTGCTGCGGTCCTGAACGGCAATGCACATGACGTAGGGTCACGATGAAATCCCGGCTTGCGGGTTTGCACGTCCCACCGGGTTGCGACTAGGTTTTGCGCGACAGACCGGCAGGCAAGGCGAGGGGACGGCATGACCATTGCAATCGACTATGAACGGATCGGGGATATCGCGGTTCTCAAGGCGCAGAACCCGCCGGTGAACGCGCTGGGACAGGCGGTCAGGCAGGGGCTGGTGGACGGTATCGCGCGGGCCGAACGCGAAGGCGCGAAAGCGGTCGTCATCTACGGTGACGGGCGCACCTATTTCGCCGGCGCCGATATCCGCGAATTTGGCAAGCCGCCCACCGATCCCTGGCTGCCGGATGTGTGCCAGCGGCTCGAGGACAGCCCCCTGATCACCGTTTCCGCGATCCACGGGACCGCGCTGGGCGGCGGGCTCGAAGTGGCGCTGTCCACCGACTACCGGGTTGCGGTGCCGTCGGCGCGGGTGGGGCTGCCCGAAGTGCATCTGGGCATCCTGCCGGGGGCCGGCGGCACCCAGCGCCTGCCGCGCGTGGCCGGGGTCGAGGCGGCGCTCGACATGATCACCTCGGGCCGGCATGTCGGCGCGCGCGAGGCCGAAAAACTGGGCGTGATCGACCGGGTTGTTGATGGCGATGTGCGCGAGGCCGGGATCGCCTATGCGCGGGACCTGCTGGACGCGGGCGCCGACACGCGCCCGGTGGGCCGGATGCCCGCGCCCGCGCCGGTCGATTTCGATGCCGCCCATGCCGCGGCGCTGGCCAAGGGGCGCGGCCAGCTGTCGCCCGCGCAATGCGTGCGGGCGGTCCAGGCGGCCTGCGAACTGCCGTTCGACAAGGGCCTGGAACGCGAACGCGAACTGTTCCACGAACTGATGGAAAGCGACCAGCGCGAAGGGCTGATCCACGCGTTCTTCATCGAACGCGCGGTGGCCAAGCTGCCCGAGCTCGACGGGGTCGAACCGCGCGGCCTGACCGCCATCGGCGTGATCGGCGGCGGCACCATGGGGGCGGGCATCGCCACCTCGGCGCTGCTGGCCGGGCTGACCGTCACGCTGCTGGAGATGACGCCGGAGGCCGCGCTGGCGGCCAGGGGACGGATCGAAGCCAATCTCGGCGGGGCGCTCAAACGTGGCAAGATCAGCCAGGACCAGTTCGCGCATCTCACCGAAACGGCGCTGCGCCCGACCACGGATTACGGTGATCTCGGCGATGCCGACCTGGTGATCGAGGCGGTGTTCGAGGAAATGGACATCAAGAAGGACGTGTTCCGCAAGCTCGACGAGGTCGCGAAACCGGGCGCGGTGCTGGCGACCAACACCTCCTATCTGAACGTGGACGAGATCGCCGCCATGACCGGGCGGCCGGAGGACGTGCTGGGGCTGCATTTCTTTTCCCCCGCGCATGTGATGAAGCTGCTCGAGATCGTCGTGGCCGACAAGACCGCGCCCGACGTGCTGGCCACCGGCTTTGCGCTGGGCAAGCGGATGGGCAAGGTTTCGGTGCGCGCAGGCGTCTGCGACGGGTTCATCGGCAACCGGATCCTGGCCACCTACCGCACCTGTGCCGATCACATGGTGCTGGATGGCGCCAGCCCCTACCAGATCGACAAGGCGCTGACCGATTTCGGTTTCGCGATGGGGCCGTTCGCCGTGGCCGACCTGGCCGGGCTCGACATCGGCTGGGCCGTGCGCAAGCGCAAGCGGGCCGAGGGGATCGACCCGCGCGCCCGTGACAGCGCCTATGCCGACACCCTGTGCGAGGCGGGCCATTTCGGGCAGAAGACCGGCAAGGGCTATTATGTCTACGAGGCGGGCAAACGTGCCGGCGTGCCGAACCCGGAGGTGATGCCGCTGATCGAGGCCGAGCGCGCCGCGCAGGGCATCACCCCGCGCGACTTCACCGATGCCGAGATCGTCCGCCGCTACATGGCGGCGATGGTGAACGAAGCGGCGCGGGTGGTGGGCGAGGGCATCGCCCGGCGGCCGCTCGACGTGGATGTGACGCTGCTCTACGGCTATGGATTTCCGCGCTATCGCGGCGGACCGATGAAATGGGCCGACATGGCCGGCCTGCCCGGCCTGCTGGACGATATCCGCAACTGGGCCGCCGAGGACGCCTATTTCTGGCAGCCCGCGCCGCTGCTCGAACAGCTGGTGGCAGAGGGCCGCAAGTTCGAGGATCTGAACGGCTGAACCATCGGGCCGAGAACGGAGGACGACATGGATCTGGCATATTCACCCGAGGAACAGGCGTTCCGCGACGAGGTGCGCGCGTTTCTGGCCGAAAACCTGCCCGACGACATGGCCGACGCGGTAAAGGCGGGGCGCGATCTGGGCAAGGAGACCTATGACCGCTGGCACGCGATCCTGAACCAAAGGGGCTGGCTGGCGCCGAACTGGCCGAAGGAATTCGGCGGCTGCGAATGGAACGCGGTGCAGCGCCATATCTTCGACGAGGAATGTTCCTTTGCCGGGACGCCGCGGGTGGTGCCCTTCGGGCTGACCATGCTGGGGCCGGTGCTGCAGAAATTCGGCAGCAAGCAACAGCAGGACCGGTTCCTGCCGCGCATCCTGTCGGGCGAGGACTGGTGGTGCCAGGGCTATTCCGAACCCGGCGCCGGGTCGGATCTCGCCAGCCTCAAGACCCGCGCCGTGCGCGACGGCGATCACTATGTGGTCAACGGCCAGAAGACTTGGACCACCCTGGGGCAGTATGCCAACTGGATCTTCTGCCTGGTGCGCACCGATCCCGAGGTCAAGCACCAGGAAGGCATTTCCTTCCTGCTGATCGACATGGACACGCCGGGGATCGAGGTGCGTCCGATCGTGCTGCTCGACGGGACACCCGAGGTGAACGAGGTGTTTTTCGACAATGTGCGCGTGCCGGTCGGAAACCTGGTGGGCGAGGAAAACAAGGGCTGGACCTATGCCAAATACCTGCTGACCCACGAGCGCACCAACATCGCGCAGGTCGGGTCGTCGCAGGCGGGGCTGGCCGCGGTGAAACGCATGGCGCGGGCCGAGATGTCCGGTGGCCGCCCCCTGATCGAGAACCCGCATTTCGCCGCCCGGCTGGCGCAGGTCGAGATCGACCTGATGGCGATGGCCACCACCAACCTGCGGATCATCTCGCAGGCGGCGGTGGGACAGGCGCCAGGGGTCGAGGCCTCGATGCTCAAGGTCAAGGGCACGGTGATCCGGCAGGAGATCAACGATCTCGCCCGCCGCGCGGCCGGCCCCTACGCGCTGCCCTTCGCCTCCGAAGCGGTCGAGGGCAGCAATGAACCGGCGGCCGGGGCAGGCCCGGTATCGGCGCAGTATTTCAACAATCGCAAACTGTCGATCTTTGGCGGATCGAACGAGATCCAGCGCGGGATCATCGCCAAGGTCAAGCTGGGGGGCGGCAAATGAATTTCGATCTTACCGAAGAACGGCAGATGCTGCAGGACACGCTGCGGCGATACCTGGCCGACCGCTACGATACCGGCGTCCGCAACGCGATCCTCGACAGCGACACCGGGTTCAGCGCCGAGATCTGGGCCGGGCTGGCCGAGCTGGGCGTCATCGGCGCGCTGTTTTCCGAGGCTGACGGCGGCTTCGGCGGCGCCGGGTTCGACATCGCCGTGGTGTTCGAGGAACTGGGCCGTGCCGGCGTGGTCGAACCGATGCTGGACACCGCCATCCTGGGCGGCGGCCTGGTCGCCGCGCTGGGCAACGCCGAGCAGAAGGCGCTGGTCGAGGACGTGATCGCCGGCGGCGCGCATCTGGCGCTGGCCCATGGCGAACCGGCCAGCCGCTATGACCTGAACCGGGTGGAAACCACCGCCCGGACCGAGGCTGACGCCATCGTGCTGAACGGGCGCAAGGCCGTCGTGGCCAATGCCGAGGCGGCCGGTCACCTGATCGTCTCGGCCCGCGAAAGCGGCGCGGTGGACGAACCGGATGGTATCTCGCTGTTCCTCGTTCCGGCGGGCATGGCGGGCGTGACGCTGACAGGCTATCCGATGTTCGCCGGCGGACGCGCCGCCGAGGTGGTGCTGGACGATGCCCGCCTGCCCGCCTCTGCCCGTCTGGGCGCGGCCGGGGCGGCGTTCCCGGCGCTGGAAACCGCCGTGGCGCGTGCCGGCGTGGCGATGGCCGCCGAAACGCTGGGCGCGATGCACGCAGCAACCGCGCTGACCCGCGAATACCTGCTGACCCGCAAGCAGTTCGGCCGCCCGATCGGCACGTTCCAGGCCCTGCAGCACCGGTTCGCCGACATGCTGATCGAACTGGAACAGGCGCAATCCGCGGTGATCAACGCCGCCGGCCACCTGGGCGAGGATGCCCCCCGGCGCGACCTGCATGTCGCATCGACGCGCAACCTGATCGGGCGCGTGGGCCGGCTGGTGGCCGAGGAATCGATCCAGATGCATGGCGGCATCGCGATGACGCAGGAATACGAACTGGCCCATATCGCCAAGCGCATCGTGATGGCCGATCACCGGTTCGGCGACACCGATTACCATCTGGAGCGGTTCATTGCCCTCTCGACCGCGGCAGCCTGACACCGGCGGGATCATCCGCGAACAGTCGGGATGCCAGGCCGCGGTGGGGTATGAGGTGGATGTGAGCCACCCTGACCGGCGGGCGCGCACCACGCTCACCATCGGGCCGGACCATCTGAACCGGAACGGAATGCTGCATGGCGGGATCATCGCCATGCTGCTGGACAGCGCCTGCGGATTTTCCGCCTCGATGGCGCTGGGCGGCGATGCGCTGACGCCATTGGTCACGGTGTCGCTGACGACCCAATTCGTGGCCGGCGCGCCGGTCGGGGCCGAGGTCACCGCGCTGGGGACGGTGTCGGGCGGCGGGCGCAAGATCTGCCATGTGACCGGCGAATTGCGCGACGGCGACGGGCGGCTGCTCGCCACCGCGCAGGGGGTGTTCAAACGGCGCCCGCCGGACGGCCGGGTTCAGGCATAGACGCCTTCGGCCGCCGCGCGAATGGCGCGGATATTGTCGCCATAGGCCTGCGGTTCGGCGGCCGAGCCGCCCCGGAACACCGCCGATCCGGCCACCAGCACGTCCGCGCCCGCCTGCGCCACCAGCGGCGCGGTGGCGGGATCGACGCCGCCGTCGATCTCGATATGGATGGGCCGGTCTCCGATCATCGCCCGCAAGGCCCTGATCTTGGCGGTCTGGTCGATGAATTTCTGGCCGCCGAAACCGGGGTTCACCGTCATCACGCAGACGAGATCGGCGAGGTCCAGCAGCGGTTCGACCGCCGCCGCCGGCGTGCCGGGGTTCAGCGCGATGCCCGCCCTGGCGCCGGCGGCGCGGATGGCCTGCAGGGTGCGGTGGGTATGCGGTCCGGCCTCGACATGGGCGGTGATCACATCCGCGCCCGCCTGCGCGAAGGCGTCGATATAGGGATCGACCGGGGCGATCATCAGATGCACGTCCATGACGCCGCGGATATGCGGCCGGATCGCGGCGCACATGGCCGGGCCAAAGGTGATGTTGGGCACGAAATGGCCGTCCATCACGTCCACATGCACCCAGTCGGCGCCCTGCGCCTCGATGGCTTCGCATTCGGCGCCGAAACTGGCGAAATCGGCGGCGAGGATCGACGGGGCGATCTTGATACGGCGGTCGAAGGGCTGGGTCATGGGGGCACCTCTGGCTGGTCTCGCGCTGCATATAGGGGGTTGCAGCGGCCATGGATAGGGTCTGCGGCAATTCCGCCTCAGCCGGTGAGCGGGAATCGCCGGATCAGGTGAAACCTGCCATCCGCGTCCTCTCCGGCCAGCGCGATGTCATAAAGGATATAGGGCGCGGGCAGCAGCGGCACCAGCCGTTCCCCCAGCGCGGTTTCCGCCGCCGCCAGCGCCCCCACCGGCAGGCGGCCGGTCAGGGTGATGTGGAACCGGAACATGTCCATCACATGCGGATAGCCCCAGTGATCGAGATTTTCCTGCTGCCGGGGCGACAGGCCGGAGGCGCGGCGGCAGGCCAGTTCCGCGTCGTCGGGCGGAGCGCGGAACAGGTCCGTTTTCCGGACGCAGGCGGCCGCCAGCCTGTCGGCAGGTGCCGCGCCGCCGGTCGGGCAGAGGGCCAGGAACCGCCCCATCCGCACCAGGTCCAGCGCCGGTATGGTCGCCGGGGCCTGCCGTGCGGCCAGCGCGGCAACGGCGTCTTCCAGCCCGGCGCGATCCTTCCCGCGGGCCAGCCGGAACGGCGGTTTCAGCGTTGCATGCAGCCCGTAGCGGCGCGGCGCCTCGGTCAGCCGGTCAACGGGCAACCCGGACATGTCGGGATGCGTCACCGCGCTGCCTGCGATCATGTCCCAGCCCAGCCACCGGGTGGCGAACCGTGCCCAGTCCGCCTCGGCGGGCGGGACGTGGAATATGGCGAAACGCCGGAACGCCACCGCATCAGGCCCGGTAGAACAGGTAGCGGTCGGGCGCGATCGTGTCCGGCCCGGCGATCTGCGCCAGCCCGACCAGCGGCTGACCGGACACCACCAGCCCGCCGGGCTGCATCACGGCGGCCAGCCACGGCGACAGGCGCGCGGCCTCGGCCACGTCGTTGTTCTTGATGCCGCTGCCGAAATCGTAATGCGCCAGTGCCACCCGGACGCCGCTGTCCGCCAGCTGCCGCAGCATCGGTTCCGCCTCGCCTTCGAGGAAATCGGCCGCGGGCGGTGTGCAGGAGGGATGGCATTGCAGCACCCGGTCGATGACGCGGATCCGGCGACCCGGCAGGATTTCGCGCAGATGATCGTAGGTGCGTCCGTTGCCCAGCCCGAGGTCGAGCACCTCGCCCTCGAGCCCGGAAACCTGCCCGGCGGCCCAGTTCAGCCCGTCGCGTTGCGCGGCAAGACGGCGGAGCATGGAATCGAGGCGGCTCATGTGGTGTCCTTTGCAGGTGGCAGGTCGTCGAAACTCCAGGCCCGCGTTGGGCCGTTACGCAAACGCGACAGCAATCGCGCGGTGAAATCCCAGATTGCCCCGTCATGCGCAAGGTGATGGGTGAGCAGCCCGTAGGGTTCGTCATTGTCGGCATAGCCCGACCGCCTGTCGGCCAGTTGCAGCGCCATCTGCGCGATCAGCCGGTCCGGAGCGACCAGCGACCGGGTGCCGCGCCAGTCGATTGGGTCGAGATGGGTGTTGATCCGCGCCAGCCCCGGCGCGGCCAGCGCGGTCTTGCGCGGGGCAAAGGCAGAGAGCGCGGCAAAGCCCAGCCCCGCCAGTCCCGCCACCAGTTCGGGCGCGATCCGGTTCCACGGCGGCACGAAGACCGGGCGCAGACGCGGGCCGAACAGATCCGACAGGCGGGACAGGCCCCAGGCGATGTCGGCCTTCATCTCGGCCGGTGGCCGGTGGGGGCCGAACTCGGCCTTTTTCTGGCCCTCGGGCGCGTGGTTTTCATGGGCGCGGCCATGGACCAGCGGGATCAGATGCGTGTGTGCGGCAACCAGCGCGCCCAGCGCGGCATCGGCGCCGGCGGGGATCACCGCCAGATGCACCGGCAGGCCGGTTTCCGTCGACAGCGCATCGAGCTGCCGCAAGGCGGGCGTGTCGGCAACCGCGTCATCGTCGCGCCACCAGAGCGGCAGGGTCATCCCGGCCTTGTCCCAGGCGTCGAATTCGCGATCCAGCGGTGTCCAGTCTTCGGTCATGTCCGGGCCTCTGCCATGGCGTGGGCGATGGTGACACTGTGGAGGGCGCCGTCGAAATCCACCCTCTGGCCCGGCCGCCGTCCCTGGGTGATGACATCGGCGACGCTCCGGGCCAGGCTGTCGGCGGTCAGATACGCGGTTTTCAGCACGGCTATTCCCGGCAGAGGGGCCAGGCTGCGCGCCCGCAGACCCTGTTCCACCTCATTGCCCGCATCGAACGGCACCAGGACCGCCGGGACACCCGTCTGCAACACGTCCATCGCCGTATTGTAGCCGCACAGGCTGACCGATGCAGCGGCGTGGTGCAGCATCTGCCGGAAATCGGGCCGCGCGGGCTCCAGCACCACGTTCGCGGGCGCATCGGCCCGCAGCGCCGCGATGCGCCGCGCCGCGTCGCCGCCCACCAGCAGCCGCCAGCGCGAACCGGGCGTGGCGCTGGCGGCCCCCAGCGCCGCGCGAAAGACCGGGTCGCCCACGGCACCGCCGCCGGCGCTGACCAGTATCTCGCCCGCGCCCGCGCGTTCCGGATGCGGTTCGGGCGGGGGGGGCGCGACATAGCCGGTATAGCGCAGTCGCCGTTCAAGCGCGGGGGTGACCGGCCAGCTGGCATCGAGACGCGAAACGGTGGGATCTGAATGCACCAGCACCGCGTCATAGCACCCGGCGATCAGCGCCGCCGCGCGGGTGGCCTTTTCAGGTTTCGACGGCGGTGCCGGAATATCGCGGATCGACGACAGGATCACCGGGCGGCGTGGCAGGACCTGTGCGGCGTCGAGCAGGGCGGTGAACTCGGTGGCCAGGCTGCGCCGTCCGAAGGGAAACAGCTCGGTGATCAGTATGTCGGGCCGCATCCGGTCCAGCGCCGCCACCAGCGCCGCGCGGCGGGCATCGAACAGGGCGGCATCGGCCCGGCCGCCATGCGCATCCAGCAGCCGCGAGAAATCGGTCCCGTCCGAGCGCAGCGGCGGCAGTTGCAGCAGGCCGATCCCCGACAGGTCCAGTTGCGGTGCCGGGAACCCGCCTGAAACGAGCAGGACATCGTCACCTGCCGCGACAAAGGCGCGGGCCAGCGTCAGGGCGCGGCTCAGGTGCCCGGTGCCCAGCAGATGGGTGACGGTGATCATGGCCTTCATGGCGCGTCGCCGCGTGTCAGCAGGCGCACCGGGTCCGGTTCGGGACGCAGGCGGGAACCGTCCAGATGCAGCACGAACAGCCGGTTGCGCTTGACGCGGAACGGGGCGGGGCCGCTGAAATCCCAGCCATGGGCCAGCGCCAGCAGCACCCGCATCACACCGATATGGCAAACCGCCACCGCATCGCCATCTATTCGCCCCAGCCAGCGCGACAGGCGGGTGCGCAGCTCGGCCGGGCTCTCGCCGCCCGGCGGCCGATAATCCCATCCCCAATCCTCGATATGGCGATAATCCATCGCCGGGTCCGCGAGCAGATCGGCCCCGCGCCGGCCTTCCCAGTCGCCCCAGTTCATCTCGGTCAGATCCGCGTCGATGCGCGGTTCGGCCCGCGCCACCAGGCGCGCGGTGTCGACCGCCCTGACCAGCGGGCTGGACCACAGCGCGGCGCGGTCCCAGGGCGCGGGCAGAGCAAGCCCGTCCAGGTCCGCGCGGGCGGTATCATCCAGCGGGATGTCGCTCGATCCCTGGATCCGGCCCGCGCGGTTCCAGGCGGTGTGCCCGTGGCGCAACAGCGCGAGGCGGGTCATGCGGCCCGCTCCAGCACCGGCATCGCGGCGGTCCAGAAGGTGTCGGTGGCGGTGGCCAGCAGGTGGTGGCGGGCGACATGGGCGCGCGCGGCGCGGCCTTGGGCGTCCCGGCTGGCGGGATCGTCCAGCAGCTGCCGCAGCCGCCGCGCCAGCGCCGGTGCGCCCGCGCCGGGTGACGGGTAATCGCCCGGGGCCAGAACGTCGCGCACGCCGGGACGATCCTGCGCCGCCACCGGCAGCCCGGCCGCCTGCGCCTCGAGATAGACCCGGCCCCAGGCCTCGTTCGCGCCGGGCCAGAGAAACAGCGCCGCCCCCGCATAGGCCGCGGTCAGCGCCGCGCGATCGAGCTGGCCCAGGAACAGCACGCGCGGTCCGAACCGCGCCATCAGCGCCGCGACCTCGCCACGGGCCGGGCCGTCGCCGGCGATGTCCAGCCGCCAGTCGCCATCGAGCAGCGCCAGCGTGTCGGCGATGATCCGGTACGAGGCCAGCTTGTCGCCCGCGCGCATCATGCCGACGCTCAGCATGGTGGTGGCGCGGGCGGTCCGCGCCGCAGCGGGCAGGGTGTCGGTGGGCAGGAACGGGCGCAGGCGGGCCAGCCGCTGATGCGGCGGGCGGTCGCGGTCCAGCGTGATCAGGTCGAGATCGGTGAGGTGGAAAATCAGGTCGGCCGCATCGCAGGCGGCCTCGGCGGCGGCGGCGAACCCGGCCCACGGGCCGGTCAGGCGGCGGCGGGCGCGGGTGGCCTCGATCTGGACATAGGGAACCCCCAGCGCCCTGCATACCTCGGGGCCGATCAGGTCGGGCGACTTGTAATAACTGTGATAGGTCACCCACAGCGCCGGGCGATCATCGGCAAGGCGGCGGATCAGTCGGGCGGTTTCGGCGCGGGCCCGATCCGCCAGCGCGGCCTGCTGCGCGGCGTCACCCGCGCCGTCATAGATGCGCAGTTCCGAGACCTGATCGACCGCCGCGCCGCCTGCGCCGATGGCGGCGATCAGGGCGCGCGCCATTTCCCGGTCGCCGGACGGGGTCGGGTGGCCGGGCGGTTTCAGCGGCGCATAAAAGGCAACCCGCATCAGGCCGCAACCGGGGAACAGAGCGCGGTCAGCCGTTCGGACAGGCGGGCGATGCCGGGATCCATCCGGAACCGGGTCCGCAACCGCTCCAGCGCGGCGTCGGCCATTGCGGCGGCGCGGGCCGGATCGGCGGCCAGCGTCGCGATCGCCTGCGCCAGCGGGACCGGGGCGGGATCGACCAGCAGCCCGTGGATGCCGGTTTCGATGAATTCGGGGATCGCGGCGGTCGGTGTCGCCACGATCGGCAGGCGCTGCGAGGCGGCTTCCATCAGGACATTGGGCAGCCCGTCGCGGTCGCCATCCGCCGCGATGCGGCTGGGCAGCACGAACAGGTCGGCTGCGCGCATGGCGGCGATCACCTCGGGCTGGTCGCAGGCGCCGCGCCAGTCGATGCGCGCGGCGATGCCCGCCGCTTCGGCGCGGTTGGCCAATTCCTGTCCCAGCGCGCCGCCGCCGATATGGATCCAGCGCCAGTCCAGCCCTTCGGGCAGGCCGGCCAGCGCGCCGATCAGCCGGTCAAAGCCCTTTTTCTCGACCAGCCGGCCCACCGACAGCAACCGGAGCGGATCACCCGGATGGCGAAGCGCGCGCCGGGGCGGCGGCGGAAACCGCGACAGGTCCAGCCCGTGATAGATCAGGTCGATCCGTCCCGGATCGGCGGCCAGGTCGCGCAGGCGCGTGGCGCCATAGGCGGTGCAGGTCGCGCCGAACCCGGCCCCGCCCGGCCCCGTTTCCAGCTTTTCGGCGATGTCCCAGTCGGGCGAGGTCCAGATGTCCTTGGCATGGGCCGAGAACCCCCAGGGCAGGCCACGCATCAGCGCGGCATACCGCGCCACCGACGCCGGGGTGTGCAGGAAATGCGCATAGAGCCCGCGGGTGCCGGCAGGCAGTTCGGCGGCCATCACGCAGGCCTGCCCGAACCGCCGAATGCGGTTGCGGCTGCGGTCGCGGGCCAGATCGGCGCGCCAGATCGCCCGCGCCTGCGCATAGCCCGGGAGCGTCCGCGCCACCGCGCGCGCGGCGTCGACGCGGCCGGGGTCGTCATGCAGGTATTCCGGCAGGTATCGCACCCGCGCCCACAACCGGTCATGCAGCGGATGGCGCTTGGTATCGGTGGGGTGGCGCAGCGACCAGATATCGAACGTGTGCCCGGCTGCCTCGAGCGCGACCAGTTCCTGCGCTATGAAGGTCTCCGACAGGCGCGGCCAGCCCTTGACCACCACCGCAAGGCGCGGGGGCTGGGTCATTCCGCGGCCTGCTCGGCCGATCCCGTCAGCAGCACGCCGACCCGGTCGGTCACGCGCTCGAGCCCGTCCAGCAGCCCGGCGGGCATCGCATGTGACGGGCGCTGCTGGTCCGGAAGCCCGCGAATGGCGTCGATCATAGCGCCGGGCGTCAGTTCGCCGTCGCGTTCGTCGAGCATCGACACCAGCCCGATCGCCCTGGCGCTGGTGGCGCGGATATACTGTTCCAGCCGGGGCCGGGTGCGTGGCACGATCACCGCGCGCTGGTCGAAGGACAGCACCTCGCAGAACGTGTTGTAGCCGCCCATGCAGACCACCCCCGCCGCGCCCGCATAGATCGTTTCGATCTGCGATTCGAAACCGACCGCCGTCACCCGCCCGTTCAGCCGGTCGACACGGGCCTGAAACGCGGCGCGTTCGTCGCCCGACAGGAACGGGCCATAGACCAGCATCGCGCGCGGGGCCAGGGTCGGGTCGCGCTCATAGGCGGCCAGCACCAGGTCGACCAGCGCCTGCCCGTCGCCGCCGCCACCGGGGGTGACGAGGATATAGGGCTGCCGGGGCGGATCGGCGGGCTGGCCGATCTCGCGCCGCAGGTAGCCGGTCCAGTGGATCCGCGACCGCGCCGCCGCCGACAGCGGCAGGCCGGCGATGGGGTCGTGGATCGACCTCAGGCCATAGACCCAGATTTCGTGGTAATAGGTTTCGGTCGCCGCCACCGCGCCCTTGCGGTCCCATTCGGTGGCCAGGACCTCGGGTTCGTCGAGCACATCGCGCAGCCCCAGCACCATCCGGGCCCGGCCGCGCGTGGCCAGGTCGTCCAGCGCCGGCAGCAATTCGCCGCGAAAGCCGGTCGGTTCCTTGTCGACGATCAGGATGTCGGGGTCGAACTGTTCCGCGGCGGACCGGATCAGGCCCGCCCGCAATTCGGTCACATCCTCGATATCCATGCCCATCGTGGCCGAGGCATAGCTGCCGTCGCGCCGCTTGGTGACGCCGGGCAGGCGGACATGATCGACCCGTTCGGGAAAGGTGAAACGTCCGGCCACAGGCGACCCGGTCAGGATCAGCGCCGAGGCGTCCGGGTCGGCCTGCACGATCGCCGTGGCAAGAGCCCGTGACCTGCGCAGATGCCCCAGCCCGAACGTGTCGTGGCTGTAGAGCATGATCCGCGCGCCGCGCGGCCGGTCGGTTTCCTGCGCGGTATCCGTGGGTATGGTCAAGGTCCTGCCTGTCGTCTCAAAGCCGGGCAGGGCCGCTTTACTACCGAACCCCATTGATATGCAAACTGATTCACGCAGTCAGCCGCGGTTGCCGTTTGCGCGACCCGGTGCGCTCCTGTAGCGTTCCCTTGCCACGCAGCTATCCGGGAAGAACGCCAAAAATGCTCCAGCTCGCGCAGCGCATCGTTTCGAACTTCTGGGCCGTCCTGGCGGTTGTCCTGATCCTGTCCGGCGCGGGACCGGCTGTGGCGCAGGGTGCCGGTGGCGGTGGCGACGCGGCGTCTGCCGACCTGACCGCGGCCATACGCGAGGCCGCGGAAAGCGGCGTGAACGTGGTGGTGATCGACGGCTCGGGCAAGCTGATCGCCTCGGGCGGTCCCGCCGCGGACCCGGCCCGGCCCGCCGAGGCGGAAACGAAGGCCGAGCACGCATCGTCGCTGATGAAGGCGCAGCACCGGGTCAGCGAGTTTCGCGAAACCCTGAACCGGCGTCTCGAGGTGCTGCCGGTTTCGCTGAACGAGGTGGCGTTCATCCTGCGTGCAACCAGCCCCGACGGCCGGATCATGACCTATGTCTCGGTGCTGGTATGGACGCTGCTGCTGTTCGCGGTGGCGCGGGTGATCACCGGCGAAATCTATGGCCGCCGGTTCGCCCGGCATTTCGTCGTCGCGCGTGTCTCGGAGGCCCCGCAGGGCTACAGCGAGAAGATCCCGTTCCTGGTGTTCCGGTTCTTCATGGGCATCGGCGGTTCCCTGTTCACGATGCTGACCGCCTATATCGCCGGGGTGCTGATCTTTGGCCCGATGGAGGATTCCTCGCTCCAGCTGACCATCGCCGCGATCTACCTGGCCTTTTTCATGGCCTATACCGTGTCGGACATGTGGCGGATGGTGCTGTCGCCCTACCTGACGCAATACCGCATCCCGCACCTCTCGGACCGCGATGCCAGGCGGCTCTATCACTGGGCCTGGGTGATGGCGACCTATTCGGTGATCACCGTGATGTTCTCGACCTGGATCGCGGATTTCGGGCTGAACTACAACGTCTACGCGCTGATCTATGGCATCCTGTCGGCCTTTGGTGCCGTCGGCTACATCCTGCTGATCCTGTTCAACGCGGGTCCGATCTCGAATGCGATCCGGGGCGGTTGCGATATCGACGAGGTCAGCTGGATCACCCGCATCCTGTCGCGCGCCTGGGCGCCGATGCTGATCGGCTATGTCCTGTTCAGCTGGCTGCGGCTGGCCTTCGACCTGGTGCTCGAGCGGGAAACCCCGGTGCCGATGGTGGCCGGGGCCTACATGATCTTTCTTGCCATCATCGTGGTCTATGGCGGCATCAACTATCTGATCGAACGCTATTTCAACCGCTCGCGCGAAGCCGACCGGATCAACGCGGAACAGGCCGCCGCGGAGGCCGGGGAACGCGATCCCGACGCGCCGCCGCCCGAGGCCATGCCGGCGGTGCGGCCGCTGACCTTCGAGGGGCTGGCCCGCCGGGTTGCCGGCATCCTGGCCTTCGTGGCGGGCAGCTATGCGCTGATCCTGATCTGGAACCCGCGGATCACCTTCATCGACGATTCGATGGTGAACCGGGCGCTGGACGTGATCGTGATCGTGTTCATCGGCTACATCATCTACAACCTGTTCCGGATCTGGATCGACGCCCGGATCGCCGAGGAAACCGTCGACGACGGCGACGCCGCACTGGGCGACGAGGGCGGCGCGGGCGGCGCCAGCCGGCTGGGCACGCTGCTGCCGCTGTTCCGGGGTGCGATCCTGGCGGTGGTGGTGGTGACGATCGCGCTGATCGTGCTGCTCGAACTGGGCATCAATGTCAGCCCGCTCTTTGCCGGTGCCGGCGTTGTCGGGCTCGCCATCGGGTTCGGGGCGCAGACGCTGGTGCGCGACATCTTCTCGGGCGCGTTTTTTCTGATCGACGATGCGTTCCGCAAGGGCGAATACATCGATATCGGCGATGTGAAGGGCACGGTCGAGAAGATCTCGGTCCGCTCGTTCCAGCTGCGGCACCACCTGGGCGCGCTCAACACCATCCCGTTCGGAGAAATCAAGGTCCTGACCAACTATTCCCGCGATTGGGTGATGATGAAACTGCCGCTGCGGGTGACCTATGACACCGATGTGGAAAAGGTGCGCAAGCTGATCAAGAAGCTGGGGCAGGACCTGCTGAGCGATCCGGTGATCGGCGAGAACTTCATCCAGCCGCTGAAATCGCAGGGGGTGATCGAGATGCAGGACAGCGCCATGATCATCCGGGTCAAGTTCATGACCAAGCCGGGCGATCAGTGGCTGGTGCGCAAGAAGGTCTACGAGGAAATCCGCCAGCTGTTCGAACGCGAAGGCATCAAGTTCGCCCATCGCGAGGTCACGGTGCGGCTGGCGGATGGCCAGTCAGGGGACCTGACCCCGCGGCAGCGCGAGGCGGTGGCGGGCGCGGTGCAGGCGGCGATCGACGAGGACATGCTCGACGATGGCGGCGAACGCGGCGACGACCGTTAGGACGGCGGGCGGCCCAGCAGGGCCGCCACCAGCGCCCGGGCGCTGTCGGAATGCCAGTCCGCATCGCCGATCAGCCGCCCGATTTCGCGGCCCTCGGGGTCGATCAGCACCGAAACCGGCAGGCCGAGCACCGCCATTTCACGCGCCAGCGCCTGTTTCGGGTCCGCGTGGCGGGGCAGGTTGTCGATCCCGGTCTCGGCAAAGAACCGGTCGATCCCCGCCGGCGTGTTGCGGCCGGTGGCCAGCGTCAGCACCTCGAAACCGTCGCCGCCGAACTCTGCCTGTAGCGCCGCCAGCGACGGCATTTCCTTGCGGCAGGGCGCGCACCATGTCGCCCAGAAATTGACCAGCACATATTTGCCGCGCCAGTCGGCAAGCGATGCGGTGCCGCCCGTTTCCAGCGTGAATGTCGCCTGCGGGGCCGGTGCCGGGTCCGCGTGCAGGTTCAGTTTCTTCATGTCGCCGTCGCGCAGCGCGTCGAGCGTGGCGATATCGGCGGCCAATGCCGGGTTTGCACCAAGCGCGATGGCCAGATAAAGGGACAGCAGACGGATCAGGCGCATTTTCACCTCGGGCACAGACATGACAGACCAGACCTCGAACCAGATGTGGGGCGGCCGCTTTGCCGCCGGGCCGGACGCGATCATGGAGGCGATCAATGCCTCGATCGGGTTCGACAGGCGGATGGCCGCGCAGGACATTGCCGGGTCACGGGCCCATGCGGCCATGCTGGCCGCGACAGGCGTCATCAGCGATAGCGATGCGCAGGCGATCAGGGAAGGCCTGCTCACCGTTTTGTCAGAGATCGAGGGCGGGACATTTACCTATTCCACCGCGCTCGAGGACATCCACATGAACGTGGAGGCGCGGCTGAAGGACATCATCGGCGAACCGGCGGGCCGGTTGCATACCGGCCGCAGCCGGAACGACCAGGTCGCGACCGATTTCCGGCTCTGGGTGCGCGACCAGCTGGATGCCGCCGATGCCGGGATCGTCGCGCTGCTGCGCGCGCTGCTCGCCCAGGCCGGGGCCGGGGCAAACTGGGTGATGCCCGGTTTCACCCATCTGCAGACCGCTCAGCCGGTGACCTGGGGGCACCACATGATGGCCTATGTGGAAATGTTCGGGCGCGACCTGTCGCGGGTCCGCGATGCCCGCGCGCGGATGAACGAATCACCGCTGGGCGCGGCGGCGCTGGCGGGCACCTCGTTCCCCATCGACCGCGACATGACCGCGGCCGCGCTGGGCTTTGATCGGCCCTGCGCCAATTCGCTGGACGCGGTCAGCGACCGGGATTTCGCGCTCGAGTTCCTCTCGGCGGCGTCGATCTGCGCGATGCACCTGTCGCGGCTGGCCGAAGAGCTGGTGATCTGGTCCAGCGCCCAGTTCCGGTTCGTGGCGCTGTCCGACCGGTTCTCGACCGGGTCCAGCATCATGCCGCAGAAGAAGAACCCCGACGCGGCCGAGCTGATCCGCGCCAAGATCGGGCGTATCTTCGGCGCCAACACCGCGCTGATGATGGTGATGAAGGGGCTGGCGCTGACCTATTCCAAGGACATGCAGGAAGACAAGGAACAGGTCTTCGACGCCGCCGATTCGCTGATGCTGGCGCTGGCGGCGATGGAGGGCATGGTGCGCGACATGGCAGCGAACCGCGATGCGCTGGCCGCCGCCGCCGGGTCGGGGTTCTCGACCGCGACCGATCTGGCCGACTGGCTGGTGCGGGTGCTGAACCTGCCGTTCCGCGATGCCCATCACGTCACCGGCACGCTGGTGGCGATGGCCGAGAAACGCGGCTGCGACCTGCCGGACCTGCCCTTGGCCGACATGCAGTCGGTGCATGCGGGCATCACGCAGGACGTGTATTCTGTTCTCGGGGTCGAAAACTCGGTAAACTCGCGCATGTCCTATGGCGGCACCGCGCCCGCGCAGGTGCGGGCGCAGATCGCGCGGTGGAAGGAAAAGCTGGGATGACACGTCTGCCCGTTCCCGTTGCCCTGCTGCTGCTGGCCGCGCTGGCGGCCTGCGGCGCCGATGGCGACCCTCAACCGCCGACGCTGGATACCACGGTGACGCTGGCGGCGGGCAGCGGCGGTGGCGGCTATGCGCAGGGCGGTATCGGGCTGCGCCGGGGGCCGGTCGGGCTCTATTTCGGGTTCTGAGCCGTGTCGCCCCTGCGGATGATCTACCTGGCGCTGGCCCTGTGGGGCGCGGTGCAGCCGATGATCCATTTCTCCGCGTGGTTCCGCGCCAACGGCTTTGACCTGCGGGCGCTGGTCGCGGCCTGGCACACGAACGCGGCCAGTTCGGGCCTGGCCTGGGAACTGACCATCGCCGCAATCGCGCTGTGCGTGTTCGTGATCGCCGAGGTGGCGGTGCGCCGCAACTGGCCCGCGCTGGTCGCGATCCCGGCAACCTTCTGCATCGGGGTGGGCTGCGGCCTGCCGCTCTACCTGTTCCTGCGCACCCGGCCGGTGGTCTAGCGCCGGGTTTGCCGTTGATCCGGCGGCGGTTTCCGGTCTAATCGCGCCTCATGGATCATTTTCTCTATCGCGACGGCGCCCTGTTCGCCGAGGACGTGCCGGTGGCCGAGATCGCGGCCGCCGTCGGCACGCCGTTCTACCTCTATTCGACCGCGACGCTGCTGCGCCATTTCCGGCTGTTCGACGAGGCGCTCGACGGGACCGACCACCTTGTCTGCTATGCGATGAAGGCCGCCAGCAACCAGGCCATCCTGCGCACGCTGGCGCAGGCCGGTGCGGGCATGGATGTGGTCAGCCAGGGCGAATACCTGCGCGCCAGGGCCGCCGGGGTGCCGGGGGGAAAGATCGTGTTTTCCGGTGTCGGCAAGACCGCCGAGGAGATCCGCACCGCGCTGGCGGGCGGCATCCGCCAGTTCAACGTCGAATCTGAACCGGAAATGGAGGTACTGAACGCGGTGGCGCTGGAGATGGGCAAGGTCGCGCCGGTCACGCTGCGGGTGAACCCGGACGTGGATGCCCGCACCCATGCCAAGATCGCCACCGGCAAGTCCGAGAACAAGTTCGGCATCCCGATCGCGCGCGCCCGTGCGGCCTATGCCCGCGCCACCGCGCTGCCCGGGCTCGAGGTGATCGGGATCGACGTGCATATCGGCAGCCAGCTGACCGAGCTTGCCCCGTTCGAAGCGGCCTATGCCAAGGTTGCCGAGCTGACCGAAACCCTGCGCGCGGACGGTCACGACATCCGGCGGCTGGACCTGGGCGGCGGGCTGGGCATCCCCTATGCCCGGTCGAACGAGGCGCCGCCGCTGCCGCTGGAATACTGCGCGATGATCAAGCGCGTCCTGGGTCATCTGGACTGCGAGATCGAGATCGAGCCCGGCCGCCTGATCGCGGGCAACGCGGGCATCATGGTGTCCCGGGTGATCTATGTGAAATCGGGCGAGGGGCGCGATTTCCTGATCGTCGACGGGGCGATGAACGACCTGATCCGCCCGGCCATGTACGAGGCGTATCACGACATCGTGCCGGTGATCGAACCCGAACCGGGGCTGGAACGGCGGCCCTATGACATCGTCGGCCCGGTCTGCGAAACCGGCGATACGTTCGCGCGCGGCCGCGATCTGCCGCCGCTGGCGGCGGGCGACCTGATCGCGTTCCGCAGCGCCGGAGCCTATGGCGCGGTGATGGCCAGCGAATACAATACCCGCCCCCTGATACCCGAAGTCATGGTGAACGGGGATCAATTCGCGGTTATTCGTCCAAGGCCAAGCTATGAAGAGATGATAAATCGCGATACGATCCCGCCGTGGCTGTGATGCAGATCCGCGTCGTTGCCGCGCGGAGAGACCCATGCGCCGACGCGCCCGACCCGATCCCGAACTGACACCGCTGCGCTGGCCGCTGCGGCTGACCCGCGCCGGGCTGGTGGCGGAACGGGCGCTGCGCGCATTCTGGCCGCTGGGGTCGCTGGCGCTGGCGCTGCTGGCGGCGCTGATGCTGGGCCTGCACGAGATCCTGCCGGTGGAACTGGTCTGGGGCGGTGCGGTCGCCGGGGTGCTGGGGCTGTTCATCTGCCTGTGGCGCGGGCTGCGGCGGTTCCGCTGGCCATCGCGGCAGGACGCGATCGCGCGGCTCGACCACACCATGGCGGGCCGACCGATCCGCGCCATGCTCGACGAACAGGCGATCGGTGCGGGTGATCCGGCATCGCGCGCGCTGTGGCAGGCGCATCAGGCCCGCATGGCCGAGGCGGCGGCGCGGGCGCGCCCGCCGCGGCCGGACCTGCGTATCGCGCGGCGCGACCCGTTCGGGCTGCGGCACATGGCGGTGCTGCTCTTCGCGGTGGCGCTGCTGTTCGGGTCGCTCTGGCGGGTCGGCACCGTGACCGAACTGGCACCCGGACAGGCGGACGCGCTGGCGGCCGGTCCCACCTGGGAAGGCTGGCTCGAGCCGCCGCGCCATACCGGCCTGCCCACGATCTATCTCGCCGATGTTCCGGGCGCGACGCTGACCGCCCCGGAAGGCAGCCGCGTGATCCTGCGCTTCTACGGCGAGGTGGGGGCGCTGACCCTGTCGGAAACCGTGTCGGGGCGCACGGGCGAGGTGCCGCCTGCGTCGAGCCCCGAACAGGATTTCACGATCGCGCAGTCGGGCGAGCTGCGCATCGACGGCCCCGGCGGGCAGGGCTGGCAGGTCGACATGGTGCCCGATGCGCCGCCGCGGATCTCGGCCGCCGGGCCGCCCGAAACCGGGACGCTGGGGCGGATGTCGCTGCCGTTCACCGCCGCCGACGACTATGGCGTGACCGGGGGCGAGGTGCGGATCGAACTGGACCTGGCGGCGGTGGATCGCCGCCACGGGCTGGCCGTCGATCCAGAACCGCGCGACCCGGTGACCGTGCCGCTGCCGCTGCCGGTGGCGGGCGACCGGCGCGAGTTTGCCGAAACGCTGATCGAGGATTTCTCGGAACATCCCTGGGCGCATCTGCCGGTGGTCTTTGCCATGTCGGTCGAAGATGCCGCCGGGCAGACCGGCGCTGCCGTGCCGCTGCGGGCGGCGCTGCCGGCGCGGCGGTTCTTCGATCCGCTGGCGGCGGCGGTGGCCGAACAGCGGCGCGACCTGCTGTGGGCGCGGTCCAATGCGGGGCGGGTGGCGCAGGTCCTGCGCGCGGTGTCGCATCGCCCCGAGGACGTGTTCCGGTCGGAAACCGCCTATCTGCGGCTGCGGGTGATCCTGCGGCGGCTCGAGACCTTTGCCCGCTATGGACTGAGCACCGACGGCCAGGCCGAGATCGCGCAGGCGCTGTGGGATCTCGCCATCCTGCTGGAAGAAGGCGATCTGGGCGACGCGCTGGAACGCCTGCGGCGGGCGCAGGACCGGCTTTCGGAGGCGATGAGGAACGGGGCATCCGACCAGGAAATCGCCGAGCTGATGCAGGAGCTGCGGCAGGCGACCGACAATTACCTGCGCCAGCTGTCGCGCGAGGCGCGCGAACGCGGGCAGCAGCCGGGCGAACAGGGCGACCAGCTGTCCGGCAACGAAATGCAGATGTCGCAGGACGACCTGCAGCGGATGATGGACCGGATTCAGGATCTGATGGAGCAGGGCCGCATGGCCGAGGCGCAACAGGCGCTGCAGGAGCTTCAGCAGATGATGGAAAACATGCGCGTCACCCAGAACGGCCAGGGCCAGGCGGGCCAGTCCCAGGGCCAGCAGGCGATGGAGGGCCTGGCCGACACGCTGCGCCAGCAGCAGGGCCTGTCCGACCAGGCATTCCGCGATCTTCAGGAACAGTTCGATCCGGGCGCGCAGGCCGGTCAGAACCAGGACAATGAGGGCCGCTCGGGCGGGCTGGGCCGGGGGCAGAGCCATGACGGGCAGGGTGGCCGTGGCGGCACGGATGATCCGAACCGCCAGGGCGAGGGTCAGGGCAATGGCGACGAGGGCAACCTGGCCGACCGGCAGCAGGCGCTGCGGGATACGCTGCGCGACCAGCGCGAAAACCTGCCCGGCGCCGGAACCGAACAGGGCGATGCGGCGCGCGATGCGCTGGACCGGGCGGGACGGGCGATGGATGGGGCCGAAGAGGCGTTGCGCGGCGACGACTATGCCGATGCCATCGACCGCCAGTCCGAAGCGATGGAGGCGCTGCGCGAAGGCATGCGGTCGCTGGGCGAGGCGCTGGCCGAGATGCAGCAGGACCAGCCCGGACAGGGCCCCGAGGACGGTGACATGCAGGGCGAGATGCGCGACCCGCTGGGCCGCCGTGCCGGTGCGCGCGGGTCGATCGGCAGTGACGAGAACATGCTCCAGGGCGAAGATGTCTATCGCCGCGCCCGCGAATTGCTGGACGAGATCCGCCGCCGGTCCGGCGATGGCGACCGTCCGACGCTGGAACTGGACTATCTCAAGCGGTTGCTGGAACGGTTCTGAGCCGACCTATCGCAGCCCCATCGCCTGCGCCTGCACCGTCAGCCACAGCCGCGCCGCGTTCACCTTTTCCACATAGACCGTCAGGGCCGGTTCCGCCTGTGGCACCCGCTCGGCGATCCGTGCGGCGTTGACATAGGCCAGCACCGCCAGCGCCGCGATCACCAGCGCGGTGAGAAAGCCGCGGGCAAATCCGGTGCCGCCCGGCCGCGCGGGGGCGGGCGCCGGTGCGGGGACGGTTTCCGTGGCCACGCCATCCCGTGCCGCCGGCATGTCGCGCTCCGGCGCGGCGGGTGTCGGCGTGGCATCCTGCTGGCGCAGGCGGGTTTCGCGTTCCGCCTCTTCGCGCAGGATCCGCAGAACCTCGGGGCTGTGTTCGAGCCGCGGCGGCGGTTCGAAGTTCTCGTCGTCTCCGGCAGGCGCATCGGTCTCCGCATCGGTCGGCGCCGGGTGCATCGTTTCGGCATCGGCGATCGCGACCGGTTTCTGCAGCCAGACCCGCCCGCAGCTGGGGCATTCGACGATGCGGCCGGTTTCGGGGATCACCCCGCCCGGTACGTCATAGAGGATTCGGCAACTGGGACAGGACAGGCGCATCGCAGGCTTTCCGCGCAATCGTTCGGAGCCGCGATCATAGGAATTCCACGCGCCGGGGCAATGGCGCATCGACCGCTCGGCGCCGGGACGCCTGCGCGGCATTGAAACCGCGCCGGTGCTGGGGCAAAACCGGGTGACCGGGGCCGGGCGAAAGGAACGACAGGGATGGGACAGGCGATTCAGTGGCTGCGTTCGCTTTTCTTCGTCCTGTTCATCTACGGGTTCATGGCAGTCTGGGGGCTGTTGTTCGCGCCCTGGGCGGCGGTATCGCGCAAGGGCGCCCGGGCCGCCTGCAAGAGCTATTGCAAGGTGGTGCTGTGGACGGCGCGGGTCATGGTCGGCATCCGCACCGAGGTGCGCGGCACCCCGCCGCAGGACGAGGTGCTGATCGCGGCCAAGCACCAGTCGTTTCTCGATATCCTGATCATATTCGACGCCGTGCCCTGGCCCAAGTTCATCATGAAGCGCGAATTGCTGTGGACGCCGGTGATCGGCCTCTACGCCAAGCGGCTCGGCTGCGTGCCGATCGACCGCAGCAAGCGCGGCGCGGCGCTGGCAAAGATGGTGCGCGATGTCGCCGCCGAGGTGGCCGAACCCGGCCAGCTGATCATCTATCCGCAGGGCACGCGTGTCGCGCCGGGCGACCATCGGCCCTATAAATCCGGGCCGGGTGTGCTCTATCGCGAACTCGGGCAGCCCTGTGTGCCGGTGGCGACCAATGTCGGCCTGTTCTGGCCCCGCTCGGGGGTGATGCGCAGGCCGGGGCTGGGCGTGGTCGAGTTTCTCGACCCGATCCTGCCGGGGTTGTCGCGGACCGAGCTGACCGCCGAACTGGAGCGGGTGGTCGAGGCGAAATCCAACGCGCTGATGCGCGAAGCGGGGTTTGATCCAGATGCAGTACATTGACGACATTCCGGCGCTTGAGGCGCTTTATGGCCGCCCCGGCGCCCCGGCGTTGCGCAAGGTGGCGCGGCGGATGACGCCGCTCTACCGGCGCTGGATCATGGCGTCGCGGCTATGTGTGCTGACCACGGTCGGCCCGGACGGCACCGATGGCAGCCCGCGCGGCGATGATGGCCCGGTGGTGGCCGAACTGGACCCCGGAACGCTGGCCCTGCCCGACTGGCGCGGCAACAACCGGCTGGACAGCCTGCGCAACATCGTCGCCGACGGGCGGGTGTCGCTGCTGTTCCTGGTACCCGGCTCGGACAGCGTGATGCGCGTCAACGGGACGGCGCGGCTGACCGCCGACGCTGCGCTTCGGGCGCGGTTCGAAAAGAACGGCCGCCAGCCGGCCACAGTGATCGTGATCGCGATTGCCGAAATCTACAGCCAATGCGCCCGCGCGCTGATGCGGTCCGGCACCTGGGACGGCATCGCCCGGCGCGACGATCTGCCCACGGCGGGCCAGATCCTGGCCGAAATGACCGATGGCGAAGAAGGCGGCGCGGAATACGACCGCGAATGGCCCGCCCGCGCCGCAAATTCGCTCTGGTAGGCAGGCCGCCCGATCCTGCGGTGAACATGACAATGGCCCGGAAGAAACCGGCGCTGCCTTGCTCAGAGCGCGGCGGCGATGTCGCTGGTCTGGTCGTAGAGCCGCCGGAACAGCCCGTAATGCCGCCGGTGGATGTCTTGCGGGGCGGCGACGACCCGCTCGGCAACCGGGTTCCAGTCGTCGATATCCGCCGCCGACGCCGTCCCGACCGCGCAGGCGGCGAGGAACGCATCGCCAAAACTGGCCCCCACGGTCTTGTCGCAGACGATCTGGTCCAGCCCGCTGAAATCGCCCGTCGCCTCCAGCCACAGCCTGTTTTGCGTGCCGCCCCCGACCGCCAGAACGCGGTCCGGGCGCTGGCCGGCCTCGGCATAGGTTTCGATCACATGGTTGGTGCCGCAGGCGATGCCTTCGATCAGGGCGCGATACATGTCGCCGCGCCCATGGGTCAGGTTCAGCCCGAAAAACGCGCCCTTGGCGGCGGGGTCGTGGATCGGGGTGCGTTCGCCCGAGAAATAGGGCAACAGCAGCAGGCCGTTGGCCCCCGGCGGGCTGTGCGCGGCCTCGGCGGCAAGCGTCGCGAACGCGGTGTCGCGGTCCAGGTCGCGGGCAAAGGTGTCGCGGAACCAGTGGGTCAGCGTGCCCGAGGTGGCCAGCCCGGCCATCGACGCGTGCTGACCGGCGAACAGCCAGGGCGCATACCACAGGCGGGCGTCGCGCAGCCGGGTGTCGGTCAGGGTGATGATGAAGATGGTCGAGCCATACATCATCATCATGTCGCCGTTGCCCCTGACGCCGACGCTCACCGCCTCGGCGGCGGCGTCGATGGTGCCGCAGGTGACCGGCGTGCCAACGGCCAGTCCGGTTTCCGCCGCCGCCCGCGCGGTGATCCGGCCGGCGATTTCGTTCGACCACATCAGCCGGGGCAGCCGGTCGCGGTCGATCAGGTCGGGGGCCAGTTCGTCGGTCCAGTCCAGCCGGTCGACATCATAGAGCGGCGCGAAATTGGCGGCGGTATAGTGGTCGATCACCACCTCGCCGGTCAATTTCATCACCAGATACGAGGTCGAGGTCAGGATATGGCGGGCGCGGGCGAAGATCCCGGGGTGTTCGTCCTGCAGCCACTGGATCTTGGGGCCGACCGCCTGACTGGTCAGCGCATTGCCGCAACGCTCTAAGATGGTGTCCGCGCCGATCCGGGCGTTCAGCGCGTCGATCTGCGCGGTTGCCCGCGTGTCGACGCCGTAGAGCACGGCGTTCATCAGCGGCGTGCCATCGCCGTCGACCGGCAGCATGCAGGGACCGATGGCCGAACAGGCCACGGCACCGATCGCCCGCGCCTCGATGCGGCTGTCGGCCAGCAGGGCGCGCGTGACATGCACGAAATCGCCCCACCAGTCCGCTTCGGCCCGGTGTTCGGCGCGGCCGGGGCAAGGCACGATCATCTCATGCGCACGGGCCGCCTGCGCGACGATCCGGCCGCCGCCATCGACCAGGACGCCCTTGGTCTGATAGGTGCCGATATCGACGCCCAGCGTATAGGTCACGGGGTTCGTTCCAGCGGGAAATCCGGTCCGATGCGGGCCAGCGCGGCCAGCAGCAGGCGGGTGAGGCCTTCGAGATCGGACAGGTCGCACATTTCCTGCGCCGAATGGGAATAGCGCATGGGAAAGCCCAGATCGACGCTGGCCACGCCGTCGCCGACCAGCTGGACATAGGACAGGTCGGTCAGAACGCCCACCTGCGCGGATCGTTGCAGGGGCAGCGCCCCGGCGGCGGCGGCGTTCTCGACCAGTGCGACGAGGCCCGGATGCGGGATCACCCCGTTCAGGGTGCCGCGCCCGTGAAAGGAATAAAGGCTCATTCCCGGCCCGCCGCCCAGCCGCATATCGCCCCGGTCGGCCATCTCGGGCGTGTCGGTGGCGTTCATCAGGTCGATCTGGATCGCGATGTCGGGGCGCAGCGCCTGCGCCGCCACCACCGCGCCGCGCAGGTTGAATTCTTCCTGCACCGAAAACACCAGATGCACCGGCGGGCCGTTTTCGCGCGCCGCCAGCGCACGCGCCACTTCCAGCAGCACCGCGCAGCCGGCGCGGTCGTCGACCGCCGTGCCGGCAATGCGCCCGCCCGCCAGTTCGGTGGCCGACGGCCGGTAGACCACCGGCACGCCGATGCGGATACCCGCCGCCTCGGCCTCGGCGCGGCTGGAAAACCCCGCGTCGATGCGCAGGTCGGGCGCGCGCAGGACATGGTATTTCTCGTCCGGCGTGGTGGCGTGGTGGCTCTTGTTGGCGATCAGGGCCGGGATGTCGGGCTGGCCCGGCGGGCACAGGATCACCGGCTGCGCGGCCAGCGCGCGTTCGGGCACGCCACCCAGCCGTTCGACCCGGATCGCCCCGTCATCCTCGATCCTGCGCACGATGAACCCCAGCTGGTCCATATGGGTGAACAGCATCACCGAGGGGCCGGTGCCGGGAAAGCTGGCGATCAGGTTGCCGAGCCGGTCGCCGCGCGCCTGCACGCCGCCGGGCAGCCGGTCGCGGATCGCGCCGCGCACCCGGTCCTCGTGCCCCGATAGCCCCGGTACCAGCATCAGGTCGGTCAGGTCGGTTTTCAGGCGCTCGCGCATCGCCCGCCCCTCAGCCGCCGCGCGCGGCCCGGGCGCGGGCCATGAAATCGGCGGCGCGCTCGGCATCGACCGGGTTCCAGGTATCGCCGTCGATCTTCAGCGACGATCCCACCACGCAGCCATCGGCGATGCGCAGCACATCGGCGACTGTGTCGTGTTTCACCCCGGTATTGGCCAGCACCGGCACCTCCGGCAGCGCCGCCTTGACCGCCTGCAGATCGCCCATCTCCGCCGCCTCGCCGGTGATCTGCCCCGACACCAGCACCGCGTCGGGGATCGACGAAAACACCGCCGAACGCGCCCGGTCGGGCAGCGGTCGGCGGTCGAGACTGTCGGCGAATTCGGCCGAGACATTGTAGAGCATCGCCAGGTCGCGCCGCCCCAGCCGGTCGCGATAGCGCAGCGCCGCGCCCGCGTCCGGCGTCCACGGCCCCATGTCGGAGGCATAGGTGCCGGTAAAGATCTCGCGGCAGAACGCGGCGCCGGTGGCGGCGGCCAGCGCCACGGTGCTGTGCGGATCCCACAGCACGTTGACCCCGAAGGGCACGGTGATCTCGCCGCGCAACTGCCCGATCACGAAGGCCATGGTGGCGGTCGAGGCGCGGTCGACATCGAATTCATAGGGGCGGTCGTTTTCGTTGCCGAACATCACCGCATCGACCCCGGCGGCCTGCAGGGCGGCCAGATCGGCGCGGGCGGCGGCAACCAGCCCGTCCAGCCCGGCATCCGCGTCATGCAGCGGCGCACCCGGCAAGGCGCCCAGATGCACCATCGCAATGACCGGCTTTCCATCGCCGAACACGCGCCTGAAATTGTTCATGCGCCTCCTCCCCCTTTGTGCTTGAAACGGAGCCTAGCGGGGTTTCTTATGCAGGCAAGGGGAATTGGCCCCCGGAAGAACCCGGAAGAACCCGGCCGCAGGGGAGGGCGCGCATGGGACTTGAGAGTTGCCACTGGGACCGGATCGGCAATGGCGGGCTGGATTTTACCCGGCTCGGGTTCGGCACCGCGCCGCTGGGAAACCTGTATCGCGCGATATCGGACGATGACGCAAACGCGATCCTGGACCGGGCCTGGGCCGCCGGTGTGCGCTATTTCGACACCGCGCCGCTCTACGGGATGGGCCTGTCGGAAACCCGGCTCAACCGGTTCCTGCGCGGCAAGCCGCGCGACAGCTATGTGCTGTCCACCAAGGTTGGCCGCCTGCTGCGGGCCTGCAGGCCCGAGGACCGGGACGGGGTCGGCAAATGGTTCGACGTGCCATCGCGGCGCGAGATCTACGATTACGGCCATGACGGGGTGATGCGGTCGGTCGAGCAGTCGCTGGAGCGGCTGGGCGTGGACCGGATCGACCTGCTGTTCGCCCATGACATCGACATCTTCAACCACGGCTCGGCCGAGGCGCTGGCCGCGCGGATCGAGGAATTCATGGCGGGCGGATACCGCGCGCTGCTGTCGCTGCGCGACCAGGGCGTGATCCGGGCCTTCGGTGCGGGGGTGAACGAATGGCAGCCCTGCCAGACGCTGGCCGAACGGGGCGATTTCGACATCTTCCTGCTGGCCGGGCGCTATACCCTGCTGGAACAGGAGGCGCTGGACAGTTTCCTGCCGCTGGCGGAACGGCGCGGGATCGGCGTGGTGATCGGCGGGCCGTATAATTCCGGCATCCTCGCCAGCGGGCCGCGCCCCGGCGCGTTCTACAATTACGACCCGGCGCCGCCGGAGATCCTCGACCGCGTCGCCCGGATCGAAACGATCTGCGCCGCGCATGGGGTGCGGATGGTCGATGCGGCGTTCCAGTTCCCGCTGCGCCACCCCTGCACCCTGTCGGTGATCCCCGGCGGGCAGGGCGTGGCCGAGATGGACAGCAACCTGGCGGCGGCGCAGGCCGAACTGCCCGCCGCGCTCTGGGCCGATCTCAGGGATGCGGGCCTGCTGCGCGCGGATGCGCCGGTCTGACGGAAAGGGCTACGACATGCGGATCGATGCGCACCAGCATTTCTGGCAGCCCGCGCGGGGTGATTACGACTGGATGCCCAAGGACGACCCGACGCTGTCGCGGGTCTATGGCCCCGGCGACCTGGCGCCGCAGCTGGCGGCGGCGGGGATCGGCGCCACGGTGCTGGTGCAGGCCGCCGCCACGGTGGCGGAAACCGAATACATGCTGGGGCTGGCCGATGCGACGCCCTTTGTCGCCGGGGTCGTGGGCTGGGTCGATTTCGAGGCCCCCGCCGACCGCGCCCATCTGGAACGGCTGGCCGCACATCCCCGGTTTTGCGGTGTGCGGCCGATGATCCAGGACATCCCCGATGACGACTGGATGCTGCGCGCCGACGTGCAATGGGCCTATCGCGCGCTGGTCGATCTCGACCTGAGCTTTGACGCGCTGGGGTTTTCCCGGCACCTGGAGAATTTCCACACCATCCTGACCCGCCACCCGGATATGCGCGTGGTGATCGACCATTGCATGAAACCGCAGATCCGCGACCACCCGGACGATTTTCGCCGCTGGGCCGATGGCATGACCCGGCTGGCGCGGGACACCGCCGCGTGTTGCAAGCTGTCGGGGCTGATCACTGAGGCGGGCGAGAGCTGGACCGTGGACGTCCTGCGGCCATATGCCGAACATGTGCTGGACGCCTTCGGCCCCGACCGGGTGATGTGGGGGTCGGACTGGCCGGTCTGCCGGCTGCGCGGGGAATATGACCGCTGGCTGGCCGCCGCCGAAACCCTGACGGAAGGTCTCGACGATGCCGGGCGGGCGCAGGTCTTTGGCGGGACCGCCGCCGGGTTCTACCGTCTTGATGCCTGACCTGCCGCCTGATCGGTCGGCGCGAACAGGTCGGGACGGCTGTCGCTGAGCGGTTCGAGATAGGTCAGCAACTGGCGCAGGTGCAGCCGTGTCGCGGCCCGCGCGGCATCGGCATCGCGGGCTTCGAGCGCGGCGACGATGTCCTGGTGTTCGCGCAGGGTTTCGGCCACCCGCCCCGGTTCCGGCAGGATCAGACGCCGTGCACGGCTGACCTGAAGCCACACGGTTTCGGTCATTTTCGCCAGCCGCCGAAACCCGGTGAACGACAGCAGCAGGGCATGCATCTCGGCGTCCATTTCGTAGAACCCGGCAATGTCGCCATCCTCCACCAGCGCCTGCTGCACCCGCAGGTTGCGCCGCAATTCGACGAGCTGATCATCGGTGATGCGGGGCGCGAGATAGTCCACCGCCGCCAGTTCCAGCGCCTCGCGCAGGAACACGCTTTCGCGGATCTCCTCGATCGAAAACCGCGCCACGAAACTGCCCGCCTGCGGCAGGATCACCACCAGCCCCTCGGCCGCCAGCCGCCCCAGCGCCTCGGAAACCGGGGACCGCGACACGTTCAGCCGTTCGCAGACCGGCTGCTTGCGCAGGATGTCCCCGGGCCGGTACTCCAGCGACAGGATGGCATCGCGCAATGACAGGTAGACCCGGTTGGACAGCGAGCCCTCGAACAGGTCCAGCGGTTTCAGCGCGGGTGGGCGCGGGGCCTCTTGTGCATCCTCGTCCTTCGCAGGTATCATGCTAACATGTTAGTTTGTCGCGCGGGGCTGTCAACACCGGCCCGGGACTGCGGGAAGGAAGCGATGTGACCACGGGCACGACCAGATCCGTCCGTCTGCACGATGACGACAACGTCCTTGTTGCGCTGGCCGACCTGCCTGCCGGTGCGCCGCTGGAGGGAACGGCGGCGGCGCTGCGCGAGACCGTTGCCAAGGGCCACAAGGTCGCCGCGCGCGACATCGCCGCAGGCGAGCGGGTCATCCGCTATGGGCAGGTGATCGGGGTTGCGACCGACGCCATCCCCGCCGGCGCCCATGTGCATGTGCATAACCTGGGCATGTCCGGCCACAGCACGGATTATGCCTTTTCCAGCGCTTGCCGGCCGCTGCCGGCCGCCGGGACCGGCCGGGTCTTTGATGGTTACCGCCGCGCCGACGGCAAGGCCGGAACGCGCAACTACCTGGGTGTGCTGACATCGGTGAACTGTTCCGGCAGCGTCGCCCGGTTCATCGCCGAAGCGGCGGAGCGCACCGGCTGGTTCGCGCAGATGGACAATATCGACGGCGTGGTGCCGATCGTGCATGGCACCGGATGCGGCATGTCGGGCCGGCACGAAGGCTATGACACGCTTTACCGCACGCTGCGCGGCTATGCCCGGCATCCGAATTTCGCCGGCATCCTGCTGGTCGGGCTGGGCTGCGAGGTGATGCAGGTGCCCGACCTGATCGGGCAGGGGCGGATGCGCGCGGACGACAATTTCCGCTACATGACCATCCAGGCCACGGGCGGCACGCGGCGCACGGTGGAAACCGGGGTGGCGATCCTGCGCGACATGGCCGAAACCGCCAATGCGGCACGGCGCGAACCGGTCCCGGCGTCGGAGCTGATGGTGGGGCTGCAATGCGGCGGCTCGGACGGCTATTCGGGCATCACCGCCAACCCGGCGCTGGGCCATGCCTCGGACCTGCTGGTGCAACAGGGCGGCACCACCATCCTTGCCGAGACCTCGGAAATCTACGGCGCCGAACACCTGCTGACCGCCCGCGCGGTCAATGAAACGGTGGGCCGCAAGCTGATCGACCGCATCCGCTGGTGGGAGGATTACACCGCCCGCAACGGCGGCGAGATGGACAACAACCCCAGCCCCGGCAACAAGCGCGGCGGGCTGACCACGATCCTGGAGAAATCGCTGGGCGCGGTGGCCAAGGGGGGCAGCGCGCCGCTGGTCGATGTCTACCGCTTTGCCGAGCCGGTGGACAAGCATGGGTTCGTGTTCATGGACAGCCCCGGCTATGATCCCTGTTCCGTCACCGGCCAGATCGCGTCGGGGGCGACGCTGATCGCGTTCACCACCGGGCGCGGGTCGGTGTCGGGCTACATGCCCACGCCCTGCATCAAGCTGGCCACCAATTCCGAGATGTTTGCCCGCATGGAGGAAGACATGGATATCAATTGCGGCGATATTGTTTCGGATGGGGTCTCGATTTCCGACAAGGGAGCGGAGATATTCGAGATGTTCCTGGACGTGGCTTCGGGCAGGCGTACGAAGAGCGAGGACCTGGGCTTCGGCGGGGCCGAGTTCGTGCCCTGGCAAATGGGCGCGGTCATGTGACGGAGACAGGCCGGTGAGGGAGGCAGGCTGGTGAGGGAGGCAGGCAGGTGAGGCTGAAGGGAAAGACGGCGTTCGTGACCGCCGCGGGCGCCGGAATCGGACAGGCCACGGCGCGGGCCTTTGCCGCCGAGGGGGCCAGGGTGATCGCAACCGACATCGATGGCGACGCGCTGGCGCCGCTGGCCGCCGACGGCGTGGACACGGCACGGCTCGACGTGACCGACGCGGCCGCGGTGCAGGCGGCGGCCGATGCGGCGGGCGTGGTGGACATCCTGTTCAACTGCGCGGGCTTCGTGCATCACGGCACCATCCTCGATTGCGACGAGGCGGCGTTCGGATTTTCGATGGAACTGAACGTCTGGGGCGTCTACCGCATGACTCGCGCCTTCCTGCCGGCAATGCTGGCGGCCGGAGGCGGGTCGATCATCAACATGGCGTCGGCGGTCTCCTCGATCATCGCCGCGCCCAACCGCTTCGTCTATGGCGGCACCAAGGCCGCCGTGATCGGGATGACCAAATCGGTTGCCGCCGACTACATCACCGGCGGTATCCGCTGCAACGCGATCTGTCCCGCCACGGTCGAAAGCCCGTCGCTGCAGGAACGCATGAAGGCGATGGGCGATTACGACACCGCACGGGCGGCTTTCGTCGCCCGCCAGCCGATGGGGCGGATCGGCACGCCCGAGGAAATCGCCGCGCTGGCGGTCTATCTCGCGTCGGACGACGCCGCGTTCGTCACCGGGCAGGCCATCACCATCGATGGCGGCTGGACCAACACCTGAAAGGAACTCGACCATGAAACTGTTGCGCTACGGGCCCGCCGGGTCCGAGAAACCGGGGCTGCGGCACGACGACGGCACCATTCGCGACCTGTCGGCCCATGTGGCGGATATCGGCGGCGAGGTGCTGACCGGCGCCGGGCAGGACATGCTGCGGGCGCTGGACGCGGACAGCCTGCCGGTGGTCGATGGCGACCCGCGGCTGGGGCCCTGCGTGGCCGGCGTGGGCAAGATCATCGCCATCGGGCTCAACTATGCCGACCACGCCGCCGAAGCCGGCATGGAGGTGCCGCCCGAACCGGTGATCTTCTTCAAGGCCACCAGCGCCATCTGCGGTCCGAACGACGATGTCATCATCCCGCGCGGGTCCGAAAAAACCGACTGGGAGGTCGAGCTGGGCGTGGTGATCGGCAAGCCCGCATCCTATGTGGACGAAGCGGACGCGATGGACCATGTGGCCGGTTACTGCGTGGTCAACGATGTGTCCGAGCGGGCGTTCCAGATCGAACGGGCGGGCCAGTGGGTCAAGGGAAAATCCGCCGACACCTTCGCGCCGATGGGGCCGTGGCTGGTCACCCGCGACGAGGTGCCGGAGCCGCAGAACCTGAAAATGTGGCTCGATGTGGACGGGCATCGCTATCAGGACGGGTCGACCGCCACCATGGTCTATGGCGTGCGGCACCTGGTGTCCTACCTGTCGCAATTCATGTCGCTGCAACCGGGTGACGTGATTTCCACCGGCACCCCGCCCGGCGTCGGCATGGGGCAGTCGCCGCAGGTCTATCTGAGGCCGGGGCAGGAAATGCGGCTGGGCATCGAGGGGCTGGGCGAACAGCGCCAGCTCACCCGCGCCTGGGATGGCTGATCGGACCGGGGAGAGCCACATGACGCAAGGCACCGAAGACGCGCGGGCAGAGGTGATTGCCGCCTGCCGCAGGATGAACGCGCTGGGCATCAACCAGGGCATTTCGGGCAATATCAGCCGCCGCGATGGCGACGGGTTCCTGATCTCGGCCTCGGGCGTCGACTATGATGCGATGCAGCCGCAGCATGTGGTGGCCATGGACATGGACGGCGGCTTCGAGGGCGGGATCAGGCCGTCGTCGGAATGGCGGATGCACCGTGACATCCTGCGCGCCAACCCCCGGGCCGGCGCGGTGGTGCATACCCATTCCACCCATGCCACCGCGTTGTCCTGCCTGCGCGTCGACATTCCGGCGTTTCACTACATGGTGGCGGCGGCGGGCGGCAATTCGCTGCGCTGCGCCGATTATGCCACGTTCGGAACGGCGGAGCTGTCGGACAACATGTTGCGGGCGCTGGAGGGCCGCCGCGCCTGCCTGCTGGCCAATCACGGGATGATCTGCTTCGGCTCGACGCTCGACCGGGCGCTGGCGCTGGCGGTCGAGGTGGAAACCCTGTGCCGGCAGTATTTCATTGCCCGCCAGTCCGGTGAACCGGTGATCCTGGACGACGCCGAAATGGACCGGGTGCTGGAGCTGTTCAAGGGCTACGGCGCGGGGCAGCAATAGGCCGGGCCGGGGTGACGGCCCGGGCGGCACAGGCGGCCCGGTCGTGGTCGCGGTTGCGTCATAGGCCCGGCTTATGAATCATATAGGTTCATCCAACTTGTTAAATGGCGCCGCGCGCTGCATCCTGCATGCCTGACGAGGCTGCGGGGGCGGCGCGCATGGCGGCACCGGACGGGTCACGCTCCTGTTGCAATCGTCGACAACAACAACCGGACCGGCACCCGGTGAAGGCGCGGCCGTCTGGGGATGGTTCACCCGCGGCAGGTGGTCTGCGCGGGCCCCGGCGGCGCCGGTCACGAAAAGAGGAAGAGCGAGACATGACCATCCAGACCCCGATCCTGGCCAACGAACGGATCTACCCGGTGCCAAAGGTGCCGGCGATCGCGATCTGCCTGGACGGATGCGAACCGGCCTATCTGGACGTTGCGGTTGCCGCGGGCCTGATGCCGACGCTGAAGCGGATGCGCGAAACGGGCACGGACCGGCTGGCGCATTCGGTGATCCCGTCCTTTACCAACCCCAACAACCTGTCGATCGCCACCGGGCGGCCGCCGGCGGTGCACGGAATCTGCGGCAACTTCCTCTATGATCCGGAAACCGGCGAAGAGGTGATGATGAACGACGTGCGGTTCCTGCGGGCGCCGACCGTGTTCAAGCAGTTCTACGATGCCGGGGCCAGGGTCGCGATCGTCACCGCAAAGGACAAGCTGCGCGCGCTGCTGGGGGCCGGGCTGGCCTTTGACGACGACCGGGCAAAATGTTTCTCGGCCGAGAAATCGGCCGGTTCGACCGCGGCCGAACACGGGCAGGACAACGCCGCTGCATGGCTGGGCATGGCACAACCCGAGGTCTATTCGGCGGACCTTTCGGAATTTGTCTTTGCCGCCGGGGTCAGGCTGCTGAAGGACTGGTACCCCGACGTGATGTACCTGACCACCACCGACTATGTGCAGCACAAATTCGCGCCCGAGGAGGACGAGGCCAAGGAGTTCTACCGGATGTTCGACACCTACCTGGCGCAGCTCGACGCGATGGGGGCGGCGATCGTGGTGACCGCCGATCACGGGATGAAGCCCAAGCACCGGGCCGATGGCAGCCCGGCGGTGGTCTATGCGCAGGACCTGATGGATGACTGGCTGGGCAGGGGCGCGGCGCGGGTGATCCTGCCGATCACCGACCCCTATGTGGTGCATCACGGTGCGCTGGGCAGCTTTGCCACGGCCTATCTGCCCGACGGGGCGGATGTCGCCGACGTGGCGGCCAGGCTGGCGGCGACACCGGGCATCATCGACGTGTTGACCCGCGACGAGGCGGTGACCCGGTTCGAACTGCCCGCCGACCGGATCGGCGATATCGTGATGGTGTCGGGCGAGAACATGACCATCGGCACGTCGGAACACCGCCATGACCTGGCCGCGCTGGGGGAACCGCTGCGCAGCCATGGCGGGCTGACCGAACAGGAGGTGCCGTTCATCTGCAACCGGGTGATCGACCTGCCGCGGGCGCCGCAGCTGCGCAACTTCGACGCCCTTTTCTACGCCACCACGGCGGCAGCGCTGTAACATGGAAACCGGCACGGCGCCTTCCCAGGACCAGGAACCAGACATGAAAGACAGCATCGAAATCCGCAACGAGGGCATGCGCATCGGCGGCGAGGTCGTGTTCACCGACGAGGTGATCGAGGTGCGCTATCCCTATACCGACGAGGTGGTCGGCACCGTGCCGGCGGGCCGGGCCGAACACGCCGCCCGCGCCTTTGACATCGCGGCGGCCTACAAGCCGGCACTGACCCGCTATGAACGCCAGCAGATCCTGTTCCGCGCGGGCGAGCTGATCCGCGAGAAACGCGACTGGCTGGCGAAATGGCTGGTGCTGGAACTGGGCATCTGCCACCAGCACGCGCTCTATGAAACCGGGCGGGCCTATGACGTGTTCACGCTGGCCGGGCAGATGGCGATCCTCGATGACGGGCAGATCTTCTCCTGCGACCTGACCCCGCAGGGCAAGGCCCGCAAGATCTATACCAAACGCGAACCGGTGCGGGCGATTTCGGCGATCACGCCGTTCAACCACCCGCTGAACATGGTCAGCCACAAGATCGCGCCGGCGATTGCCACCAACAATTGCGTGGTCTGCAAGCCCACCGAACTGACGCCGCTGACCGCGATCGCGCTGGCCGATATCCTCTACGAGGCCGGCCTGCCGCATGAGATGTTCCAGATCGTCACCGGCTGGCCGCGGGATATCGGTGACGAGATGGTCACCAACGACAATATCGACATCATCACCTTTACCGGCGGTGTGCCGGTGGGCAAGCTGATCGCGGGCAAGGCCGGATACAGGCGCACCGCGCTGGAACTGGGTGGCAACGACCCGCTGATCGTCCTGAACGACCTGTCGGATGCCGATCTGGACAAGGCCGCCACCATCGCGGTGGCGGGTGCGACCGGCAATTCCGGCCAGCGCTGCACCGCGGTCAAGCGGATCCTGGTGCAGGACAGCGTGGCCGACGCCTTCGTGCCGCTGGTGCTGGAAAAGGCGCGGGCGATCCGGTTCGGCAATCCGCAGGACCCGGAAACCCAGCTGGGCTGCGTGATCAGTGAACAGGCGGCGGAAACCTTCGAACGCCGGGTGTATGATGCCGAGAAACAGGGTGCGAAGGTGCTGTATGATCCCGGCCGCAAGGGCGCGCTGCTGCCGCCCATCGTGGTCGATCACGTCCCCCATGACTGCGAACTGGTGATGGAGGAGACCTTTGGCCCGATCGTGCCCATCCTGCGCGTGCCCGATGACGACGCGGCGGTGATGGAGATCTCGAACGGCACGCCGTTCGGCCTGTCCTCGGGGGTGTGCACCAACGACCTGAACCGCGCCATCGCCTATGTCAACGGGCTCGACGTGGGGACCTGCAACATCTGGGAGCAACCCGGCTATCGCATTGAAATGTCTCCCTTCGGCGGTATCAAGGACAGCGGCAACGCCGTCAAGGAAGGCGTGCTCGAGGCGATGAGGTTCTTTACCAACGTCAAGACCTATTCCCTGCCCTGGCCTGAGTGACGCGGCGCGGCCGGTCCCATTGCACAGTTGGCGGGACCGGCCTAGGTTAACCTCATGGCAGTCCTGTCTTTTCTCGTCCACCTCGCCGGAGCCACGCTGTTCCTGCTGTTCGGTGTCCGCCTGGTGCGGACCGGCATCGAACGGGCCTTTGGCGCGCGGTTCCGCCGGCTGCTGACGCGGTCAGCCACCGCGCCGCGCGCGGCGGGAACCGGGTTCGGGCTGGCGGTGCTGCTGCAAAGCTCGGCCGCGGTGGCGTTGCTGGCCGCCGGTTTCGTGGCCAACGGCACGGTCAGCTTCGCGCTGGCGATGGCGGCGGTGCTGGGGGCGGATCTGGGCTCGGCCTTCATCGTGCAGGTGCTGTCGTTCCGGGTCGACTGGCTGGTGCCGGTGCTGCTGACGCTGGGCGGCGCGCTGTTCCTGAACGCCGACCGCAAGCGGTTGCGGCAGGCGGGCCGGATCGTGCTGGGCGTGGCCATCATCCTGATTTCGCTGCGGTTTTTGCGCGAAACCATGGACCCGATCCGCGACAGTGCCTTTCTGCCCGCGATCGCCGGCTATCTCGAACGGGACGTGATCACCGCCTATATCGTCGGCGCGGCGCTGGCCTTTGTCATGCATTCCAGCGTGGCGGCGATCCTGATGTGCGTGACGCTGGTTTCCGTCGGCGCGTTGCCGGTCGAAGCGGGCGTGTCGCTGGTCATCGGCGCCAACCTGGGATCCGCGCTGGTGCCGGTCTGGCTGTCGCGGGGGATGGCGCCCGCGGCGCGGCGGGTGCCGCTGGCCAATCTCGGGCTGCGCGGAACCTGGACCATGCTGGTGCTGCTCCTGGTCAACCTGCTGCCGGTATTGCCGTGGATCGCCTCGGCACAACCGGGGCAGACGCTGGTCAATACCCACCTGGCGCTGAACGCGGCGCTGTTGCTGGCGGTGCCGCTGACGCGGTGGCTGGCCGCTCCGATGGCGGCGATCCTGCCTGATCCGGCCGACGCGCGGCCCGATGCCGACCCGGAACACCGGTCGGTTCTGGACGATGCCATGCTGGACAACCCGATGCTGGCCCTGACCAGCCTGCGGCGCGAGGTGCTGCGCATGGTGCAGCTGGTCGAACGCATGTGCGAACCGGTGATGGAACTGTATACCCAGATCGACGAACCGCGCGCCGAGGCGGTCATACACGAGGACCGGCACGTCAACGCGGCGCTGGACGGGGTGCGGCAGTATGTGTCGCGGTTGCCGATGGCCGAGATGAGCCGCGACCAGCGCCGGCAGGTCCGGGAACTGGCGGAATACGCGATCTCGATCGAATCCGCCGGGGACACGGTGGTCAAGCGGCTGGTGCCGCGCGCCCTGCAAAAGGCGCGTGACGGTGTGAAACTGTCGGCGGCGGGGATGGCCGAGCTCCGGCAGATGCATGAAAACGTGATGGCCAACTTTCATCTGGCCGCCAACGTGCTGGTGTCCGAGGACCTGGAGAGCGCGCGGCTGCTGCTGGTGGAAAAGACCGAGATGACCGGGCGCGAACGGCGCAGCCGCAAGAAACACCTGAAACGGCTGTCGCGGGGCGAGACGCTCAGCCTCGACAGCAGCAACGTCCACCTGGAAACGCTGATGGCGCTGAAGGATCTCAACAGCCAGGTGGCCTCGATTGCCTACCCGATCCTCGTGCGCCACGGGCAGCTGCTCGAAACCCGGCTGATTACCGAACTCAAACGCGTCGGCGAAGACTGACCCGCTAGCCGGTCAGGGCCATGAAATCCGGCCAGGCTTCGGGGTCGGCCACGGTCTTGTCGCGGCAGAACGGGTTGCAGAAGCCGTAGATGCGCCCGTCCATGTCCATCAGGTCGGTGACCGGGCGGCCGGAATAGGGGCAGGCGCTGTTTTCGGGCGTGCCCGCTGTCACGGCACGGGCCGCGCGCGGGGCGGGGCCGGGCCAGTCCACGACGCGGTGGGGCTGGGCATAGCGGGCCAGCGTCGCGCCCCGCACCAGGCCCATGGCCCGCCAGCGCCGGAATGCCGGGTCGGCCAGGTGCCGGTCGACATAGGCCCGCGCCGCCGCGCCGACCGGCAGGTCATAGCCCGCGATCCGCGCCGCCACCGGGGCAAAGAACGCATCCGCCGCCGAATAGGCGCCGAACAGCCACGGCCCGTTGCCGCCGGTCGCCGCCGCGTGGGCCCAGAGGGTTTCGAGCCGGGCGAGATCGGCCAGCACCCCGGGCGAGGGGGCGGTATCGGCATAGGCGGTGCGCAGGTTCATCGGACATTCATTGCGCAGCGCCGCGAAACCCGAATGCATCTCGGCGGCGAGGCTGCGGGCGGTGGCGCGGGCGCGCGGATCGTCCGGCCACAGCCCGGCCTCGGGGTGACGCGTGGCCAGTTCCTCGGCAATGGCAAGGCTGTCCGATACCACCGCGCCGTCGGGCGTAATCAGCGTGGGGACGGTGCGGGCGGGCGGGTAGTCGGAGAGCTGGTCCGCCAGCGGATCATCGGCCGAGAAATCCAGCATCACGGTATCGCGGGCCAGCCCGAATTTTTCGAACAGCAGCCAGCCGCGCAGCGACCAGGAGGAATAGGCATAATCGCCCAGGATCAGCGTATGGGTCATGCGGCGCAGTCTAGCGATGCGTGATGCGCTGCGTAAAACGTGAATTCGTGGGCCACCCCATCAGGGCCGGTGATTGATCTCGCCTGTGTCCCAGCCGCCGGGCAGCCGGGTCAGCGCGGTCACCGACAGGTTGTCGATGCGCCGGGCAAAGGCCTGTTCGGGGGCGAGATCCAGCGCCCGCTGCACCTGGCTCAGGATCACGCCGAAATGCGCCACCACCACGAGTTCGCGCCCCGGATGCGCCGCGATCAGCCGGTCGATGGCCCCGTCGACGCGGCTGCGCAGGTCGTGCCAGCTTTCGCCGCCGGGGGGGCGGGTGTCGCCGGGTCGTTCCCAGAACGCGCGGATGCGTGCCGGATCCTCGGCCTCGATCTCGGCATGGGTGCGCAGCTCCCAGCTGCCGAAATGCATCTCGCGCAGGTCCCGGTCATGCGGCAGGCGGACGCGGGGGCCTTGGATGGCGTCGGCGGTGGCCGTGGCGCGGGACAGGTCCGACGAGATCACCACCGCCCCGGCGGGCAGATGCGCGGCCAGCCGGGCAATCGCGGCGGTGTCGCCCAGATCGGCGGGCAGGTCGGACCAGCCGACCATGGATTTCGCGTGGGTGGGGCCGTGACGGACCAGGTGCAGCCGGGTCACCGATCGCCGCCCTTGAGCGCCATCGGCAGCCCCGCCACGACCTGAACCACCCGGTCGGCCTGTGCCGCAAGCTCGATATTCAGCCGCCCCTGCGCCTCGCGGAACCGCCGCGCCAGCGCGTTGTCGGGGACGATGCCCAGGCCGACCTCGTTGCTGACGACCACCAGCGGCGCGCGGCAGGCCCGCATCGCGTCCAGCAGCGCCGCCTGCGCGCGGTCCAGGTCGCAGTCGGCCAGCAGCATGTTGCTGAGCCACAGCGTCGCGCAGTCGAACAGCCCCATCTGCGCGGGCGTCATCGCGGCCAGCACCGGCGCCGGGTCCAGCGGGCATTCATGGGTGATCCAGTCGGGGCCGCGACGGGCGATGTGGATGCCGATCTTGGCGCGCATTTCGTCATCGAGCGCCTGCGCGGTGGCGATATAGACCGGGGCCAGCCCCGAGGTCGCCACCATCCGTTCGGCGTGAACCGATTTGCCCGCCGCCGCGCCACCGATCACCAGTGTCAGCCGTGGATGCATCGCTGTCGCCCCCGGTTGTTGCCGCGCAATCGCTACACGCGGTTGGCGGGGCTTGCAACCGGCGCGGGCCGGGTGCAACAGTTCGCGCCATGAAGCGGCTGGCCCTCACCATCTCTGCCTGCGCGGCGCTCTGGACGGTGTTCTGCACGGCATGGATCACCGGTGCCGTGGCGGGCGCGGTGTCCGACGACCTGCGCGCGGCGATGGCGCGGGCCGACGTGGTGATTTTGGGCGAGGTGCATGACAATCCCGGCCATCACCGCCTCCAGGCCGCGGCGGTCGAGGCCCTGGCCCCGGCGGCGGTGGTCTGGGAAATGCTGACACCGGAGATGGCGGCGCGGTTCGACGCCGCGCTGCTGTCCGACCCGGACCGGCTGGAGGCGGCGTTGGGCTGGGCGGATACCAGCTGGCCGTCCTTCGGGCTCTATTACCCGGTCTTCGCGGCCTCGGGTGCGGCCCGGGTCTATGGCGGCAACGTGCCGCGTGCCACGGCGCGGGCGGTTGCCGGGGACGGGCCGGCCGCGGTCTTCGGGGCGGATGCGGGGCTCTACGGGCTCGATATGGCGCTGCCCGCCGCGGAACAGGCCGAGCGCGAGGCATTGCAGCGCGCGGCCCATTGCAACCAGTTGCCCGAGGACCGGCTGGCCATGATGGTCGACATCCAGCGGCTGCGCGACGCGGTGATGGCGCGGGCGGTGATCGCGGCCCATGAGGAAACCGGCGGGCCGGTTGCGGTGATCACCGGCAACGGCCATGCGCGCAGGGATCGCGGCGTGCCCCGGTTCCTCGACCATGTGCGGCCCGCCCTGCGGGTGCTGTCCGTGGGCCAGTCCGAGCAGGGCGGGATCGACGGCGCGTTCGACCTGGTGCTGGACAGCCCGGCGCCTGACCGCGACGATCCCTGTGACGCGTTCAAGACAACGGATTGACCGGATGCTGAGTGGCAAGCGAATTCTCCTGATCATCGGCGGCGGGATCGCCGCCTACAAGTCGCTCGACCTGATCCGGCGGTTGCAGGAGCGCGGCGCGGCGGTGACGCCGGTGCTGACGCGGGGGGGCGAGCAGTTCGTGACGCCGCTGGCGGTGTCGGCGCTGGCGGGCGCGGCGGTGCATCGCGACCTGTTCGACCTGACCGTCGAGGCCGAGATGGGCCATATCCAGCTGTCGCGCAGCGCCGATCTGGTGGTGGTGGCGCCGGCCACCGCCGACCTGATGGGCAAGATGGCGAACGGGCTGGCGGATGACCTGGCCTCGACCCTGCTGCTGGCCACCGACACGCCGGTGCTGGCGGCGCCGGCGATGAACCTGCGCATGTGGCTGCACCCGGCGACCCAGCGCAACCGCGCCGCGCTGGCTGCCGACGGCGTCCGGTTCGTCGGGCCGAACGAGGGCGACATGGCCTGTGGCGAATTCGGGCCGGGCCGCATGGCCGAGCCGCTGGAGATCGTCGCCGCGATCGAGACGGCGCTGGGCGGCGGGCCGCTGGCCGGGCGGCGGGTGCTGGTGACCTCGGGGCCGACGCATGAACCCATCGACCCGGTGCGCTATATCGCCAACCGGTCCTCGGGGGCGCAGGGCACCGCGATCGCGGGGGCGCTGGCCGGCCTGGGGGCGGATGTGGTGTTCGTCACCGGACCCGCCGAGGTGCCGCCTCCGGCGGGTGTGCAGGTGGTTGCGGTGGAAACCGCCGCGCAGATGGCCGAGGCGGTGCGGGCGGCGCTGCCCGTCGATGCCGGGGTGTTCGCCGCCGCCGTCGCCGACTGGCGGGTGGCCTCGGCCTCGGACCGCAAGCTGAAGAAGACCCGCGACGGGATCCCGGCGCTGGAGTTCGCCGAGAACCCGGATATCCTGAAGACCGTCGCGCGGATGACGGAGGGGCGGCCCGGGCTGGTGGTGGGCTTTGCCGCCGAAACCGACGATGTGGTGGCCCATGCCACCGCCAAGCGGGCGCGCAAGGGGTGCGACTGGATCGTCGCCAATGACGTGTCGCCCGCGACCGGGATCATGGGCGGGTCGGAAAACGCGGTCGTCCTGATCACCGCCGACGGTGTCGAGGACTGGCCCCGGATGAGCAAGGCCGAGGTGGCGCAACGTCTGGCGGCGCGCATCGCCTCGGCGCTGGGCGGCTGAGTTTTCATGCCTCCGGCGGGAGTTTTTCTGGCAAGATGAAGGGAAAGCCAATGGTCACGATCCACGTCATGCGAGACGAGGGCGCCGATCCGTCGGTGCCGTTGCCATGTTATGAAACCGCCGGTGCGGCGGGGGCGGATCTGCGTGCGGACCTGCCCGGCCGGGGCGAGCTGGTGCTGGCGCCGGGGGCGCGGGCGCTGGTGCCCACGGGGCTCAGGGTCGAGATCCCCGCGGGCTATGAGGTGCAGATCCGGCCGCGATCGGGTCTGGCGCTGAAACACGGGATCACGCTGGTGAACGCGCCGGGGACGATCGACAGCGATTATCGCGGGCCGCTGGGGGTGATCGTGATGAATGCCGGGACGGATGCCTTTGTCCTGACCCATGGCGACCGCATTGCGCAGATGGTGGTGGCGCCGGTGATCCACGCGGAGTTTGCCGAGGTCGCAGCTCTGGGCGACACCGAGCGCGGGGCCGGCGGGTTCGGGTCGACCGGGCGCGGCTGATGCTGCTGGTCCTGATCCTGTGCGGCGCGCTCTGGGGGTTGGGCTGGCTGGTCGGTTCGCCGCCGCGGCTGCGATGGGTGATGATCGCGCTGCTGCTGGCGGGTGTCATACTGGGGCACTTGCTGTTGCCCGACGGGCACGCGCTGCGCGTGGTGACCGGGGGCGCGGCGGCGCCGTGGTTTCTGCTGCTGGGGTGTGCGGCGCTGGCCGGTGCCTATGCGCTGGTGGTGCGGTGGCTGCGGCGCAGGGCGGTGGCGCGCGAGGAACCGGTCCCGCACGCGGCTGGGTTTTCGGATGCGGAGCTGGATCGCTATGCGCGTCACATCGTGCTGCGCGAAATCGGCGGGCCGGGCCAGAAGAAGCTGAAGGCCGCCCGCGTTCTGGTGATCGGGGCCGGCGGGCTGGGGGCGCCGGCGCTGCAATACCTGGCCGCTGCCGGGGTCGGGACCATTGGCGTGATCGACGATGATGTGGTCGAAAACGCCAACCTGCAACGGCAGGTGATCCACCGTGACGCGGATATCGGCCTGCCTAAGGTGTTTTCGGCGCAACGCGCGATGGAGGCGCAGAACCCGGCCGTTGCCGTGCGCCCCTATCATCGCCGGCTGACCGGTGAGGTGGCGGCCGACCTGTTTGCCGATTTCGACCTGGTGCTGGATGGCAGCGATAGCAGCGAAACCCGCTACCTGGTCAACCGGACGGCGGTCGCGGCGGGCATTCCGCTGGTTTCAGGCGCGTTGTCGCAATGGGAAGGCCAGCTGAGCATATTCGACCCCGCCCATGGCGGCCCGTGCTATCAATGCGTGTTTCCCGAGGCCCCGGCGCCGGGACTGGCGCCGTCCTGTGCCGAGGCCGGGGTGCTGGGGCCGCTGCCCGGCGTGATCGGCGCGATGATGGCGGTCGAAGCGATCAAGCTGATCACCGGGGCGGGCGCGGTGCCGCGCGGCGACATGGTGATCTATGACGCGCTCTGGGGCGAGACCCGGAAGATCGCGTTGAAACGGCGGGCGGATTGCCCGGTTTGCGACAAGAGGACTGGATGACGATGACCAACCCGCTGCTGGATACCTGGGACACCCCGTTCGGGATCGCGCCCTTTGCCGCGATTTCCGATGCCGATTTCGACCCGGCGCTGGACCGGGCGCTGGCGGCGCACCGGGCCGAGATCGACGCCATCGCCGGTGATCCCGCGCCGGCGGATTTCGACAACACGATCGGGGCGCTGGAGGCGGCGGGGCGGGATCTGGACAGGGTTCTGTCGGTGTTCTCCACCGTAGCGGGGGCTGACAGCACCCCCGACCGCGAGGCGTTGCAGCGCGCGTTTTCGCCGAAACTGGCCGCGCATTTTTCCGACATCTCCGCCAACAAGGCGCTGTTCGGGCGGGTGGACGACCTGTGGCAGCGGCGCGATACGCTGGGTCTGGACGACGAACAGGCGCGCGTGCTGATGCTGACGCGGCGGGGGTTCGTCCGCTCGGGCGCGGCGCTGCGCGGGGCGGACGAGACGCGGATGAAGGACATCAAGGCGCGGCTGGCGACCCTGGGCACCGCGTTCACCCAGAACCTGCTGGCCGATGAACGGGACTGGTCGATGCCGCTCGGGCCCGGCGACCTGGACGGGCTGCCCGATTTCGTGATCGCCGCCGCCCGCGCGGCGGGCGAGGAAAAGGGCGCGCCGGGTCCGGTGGTGACCCTGTCGCGGTCGCTGATCGTGCCGTTCCTGCAGTTTTCGGCCCGCCGCGATCTGCGCGAACGGGCGTGGCGGGCGTGGTCGGCGCGCGGGGCCAATGGCGGTGATACCGACAACCGGGACATCGCCGCCGAGATCCTCGCCCTGCGCGAGGAACGGGCCGGATTGCTGGGCTATGACAATTTCGCCGATTACAAGCTGGAAACCGAGATGGCCGGCAGCCCGGAAAAGGTGCGCGACCTGCTGATGGCGGTCTGGGAGCCCGCGCGGGCGCGGGTCGAGGCAGATGCCGGGGTCCTGACCGCGATGATGCAGGCCGATGGCGTCAACGGGCCGCTGGAGCCCTGGGACTGGCATTTCTACGCGGAGAAACGGCGCCGGGCCGAACATGATCTCGATGAGGCGGCGCTGAAACCCTACCTGCAGCTCGACCGGATCATCGAGGCGGCCTTTGCCTGTGCGCAGCGGCTGTTCGGCCTGAAATTCGCGCCGCTCCCGGATCTCGACCTCTACCATCCCGATTGCCGCGCCTGGGAGGTGACGCGGGACGGGCAGCATGTCGCGGTGTTCATCGGCGATTACTTTGCACGCGGCTCGAAACGTTCGGGGGCGTGGTGTTCGGCGATGCGGTCGCAGGCGAAGTTCCCCGAGCCGCAGACCCCGGTGGTGATCAATGTCTGCAACTTCGCCAAGGGCGAACCCGCGCTGCTATCCTGGGACGATGCGCGCACGCTGTTCCACGAGTTTGGTCACGCGCTGCACCAGATGCTGTCCGACGTGACCTATGAAAGCATCTCGGGCACCTCGGTCGCGCGGGACTTCGTCGAACTGCCGAGCCAGCTTTATGAACACTGGCTGGAAGTGCCCGAGGTGCTGGCGAACTATGCGACCCATGCCGAGACCGGCGCACCGATGCCGCGCGACCTGCTGGACCGGCTGCTGGCGGCCTCGACCTATGACATGGGGTTCCAGACGGTCGAATATGTCGCCTCGGCGCTGGTCGACCTGGCCTTTCACGACGGGCCCGCCCCCGCCGATCCGATGGCGCGCCAGGCCGAGGTTCTGGCCGGGATCGGGATGCCGCACGCGATCGCGATGCGCCATGCGACCCCGCATTTTGCCCATGTCTTTGCCGGTGACGGCTATTCCTGCGGTTATTACAGCTATATGTGGTCCGAGGTCATGGATGCCGACGCCTTTGCCGCCTTCGAAGAGGCGGGCGGCCCGTTCGACGCCGACCGCGCCCGGGCGCTGGAGGATCACATCCTGTCGCGCGGCGGATCGGCCGAGGCGGCTGACCTGTATCTGGCCTTTCGCGGCAGGCTGCCGGGCGTCGAGGCGCTGCTCAGGGGGCGCGGGCTGGCGGCATGACCGGCGATGATTTCAACGCCTTCTGCGGCAGCCTGCCGGCGGCCACCCATTCGGTGCAATGGGGCGGGTCGGATGTCTGGAAGGTCGGCGGCAAGGTGTTCGCCATCTGCGGATGGGGCACGGGCGAGGCCGCGTTCACCTTCAAGGTCAGCGATATCGCCTATGAGGTCCTGACCGGCATGGAGGGGCTGCGCCCGGCCCCCTATCTCGCCTCGCGCGGGTTCAAATGGGTGCAGCATCACGCCGCGCCGGGGCTGTCGGATGACGAGCTGAAACGCCATATCCGCGCCTCCTACGAGATGATCCGCGATGCTCTGAGCCGCGCCAGGCGGGCCGAGCTGGGGTTGACCGGGCCGGATCAGTAACCCAGGTCGCGGTCCACGAGATGCAGGAACGGCTCAGCCGCTTCGCCGCGGCGGATGTTCTCGGCAATTGCCTGCGACGCGGTTTCGGCACGGGTTTCGGACGCGATATGCGGCGTGACCGTCACCCGTGGATGCGCCCAGTAGGGATGATCGGCCGGCAGCGGTTCGGTGCGGAACACGTCGAGCGTGGCATGGCCGACCTGCCCGGCGTCCAGCGCCGCCAGCAGCGCGTCATCGTCGATCAGTGTGCCCCGGCCGGGGTTGATGACCGTCGCGCCGCGCGGCAGGCGGGCCAGCGTCTCGGCGTTCAGGACATTCGTCGTCGCCGGCGTGTCGGGCAGCAGCAGCACGAGGATCTGCGCGCTGTCCAGCGCGGCGGTCAGCCCGTCCGGCCCGTGCAGGCAAAGCAGGCCGGGGATGGATTTGGGCGACCGGCTCCACCCGGTGACCGGAAACCCCAGCGCGGCCAGTGTTTCACCGCAGGCCCGGCCCAGTTCGCCCAGACCCAGGATGGTGACGGGACGATCGGCCGCCAGCGGCGGTATCGCCTTGCGCCAGACACCGTCCTGGCCGGTGATCTGCGCGTCCATGCCCAGGTGATGGCGCATCACATGGCCGGTAACCCATTCGACCATGCCACGGGTCAGCCCGTCATCCACCATCCGCGCCAGCGGCACCCCCAGCGTGCGGTTGCCGGTGATCGTTTCGACCCCGGCCCAGAGGCTCAGCACCGCCCTGAGCCGTGTGAACGGCGTGAAATCCCGCAACGGCGATGAGGGCGCATAGACGATGTAATCGACCAGTTCCGGCGGGAAATCGGTGCGCAGATCGGCGGCGACCCCGGCGCGGTCCAGCGCATCGGACAGGGGCGCCCGGTAGGTATCCCAGTTCTCCGCGCGGGCGGCAAACAGCACGTTGACGGTCATGAAATCCTCATCTCGGGCGGTGGATATGGGCGCTCTGGACGATGCCGAAGGCCGCCATGAGCACGAGCATTGCCGAACCGCCATAGCTGACCATCGGCAGGGGCACCCCGACCACCGGCGCCAGCCCCATGACCATCGACATGTTGACGGCAAAGAACAGGAAGAACGTCATCGCGATGCCCAGCGTCACCAGTGACGAGAACCGGTCGCGGGTCGCCAGCGCGGTGGCGACGCAGAACACGATGATCAGCGCGTAGAGCGTGAGGATCGAGATGCCGCCGATGAACCCGAATTCCTCGGCCAGGGTGGTAAAGATGAAGTCGGTGTGTTTCTCCGGCAGGAAGTTCAGCCGGGTCTGGGTGCCCTGCATGAAGCCGCGCCCGCCCCAGCCGCCCGATCCCAGCGCGATCTTGGACTGGGTGATGTGATACCCGGCCCCCAGCGGATCCTGGGACGGGTCGAGAAAGGTGTCGATGCGGCGGAACTGATAGTCCTTGAGCAACTGCCAGTCCGTGCCGCGGCTCTTGAACACGGCGGTGATCAGCCCGACGCCCGCGGTGATCACGGCGACGAAATAGGCCCAGTGCACCCCGGCCAGGAACATCAGCCCGCCCCCGGCCGCCAGCAGCAGGATCGAGGTGCCCAGATCGGGCTGGCGCAGAACGAGAAAGGTCGGAAACAGGATGATCGCGACCGGCACTAGGACCCAGAACGGGCGCGAGGTGCGCTCGGCGGGCAACCAGTCGTAATAGGCGGCCAGCAGCATCACCAGCGTGATCTTCATCAACTCGGACGGTTGCAGCCGCATGAAGCCGATGTCGATCCACCGCTGCGCGCCCATGCCGACCGTCCCGAACATCTCGACCGCGATCAGCAGCAGGACGGACCCGCCATAGGCCAGGGCGGCCATGTTGCGCCAGAACCAGATCGGCACCATCGCGATGGCCAGCATCACCGCCAGCCCCAGCACGAAGCGTTTCATCTGCGGTTCGGCCCAGGGCTGGAACGATCCGCCGGCGACGGAATAGAGCATCAGGAAGCCGACGCAGGCCACCGCCGTCAGCAACAGCGTCAGCGGCCAGTTCAGATACAGCACTTTGCGCAGGCCCGTCGGCGTGGATTGGACCGTCGATTCGAGATAGCTCATGCCCGGTCGCTCGCCTCTGCCCGCAGCGCGGGGAAATCCTGTTCCATCTGTTCCTGCTGGGCCTTGATCCGGCCGCGGTCGCCCTTGGGATAGGCGGTCAGCGGCGGCGGTCCGCCATAAAGCGCCTGCAACAACACGTCGCGTGCGATCGGCGCCGCCGCGGTCGATCCGCCACCGCCATGTTCGACCACCACCGAGACCGCGAAACGCGGGTTTTCATAGGGCGCGTAGCATACGAACAGCGCGTGGTCGCGCCGTTCCCAGGGCAGGTCGCTGTTGCGGATGACCCCGCGTGCGCGTTCTTCCTTCGTGATGTTGCGCACCTGGCTGGTGCCGGTCTTGCCGGCCATGCGCTGTTCTTCGGCGATGATGCGGTTGCGATAGGCCGTGCCGCGCCGGTCGTTGCTGACCGCGTACATGGCGCGGCGGATGCGGTCCAGGTTGGCCCTGTTCACGCCCAGATCGCCGCCGCCGCCCGAGGGCTGCTCGATCCCGTCCACCGATTTGACCAGCCGGGGCGCGACCGCGCGGCCGGTGGCGATCCGGGCCGACATTATGGCCAGCTGCAGCGGCGAGGCCAGCATGTAGCCCTGTCCGATCGAGGCGTTGACCGTGTCGCCCACGCGCCAGTCCTGGTCGTGGACCTGATTCTTCCACGCCCGGTCCGGGGCCAGCCCGCGCGCCACCGCAGACATCGGGATGTCGTGCCGTTCACCCAGTCCGAACCGGTGCGCCATCGCCGAGATCTTGTCGATGCCGACCCGCAGCGCCAGGTCGTAGTAATAGACATCGCAGCTCTGTTTCAGCGAATTCAGAAGGTTCACATGGCCGTGGCCGCCGCGCCGCCAGCAATGGAACCGACGCCCGGATACCTCCATGTGGCCGGGGCACCAGACGGTTTCCTCGGGGCCGACCAGGCCTTCCTCGAGCGCCGCCATCGCGGTGATCATCTTGAAGGTCGAACCGGGCGGATAGGTGCCCTGCACCGTCTTGTTGGCGAGCGGACGATACTTGTCCTCGGTCAGCGCCCGGTAATCGCCCACCGAGATGCCGCGCACGAACAGGTTGGGATCGAAGCTGGGGGCCGAGGCGATCGCCCGCAGGTCGCCATCGGCGCAGTCGATCACCACCGCCGCCGCGCTTTCACCCGCCAGCCGCGCCTGCACATAGGTCTGCAGTTGCGCGTCCACGGTCAGTTGCAGGTCGGCGCCCGGCTGGCCTTCGCGCCGGTCGAGCTCGCGCATCACCCGGCCGGTGGCATTGACCTCGACCCGCTTGGCACCGGCCTTGCCGCGCAGCACGTCTTCGCGCTTGGCCTCGAGCCCGACCTTGCCGATCTGGAACCGGGGGATGCGCAGCACCGGTTCGGGATCTTCGATCTTGCTCAGGTCGTAGTCGCTGACCGGGCCGACATAGCCGACAACATGGGCGAAATCCGCGTTGCGGGGGTATTCCCGCGTCAGGCCGACCTCGGGCGTCACACCGGGCAGGGCCGGGGCGTTCACGGCAACGCGGCTCACCGCCTCCCAGCTGACCTGGTCGGCCAGCGTCACCGGCAGGAAGGGCGGCGACCGTTTCATCTCGGTCATCGCGCGGTTCAGGTCTTCCTGGTCCAGTTCCACCAGCTGCGACAGCCGCGAAATGACCGCGTCCACGTCGCCGGCATCCTCGGGCACGATGATGATGCGGTAGCTGGGCGTGTTGCGGGCGATCACCCGGCCCTCGCGGTCGAACAGCTTGCCGCGCGCCGGGGCGATCAGCCGGATGTTGATGCGGTTTTCCTCGGCCAGCAGGCGGAACTGGTCGGCCTCGTCGACCTGAAGCCGGTGCATCCGCCAGGCCAGCGCACCGGCAAACCCGCCCATCAACCCGCCGACCAGCAGGGTGCGGCGGCTCATGCGGCGGTGGACCTGTTCCAGTTCCTGGGGATTGCGTTTCATGCCCTCAGCCCCACCTGTTCACCCGAGCCGGGCGCCGGGCGCCGGACGCCCAGCAGGGCCTGTGACGCGGCCACCACCAGCGGATAGGCCAGGATGGTAAAGCCCGCGCGGCTCAGCACCAGCGACAGCGGCGACTGGACCGTCAGCGACAGCCCCATCACGACCCGGGTCAGGACCGGGATCGCCAGCATCACCAGCGCCACCACCAGCCATTCGAACAGGAACCCGGTATCGCGCATCCCCGGCCCGCGCGCGCGCAGGAACTCGGCCCCCAGCAGCACCGCCAGCGCCGTCAGCCCCGGCGGGCGTTGCAGCAGGAGGTCGGCCAGCAGCATCGCGGCGGCGATGGACAGCGGCGGCACATAGTCGGGGCGGCGCAGGACCCAGGCAAAGGTCAGCGCCTCGAACAGGTCGGGCGGGGCGATGCGCCGCGGCACCGTGTCCAGCGGCAGCAGGTGAAAGAACAGGATCACCAGCACGAGGCCGAAATAGGCGGCCCGCATCAGCCAGAGCCGGGTCAGAGGGGCGGCGCTATCCATCGCCGCCACCTTCGCCGGGTTCGGTCCGGTCGGCCTGCACGGCGGTGCGCGGCGCGACGATGCCGCCGGGATCGGTGATGCCCTCATGGCCGTGGTGGCGCAGCACGCGCAGGTATTCCAGCCGCTCGAAATCCGCGGCCAGCCGCACGCGCAGCCGCCCCGACGGGTCGGCGGCGACCGACCCGATCAGCAGGCCGGCGGGAAACACCCCGCCATCGCCCGAACTGATCACCCGGTCGCCGGGGCGCACCAGGTCGAGATTTTCCAGGAAATCGACAATCGGCGTGGCCGAGTTGTCGCCGATGATCATCGCCGTCTGTCCCGACGGGCGGATCTGGGCGGGCACCGCGCTGACCGGGTCGGTCAGCAGGATCACGCGCGACGTGGTCTTGCCCACGCCCGAGATCCGGCCCACCAGCCCGATCCCGTCCATCGCCGCCCAGCCATCGACGATGCCGTCGCGCGCGCCCACGTTCAGCAGCACCGACTGCCGGAAGGGCGAGCCGCTGTCGGCCATCACCACGCCGGTCACATAGGTCAGCTGCGGGTCAAGCCGCACGTTGTTGAGATCCAGCAGCCGGGCGTTTTCCTGTTCCAGTTGCAGCGCCGCCTCGCGCCAGGCCCGCATCCGGCGCAATTCGCTGCGCAGGTTGGCGTTCTGTTCGACCAGCCGCTGATAGCTCTGGAAATCGCGCACCAGGTTGACCGCCCCGGTGACCGGGCGCATTGCCCAGTCCAGGCTGGGCACGACCCGGTCCGTGACCTGGGCGCGGAACCGTTCGACCCGCGGGCTGTCGATGCGCCAGACGATGAACACCGCCAGCAGGAACAGGCACAGCAACGCGACCAGCAGCCGCCGCAGCGGGCCGGCGAAATCGTCGTTTTGTGATCGGTCCTTGGCCAACGGGTTTCCCTTGGCTGCGCCGCCCTTGCGCGCGGCCCTGTCACCGCAGGGTGCGCGTCCTAGCTGTCGTAGTCAATCGCGTGGCGCAGCTGCTTTTCATACTCCAGCGCCTTGCCGGTGCCCAGCGCGACGCAGGTCAGGCTCTCGTCGGCGATCGACACCGCCAGCCCGGTGCGTTCGCGCAGGGCAAGGTCGAGATCGCCCAGCAGCGCCCCGCCGCCGGTCAGCATCACGCCGCGGTCGACGATGTCGGCGGCCAGGTCCGGCGGGGTGGCTTCGAGCGCGGTCATCACCGCCTCGCAGATCTGCTGCACCGGCTCGGCCAGCGCCTCGGCCACCTGGGCCTGCGATATCTCGATTTCCTTGGGCACGCCGTTCAGCAGGTCGCGGCCCCGGATATGCATCGACGCGCCGCGCCCGTCATCGGGCATCCGCGCGGTCCCGATCGAGGTCTTGATCCGTTCGGCGGTGGATTCGCCGACCAGCAGGTTTTCCTTGCGGCGCAGAAAGTTGATGATGCTTTCATCCATCCGGTCGCCGCCGACCCGGACCGACTGGGCATAGACGATGTCGCCCAGGCTCAGTACCGCGACCTCGGTGGTGCCGCCGCCGATATCGACCACCATGTTGCCGGTGGGATCGGTGATCGGCATGCCGGCGCCGATCGCCGCCGCGATCGGTTCCGCGATCAGCCCGGCGCGGCGCGCGCCCGCCGACAGCACCGATTGCCGGATCGCGCGCTTTTCGACCGGGGTGGCGCCATGCGGGACGCAGACGATGATCTTCGGCTTGGAAAAGGTGGTGCGCTTGTGAACCTTGCGGATGAAATGCTTGATCATCTCTTCGGCCACATCGAAATCCGCGATCACGCCCTGGCGCATCGGCCGGATCGCTTCGATGCTGCCCGGCGTCCGGCCCAGCATCAGCTTGGCATCCTCGCCCACGGCCAGCACTTTCTTGACCCCGTCCTTGACGTGATAGGCGACCACCGATGGCTCGGACAGGATCACGCCGCGTCCCTTGACATAGACCAGCGTGTTGGCGGTGCCCAGGTCGATCGCCATGTCCGACGAGAACAGGCCGCCAAGGTTTCCGAGTATCGACATAAGAGATTGATCCTGCTGAAACTGCCTATTGGCCCAGCGACTCTGATGGTCGCAGGGCCAAGACCTTATAAGCGGGCACCGCTTGCGGCGAAAGTCCCCAATATGCGCGGGGTGGCACGTTTCTGCCTTTCCGCCCGCGCGGTTGCCCGTTGCCGTAGCGGCAGGTCGATGCAGGGTATCCGCGCGATCAGTTCACGTCCTTGTAGCTGATTTCGCGCATGTCCGATCCCGGCCCCGTCTTTTCGCGGCGCACCAGCAGCCGGTTCAGCGCGTTCACATAGGCCCGCGCCGAGGCGACCACCGTATCGGTATTGGCCGATTGCCCGGTGGCGATCATGCCGTCTTCGCCGAGCCGGACCGAAACCGTCGCCTGCGCATCCGTGCCCTCGGTCACGGCATGGACCTGGTAGAGCTCCAGGTGGGCGTTGTTCGGAAAGAGCTTGCGGATCGCCTTGAACGTGGCGTCCACCGGTCCGTCGCCATGGGCGGTGGCGGACAGGTCCTCGCCGTCGATCTCCATCTCGACGGTGGATTCCGCCGGGCCGCCGGTGCCGCAGACCACCTTCATCGACACCACCTGCAGCCGGTCGTTCGCCGGGTCCTCGCCCGCGCGCATCAGCGCCACGATATCGTCGTCGAACACCTCTTTCTTGCGGTCGGCCAGTTCCTTGAACCGCACGAAGATGTCCCGGAGCTGGTTGTCGCCCACGTCATAGCCCAGCTGGCGCAGCTTGTCGCGCAGCGCCGCGCGGCCGGAATGCTTGCCCAGCGGCAGCGACGTGCCGGCGAGCCCGATATCCTCGGGGCGCATGATCTCGAACGTGTCGGCGCTCTTGAGCATGCCGTCCTGGTGGATGCCGCTTTCATGGGCAAAGGCGTTCTTGCCGACCACCGCCTTGTTGAACTGCACCGGAAACCCGGACACGGTCGAAACCCGGCGCGAGATGTTCATGATCCGGGAGGTGTCGATGCCGGTTTGCCAGGGCATGATGTCATGGCGCACCTTCAGCGCCATCACCACCTCTTCGAGCGCGGTGTTTCCGGCGCGTTCGCCCAGGCCGTTGATGGTGCATTCGATCTGCCGCGCGCCGCCGGCCACGGCGGCGAGGCTGTTGGCGGTCGCCATGCCCAGGTCGTTGTGGCAATGGGTCGAAAACACCACGTCAGCAGCGCCCGGCACCTCGGCGATCAGCCGCCGGATCAGGTCGGCGCTTTCGACCGGGGCGGTATAGCCCACCGTGTCGGGGATGTTGATGGTGGTGGCGCCGGCCTTGATCGCGATTTCGACAACGCGGGCGAGATAGTCCCATTCGGTGCGGGTGGCATCCATCGGCGACCATTGCACATTGTCGCACAGGTTGCGCGCATGGGTGACCGTCTGGTGGATCAGGTCGGCCATCTCGTCCCGGGTCAGGTTCGGGATCGCGCGGTGCTGCGGCGAGGTGCCGATGAAGGTGTGGATGCGCGGTTGCTTGGCGTTGCGGACGGCTTCCCAGCAGCGGTCGATATCGCCGAGATTGGCCCGGCTGAGGCCGCAGATCACCGCGTTGCGCGCATTCGCGGCGATCTCGGACACTGCCTTGAAATCGCCTTCGGAGGCGATCGGGAAACCGGCTTCGATGATGTCGACGCCCATTTCGTCCAGCAGCCCGGCAATCTCGAGCTTTTCGTCATGGGTCATGGTGGCGCCGGGGCTCTGTTCGCCGTCGCGCAGTGTCGTGTCGAAAATGAGGACGCGATCCGTGTCGGTCGTGGTGGTCATGGCGATGTCTTTCGTTGGTGTTTCCTGAATCCTTGGCGCGCGGGCGGCATCCTCTGAGCGGGCGCGCCGAATGGCACGCTCAGAGGCGGCCTAGCAGTACAATCGCCAGGGTCAGGAGGCCACGCGGCGCCGCGCCGCGATATGCGGCGGCAGGTGCGATATGGGCGTGGCTGGTCATGGCGCCCGACTATACGCGTTGCGCCACGGATGGAAAGGCGAAAATCGCACCGCTCAGTCGGTCCCGGCCGCCGGTGCCGGATCGGCATCCGCGGCCGGTTGCGGTTCGGCGGGTGCGACCAGGGCGCCGTTTTCCCATCTGCCGCTTTCCTCCTGCCCCGAGGCATAGCGCATGGTGCCTTGACCCTGCCGTTTGCCATCGCTGAATTCGCCGTCATAGACATCGCCATTGGCATAGGTGGCCACGCCGCGCCCCTTGATTTCTCCGGTTTTCCAGTCGCCGGAATAGCGGAACCCGCTGGCCATGGTGATCTCGCCCCGGCCGTCGCGCTTGCCGTCGACGAAACCGCCCTCGTAGATGCTGCCATCGGCATAGGTGGCCTTGCCCTGTCCGCTGCGCTTGCCGTCCTTCCAGTCGCCGTCATAGCGATACCCGTCGGGATAGGTCATCACGCCCCGGCCGTGGTTGCGCGCATTGCGAAACTCGCCGTCATAGACGACCCCGCCGGGATAGGTGGCCACGCCGTTGCCCTCGATCACCCCGTTCACCCAGTCGCCGTCATAGGTGGCGCCGTCGGGATAGGTGATCTTGCCGCGCCCGTGGGCCAGATCGTCGAGGAACTGGCCGGTATAGAACGACCCGTCGGGATAGGTGACCTTGCCGCTGCCGGCGATCTTTCCGGCCTTCCATTCGCCGTTATAGACATACCCGTCCTGCCCCTTGAACAGGCCCTGTCCCTCGCGCTGGTCGTTCACGAACCCGCCGCGATAGGTGTCGCCATTGGCATAGGTGACCTGGCCGGTGCCTTCGCGGCGGCCCTTGACCAGATCGCCTTCGTAGATGTCGCCGTTGGGTTGCACCAGCCGGCCCTTGCCGTTGATCTGGCCGTCTTCCCATGTGCCCGAGTAATCCAGCCCGTCGGGCAGCGTCAGGCGGCCTTCGCCATGGCGTTTGCCGAACTTGAACCCGCCCTCGTAGACGCCGCCATCGGCATAGGTCACCGTGCCCTGCCCGTGCAGCTTGCCGTCGGCCCAGTGGCCGTCGAACCGGGTGCCTTCCGCATCGGTCAGGATGCCCGCGCCCTGGTATTTGCCGGCGCGGAAACTGCCGTCATAGCGGGCGCCGTCGGGATAGGTGGCGACACCGTCCCCGTCGATCACGCCAGCGGTCCAGCCGCCCTCGTAGGTGCTGCCATCGGCATAGGTGATCCTGCCCTGGCCCTGCGGCTTGCCGGCGGCAAAGCCGCCTTCGTAGACCGCGCTGTCGGGATAGCGGGCGACGCCCTGGCCGCTGATTTCGCCATCGACCCATTCGCCCTGGTACTCGAAACCGTTCGGCAGGCGATAGGTGCCGGTGCCGTGCTGAAGCCCGTTGCGGAACGTGCCTTCGTAGATGCCGCCGACCTCGTCCTGGACCGTCTGCGCCGATTGCTGCGCCAGCGCCGGTTGCGCCAGTCCGATCAGCAGCGGCAGCAGGAATATCTTGCAGTTTGCCATGTCTTGCCCGTCCGGTTCTGAACCGCGCCCCTGGGCGCGCCGTGAACCTAGAACGCGCCGCCGCCGGATGGAACCGCAATGTTCCCGCCGATGCCCGACTGCCCACGGATTGACCATGACCGGAGGGCAGGCGCCCGGTTTTCCGCGCAAACCCTTTCCTGTGCCGGGTGATCTGGTAAACGGCTTGGGAGGGAACAGGGCAGGTTGAGAGGCAGGGAACAGATGGCCGACCGATTCCGCGTGACGCTGGCACAGCTCAACCCCGTCGTGGGCGACCTGGACGGCAATGCCGCCAAGGCGCGCCAAGCGTGGGAACAGGGTCGCGATGCCGGGGCCGACCTGGTGGCGCTGCCCGAGATGTTCATAACCGGCTACAACACCCAGGACCTGGTGATGAAGCCCGCCTTTCACACCGCCGCGATCGAACGGGTGCGTGCGCTGGCCGCCGAGTGCGCCGACGGGCCGGCCCTGGCGATCGGCGCGCCCTGGGTCGAAGGCACCTCGCTCTACAACGCCTACCTGATCTGCAAGGGCGGGCGAATCGTGGCGACCCCGCTCAAGCACCACCTGCCCAACGAAACCGTGTTCGACGAGATGCGGATTTTCGATGCCGGTCCGCTGGGCGGGCCGTATGTGGTGGGCGGTGTCCGGATCGGGTCGCCGATCTGCGAAGATGCCTGGCATGACGACGTGGCCGAGACCCTGGCCGAGACCGGGGCCGAGTTCCTGCTGGTGCCGAACGGATCGCCCTATTACCGCGACAAGTTCGAGGTGCGGCTCAACCACATGGTAGCCCGCGTGGTCGAAACCGGCCTGCCCGTCATCTATCTCAACATGGTCGGGGGGCAGGACGATCAGGTTTTCGATGGCGGCACCTTCGCGCTGAACCCCGGCGGCGAACTGGCGCTGCAGATGCCGCTCTTTGACGAGGCGATTGCCCAGGTGGACCTGGAACGCACGCCCGAGGGCTGGCGGCTGATCGGGGGCGAGGAGCATGTTCATCCGGACGCGTGGGAGCAGGATTACCGGGTGATGGTCACCGGCCTGCGCGACTACCTGGCCAAGTCGGGGTTCGCCAAGGTGCTGCTGGGGCTTTCCGGCGGGGTCGATTCGGCACTGGTGGCGGCGATCGCGGCGGATGCGCTGGGCCCGGAAAACGTGCGCTGCGTGATGCTGCCGTCGGAATACACCTCGCCCGAGAGCCTGGAGGATGCCGAGGCCGTGGCAAAGGCGCTGGGCTGCGGCTACGATCATGTGCCGATCTCCGAGGGGCGGGCGGCGATCACCCGCACGCTGGCGCCGCTGTTCGAGGGGCTGGAGCCGGGGCTGACCGAGGAAAACATCCAGTCCCGGCTGCGCGGGCTGCTGCTGATGGCGCTGTCCAACAAGTTCGGCGAGATGCTGCTGACCACCGGCAACAAGTCCGAGGTGGCGGTGGGCTATGCCACGATCTATGGCGACATGGCCGGGGGCTACAACCCGCTCAAGGATCTTTACAAGACCCGCGTGTTCGAAACCTGCCGCTGGCGCAACGCCAACCATCGCGACTGGATGATGGGGCCCGTGGGGCAGGTGATCCCGCCGCGGGTGATCGACAAGCCGCCGAGCGCCGAACTGCGCGAGGATCAGAAGGACAGCGACAGCCTGCCGGATTACGCCGAACTGGACGCGATGCTCGAGATCCTTGTGGACCGCGACGGGTCGATCGCCGATTGCGTCGCCTCCGGGTTCGACCGCGAAGTGGCGCGCAGGGTCGAACGGCTGATCTATCTCAGCGAATACAAGCGGTTCCAGTCGGCGCCGGGGCCACGGCTGACCAAGGGGGCGTTCTGGCTCGACCGCCGCTATCCCATCGTCAACCGCTGGCGCGACCCGTCCTGAACCGGTAGCCCGCTACAGCATCATCTGGTAGCCGTGGGGTACATAGTGGAACCCGTCGTCGCGGGTGTCGACGAACCCCAGCGCCGGGAACGGCATGTGGTATCCGATCAGCGGTATCCCGTCGGCGGCCAGCATTCCCAGCACCTTGCGGCGCGATGCGGCGGCGGCGGATTTGTCCATGTCGAACCTGACCTCCCAGTCCGGATAGGCGAGCGACCAGACATAGTGGTTGGCCAGATCGGCCATCAGCAACAGCTGTTTGCCGCCGCTTTCCAGCATGTAGGTCATGTGCCCCGGCGTGTGGCCGAAGGCGGCCATCGCGGTGATGCCCGAAACCACGCTGCCACCGTCGTTCAGGAACTCGGTTCGCTCAGCCACCGGGCGCATCTGCGCCTCGAAGGTTTCGTTCTCCATCCCGGCCCAGGCATCGAATTCGACCTGGCCGGTCAGAACCCGCGCATTGGCATAGGTGGGGGCGCCATCCTTCATCATCCCGCCGATGTGATCCCCGTGCATGTGGGTGATCACCACCGTGTCCACCTGGTCGGGCGCATAGCCGGCGGCGGCCAGCGCGGCGGTGGTGGCCGCGGCGTTCAGGCCGGTGTCGAACAGGATCAGTTCGGGCCCGGTATTGACCAGCGTGGGGGTAAAGAAGAACCGCGTGCGGTCGGCGGGGATATGCGCGGCTGCACTGGCGGCGGCAAATTCCTCGGCCGGGGCGTTCATGCCGAAAATGGTCTGCGGGTCGTCCACACTGCGCGACCCGGCCAGGATGGTCGTCACCTCGAATTCGCCCAGTTTGAACCGGTAATAGGGCGCGTTGCGGCCGGACGACATCGGGGCTCCGGCCTGCGCGCGGCCCGTCGCCGCCGCGGCTCCGGCCAGGGCGGCGGCGCCGGTCAGGGCGGCGCGGCGGGTCAGTTTGGGGCTGGTCATGTCGGCACTCCTCTCGTTGTGATTGTATGAACGCTAACATGGCCGCCGAGTCGGACAAACCGCCGCGCACGGGGCTGTGAACGCGCGCGGGACGTGATATCCTGACCGGCATGGCCGGCAACAAGACCGTTCCCACCGGCGCCGATGTCGCCGGGTTTTTCGACGCCGTGACGCCGCCGCGCCGGGCCGCCGATGCCCGCGCGCTGGACGCGCTGTTCCGGCGTGTCACCGGGTTCACCCCGGTGATGTGGGGGCCGTCCATCGTCGGATATGGCCGCTATCACTATCGCCATGACAGCGGGCGCGAGGGCGATTTCCTGGCCACCGGGTTCAGCCCGCGCAAGGCGTCGCTGGTGATCTACATCATGCCGGGCTATTTCGGGTTCCCCGACATCCTGCCGCGATTGGGCAAGCACCGGTCGGGCAAATCCTGCCTCTACATCAACACGCTTGCCGATGTGGACGAAACGGTGCTGGAAGACCTAGTGGCCGCGGGGCTGGCGCGGCTGCGGGATATCTGGCCTGTAATGCCGGCCTGACCCGCCCGTTTGCTGGACAATCGCCCCCCCCTGTGACAAAGGGCGCCCGTTCACAGGAGACATCCATGACCACCACCCGTTTCGCCCCGTCGCCCACCGGCTATCTCCATGTCGGCAATCTGCGCACGGCGCTGATGAACTGGCTGATCGCACGCAAGGCGGGCGGAACCTTCATTCTGCGCATCGACGACACCGACCCGGAGCGGTCGAAGGAGGAATATGTCGATGCGATCAAGCAGGATCTCGAATGGCTGGGCCTGCATTGGGACCGAGTGGAACGGCAGTCGGAGCGGCTGGACCGCTATGCCGAGGCGGCCGACCGGCTACGCGGGATGGGCCGGTTCTACGAAGCGTTCGAGACCCCGACCGAACTGGACCTGAAGCGCAAGAAGCTGCTGAACATGGGCCGTCCGCCGGTCTATGACCGCGCCGCGCTGTCATTGTCGGAGGACGAAAAGGCCGCGCTGCGCGCCGAGCGCGGCAATGGTGTCTGGCGGTTCAAGCTGGACCAGGAACGGATCGAATGGCCCGACGGCATCCTCGGCGACGTGTCGATCGATGCCGCAAGCGTGTCGGACCCGGTGCTGATCCGTGGCGACGGGCAGGTGCTCTATACGCTGGCCTCGGTGGTGGATGACACCGAAATGGGGGTGACGGATGTGGTGCGCGGGGCGGACCATGTCACCAACACCGCGACCCAGATCCAGATCATCGCGGCGCTCGGTGGCAACTGCCCGCGCTTTGCCCACCATTCGCTGCTGACCGGCCCGCAGGGCGAGGCGCTGTCGAAGCGGCTGGGGGTGCTGGCGCTGCGCGACCTGCGCGCGGCCGGGGTGCAGCCGATGGCGCTGCTGAGCCAGATGGCGCGGCTGGGCTCGGCTGACCCGGTCGAACTGCGCTCGGACATGGCCGCGCTGGTCGACGGGTTCGACGTGACCCGGTTCGGGACCGCCCCGACCAAGTTCGATGTCGAGGATCTCTATCCGCTGACGGCCCGCCACCTGCAGGCGCTGCCGCTCGAGGCGGTCGCCGTCGATGTCGCGGCGCTGGGCGTGCCGGACGAACTCGCCCCGGCTTTCTGGGCCGTGGCGCGGGACAATATCACCACGCTCGGCGATCTCGGCGAATGGTGGGCGCTGTGCCGCGACGGGGCCGAGCCGCTGATCGACGAGGGCGATGCCGAGTTTGTGGCAAAGGCGATCGCGCTGTTGCCCGAGGGGCCGTTCGACGAAACCAGCTGGGCCAGCTGGACGCAGGCGGTGAAGGGCGCGACCGGCCGCAAGGGCAAGGGGTTGTTCATGCCGCTGCGCAAGGCGCTGACGGGGCGGGAACATGGCCCGGACATGTCGGCGCTGATGCCGCTGCTGCAGGTGATCCGCGCCCGCTCCTGACCGCAGCCGCCGGCGCGGGTGGCTGGCCGCGGGAGCCTCCGGCGGGGATACTTTTGGCAAGAGGAAGCGGCGCGGTCAGGCGGCGGTGATGATCGTGGCGCCGCAGGTGCCGAGCAGATCGTCGACCAGCGCGGTTTCCGCCTCTGTCAGGCGTTGGTGCCGGGGATAGCGCGGCGCGGCGCGGTCATCCAGCACCGGCGCCTGCCAGCCATCGGTGGAGGCGAAGAACCGCGCGGCACCGGGTTCGCCGAATTCGCGCAGGTAGCCCTGCACCACCACGTCGAGATAGCTCAGCAGGATCGGGTGGTCACCGCCGGGGGCGTTGCGATGCCGGGGCGGGACCGAATAGACCGCGATTTCGCGCGGATGCGGGGCGGGGTGGGTGACCTCGGCGGTGACGGTGATCCGGTCATAGGCCCATTCGCGGGCGTCGAGCGCAGCCCAGTCGCTGCCGGGCACGCGCGCGGTCAGCCCGTCGATTTCGGCCTGAGGGTCCGCCGGCACGATTGTGAGAAAGGCCACGCTGCGCAGCGAGGTCTGCGCCCAGGCCCGGCGCCAGCCCCTGAGCCGGGCCCGGTGCAGGTCGGGATAGGCATGGGTGGCGCGGTTCACCAGGCTGCCATAGCCAAAGAAATGCGGGTCGGACACGGGCGGTTTCCGTCTTGTTCGGGTCGGATTGATATATGTCAAACCGATTTTTCCGGGCCTGTGCAAGAAGACAGTCTCCGCAATGTGACAGGAGGGATTCCGTGCGAATCACGAAACGAACCAACATTGCCGTTCGCCTGTTGATGTATTGTGCGGTCAATGACGACCGCCTGGTGACCAAGGCCGAGATCGCGTCCTGCTGCAACATCTCGGAAAACCATCTGGCGCAGGTCATCAACCAACTGGCGCAGCTGGGGTATCTCAACACCCAGCGCGGCCGCAACGGGGGCATGTCGCTGGCGCATGCCGCGCGCGAGATCCGCATCGGGGATGTGTTCCGCGATGTCGAGGGGGATCTGCCGGTGGTCGAGTGTTTCGCCGATGCCGACAATACCTGTCCGCTGACCGATGTCTGCCGGCTGAAGCTGGCGCTGGCGGATGCGGCGCAGGCGTTTTTCATGGCTCTGGACGAGGTGACGCTGGACGCGCTGGTCTGCGACAACGGCGACCTGGTGCGGATGCTGCAACCGGTGGTCTGCGCCCGCTAGGCCGTCCTCAGTCGCGGCTGCGCAGGATCCGTGCCGGTCGCGCCGCCAGCGGCCGGGCGGCAAAGGCCAGCCCCGCGAGCAGGGTGGCGGCGATGCCGCCGGACACGATCGCCAGCGCCGCCGGCCAGACCACAGTGAACCGGGTTTCGAACACGAAGCGGCTGACCGCCCAGCCGCCCGCGATGCCGGCGGCCAGCGCCACCAGCCCCGCCGCCGCGCCGAGGATTGCCGCCCGCAGCGCAAAGCTGGCCAGAATGCGCCCGCGGGTCGCGCCCAGCGTTTTCAGGATCGCCGCCTCGTAGGCGCGGGCCGCCTCGCCCGCGGCACCGGCGCCGATCAGCACCAGGAACCCGGTGACCAGCGTGACCGCCGCGCCCAGCGATGTGGCCGACGCCAGCCCGGCGAGGACACCGGACACCCGGTCGATGGCGTCGCGCACGCGGATCGCGGTGATGTTGGGATAGGCCCCGGCGAGATCGCGCAGGATCGTGGCTTCGCCGCTGGCCTCGGCATAGACCGTGGCGATGAAGCTGTGCGGGGCGCCGGCCAGCGCGGCGGGGTTCATCGACAGCACGAACCCCATGCCGGCGGTCGAGAAATCGACCTCGCGGAAGCTGGTGATGGTGGCGGTGATGTCGCGGCCGAGAATGTTGACGGTGATCCGGTCACCCAGCCGCAGCCCCATTTCGGCGGCCTCTTCGGCGGCAAAGCTGACGCGGGGCGGGCCGGAATAGCCGGGGGGCCACCATGTGCCTTCGGTGATGGTGGTGCCGGGCGGCGGCGCATCGGCATAGGTGACGCCGCGATCGCCCCGCAGCACCCAATGGTTGCCGGCAACCTCTTGTGCCGGACGGCCGTTGATGCGGGTGATCACGCCGCGCAGCATGGGGGCGGAGTCGACCCGGCTGACCGACGGGGCCGCGTCGAGCCGCGCCGTGAAGCCGGGCATCTGGTCGCGCTGGATATCGACGAAGAAGAACGAAGGCGCGATGTCGGGCAGGTTGCCGGTGATGGCGCGGCGCAGGTTGCCGTCGATCTGGCTGACCGCGGCCAGCACCGACAGGCCCAGCCCCAGCGACAGCACCACGGACATGGCCTGTTCGCGCGGCCCGCCGATGGCCGCCAGCGCCCAGCGCAGGGCCGGTCGCCCGCGCGCGCCGGATGCGCCGCGCCGCGCCAGGCCGCGGATCGCCAGCGCCGCCAGCGACAGCGCCGCCAGCGTGCCGATGATGCCGCCCGCGGTCCACAGCGTCAGCCAGCGCCGCCCGCTGAACCCGGCGGCCAGCGCCAGCAACAGAGCCAGCGCCGCCAGCGCGAGCAGCAGATAGCGCGGCCGGGGCAGAACGCGGCCCGCCGACAGGGCATCGCGGAACAGGGTGGCGGCGCGGACCTCTTCGGTGCGGGCCAGCGGCCAGAGCGTGAAGATCAGCGCCGTGAGCATCCCGTAGATCGCGGCTTCGGCCAGGGGCAGGGGATAGACCGCAAACACGGCCGGGACCGGAAGGCGGGCCGCGATCAGTGGAGACAGCGCCAGCGGCAGCGCCCCGCCCAGCACGAGGCCCAGCACCACGCCCAGCCCCGACAGCAGGCCGACCTGCAGGAAATACGAGGCAAAGACGGTGAACCGGTCCGCGCCGAGCGTCCGCAGGGTGGCGATGGTGTCCGTCTTGCCCGCGAGATAGGCGCGCACGGCGGCGGACACTCCGATGCCGCCCACCGCCAGCCCGGACAATCCGACCAGCACCAGGAAGGCGCCCAGTCGATCCACGAACCGCGCCACGCCCGGTGCGCCGTTGCGGGCATCCCGCCAGCGCAGGCCGCTGTCGCGGAACGCGGCGCGGGCCGCGTCCGCCAGCGGCGCGAGCGCCGCCCCGTCGGGCAGCAGCAGGCGGTAGTGGCTCGAAAACAGCGTGCCGGGGGCGAGCAGGCCCGAGGTTTCGAGCGCGGCGGAGGCGACGATGCTACGGGGCGCGAGGGCAAAGCCCGCCGCCGCCCCGTCGGGTTCGCCGGTCAGGGTCGCGGTCAGCACGAAGTCGCGGGTGCCAAAGCGCAGCCTGTCGCCCGGCGACAGTCCCAGCCGCTCCACGAGGCCGCGTTCCATCACCACGCCGGGCAGCCCGTCCCGCCCGGCCAGCGCTTGCGCCAGCGTCATCTCCGGGGACAACGCGACCCGGCCCGTCAGCGGATAGGCGTCATCGACCGCCTTGACCTGGGTCAGCGCGCGGTCGGCCGCGTCACCGCTGCCGGCCACCGCCATCGACCGGAAATCGATCACCTCGGATATCGCGGTGGCATGGCGGCGCATCCAGTCGCGTTCCGCGTCACTGGCGCGGCGATAGGTAAAGCTCATCTCGGCATCGCCGCCCAACAGCACCGCCCCGTCGCGCACCAGCCCCGCGTGGATCGCGCTGCGGGTGCTGCCGACCGCGGCGATCGCCGCGACGCCGAGCGTCAGGCAGGCCAGCAGGATGCGGAACCCGCGCAGCCCGCCACGCAGTTCACGCCGGGCGAGACGGGCGGCCATGGGCAGGCTCACCCGGCGGCCTCGGTGGTGGCATCGTCCTCGACCCGGCCGTCGCGCAACCGCACGACCCGATCGCAGCGCGCGGCCAGTTCGGGTGCGTGGGTGACCAGCACCAGCGTCGCCCCGTGACGGTCCCGAAGGCCGAACAGCAGGTCCATGATCGCCGCGCCGTTGGCTTCGTCGAGATTGCCGGTGGGTTCGTCGGCCAGCAGGATCTCGGGGCGCGGGGCCGAGGCGCGCGCCAGCGCGACCCGCTGCTGTTCGCCGCCCGACATCTGCGCGGGGTAATGATCGGCGCGGCCCGACAGGCCGACCGTTTCCAGTTCGGCCGCTGCGCGGGCAAAGGCATCGCGATGGCCCGCCAGTTCCAGCGGCGTGGCCACGTTTTCCAGCGCGGTCATGGTCGGGATCAGGTGAAAACTCTGGAACACCACCCCCATGCGGTCGCGGCGGAACCGGGCCAGCGCGTCCTCGTCCATCGCGGCGAGGTCGTGACCCGATGCGATGACGCTGCCGCCGGTGGCGCGTTCCAGCCCGCCCATCAGCATCAGCGCCGAGGATTTGCCGGACCCGGACGGCCCGACCAGGGCCAGTGATTCTCCGTGCTTCACCTCGAATGTGAGATCGTGCAGGATGTTCACCGGCCCGGCATTGCCGTTCAGCGTCAATGCGGCCTGCCTGAGCGACAACGCGGGTTCGGAAGGGGAAGGCGACATGCGCAAGGTTCTGCTGGCTCTCGTGATTGGTCTGCTGGCCGGCCATTTCAGCACGGCGGCGCGGGCGGAAACGGTTACAGTGGCGATGTTCGGCGACAGTCTGACCCAAGGATACGGGCTCGTCCAGAGCGAAGGGCTGGTGCCGCAGCTGCAGGCGTGGCTGGATGCGCGCGGCGCGGATGCGCGCCTGATCAATGCCGGGGTGTCGGGGGATACGACCGCCGGGGGGCTGGCGCGAATCGGCTGGACCCTGACCGGCGAGGTGGACGCGGTGGTGGTGGCGCTGGGCGGCAACGACATGCTGCGCGGCATCGACCCGGCGGTCAGCCGTGCCAATCTCGACGGGATCCTGGACGCGGCCGACAGGGCCGGGGTCGGGGTGCTGCTGATGGGGATGAAGGCGCCGGGAAATTTCGGCCCGGACTACAAGGCCGCCTTCGATGGCATGTATCCGGACCTGGCGCGGGCGCATGGGGTGGCGCTGCACCCGAACCTGCTGGGTGGCATCGGTCGCGCGGTCGGTGGTGACGCCACCAGGCTGCGGCAGTATTTCCAGGGCGACAACATCCATCCCAACGCGGCAGGGGTGGCGGTGATCGTCGAGGATATCGGGCCGGCGGTGTTCGACCTCACCCGCGAACTGCGGCGGTGATCATGCCCGTCACAGCACGGTGACCACGGTTCCGACCGGCACCCGTTCATACAGGTCCACCACATGTTCGTTCAGCATCCGGATGCAGCCGTTGGACACGGATTGCCCGATGGTCTGCGGCTGGGTGGTGCCGTGGATCCGGAAATAGGTGTCGACCCCGTTCTGGAACAGGTAGAGCGCCCGCGCGCCCAGCGGGTTGTCCGGCCCGCCCGGCTGGACATAGTCGTTGTCCTTGAACCTGCCATAGGTGACGGGATCGCGTTCGATCATCTCGTCGGTCGGGCGCCAGGTGGGCCATTCCTTTTTCACCTGGATGATGGCCGATCCGGTGAATTCCAGCCCCGCCTTGCCGACCCCGACGCCATAGCGGATCGCCTTGCGCGGTTCGGTCACATAGTAGAGGTAGAAGGCACGCGGCACGATCAGGATCTGGCCCGGCAGGAACTGTTTCTTGATCCGCACATATTGCGGCATGGGATCGAACGGCTCGGCCGTCTTGGCCAGCGCCGGCAGGGGCAGGGCGGAGGCCGCCGCGGTGGCAGCCAGGAAATTGCGACGAGAGAACATGATTGACCTTTCACCTGTTGACGGGCACCCATTTTTGGCCCGCAGATGTGAATGGTCAATGAATTTGGGCCACTTCTCCGAAATGTGAAACCCGCGCGGCCATTGGGCCACAGCCCCTTAGACGGCCCTTTTGGGGGCCGCGTCGGGGGAGAAACGGGGCGTGCGGCGATGTGCGCGCGCCCCGCGACAACTCAGACGAGCTGGATGTTCGACGCGCTTTCGCGGCCGTCGCGACCTGCTTCGACGTCGTAGGTCACTTTCTGGTTGTCGGCCAGACCGGTGAGCCCGGCGCGCTCAACCGCGCTGATGTGAACGAAAACGTCCTTGCCGCCCGATTCCGGTGCGATGAAGCCGTAGCCTTTGGTGGCGTTGAACCATTTCACGGTGCCGTTGGCCATGTCCGTGGTCTCCTGTGTTGTGCCGCACGCGGAAGTGCTGCGGCCTGGCGTCTGTCAGTCTTGATCGAGGGACTGAACGCCGTGTTAGGGAGACAGTGGGTCGATAGAGAGTAACGTAGCACCGCGTAGGTGGGCGAGACCGGCGCGAATTGCAAGGGTTTTCTGCGGCGCGCGGCGGTGTCAGGCCGTCGTTTCCGCGGCGATCCAGTCGAGATAGGCGGCATTGGCCTGCATCGTCATCCGCAGGATCGGCGGCACGTCATAGGGGTGCAGCCGGGCGATTTCCGCCTCGACCCGGTCGGCCAGGTCGGGCCGGGTCTTGAGCAGCAGCGGATGTTCCTCGGCTGTCTCGATTTCGCCCTGCCAGCGATAGCGGCTGCGGATCGGGGCATGGCGGTTGGAACAGGCCACCAGCCGCGCCGCGATCAGCGCATCGGCGATCGCATCGGCGGTGTCGGCGTCGGGACAGTTCACGAGAAAGGCGACGAGAGGCATGGGCGGCTCCGGCTGCGACGCCCGGAGCCTATGCGGTTTCGCCGCCGCTGCGAAGGGCAACCGGTGCAAGGGGGACAGGATTTTACCCGGCCTTAACCGGCGCCGTGCTGTGGATGAGCCATGACCTGCTATCGACGTGCCCGTGTTCCGGGCGCCAGGTATTTCTTTACCCTGGCCCTGGCCGACCGCCGCTCGGACCTTCTGGTTCGCGAGATTGCGCTGTTGCGGTGCACCTATGCCGCGACCCGGCAGGAGCGGCCGTTCTGGTGCGATGCCTTTGTCGTGCTGCCGAACCACCTGCACGCGATCTGGACGCTGCCGCCCGGCGACGCGGATTTCTCGACCCGCTGGGGCGCGATCAAGTCCCGGTTCACGCGAGGTGTGAAAGCGTCGGGCAGGATGGGGTTGAACCCCATCCTACGATCCCGGTCAAAGGTGGCGAAAGGCGATGCGGGGATCTGGCAGCGCCGGTTCTGGGAACACCGCATCCGCGACGAGGAGGATTACCGCCGCCACATGGCCTGTTGCTGGGGCAATCCGGTGAAACACGGGCTGGTCGATCGGGCGGTGGATTGGCCCTATTCGTCGATCCATCGCGACATCCGAGCCGGCCGGGTCGACCCGGACTGGGCCGGGGGTGTCGAAACCGGTGACTACGGCGAACCGTAGGATGGGATTTCATCCCATCCTGAGCGGGTATCGGTGGCGATGGGGTGGAACCCCATCCTACGCTTGCTAGGGTTGGGCGGTGCCAGTGATGCCATTTACCTCTAAGGTTTTTGCGATCGGGCCAAGCGTACGGAACAAGTCGCTAGCAACCTGCTTCATCATAGGGTGGGATGGTGGTTTGCCAAAAATCCGATGCGAAACGTTAAAGCGATGCATGTCCTTGACTTCCGGCTCCTTTGAGTTGCCTCTGAAGATCGGCACGTCAAAATGAACGCCGCCTAGCTTTCTAGCATACAACAAAATGATTTTCTTTGGGGTTACGGAACGTCCCCCAAGAATGCCTATCTCAGAGGCGAGGTATTCTTCACAGCTTTGAACTATGTCCCACGGTGGTTGGGGCATTGGGGGGTGATTGCCCGCTGATTTTGGCGCAAATATTTGATATAATGGATCTAAATCCGATATTTTTCGTTCTGTTTTTGGGCCTCGAAACACATACCTCGTCACAAGGAGTTCTAGCGCAGTACGTTTGGCCACATAAGACGCCACTGAGTGCTGATCTATAAATAGGCGTCGAAGCAACCCTGATGCGCGTAACATGTTGTAATGGCTGTTCGCGTCAGATCGTAGTGCCTGTTGGAGGCTCAAATAATCATTGAATAGTATGTAGGCCGCTTCTCGAAAGACGTTGTCGCGTCGGTACTCTTCCGAGATTCTAGGGCAAATTATGTTTGCCATATTTCATCGCCGCAGAGCGTAGTAACGTCAGGTTGGATTTGAAGTTTGTTCGAATCAACGAGAAAACTTCTTATACTTCAACCGCTTCGGCTCCAGTGCATCCGGCCCCAGCCGCCGCTTCTTGTCCTCTTCGTAATCTTCGAAGTTGCCTTCGAACCATTCCACATGCGCGTCACCCTCGAACGCCAGGATATGGGTGCAGATACGGTCGAGGAAGAAGCGGTCGTGCGAGATCACCACTGCGCAGCCGGCGAAATCGACCAGCGCGTCTTCGAGCGCGCGGAGCGTTTCGACGTCGAGATCGTTGGTCGGTTCGTCGAGCAGCAGCACGTTGCCGCCCTCTTTCAGCAGCCGCGCCATGTGCACACGGTTGCGTTCGCCGCCCGACAAGAGGCCGACTTTCTTCTGCTGATCGCCGCCCTTGAAGTTGAACGATGAGCTATAGGCGCGGCTGTTCACCTGCGCGTCGCCCAGTTCGATCAGCTCGGCCCCGCCCGAGATCGCCTCCCACACCGTGTCGCCGTCGTTCAGGTCGTCGCGGCTCTGGTCCACGTAGGACAGCTGCACCGTGTCGCCATAGTCGATGCTGCCCGCATCGGGCTCCAGCTGACCGGTCAACATGCGGAACAGGGTCGATTTGCCGGCGCCGTTGGGGCCGATCACGCCGACGATGCCGCCCGGCGGCAGCGAAAATGACAGGCCCTCGATCAGTTGCTTGTCGCCCAGGTGCTTGGCCAGGCCGTCGACCTCGATCACCTTCGAGCCCAGCCGCGGGCCGTTGGGGATGACGATCTGCGCGCGGGTGATCTTGTCGCGTTCGGACTGGCCCGCCAGTTCGTTATAGGCGTTGATCCGGGCCTTCTGCTTGGCCTGCCGCGCCTTCTGGCCCTGCCGCATCCATTCCAGTTCGCGTTCCAGCGTCTTCTGGCGCGACTTGTCCTCGCGGGCCTCCTGCGCCAGCCGCTTGGCCTTCTGTTCCAGCCAGGCCGAATAGTTGCCCTCGTAGGGAATGCCCCGTCCGCGATCCAGTTCGAGGATCCACCCGGTGATGTCGTCGAGGAAATAGCGGTCATGGGTGACGATCAGGCAGGTGCCCTTGTAGTCGATCAGGTGCTGTTGCAGCCAGGCGATGGTTTCCGCGTCCAGGTGGTTGGTCGGTTCGTCCAGCAGCAGCATGTCGGGGGCTTCGAGCAGCAGCTTGCACAGCGCCACGCGTCGTTTTTCACCGCCCGAGAGCGTCGCGACATCGGCATCGTCCGGCGGGCAGCGCAGCGCCTCCATCGACACGTCGATCTGGCTGTCGAGATCCCACAGGTTCTGGGCGTCGATCACGTCCTGAAGCTCGGCCATCTCGGCGGCGGTTTCGTCGCTGTAGTTCATGGCGAGGTCGTTGTAGCGATCGAGAATGTCCTTCTTTTCCTTGACCCCCAGCATGACGTTCTCGCGCACGCTGAGCGCCGGGTCCAGATCCGGTTCCTGCGGCAGATAGCCGACTTTTGCGCCGTCTGCGGCCCAGGCTTCGCCGGTGAAATCCCTGTCCAGACCGGCCATGATCTTCATCAGGGTCGATTTGCCCGCGCCGTTGACGCCGACGACGCCGATCTTGACGCCGGGCAGGAAGGACAGGTGGATGTTCTCGAAACATTTCTTGCCGCCGGGATAGGTCTTGGAGACGCCCTGCATGTGGTAGACATATTGATAGGCGGCCATGGTTCTTCCTGTTCTGTCCGGGTCAATGTCACCGGGCTTGATAGCGAAGCCGCGACGCGGGGGCAATCGCGATGCTGCGTCATGCGGGCGCTGCGCCTTTCGGCTGGCGGGGCGCCGGTCGGCATGGCATACCGTCGCCCGAGGAGCCGGGATGAACCTGAACCTGCCACGACGACTGATGGCCGCCTTCGTGCTGTTCGCGGCGCTGGATTTCGCCGGTGTCGGGTCCGCGCATTCGGCGGCCCGCACCGCGGCGGCGCTGGGGCCGGCATCGGCCGGATACGATCTGGCCGATATCTGCGGTGCCGGCGGTGCCGGGGATGCCATCGCGGCCCGCGACTGCCCCTGGTGCCGGGTCGCCGAGATCGTGGCGCTGCCCGGGCTGCTCTGCCCGCCGATGCCGATGGTGCTGGAGCCGCAAGCGACGCGCCGCCCGGACGCAAGCGGGCGGCTCGCCACGCCCTCATATGGCCGGACACCACCGGCCCGCGCACCGCCGCGCCCTGTCTGAAAACCGACTTCTTCAAACCCATCGCTCTGCGGGGCGGTGGCCGGATATCTCTGACAGGACTGAAATCAATGAAACTTGTGAAACTGGCGGCGCTGCTTGCCGCAACCACGCTTGCTGCGCCGGTCTTTGGTCACGCATCGCTCGAAACCCAGAAGACCGCCGCGGGCGGCGGCTACAAGGGGGTGATGCGGATCGGCCATGGCTGCGACGGGCAGGCGACGCTGATCGTGCGGATCGACATCCCCGAAGGCGTGATCGCGGTCAAGCCGATGCCCAAGGCGGGTTGGACGCTGGAGACCGTGACCGGAGATTAAGAACACGAATACGACTATTTCGGGACCCCGATGACGGCGGGCGTCACGCAGATCAGCTGGAGCGGCGAGCTGCCCGACGCGCATTACGACGAGTTCGTGTTCAAGGCGTGGATCGACGCCTCGGTGGTGCCGGGGCAGGTGATCTATTTCCCGACGGTGCAGGAATGTGCCGACGGGCGCGAGGAATGGGTGAACCGGCCCGCCGCCGGTCAGGACAGCCATGACATCGACGGCCCCGCGCCGGGGCTCGAGATCATCGAGGGCGGCCAGGCGCATCATTGAGGCGTTCCTGCGCTTTCAACAACACGGGACGGGCGGCGGTTACCGCCCGTTTCCCTGCGCGAATATGGACATTCCCGCCGGCCCGGCTCATGAAAGGCGCCACTGGGAGAGGCTGAGATGCGTCATGTCGTTCCGTTCGCCCGCGCCGGCATGACCGTGGGGCTGTTCGGCGGGTCGTTCGACCCGCCCCATGCCGGTCATGTGCATGTCACGCGCGAGGCGCTGAAGCGGTTCGGGCTGGATCGCGTCTGGTGGCTGGTCAGCCCCGGCAACCCGTTGAAGGCTCGCGGCCCCGCGCCGCTGGAGGCGCGGATGGCGGCGGCGCAGGCGCTGATGCGGCATCCGCGTGTCGAGATCACCGATATCGAGGCGCGGCTGGGAACCCGCGCCACCGCCGACACGCTGGCGGCGCTGCGGGCGCGGTATCGGGGGGTACGGTTCGTCTGGCTGATGGGGGCCGACAACCTGGTCCAGCTGCATCGCTGGCAGAACTGGCGGTCGATCATGGAAACGGTGCCGGTGGGCGTGCTGGCCCGGCCCGGCGACCGGATTGCGGCGCGGATGTCCCCGGCGGCGCGGATCTATGCCCATGCCCGGCTGGACGGCCCGGCGGCGCATCTGCTGGCGCAGTCGTCCCCACCGGCATGGTGTTTCGTGAACGTTCCGATGACGCATGAAAGCTCGACCGCCATCCGGGCCCGTGGCGGCTGGTCAGCGCCGCAACATGGCCGAGATCAGCCCGGCTCCGATCACCAGCGCTAGCCCGGCCCAGGTCAGCGCGTCGGGCAGATCGCCGAAGGCGATCCAGCCCAGCCCGGTCGCCGCGATGAGCTGGAAATAGACCAGCGGCGCCATCCGCGATGCCGGCGCGCGGGCATAGGCGACGATCAGCAGCATGTTGCCGAGCATCGAAAAACCGGCGCTGGCCAGGGTCAGGACGATCACCGGCGCGGTCAGCGGGGGTGTTTGCGGCAGGCCGACGGGTGCCAGCAGAACCGCGCCCAGCAGCAACTGGGTAAAGCTCAGCCCCCGCGCGGTGCCCAGATGCGCCAGCCAGCGCGATGCGGTGAGATAGGCCCCGTAGAACAGCCCCGCCAGCAGCGCCCAGCCGATGCCCGGCGCGCCGCCGAAGCCGGGGCGTGCGACCAGCAGAACGCCTGCAAACCCCAGCCCCATCAACGCAACGCGCAGCGGTCCGACCGGTTCGCGCAGGAAAAGGACGGACAGCGCAAAGCTGACCATCGGGCCGATGAAGAAGGCGGCGAACACATCGGCCATCGGGGCGGTGCGCAGCGCGGTCTGGATCGACAGGATGCCGCCGGCGAGAAACATGGCCCGCAGCCATATCCGCCAGTCGCGCAGCAGGCGCCAGGGTATCCGGCCGAGAAACGGCAGGATCATCAGCGTCCCCAGCGCAAAGCGCGACCAGCCGACAAAGGCGGGCGCGACACCATGCCCGCCGGTCAGCAGCTTGCCCGCGAGATCCCCGGCAGGGATCATCGACATGGCAATGAACATGAGAATGACCGCCTGCCCCATGCGTCGCCATTATCACCCCCGTGCAGACAGAGGAACCCGGCCGGATGTATGCTTGTCCCGCGATGCAAGCTGGGGTTAAGTGCGGCCATGACGGGTAACACCACGCGGCGGGGTTTTCTGGGCGGGCTGGGCGCGCTGGCGCTGGCCGGGCCGGGCTGGGCGCGCGCGCCCGAGATGTCGCTGCGCCCCCATGCGCGCGGTGCGGGATTTGCCGCAAGGGCCGCCGGTGGGATCGAGGGGCTGATCGCGCGGTTCGGGTTGCCCGGTGCCGTGGCCTGTTCGGTGGCCGATGTCGAAACCGGCAAGATGCTGGAGAGCGCGTCCGGTGACGCGGGGCTGCCGCCGGCCAGCGTGGCCAAGACGCTGACCGCGCTCTATGCGCTCGACGTGCTGGGAGCCGATCACCGGTTTTCCACCCGGCTGCTGGCGAACGGGCCGGTCGAGAATGGTGTTCTGCAAGGTGACCTGATCCTGTCGGGCGGTGGCGACCCGGTGCTGGTGACCGACGATCTGGCGGCGATGGCCGCGGCGCTGAAAGAGGCGGGTATCGGCGAGGTGCGCGGCGCGTTCCTGGTGCATGACGGGATGCTGCCGCATGTTCGCAGTATCGACCCGGGCCAGCCCGATCAGCTGGCCTATAGCCCGGCGGTGTCGGGTATCGCGCTGAACTTCAACCGGGTGCATTTCGAATGGAAACGCGCGGGCGAGGGGTATTCTGTCACCATGGACGCGCGCACCGGGCGTTACCGGCCGGATGTGCAGATGGCCAGCATGCAGATCAGGCCGCGCAAGATGCCGGTCTATACCTATGCCAACGGTGGCGACGCGGATCGCTGGACCGTGGCTTCGGCGGCGCTGGGCGATGGCGGCGCGCGGTGGCTGCCGGTGCGCAAGCCGGCGCTGTATGCCGGGGACGTGTTCCGCACGCTTGCGCGGTCGCATGGCATCGTGCTGGAGCCCGCACGGGTGATCACCTGGCTGCCCGAGGGCACCGAGGAGCTCGTGCGGCACCGGTCGCAGGAGCTGCGCCCGATGCTGAAGAACATGCTGAAATTCTCGACCAACATCACCGCCGAGATGGTGGGGCTTTCGGCGAGCGTGGCGCTGGGGGGGCGTCCCGAGACCCTTAAGGCCTCGGCGGCGCGGATGAGCGCATGGGCGGCACGGCGGTATGGCATGACCGGGACCGCGCTGGCCGATCATTCGGGGCTGGGCGATGCGTCCCGGATGACGCCCAACGATCTCGTGGCCGCGCTGCTGCAGGCCCGCAAGTCGGGTATCCTGCGGCCGCTGCTGAAACCGATCGGAATGCGCGACCGCCACGGCCGCATCGTCGACGACCATCCGGTCAAGGTGGACGCCAAGACCGGCACGCTCAACTTCGTGTCCGGGCTGGGCGGATTTCTCACCGCCGCGGACGGGCGGGAAATGGCCTTTGCCATCTTTACCGCCGACATGGAACGCCGCGCCCGCATCGCGCGCGCCGACCGCGAACGGCCCGAGGGCGCCCGCGAGTGGAACAGCCGGGCGCGGATGTTGCAGGCCCGGCTGCTGGAGCGCTGGGGCACGATCTACGGCAGCTAGCCGCAGGCCATTCAGGTCAGGTGCCGCGCCCGCGCGCCGCGTTCGATCGCCGCGGCGTGCAGCCGGTCGATATTCAGTTCGTACCGCATCTCTTCCAGCAGCCGGTTTTCCGGCCCCGCGACCTTGCCATCGGCGGCGGCCACGTCGCAGGCCAGCGCATAGGCGGTTTCATAGAGCCGCTCCGGCAGGTTTTCGCGGATCAGCCCGAACAGCGCGTCGAGCCCGTCCTCCTGTTCGATCAGGTCGAAGACGATCTGCGACACCACGTTCATGCGGTCGATATCGTATTCGGCAAAGATCGGCAGGTTGTTGACCGCCGACTGGATCTTGACCAGTTCCGAGGTGCGGATGTTCTCGTCGGAGGCGGATACGGTGACCATCACGGCCACGAGGCAGTCCTGCGCGGAAAGCACATGGGTGTCTGAGTTGCTCAAGGTGCTGGCCTTTCGGGAAGTTCCGTTGCCGTGCAGATTATTGACGGCTCAGCCCCGGCACAATAGGTAGCGGCGCATCGCCGCGCCGCAGCGGCCAGATCCCGGAGAACGACATGACCCAGTTGCGCGATACCGCCCTTGCGTCCAAGGCCTGGCCTTTCGAGGAAGCGCGCCGGGTGTTGAAACGGTATCGCAATGGGCCGCCCGAAAAGGGCTATGTGCTGTTCGAAACCGGCTATGGGCCCAGCGGTCTGCCGCATATCGGCACCTTCGGCGAGGTGCTGCGCACCACCATGATCCGCCGCGCCTTTGCCGAGATCAGCGATATTCCCACCCGGCTGATCTGTTTCTCGGACGATCTCGACGGGATGCGCAAGGTGCCCGGCAACGTGCCGAATCGCGACATGCTGGCCGAACATTTGCAAAAGCCGCTGACCAGCGTGCCGGACCCGTTCGGCACCCATGACAGTTTCGGCGACCACAACAACGCGATGCTGCGGCGGTTTCTCGATACGTTCGGGTTCGACTACGAGTTCGTGAGCGCCACCGAATTCTACCGCTCGGGCCAGTTCGACGACGTGCTGCTGCGTGCCGCCGAACGCTATGACGACATCATGAAGATCATGCTGAAGAGCCTGCGCGAAGAGCGCCGGCAGACCTATTCGATCTTCCTGCCGATCCATCCCGAAACCGGCCGGGTGCTCTATGTTCCGATGAAGGAGGTGAACGCCGGGGACGGCACCGTCACCTTCGACGACGAGGACGGGCGCGAATGGACGCTGCCGGTCACCGGCGGCAACGTGAAATTGCAGTGGAAGCCCGATTTCGGCGCTCGCTGGGCGGCGCTGGGCGTCGATTTCGAGATGTATGGCAAGGACCATTCCACCAACACGCCGATCTATGACGGCATCTGCCGGGCGCTGGGCGCGCCGGCGCCCGAGCATTTCACCTATGAGCTGTTTCTCGATGAGAACGGGCAGAAGATCTCGAAATCCTCGGGCAACGGGGTCAGCATCGACGAGTGGCTGACCTATGCCAGCAGCGAGAGCCTGTCCTATTTCATGTACCAGAAACCCAAGACCGCCAAGCGGCTCTATTTCGACGTGATACCCAAGGCAGTGGACGAGTATCACCAGCAGTTGCGGGCCTATCCGGAGCAGGATGAGAAGGCACGGCTGAATAACCCGGTCTGGCATATCCATGGCGGCCAGGTGCCGGAATCGAACATGCTGGTGCCGTTCGCGATGCTGTTGAACCTGGCGTCCGTATCCGGGGCCGAGAACAGGGAACGGCTGTGGGGGTTCATCAACCGCTACGCCCCCGAAGCCACGCCCGAGAACAATCCCGACATGGATGCGGCGGCGGAATGCGCGGTGCGGTATTTCAACGATTTTGTAAAGCCGACAAGGGTTTACCGCGCGCCGACCGACCTGGAACGCGAGGCGCTGGAGGCGCTGCGCGGCGACCTGGCGCGCTATGACGGTGCGTTGGATGACGAGGCGCTGCAATCGGTGGTCTATGCCGTGGGCCGCGACCGGTTCGACCCGCTGCGCGACTGGTTCAAGGCGCTTTATGAGGTGCTGCTCGGCGCCAGCCAGGGGCCGCGGTTCGGCGGGTTCATCGCGCTCTACGGGGTGGATGAAACCGTGGCGCTGATCGACGCGGCGCTGGCGGGCGAACTGGCCTGACGGACTGGCCTGACGGACCGGCCCGCGCCCGGCGAATGACCCGACCCTGCGGATAGGGCTGGCCCGGTGTCTGACGCGCGGCCCGTGCAGCCTGTGCAGCCTGTGCGCAACGGGCACCGTGACGGTGCCGTGAGAACCCCTTAACGGTTCGGTATTACTTCCCTTTCCTCGCGTTCGGGGCTGTCCGGCGCCGGGACGATCTTCATGCCGGGTCTGCTGGGATCCGCGCGCGAACTGGGAAAGGGATTGGGATGAACATGGCGATCACCAGCGGCGTTGCACTGATGCCGTCCGCGTTCGAGGCTGGATTGGGTCAATGGTCGAGCGGGAACGGGACGCCGGGGTCCGACACCTATTCCGGCTCGACCAATGCGGCGTTTGTGCCGGCGGATCAGGATTTCGGTGGCTGCCTCGAGCTGCTGAAAGCCGAGGCCACGCAGAAGCTGCGGTTCATGCAGAAAACCCCGATCCTGCCGGGGTGCTACCTGCGCATCACCGCACGGGTGAAGGCGATGAGCGGCAACCTGCCATCGGTGCGCATTGCCGGCTGGGCGGGCAGGAGCAACGGCGCGCATCTGGGCGGCGTGGGCGAAACCGGCCCGTCGGTGGCGCTGTCGCGCTATGGCGAGGTGGTCCAAGTGTCGGCGATCGTGGGCACCGGAGCGCGGGCGGGCGTGGACATGGCGTGGGGCGTTGACGCCGATCATGGCCATTTCGGCCTGGATCTGACCGGCGACAGCGGCGGCGTGGTGCGGATCGACGATATCGAGATCAGGGATGTCACGAACGAGTTCATCCGCCAGATGATCAGCGTCATCGACGTGCGCGATTATGGCGCCCTGGGCGATGGCAGCACCGATGACAGCGCCGCATTCATCGCCGCGAACGCGGCCGCGAATGGGCGCACGCTGCTGGTGCCGCGCGGAACCTACAGGCTGAACAGGGACGTGACCATCGACGTGCCGGTGCGGTTCGAGGGCAAGGTCGTCATGCCGACCGCCAGGATGCTGCTGCTGACGGGCAGCTTCGATTATGCCACCTATGCGGAGGCCTTCAAGGATGAGGAACTGGCGTTCCGGAAGGCCTTTCAGGCGTTGCTGAACAACTCCGACCACGAATCGCTGGATCTGTGCGGCCGAAAGATCACCGTGACCGGCCCGATCGACATGCAGGCGGCGGTGCCGAACAAGACCAGCTATGCCACGCGCCGGGTGATCCGCAACGGGCAGCTGGTCGCGGCCTCCTCTTCGAACTGGTCCGTCAACTCGGTCAAGTCCTACGCCACCTACAACCCGTCGGATTCCAGGAAGCTGACCGCGGTGAACAACGCGGCCAATATCCAGGTTGGCGCGCAGGTCACCGGATCGGGCGTCGGACGCGAGATCTATGTGAAATCGGTCAATGTCGGCGCCGGAGAGGTTACGCTGAACGCGCCTCTTTATGATGCGGCCGGACGGCAGAACTTCAATTTCCGAAACTTCCAATACATGCTCGATTTCAGGGGTTTCAGCAGCCTGTCGAAATTCGTGATCGCGGATGTCGAACTGCAGTGCCAGGGCTACGCCAGCGGCATCCGGCTGGCCCGCGGCGGGTCGATTTTCCACCTGCGCGACTGTTTCATCAACCGGCCCAAGAGCCGTGGGGTGACCTCGATCGGAAGCGGGTGTCAGGGGATGCTGATCGACCGCTGCCAGTTCCTGTCGGACGAGGATGCCAAGGATGTGTCGCAACGGGTAACAGTCGCGATCAACGCCAATTCCAACGATGTGAAGCTGCGCAATTGCCGCGCCACCCGGTTCAGGCATTTCGCGTTGCTGGCCGGTGGCAACAGTGTCGTGATCGGCAACCATTTCTTCCAGGGCGACAGCGTTGCCAACGGGGTTCGCAGCGCCGGGCTGATCATTGCCGCGAACCACACTAGCGCCACCATCACCGGCAACTATATCGACAACTGTTTCATCGAGTGGACCAATGAACGCGACGCGACCCCGCGTTTCACTTCGGGCTATTCGTTCAGCGCCATGAACATCACCGACAACATCTTTCTGTCGGGGGATGTGGCGCCGTGGTTCAGCTATATCGTGGTCAAGCCGCATGGCACGGGCCATTACCTGAACGGTGTCAACATCAGCGGCAACCGGTTCCGCAGCATCAATGGCAATATCGACCGGGTGGAGCGGGTGGATACCTCGTTTGCCGATCTGGATTATTCGAAATTCAAGAACGTGACCTTCACCGGCAATTCGTTTCACGCGGTGGACCAGCAGGCGGCCAACCCGCTGCGGGTCGAACACGGGCAGAACAGCAACGCCGTGGTCTGGAGCATCGGAACCGATAACCGGTTGCCCTTCGGTGCGCAGGCGCGTCACGTCGAATCGATTGTCGCGCGGGGCGCGATCAAGGACGCGAACGGGTCGCGGAACCACGACATGCCCTATGCCGACCCCGGCAAGGGAGCGGCGAAAGACAAGGTCAACCTCGTCTGGGCCAGGGCCGTCAGGGGCAAGGTCCTGGTCACGGTGCGGATCGACGACGACTGAGGCGGCATCCCGTGGCGGCGGATCAGAACCGCCGCCACAGGTCCAGTGACAGGCCCACGGCCTCCGGTGTGACCGATTTCGCCTCGAGCCCGAGCACGAAGGTGAGGCCCGGATACCAGTCGAACATCAGCGCCGGCCTCAGCGTCCATTCCACCGGCTGGCCCCGCGTCTGATATGTTTCGAGCCGGACCAGCGGCTTGAAACGGGGGCCGGATGACATGCCCAGTGTCGCATCGAGCTTGAACACCGGGTCGGACAGGCCGGCGCGCCGTTCCGCGGCGAGATCAAAGGCGAACCAGCCGCCGCCCCACGGGATCTCGAACCCCCGGCCGAGAGCCAGCGTGGCCTTGTACATGGGATGAAACTCGGGCGTTTCGCCGAGGTAATATTCGAGGTGATGGACGCCGGCGCCGATTTCGGCGGCGAGTTTGGTTTGTTCCCAGGGCGATGGCAGCGGCAGGCGGGCAAAGGCCAGCGCGTGCCCGACCAGTTGCGGCTTTTCGTTGACATCGAGCCCCAGCGTCAGCCGCGGCCAGGCACCGTATTCGGCGTAGAGCCGGTATTCCTGTTCCAGCACATAGCGGTTGCCAAAGGCGCTACCGCCCAGCGACAGGAAGGTTTTCCCCTGCTCTTGCAGCCAGGCGCCGGCATCGGCGCGGCCGGCCGGGGCGAGGCAGGCCAGAGTGAGGCAGGCCAGCAGGATGGCAGACAGGCGGCGCATGATTCCTCCTCTGCCGCGCATGGTTTCGCGTCAGGGTTAACGGGGCGTTACTATCGGTGGGCCGCGTCGTTTTGGGCGTTGCGCCGGGTCCGGTTGCCGCTAATCTGGTCGCGAACCGGGGAGCGGCCGTTTGGGACAGGTCATCACGATTGCGCAGCAGAAAGGCGGCGCCGGCAAGACCACGCTGGCGGTGAACCTTGCGGTCGGGTTCGCGCGCGAAGGCCGATCCGCCGCTCTGGTGGATACCGACCCGCAGGGCAGCGCCGGGCGCTGGTTCATGGCGCGGCTCGACGGCGGCATCGACGGTGCCGAGATCGAGTTTTCGACGGCGTCGGCCTGGGGCGTGCCCTATGAGAGCCGCAAGCTGGCCGGGCGCCATGACGTGGTCATCATCGACACCCCGCCCAAGGCGGACAGCGATCTGCGCCCCGCGCTGAAAGCGGCGGACCTGGTGCTGGTGCCGGTGGCCTCGTCGCATGTTGATCTGTGGGCGGTCGAGGCGGTGCTGGATCTCGCTGCGCGCGAACAGGTCCCGGCGGTGCTGGTGATGACCCGCGCGCGGTCCGGCACGCGGCTGGGTGCCGACGTGGCCGCAAGGCTGGCAGAGATGGAGGCCGGCCGGCTGGATGCGACCATGGCCAACCGGGTGATCTATGCCGAGACGCTGGGGCAGGGGCGCGCGGCGCAGGAGACGCCCAGGAACCCGGCCCATGACGAAGTCGCGCAGCTGGTGCAGGAAGTCGGCGCAATGCTTGCGCGGTTGTGATACGTTCGACCAAAGACAATGGGAGGTCCCGATGCTGACGATATCCGCTGACAACAACGTACAGACGGTCATCACCACGTTCGAGATGACGCCGGGCACCTGTCAGGATCTGCTGGACGCGCTGACCGATGCCTACGCGTCCTTCATTTCAAAACAGCCGGGGTTTTTGGGCGCGGTGCTGCATGTGAACGATGCCCAGACGCGGATCGCCAACTATTCCCAGTGGAAGCGGCGCGAGGATTTCCAGGCGATGCTGCGCAGCGATGAGATGCGCGCCCGCAACCGTGAGATTGCCGGGCTTTGCAAGAGCTTCGAGCCGGTCATGTACGATGTGGCGGCCAGTTTCAGCTCCGATAGCTGACATGGATCATGGTCCGGGCCGCCGGGCCGGGGCAGACTTGACCGGAGCTGACGGAGGCCAAGGCAATGTATCACAACATTCTCGTCCCGATCTCGTTCGACACCGAACGCGATGTCACCGGATCACTGAAACTGGCGCGGCTGCTTGCCACGTCCGAGGCAAGGATCACCCTTCTGCATGTGGTCGAGGCGATCCCCACCTATGCGATGACCTATATGCCGACCGATTACCTGATCGAGGCGCGCAAGGCCACGGAGCGCGAGCTGGCAAAGCTCGCCGCCGAACTGCCGAACGCACAGGCGGTGGTGATCGAGGGGCATTCGGGCCGGTCGATCCTCGATTGGGCCGAACAGAACGGGCCGGACCTGATCATCATCGCGTCGCATCGCCCCGGCATGCAGGACCTGCTGCTGGGGTCGACCGCGGCCCAGGTTGTGCGTCACGCGGCCTGCGCGGTGCATGTGGTCCGCTAGGGCGGTGCGTGGCTCCGTTAACCGCATGTTCGTATTCATGCGGGCAAGATGGAAAATGACAGGGGCGGGAGGATGATCGGGATGCCCAGGATTTCGGTACTGTTCGCGGCGGTGATGTTGCTGCTGGTTCCGGCCGCCGGTCCGGTGGCGGCGCAGCAGGTCGTGGGCAGCTACATCGCCTATATCGGCGAGGACGACCTGTTCAATTCGAAGGGCGTGCGCCTGGATGCGCCATGGCAGGTTCTGCGGCAGGACCGGGCCAATTACCACCGGTTCGGCATCCGCCAGTTCGGCGATGAGGGCGACGGTTTCTTTGCCGATGCGGGCAATCGCGCCAAGATGGAGCGCATGCTGATGAACGGGCGGATGGACCCGGCGGCGGCGCGGCTCATCCTTCGCGGTGGCGCGATGGTGCTGGTTACGCTGTACGGATCGGGGGCGCGGGCCGATTATATCGAGGTGACGGTGGCCAGGTGACCGGCACCGCCCTGTTTCGCGGTCCTCCGGGGATCGACCGGACGCGACAGCTTGTCCTGCCGTTGCCGCGCAGGCCGGAAACCGGCTAGCCGCGCAGGGTCAGGAAGTACCACAGCCAGGCGGGCAGTTCGCGCAGCCGGCTCTTGAGCAACCGCAATCTGGGGGCTCCGGCGGGCGCGGGGCAGGACAGGGTTGCGCAAAGGCCCAGCCGCCGGGCGGCCAGGCGCGCACGTGGCGCATGGTAGCGGTCGGTGACGATCACGGCGCCCGCGATCCCGAGACGGTCGAGGATCGGCCGCGCATTGCGCAGGTTGCCGGCGGTGTTGGCCGACCGGTCCTCGAGATGAACCATCGCGTCGGGCAGGCCCGATGCGCGGCAGATCCGGCGGATTGCCTCGGCCTCGGTCGGGGCGTGGTCGCCCGGCCCGCCGCAGCCGATGATCGCCCCCACTTTGCCTGCGTGGAACAGGGCGATCGCGTGGGCCGTCCGGCGGCACAGGGCGGGGGACGGGCTCCCGTCGGGGCGGACCGCGGCGCCCAGCACCAGCGCCGCCGGCAAGCCCCTGTCATGATTGCCCCTGTCCGCCATGCCCCCAGTCTAGGCGGCGGCGGTCAGAGGCACCAGATCTGGGGCGCCAGATCGGGGGCGCCAGAACGGGGGGCCAGATTGGGGGCCTGACGGTTCGGTTGCAGTTGCGCGCGCGCGCCTTGCTGCCTAGCGTGGCCGCATGACGCATGCGCAGATCCATGACAGCGGTTACTCCTGGCTCCGGCTGGCGATCACGTTGCTGATCGCCTCGGTGGCCAATGTGGGCATGTGGGCGGTGATCGTGATCCTGCCCGCGGTCGAGGCCGAGTTCGGGGCGGGCCGGGCCGAGGCATCGCTGCCCTATACGCTGACCATGGTCGGGTTCGCGCTGGGCAACCTGCTGATCGGGCGGGTGGTGGACCGGTTCGGGGTGACGCTGGCGCTGATCGGTGCCGCCATGCTGAGCGCGGCCTGCTACGGGCTGGCGGTCCTGGCGCCGTCGATCCTGGTGCTGTCGCTGGTCCATCTGGGGCTGGGGATCGGCACCGGGGTCGGTTTCGGTCCGCTGATCGCCGATATCTCGCACTGGTTCCTGCGCCGGCGCGGTATCGCGGTCGCGTTGGTGGCGAGCGGCAACTACCTGTCCGGGGCGATCTGGCCGATGCTGCTGGCGGGCCTGCTGGCCGAGAGCGGCTGGCGGCAGGTCTACCTGGTGCTGGCGGTGGTGACGCTGGCGGCGCTGGTGCCGCTGTCGCTGCTGCTGCGGCGGCGGGTGCCTCCCGAGGCCCATGGGGTGGCCGAGGCGGCATCGGCCGGCAACCGCCGCAGCACCGGGCTGTCGCCGCGGGCGCTGCAATGGCTGCTGGGGCTGGCGGGCATCGCCTGCTGCGTGGCGATGTCGATGCCGCAGGTGCATATCGTCGCCTATTGCGTCGGGCTGGGCTATGGGCCCGCCGTGGGCGCCGAGATGCTGTCGCTGATGCTGCTGGGCGGGGTGGTGAGCCGGGTGATCTCGGGGCTGGTGGCCGATCGGCTGGGCGGCGTGGCGACGCTGCTGGCGGGATCGGTGCTGCAATGTATCGCGCTGTTTCTCTACCTGCCATGGGACGGGATGGTGCCGCTCTACCTAGTCAGCGCCGTGTTCGGGTTGTCGCAGGGCGGGATCGTGCCCTCCTATGCGCTGGTGGTGCGCGAATTCATGCCCGCCCGCGAAGCCGGCGCGCGGGTGGGGTTCGTGATGATGATGACCATTGTCGGGATGGCGCTGGGCGGCTGGCTGTCGGGCTGGATCTATGACCTGAGCGGCAGTTACCAGCTGGCCTTTGTCAACGGGATCGCGTGGAACGGCCTGAATATCGCCATCGTTGCGATGCTGATGCTGCGGGCGCGCCCGCGCCGGGTGGCCACGGCCTGACCCCGGTTGCGCGGCGCCGGTGCATGTGGCCGGCGGCGGGAGCCTCCGGCGGGGATATTTACGGCAAGAGGAAGGGGGCGGTCACTGCCCGGCCAGGTGTGTTTCGCCGCGCGCGCGGGCCAGCGCGATCTGTTTCTGCCGTTCGCGGAAGCGGGCCTTGTCGGTCTCGCTGGTTTCGCCGATGCACAGGTGGCAGGAAACGCCCTGTTCGTATTCCGGGCGGGCCGTGTCCGCGGGCAGGATCGGCCGGCGGCAGCCATGGCACAGCAGATGCGGCCCCCGGCGCAGGCCGTGGCCGACGCTGACGCGGTTGTCGAACACGAAGCAGTCGCCCTGCCAGGCGCTGTCGGTTTCGGGGATTTCCTCGAGATAGCGCAGGATGCCGCCCTTGAGGTGGAACACGTCCTCGACCCCCTGGCCCAGCAGGTAGTTGGTGGATTTCTCGCAGCGGATGCCCCCGGTGCAGAACATGGCGATCCGCTTGTTGTGGAACCTGTCGCGGTTCCTTTCCCACCAGGCGGGGAAGTCGCGGAAGCTCTCGGTCTGCGGGTCGACGGCGCCTTGGAAGGTGCCGATGGCGATTTCGTAGTCGTTGCGGGTGTCGATCACCGCGACATCGGGCTGGCGGATCAGGTCGTTCCAATCGGCGGGGTCGACATAGTGGCCGGTGCCGGCGCGCGGATCCACCTGCGGCTGGCCCATGGTGACGATTTCGCGTTTCAGCCGCACCTTGAGGCGTGGAAAGGGCGGGGCGTCGCTGGTGGCCTCTTTCCAGTCCAGCCCGGCGCAACCCGGCAGGGCGCGGATATGGGCCAGAACCGCGTCGATCCCGGCCCTCGGCCCGGCGATGGTGCCGTTGATGCCTTCGCGGGCCAGCAGCAGGGTGCCTTTCACGTTGCGGGCGGCGCACAGGGTTTCGAGCGCCGGTTTCAGTGCGGCGGGGTCGTCGAACCGGGTGAAGTGGTAGAGGGCGGCGATGACATGCATGGCCGCGATCTAAGCGCGGGCGGGCGAACCCGCAAGGGCCGGATTGACGCGGCCGCGCGCGCCGCCTACCCCTGAGGCGCAGCAAGGAGACGCCCATGACCCAGGCCCTGATCGTGATCGACATGCAGAACGATTTCTGCCCCGGCGGCGCGTTGGCGGTGCCCGGCGGCGATGAGATCGTGGATGGCATCAACGCGCTGATGGACGGTTTCGACACCGTGATCCTGACCCAGGACTGGCACCCGGCGGGGCATTCGTCCTTTGCCTCGTCGCATCCGGGAAAGGCGCCCTACGACACGGTCGGGATGAGCTATGGCACCCAGGTGCTGTGGCCCGATCACTGTGTCCAGGGCAGCGATGGCGCGGCGTTTCACCCGCGCCTGCGGCTGGACGGGGACCTGATCCTCCGCAAGGGGTTCCGCCCCGGCATCGACAGCTATTCCGCCTTTTTCGAGAATGACCAGACGACGCCCACCGGGCTGGAAGGTTACCTGCGCACGCGCGCGATCGACGCACTGATGCTGGTCGGGCTGGCCACCGATTTCTGCGTGCATTTCTCGGCGGTTGACGCGGCGCGGCTCGGGTTCGCGGTGACCGTGCGCGAGGATCTCTGCCGTGCGATCGACCTGGACGGATCGCTGGCGGCGGCGCGCGATGCGATGCGGCAGGCCGGAGTTTCGCTGGCCTGAGCGCCGGTGGCAATTTGTTAACCCGGCATGGCCTAAGCTCGGCCCGGATGCGTAGCCGGTCCGGGGTAGATCATGTCGCAGCAAGCCACGGCAGAAGCCGAACAGCTTGTCGAACAGCTGGAAGAGCATGAGGACCGGTTCAGCCGCCGTGGCCTGCTGATCCGCTATGCCCGCGGCCGGGTGCGCCATTTCGCCAGCCGGCAGGTCATCACCTTCATCGGCGGTGCCGTGCTGTTTCTGACCAACGGGCCGATGAGCGGGCTGGCGGCGGTGCTGGTGGCGCTGGCCGGGGAAATCACCGACTGCGCCTATCTGCGGGGCATGAAACGCCGGCTCGATGCCGGGGCGCCGCGCCATCGCGAGGCGGCGATCAGCGCCGTGACCGCCGGGTTGCAGGCCTTTGCCATCGCCCTGTGCGTCAGCATGTCGTGGTATGGCGGCGTCAGCGGCGATTCGCCGTTGTTTGCGGTCGCCTTCCTGGCCGGGGCGGCGGTGAATGCCGGGCTGGTGATGCCGTTTCACCCCGCGGCCGCCTTTGCCCGCCTGTCGATCTATTCCGCCACCGCGCTGCTGTTCTTCGCCGGGGACTGGCTCGGCGGCAACAACCGCAGCGCGGGGTTCGCCATGAACGCGATCGGGACGCTGACGCTGGGCATGATGGTGGCGACCTGCATCCATTCGGTGCAGCGCGGGTTCCGGCGCGACCGGCGCGATACCCGCGCGCTGCTGGCGCTGAGCCGGGAACTGGTCGCGTCCAAGCAGGCGGCCGAGGAGGGCGCGCGCGCCAAGGCCGAATTCCTGGCCACCATGAGCCATGAAATCCGGACACCGATGAACGGCGTGATCGGGATGGCCGATCTCTTGTGTGAAACCGACCTGGACAGCGGCCAGCGCCAGAACGCGGAAACCATCCGAAGCTCGGCCGGATCGCTGTTGCGCATCCTCAACGACGTGCTCGACCTGTCGCGGCTCGATGCAGGACGGATGGAGCTGAACCCGACCGATTTCGACCTGCGCGCCTGCATCGCCGACGCGGTGCGCCTGTTTGATCCGCAGGCGGCGCGCAAGGGGCTGTCGCTGGACCTGGACCTGCCGACCGGGCTGCCCGCGCATGTGCGTGCCGATGACGGGCGGTTGCGGCAGATCCTGGTCAACCTGGTCGGCAACGCGGTCAAGTTCACCGAGACCGGCGGGGTCCGGATACAGGTACATCTGCGGCAGGAAAACGGGGCCGAGCTGCTTGACGTCGCGGTGTCGGATACCGGGATCGGCATCGAGGCCGGCAAGATCGGCCGCGTCTTCGAGCGGTTTTCCCAGGCCGAGGCCAGCACCACGCGCCGGTTCGGCGGCACCGGGCTGGGCCTGACCATATCGCGCCTGCTGGCCGAGGCGATGGGCGGCACCATCACCGTGCAATCGGCGCCGGGGCGCGGGTCGTGTTTCACCCTGACTGTGCCGGTTGGCCGCTGCGCGGGGCCGGCGCGGCCTGCCGGGCGCGGCGATCAGCCGGACCTGCCCGCCGGCCTACGCGTGCTCGTGGCCGAGGACAACCGGGTGAACCGGTTGCTGGTCAAGAAATTCCTGGCCAGCCAGCCGCTGGAGCTTGAATTTGCCCATGACGGGCTGCAGGCCGTCGAAAAGGCGCTCTGCGCGCCGCCGGACGTGATCTTCATGGATATGTCGATGCCGGGTATCGACGGGCCCGAGGCCGCGCGGCGCATCCGGGCGGCGCCGGTGCGGCAGCCGGTGATCATCGCGCTGACCGCCAACGCGTTCGATTCGGATCGCAACGCCTGCCTGGCCGCCGGGATGGAAGGGTTCCTGACCAAACCGGTGTCGCGCGCCGATCTGGTTGCGGCGATCGCCCGTTACGCCGCCGGCCGCGGATGTTGCGCGGCGGGTTGATTTTGCATGGTTTTCGGCTTCGCGCTAACGTATCAGGCGGAAACCGAACCATCGAGGCCGCGCCGTGGATATTGCAACCCGCGTCTACAATCACAAATGGAAGATCGATCCGATCATCCGGTCGCTGATCGACACCGATTTCTACAAGCTGCTGATGTGCCAGTCCGTGTTTCGCAACCGGCCGGACACGCGGGTGACCTTTTCGCTGATCAACCGGACCGGCACGGTGCCTCTGGCGAGGCTGGTCGACGAGGGCGAACTGCGCGAACAGCTCGATCACATCCGGTCGCTGTCGCTGTCGCGCGGCGAAAGCACCTGGCTGCGCGGCAACACCTTCTACGGCAAACGCCAGATGTTCCGCCCCGATTTCATGGAGTGGTTCGAGGGGCTGCGCCTGCCGCCCTACCATCTCGAACGCCGGGGCGACCAGTATGAACTGACCTTCGAAGGCGCCTGGCCCGAGGTGATGCTGTGGGAAATCCCCGCGCTGGCGGTGCTGATGGAACTGCGGTCGCGCGCGGTGCTGCATGATATGCGCCGGTTCGAACTCAAGGTGCTCTATGCCCGCGCGATGACCCGCGTCTGGGAAAAGATCGAACGCCTGCGCGAGATCGACCGGCTGGGCATCGCCGATTTCGGCACCCGGCGGCGCCATTCCTTCCTGTGGCAGGACTGGTGCGTGCAGGCGATGATCGAGGGGCTGGGCGACAAGTTCGTGGGCACGTCGAACTGCCTGATCGCCATGCGCCGCGAGGTCGAGGCGATCGGCACCAACGCCCATGAACTGCCGATGGTCTACAGCGCGCTGGCCGAAACCGACACCGCGCTGGCCCGCGCGCCCTACGAGGTGCTGTCGGACTGGCATGACGAACATGACGGCAACCTGCGCATCATCCTGCCCGATACCTACGGCACCCGGGGGTTCCTGGAAAACGCGCCCGACTGGCTGGCCGGCTGGACCGGCATCCGCGTCGACAGCGGCGATCCGGCCGAGGGCGCCGAGATCGCGATCGACTGGTGGCGGTCCCGCGGCGAGGACCCAAGGAAGAAACGGATCATCTTCTCGGACGGGCTGGACGTGGATACGATCGAGGATCTGCACACGCGTTTTGCCGGCCGCGCGCTGATCTCGTTTGGCTGGGGCACGCTGCTGACCAACGATTTTCGCGGCCTGGTGCCGGGCGATGCGCTCGCGCCGTTCAGCCTCGTGTGCAAGGCGGTGGCGGCGGACGGGCATCCGACGGTGAAACTGTCCGACAACCCGGAAAAGGCGATGGGCCCGCCGGACGAGATCGACCGCTACAAGCGCGTGTTCGGCGTCGGCGATCAGCAGCCGCGCGCCGTGGTGGTCTGACCGGCCTCACTCCCAGAGATCGGTGGACAGGTATTTCAGGCCGCTGTCGCAGATGATGATGGCCACCACGCCGCCGCGTTCCGGCCCCTCCAGCAGCTGCAGCGCGGCGGCCAGGTTGGCGCCGGAGGAAAACCCGGCAAAGATACCGGCCTCGCGCGCCAGGGCGCGGGCCGCGTCGCGCGCCTGGTCCCCGGTCACCGACAGGTAGCCGTCCACCGGCGCCTCCGCCAGCAATGCCAGGTCCTTCATGCCATAGCCGCCGCCCTGGATCGGGTGGCCGGGCACGTGCAGGTCCGCCCCGGCCAGCACCGCCGCGCCCTCGGGTTCGACCAGGTAGCCGCGCAATGCCGGGTCATGCGCCTTCAGGGCCCGCACGCAGCCGGCATAGGTGCCGCCCGACCCGGCGAAATCCGCGAATGCGGTCAGCGTGCCCTCCGAATCCGCCCATAATTCCGGCCCGGTGGTGTCGAAATGCGCGCCGGCATTGCCCGGATGGCGGAACTGGTCGGCCCGGAACGCGCGCCGCGCCCGCGTCAATCGCTGCGCCTCGGCCTCGACGCGGTCCAGGTCGGCCCCCGACACCTGCCCCGGCACGCCGCCCGGCGCCTGGTCCACCAGCACGACCTCGGCCCCCAGCGCCGCCATCATCCGCGCCCGTTCCGCGGAGTTGCCACGGCTCATCACCGCCACGAACGGGTGCCCCATCTGCCCGCAGACAATCGCCAGCCCGGTGCCCATGTTGCCGCTGGTCAGTTCCACCACCGTCTGCCCCGGCACCAGGGCGCCCGATGCCCTTGCTGCGCGGATGATGCCCAGCGCGGCGCGATCCTTCTTGGAAAAGCCGGGGTTGAGATAATCCAGCTTGGCCAGGATCCGCCCCTGCAGCCCGCGCGCCGCCACCATCCCGTCCAGCCAGACCGACGGCGTGGTCCCGATTGCCCCGAGTATCGATGCCAGCGCCATCGCTCACCTCTTCATCTTGCCCGGAAAACTCCGGGGGTCCGGGGGCTGGCCCCCGGTCAGCCGGTCCAGTCCAGCACCACCTTGCCGGAATTGCCGGACCGCATCGCCGAAAACCCGGCCTCGAAGTCGTCGATCCCGAACCGGTGGGTGATCACGCCCGACACGTCCAATCCGTTCTGCAGCATCGCGATCATCTTGTACCAGGTCTCGAATATCTCGCGGCCATAGACGCCCTTGATCGTGATCGCCTTGAACACGATGCGCGACCAGTCGACCGGGGATTTGCCCGGCGGAATGCCCAGCAGCGCGATGCGCCCGCCCATCACCAGGGTCTCGACCATCTGGTCCAGCGCCGCCTGGTTGCCGGACATCTCCAGCCCCACGTCGAACCCTTCGCGCATCTTCAGCGCGCCCTCGACCTCGCGCAGTTCCTGCCGTGCCACGTTCACCGGCACCACGTCCACCACCTTTGCGGCCAGGTCCAGCCGCTGCTGGTTCACATCCGTGATCACCACATGGCGCGCGCCCACATGCCGGGCCACGGCTGCGGCCATGATCCCGATCGGCCCGGCGCCGGTGATCAGCACGTCCTCGCCCACCAGGTCGAAGCTCAGCGCGGTATGCACCGCGTTGCCCAGCGGGTCGAGTATGGCGCCGATATCGTCGGGGATATCGTCGGGCAGCGGCACCACGTTGAAGGCGGGCAGGCGCAGATATTCGGCAAAGGCGCCCTGTTCGTTGACCCCGATACCGCGGGTTTCCGGGTCGAGGTGAAACTTGCCCGCGCGGCTCTGGCGCGACTGTTTGCCGATCAGGTGGCCTTCGCCGGAACAGCGCTGGCCCACCCGCAGGTCCTCGACATTGCGCCCGACCTCGACGATCTCCCCGGCGAATTCATGGCCGGTGATCAGGGGCACCGGGACGGTTTTCCGCGCCCAGTCGTCCCAGTTCCAGATATGCACGTCGGTGCCGCAGATGCCGGTCTTGTTGATCCGGATCAGCACATCGTCGGGGCCGATTTCCGGCACCGGGGCGCGGGTCATCCACAGGCCCGGTTCGGGTTTCGATTTCTCCAGCGCCTTCATCGTGTTCGGGTTCATGCCAATACCCCCACCGCCTTGCCCGCCGTCTCGAACGCCGCCAGCGCCCGGTCCAGGTCGTCGCGGGTGAGCGCCGCGTTCATCTGGGTGCGGATGCGGGCCTGCCCGCGCGGCACCACCGGAAAGAAGAAGCCCGAGACATAGACCCCCTCGTCGAACAGCCGGGCCGCCATGTCCTGCGCCAGTTGCGCCTCGCCCAGCATGACCGGCACGATCGGATGTTCGCCCGACAGCAGGTCAAAGCCCAGCCGTTCGAGCCCCGCCCGCCAGTAGGCGGCGTTGTCGAACAGCCGCGCGCGCAGGCCGTCCCCCGCTTCGACCAGCCGGATCGCCTCGAGCCCGGCGGCGACGATTGCGGGCGGCAGCGAATTGGAGAACAGGTAGGGCCGCGCCCGCTGCCGCAACAGGTCGATCACCGGCTGCGGCCCCGCGGTATAGCCGCCGATCGCCCCGCCCAGCGCCTTGCCCAGCGTGCCGGTCAGGATGTCGGCCCGCACCCCGAAATGCGCGGGCGTGCCCTTGCCCTTCGGCCCCATGAAGCCGGTGGCGTGGCAATCATCCACCATCAGCACCGCGTCGTAGCGGTCGGCCAACGCCCGGATCTCGGGCAGGTTCGCAAGGTAACCGTCCATGCTGAACACGCCGTCGGTGGCGATCATGACATGGCGGGCGCCGTCACTGCGCGCCGCTTCCAGCTGCGCGGCCAGGTCGTCCATGTCCGAATTGGCATAGCGATAGCGTTTCGCCTTGCACAGCCGGATGCCGTCGATGATCGAGGCATGGTTCAGCGCGTCCGACACGATGGCGTCCTCGGGGCCCAGCAGGGGTTCGAACAGCCCGCCATTGGCGTCGAAACAGGCGGCGAACAGGATCGCGTCATCCATGCCCAGGAACGCGGCCAGCCGCTGTTCCAGCTGCCGGTGGATGTCCTGGGTGCCGCAGATGAACCGGACGCTGGCCATGCCGAAGCCCTTGGGTTCCATCGCGTCCCGCGCCGCCGCGATCAGGTCGGGGTGGTCGGCCAGCCCCAGGTAGTTGTTGGCGCACAGGTTGATCACCTGCCGGCCGCCCACGGTGATCTCGCCCCCCTGCGGCGACGTGATCATCCGTTCACGCTTGGTCAGCCCCTCGGCGTCGATCTGCGCCAGCGTTCCGGTCAGGTGATCGAGAAAGGTTTGCGACATGACGGCGGCTCCTCTGCTGGGCCCTTTCTAACATAACAGATAGGTTTCCGCTATAGAGGATTTCACCGAAGTGGGACGGGAGGGCCCGCCTATGGCGCGGTCACCACCAGAAAGGCACGCGCGGCCCCGTCGAGCGCGCGGATCGAATGGGCGATATCGGCGGCATAGCGGGCCACGTCGCCGGCCCCGACCCGCTGTTCGGCCTGCCCCGAGGCAACGGTCAGGGTGCCGTCGATCACCGCCAGCTGCTCGGCGGCGCCGCGCCCGTGGGGCTGGCTGATCAGCGCGCCGCCGGGGGCAAAGACCAGCTCATACAATTCGTGCCGGCCCGCATCCTCGGGGGGCGACAGGATGCGGACGCGCACGCCGTGGCCCAGGTTGTCGATTTCGGGCACCTCGTCGGCCCGCAGCACCTCGACCCGGTCGCCTTCCTGCCCGGTATCGAGCAGCCCGGCGAAATCGACCTGCAACGCACGGGTCAGGTTCCACAGCGTCGCGATGGTGGGGCTCGATTCGCCGCGTTCGATCTGGCTGACCATCGACCGCGAGACGCCCGAGAGATTGGCCACCGCTTCGAGCGACAGGCCCTGCGCCTGCCGCGCCGCCCTGAGCCGCGCGGGCAGGCGGTTCAGGATATCGTCCTGCGTTTCCGTCATAACGGATTTCTGCGCATGTGACGTGACGCTGTCAACGGCAAAGGCGCTTTGCGCTGGCATCCCCCCGGGGCTGGGCGCATAGTCCGCGCGACCAGACATAATGAGGAAAATCATGACCGATATCGTTCTTCTCGACGGCGCGCGCACGGCCATCGGCACCTTTGGCGGATCGCTGGCGGGTACCGCGCCCATCGACCTGGCGACGGTGGCAACCAAGGCGGCGCTGGAGCGGTCGGGGGTCGAGGGCGGACAGGTCGGCCATGTGGTGTTCGGTCATGTGATCAACACCGAACCGCGCGACATGTATCTGTCCCGCGTTGCCGCGATGCAGGCGGGTATCCCGCAGGAAACCCCGGCGATGAACGTCAACCGGCTGTGCGGATCGGGGGCGCAGGCGATCGTGTCGGCGGTGCAGGCGCTGATGCTGGGCGATGCCGATTTCGCGCTGGCCGGCGGGGCCGAGGCGATGTCGCGCAGCCCGTTCATCATGCCGCAGGCGCGCTGGGGGCAGAAAATGGGCGATGCCGCATCGCTCGACATGATGCTGGGCGCGCTGAACTGCCCGTTCGGCACCGGCCACATGGGCGTGACAGCGGAAAACGTCGCCGCCGAACACGGGATCACCCGTGCGGCGCAGGACGAATTCGCGCTGACCAGCCAGACCCGTGCGGCGGCCGCGATCGAGGCCGGGCATTTCGACAGCCAGATCGTTCCGGTGCAGGTCAAGATCCGCCGCGATGTCGTCGATTTCAAGGTCGACGAACACCCCAAGGCCACCACCGCCGAGGCGCTGGCCGGGCTGCGCACGGTGTTCCAGAAGGACGGCACCGTGACGGCGGGCAATGCCAGCGGCATCAATGACGGCGCGGCGGCGCTGGTGCTGGCGCGTGCCGATGCGGCGGAAAAGGCGGGTCTGAAACCCAAGGCCCGCGTGCTGGGCTATGCCCATGCCGGCGTGCGCCCCGAGGTGATGGGCATCGGCCCGGTTCCGGCGGTGCGCAACCTGCTGGAGCGCACCGGACTGTCGGTGGGCGATTTCGACGTGATCGAAAGCAACGAGGCCTTTGCCGCGCAGGCGCTGGCGGTGAATGCCGAACTCGGGCTCGACCCGGCAAAGGTCAACCCCAATGGCGGCGCCATCGCGCTGGGCCACCCGGTCGGCGCCACCGGCGCGATCATCACCGTCAAGACGCTCTATGAACTGGAACGCATTGGCGGCTCAAAAGGGCTGATCACCATGTGCATCGGCGGTGGCCAGGGTATCGCGCTGGCCATCGAGCGCATGTGATCAAAGGACCGTATGGCTGAGGCACTGCATGAACGGCTGAAGGCGCAGGCGCGGGCAGAAGGTTTCATCGCCGCCCGCATCTGCCGTCCCTGGGACGTTCCGAAAGTGCCCGAACGGCTGGCCGCGTTTCTCGATGCGGGGCGGCATGGCCAGATGGGCTGGATGGCCGAACGCAGCCATTGGCGCAGCGATCCCGCCGCGCTGTGGCCGCAGGCGCGCAGCGTGATCATGCTGGCCGAAAGCTATGCGCCGGACCATGACCCGCTGGCGGTGCTGGGCCAGCCCGACCGCGGCGCGATTTCGGTCTATGCGCAGAACCGCGACTATCACGACCTGGTCAAGAAACGCCTGAAGCGGCTGGCCCGCTGGCTGATCGAGGCCGCCCGCAAGGGCGGCTGCCGGGATGAGCAGACCGGCAAATGGGTGCGGCTGGATGGCGGCGACCCGCAGGACGCACCCGAGGTCAAGGTGTTCGTCGACACCGCCCCGGTGCCGGAAAAGCCGCTGGGCCAGGCCGCCGGTCTGGGTTGGCAGGGCAAGCACACCAACCTGGTCAGCCGCGACTGGGGCAGCTGGGCCTTCATCGGGTCGGTGTTCACCACGCTCGACCTGCCCGCCGATGCGCCGGAACGCGACCATTGCGGCAACTGCCGGGCCTGTCTCGACATCTGCCCGACCGATGCCTTTCCGGCGCCCTACCAGCTGGATGCGCGGCGCTGTATTTCCTACCTGACCATCGAACACAAGGGGCCGGTCGACGAAGAGTTGCGGGCGCGCCTGGGCAACCGCATCTATGGCTGCGACGATTGCCTGGCGGTGTGCCCGTGGAACAAGTTCGCGGCGGCGGCCAGCGACATCCGCTATGCCGCGCGCGACGATCTGCGGGCGCCAAAACTGGCCGACCTGGCGGCGCTCGACGATGCCGGGTTCCGGGCGCTGTTCTCGGGCTCTCCGATCAAGCGGATCGGGCGCGACCGTTTCGTGCGCAACGTTCTCTACGCGATCGGCAATTCGGGGGATCGGGGCCTGCGCGCGGCGGCGCGGGCGCTGATCGACGACCCGGATCCGGCGGTGGCCGACGCGGCGCGCTGGGCCGTGGCGCGGTTGCCGGGCTAGGGGGGCGGGCATGGCGCTGTTGCTGGGGGTCGATACGGGCGGAACCTATACCGACGCGGTGCTGATCCGCGATGAAACGCAGGTGGTCGCCAGCGCCAAGGCGCTGACCACGCGGGCGGACCTGGCGGTCGGGATCGGCGCGGCGGTCGGTTCGGTGCTGGAACGCTCGGGCGTGCGGCCGGGCGAGGTCGCGCTGGTGTCGCTGTCCACGACGCTGGCCACCAACGCGCTGGTCGAGGGCCATGGCGGCCGCGTGGCGCTGGTCTATGTGGGCTTTCCGGCCTCCGATCTCGACCGCCACGGCCTGTCCGAGGCGCTGAACGGCGACCCGGTGGCGGTGCTGGCGGGCGGGCATGGCCATGACGGGGCCGAGGCGGCGGCGCTGGACGAAGCCGCGCTGGCCGGTTTCGTCGAGACCCACGGCACGGGTGTGACCGGCTTTGCGGTGGCGTCGCGCTTTGCCACCCGAAACCCGGCCCATGAACGGCGGGCGGCGCAGATGATCGCCGAGGCCAGCGGAGCGCCGGTGACCTGCTCCCACCAGCTCTCGGCGCGGCTGAACGGGCCGAAACGGGCGCTGACCGCGGTGCTGAACGCGCGGCTGGTGGGCATGATCGACCGGCTGATCGCACGGGCGCAATCGGTGTTGGACGGGCTTGGCCTGACCGCGCCGCTGATGGTGGTGCGCGGCGACGGGGCGCTGATGTCGGCGGAACAGGCGCGCGCGCGACCCATCGAGACCATCCTCAGCGGACCGGCGGCCTCGATCGTCGGCGCGCGCTGGCTGACCGGGGCGCAGGATGCGCTGGTTTCCGATATCGGCGGCACCACGACCGACGTGGCGATCCTGCGCGGCGGCCGGCCCGCCATCGACCCCGACGGCGCTCGCGTCGGCGGGTTTCGCACCATGGTCGAGGCGGTGGCGATGCGCACCACCGGTCTGGGCGGTGACAGCGAGGTTCACCCGCGCAGCGAAGGTCTGGCGGGGGGCGTGACGCTCGGGCCGCGCCGGCTGGTGCCGGTGGCGCTGATCGCCGCCGAGGCGCCGGAGGCCGTGCATCGGGCGCTGGACCGGCAGTTGCGGTCGGTGACGCCGGGGGAAATGGATGCGCGGTTCCTGCGTGCGGTGCCGGGGATACCGGCATCCGGGCTCGATGATCGGGCCGCGGCGCTGCTGGCGCGGATCGGCGACGCGGTGCAACCGCTGGGGGCGGTGCTGGGGTCGCGGATGGATCGAACCGCCCTGCGGCGGCTGTCGGAACGGGGGCTGGTGCAGCTGGCCGGGGTGACGCCGACCGACGCGGCGCATGTGCTCGGGGTCCAGACCGGCTGGGATGCCGGGGCGGCGGACAAGGCGCTGGCGCTGATGGCGCGCAAGCGTATCGGCAGCGGCGACAGGCTGGCGCCCGACGCGGCATCGCTGGCACGCGTGATCGCCGCGCAGCTGACCGACCAGACCGTCCAGGCGCTGCTCGAGGCCGCGCTCGCCGGTGAGGGCGCGGATCTGGCCGCCGATCTCGCCACCCATCCGCTGTTGCAGCGCGGGCTGGACGGGCATCGCGGGCTGCTGGCGCTGGATGCGGCGGTGAATGTCGACGTGGTGGGGCTGGGGGCATCGGCCCCGACCTGGTACCCGGCGGTGGGCGACAGGCTGCGCGCGCGGATGGTGCTGCCCGAACATGCCGGCGTGGCCAATGCGATCGGCGCGGTGGCGGGGCGCATCGCGGTGCGCCGGTCGGGCACCGTCACCGCACCGGCGGCGGGGCGGTATCGCGCCCACCTGACCGGCGGGCCCGAGGATTTCGCCGACCCGGAGGCCGCCCTGGCGCGGCTGGAGGCGGAATTGCGCAACCGGGCCGAAGCCGCCGCGCGCGGCGCCGGGGCCGACGAGATCGAGCTGCATGTCACCCGCGACATCCGCACCGCCACCGTCGAGGCGCGTGGCGTTTTCGTCGAGGCGCAGGTCACCGCCGAGGCCAGCGGCCGCCCCCGCATCGCGTTGGGCTGAGCGCGGGCCTGTCCCCGTCTCAGTATTGCGGCGGCGGTGGCAGGCTGTCGCAGGCCACCTGTGCGGCGCGGCCAAAGGTCAGCCCGTCCAGCACGGCCCGCTGGCCGCAAAAGACCATCTTGCAATCATGGCCCGCATCGCCCAGGCGAATGCCGCTCTCCGGCGTGATCCTGAATTCCAGGCGGCACGGGCGTCCGAACTCGTCGCTCTCGTGGACCCAGCCCCCTTCGGTCGGATGCGCGATGCCGCTCACGCCGCAGGAATGCCCGCCGCCCTGCCAGCTTTCCAGCGAAAACCGCGCCCTGCCATCGGCACCCACATGGAACCGGAATTCGTCGCCCTCGGTCTTGTAGCAATAGCCGGTGTTCCCGGCCGGTGCCGGTGCCGTGCCGGTGTCGCAGCCACGGTCCGACAGCTGCCAGCCGGGGCCGCCGACATCGTCGAGCCGCCAGAACCCGTCCTCGACGATGAAATCGAAGTGAATCTGCGCGGGCTCGCCGAAGCTGGAGAACCGCGCGGTCACGCGCTGCCGCGTCGCATCGCCGGTCGCGGCGGTGGCCAGGGTGCGGGCGATCTCGGCGGCATCGTAATCGTTGCCGGGGATCTCGAACCCGGGTTCGAAACAGGCGGCGGCGAGGTTCTGGCCGTTCCCGGTCATGATGTCATTGGCATCGTAGAGCCGCACCAGCCGCTGCGACAGGTAGGTCCGGCGCTGTTCGGGCGTGGTGAGATGATGCAGCCCCCTGGCCTGCCTGTCGGGCGGCCGCGCCAGCGAGGTGTAGATCCAGCGCACGAGGTCCTCGGGGCTCTGCGCCCATGCGGGCCAGGCCAGGCACAGCGCCAATGCCGTCGCGAACCATCTTGCCATCATCCCCGTCCCTTTCCGCTTTGCTGCATCCTAGCGGGCCGTGGCCGATTCGAAAAAGTTGTCATCTGCGCGGAGCTTGCCCTTGCCCGGATGCGCGGCACGGGCCATCGTGCGCGGCAATGGAATTCGGACCTTACCTGATGCTGGCCTCGCTCGAAGGGGCCGTGACCGCGGCGGTGCTGGCGCTGACCGCGGTTGGCCTGAGCCTGGTGTTCGGGGTGATGCGGGTGGTCAACGTGGCCCATGGCGAGTTTTACATGCTGGGCGCGGTGCTGGCCTGGTGGATCGCCACCGCTGTCGGCGGGCACCCGGCGCTGGGCTTTGCCGCGGCGCTGGTGATCGCGCCGCTGCTGGTGGGGCTGCTGGCGGCGGCGGCGGACATGACCATCCTCAAACGGCTGGACTATGACCCCGAACGCACGATCGTCGCCACCATCGGCATTCTCTACATCCTGCAACAGGTCACGCTGATGACCTATGGCCCCGACGCCCGCCCGGTCGAGCCGCCGTTCAACACCCGGCTTGCCCTGCCCTGGATCGAACGGGGCGACGGCGGCTGGCAGCTCTACTGGCCCTGGGGGCTGTCCACCACCAGCTACAAGCTGGCGGTGATCGGCGCGGCGGCGGCGGTGCTGGCCGGGGTCTGGGCGGTGATGGCGCGGACCAGGCTGGGGCTGGTGATGCGCGCCACCCAGCTGGACCGCGACATGGCGCTGGCCTTCGGCATCCCGGTGGACCGGGTCTATGCGGCGGTGTTCGGCATCGGCGCGGGGCTGGCGGCGCTGGGGGCGGTGCTGATCGTGCCGATCCAGCAGGCCCATTACCTGATGGGCGGCGACCCGTTGCTGCTGTCCTTTATCGTGGTGATCATCGGCGGGCTGGGCAGCCTGCCGGGCACGGTGCTGGCGGCGGTGCTGATCGGGCTGTCGGATGGCATCATCTCGGTCTTCTTCTCGCCCACGCTGGCCAAGATCCTCGCCACGCTGCTGGTGGCGCTGGTGCTGGTGTTCCGGCCGCAGGGGCTGTTCGGGACCCGCGCGGCATGAGCGACGGCGCCCGGGTTCTCGGCCTGCACCTGGGGCTGCTGGCGCTGCTGTTCGCGCTGCAATTCCTGCTGCCCGCCTATCACCACGGCAACCTGGCCCGCGTGATGGTGCTGGCCAGCTATGCGATCGGCTACAACATCCTGTTCGGCTATACCGGACTGCTGAGCCTCGGGCATGCGCTGTTCTTTGCCGCCGGCATGTATGGCATGGGGCTGGCGATCCGGCTGGGCGGCGCCGATCCGGGCCTCGCGCTGCTGGCCGGGCTGGCGGCGGGGCTGGCGGTGTCGGCGGTGCTGGGGCTGCTGGCGCTGCGCACCTCGGGCGTGGCCTTCATGATCGTCACCTTGATGTTCGCGCAGGCGGGATACCTGGCCATCCTCTATTTCGGAGAATACACCCGTGGCGACGAAGGGTTCGTGATCGGGCAGGCGCAGCGGGTGCTGTGGGGGATCGACCTGTCGGCGCCCGCCAACCGCTATTTCGCCGCGCTGGCGCTGTTCGGAACCTGCCTGCTGGCATCGCTGTGGCTGGTGCGCGCGCCGTTCGGACGGGTGCTGGTGGCGATCCGCGAGAACGAGGAACGCGCCCGGATGCTGGGCTATGACACCTTTGCCCGCAAGCTGGGCGCGGTGGTGATCTCGGGCACGATCTCGGCCGCGGCCGGTGCCGGGTACGGGCTGCTTTTCGGCTATGCCGGGGCCAGCTTCGCGTCTGTCCAGTATTCGATCTTTCCGCTCTTGTGGGTGCTGCTGGGCGGGGCGGGTACGGTGCTGGGGCCGTTCATCGGCACCCTGTTCATGTTCTACCTGATCGACCTGGCCAGCGGGCTGACCCCGGCCTACATGCTGATCGCGGGGGTAGTGCTGGTGCTGCTGACGCTGTTCGCGCCGCAGGGGCTGGCGGGCGAGTTGCGCGCGCGGGTCTGGCGGTGGTTGCCATGAGCACGATCCTCGCCACCCGTGGCCTGTCCAAGCAGTTCGCCGGCCTGCGCGCGGTCGAGGGCGTCGACCTCGACATCGCCAGCGGCGAGGTGCGGGCGCTGATCGGCCCCAACGGCGCGGGCAAGACCACGCTGGTCGGGATGCTGTGCGGCCGGATCGAACCGTCGGCGGGAACGGTTGCCTTTGACGGGCGCGACATTTCGCGCATGCCCGCGCACCGGCGCATCAACCTGGGCATCGCCTACACGTTCCAGATCACCTCGGTCTTTGCCAATCTCAGCCTGCGCGAAAACGTGGCGCTGGCGGCACGGCGGCACCGGCGCGGGGCCGGGGTCGCCACGGCGGTGGCCGAAGCGCTGGACCGCGTCGGCCTGGACGAACCGCCGGACCAGAAGGCCGGCGACCTGTCCTATGGCCACCAGCGCCTTCTGGAGATCGCGATGGGGCTGGCCCAGCGGCCACGGCTGCTGATCCTCGACGAACCCACGCAGGGGTTGTCGGATGCCGAGATTGCCGCGTTCAAGGCGCTGATCCGCGACCTGTCGGCAACCACCACGATCCTGCTGATCGAACATAACATGCCGGTGGTGATGGAATGCGCGGACCGGGTCACGGTGCTGAACTTCGGGCAGATCCTGGCCGAGGGCGACCCCGATACGATCCGTGCCGACCGTGCGGTGCAGGCCGCCTATCTGGGGACGGGCTGATGCTGGAGCTGCGCAGGGTCGGGGCGGGCTACGGACGGGCGCAGATCCTGCGCGACCTGTGCCTGACCGTGCGGGCGGGCGAGATCCTCTGCCTGCTGGGCCGCAATGGCGCGGGCAAGACCACCACGATGAAGGCAATCATGGGGCTCGTGCCGCTGATGGAGGGCGAGGTGCGGCTCGACGGTGCCGATATCGGCGCGCTGCCCGCGCACCGGGTGCCTGCCGCCGGGCTGGGCTATGTCCCGCAGGGGCGGCGCCTGTTCGGGGAACTGACCGTTGCGCAGAACCTCGAGATCGGGTTGATGGCGCGGGGGCGTGCGGGCGGTGGAGCGGGCAGTGGAGCGGGCGGCCGGGCCGCGGTGCGCGACGCGGTGCTGGAACTGTTCCCGCGCCTGCGCGAACGGTTGCGCCAGCGTGCCCAGACGCTGTCGGGGGGCGAACAGCAGATGCTGGCCACAGCCCGCGCGCTGTGCCTGGAGCCCAAGGTGCTGTTGCTGGACGAACCCACCGAGGGGTTGCAGCCGTCGATGATCGACGCCATTCGCGAGGTGATCGTGCTGATGCGGGCCCGTGGCACCGCCGTCCTGCTGGTCGAGCAGCGCGTCGACGCGGTGCTGTCGGTTGCCGACCGGGTGGCCTTCATCGAGAACGGCCGCAACCTGGAAACCCTGCCGGCCGAGGACCTGCGCCGCGATCATGCGATCGTCGAGCGGCATCTGGGCCTGTGACCGGGGCGGCCGCGGTTCAGGTGATCTTTTCCAGCAGGCGCAGGAATTCGCCGCGTTCGTGCGGCTCCAGCGGCGTCAGCGTCATCCGCGTCACCGCGCGGGCCTGGTCCTCGAGCCCTTCATAGAGCGCCCGCCCCTCGGCGCTGGCGACCAACCGCAGGCGGCGCTGGTCGTTCGGATCGGGCGAGGCGGTGACCAGGTCGCGGGCGCGCAGCCGGTCCACCACGCCCTTGATCGTGGCCGCGTCCATCGCGATGGCGCGGCCCAGCGCGTTCTGCGACAGGTCGCCCAGTTCGCACAGCTTGGCCAGGGCGGCGAACTGTCTCGGGGTCAGGTCGGGGATGCGTTCCGAGAAGATCCCGATATGGCGCTGGTTGGCCCGCCGCATCAGGAACCCGACCTGCTGGTCGAGGATATAGACTGCACCGGATTCGGGGCCGGTTTCCGGGCTGGTTTCTGGCCCAATGTCTGGCCCGGCATTTGGCCCGGCATTTGGCCCGGAACTTGGCCCAGAATTTGGCAAGGTGGCGTTGCTCGGTTGACAGTTCATGACAGTATCCCGCAAAATCCCTCAAAACCTGTTTGCACACTAACAAATAATTTGGGTTGAGGGCCAGAGGAGGGGGAAAAATTGGCTCAATATCACCGTCCCGACGATCTTGAACGGGCCGTTGCGCTGCTGGCAGGCGGCAGGATGACGGTGGCGGCGGGGTGCACCGACCTGTTTCCGGCGACCGCCCGGCCCGGTTTGGCGGGGTCGGTGGTGGACCTGACCGGTATCGCGGCGCTGCGCGGCATCACCGAAAATGCCGGGGGCTGGCGGATCGGGGCCACCACCACCTGGGCCGATATCGTGGCCGCGGACCTGCCGCCGGGTTTCGACATGCTGCGCCAGGCCGGGCGCGAGGTCGGATCGGTGCAGATCCAGAACACGGCGACGGTGGCGGGCAACCTGTGCAACGCGTCACCCGCCGCCGATGGGGTTCCGCCGCTGCTGGCGCTGGGTGCCGAGATCGAACTGAGATCGGATACCGGCACCCGCCGCATGCCGCTGGAACGGTTCCTGACCGGGGTGCGCCGGACCGCGCTGCGGCCGGGCGAGATTGTCACCGCCATTTTCATCCCACGCGCCTCGGGGGCGGGGCGCAGCCGGTTCCTGAAACTGGGTGCGCGGAAATACCTGGTGATCTCGATCGCGATGGTTGCCGCGCGTATCGAGGAACAGGCCGGCCGCATCACGCGCGCGGCCATGGCGGTCGGGGCGTGCAGCGCGGTCGCCACCCGCCTGCCCGAGCTCGAAACCGCGCTGGTCGGGCTGCCGATGGCCGAGGCCGCGGACGCGGTGGCGCCTGATCTGCTGGCCCCGCGCCTGTCGCCGGTATCGGATTTGCGGGGCGACGCAGCCTATCGCCAGGAGGCGGCCGCGGAACTGGTGCGCCGGGCGCTGGGTGACCTGGCCTGTGGAACCAGGGGAGGCATCGGAATATGAGCGATGCGCTGAATCTCGTGGTGAATGGCCGGACCGTGTCGGCGGGGTCCGATCCGGGGCGGCGGCTGTCCGAGGTGCTGCGCGGCGAACTGGGCCTGACCGGCACCAAATCGGGGTGCGACGCGGGCGATTGCGGGGCCTGCACCGTGTTGCTGGACGGGGTTCCGGTCTGTGCCTGCCTGACGCCGGTGGCGCAGGCGGCGGGGCGGCGGGTCGAAACCGTCGAGGGGCTGGCCGGCGCTGCTCCGTCGGGGTTGCAGGCGGCGTTCCTGCGGCATGGCGCGGCGCAATGCGGGATCTGCACGCCGGGGATGCTGATGGCGGCGCAGGCGCTGCTGACCCGCAACCCGACCCCCGATCGCGGCCAGGTCGAGGAGGCCATCGGCGGCGTCCTCTGCCGCTGCACCGGGTATGCCGCGATCGTCGACGCGGTGCTGGATGCGGCGGGAACGGGTGCGGCGGCCACGCCCCCGGCGGGGCAGGCAGTGGGCGCATCGGTCGAGCGGCTCGACGGGCCGGACAAGGTGACAGGGGCCGAATCCTTCGGGGCCGACCACATGCCCGAGGGCGCGTTGCTGGTCCGCGCGGTGCGGTCGCCCCACGCGGCGGCGCGGTTCGGGTTCGGAGATCTCGCGGCATGGGCCGCGGCGCAGCCGGGTGCGGTTCATGTTTTCACCGCCGCCGATCTGCCGGGGCCGAATATCAGCGGGGTGATCCCCGATTTCGCCGATCAGCCGGCCCTCGCCGAGACCCATGTGCGGATGCGCGGCGAAGCGGTGGCGATCGTCGCCGGCGACCCGGACGTGGTCGCGGCGCTCGATCTCGACGGGTTCCCGGTCGACTGGGCGCCGGTTGCCGCGCTCGAGGACGTGGATGCCGCGCGCGCACCCGGCGCGGCACAACTGCACGAGGGCCGCGCGGGCAATATCCTGACCGGGGGGCATGTCGTGACCGGCGATGCCCGATCGGCCCTGGAACGCGCCGCCCATGTGGCATCGGGGACGGTCCGCACCGGCTTTGTCGAACATGCCTATATCGAACCCGAGGCGGGGGTCGCCTGGATGGATGGCGACACGCTGGTGATCCGCGCCTGCACCCAGGCCCCGGTGATGGACCGCGACGATACCGCCCGCGTGCTGGGGCTGCCGCCGGACCGGGTCCGCATCATCCCGTCGGCGACCGGGGGCGGGTTCGGCTCCAAGCTCGACCTGTCGGTGCAGCCGCTGATCGGGTTGGTGGCGCTGAAGACGGGGCGCCCGGCCCGGATGGTCTATTCCCGCCGCGAAAGCATGGCCGCGACCACGAAACGCCACCCGGCCAGGATGAATGCGCGGATCGGCGTGGATGCGGATGGCCGGATCACCGGCATGGAGTTCGACGGCGATTTCGATACCGGGGCCTATGCCAGCTGGGGGCCGACCGTCGCGGTGCGGGTGCCGGTCCATGCCTCGGGGCCATACCGGGTGCCGAACTATCGCGCCGATGCGCGGGCGGTGCATACCAACGGGCCGGTTTCGGGCGCATTCCGGGGTTTCGGCGTGCCGCAGGCGGCGATCCTGCAGGAATCCCTGTTCGACGACCTGGCCGACATGGCCGGGCTGGACCGGCTCGCGTTCCGCCGCCGCAACGCGCTGCGCGATGGCGACCGCAGCGTGTGCGGGCAGGACATGGACGGGGTCGGCATCGGCGATTGCCTCGCCGCGCTCGAAGATTCCTGGACCGCCGCGCTGGAGCGCGCCCGCGCCGCCAATGCGGATGCCGGCCCGCTGCGGCACGGGGTCGGGGTGGCGTCCTGCTGGTATGGCTGCGGCAATACCGGGCTGCCGAACCCGTCGACGATCCGGCTGGGGCTGACCGGGGACGGGCGGCTCTGCCTCCATCAGGGCGCCACCGATATCGGGCAGGGGTCGAACACGGTGATCCCCCAGATCGCCGCGGATGCGCTGGGCCTGCCGGTTTCGGATTTCACCCTGATCGGTCCCGACACCGCGCTGACACCCGATTGCGGCAAGACCTCGGCGTCGCGCCAGACCGTGACCACGGGCAAGGCCGCCTGGCTGGCGGGGCGGGCGCTGCGGGGCAGGCTGCTGGCGCTGGCCAACATGGGCGGCGACGCGCGGCTGGAACTGGACGGGGCGGTGCTGCGGCTGCGCGAAGGCCGCGCCAGTCGTGACATCGACCTGGCCGCGCTGGCCCGCGATGCGCGGGGCTATGCGCTGTCGGTCGAGGAAAGCTATGACCCGCCCACCACCGCGCTCGACGCGAACGGGCAGGGGGCGCCCTATGCGGTCTATGGCTACGGGGCGCAGATCGCCGAGGTGACGGTGGATCCTGCGCTGGGAACGGTCAGGGTGACGCGCATCACCGCGGCGCATGACCTGGGCCGGGTGATCAACCCGGTGCTGGCGCGTGGACAGATCGCGGGCGGGATCGCGCAGGGGCTGGGGCTCGCGCTGATGGAGGAATACATCCCCGGCCGCACCGACAACCTGCATGACTACCTGATCCCGACCGTGGGCGACATGCCCCGGATCGACACGATCCTGCTGGAACATCCCGACCCGGAGGGGCCGCTGGGGGCCAAGGGGCTGGGCGAACATGCGCTGATCCCCACCGCCCCGGCGATCCTGAACGCGATCCGCCATGCCACCGGTGTGCGGATCGACCGGCTGCCGGCGCTGCCGCACCGGGTTCTGGCGGCGCTGCGGCGGGGAACGACAGAGGCCGCGGGCGCATGAGCGGGACACGCGTCAGACCCGGCGACAAGATCCGCTGCGATGCCTGCCCGGTCATGTGCTACATCGCCGAGGGCCGGGTCGGGGCCTGCGACCGCTATGCCAATGACGGCGGCAGGATCGTGCGGTGCGATCCGATCACCGTGCTCGACCGGCGGCTGGGCGAGGGCGGCGAGGTCAGCCCCTTCCTGCAGCGGGAATGGGACGGAGACGTTCTGGGCGGCGACACGCTGGCGGTCACCGCGGTGGGCGCCGGCACCACCTATCCCGACTACAAGCCCGCCCCCTTCATCGTCAGCCGCGAGGTGGATGGCGCCGATTTCGTCACCGTGGTGACCGAGGCGATATTTTCCTATTGCGGGGTCAAGGTGAAGATCGACACCGACCGTCACATCGGGTCCGAAATGGCGGCGGTGCGCGCGGGCGGCGAGGCCGTCGGTCATGTGACCACGTCGGAATATGGCAGCCAGATGCTGTCGCTGGGCGGGGTCGAACACCTGACCGGCGGCTCGAAACCCGAAGGCCGCGCCACCTGCGATGCGCTGCTGCGGCTCTGCAACCGCGAACCGGTCGAGCTGTCAGTTGACGGTGGCGCGCAGGTCATCGTGCAGGCGGGTCAGGCGCCGGTGGTGAACGGTCATCGCGAGGACCGGATGCGGGTCGGCTGCGGGTCGGCGGCCATCGGCATGTTCGCATCGCAATGGCAGGGGCTGGTGGACGAGGTGGTGGTGGTCGACGACCACATCACCGGCGTGGTCAGCGAACACCAGGCGGGCAAGGTGCTGGGCTGGCCCGATACCGGCATCCGCATCCGGGGGCGGCGGTCGACACCGGGCCGCTATTTCCGGGTGGCGGACCCGGGCTCGGGCTGGGGCGGCACCGATATCGACGACCCGCTGACCATTCTCGGCGACTGGAACCCGAAGAAGGGCGCGCGGCCGGGGCTGACCCTGCTGATGGTGTCCACCACCGGCGAGCAATGGGGCTATTACGTTCTGGACGATGCCCTCGTGCCGCAACCGGCGGCGTTGCCGCCGGAACTGGACCCCACGGTGGCGCTGATCGCCGAGAACTGCGAACCGGCGCTGTGCACGGTGCTGTTCATGGGCGGCGCCGGGGGCAGCCTGCGGGCGGGGGTCACGCGCAACCCGGTGCGCCTGACCCGGTCGGTGCAGGCGCAGCGGACCCGCGTCACCGTGGGCGGGGCGCCCGCCTATGTCTGGCCGGGTGGCGGTATCACCCTGATGGCCGATGTCACCCGGATGCCGGTGAATGCCTTTGGTCATGTCCCCACCCCGGCCCTGGTGGCGCCGCTCGAGTTTACGCTGCCGCGCGATGAATACCGCGCGCTGGGCGGCCATGACGAAGCGGTGCGGACGCTGCGGGACGTGCTCGAACGGGGGGGCGAATACGGCGCGGATTTCCGCGCCGTGCCGCCAGAGGGGGGGTGAACATGCCGGGCGCTCAGGCCGCGATGCTGCCCGACGGGCGGCGGATGCATCTGCATCACGGACCTATCGACCTGGTGCTGGATGCCGCCGGGCCCGGCCGCGACGCCGCCCTGCGGGCCGCCCGCGCCCGTTTCGACAGCCTGCTGCAGGAACTGGTCGACGAACTGCCCGACCTGCGCCGCGCGGTTTCGTGCCACCCGGTGCTGAAAGGACCGGTCGCGCGCGCCATGCTGGCGGCGGCTGCCCCCTTTGCGCCCGGTTTCATCACGCCGATGGCCGCCGTGGCCGGTGCGGTCGCCGACGAGATCCTGGCGGCCATGACCGGCGCGGGCGCGCTGACCCGCGCCTATGTGAACAATGGCGGCGATGTTGCGGTCCACCTTACCGGCGGCGAAACCATGACCGCCGCGCTCGGGTCCGGCGTGGCGGGGCGGGTGCGGATGGGCGCGCAGTGCCCGTCGCGCGGCATTGCCACCTCGGGTTGGCGCGGGCGCAGCCAGTCGCTGGGCATCGCCGACAGCGTGACCGTCCTTGCCGCGACGGCCGCACAGGCGGATGCGGCCGCAACGATGATCGCCAACGCGGTCGACCTGCCGGACCATCCCGCCATTCACCGCCGGCCGGCGAACAGCCTGTTCCCCGACAGCGACCTGGGCGACCGACCCGTCACGGTTTCGGTGGGTGCGCTGACGCCCGCGGATGTGGCCCGGGCGCTGGATAGCGGACAGGCCGGCGCCGAAACCTGCCATGCGCGCGGCCTGATCGACGCCGCGCTGATCACGCTTTCCGGGGCGATCCGCACCGTTGGTGCCCTGCCGCTCGCCGAACCCCCAACACAGGAGCCGATCCATGCCTGACTTTCCCATCCGAAAGACGATGATCCTCATCGAGGACATCCGCCACGAAGGCGGCCCGCCGGCCGCGACCCCCCGCCGCCGCGGCGTGATCCTCGCCGTTGTCGCGAACCCGTTCGCGGGGAGGCATGTCCCGGACCTGATCGGGGCGATGGATGACCTCAAGCCGCTTGGGCTCGAGATGTCCGACCGGCTGATCGAGGCCATGGGCGGGCTCGACGGAATCGACGCCTATGGCAAGGGGGCGATCGTGGGCGAAGGCGGCGAACTGGAACACGGCGCGCTCTGGCATGTGCCCGGCGGCTACGCCATGCGCGAACGGCTGGGAGAGTCGAAGGCGATCGTGCCGTCGGCCAAGAAGGTCGGCGGTATGGGCGCAAGGCTCGACGTGCCGCTGGGCCACATCAACGCGGCCTATGTGCGCAGCCATTTCGATGCGATCGAGATCGGCCTGCCCGACGCGCCGCGGGCCGGCGAGATCGTCTATGCGCTCGCCATGGCCCGCGGCCCACGCGTGCATGCCCGCGTCGGCGGTCTGACGGCGGCTGAGGTGACCGGAAAGGACGGCTTGCGCTAGGGTCAGGCGGGCAGAGAACCGGAAGCCGAACTTTTTTGCCCCGACCCCTTGCAGCCCGCCGCGACTCTGTCTAGGTAACCCTCACTTGGCGCGGGATGGAGCAGCCCGGTAGCTCGTCAGGCTCATAACCTGAAGGTCGTAGGTTCAAATCCTACTCCCGCAACCAACGCCTCGCACCCATCTGGGTTGAACTCAGACAAACCAACAGTGAGTGCAGGCTTGTCGCGACCGGAAGCGACAGACAGAATACCCGCCAAATCGCCAACAAGATCAATAATAGGCATACCACGCTCCACCGAGGGCGTCAGAACGATTGCCTCAATCATTGATCGAATGAGCTCAGAAGCTTCCTCACGGTGCTCTGAGCTGTTCAGAGACTCGATGAGCCTCTTCACCTCGCGCTTGTAGCGCGCGGCAATACCCGGCTCAAAAATAGACGGGCGTTCAATTTTTCCATCGAGCAGCTTTTCGAGATGTCCCATGCGCTTTTCGATTCGCGCAGCGTCATCTTTCAAGAATTCAGCCGACACACCGTCCAAGATGGACTGCACAACCTTCTTCTTCTCGCGTTGCAGCTTTTGCAGCTCTGCCTCGTACTGATAAAGCGATGCGTTATGACGCTTGGTCAGTTCTCCCATGTGTCGCGCGTATTCTTCGCAGAAAACTTCGCAGAGCTCTTCGTTCATCAAATGATCGCGTAGCGACCCAAGCACAGTCTCTTCGAGCTCAACCCGAGGGATCGTTTGCTTGTTATCGCAGGTGGCCTTGTTTCGCGCGTTTGAGCAGCCAATCCGACCCTTCGACACGGTAGAGCAGCCGCCGCCACAGACACCGCACTTGATCAGATAGGCAAAGATGTTTCTTGGACGATTGGTCTGCCAGAGTTTCGGCTTGCTGTTCAGGCCAGCTTGGCGTGACTTCGCTTTCTCCCAGAGTTCTTCAGACACAATGCGCAGGTCAGGCACTTCCTGGATGATCCAATCATCTTCAGGGTTCATCTTAGAGACACGCTTGCCGGTCTGAGGGTCTTTGAGATACCTCAGCCGGTTCCAGACAAGGCGTCCGATATATAGCTCGTTGTTCAGGATACCAGTGCCACGCTGACGATTGCCGTTGATGGTGCTTTGCCCCCACCCTTTGCCGGATGGACTTAAGATACCTTCCTTGTTCAACGCGGCGGCAATCGCTTTAGGTGACTTGCCAGCGCCGTAGTCTTCGAAAATCCTGCGTACGACAGCGGCTTCAACATCATTGATGGTGCGCTGACCGCGTTCTTCACCCGGAACGACATCGTAGCCGTAACACTTCCCGCCACCAGACAGGCCCTTTTCAACCCGACCGCGCAAGCCACGGCGGGTCTTGTCGGCCAAGTCCTTCAGGAACAGGGCGTTCATGGTGCCTTTCAGGCCGATATGGAGTTGAGAGATTTCACCCTCAGACAGTGTGATGATAGCGATGCCTGCAAAGCTCAGACGCTTGTAGACTGCGGCAATGTCTTCCTGATCGCGAGAAATTCGGTCCAGCGCCTCCGCGTAGAGCACGTCAAACTTACCAGCCGCCGCGTCCTGCATCAGCATCTGAATGCCAGGGCGCATCAAAGAAGCACCAGAGACCGCATGGTCAGTGTAGCTTTGTTCGATTTCCCCGCCATTGGCCTTTGCCCGTTCTTCGCACAGCCGGATTTGGTCTTCGATAGAAGACTGACTTTGTAGGTCTGTGGAGTATCGGGCGTAGATGGCAATGCGGGTCATGGTTGTCTCTTCAATGTGGTTTTGGCGGGTTCTTCGTTTCTTTCAGTTTCTTCTTTCGCTGGCGTTGCAGCCAACTTTCATGATCTTCATCTGCTGCACGCCTGGCAAGGTACTTTACCAGTTCACGTAGTTGCTGATCGGACGAGGTGCTGCGCGCATCGCGCAGGGCCGTTCGCCAGCTGTTATCTGAGCGCCGACGGGACATATTATGCCACTTTCTTGAATCTTTGGAGGCAAAAAGTCTGTGGATAACTTTTCTGAGCCTCAGATTTCATTGTACCATGGCCAATCGCGCGACTGCAAAAAGCTTGGTGTGCTCCTTTATTGCTGTGAGGGTGCATCATGACTGCGTTTCCCCCAGTTTCTTCCAGATGATGAGAGGGCAGTTGTCTTGTCCGTGTGTATCGAAAGACTCTGACACGAGCGGAAGGCCGGCATAGCGGCACCAGCTATGGCTTGCAGTGTACTGAACCCTCAAATGCGGAAGGCCCAGCGTCAGAATGACAACAACAAGAGCAGCTGGTCCAACAGCCTGCTTCGATGGCAAAAGTAGGCCGAGCGCAGCAAACAGGGGGCGCAATAGCGGACGCCTTGCACGTTTGACCATACGCGTTCCGATGCGAGTAGCAGCTGCACTACCGCCCTTGATCTTCAGTTTCACCCGTCCCAAGAATTGCTTTCCGCCATGCAGCGGATTTGCCGCTACGACCTTTCGCCACGGTGAAATCTCTTGATAACCTGCTTTTAAAGCTCGAATTGGCGGCAGGTTTTTGAGGAAGATAATTTGTTCATCATCTGGCAGACGGCGCACTTCGTCTGGCGTCATCAGAGGTTTGGTTCGTTTTCCAAGGCTCAAAGTTGGCATGCCGAGAACTTCAGCGCCCAGACCGAAACTTTCGGAAGAGAGTTCTTCTTCGCCCAACATTTTGCTGACGAGCTGAGCCGTCTCCAACGACGACACCCCGAAGAATTGCTTTACGTCGGTTTGGCTCAAAATCGTTGAGAGCGCTTCGTTGCCGTATACGCGGGCAATCTCTTTCAGTTCTTGGACGACCATCCAGCAGCGCACGCCGTAACCGCCAAGTGCCGTCAAGGCATTGGGCAAGCCACTCAGCTTGTAGTTTGTGAACTCATCCAAAATGAAATGAACGGGTACATCACTGTCTTCGCGAATGAGCTCCTTCAGTGCGGCCCACATTAGCAGGCCGAGCCATGGCGCAAAGACATCCATGCGCGAGTAGTCGCAGACCATGAATAGCGTGCATGTGCGCGACTTCAGATCGCGGAACCGAAAGTCGCAGTGAGTCATGCTAGGTGCAAGGCGACCACTTGGGCCGAACGCGGTCAGGGATTGGATTGCGCCTTCGCGAAATGACTCGAAATGCTTTGGGTTATCATCCCAAGTCGCTGCGATGTTTGACGCAAGTTTAGAAAGCTCACCAGCAAGCACGTCACTTCCCCGTGCTTGCTGGAGAAGTTTCTCGAACTCGTCATTGTCACCGAACAATTCAAATGCCCTTGGCAGATTGGCCTCTGCCTCATCGAACAGTACGCAGAGCGACACGATCACAAAAACCAGCATCTTGCGCGTACCATTTGGCCAAAACGGATCACGGTCGCCGCCCGGAGCTTGAGGGACGAGCTGCATTGCCATCGACCATGCGTCGGAAATCACGTCCTCTTTCCCATGTTCCAGATCATCCAGAATGATCTGCATCGGGTTGTAAGCGGCGTTGCCTAGATCGAATTTGTGGGCAGGGTTTAGGATAATGACGCTCTGATTAGCCCTCGCAGCAATCAACTCACTGGTCTGAGCTGCAAGATCGCCCTTCATGTCAGCCACAATCTTGGACGCGCCGAAGTCATGAATAATCGCTGGCATGACAAAACTGGTTGTCTTGCCTTTTCGCGCCGGTGCGCAGATCAATCCATGAACGCCGTCTGACAAAAACAGAGGCTGACCGTCCGCGATGCCCAGAAACAGGCCAGCTGTTTTGGAGAGGCCAGCTTTGCGGGCCTGACGTTTTGTCAGCCAGTTTGCAGAAGCGTTGCTTAGTTTTGGGCGCATGGCGCGGAAGGTGCGATGCACATTTTGCGTCAGCGCAGCCAGGTCTCGAATTGCAGATGCTACACCGAGACCTGTTACGAGCGCGAAGCCACCCCATGCATAGAGTTGCCACTCTTCCGCACCACCGCCGTTAACGATTGGCCATGTCACATAGAGGCCATAGCCAATCGCCGATGTAATAAGCAGACGCCCAAGTGCGCTGCCTTCGCTGTTTTCGTTTGGGGCTCGCATCAGTTCACCCCTCCCGGCCACGGGCAGGTTTGGCGTGCTGCATCAATATCCGACGGAGACACGTCCAACTGGTCACGGTCCGAAGCGCTGAGATCGATGGCTTCAACTCGCCCATTCGCATCGCGCACGGCCAAGCCGACACGCGGATCGAGACCACTGCTGTCGATGATGGCCCAGCAGAATGACCGAATGATCCCTGTGCGCGCCGCCGCGTTCTGATAGATCGTCCCGACGACCACGCTCACGCCATCCTTGATAGGATCACCTTGCGTGAATACGAGATTCTGGCCTGCCAGTGCGTTTTCTGCCTGCTGCCGTGCAAGGTCTGCTGCATCGCGAGCGGAATCTGCCGCCCTGATTGCATCGACAACACAAGCACTGTCCTTTGCGGGCATTCCAACTGCGCATCGAGTGGAAGCAATCCATTCGTCTGGAATGGGAAGTTGCGTATTGAGAATGAGCAGACCGAGCGCAACTGTTGTTAAAACGAAGGCACCGCCGGTCAGCGTTGATACTGAATTTCGAACGAGTTTCATGTTCAGTTTCCTTTTTTCTGTTTGCGATTTGTTGTCGGACGCATCCCCGCTGCAAAGAACAGCAAGGCACTGATCGGCCCAAAGGCATCGAGGCTGACAGCCAAGGCCAGTTGCGGAAGGTGATCACCGGCGTAGAGAAGCGTGATCTTGGGCGCTGGAATGAGCTCCGCGCGGACAGCCGCCGGAATTTCCTTTGCCTCGATCTGATCGATCATTCCCGCCATCGTCAGTGATGACGCGTTTTCAGAGGCGATGATTTCGCTCAGTGCATTCGCTTGCCCTGGGGACACGGTGCTCTTGAGAATGTCGAGCTCACGTACAGCCAGTCCGATTGCGTCGTAGCTTGCGCGAATTGAGCGCATGCGGTCGGTCGCGCGAAGGTCTTCAAGTTGCCCCTCAAGGATGCGGGCAAGACCGATGAAAGCAATCTCGCGCTCGCTGAGCGTCAAAGATGTATCCAGCACAAGAAGATCGATCTGGCGCGAACGCTGGCGAATTTCGGCAACTAGCGGAGTAGTGCTTGCCAGTGTTTGCTGGATTGCTTCAGCCATTGCTGACTTTCGTGTGCACAGTGATTGCAGTTTGCTTGCAACCGGCCCGGTTCCTCGCGCTCCACTAATGAGACCTGTTGTCAGTTCGGTTTGTGCTTTGGTGCAGGCGTCTTCCGCCTCGGGAATGATAAATGCCGAGGCATTTTCCAATTCGACGACGCGCATGCGGAGCGCACTGGCATAGGAAGAATAGGCGCGCATGTGAAAAAGGGCGAGCGCGGCAATCTGGTTGTTTACGCCAACACCATCACCAAGACCGAAGAGCAGGACGACGGCAGCGAAGAAGAACGCAAGATTCCCTTCATGAAGGGCTATAGCGTTTTCAACGTCGAGCAGATCGAGGGTTTGCCAGAGCACTACTATGCGAAGCCCGAGCCGGTCATTGATCCAGCGTCGCGGATCGACCATGCGGAAGAATTTTTCAAGCACACCCGCGCCGACATTCGGCACGGTGGCAATTCTGCCCATTATTCAGGTGGCAGTGATCATGTGCAGATGCCGCAATTCGAAACGTTTCGTAGTCCTGAAGCGTACTATGCCACGCTTGCGCATGAGCTGACCCACTGGACAAAACACAAGAGCCGCCTTGATCGTGAATTTGGCCGAAAGAAATGGGGCGATGAAGGCTATGCGCGCGAGGAACTTGTTGCCGAACTTGGCGCGGCATTCCTTTGTGCCGATCTGGAACTGACTCCCGAGGTTCGAAGCGATCACGCGGCCTATATTCAGAGTTGGTTGAAGGTGTTGAAAGAAGACAAGCGGGCGATCTTTTCAGCCGCCGCCCATGCGCAGCGCGCCGCTGATTTCCTGCATGGGTGCCAACCGGTTATTGAGGAAGAGAAACAAGGAGCCGCCGCATAAGGCGGCTCTAAGCTCAGAAAATTTCGCCCGCCAGTCGGCGGGCGGAAAATCCATGGTTTGGATTTATGTGGCTTTGCTCAGTCGGGTTGAGCAAAACACTCTCTATGCAAACCTTGATCGCGTGCTCAAGGTTTGAGGTGGCGTAGGCGGTCCAAGACCGCGCTGCGGATCGAAGTGACAAGCACTTCTGGAAATCCTGCGGGAAGTGCAGCGAAGGTTTTGTCCATAGCGGCCTTGGCGGATGCTTGGATATCGTCAAAAAGATCGGCAATGGCTTTGCGGGACAGGCCGGACTCAACTCCGGTCTCCATGATGTGCCGCCCAATGATATCGCCGACCTTGTAGTGATTAGACTTGCCAAAGCGCATGGCGAGCTTGAAGTCTTTTCTGTTCAGTTGGTTAGCATCCAATGTCGGTTGAACGGTCAGCACGTCATAAAATGGCGTTAGCCGGAAACGTCCGCCTGGCATCAAGGCGAGACTGAAATTCTTGGCATGCCCATCGGTGGCCCCGCTCAGCCAGAACAAGATATTGGCTTTGAAGAAATCTAGTCGATCTTGCACGGGCTCGTCACTTCCGAGCAAGAGCCCCATGATTTCGGCGATACCTGGCCCGCCTTCATTCTGGTATTTCTGTGTCGGCGGCACTGATAGGGCTTGCGCGCAGTCTTCTTGCGGCAAGCGGATGAGGCGGCCATCCTTCGTCCAGAGCCGGTCAAACCGCTCGATAACAAGAGCCTTGCGCGCGCCGAAGCTGGCCATTCCGATATTTGCGGCGCGCAGGCCAAAGCCTTCCATCAGTTTCAGGCACAGATATTCATTCTCGACGCTGTTCGACAAATCCATGCCATTGGGGAGCCGTCCGATCTGCGGCTTGATGATATGCGTTGTCGGTGTTGTGCCCGAAGGCTCTAACCACTTGCCGTCATGCCAGAGCAGGGCAGTTTTTTCCTGTGCGCCTGCCACCGATATCCGGAAGTCTTTTTCTCTCCTGATGCCGAGCGGTGCGACGTCGAGCTCACCCAGCAGCGCCTCGATGTCCGTCTCACTGACCGGATGACCGGTGAGATCGTCGGCGGCTTGCGGTTCTTCACCGTCCGGCAAGAATTGAAGCGCGCCCACACAGTCGCGGCCAATTTCGCTTAGCAGGCTGTAGGCGTCCGTGCCCGCCGCGCCAACGCGCTCGGCAACGCGCCGTCTGATAACATCATTGTCCGGTAGCAGATTTTCGAAAACGGCTATGACAGGCGCGCCGACATAACGATCTTCTCGCAGTGGAAGTGACAGGGACACTGGCAAGCGGTGCTCCCAAGCCAGCCAGTCTTGATCATAGACAAAGCTGATCGCGCCCGTGCTTTCGCGCAGGAGTTGGCCAACATGGCGCGCATTTAGAAAGACATTTAGCGGCGGATAGCTTCGTTTGCGTCCCATCTTAGAAGATGTCCTCGAAGCTCTCGGTCGAGCCCTTGCTGCGGCTCTGCACCTGAATTTCCAGGTCGAGCGCGGCAAAGATATCGAAAATGGTTTCCAGCTTGGTGCCGGACAAACCGTTCTCGACCTTGGAAACCGTCTCCTGCCAGACGCCGCTGCGCTCAGCGAGCTCTTTCTGCGTCAGCTTTTTTGCCTTACGGGCTTGGCGGATGGCGTGCCCGATATCGTTTGGTGTGCGTGCCAGGTTCTTCATCTTTGACTCCTTAGAGCTAGTATGATCTTTAAATCATAAAATGTCAATATGATCTATAGGGCATAAATTGAGCTTATGATCTACGGCGCATTAATCGGAAAAATGATCTGAAGATCATGAATGCCTGACGGACGCACAATGACTAACGAAAAAATGCGGCTGACCGCGTGGCCAGCCGCATCAGATCAGATGCTTGGCGAACGGGTCGCCAGTTCATCCTCGATGTTGCGCATCGATGCCAGCGCATCGCGGCGCTGATCGCTACCGCGCGGAGCTTTTGCAAAGGCGTTGAAAGCCTCGGTCAGTAGACCGTGCAATTCTGCCGTACTGCGGGATGCCGCTTCGAATCGTGAGACGAGTTTCATGGCACTCCTCCTCTTGTTTCAAGGAGGCCCCGAACCACTCAGGGCCTTTCGGCCCGGACACACGAAAATCATCGGCCAGTGAAGGCGCTGATGGTTCGGAAATGATCTTGGGACAAAGGGGAGTGATGCGCTTGAGGCTCGCTCATGTTGATTTGTCAGGCTTATTCAGCAGGCGGAAGGATTGATCAGACGACAGACGGAGCTGTTCAGTATCCATTTGCCAACCGCGCTGGTAGATTCCGCGCTGCTCTTGCTCTTTCTGCATCGAAATTCTCAGAAGGGGATTACGGCGCAATGCCAAGGTTGATCTTCGGCGATGCTCACCGGATAGGCCGCGATTTATCGAAGGCCAGAGTTTCCAGCCTTGCTTGGGGCTTGCTTGCAACAAGAACCCTAAAATCCCTAGCCGGATGCGGCTCAGTCTTCAATGTTCTGCCCGCACCACCTGGCTTCGCCAGCCGTGTTGAACATGCACCCTGATCCTTTGCCTCCGGCTTATCGGGAGGTCGTAAGCAAGCAAGCCCCAAGCAAAGGAGAAAAAACATGGCACGCGAAAACACAAACCAATCCCATCAAATCAATGCGCCAGACTATCTGGCTTGGCACGTCACCCAAAGGGCTGAAAAATCCTTCTGGAACAAGGTCGGAGCAGCATGGAAACACAAGGACGAACGTGGCTACACGCTTCAGCTCGAAACCTGCCCGATCAATGGCCGCATCGTCCTGCGCCTTCCGCTAGAAGATGCGCCGGACACAACAAACCAAGCGGGGCGCGCATGAGCGCCCCCATCACTTCCCAGATCGTCTGGGACGGCGTTCAGGTCGAGATCACCTTCCACCAACGCCGCTGGAAATCAGATTTCGACCATATCGAACTTCACGTTGAAGAAGGCCGGATCATCCCTGTCACAGAAACCGGATATCGCTCGCACTTCCTGTCGGCGGGCATCGTGGAAGAGTACGGAGGTCCTGAAGACTTCGTCCGAGCTTGGCTCGACCATGAGACCGCAAGCTCAGACTGGAAGAAGCGTGAAGAAGCTGCGCGGCAGATGTCGTTGTTTTGAGAGTTTCCTTTTGCCAACAGTGATTTGGTTTCAGCAGAGTCATCGTTTGCCAGGTGAGATGTCACCAACAACAAGGAATATGGCAGAGCACAACATATAGGTATCATGACAATTGACTCAACAATATGTTCATGCTCTACTTCAAAAAAAGAAACGAGGCAAGCAGTGGACAACGACACAAAGGCCGTATTAGCGGCGGCAAAATTATTGCATCCAGATCGAGAAATCGACGAAAGGCTCGCAGCAGCGTTTGCCATGGCAATAAGAGAATCTTTAGGATTACCGGAGGATGGGCATCTAGAGGTGATTGATAATGCCGAAGACTTGCAACCCAAGCCAAGTCAAAAAGAAGATGAACGAAAGTACAGAGAGAGTATAGCAAATATTCTTGGCCATCGGGAGTGTCCTGAAATCTGTGTATCTGGCCCGGCCCATGCGGTTTCAGATACTCAAGCGTCGAAGCGCTCGCCGAACATTATGGCGAACTGATTGCGGGCTGCAAACCATTCCCGGACGTTTCGGCCATCCTTTTCGAACTTGCGGATTGCCAGGTAGATCAGCTTGGTCGCGGCCTCGTCGGTCGGGAAGGAACCCCGCGTCTTGATCGATTTGCGGATCACGCGGTTCAGGCTTTCTATGGCATTCGTCGTGTAAATGATCTTCCGGATCGCCGGATCGAAGGCAAAGAACGGGATCACCTCCTGCCATGCCCGGCGCCAGGCCGGGGCGATGGACGCGTATTTCCCGGCCCATTTCTCCTCGAAGGCGTCGAGCTCAGCTTCAGCCAAATCGGCGGTCGGGGCGCTGTAAATCCGGCGCAGATCGGCGGCCACGACCTTGCGGTCCTTCCAGGAGCAGAAGTTCAGAGAATGGCGCACCAGATGCACGATGCGTGTCTGGACCATGGCGTCCGGGAAGGCCGCCGTGATCGCTTCGGGGAAGCCCTTGAGCCCGTCGACGACGGCGATCAGGATGTCCTGCACGCCCCGGTTCTTCAACTCGTTCATCACCGAGAGCCAGAACTTGGCACCCTCATTCTCGGCGATCCACAGGCCCAGAACCTCACGGCTCCCATCACGGGTGACGCCCAAGGCGACGTAGACCGCCTTGTTCTTCACCGTTCGGCTGTCGGCATCACGGATCTTCACCCGCAGCGCGTCGAAGATCACGATGGGATACATCCGGTCCAGCGCGCGGCTCTGCCATTCCCTGACCTCGTCCAGAACGGCGTCGGTGACGCGGCTGATCAGGTCGGGGGAAACCTTCAGGCCGTAAAGATCGAGCAGGTGGGCCTGGATGTCCCGCACCGTCAGCCCGGCCGCATAAAGCCCGACGATCTTGTCATCGATTCCATCGATCCGGGTCTGGCCCTTCTTCACCAGCTCCGGCTCGAAGCTGCTGTCGCGGTCGCGGGGCACCGCCAGCGGCAGTTCGCCGTCCTGACCCTTCAGCACCTTGGTCGAGGCGCCATTCCGGCGGTTGGTCTGACCGGGTGGAGCGTCTTTGCCTTCCTCGTAGCCAAGATGCGCTGTCAGTTCGGCACCCAGCATCCGCTCCATGAGCTTGATCTTCAGCTCTTTCATCAGCCCGGCATCGCCGAGCAGGTCTTCAGGGCGCTCCACGCCCTTCAACAGTTCGTCCAGAATTTCTTTCGAGATGCTCATTCATGCTTCCTTTCGGTGAAGCATGAACCGGATCAGTCATACACAGAAGATCGGACACTCTCTGGCCATCGGGTTCTCCACTAAGATCGCATCCTCGCTAAGTCTTTCATACTCATTCTTGATTGATTGTTGAATTTCAAGCCGGGCAGCCGCTTTCGCTTTGGCGTCAAGATTTTTCTTTATGTCGTCTCTAATACCATCTGATAGACAAGGAAGTTCTTTTTGAACAAGAATGTCCAGTCTTGCCTTCATTACCCTTTCCGAAAGAAAAATATTTGACGTTTGTCTTTTCGAATTCTCTTCCAACTCATCAAGCTTCTTCTTCTTCAGGGCGTTATAATCGCTCGATAGCGCCAGCGCCCGAATTTCTTCAGGACAAAAGGCCCGATAAAATCTCTCAGCAACAAAATAGCAAACAGCACTCGCCAGAGATGCGAGCACTGGAACGATAGGGACTACTCCGGTGATTGATGAACCCAACCAACCCAACAAAATCGAAGCTGCTGGTAGGATGATGACCAAGTAAGGGGCAACCGGCGAATTGCTCAAAATCAGCATTCGGCGAACGGTCAACCAATTGACTTTCATTAACTTACGACAACCGTTATTTTTTGATGATTTTCGGGCAGATGCGGCACATACACTGCAACCTGTTTAGAAACTGTTTTTGCCAGGAAGTCTCTGTACCGCGCCTTTTTAGATATGTCGCGACCTTTGAAAAATTCCATTAGCGCTTTGTCCACTTCGTCTCGGATCGCTTTCTGGATTGCTTCAACCTTTGAGAGCGAACTCTGTTCTATGGCTTGTCCGTTGTTCAGAATAACAACAGTTCTCTTCTGCGGCGTACTTTTGCCCACTGCCGACAAAAGTTGTTGCAAGGCTGCGTCGAGAGTGACGCGAACAATCAGCTCGCTATTGTTCCCCTCCACCATGTTAATTGTAGGATTCCTACTACCGAACACAGATGCCAAGCGTACATCCGTGTCCAAGGCCGCTTTGATATCTTCAAGCACGTCCAAATCGCTCGCCGAAATTGGCAGCGGTCCCAAGTCGTCAAAGCCAGCCATTAATATCCCCCCCGATCAAAATAGCGAAAAACACTAAGCGGATACCTGCTGACGTGCCGTGAGTCAAACCTACAGTTGTCCATGGGTTGTGTGCAGATAGGAATTCACCTCTACTCGGGATCAAATTCTTGGCAGCCACCCGATCTTGGTTTGAACTCAGGAACCAGCACATCAGGTTTTTGCTTGTGCCGTGCATGGGTGAGCCGGATAGCTAGCCGCACTGTGTCCTCGGCAGCTAGGTGAAAATGCTGCCGCAGTTCATCTAGTTGACGGGCATGGGACTCGTCCAAGTTGAGCATGATTGTGTGTCGCATAGCGACCTCCTTTCGTAGGTTACGGGTTAAATTCAGGGCCGTCATCGCGGTCGCGCCCGCGCTGCCGGTCGCGATGGCGCGTTCGGGGTTTCCGTTCTTTCGTCTCCGGTACGCGCCCAATGGACATGGCATGCGCGATATCTCGGAACAGTGTTTCGAGCGTTGCTCGCTGACTACTGCGAACTGCCACCACTGTTCGCTGTAAAGCCCGTCGTTCGGCCAACTGTCTCTGAATCAGCGCTTGGCGCTCAGCTCGGTCTCGAACTTGTTCCCGACCAATCTCGGCTTCGTTGATCTGCCTGATCTTTCGGTTCTTGCCAGAAATCCAACCCCAAAGGCCCCGTAGACCGCGAGGGATTCGCGCGGCTCGCTTTTGTTCTTCAGCAATGCGGCGCGTTTCTTGGGCATCTTTCATCTGCGCGCGCGCCTTTCTGTGGCGCTCGACAATCTGTTCTCGCTGGAACTGAAGGGTAAGGCTGGCTAGTTTCGCCTTAGCATGTGCCTCGTCTGCCCATGCCTTTAGCTTCGGAGTCAGAAGTGTGCCGATAAATGCCTTGGTCTCGTCCACAGATCGCAACTGATGCGGATCACCTAGCCTTGATCTCAATTCTTTGACTTTCACACCGCAGGCGCGGGACAGCGAGTGTGTTTCGCCCTTCCAGCTGACCGCGACGAAATTGCGTCGATCACCATGCGCAAGCCAGAACCCTTTCTCACGTAGCGCAGCTTCAAAACTCTCCCGACTATCTGAGATGTTCCAGCACTCCCGAAGCAGAGCTTTCGTCTGTTTCGGGTCAAGGCCTGTTCGCTTCGCCTTTTGCCAATCCTCCAAAGTGAACTTGAGAGGATCGCGCTTCCTTGGATCGCGCAAACCTTCGGGCATTGGCCAGCCTTGCTCCAAAAAGAGCTGCTTGGAAATTGCCGTCAGCTTGCGCTTGTAGAAGGACAGGTTGACCGCCTTCATTTGTGCGCCGTCGATCTTTGACCAGACGGCGTGAGCGTGGCGACGAGGCCAGGATGCAGCAGGACAGGCGGCTCTGTTTTCGCGTTGGCAAGCTCGGCTTCCAGTTCCGCCTTGCGCGCCTCCAGCACGTCCATCCTGGCCTTCATGCTGGGATGAAACATGCCTTCCGTGATCGCCTCGACGATCTTGTCTATCTGTCTGGTAACCTTGACCAGTTCGCGTTGCGTATTGGCCGTTTCCCTGGAGGCCTCGGCGGTCAGGCGGTTGTGTTCGGCCTGATAGGCGGCCACGAACTCGGCGATCAGATCGGGGTGAAGAAGCTGATCCTTGAGGCCGGACAGGACGCGGTCCTCCAAATCCTCTCGCTTGATTGTCAGCCGGTTATCACATGTGCCTTTGTTGCGGGCGTTGGCGCACCCATAATGGGTTTTGCCGACGATGGTGTAACCGCCGCCACAGTTTCCGCATTTCAACAGACCTGAAAACAGGTGCTTGGTGCGGTGGGCGCGTTCGGGGCGATTGATGCCGTCGCGGATCATGTCGCTGCGTGTTGCGTGTTGCCGGGCTTTGACGCTCGCCCACAGGTCGTCAGGGACAATCCGCAGGTCCGGCACCTCTTCGATGATCCATTCTTCCTGCGGGTTGAGACGGGCTTGCCGTTTGCCGGTCGTCGGGTCCTTGATGAACCGCTGCCGGTTCCAGACCAGTCGCCCGACATAGAGTTCGTTGTTCAGGATGCCCGTGCCACGCCGCCAATTGCCATAGATCGTGGATGCGCCCCATCCACTGCCGCGCGGGCCGTCGATACCCTCGTCATTCAGTCTGCCTGCGATGGCCCGTGGGCTGATGCCATGGCTGTAGTCGCGAAAAATACGTCGGACAACATTGGCTTGTTCCTGATTGATGACCCGGTCGCCCGTGGTCAGGGTGCCGTCCCCTTGCACCGACCGAACGACATCCTAACCATAAGTGATACCTCCGGCAGACTTTCCCTTGCGGACCCTGCCCTCAAGACCCCGATGGGTCTTCTGGGCGAGATCCTTGAGAAAGAGGCTGCTCATCGTCCCTTTGAGCCCGATATGCAGTTCGGAAATCTCGCCCTCGGCCACGGTGAAAATCGGGATACCCTGAAACCGCATCTGCTTGAAAAAGGCCGCAATATGTTCCTGGTCCCGACTGATGCGATCCAGCCCTTCGGCAACTACGACATCAAAGACGTTGTGGCGCCCGTCGTCGAGAAGGCGCTGGTAGCCGGGCCTCAGATGCGATGCGCCGCTCAGGCCGCGATCCGAATAGGTCTCGCCCTCCTGCCAGCCATTGCCTGCGATCAGACGCAGGCACAGACGATGTTGATCCTCGATCGAGGCGTCGCTTTGCAGGTCGGTGGAATAGCGGGCGTAGATTGCTGCGCGCATCGGGTGGGCCTCCATATACTCTTGGCCCGCCCCATTATAGGCACGAAATCACCATCGTCATCTACTTTCGATTGCAACCCGTTGCAATTCGATATCGCGAAATATCAATGGCTTATGCCGGGCTCAGGTCAGTCAAAACCGCAGTGAGGCCGAAAGCGGGCATTCGCTCGTGCCCGCGTGGATGACCGCAAGGCGCAACAAAGGGTGCATTCGCTGCAGTTCCTCATATGGCTGCTCTGGTGATTAGTTCTCGATCCGTAAACGCCGAGAAGACGTGCTGAACTAACCTCGCAAGCGTCTGGAACCGGAAGACGACGGACAGAACAAGACCAAGAGAGTTGTGGAAAGAACTCGAAAAGTATCACAACATTAGAAAGGGGCAGACACATGGGCCTTGAAAGGACAATGTGCGTTATCTGGAGCGGCTCCGAAAAGCATGACAGGTACAATTGTTGACTGCGAAAAGAGCAAAAACTAACGTCACCACGAGTGTAACGGAGTGTTATCATGTCATGTGGGTTAAAAGTTCTTTTTGAGTCTCGTCTATCGTTCAGCCAGAAGTTTGTTCAAAAAATCATCGTCCCGATCGGAGTGCTGTGTGTATCGGCAGTCGTCGCTTTGTCACAGACCGATAATTCGCAATCCCAAGCAGCGGCGCAAGACGCCATTGACCGCTTGGCACGTGGCGATCGCGTAGGCGCGATTGCAACGGCACTGCGGGCCATCCCGGATGATCCGTCGCAGCCAGGCGCAGAGTTGATCGAGGCGACATGGCGAGCGGTAAATTCGAGATCAATCATTGTGGACGATGATAGGCCCTACACTGCTGCCGTCGATCCGAGCGGAACGCGGCTGCTTTTGGTGAGTGCTGAAGGCTTTACAGGCGACCTCGCAAGTCATGCTCCGGCAAGCCTCATTGACTTAACAACCGGCGCGCCTTTGGAACAGTCAATCCCTGCGCCCGAAATCGACTCGGAAATGATGCTGCGACAGCCGCACACAATTGGGTTCTCGCCGGATGGACGCTATGCATCAATCATGCAGATGTCTCAGGACGCGGTGATCCTGCTCGACGCAAGGAACGGTCAGCGCCACGCCTTATTGGAAGCGCCGGGGCCCAGTTTTGGGATGACGACGCTCATATTTCCCGTCGGGTTTTCTCCTGACAGCACGCGTTTCGCTGCGGGAGGCCCACAAGGGCTTTTTGTTTGGGACACCGAATCGGGCAAACTGACCAATCAGTTCACTTTTCAACTCACCAATGATGGCACCATGGTTATGCCAATGGCGTGGGGTTCCAATGGAGAAATTTATGGATTGAGAGGTAATCAACAAAGCGCGGCAGAGCTGATCGTGATTGAAAATGGAGCAGTTCGAGTTCTGAGTTCGGGGTTGTCCGCTGCGTCTTACAGGTTGCGCCTGTCGCCGGATATGAAAGCCATTGCGGTGGGCAATCATGCGTCAACAGAGATTTTTGACATTGAAGGAAACCTGATCTCCTCCCTTCCGCCGTCCAGCTCCGGAAGGTTTGTGCGCAGCGGAACCGCCTATGCCATCTACAATCTCCAGGAGATGCAAACTGTCGCGGCTGCGACCCTTCGCGTGTTTGCCTTGAATGGCCAGGAAGTTGCCCCGCATCCTTCGGATTACGGCGGCTTTGATCATCACGTGTTCTCGCCAGAAGGAAAGATGCTGGGCAGTTCGATTTGGGGAACGTCGGTGACATATGTCGGTCAAGCGATCAGTAACACGCAGGAGCTGATTCAAATGGCGCTTGCTTTGGTGCCACAAGGATACACCCTCGAGACCACCGCCGCGTCGACCGCGTCAGACATTGCCACACCAGACTCCATTCTGATGTCGCGTCAATTCGCGATTGCGGCTGATGCGGCGCTTAGCACAGGTGACAGGACCGGTGCGATTGTCGCGGCTCTCAAAGGGTTGCCGGATGACCCGACCCAGACCGATTTTGAGATGTTCGAGCAAGCGCATCTAATGTTGTTTCGTGCGGCGACAGCCAGAACATTGCGCACCGAGCTTGATTTTCCAGCAGGCGCGGTCGTTGATCCGACAGGCCAGCGCATGGCTGTTGCAGCGTACAAACCGGGCGTAAAGCCCGGACCCGTTTTTCTGCTCGACACCCGCGACGGAAATCGGATTGCCGACCTTGTCTTGCCCGACGGGTCTCCGGTCCTCGTGCATCCGTCGAACCATACACCGAACTACGCGCCGGACGGGAGCGTCCTTGCCATCATGCCGTCCACCGGCGGGCAAATGCATCTCTTCGACGGCCAGACGGGCGCGTATATTCGCCCCTTGGCCTTATCTGGTGCTACCGACAAACCTGCTTACGGTTTTGCGGATGTTGGATTTTCTCCTGACGGACAACGCTATGCGGTGGTCAGCGATGGCAACCTTTATGTCTTTGACGTTTCGACGGGTAATCTGCTCTCTCAACAGGCTTTGCCAAGTCGATACGGGTTAGGGCCCATTGGATGGGGGTCACGAAGCGAACTCTACTTTGCCAGTATACCAACGGGCGAGGGCGCAGGTGCGCAGGTCCTGCGATTTGAGAATGGGTCGTTCCAAGAGCATTTCGACATATTCGACGCGTCCGGTCGCCCAGCGAACTCGGTCGTATTTTCGGGAGTATCGATCCATAGCTCAGCCATAAGGACGCTCACCCAAGACATGGTTTGGACTGTCTACGATGCGTCAGGTGCCAAGCTATCGGAGATAAGATCACCGGATACACCTCGCTTTTTGCGCGAAGGTACAGCGTTAGGGTTCTGGACTGACGAGGCAGGTGCTGGGAAGACACTTCAGGTTCAGGATTTGGCGGGCAACACGCTCCAGCCTGATTTTGAAGATTATGTACCCTTCGACCAGCGCATCTTTGATCCTTCGGGATCGGACATGTCGTTCGGATCACCCTTGGCGTCCGCCAGCATCTGGCGTGCGGATGATCACATCCGTGGCCGCGAACTCTATGATCTTGTCTGGGAAGCTCTACCAAATGAACTCAAAGTCGAAGTCTCCGAACAGAGAGTGGTTCGACCGGAATGAATAACCAGTCTGCCGAAAAGAATTTTTTGATATCAAAAATTAGGAGAGCAAGATGTTACGAACAGTTTTGGCAGCACTAATGCTCAGCGCTATTTCAACAAGTGCCAATGCTGAGTGGGTTTTAAGGTCACCAGAAGCCAGCGACGACAATGGAAGCGTATTCGTGCAAAATGCACAGGGTCACCGGCTAGATATCGGATGTGGCAACGGAGGCACCATTGATATCTCTCTCACCCCGGACACTCGCCCAGCTGATTTGAAGTTTGTTGACGACGGCGCGGTCGTCTATTTCGAGGTCGATGGCGGTCAACCGTTGCAGATGCCAGCGACCTGCGGCGATCACGGATGCTATCAGGATTTCATGTTGGGCGGCGAGCCCTGGCCGGTCAGTCAGATGCGTGCGATCACCTCGGCATTGCGTTCCGGATCGAGCGTCGATGTCTTGCTTGGCGGCAAAATCATGTCGCGCTTCGACCTATCCGGTTCGTCCGCGGCTCTCGGTGAATTTGCCGCTCGAACACAGTGCGATGGCCTTTGATGGAATCATAAATCATTGACAGGCCAAGAAGATCGACGCTTCCGCATCCGGTAAGTAGTGGGTTGAGCGGATGTCACCCCGCGAACAAATCGTCCTCCAGGTACTGCAGAAGGCACGCCTTTCGTTCCGCCCCTTCTGCCTTGGATAGACCGATGCGCTCGGGATTCAGTATGTCGAAAACGCCGATCCGGGCAAATCCCATATAGCGCGACGGCGGTACCTGCCTCGAAAGCGCCTCGGCCTGCTGTTGCACGGTTTCGCCCGCGCCGCCCTCAACATCCGCGCAGGTGCCGTGCCGCAGCATCGCCAGCCGCTCCAGTGCCGGTTTCGCCACGGGGCCTTCCTGCTCGATGGCGCAGGCAGCCTCCCACTCACTACGCAAGTTGAAGGGCAGGCCCTCGCGCCCTGCGGCCTTGTTCAGACCCTCCAGCATCAACTCTGTCTCGTACATCTCCTTGGCGTCGATGGCGCACGCCCCGGATCGCAATCGCGTCCGAAATGCCTTCAGGGCTTCTGCGAATACCGCCTCCGGATCTTCCTGCGCGGCACCAGCTTCGGCGACGACCCAGCGTCCCCGACCTCCGATTCCTGGTCGGAAACTCAGCCCGATCCCGATCAACCGATAGGCACGATTGCCATTGGCATCTTCGAACGGTTTTGCCCCAGTGATGCGGATGCTGTAGCCATTCCGCAGCCGGTTTGGCTTGCCCCCAAGCGTCGTTCGCAAGGATTGATCAAGACCGGAGATGCCGCCGCCGATAAAGCCGCCGATCTCAATCCCGTGGGATCCGATCATGTCCCAGACAGGGCCGAATTCCTGAACGTCCAAGATTTCCAGCATCGTGTTCTGCCGCCCGCGCACATTGACGGTAGCTTCCTTCACCCGAACTCCCAATCCATGGATGACGTAACTGCCGTCCTCAAGCTGTATCGGAAAGAAATCTTTCAGGATCAACTCATCCCCGCGGCGCACAGCGTCGAAGCCTGCCATCCGCTCCCACACTGCCCGCGTCGCGGAACTCCGGGCTTCGCCTGGCATCGCCTCCGGCAGAATTCCGAACTCCGCCGCGCCAAGCGGATGCGCCAAGAAAAGCCAAAGAACAGCGGCAAAACCTCTCATCAACGAAGGCATGAACGCGCTCCTTCCCAAAGCTCGGGGCTCAGCGCTGCCGACAGCAAGACGGCTTCATGGGAAAAACCGTCCTCTACACGCGCCAGCCAATCTTCCGGCAGACCTTTCCAGAAGATGTCCGACAGGCAATCGCAGGCGCTTTCTACCGTAACCGACATGCGGGCATCCAGCCCGGCTACTCCCGTGGCGTCACAACGCTCTTCCAAATGTGTCGGCACGGCACCCCGGCGCTGTAGTGACGGCTCACCGCGCACGATTGCAGCGAGGTTGCGCTCAAAGACGTCAAGCTCCGCCGATCCACACCCGTTGAGCCGGATTGCATCAATACTCGCGCTGTACAGACCGGCCACCATCTGCATGGCATCTGGCCCGAAGGTAAAGACCATCTGAGCCGGATTTAAAGCGAGCGACATACCTTTGCCAAACACATCTGCGTAGGGCAGTCTCACGCGTATTTCGCTCGGTGTTCCCTCCTCAATTTCTTCAATCCCTGGCGCGATCTGTTTGACCCAGTCTACCCGGACAGAGAAGACCCGAGCCGGTTCGGGCGCGCCACATTGCTTTTCGTAGACTTCATGATACACCATCGCCAGCACAGTCAGTTTTTTCGTCTGCCGTACGATAACCTCTGTCTCGTTCAGAGTTGCGCCTCGTGCAATCTCGAACCGGCCTAGCGCGATTTCTCGAAGCCATTGCCCCGAGACGCCAGAACCGTCGAACTCAGCCCTGGCCGGGCCCACCAGAGCCAGCGCAAGACACGCCAATTTTGCCGACTTCCACATTAAACTCTCCGACGAAGCCCGATTAGCCGTAAGTTGCCATTTGGCAAAAAAGCAATCAAGCGTGTAGCACAGTATGGCTCACCGGGCACCGGATGGCGCGGTGCACGTGCGTGCGTCACACATTGGACGAAAGCACACACGATTGAGTTTTGGCTCTTCGCCGGTTTTCAACCCGGTCAAGTACGGACGGGCCTTGCTGGGCTATGATCTTCGCGCCGCAACCATGCAAGGGGATCGGACTCGTTCCATTTGACACAACTACATCGAACGCCAATGATACCCAGGGCTTGTGTAAGGGATGCTGACGTATGAGATTGATAGCGTTGATATTTGGTTTGATCATACTCGTCGCGCAAGCGGCAGCACAACAGGCCGAACCCCTCGATGTGGATCAGGACCGGATCGCGGCGGCCATACTCGACTGGAAGATCGAGCGCTCCCGTTACATCGCGAAAGAAGGGACCTTCCGAACGGAGCCCGGCGACGGCTATGTCCGCATCATTGATACCGTCCTACCAACCGAAAACCGTCCGATGTACACCGACCTCCGGGTGGAGACAGACACCGTCACGTGCTTCGACGAGGATGGCGACGCGATGCAGTGCTACTTTCAGATTGCCTTTCGGAAAAATCGCAGGCTTCAGGTTCTCGAAGCCGCCGACTTCCGCCTTCAGACCGACAACGTCGAACTCGTGTCGACCGCCGAGGGTGGGCTTAGGATTCGGCGCTACTGTGTTGGGGGCATCGCCCCCAACTGCAAAGACTACCGATGAGCAGAAATTTACGTGCCGCCGTGGCAGTCGCGCTCGTCGCGACGGTCGGTTTGGCGGCGGCCGACCCGCTGGTCTCCGAGGGCGGGCTAAGACTGCATTCAGGCTTTCTACCCGACGGCTCGTTCGGCTTTGCGCTGGAGCTGACTGAGGACTTTCCAGCGGTCGGAGGTCGACCTGGGCTGCCGGTCGGAACTTTTGTCCTCCACGTCGAACGTCAACGCGACGGCAGTGGAAAGGGCGGACAGGGTCAGGCCCAGATGCAGGCTCTGCTTTCAGACATTCAGCCCGGAGATGTGGTACATCTTGTGGTTCTATTCCCTGACGGAACGCGTGACCGTGTGACTGTCACACAGCCCTCTCTCGCTGACCTCGCAGCCGAAGAGAGAGGGCGTCGTCTGGAGGCCGAGTTGCGACTTTACGAAGCGTCGCGGGTGGCGGTGACCCTCAAAGTTCTCGACGTCGAAATCAGTGAGGTTTTAACAACAGTTCAAGCTGCAACGTCAGTTCGGTTGGGTAGATAAGGGGCGGAAAGCTGACCTTCGCGGCACTTGACATTGGACTTGGCTCAGAAAACGAAGGCAGACGTTCGACCTCTTAGGGGTTCGCTATCCGCCAATAAAATGCCGTCCGATCTCACCGCACCTTGAGCTAAAAGCCGCCTGCGCCGGAGAGTATCGCAACCATTGACCAGCGGCCAGCAATGCACAAACAATCAACCTGGACCACTCGTTTGTGGCTGCTCAGAGATCAGCATGATCTCGATATGATGCGCCATCTTGTCCGCCACGCTGGTCGCCTAAATTCGGTGACAAGACGCGCGTAAGAATCTACCCTGTCGTCGAGGGCGCTTCCACTAGGTCGGTTACGGTGTAGCTGACGCTTATCGATCCGTCAGGCTTTCTGATAGTTCCGATCTCGATCTTTGCAGTGAAGCGAGCATCTAGTGTAATTCCCTCCTCGCCCTCGATCCGTTCCAAGTAATCTTGACTCACCTGATGGCTGAACTTTCCCGATACTATTTCCCGCGCGCCATCCGGCTTGAAATCGAACGTGCGCTTGATGGGCGAGAGCCCAACGAGTGTTCCAACCCAGATGACCGGTTCAATCTTCACGTTTGTTTCTGTAATTCGTCGGTAGGCACGTTCAATTCCTGCCCGATCAAACGAATACTGTCGGTCAGGAAGGTTTGCCTTTAGAGCCGCGTCATTCTTTTTAAGGTGCCGGAAGAACTGTGCGAGTGCACGAAATACTCTGGGATTGATGTCATCGACATCGATAAGAAACTCGTCCTCATTCTCTTGCGTGAACTCTTCAAACAGGGCCGCTGCTTCCTCAAGAGACTCTCGAACCGGAGTTTTGACAGCGCTGGCCTGACGTGCATCCTTTTCTTCAAGGATGAACCCAAATGAGCCTGTTGCGATGCCTCGAATGTTCAGGGCGGCGAGCTCGGCCCCTCTGATTTTTCCACGCGCCGCAAGTTCGCCCTTCAAGTTTGAAGCGAAAAGGCGAGTGACGACGGCCTGAAAGTAGCTAAGCGCCTGAGCGGCGAAGGTCGCGTCGATGGTGCGGCTTCCCTCCACTGGAGCGCCGTCAAACAAAATAGCCACTTCCGCGACCCGAGCATCTCTCGCTCGGAGCGCGGCAAGTTCCGTGGCTACGATATTCAGCCTTGTCTTGAAGCTTAGCCGCCCCACCACGTCGCCGTCAGCCTCAGCCTCTTTCGCAAGAGCTTCGAGCTCCGCCTGTTGCCTTTCCAGCTCTGCCATTCTTTGGAGGTCAGACACTGAACTTACCCCCTATTGCTAGATCGACCGCATTGAACTCCATAGCGTCCACTGCAAGGGGAATTTCAACTATTCCCTTCTTTGCAGCCGTATCACGCATGTCGGAGAATAGTCCGAACCAGTATGTAGAATTTCTGACGAGGGCATGGGTGCCTACATCGAGGTCTATGCCGTAGGTGTCGCACTTATACTCTGGCTTCATCGCGTTCGTGTCGAAATATTTCGCGAACAGGTGTCCTTCATAATCCGTAGGCCAGGATCTGGGGTCGGCCTGATATTTTAGCGGTCGGTTAAACAGGGTTACGACATCAATGTCACTTGGGCTGCGTTTTCTGAGTTTTTCGACGTTTTCAACGAAGCTGCCATCAATCCACTGGTGCCCGGAAACAAACCCACCCGCGTGAAGGTGCTTTCGGTAGTGGTTCAACCCCTTTAGCAGCTTGGCGCGGTCTGGTGATGTGCAGAAGCGCTCGACAACATCGAGCATGGATGCGGAATAGGGCGACCGCGCGGCTGGAATCGTGGCATGACCTGAAATGAACGGCGGCAGAGCGCCGTGTGCTGCAAAATCGGGAATAGGCATGAACGTCTCGAAAAGTTCCTCCGTCGACAGACTATCCCCATAGTAGAACGGCTGTCCAAGACTATCACATCCCTCGTTGACGCGGTCTTAAGCACTATTCGCGGTCGCCACAATGACCCGCTTTCTGAGCAAGGTTAGCCGCTTTCCACCAATGTTGGCTTCAGGGATGCTGCAGCACGGCGACGGGTCCTCTCGCGAAGGTCGCCTCCGGACCGGGTTACGTCGCTCTTGCTGTTAGGGGCGGATAGTGGGACGTCGCCCGGGATCTTCCCGGCTATTGTACTTCGACGACCACACTTTCAATGGCGCCAGTGAAGGCGAAGGGAGGTTCGTAGGCGGTGGTCACCGGTTGGCCACTGTCCTCGCCGATCCCGAAGGTGTCGATGCCGAAACGGCCCGCGACAGTGGACTCCATAGAACCAGTCGCCACCTCGGCGCCATTCACTGACATGGTGATCTCGGCGCCCTTGCCTGCTTCGCCTTCCGCGCCCTGGTAGGCGAAATCGACTTTGATTTCGGTTTTGCCCGCCGAAAGCGGCTCGGCGCCCTGCAAAACGGTATGTTCCTCGAAAAGATTATAGTCGAAGATCGGCACGCCGCCGTCGAGGTAGAGCACCATTCCGGCGGCGACACCGCCGAAGCCCATGATCACGCCCCCGGTTTCGGCGCCCTCAGTCTCGACCTTGGCCGTCAGCGTCCAGGAGCGGTTCTTCATCGGCGGTGCTGCGGGTTCGGCAATGCGGATCGCCCCTTCGTAATAGGTGTAGGTCGTGGCCCCTTCGTCGGCTCCCGGAACCGGCGGTTTGACGCTGGCAAGGCGGCCTGCGCCGCGGTCATCCAGCGGCAGCACACCGTATTTCTCGAAGGCTTCGTCCAGCATCGCCTTCAGTTCTTCCAGCTTTTCAGGGTTCTCGGCTGCAAGGTCGTTGGCTTCTGAAAAGTCGTCCTCAAGGTTGTAGAGTTCCCATTTGTCCTCATCCCAGTTGCCAGGCGCAAAATCCTGCCGCCACGGGAAGGTATGCTGGGCGTTTGCCTTCCACCCATCCGCATACATCGAACGGTTCGAGAAGACCTCGAAATACTGCTGCGTGCGGCCCTTGTAGCCGGGATCGGTAAAGCTGGCGAGGAAGCTTTCGCCCTCAAGCGGCTTCTGTTCGATGCCGTCTACAGAGTCTGGCATTGGGATGCGCGCCGCCTCGAGAATGGTCGGCACCACGTCCACGAGATGCAGGAACGCCGTGCGCGGCGCATCGTCATGTTCGATCCGCGCGGGCCAGCTGATCACCATCGGGTTGCGCGTTCCGCCCAAGTGCGAGGCCACCTGTTTGACCCACTGGAAGGGCGTATTACCCGCCCAGGCCCAGCCCACGGGATAGTGCGGCTCGGAGTCCGGCCCACCGAGCTTGTCGAGGTTTGCCTTGATATCTTCGATGTCTGAAGGAATGCCGTTGAGGTTCATGATCTCGTTGAGCGTTCCATCCGGCCCACCCTCGGAGGAGGCGCCGTTGTCTCCGACGATGTAGACCACCATCGTATTCTCGGCGTCGGGCAGTTGCTTCACTGCGTCGAGCAACCGCCCAACCTCGTGATCGGTGTAGGCGAAGTAGCCCGCGAAGTTCTCGAAGAGCGCATTGTATACCTCCTTCTGGTCGTCGTTGAGCGTATCCCAGGCAGGCACCCAGTCAGGGCGCGGCGTCAGTTCCGTGCCCTCGGGGACGATGCCCATTTCCTGCTGCCGCGCGAAGACCTGCTCCCGATAGGCCTCCCAGCCCATGTCGAAGGCGCCATCGAACTGTTCCCGCCATTCGCCGGTGACATGGTGCGGCGCGTGCATTGCTCCGGGGGCAAAATACATGAAGAACGGTTTGTTTGGTGCGACCGACTTGGCGAACTTCATCCGCGCGATGGCCCTGTCGGTCATGTCGGTCATGAAGTGGTAGCCCTCTTCAGGGGACTGTTCCGGTTCGACTGGCACCGTGTTTTCGAACAGAACCGGGTAATACTGGTGCGTCTCGCCGGAATTGAAACCGTAGAAATAGTCAAAGCCCATACCGGTCGGCCAGCGGTCGAAGGGTCCGGTGACGGTCTGCTCCCAGTCAGGGGTGTTGTGGTTCTTGCCGAACCACCATGTGGCGTAACCATTGTCCTTGAGGATCTCGGCTATGGTGACCGTCTCCTTGGGCAGCATGGTCGAGTAACTCGGAAAGCCTGTGGCCCATTCCATCAGGAAGCCGTTGCCCGAGCTGTGGTGGTTGCGTCCGGTCAGCAGCGCCGCACGCGACGGCCCGCAAATGGCGGTGGTGTGAAAGCGGGTGAAGCGCAACCCTTCCTCGGCCAGTTGGTCGAGCGCGGGGGTGGGGATCAGCCCGCCGAAGGTGGATGTCTGGCCAAAGCCCACGTCATCGAGCAGGATGACGATGACATTGGGCGCGCCTTCGGGTGCGGCGACCGGTTCCTGCCAGTCCGACGTGGAGTCCTGATAGGTCTCGCCGATTGTGCCCTCGAACGGGGCGAGCGGCACCGGCAACCTGCTGCGGTCAGGCCAGTCCTGGGCATGCACCTGAGTGGAAAGGACCGCTATGGCCCCTGCAACAATGAACTGCTTCATTTCAGCACCTTTGTCGTCAATATCGCTGTCTGACGTGGGGCCTTTCGGACGTCCGGGTCAAAGTCTGAAAGGAGTCGACACCGCGCTACAACCATTGATTAGCATGGCCGTTGTGGATAATTTGCCCAGAATTGTGCAGCCTCCGGGGATTTTGAATGAACCAAGGTGAACCGGGAGTGATTTTTCACCGGAGGGGATGGTTGGCGGTGCAGCCCGAACCCTTCCGTCACGCCTGGATTGAGGTTTCCGAGATTCGCGCCGTTCCACGCGGCGACCGGCTATACTCCCTGGGTGACCCGCCCGGTGGAGTCTACGGTATCTCCGAAGGCTTCGCGGATGTCATGACCGCGTCGGGCTACGAACCGCCCGTGCTCGGATTTATCGCCCGCCCTGGTTGGTGGGTCGGAGAGGCTGCCGCGCTCACAGGCTCCCCGCGCCGTGTTGAAATCCGGGCGCGCACCGACCTGCGTATTTGCTTTGTTTCACTGCAGCGCCTCGAAGAACTCGAAACCGTATTCCCGGACTTGTGGCGCCGCCTCGCGCAGTTGACCGTGTTGCATCTCGACAATGCGCTGATGTATGCAGCCTCACTGCTTAAGGGAGACGCGCGGACCAAGATTGCCAGCACTTTGGTGCGGCTTGCGGGCCCTGAGATGCTTCATGATGCGGAGACTTCAATCCCGTGCTCGCAACAGGAACTCGGCGAGATGGCCGGTCTTTCACGCAACAGCGTGGGCCCTGCCTTTCGGGGTCTCGAACGTGATGGCCTGATCACACGGGAAGCCTATGGCTCGATCACCTTCAACCCGGTGCACCTGTCGAAGATGATGGAAGTCAGCCTGGAGAGCGGGAACCGGTGATTGGGCAAGAGAACTGGCCAGGTGAGCCTCACCACCCAGGTGCCCTCCGCTTCTGTCCTGCCCGACCAAAATAGCTTCGAAAGGCACCTTCGGTTGGCGGAAACGCTCGGGCAGCGGCTGAGGACGCGACTGACTGGGCGTGGTTCGACGCTCTGGCGGATGCGCTGGAAGCGGCATCTTACGCCGTCGCGGCGGCCGATCTGCCGGCTGCGGGCATCGGCGCCCCGCACATCCGCCAGCGGCTGTTCTTCGGGGCTATCGCGTTGGAGCGAGGCAGGCTGGGCAACGGCCTCGGCGCGGGATTACAAGGATGGCTCGGAGTGTCTGGTTGTTCCGATCAACGCGCTGCTCGGTCGGCAGGTCTGGCTGACGGGCTGGCCGACGGCGATGGCGGGCTCAACCGCGACGGAGCAGTACAACGCGGCCGGCAACACCGATGCGAGCCGCAGGACAGTGAAGCTGGTGGATTGGTCGAAGGCGCCGACCCCGCCGGAACCGGCCCGACGGAAGGCGTCTGGCGAGATCCGGACTGGCTCCTCTGCCGCGATGGTCGCTGGCGGCCCGTTGAGCCCGGAACATTCCCGCTGGCTGTTGGGATACCCGGCCGCATGGGGCTCCTGCGGGGCTATGGCAATGCGATCGTGCCGCCGCTCGCGGCGGAGTTCGTGACGGCGTTTCTGGAATGTCTGCCGGAGGCGCAGCTATGAAGCAGAGCCGGACCATGTCGTTGGTCGAAGCCATCGCCAACGTGTCGGTCGGGTATGGCCTCGCCGTCGGGACCCAGATCCTGGTTTTCCCTGTTTTCGGCCTGCACTCTACGCTGGCGCAGAATTTGAAGTTGGGGGCGGTGTTCACGGTTGTGAGCATCGCGCGGTCGTTCGCTTTGCGTCGGCTTTTCGAGGCCTTACGGGCGAAGGCCTCAGGCGCCTGATCGGCCGAACCGTCAGATGGAGAAGCTTCCAAATACTTTCCCGAACTTTTCGACTCCGGACTTCCCCAAGAGGGTCAGCTTGTTGTGCAGCTTGTGGCCGGGAGATGCATTCCGGGCTTCTCGTTCCCAAACCTTCGCATCGACCTCCCAGACATCGAAGTTTGTTCCATCTGGCGTGAAGGCACAAAGGACCACATCAACTCGTTCGAGAAGGGTATTCAGGCATCCCCATTGTGTGTTTCGCCCTTTGGCCGTGCGCAATGTTGCCCTTCGACCATCGGGTAGCTTCAGTTCGGTTGCTACAGGGCTCACAAGTTCACCGATCTGACTTGCAAGGGCCCGACCAGCGGACATCCCGAACTCGTAGCCCTCGCGCCCCGAGACTTCGTCCCGTTCGCCGCCCGGCTTGGACGGCTTTTGGGACTCGTTCTTCGCAACCGTTGGCAGAAAACTGTCCAATGCACGGACGGCGACAGAGGCCGCCGAAAGGCTAGGGTTGTCAATCAGGAACCTTCCGAGACGTGATGCCATGTCGGGATCCAGTCGGACTGTAATCGAATCTACCATCTGCAACCTTTCAAGAGGGGTGATGCATACTTCTTGCAGAGTGGGGCTGACTCGTCAAGAGGTATGATGCATACCTCTTGAACAGGCTTCACGCAGTGCATTTTGCAATTAATCGACGTGATAAACCCTGCCGCGGCCTTCGACCTTCTCGGAGGTGATCGTCAAACCCAACTTCTTCTTTAGCGCGCCTGACATGGCGCCGCGGACGGTGTGAGCTTGCCATCCGGTGGCGGCGACGACCTCGGCGATTGTCGCGCCTCCCTCGGCACGAAGCATCTCGATGAGCAACGCCTGTTTGGTGCTTTTGCGTCTCTGCACCGGAGCTTCAGCGGCCTGTTCCGGCGCAGCGTCCTTCGGGTGTCGCTGCAGCCGGCCACGGCGCGCATCCTGCAGGTGCTGATGCATGCGAAAGGTCCACTCTCGCGCGAGACCATCCAGCGGCGGGCCGATGGCGGCCGGCTGAGCGAGTCCAGCCTGGACGCCATCGACGTGCACATGGTCCGCATCCGCAAGGCGCTGCCGGAGGATCTGGAAATCCGCACCCATCGCGGTTTCGGCTACGAGCTGGTGCGCCGCGGTGCAGGCGCCGCATGACAAGCATTCAATCATGGACAGCACGATAGACCTGCCGGCCTTCCGCCGGTCGGCGGAGCTTGCGCCGAACAGCATCGATGCCGAGACCCGCAGCGTCGAGGTGATCTGGTCGACCGGCGCCCGGGTGAGGCGCGCCGCGCTCTTTGGCGATACTCGACCAGGTCGCGGCCAAGGCGGACGAGACCCGGACCATCCCCCCATGTCTCGATCCCGCTCGGCGGGCGCGACGCCACGGTCACGCGGCGCGAGGCGATCTCGAACGCGCTCCTGCACCGATACAGCCCGACGCTCTTCCCGCTGGAGGACGCCGCCCGCGAATACCGCGGCATGACGCTGATGGAACTCGCCCGCGAAAGCCTCGAGACGGCCGGCGCCAGAACTCGCGGGCTTTCCCGCGACGAGGTGGCCACGCGCGCGCTGCACTCGACCTCGGATTTCCCCGAGATCCTCGCCGCCGTCACCACAGATGCAGCGTCGAGGGATGCCCATGCCGGATCGACTTCTCCCGCGCCGAGGCTGCGTTGATCGCCTCGAGCGGGATGGCAACTTCGATGAGTTTCTTCTTGTAGGGGGTGGTCATACGAGGGCCTTCAAAGTTTCGTCTTGGGCCAAGGCGTCGGCGGCCTGCTGATCGAGCGTGACCCAGATGACGGCACCGCTCTTGTGTTGGTAGGGAACCGGACGTCTCAGGCGAACCGCGTTGGACATAATCCACGCGTGCCGGTGTCTGGCGAACTTCCTCGAAAGGAAAATATCCGAAGGAATGTGATGCTTGTCGGCGTCTTACCCAATGGGCGGCGATCCGGGCAAAATACAGTGATGCACTGATCAACACCTATCTGAACCGCTTTCTTGAGGCACAGGTTGTGGCGCTTGGCGAAGGGATCGAAACGCAGTTCTGGAGGCTTTGTCAGGTTGCTGATGTCCGGCTGAATTTATTGGTGACGGCGAAGGTCACGCAGTCAATTCGTTGGAATAACCGGTCCACAGCGAGAGTGCGTCGTTCCTCGCGTGGCGGTATGAGACAGCGGACAGGCGGTGGCGCTTCGGGCGAAACAGACAGGTGGCCTGGTCATGCAAGGATAGAAACTGCTTTGCCTGGCGCGGGGATTTGAACCGACCCATGATCTTCTCGCGTCTTCGTGTTTGCCGGTGGGAGGCCTCGCTTCGGTTGTTCAAACCCTTGTGCTGGCTGTGCTCGATCCCGGGGGCGATTTCTGCCTTGGCTGCACCCTAGGAGCGCAGCTTGTCCGTCACCAGCACACGGGGTTGGCCCCAAGGTTTTATCAGTTTGCGGAGAAATCGGCGGGCCGCGGCCTTGTTGCGTCGGGACTGGATCAGGATTTCGAGCACGTCGCCCTTGGCGTCGACGGCCCGCCAAAGCCAGTGGCTTCGGCCCTTGATCTGGATAACGACTTCATCGAGATGCCATTTGTCTGCCGGCGCTGAACGGTCACGGCGGATCTTTGCGGCCAATGGTGCCCGAACCGGAGCACCCAATCCCGGATCGTTTCGTACGACACTGTAACCCCGCGTTCAGCCAACAGGTCTTCGATGTCGCGCAGGCTCAGAGCGAAGCGGTGGTAGGCCCAAACGGCGTACCCGATGGCGCTCCGTGGAAACCGGAAGCCTTTGATCCGGGACAAACCTCTGGTGTTCAGCATGACAAAGAACTACCCCGCCGATGCGGCGTCAGGCCTGTCAATGCAACAGACCCATCAATGAGGCTGCCGAGTTCACGCGGGCACTGGGCTTTTCGCACCAAACAAAGACAAGAACCGGTTCGTGGCGATCCTGGCATGGGTTTGGCATGTCGCCATGTCGGGTTCCGGCAACTGTCCGATGGCGCGGCGTGCCTGCCGGTCGCCGATCAGGAGGAAGATAAAGGCTTCGGCGGCGTCGGACGCGTCGGTGAAGGCGCCGAAACTACGCTGTGCTTTCAGCAACGATGTAAGCATCGGCACAACGGTGTTCCGCCCGTGTTTCGCAATCGACGCGCCAAGTTTGCCAGAGGGGTCCGCCATGGCGGCTCGGTTCAGTTCGATTGCGCTGTCCGACAAGGCACCTTTCAGCAGGCTCGCGCCGAAACGCGCCAGCTTTTCATCCAGCGGGCCGTCATCGACCAGGGCCTTTTGCAACTGATCGAGACCCGCAGAGGCGTTTCGCTTTACGATGGCGGCAAAGAGTCCGTTCTTTTCGCCATACCAGCGATACAGCGTTTCGTTTGACGCTTTGGCGCGCTTGGCGACCTCCAGCATCGACGTGCCCGCATAGCCTTTTTCGACGAGGACCGCCAGCGCTGCCGCTTCGATCTGTATGCGGCGATCCGCTCTACGGCTTTCCTTCATATGTTTGGCCCCTCCCCTCTGGACAATATCCGTACAAGTAATTACGTGCGACAACAAGTGTAAACCTGATTACGGATATTGAAATGACCTATCAGCTTTCCATTAACGGACGGGTTCGCGAGTTTGACCTTGCCCATGCCGACACGCCTCTCGTCTTTGTCTTGCGCGAAACGCTCGGGCTGACGGGGACAAAATATTCGTGCCTGCAAGGGCTGTGCGGGGCCTGCACCGTACATCTTGACGGCAGCCCGGCCCGCGCCTGCCGACTGACTGTCGAGGATGTGGCAGGGATGGACATCACCACGATTGAAGGTCTGTCCGAAGACGGCTCGCATCCGGTTCAGAAGGCCTGGCTGGAAGGTCAGGTGGCGCAATGTGGCTGGTGCCAGCCGGGACAAATCATGCAGGCCGCCGGGTTTCTGAACGAGGTGCCAAAGCCTGATTTGAGCGAGATAAAGGCCGCCATGGACGGCAATATCTGCCGCTGCGGTGCCGGTCCGCGCATCATCGAGGCGGTCGCCCGCGCGGCTGAGATCGCGCAGGAGGCAGGCCAATGACCGAGCGCAGACGTCTTTCCCGCCGCGCCTTTCTTGCCCTGGGCGGGACGGCAACCGTGGCTGTCGCCGCAGGAGCCACGGTCTATGCCTTGCAGGCCGAAACGCCGCTGACCGGGCAAGCGATCAATGCGTTTGTCGCAATCACGCCCGACGGTGACATCGAATTTGTCTGCCCGGGGCAGGATATTGGCCAAGGCGCGCCGGTTGCCCTTGCCATGGTGCTGGCAGAGGAGGTCGGCGCGTCCATGGAGCGTGTCCGCATCCTCCCCGCCCCGCGCGATGCTGCGCGTTACGGCAATCCGGATTTCTCGGGGCGCATGGTGACGGCGGATTCAAAGACGACGCTCGGGTATTGGCCTATGCTGCGACTGGCCGGTGCAGAATTGCGTCTGGCGCTGATCGAAACCGCTGCACGCCGGCAGGGCTGGACTGCGCGCGACTGCAAGACCGAAGCGCATGCAGTGGTCCATGTGCCCACTGGCGAAACACGGGGCTTTGCCGAGGTTATTGCCGCCGGCCGATTGCGGATGCCCGGCGCTGCCCAAGGCGATCTGAAGCGGGCCAAAGACTTTGACCTTCTGGGGACAAGCCCGCAGCGTCCGGATGCACTAGAGATCGTGACCGGAGCCAAGCGTTTCGGCACCGATCAACCGCGCGGCGGGATGTCCTTGGCGGTTCTGCGCCGCAGCCCGCATCTGGGCGGCACCGTGGTCGCCCTAGATGCCACGGCTGCTTTGGCGACCTCTGGCGTGTCGGACGTGCACCAGCTTGAAGACCAGTCCGCCGTCGCGGTGGTTGCGTCGAGTACATGGGCCGCGATCAAGGGGGCCAAGGCGCTTGAGATCACATGGTCCGACGCCCCGGATTTCGACAGCGAAACCGAGCGCAACGCCCTTGCCGCTGCACTGGATGACACGCAGGTCGCGCCTGTCGCGGTGCGTGGCGCTCCGATGCGCAGCGCAACGCCCGATGCCGCGATGTTCTATTCGCCGACGCTCAGCCATGTCTTGCCGGAGCCGCTGATTGCGTCGGTCGAGGGGCGCAGTCTGGGGCTTGGGGCCTCGACCACCAGCGCAACGCAGTCGCTCGATCTGGATATGCGCTACGGCGCGCGGACCTGGAAAACCGCGCCGTTCATGTTGGAAACGCAGGCGACGCCCTCGGGCGGTTCCTACGGTCGGCGGGTGCTGAATGACGTCGTGCGCGATGCCGCCGAGATTGCCAAGGCTATCGGCCGGCCGGTGCAGGTCATCCGTCCGCAACTGGACGAGATGATCCGTGGGCAGGTCCGCCCGGCGGCTGTGCAACGGCTGTCCGCCCGGCTGGACGATGCGGGGCGTCTGGTAGAGTGGCGGCACGAGATCGCCTCGGACGGGACATTGGCCACGCATCTGCCCTCGTCCATGAAAGGGGCAAACGGTGATGAGGACAACACCGCCACCGACGGCGCAAGCCACCCCTATATCGGTGAGGATCAGTCTATCAGCTGGACCAGAGTGGTCTCGATGCCCTCACCCGGATTTCTGCGCGGCGTTTCGGCCAGCTATACCGTTTGGGCGATCGAGACCACGATCGAACGGCTGGCCCGCGACGCGGGGCTCGACCCGCTGCAATGGCGGCTTGATCACCTTGAGGATGCACGCCTGCGCGCTGTCATTTCGCGCGTGGGCGAGATGTCGGGTTGGAGCGGCAGTGATCGCGCATTTGGGCTGGGTGCGATGATCTTCCGCGAGGCCCGGATTGCTACCGTCGCAGAGGTGACAGGCACCGAGGTCACGCATCTGTGGATCGCGGTCGACGTCGGGCAGATCGTGCATCGAAAACAGCTTCTGGCGCAAGTCGAAGGCGGTGCGATCTGGGGCCTGTCGCAGGCCCTGTGTGAAAAGCTGACCTTCGCAGAGGGGGTCGCAATGATCGCCTCGATTGCCGACTACCCGATGCAGAGCAACGGCACGCTGCCGCCGATCGAGATCGAAACCGTTGAAACGCCGGGGCTCTCCCCGGCCGGGGCGGGCGAGATCGGCGTCCCCGTTACGGTTGCTGCCATTGCCAACGCCATGGAAGCGGCAACAGGTGTGCGCTTTGATGCACTGCCGCTGGCTGTCTGAAAGGAAGAAACGTGGATCATAGAAAACGCAAATTTCTGAAATACGGGGCTTACTCCGCAGCGGCAGCGGCTCTTGCCGGGGTTGGCTGGCAATTCAGACCGACCTTGCCCAACGATGCGCCAGCCGACATTGCGCTCGCGGATGGGCAAGGCGACAGGCTGTTGATTGTCTATGGCTCGATGCTGGGGTCGACAGGTGGCCAAGCAGCTTGGATGGCAGAAGTGGCACGCACCGCAGGGTTTCGCGTCGCTTTGTTTTCAGCCGAAAACGCCCCCGCGCCGGACGGTTTCGACAGGGTCATGGTGGGCAGCGCGATCCGCGCGGCCGCATGGCTTGAACCGGTTGTGAATTGGACGGCAGCCCATGCGGAAGCCATTGCCACGCGTCCCCACAGCCTGTTTCAGTGTTCGATGACCTGTGCCGGAATGCTCTTGGGAAATCAGGGCGGCCCTCTGACCACCGATCAAAGCGCGCAACTGCAGCGAGACACCGATAGCCTGTTTGCGGCGGCGCCGGTACTGGCGCAGACCGATGTCGCGTTCTTTCCGGGCCGCCTGGATTTCGACCGGCTGACGCCGGTTCTGCGTGTCGGCTATCCCTTTGTTGCGGGGTCCGTCATGCAGGGCGATTTCCGGGATCGGGAGGCCGCCGAAAGCTGGGCCCGATCCAGCCTATCGAAGGATACTGGCTGACGAACAGGTTCATTCGCAACGTTTAGATTGTCTGACGTCAGCGCCTGTGGGACAGATTTGGTGTTTTCGTAACGGAGGATTTCTGGTTCATCGCAGCCACCGTGGAGCGAAGATGAACACGAAATCCGGAACATCGAAGGATGCCGCTGACAAGCTGGTCAACTCGCGGCATCAATGTCTCTGATATCCCGCCGGTTAATGCAACGGACCCCAATGAAGCGTTGAAGCAGCGCGGATCGCTGTCGATCTGGTTTGATCCAGAGATGACGTGCCGACCGCCACCGACCGGGAAACGCGGCCGGCAACCGAACTTCAGCGACGCGGCGATCCAGACCTGTCTGACCATGAAGGCGCTCTTGGCATGCCGTTACGGCAAACGACGGAGTTCGTGCAAAGCCTTCTGAAGCTTGTCGGCATGGACTGGACAGTGCCGGATTTCAGTACCCTGTGTCGCCGCCAACGAACGCTGAACGTGCGCATCCCCTATCGCGGCGGGGCGGGTCCGCTGAACCTGCTGATCCCTTCTCGGGACATTGCTGCGCAATGCCCTGCCGGGCAGCGGACAGCACCGGCATCAAGGCCGAAGGCGAAGGCGAGTGGAACGCCCGCAATCATGGCGGCCCGGAACGGCGTATCTGGCGCAAGATACATATCGGGATCGACGAGGAAACACTGGAGGTCCGGGCGGTCGCGATCACCGGCAACAACATTGGTGACGCGCCCATGCTGCCCGAGTTGCTGAACCAAATTCCACCCGATCAGGACGTTGGGTCAGTGACCGCAGACGGGGCCTATGACACGCGCAAATGCCATGACGCGATTGCTGCTCGCGGTGCCCATACCGTCATCCCGCCCCGCAAGAACGCCATGCCGTGAAAGCCCACCAGCGCGGGGCCATCGCCCGGAACGAAGCGGTCAACGCATCGCGCTATCTGGGCCGAGCACTGTGGCGGCGATGGAGCAGATATCATCGCCGAAGCCGCGTCGAGGCCAAGATGAATTGCATCAAGCTTCTTGGCCAGTCCCTGATGGCAAGAGACCTTGGTCGGCAGGTCGCGGAAATCCAGGTCCGTGTCGCCGTTCTCAACCGCTACACCGCTCTTGGCATACCTGTCACAGAGCCCGTAGGATAAGTCCGTCCAGCGAAAGGGGAGGTCCGGCTCTCAGACGACTTGTGCAACAAGGCCGTGTCCCGCAGTACCGTCTACAAGGCGCTGGTCAGTGGGGATGGCTGAGAATGACCCGACTACGGATTTTGGGAAAGGGGCGCACGGTCGCTGTTCTGGGGTGGCTCGCGCTATCGCTCGCGACCGTGGCGGTCATGGTCGGTCTCGAACGGCAACGCCTGTTCACGGAATTGCAGACCGAGGCGGCGATCCTGCACCGCCTGGCCTCGCAGCGGGCCGACCAGCACGATGCGCATCTGACATCGCTGTCGGCCCTGGCCGTGGCGGGCGAGGCCGAGCGTCAGGATCTTTTTCTGGATGTCGCCGCAACAATCCGGCGCTTCTATCCCCGGATCATCGCCGTCGATCTGGTTCCTCTGGGGACTCCCAGCGGCTACCTGACGACGCGCCCCGGTCTCCCGCCCGATCTCGCCGAAATGATTGTTGCCGGCGCGAAGGCGTCGAATGGCGAGCTCATTTTACGGCCCGCAATCGAGGCGCGGGGCAGTTACCTTGTCATCAAGCGCAGCCCCAATACAGACGATGCCCGTTTCGGTCTGGCTCTCACTGTGGATACGCAGGGGCTTCTGGCCACGGATGACGATTTCTGGATGCGACCCTCGGTGACGCGCCGCCTGCGCTTGCCGGACGGCGCGGTGCTGTTGGGTTCCGGCGCGGCGCCGGACGCGATGTCGTTCCAAAAGGCGCTGGGCAGCGTCTCGCAACCGCTGATCCTTGAAGCCGGGATTTCGCCGCGTCTGGCCGATCTTTTGCCGGTCGGTCGCGTGTTGGGGATACTTGTAGCGCTGACGGTTCTTTATCTGCTGGTCGTGCTCGGGCTGCGGCAACTGGGGCGGGCACGTCGGGCGGAACGTCAGGCGCGGCTCAGCGCCGACGAAGCCCGTCTGGCCCATGCCTCGCGCGTCAACGCCTTGGGGGAAATGGCCAGCGGCATGGCGCATGAACTGACTCAGCCGCTGACTGCGATCCTGTCACAGGCTCAGGCAGGCCGGCATCTGGCGCGGCGGGGGGATGCGGATGGATCGGAGACCAGCCTTGCGCGGATCGTCGAACAGGCGAAGCGTGCCGCCGCCATCCTCGACCGGCTGCGCGACTGGACCCGGCCGCAATCGGAGCGGGGCGAGGATGTGCCGATCAACGAGGCCATCTGGAATGTCGAAGCCCTGCTGCGGCGCGAGCTGGAAACGCGTGGCGTGACCCTGACGACAGATCTCGCCGATACACGCGGCGTGTCGCTGCACCTTGACCGGATCGCGCTGGAACAGATCGTGTTCAACCTGCTGCGCAATGCAGTGGAGGCGGCAGATGAGAGCGCAGATCGCTGGGTGCGGGTCGCGAGCGAAACGACCGGGACCGGCATCATCGTGGAGGTCGCCGACAGCGGACCGGGCGTGCCGGAGAGCATCCGCGAGCGGGTGTTCGAGCCCTTCGTGACGGGCAAACAGGACGGCACCGGGCTCGGGCTGGCGCTGTGCCAGCGGCTGGCGGAACGCATGGGTGGCGAGCTGAGCCTGGCCGAGGATCGCGCGGAAACGATGTTCCGTCTCTGGCTCCCCCGGCCGGCGTTGGAGAACCGGGAGGCCGCGGAATGAGCCTGCCGGTCTATCTGGTCGATGACGATGACGCGGTGCGCGAGGCGCTGTCACTGCTCATGCGCACGGTTGGCCTGTCCGTGCGCGGTTTCGCCGGCCCCGAGGCGTTTCTCGGCGCGCTCGACCGGCTGGAGCCCGGCTGCCTGATCCTCGATATTCGGATGCCGGGGATCTCCGGCCTCAAGCTGCAGGAGCAATTGCGTACCCGCGGACTGGACTGGCCCACTGTCGTCATTTCCGGCCACGGCGACATCGAGGCCTGCCGCCGCGCCTTTCGCTATGGCGCCATCGACTTCCTCTCGAAACCGGTGGACGAGCAGGATCTGATCGACGCGATCCAGAAAGGCCATGCGGAACTGGAAGCCCGGCGTCGCGAGGTCTCGGAAACGGACGAGGCGCGTCGCCTGGTCGCGCAATTGACCGATCGTGAGCGGCAGGTGTTGGACATGGTCGCAAAGGGCCTGACGACGCGCCAGATCGCCGATGCGTTGTCGCTGTCGCCCCGAACCGTAGACAGCCACCGTGCCGCTATCGGGGCCAAGACCGGCACGACCTCGGCCGCGGAACTTACCCGGCTGTGGCTGGATGCGGGACAGGCTCAGTAGAACTACGGATACTGCCGCAAGAGCTACGAATACCGTGGATCATGGGTCGCCCGTAGGTTCGCCTTGTCATTTGAAACCAAGGAGAACCGACATGATCCGCACTCTCACCCTGGCCGCAGCTCTGCTGGCCCCGGTTTCCGTTGCCGCGCAGGAACTGCCGACCGCGCCCTACCTGCCACTCGACCTGGCCCAGACCGCCGCGCAGACCGCGCTGGAAGCCTGCGCCGCCGAAGGCAATAATGTCAGCGTCGCCATCGTCGCCCGCAGCGGCGTGACCAAGGTGCTGCTGCGCGCCGACAATGCCGGGCCGCACACCGTGGGCAGCAGCACCGGCAAGGCCTTCACCTCCGCCAGCATGGGCCGCGATACAGCGGGTCTGGCCGGGTTCATCGGCGGCAATCCGCAGAATGACGGGCTGCGCGATATGGATGCGCGGCTTGTGATCCAGGCGGGCGGCCTGCCGATCCGCATCGGCGGTGCGCTGGTCGGCGGCATCGGCGTCGGCGGTGCGCCCTCGGGCGACATCGACGCCACCTGCGCCCGCGCCGGGCTCGACGAAATCGGTGCCGAATAGTCCCGGTTTATGTGTCTCGGTCGGCCCTAAGGGGCCGGCCGCTTCGTCGGAGGACCGATACAATGATGCGTGTAATCCTGAGCTTCTTCCTGCTGGTCGTTGCGCCTATGGTCCACGCCCAAACCCCGCCATCGACCGCTGACGTGGCGGGTTATGACGGCCTGCACCTTGCTGCGCATGAAGGGGACGCGGACGCCATCCGCCGTCTGGCCGCGTCCGGGGCCGATCTCGACGCCCGCGACCGGGCGGGCCGCACCCCGGCCCATGTCGCCGCCTTTGCCTCGAACGAAACCGCCCTGCGTGCCCTGGCCGAAACCGGGGCAGACATGAATGCGCTGGAAAACCGTGTCTATGACGTGCTGACCATCGCCGCCGTGGCCGACGATCCCGAAATGGTGTCGCTGGCGATGGAACTGGGCAACCGCCCAGACCTGATCACCAGCGTCTATGACGGCACAGCGCTGATCGCTGCGGCGCATCTGGGCCACCACGAGGTGGTCCGCCGCCTGATCGCCGGTGGCGCGCCGCTCGATCATGTCAACAATCTGGGCTGGACTGCCCTGATGGAAGCCGTGGTCCTCGGCAATGGCGGGACGGATCATCAAGCTACCGTGCGTGCTCTGGTCGAGGCCGGAGCCGACACAACAATCCCCGACCGGGATGGTGTCACGCCGCTGCAACATGCCGAGGCGCGGGGCTATGGTGAGATCGCTGGGATCATTCGTAACGCAGGCGGTTAGTTGATGGATTTCAATGGCCGAAACCAAGTCGCTTTGGGTTCACCTGCCAGGCCTGACCCCATGGCCTTTGGATAGCGTTCCGGGTCGAAGCGGCTGACAAGCATGGCGGCGACAGCGAGCCAGCCGAGGTGCATGATCCAACCGCCGGCAAAACTACCCGTGGTCTCGTGAATGCGCGCCAGGATGAAAGGCGGGGTCGCCGCAAGGACAAACCCGCCGCCCTGCATGAGCGCGGCAAGCGGACCGGCGCGCGCGGGGTCGGGAAGGTGATCGAGCGCAACGATGAGGCAGAGCGCGAAGCTTCCGGCCAGCCCGACGCCGCAGATCGCCACCCAGACCATCGGGAGCATGGACGGCGCGGCCACCAGCCCGGCGAAACCGGTGGCCTGCATGGCGATGCAGGCCCACAGCCAGGGGCGACGGTCGGCGTGGCTCCGGGCGAGCAGCGGCAGGATGACCGCGCCGAAGCCCTGGCTGATCGCCATGATCGAGATCAGGATGCCGCTATCGCTGCCGCTCCAGCCCTGCGCCTGGTAGTAGGGCGCAAGCCACGCAATCATCGACGAATAGCCGCCGTTGATCAGGCCGAACACCGCCATCAGCGCCCAGGTTCTGCGCCGGCCAAGAAGCTGCGCGACCAGGCCCCGCTCCGGTCGAACCACCCGCGTTTCAGACAGGATCCCGGCGGCGACCACCAGGGCGAGCAGCACGGGCAGCGACAGAATGGCAAGTGCCGTGGTCCAGGACTGTCCGCTCTCGACCAGCGCCGGCGTCAGTTGCACCCCCAATGCGCCGCCCGTCATGATCATCGCCGAATAGAGCCCGGTCATCGCCGCCACGCTTGCGGCGAACTTCTCCTTGATCAGCCCCGGAATCGCCGACTGGATGAACGCCGCCCCGGCACCGCACAGGATGGCCGTGAAGATCAGGACCGGGCCGTTGACCGCGAAAAGCCGGAGCGAAACTCCCAGGAACAGCAGGCCAAGCGCCGCCAACAGCCCACGGCGCGTGCCGATCCTGGCCTGGATCGGTGGCGATGCGAAGGCCCCGATCCCCATCAGCAACATCGGCAGCAGGGTCAGCAGCGACAGCGCCCCGTATCCCAGACCGGTCTCCTCGGCAATCAGTGGCAGGATCGGACCCGGCGCGGCCAGAAAAGGCCGCAGGTTGAGCGCGATCACCACGATCAGGAAGACCAGCGCAATCCGCCGCGACGCGGGCGCTTTCATCACACCTACCATGTTTCGTTCCTAACTGCCTTCCGTCGAGCGCGCCGCCCATGACCGGTAGATACCGGGTGTCGCCGCGTCCTCAGGCGCGAAATAGCGGATCACCGCCCAGCTCTGTTCTTCGAGCGGTCGCGACAGTTCGGCGGTGGCGGCAGCCGAGGACAGACCATAGGGCGCGCCGTTCTCGTTGGTATAGCCGATGACGATCTCGGCGATCCCGGCGTTACGCATTGCCGCAAGGCACATTGGGCAGGGCTGGCCGCTGACATAGACGGTGCAGCCGTCAAGCCGGGGGGTCGCCAGCGCGGCGCCGGCTTCGCGCAGCGCCACCAGTTCCGCATGGGCGGTCGGATCGTTGTCGGCCTCGATCCGGTTCACCGCCCGCGCGATCACCTTGCCGTCCTTGACCAGCACGGCGCCGAAGGGCTGGCCGCCACCCGCGACGTTTTCGCGGGCGAGCGCGATCGCTTCATCCATGAAAGCCTTGTCGCTCATCGTGCACCTGCCTTTTCGAGTATGGTTGCGATTTCGGCATAGCCGCGCTGACGGGCATGTTGCAGCGGCGTCACCCCGTCATTGTCGGCCAGGTTCACATCGGCACCGGCATCGACCAGCAGCCGGGTGATTTCCACATGACGCTTTCCGCCATCCCCGAGGATCACCGCTTCGAGCAGGGCCGTCCAGCCCAGTTTGTTCACATGGTCGATATCGGTGCCGGCCTCGATCAGCACCCGCACCGTTTCCACATGGCCGCGTTCCGCCGCCGGGATCAGCGCGGTGCCGCCATAGCGGTTGGTGCTCGTCAGGTCGGCGCCATGCGCCAGCGTCATCTTCAGGATCTCCAGATGCCCACGGGCCCCGGCATAGAGGTAGGGGCTGTCCTCGATACCGTCCTTTGCATTCACATCGGCACCGGCCTCGATCAGGAGCCGGGCGGTCTCAATCCGGTTTGCGTGGGTCGCAGCCATCAGAGCGGTGCGCCCGCGTTCGTCCCGAGCGTCGAGTTGTGCCTCTCTGGCGATCTTCTCTGATACGGCAGCTGTGTCACCGCTTTCGGCCGCGGAGATCAACAAGGTGTCGGCCTGGGCGGCTGAAACGAAAGGATCGGTCATTGTCATGCATCCTGTAAGCGAAAGCAGTGCGAAAAGCGTCGGCAAGCGGCCACGCATGGGAACCTCCTGTGTTGCCTTTCCAGATAGTGGACAAGATGATCATCTGGAAATTGGATGTTCAGATGAAGTTCAGAGAAAAATCGAATAGGTCGTTCAACACCGATCTGTTACGCAGTTTCGTCACAGCCTAAAACTACGCACGCCGATTGAAGACGCAGCAAGGCCTCACGCCGTTCGAATTCATCTGCAAAATCCGGACAACCGAGCCAGCACGCTTCACTGTCGTTCCAACCCACCACACGATGGGACCAAACACCGAGCGGCGGAGCCTGAACAAACGGGCCAGAATGACATCCATCGGCGTGGCGGGCATATTCGTGCTTGCCAAACTGTGGGCCTTTCCCGTGACCGGCTCGCTCGCGATTGCGGCCTCCGCCGCGGACAGCGCGTTGGACCTGCTCGTCTCGGCCACGGCGATCTCGGTTGCGGGGATCGCCATAGGTTTCGCTGCAATCGACCGCCTCACTGGAGCGGCGCAACCTTCGCTTGACGGTGATGGGCTGGGGCGCGTCATAATGGGCCTGTCCGTGCTGCTGACGCTGGCAATCGTCCGATTTTGATCGATAAGCAGCTGACCCAAACTGCCTGCTGCTGCGATGAACGAGGATGATAGCTTTGGGGCCGTCCGGCGGAGCGGGGTAGGTGTGTCGGGTGTTCGCCGCGACTTCCGGATTGCGATCCGATGACGCGATCATCGGGGCTCCACCGTGTCACGGGGGTTCCAGGCGACTTCGCGCGCCGCGAGACCGACGGGTTTCTTCAATTCGAACTGCCGGTCGCTGACGATGTAGTTGTCGGCATGGAGCCGGGCAATCGGCTGATACATGGCCGGGTTGACATAGCGGCCGGCCGGGTCGAGGCAATCGTCGCGTATGTGCATCTGCACCACTTCACCCAGCACGATGGCGCGGCCGGGATAGTCGATGATCCGCTCGACCCGGCATTCCATGGCGCAAGGGGTATTGGCGACCCTCGGGGCGTCGATCTGCGTGCACGGCGCCGTCGTGAGCCCCGCGAAGTCGAGTTCGTCGACATCGGCGGCAAAGTTGACGCCGCACAGGATCATCTGGTCGGCCAACGCCATGTCCACCATGTTCACACAGAACTGTTCGGTCCGGCGGATGTTTGCGGTCGTGTCCTTTTCGCTGCCGTCGGGACGGGCGCTGAAACCGATGATCACGATCGGCGGTTCATGGGCGAACACGTTGAAAAAGCTCATCGGTGCGGCGTTGTTCTGGCCCTCCGGTGATCGCGTCGAGACGAGCGCGATCGGACGCGGTCCGACAAAGTTCGTCAGTAGCCGATAACGATCCGCCGGGGGAAGTTCCGTGAAATCGAACTGCATCAGAGAACCTTTCCCGCCGGTGTTCCGTCTGCCCGGCCTTCCTCGACCGCATGGCAACGCACCGATGACTGACCCTCGGTGCGGAGCAGGGGGGCATCGCTGCGGCAACGGTCGTCAGCCAGCGGGCAGCGCGGGTTGAACGTGCAGCCCGGCGGCGGGTTCAGCGGGCTGGGCGGTTCGCCGGTTTGCAACGCGCGGGCGCGGTTCGGGTCGTGGATATCGGGGATCGTGGCCAGGAGCAGCTGGGAATAGGGGTGTCGTGGTGCGCTGAACAGGATGTCGGCGGGTGCCATCTCGACGATCTGGCCCAGATACATCACCGCAATCGTGTCCGACATGTGCCGGACAACGCTCAGGTCGTGGCTGATGAACAGGTAGGTCAGGCCGAGCTCTTGCTGCAGCTGTCGCATCAGGTTCAGGATCTGCGCCTGCACCGAAACGTCGAGCGCCGAGGTCGGTTCGTCGCAGACCAGCAGTTCGGGTTCCGAGGCCAGAGCGCGCGCAATCGAGATGCGTTGCCGCTGACCGCCCGAGAATTCGTGCGGGAACTTTCGGGCGTCGTCCGCGGCCAGACCCACCGTTCGCAATAGGTCCTCGACCCGTTCCTGCGTCTTGTCTTCACCCGCCCGCAGTTTCATTTCACGGATCGGTTCCGCGATGATGTCTCCGACGCGCCACCGGGGATTGAGGCTGGAATGAGGGTCCTGGAATATCATTTGCACCCGTACCGGGCGGCCTTCGGCTCCGGCGCCGAAACGGATATCCCCCGATGTGGTCGCGTAGAGACCGGTCACCAGACGGGCGACAGTGGACTTGCCGCAGCCGGATTCGCCCACGATGCTGAAACAGCTTCCGCGCGGGATGCTGAAGCTGACGTCGTTCACCGCCTTCACGAAGAGCCTTGGTTTGCGTTCAAGCACGCGGTTCAGCCACGGTGCGGAAACGTCAAATTCCTTGGACACATCGGTGACCGAAAGGATGGGATCGGCGGTGATCATGCGGTGCCTCCCTCATGCAGAAAGCAGGCAGCCCGGTTGCGGCCCGCCGGCGTCAGTTCCGGTTTGTCCCGCCGGCAGCGCGGGCCCGCCATCGGGCAACGCGGATTGAACGCGCAGCCCGAGGGGCGCGCGTTCAAACGTGGCATCGCCCCGTCGATCTGCGTGAGCTTGTCGACCCGTTTGTGCAGGCTCGGAATCGCCGCCATCAGACCCTTGGTATAGGGGTGTTGGGCATCGTGGATCACATCCTCGACCCGGCCGGTTTCGACCACGCGGCCCGAATACATGACCGCCACCCGGTCGGCGGTTTCCGCGATCACGCCCATGTCATGGGTGACCAGCATGATACCGTTGCGGTGTTCCTTGCACAGCCTGCGCAGCAGGGCGGTGATCTGTGCCTGGATCGAGACATCCAGCGCGGTGGTCGGTTCATCGGCGATGATCAGATCCGGTTCCGCCGCCAACGCCAGCGCGATGACAACCCGTTGCCGCATACCGCCCGAAAACTGATGGGGATACTGTGACAGCCGTTCCTCGGGCGCGGGAATGCCGACCTCGCGCAGGAGCTTCAGGGCGCGTTCGCGCGCGCCCTCTTTTGACAGGCCGGTATGAAGGCGGATCGTTTCCATGAGCTGCGCGCCCACGGTGAACAGCGGATTGAGCGCGGTCAGCGGATCCTGAAAGATCGCGCCCATCTCGCGGCCGCGCACCTTGGTCAGTTCTTCTTCGGACAGCGTGTCGACCCGTCGTCCGCCGACGCAGATCTGGCCACCCGAGATCCGGCCGGGCGCTTCGAGCAGGCCCAGCACGGCGAGACCGGTGATCGATTTGCCCGCGCCGGATTCGCCCACCACGCCGAGGATTTCTCCGGGTGCGATCCGCATCGACACGTTGTCTATCGCAGTCAGCACGCCCCGGCGCGTCGGAAATTCGACGCTCAGGTTCGTTACTTCGAGCACAGCGGTCGCATCCGGAGCAGGTGCCGCGCCCGGAAGATCGTGCTGGTGTGCAGCTTGCGACATCATCTCAGGCTCTTTCACGTCTGACACCCGTCCATCAGCGGATAGGCGGGGGGGAAGATTTCGGTTACCGGGGGATGCCCGGCGGTGCGGTCGGGGTATCGGGCGCGCAGCCCGTCGAACTGGGCCTGCGCCCGGGCGCGGGCCCCGGCCATGTCGAGCCCGGCGACCCGGCCATCGCGCATCGACAGGCGCCCGTCGACGATGGTGGCGCGGGTGACGCGGCCGGTCGCGCCGAGGATCAGCGTCTGCACCGGGTCGATGGTCGGCGCCATCGCGGGATCGGCCAGGTCGAAGACGGCGATATCCGCCTTGCCGCCGGCGCGCAGCACGCCGATATCGTCGCGGCCCAGGGCGGCGGCCCCGTCCCGCGTCGCGGCGTCGAGGAACTCCGCTGCCGTGCAGGCGGCGATGTCGTTTTCCGCGATGCGGCACATCATCATGCCGACCGCCATGTTCAGCACCATGTCGGGCGGCGCGGTGTCGGTGCCCATGGCGACGCGAATGCCCATGTCGCGCAGTTTCCGGAAGGATCGCAGCGCGCTGCCGTGGCGGGCGCTGACCAGCGGGCAGTGGATGACGGTCACGCCGGCATCGGCGTAGCGGCGCAGGTCGTCCGGTGTCGCGACGGTGGCGTGCGGCGCCAGCAGGCGGGGGCTCAGCAGCCCCAGCCCGCCGAGCCAGTCCGGCGCGGTCCTGCCGTGAAGGGCGCGGACCGTGTCCAGCTCCATCATGCCCTGCGCCATGTGCAGGCGCACCGGGCAGTCCAGATCCTCCGCCGCCCGCATCGTCCGTCTCAGCAGGGGTTCGGTGCAGGTCTCGACCCGGTCGGGGGCGAGCATCGGGCTGACCAGCCCGTGGCCCTGCCATCGTTCCGCAAAGGCGATGGCCTCGGCCAGCCCCCGCAGCCCCCGGTCCTCGTCGAATTCGGCGGTGATCCGGCCATCGGCCTCGACCACCATGCCGCCGGACCGGTAGGCGGGGCCGAGCCAGACGCGCAGCCCGAGATCCTGCGCCGCGCGGGCCGCGGCCTCGAACTCGGCCGCCGTTTCGCCCCATTCCCGGTAGAAGAGCGAGGCGATCGGCGCCGCCGTGGTGATCCCGTTCAGCAGGAGCTGGGCAAAGGCATAGCGTTTCTGGAACGCCAGTTCCCCGGGCGTATACATCTCGTAGGGGCCGCGCTCGACATAGGAGCGCGGCCAGACCCGCCCCTTCCGTTCGCCGGGCCAGTTGTCATAGGCCAGCAGCGTGGTGTCGAGATCCGACAGCGCATCGAGATCGACGAAGCCCGGCGCGACCAGCGCCTCGCCCATGTCGAACCGCGCCGCGACATCGCCGCCAAAGCGGTTGCCCGCATGGATCACGGTGTCGCCGTCGATCACCACCTCGCCATCGCGGACGAGACGGCGCCCGGATGGCGTATCGGCCACCAGCCAGCGCGCCGCGATGGCCCAGCGGCCCCGCGGGCGGGTGCCGAGGGGGATGTCGGCGAACCGGGTCATGGGGCCGCGACCAGGGTGGCGCCGTCGCGCGCGGTGACGCGCCCGCCCTTGACCACCAGCTTGCGCGGGGCGTGGGTGACGACCGCCTCGGCCACCGTTTCGCCCGCGACCAGAACCACGTCGCCCGGCGCGCCGGTCTCCAGCGCGCGGCGCGGCCTGGCCATCGCCTCGGCACCGCCGCCGGTGCAGATGTCGAGCGCGCGTTTCACCTCGGCATCCATGCGCAGGTTGTTGCGCAGGCCGACGAACTTGGCCCGCTCCAGCATGTCGCCGTTGCCGTAGGGGCCCCAGGTGTCCTGGATGCCGTCATTGCCGGCGCCGATGCGGATGCCATGCGCGTCGAGCTGCTTCACCAACGGGGCGGGCGACGAGGTCGGCGCCGTGGTCATGATGCGCACATCCAGCGCGGCCAGCCGTTCGAGCATCGCCTCGACACGCTGGAAATCCGGCATCCCGAGGCAGAAGGCATGGGAAATCGTCACCAGCCCGTGCATCCCCAGCGCCGCGGCGCGGTCGAGGATCATGTCCATCGAGAACATCCCGAGTTCGCCGCGTTCGTGCAGGTGGATGTCGATGCCCTTGCCGTGCTTGTCGGCAAGCCCGAAAACGGTGTCGAGATGGCCCTTGGGGTCGCGATCCACGCCGCAGGGGTCCAGCCCGCCGACCAGGTCGGCGCCCATGGCCAGCGCCCGGTCCATCAGTTCGGCGGTGCCTTCGCGGATCATCAGCCCGGACTGGGGAAAGGCGACGGTCTCGATCTCGACCACATCGGCGAGCCGGGCGGCGGTTTCCATCACCCCTTCCATCGCGCGCAGGCCGGCATCGGTGTCGATGTCGACATGGCTGCGGATCAGCGTGGTGCCCAGCGCGGCGGTCTTCAGCGCGTGGCGCATCGACTGCACATGCGGGTCGAGGCCGAGCGATTTCTTCATGTTGCGCTCGTTCTCGATCATCGCCGTCAGGCTCGCCCCGCCGACATCGTTTTTGTACCAGGGCCAGCCCAGCAGCGACTTGTCCAGGTGGGTATGGGCATCGACGAGGCCGGGAATGGCGATAAGGCCGCCGCCGGGTTCGACCGGCACGTCCGGGGCCTCGATACCCGGCGCGATCCGCGAGACGACACCGTCCCGGATCAGGATATCGGCGGCTTCGCCGTCCATGATGCGGACATTCTGTATCAAGAGCGAAGACATCGGCACGGTCCCTTATCGAAGTTTCGGGTTCAGCGCATCGCGCAGCCAGTCGCCCAGCATGTTCACCGCGACAACCAGAATACACAGCTGGATCGACGGAAACAGCACGATCCACCACGAGCCTGAGAAGAGATACTGGTTTCCGACCCGGATCAGCGTGCCCAGCGATGGCTGGTTCGGCGGCATGCCGACACCGAGGAACGACAGTGTCGCCTCGATCAGGATGGCGAGGCCGAAATTCAGCGTGGCGGCGACAAAGACCGGGGTCAGCGTATTGGGCAGGATATGCTTGAGCATCAGCCGGCGGGCGGGCGTGCCGACGAGCCGCGAGGCCTGCACATATTCCTTGCGCCGTTCCACCATGGTCTGGGCGCGGACCACACGCGCGTATTGCACCCAGGAATACATGGCGATCGCCAGGACCAACACCACCGAGATGCCCGCCTCGCGCAGCTGGGGCGGCAGCAGGGCCTGCGCCACCGAACTGACGAGGATCGCAACGAGAATGATCGGGATAGAAAGCAGGACGTCACCGATGCGCATCAGCACGTTGTCGACCCAGCCGCCATAAAACCCGGCGGTCAGCCCGGCCAGCACACCGATACCCAGTGACACCAGCACCGAGGCAAGTCCGATGAAAATCGAAATGCGCGTCCCATAGAGAATACCGGAAAGGATATCGCGCCCTTGCACATCGGTGCCGAGAATGAACGGCATCTGCCCGCCTTCCATCCAGACCGGCGGCAATTCGGCGTTCCAAAGTTCGAGCGAGGCGAGATCATAGGGGTTCTGCGGCGACAGCGCCGGGGCGAGGATCGCAGTCAGGATCACGAGGATCAGCACGACGGCGGCGCCGACGGCGGATTTCGAGTTCCTGAAGCTCCACCATAGATCGCTGTCGAAGAAGCGTTCGCGACGGCTCATCGTTTTCTGACGAGGATCGGCGGCAGGTGTATCAGTCAATTGTCGGCTCCACGCAGGCGGGGATCGATCACGGCATAGGTCACGTCAACGATGGTGTTCAGCAGGACAAAGATCAGCGCCACGATGCACAGGTAGGCGGCCATGATCGGCACGTCGACAAACGTAACGGCCTGGATGAAGAGCAGCCCCATACCCGGCCACTGGAACACCGTTTCGGTCACCAGCGCAAAGGCGATGAGCCCGCCGATCTGCATGGCGGTCATGGTCACGACCGGCATCAGGCAGTTGCGCAGGGCATGGCGGAAATGGATCGCGCGGGCGGGTATGCCGCGGGCGCGGGCGAATTTGATGAAATCCGAGCGCAGGACTTCGAGCATTTCCGCACGGACGAGCCGCATGACCAGCGTGATCTGGAACAGCGACAGCGAAAGCGCGGGCAGAATGATCGACATGCGGCCCGACTGGGTCAGAAGCCCGGTCGACCACCAGCCGATCTGAACCGTCTCGCCGCGCCCGAAGGCCGGGAACCAGCCCAGCCAGACCGAGAAGATCAGGATAAGACCGATCCCCACCACGAAGCTGGGCAGCGAGATGCCGATGATCGAGGTGAACTGCATCGCTTCGGCATACCATGTCTGACGCCTGATCGCGGTGATCACCCCCATGGGGATGCCCACGACCAGCGAGATGATGGTGGCAACGATCACCAGTTCGAATGTTGCCGGGAAACGTTCCGCAATCATGGCCAGAACGTCCTGCTGGTTGCGGAACGAAATGCCGAAGTCTCCCTTGGCGGCATTGGCGACGAAGGTGCCGTACTGGATGGCAAAAGGCCGGTCGAGACCCAGCTTGGCACGCAGATCGTCGCGCTGCGCCTGCGTGGCCTGTTCGTTCAGCATCAGCTCTACCGGATCGCCCACAAAACGGAAAATCATGAAGGCGATGAAGCTCACCGAGAGCATCACGAAGATCGCATTTGCGAAGCGCTTGATAAGAAAGGCCAGCATCATTGCCCCCATGGCGGAAAGAGCGGGCAGCGCCGGGGCGCTGCCCTGGTCGGGAGGACGTTACTTGGTGACGTACCAAAGCCGCGGCTTGTTGTCGGGGAACTGCGGGAAGTCCCCGAACCCGGACGATACCGCCCAGGCCATCGGCTGCTGGTGCAGCGGCATCATCACGATCTCGTCCCTGGCGATTTTCAGCGCTTCGGTTTCCATCGCCAGCCGCTTGTCGTTGTCGAGTTCGACACCCGCCGCATCCGTCAGCCGGTCGATCTCGGGATAGGACCAGCCGCCCCAGTTGAAGACCCCGGCATTGCCTTCCTTGCTGTGAAGCATCTGGATCAGGATCGAATAGGTGTCGAGCATCGGCAGCGTTGCCCAGCCGATCGTATAGACGTCGGCCTGACCGTTCGCGCGCTTGGGCGTCTGTTTGGCGGTGGGGCCGATGTCGAGCCGGGGCTTGAGCCCGATCCGCGACCACATCGATGCAATTGCCTGACAGAACTGCTCTTCGTTGACATAGCTTTCGTTGGTGCAGACGAAATCGAACTCGAAACCGTCAGGGTATCCCGCTTCGGTCAGCAATGCCTTTGCCTTGTCCGCATCCGCCGGCACGACGGTGTCGAGATCGGCCGAATAGCCGGGGATCGCCGGGGCGACCAGCGTGCCTGCGTTGCGCGATTTGCCGCGCATCACCTTGTCGTGGATCAGGTCCATGTCCACGGCCATCTGCATCGCCTGGCGCACGCGGAGGTCGTTCATCGGGTTCGCGCCGCCAGCGACAAGCTCGTCACGGCGGTTGAAACCCAGCATGACCGTACGGAGGTCGGTCCGCTCGAGGACCTTGAGGTTCGTCGCCGCCTCGAGGCGCGGAAGATCCTGAACCGGCGCACTGTCGACGAAATCCACCTCGCCCGACAACAGGGCCGCAACCCGGGTCGCCGCCGAGGTGATCGGCTGGAATTCGATACGGGTCAGGTTGTGCTGCGCCTCGTCCCACCAGCCTTCGTTGACCGTCAGGATGGTTTGTGCCTCCGGCGTGCGGGATTCGAGCTTGAACGGCCCGGTGCCGTTGGCGTTGAAGGTCGCATAGCCTTCGACGCCGGCGCTGACATCGGTGGGTTTCTCGGCATTGTTTTCGACCAGCCAGTCCTTGTCGAAAATGTGGATGTTGGTCAGATCGTTGAGCAGCAGCGGATAGGGGCCGGTCAGCTCGATATCTATGGTGCGATCGTCCACGACCGCCGCGCTTTTATAGGCGGGAAGGTTGCCCTTGAGCGGTGAGGATGGATCGCTCACGCGGGCCAGCGAGGCCAGCACATCCTCGGCGGTGAAATCGTTGCCGTTGTGGAACTCGACCCCTTCGCGCAGCTTGAACCTCCAGGTGGTCGGGCCGACGATTTCCCAGGACTCGGCGAGCGCCGGCTCGATCTTCAGGTCGCGGTTGTAGCGGACCAGCCCCTCGTAGATATGGTTCAGGAAGTTGATCGTGTAGCTGTCACCGTAGGAATAGGGGTCGAGCGAAACGATGTCGCGCGGGGCGCCCCATCTTACGGTTTCCGCCATCGAACCAGTTCCGATGAACGCCGTTGCCAGCCCGACGGCCAGAACGGCTTTTGATCCAAGTCCCGAAATCATCTGGATACTCCCTGTTGTGGATACAAAAACAGTAACTTTTGCATCCAATATCGCGGTCGAATTTAGGATGAGCGCCGTGTCTGGCAGGCATCCGTGGATATGCCGTGCTGTTCTCCTCCAACGTGGCATGTCGGATAGCGTAGGGATGGCGGCTTGTTGTGTCTACAAAATTTTGGCTGATTGTATGTAATCGTTGTATACAATACATTGCGGGAAAATGATGTTATTGTCGCCGGAAAAGTCGCTCCGCTCTTATGGAGCATAACGGGCCATGCTGTGAGTGGTTGAAACCATGCATAAATCTTCAAATCGTAGCGTCCCGGTCTACGACTCGCTACGACAGGCAATCATCGAGCAGGCGCTGAAACCCGGCGTAAAGCTCCCCGAGGATTCAATTGGCGAAACCTTCGGCGTCAGCCGGACTATCGTGCGAAATGCGCTGGTCCGGCTCGATTCGGAGGGCCTTGTCGATCTTCGGCCAAATCGCGGTGCATCGGTCGCCGAGCCCACCATCGAAGAAGCCCATGACATATTCGAGATGCGTCAGTGCCTCGAAGGCGAGGTGGTGCGGCGGCTGTGCGGGATGGACCCTGCGCCTGTCGTCAAAGCGCTCGATACGCATCTGGCGGAAGAGCAGGAGTGTCTGGGCAAGTCTGCGGCCCGGTCGATCCGTCTTGCCGGAGAGTTTCACATCCTGCTGGCCGAGCTTACCGGGTCGCCCATCCTTGCCAAGTATGTGAACGAGATCGTTTCACGGTGTTCGCTGATCGTCGCACGTTTCGCGGTGGCGCACTCGGCTGAATGTGGTGTCGAAGAACATGCGGAGATCATCGCGGCCATCGCCAATGGCGATGGCGACCGCGCCGCGACCTGCATGTTCAGCCACCTGCGAGGCGTGCAGGACCGGGCGTTGCTGGAGCCCGAGGACGTTCGAGCGGAAAATGTGGCCGACATCCTGTCACGCTACCGATTGCAGATGTCCGACTGATATCGTTTCTGCGACGGCCCGGGGCTGCTGATCGTTTCAACGGACACGGTGGTATTGCCAATCTGACTAAGCGTGCAATCGAGTGGCTGTGCCGGCACCAGATCGTTTCAGGTGCTTACGCAAGCGCAATCATCTTGTCTTACTCACACCGCCAAGGGCTGCACGGCAGCAAGTTTGGCTGTCTCTTTAGAGAAGCCCCTGCTTGCTCAAATCCAGAACAACGCGTTCGGCCAAATTCGCGCAACGTGCGCCGTCAAACGGGAAAATGGCGTCAAAGCCGCCATGCACCCGGCGCTCCAGATCGGTTTTCAACCATCTGCGGGCCCGAAACAGGCGTGTTTTGACCGTGATCGGACTGATTTCGAGGTCGCGGGCGATTTCCTTGTTCGTCATGCCTTCGGCTTCGCTCAGGATGAACACGAGGCGCAGCGCTGACGGCAGACCATTCACCAACTCCTCCAGGATCTGTCTCAGTTGATGGCGCCCGAACTGCGCCTCGGCGGTCTCCGGGGTCTGCCCTGGAAAGGGCAGGACGGAGGTGTCGTCGCTCTCGGTCACTGTGTCATACTCCTGCTCTGGGCGTTTCCGGCGCTGGTGCATGAGCGCGTTGTTGATCGCAATGCGGGTGATCCAGGTCGAAAAGGAAGACGCGCCGCGAAAGCTGTCCAGGCGCCGGAATGCGGCAAGATAGGCATCCTGCACCACATCCTCGGCCTCGGCATCGGTCGATACGATCCCCCGCGCGACCCGGAACAGGCGGGCGTTGTTGCGCCGGATCAGTTCCCGAACCGCGGGTTCTGAACCGGCCGCAACGGCCGCAAGCAGGTCGGCTTCTCCGGTCGTGTGGTCGATGACCGGAAACGGGTCGTCGGTGGTTTGCCGGTGTTGGGCGTTCATTGGTGTTCCTCCCGAATGATCCTCCCCCGAGCGATGATGTCCTCTACCGATGGAAATCCCGCGAGCGCCTCTGGGTCAAGATCATCGCTGTCCTCCGCCCGCCCTTCCCATTCCGGATCCGAGGGCTGGCCTACCACGATCCGCCCGACCATGCCGGCCATTTCATGCGGAATGCAGTAATAATCATAGACGCCGGGAACGATCAGCGTGACCTCGAAGCTGTCATCAGGCAGCAGGAAACCGCTGTCCCACGCCGTGGCGCCCTCCGGGATACGGCGTTGCCGGTCGAAGATGTCCGGGTGATAGGACGTTGCGGTGTGGCTGTTGGCGGGATCGCGATTGACAAAGCGCAGGGTCGCCCCCGGCGTCACGGCCAGGCCAATTGGCGCGAACCAGACACGTTCGCCGCGTGCCGTTCCCCTCATTTCGATGGTTTCGACCTGAGCGGAGTGCAAGGCTGGCGGGGCCCCGAGGGTAGCGATCATGCTACCCCCGGCAACCAGGAAATACCTGCGCCCGCGCATCATTCGGCGAGCCTCGACTTGGCATCATCATCATGGAACAGCACGACATGGGCATGCGGTTTGTCCACTCCGGGATGCCCCGCATTGTAGTAGATATCCACATTCGACACCGTATGGTTCCCGATCCCCAGACCGTCATAGGCGGTGCCGTTCTGCAGTTCTTCCAGCGGGGTCATATAGACCGTGGCCGAAAGCTTGCCGTCATGATCATAGGCAAGAAACGGGCCGGCCGGCAGTTTCTCGGGATTGACGAAGAGCGTGCCCAGGCCGGGAATATACTCTGGCAGGGGCAGGGCATCGCTGACCTTGACATAGGGTTCGCCCGGGGGCGCCATCCGCAGCGCTTCTTCGTCATGGGCCATCGCGGAGCCTGCCGAGATGACGAGGGCGGTTGCAGCGATCGAGAAAGCAGTTTTCATGTCGGATCCTTTCGAGTTCTGGAGGCACCACGGTTCTGGGGTGCCTGTCTCTTTGATGCGCCAGGGTCGAAAAGGTTCGCAGAAGTTTCGTGTCACCGGGTTTTCCGGCGCCTGATGGCCGAATATTGGCAGGTGTCGCCCGTGGGCGCGGTCGATCGGCCATGGGCTGTCAACCGACCGGAACGGACCCTCCAATCAGGATTTCCTGACTGCATCCGGGTCCTGTCGATCCCGGTGTGCGGCAGGCTGTGGCCTTTGTGCCATCGCGTTTTGGTCTTGGCTGTTCTGCCCCGAGGAGCAAAGCGAACTTCTTCACAAGCCTTCTTTCGTTGTGAACCGGCGTGTTCTCCCAATCGAATTTCGGGATACCGTGCCACCCAGCCGCCGCGCCAATGGATGACCGTCGAGCTGTCCGCGGAAAGACTGGCGCTGGTCATTCGTCCTGCTCCGCCAGCAGTTGCCGCACCAGCTCGATCCGCTCGCCGATCCACTCTAACGCGTTGCAGGCCATGGAATTGCCCGGCGCCTAGTCGCGCGGCCCGTCCGGTGTCGCGGCCCGGCCCCGGCAGGGCATTTCCGTGTCACCATCGGCGAGGCGGACCGTGGTGCCGGACTGTATCGGAACCTGTTCGCAGAGCCGCCAACGGATACGCGAAAATCCGCCGAAGCGCCATCGCGGCCCCGGTTTGCCGGCACCCGCATAGCGGGAAATGTGGACAGGTTACCCGCCCCCGCGTAGGTTGTGCCCGATATCTGTCCGCCTGGCAGACAGCCAGCCACCGGTTCGTGCAGCGCACGGCCGAGGTCAGCCCCCTTGCCCCGGTGAGGCAGGTGCAACCTGGCGGGGCCGCATCGGCCCCGAACATCGTTCAGACAGGCAAAGGGATACCAGACATATGGCACGCGCATTGAAAACATCCATTGTTGCCGCGGCCCTTTTCGGCTCGACGACCGTCGGGGGCTGGGCGCAGGATGCGCTTCCGCTCGGTCAGGCCACGCTCCGGGGCGACGAGGTGATCGACACGCCGGCGGGTGCGATCGAATTGCAGGACAGCTACTTCGACGAGGACGCCTCGCAGCGCCTGTTCGACGCGATGGACCTGCAGCGGGCGGCGCAACTGTATATCTGGTCGACGCCGCTGGTCAGCACCACGACCTGGCGCGACAACCAGGGCGCGGCATTCGGCACCGGTCAACCCGGCGCCTTCGCCGTGCTGGAAACGCTGAAGGAAAAACGCGGTATCGTCACCGCCAACCTGACGACGCCCTATATCTTCAATTTCACCGACCTGTCGGACGGGCCGATCCAGATCGACTATCCCGCGGGCCAGACGGCGGGCGGCGTGCTGGACATGTGGATGCGGCCGGTGTTCGATCTCGGGCTGACCGGGCCGGACAAGGGTGAAGGCGCCACCTATATCGTGGTCGGACCCGACGGCGATCCGTCGCAATACCAGGCCGACGGCACCCATGTGTTCCAGAGCGCCACCAACAACGTGCTGGTGGGCATCCGCATCCTCGACCCCGATCCGGCCTATTACGACACCTATGTCGATGCCTACAGGATGGGTCCGGTGGGCAGCACCGAAACCGCGACCTTCGTCAAGGGCAAGGATGTGGAATGGAGCGCGACCGCGCCGCGCGGGATCGAATACTGGGAGAAGCTCGCCGCGATCGTCAACGAAGAACCCGTGCGCGAGATCGACAAGCCCTGGATGGAGATGCTGGCGCCGCTGGGCATCGTCAAGGGCGAGGCATTCGCGCCCGATGACCGCCAGCGGAAGATCCTGGCCGAAGGTGCCGCGCTGGGTGAGTTGATGACCCGCAACCTGCAGGTCAACCCGCGCTATGCCGATGTCTGGTGGGACGGCACGTCCTGGTACAAGAGCTTTGATTTCACCATCCCGCAGGAAACCGAGACGCTGCAGCAGTTCGACGAACGCGCGACCTGGTTCTACGAGGCCGTCGGATCGACCGAGGGCATGGTGAACCCGACACCGGGCGCCGGTCAGGTCTATATGACCACCAAGCGTGACGCCAATGGCGACATGCTGCGCGCCGACCGCAACTATGTGCTGCGCGTTCCCGCCGATGTGCCGGTGGCGCAGTTCTGGTCGCTGACGCTCTACAGCGAGAACACACGCCGGCCCTATGACAACGGCGGGACCGAGATTTCGGATGTCAGCCTCGACAGCCGGATGGAGCAGTTGCAATACAACGAAGACGGGTCCGTCGATCTGTATATCGGCCCCGACGTGCCCGAGGGGCTGGACAGCAACCACATGAAGACGGTCGCTGACGACGGGTGGTTCGTCTATTTCCGCCTCTACGGGCCCGAGCAGGCGTTCTTCGACAAGAGTTTCGTGCTGGCCGATTTCGAGATCGTCGAGTGAACCGGGATCGCCCTGCCGCCACGGGCAGGCGGGGCGGCCGTTTTCAACCTCAGGAGACCCTCATGAAACCCATGATACGCAGCGCGGCGCTCGCCGGGGCCGTCATTGCCACGGCAACCATCGCATCGGCCCAGTCTGAACCTATCCAGTCTGAGCGCATCCGGGCGCTCTCCGAACTGCCCTTCGAGCAGAACCGCCCGACCGCGGAGACGGCGCAGGCGCTGATGGAGGAACTCACCTTCCAGCGGGCAACGCAGACCTATCTCTGGGCGCTGCCGCTTCTGAACACGATGAGCATGCGCGACGGCGCGGCCGAGGCCTTCGGCACCGGCTACAACATCATGCCGATCTGGACCCGGCGCCTGGACGCGAAAACCAAGATCACCACGCCGAATTCCGACCTGATCTATGGCATGGTCTTTGCCGATCTGGGCGAGACCGGTCCGCTGGTGTTCGAGGCGCCGCCCAAGCTGCAGGGCATCCTGCTCGATTTCTGGCAGCGTCCGATCCCGGTCGATGGCGGTGCCTATTTCGGCGATCTCGGCCTGCCCGGTCCCGATGGCGGTGCCGGCGGCAATTTCCTGATCGTGCCGCCCGGATGGGACGGGGACGTGCCGGCAGATCACTATGTCTATCGCTCGTCCACCAACAACGTCTTCTTCTTCCTGCGCTCGTTTTACCAGTCGCTGGACAATATCGCGCCGGCGACCGACCTGCTGAAGCAATCGGTGATCTATCCGCTGGGGCAGAAGGACAGCGCCAGGCCGATGGAGTTTCCAGATGCGGCGGGCGGGTCCTATGACATGCTGCCGCGTTCCGATGCGCGTGCCTTCGAGCAACTGAAATACCTGGTGGATACCGAGGGCGGGAACCTTGCCGGTCCTGACTGGCTGGGCATGCTGGAAGGGTTGGACATTGCCGCCGACCGCGACTTCGCGCCCGATGAGGACACCCGCGCGCTCCTCGCCGCCGCCGCGCAGACCGGCTACAAGACAAGCCGCGTGATCGGCTTTCAGCATGGTCTGAATGGCGAGGATTTCCGCGTCTATGACGACCGGCAATGGCTGAACCCGGTGAACAACGTCTCGGCCCGCTGGCCCGACGTGCCGGTCGGGCTCGACTGGATGTCGGTCGAAACAGGATACCGTGAGCTCGATACGCGGGCCTGGTTCTTCACCGACTATTTCTCGATCAGCCCCGGCATGGTGTCGATGACACCCGGCAAGGGCGCCTATTACATGATCGCTTTCGAGGATGCCGATGGCGATCCGCTGGTGGGCGGCCAGAGCTACAGGCTGGACCTGCCGGCGGACATCCCCGCCGAACTGTTCTGGTCGGTGACGCTCTACGAAGCCGAGAACGCCTCGGGGCTCGACAATGGTCAGTCTTTTCCCTCGCTCGGCAAGCTCAACGAACCGGCACAGAACGACGATGGCAGCACGACGCTCCATATCGCGCCGGAGGCCCCGGAAGGCTGGGAAGGCAACTGGCTCGCGACGGTGCCGGACCGCGGCTTCTTCGCAATCCTGCGCCTCTACGCGCCCTCGCAACCGGCGCTCGACGGCAGCTGGAAACCCGGCGACATCGTGAAGGCCGAATAGGCGCAGCGAGGTCCCGTTCGATCGGGACGCGCAGCGAATTGTAGCCGGGGCGGCGCACTCCCGCTCGGGGCGCTGCAGATCCACGCCAATGCGTTGCAGGCGCTGGAGTTTCCCAACGTTTCGTCGCGCGGCCCGGCCCCGACGGGGAACATCCGTGTCGCCATCGGGGATCCGTCATCTGGCCTGCCTGCGATCACACCGCACGACTGTGCTATCCTGTCTCCAGGGCACCGAAACCGTTGGCAAGCGTGGAGGGGTAATCATGGAGGCAAAAGTTCCGGAAACGACCGAAGAGACGCTGGACCCAGGCGACTGGGATGGGCTGCAATCGTTGGCGCACCAGGTCGTCGACGACGCAATCGCGCATGTTCGGAACGTGCGGGACCGACCGGTCTGGCGAGATATGCCCGCAGAGGTGAGAGACGCCTTCACCGCATCGGCACCAAGCCATCCTCAGCCGCTTGCGGATGTCTATCACGAGCTTCACGAACTGCTCATGCCGTACCCGATGGGGAACATTCATCCACGGTTCTGGATGTGGTACATGGGGGCGGGCAGTGTCACTGGTGCATTGGCCGAGTTCCTTGCGGCCATCGACGGCTCCAATCTCGGCGGCGGAAACAATGCCGCGGCTTTGATGGACCGGCAGGTCGTCGACTGGCTCAGGCAGATGACCGGCTTTCCCGACAGCGCCGGGGGGACATTGGTCAGCGGCGGATCCATGGCCAATATCATCGGCCTGACCGCCGCGCGCAATGCAATGGCGGGCATCGATGTCCGATCCGAAGGGGTTGCGGCAATGCCGCAGCCGCTGCGATTTTACGGGTCCGATCAGCTGCATAGTTGCCATCAGAAGGCGGTGGAACTGCTGGGGCTGGGCAACAAGGCGTTGCGGCGCGTGCCCACGGGGCCGGATTTCCGCATGGATGTCAGCGCCCTGGAAGACATGATTGCCGAGGACCGTAACGCCGGTTTTCGTCCGGCTTGCGTCATCGCGACCGCCGGAACCGTGAATACGGGCGCCATCGATGACCTGCCCGGGATCAACGCGCTTTGCCGCAAGGAAGGGCTTTGGTTCCATGTCGATGGCTGCATCGGCGCGTTGATCGCGATCGCACCGGAAAACCGACACCTGGTCAGTGGGCTGGAAATGGCAGATTCGATTGCTCTCGATCCGCACAAATGGCTGCATGTGCCCTTTGAGGCCGGGTGTGCGCTGGTCCGGGACGCAACCACGCATCGGAACACGTTCGCCGTGCATCCAGAATATCTCGAGGGAAAACCGCGCGGGATAGCGGCGTGCGAATATCTGCATGACTACAATCTTCAGACCTCCCGTGCATTCCGGGCACTGAAAATCTGGCTGACACTCAAGGAACATGGCATCGACAAGTTCGGCCGGCTGATCAACCAGAACATCGCGCAGGCCCGCTATCTCAGTGGCCTGATCGAGCGCACGCCGGATCTGCAGCTGGTCGCGCCGACGGCAATCAACATCGTCTGCTTCCGCCACGATCCCGGAGCACGACCGGAGGCCGAGCTATGTGACCTGAACACGGAAATCATGCTGCGAATGCAGGAAACCGGCGTTGCCGCGGTTTCCGACACTTCCGTTGCCGGACATCATTGCCTGCGCGTGGCAATCTGCAACCATCGCACCAGGCGCGAAGACCTCGACCTGCTGGTTCAAGAAGTATCCCGGATCGGCGGTGTCTTGGTGCGCGGCGAAAGCGCTGGGGCTGGAAACGCGATCGACCCGTCCGCCGCAGAGAAGTGACCCAAGCGCGTTTCCGCTTCAGCTATCAGTGCCTCGAACCCTGCGTCGTCAATGAACTCCGACATCGTCCAGCCGCGGACATCCATTCGGACCCATTCACGAATTGACGCAAATCGCGCAACGCCCGATACCGTGTTTATCGCAGCGCCGGTGAGCCCGCCTTCATCCAGAAGCTCTTTCAGCAACGGCTTTCTGCCGAGAACAAACGGAGCGCGCAGAGCATCTGCGGCATCGTTGCCGAACATGGCTTCGACCAGCCTGATCATGTCCGCATACCCCGGAGAAGCGGCTACATCGGCCCAGACCGTCAGCGCAATTCTGCCCCCGGGACGAACCACGCACCTCATTTCGGCCAGGGCTCTGGTCCGGTCATCGAAGAACATCAGGCCGAATTGGCACAGGACGATGTCGAATGTGTTTGCGGCAAAGGGCAGATCCTCGGCCAGACCCTCGATCCATTCGATGTCCCCTGCGTATGATCGCGCCACGGCGAGCATCCCGACATTCCGATCCAGCCCGACCACGCGACCGCCCGAACGGATGCGGTTCGCGACCACGCGGGTCGTCGCGCCGGTTCCGCAGGCCACATCCAGGACTTGGCTGTTCGCTCCCAGGTCCGCGGCATCGCACAGAGGTTCCGCCCATTGCCCGAACAATGCCGGCACAAAGAACTCATCATAGATTTCAGCGGCCGAACCAGAGACCTGTCCAGCTGTTGCGGTCGCGGTTGCCATTGCTTCCCCCATCGGTTCGATTGTCATCGCCCCAAGGATGACCCAAAGCCATATGCAAGATATAGTTCAAGATCTGTAGGAACGGGAAAAACACGCGGGATGAAATCCTACGGACAATTCTGTCCGGTCGCCAAGGCGGCCGAGGTGTTTTGCGAGCGCTGGAACGCCCTCATCGTTCGTGATCTCGCGCACGGGCCACGTCGGTTCACCGATCTTCAACGCGGTGTTCCGCTGATGTCACCGTCGCTTCTGTCCTCGAGGCTGAAATGGCTGATCGAGGAAGGCGTGATCGAGCGTCACAACATGGGCGAAAAGCGCCCCGGCTATGCCCTGACCAAAGCGGGCGGTGAATTCGTTCCTGTGGTCGAGGGTCTCGGCATCTGGGGCCAGCGATGGACAAGGCGCGAATTGAAAGAGCACGAAATTGACCTGGGGTTGCTGGTCTGGGGCCTGGAGAGTTCCGCCAACCCCGATGCCTTTGGCGCCAGACGCTGTCTCATCCGGCTGGAACTGAGCGATCAGGCAGATGCGAAACGGTTCTGGTGGTTCCTGAACCAGAAGGAGAAATGCGAGCTATGCGTCGACGATCCGGGCGGTGACGTCAATCTCTACGTCGCCTGCACGCTTCCGGACGCGATCCATATCATCCGTGGCGATGTGACGATGGCCAACGCGATCGATACCCACCGGCTCGAAGTTCTTGGTGACGGCTGGGCAAGACTGGCATTTGCCGATTGGCTCAACCTTGGTCCTCTCGCAAAGGTGCCGTCGAGGCGAAACGATGCCTGACAGGACCTGGGGGCGGCCCGCAGCGCAGGTTCGGACCGAGCCCGATATGCCCGATACGGCGCGTTGCACCGCGACCCGCCATTCACCACCCCGTCAGGGCAAGCGGAGGATCGATTGCGTGGCTTCATGTCGGCTGCCGGGATGTGGGTCGCTGTCGGAGATTGACCAGAATGATACCCGTCACAACGCCGGCCGCACCGGCCACTAGCGTGACAGTGACCTGCTCGCCGAGCAACAGGACCGCCAGAACGCTCCCGAAAACAGGCATCAGGTGTACGAACTGCCCCCCGCGCTCAGGTCCGACCACGCTGATCCCATAGGTCCAGAACAGAAAGCCGGTCGCTGACGCGAAAACAGCGATGTAAAGAACCGCCCATATGGGTGTCGCCTGACATCTGCGGTTCTTCGATACCGCGAACGAGCAGAAGCACAAGCATTGCCGCAAGTGCCACTGATGCTGGCCACGAGCGTCACGGCTTGCGGAGCATCCACCGGCCTTACGCGCAGCAAGAGCGTGTACCAGCCAGTGCCGCCAGACGGGGCTTTCCAGGTCTCGGGAGATGTGGGTCAGCCAATGGGCCGCACGAACGACAATATGTCCACGCCCCATGGACGCGCGTGCGATGCGCGTTCCATCTCCGGGCGTCACGAACGATAGGTCCTGCCGCGGAGCTAAACTTGGTGTTCATCAGCCCCACAATACGGGCTTTCGTTTCGCGGCGCACCTTTCGAGGCCCGGTGCTGATACGCGACGAGTTCCTCAGCGAGACAATGTTCCGCGCCCTTGTTCGCGCAAAACTGGCGATTGCGCTCTGGACGGCTGACCACGCAGTCCGACGCCCGCATTAGGTCTCGTTCGGCGGAGCGCCCGAGGGGCGGTGAAAACGGCATCCTTGCGAAGTTTGTGGAATGCTGGGTCTGAAAAAAATTTCACCCACCGAAAAATATTCAGAAGTGTTTTGACTCGGAGGTTTGCCTTTTGCAGTTTCGCCTCAATGCAATAAACTGCATGGGCTGAAATATCTTGCGAACTGTCCCGGAGGAGGGGCGTCGTCAGGTGCGCAGCCCCCATCCAAGGGAGAGAGAGATGAAATCCATATCAACAAAGGCGATCCTTGCCTCCACGGTTCTGGCCGCTGGAGTAGCGGCATCTGCACCGGCTTCGGCCGAGGGGATCATGTGCGAGCCGGGTGAAACCTACGTCATGAACGTGATGGTGTCGGGCCACCCCTACTGGGTTCCGGTCTATCAGGGGTTCAAGCAGGCGGCTGAAGCCTTTGGGTGCGAAACCGTGTTCTCCGGCACGCCTGACTACGACATCACCAAGCAGATCGCTTCCTTCGAGCAGGACATGATCAAGACCCCCGCCGGTATCCTGCTGCACCCGATGCAGTCCGATCCGTTCATCGAACCGATCAACCGTGCCATCGCCAACGGGACCGAAATCGTTACCTTCGCCGCGGATTCGCCCAATTCCAACCGCTCGGGCTACATCACGTCCGACAATCGCGCCGAAGCCAAGTTCGCGGCAGAGGAAATCGTGGCCCAGGTCGGTGACAGCGCGGAATACGCCGTGCTCGAAAACCCGGGGCAGTCGAACCACGATCTGCGCGTCACCGCCCTGATCGAATACATGGAAGCCAACTATCCGGACATGAAACTCGTCGGGCGCCAGGCGACCAATCAGGACAGCAATGCCGCCTACAAGGCCACGGCCTCGATCATTCAGGCCAACCCCAACCTCGCCGCCATGTGGATCCCCGAAGCCGGATCGGCAGAAGGGGCGGTCGCGGCAAAACTGGAAGCGGGGTCCGATGTGTTGATCATGCATGCCGACGTGACCCCGACCACGCTGGAGCATATCAAGGCCGGCAACATCCATATGTCGCTGAACCCCAACCAGGGCGTTCAGGGTTTCATGGGCTTCATGGCCGTGCATCTGGCCAATCGGTCCGAGATCTTCGACCCCTTCAACGACTGGAAAACCAGCGGATTCAACCCGGTGCAGATCCCGTTCATGGACAACGGCTTTGCCGTCATCACCAAGGAGAACGCGGACAGCTTTGATCTGAACGTCTACATGGAAGGCCGCGATCCCGCCTAGACTGGCAACCTCCCGCCTGCGCTGCCCGATCGTTACGACGGGCAGCGCATTTTCCATCCACCCATGATCGGCGCCGAAAAGATGCAAAACATCGTTCTCGAAATCAGCGATCTCAGCAAGTCGTTTGGGCCGGTCAAGGCGCTGCGCGGGATCAACTTCGAACTGCGCAAGGGTGAAATCCACGCCGTCGCCGGCGAAAACGGAGCCGGCAAGTCCACCCTGATGAACGTCATCGACGGCATCCTGCAGCCCGACAGTGGCGAAATCCGGCTGGATGGCAAACCGGTCACGATCACGTCGCCGACGATGGCGCAACGGTTGGGCATCGGTTTCGTCCACCAGGAGATCGCGCTCTGTCCCGATGTGTCGGTCGCCGAGAATATCTTCATGGCGACGACCAACACCAGCCGCGCCTGGTTCATGGACTACAGGAAACTGGAGCATGATGCCCGCGCCGCCTTTCGCCAGCTCAGCGACATCGACCCCTCCACGCTGGTCCGCGATTTGTCCATTTCGCACCAGCAACTGGTGGAAATCGCCAAGGCGCTGACGCTGGACTGCCGTATCCTGATCCTTGACGAACCCACCGCGGCGCTGACCGAGAACGAAGCGCAGACGCTTTTTCGCATCATGCGGGACCTTGCGGACCGGGGCATCTCGATCATCTACATCTCGCATCGCATGGTCGAGATCTTCGACAATTGCGACCGTGTCTCGGTATTCCGGGATGGTCAGCACATCACCACCCGAAACGTGGCCGAGATCGAGCCGAGCGACGTGGTCAACGCCATGGTCGGTCGGGTCATCGACAATCTCTATCCCGCCAAGCAGACCACCCCATCCGAGGAAACCCTGCTGGAGGTTCGTGACCTGTCCGAAGCCCGGCGGTTCAGGAATGTCAGCTTTACGCTGAAGAAGGGCGAGATCCTCGGGATCGCCGGGCTGATCGGGGCCGGTCGCAGCGAGCTTGCCAAGGGCGTCTGCCGTCTCGAGGGCGATGTGACCGGAGAGGTCTGGCTGAAGGGCAAGCGCCTGAATCTGCGATCCTATCAGGACAGTATCGCGCATGGCATGGTTTACCTGTCCGAGGATCGCAAGGGCGACGGGGTCTTTCTGGACCTGTCGATTGCCGCGAATGTCTCGGCCCTGAAGGTCGAGCAGGTTGCCGGCCGTCTGGGGCTGATCAGCACTGTGGCCGAACATCGGCAAAGCGATGCACTGGGCCGCAAGCTCAACCTCAAATGCGGCGCGCTGACCGATCCGGTCATGTCACTGTCGGGTGGCAATCAGCAAAAGGTCGCCATCGCCAAGATGCTCTCGGTCAACCCCGAACTGATCTTTCTCGATGAACCCACCCGCGGCGTCGATGTGGGGGCGAAATCGGAAATCCACCAGATTCTGCGCGACCTGGCCGAGGCCGGCGTGGGCATCGTGGTGATTTCATCGGAACTGCCGGAACTGATCGGGGTCTGCGACCGGGTTCTGGTGATGCGCGAGGGCCGCATCAGCGGCGAGGTCACCGGTGACGAGATTACCGAAGAGAACATCATGCGATTGGCGTCGGTTCTCGATGCCTCCGCCACACTGGCATGAGAAAGGCACGAGGCATGGACAACACGACAACCCTTGCGGCCCAAGACCGGCCACCGACCGCCAACGTTCCCGTGCTCAAGCGGTTCCTGCAGATGCGGGAGACGGGCCTCGTCCTGATCATTCTGGCGCTCTTCATCATCATGTCTTTCGCCTCGCCCTATTTTCTGACCTGGGCCAACATGCGGGCGATGTCGATGGCCTTTGCAGTCGATGGCCTGTTGGTGATCGGCATGACGATCCTCTTGATCTCGGGTGGCATCGACCTTTCGGTCGGTTCCGTCACAGCACTGGCGATGGTGGTTGCGGGTTGGCTGTTCCTGGGCGGCGTGAACCCCTGGATCGCCTCGGCCATGGCGATTGCGATGTGCACCGGGATCGGGGCCTTCATGGGCTTCTTCGTCACCCGCGTGGGCCTGCATCACTTCATCGTCTCTCTGGCCGTGATGGTGATCGCGCGCGGGGCCTGCCTGCTGTTTACCGGTGGTCGTCCGCTCGGGCTCTATACTCTGCCGCCGGAATTCAAGTTCATCGGGCAGGGGTCCATCGGACCGTTCCCTGTGGTGATCATCATCTTCCTGGTCTTCGTGATCGCCTTTGACTTCATGCTGCGCCGCACCACGATGTTCCGCAAGGTGTTCTACACCGGAAGCAACGAAAAGGCGGCGGCCTATTCCGGCATTCGCACCAAGAAGGTGATCTTCCTGACCACCACGCTGTGCTCGGCTCTCTGCGGCATTGCCGGGATCATCTACATGGCGCGGTTCGGATCGGCGCAACCGACCTTCGGGCTGGGCCTGGAACTGACGATCATCGCGGCAGCCGTCATCGGCGGTGCAAGCCTCAATGGCGGCTCGGGTTCCATCCTCGGCGCGATCCTCGGTGTGATCCTGCTTTCGCTGGTCTCAAGCTCGCTGGCGCTTCTCGATGTCTCTGTCTACTGGCAGGACATCATTCGCGGCACCATCCTGCTCGCCGCAGTGACGATCGACCATTACCTCAACAAGAGACGGAGGTAGCCATGCCGGACGTCCAGAAGGATTTTGAACTCATTCGCCAGATCCATGCCGTCCTCGTGCTTCATTTCATGGAGGGACAGAAGCAGTCGGATATCGCCCGGAGGCTCAATCTCTCCACCTCGAAGGTGAATCGCCTGATTACGCAGGGCCGCAAACTGGGGATGGTCAAGATTGATATCGAAAGCCCCTTTCAGGCGCTCACCGACCTCGAAAGGGTTCTGACCGAGCGCTGCGGGCTTCGCGATGCGATGGTCACTCCATCGGTGCAAGGCAGTGTTGAAACCACATTGCAACAAGTGGGTCGCGCAGCCGCGCACCACCTGACGGAAAGTCTCAAGGACGGGGATGTCATCGCCATCACGGGCGGCAAGGCCGTCAGCGCCGTGGTCGAGAACCTTGACCCCGAACGCAGTTTCGACGTCACGGTGGTGCCGCTGACCGGGGCGGTTCAGGGCAAGTTCTTTACCGATGTCAATCATCTGGCGAACCGGATGGCGGATCGGCTGGGCGGGCGCACGATGCTGATGCACGCCCCGCTCTTTGCCGAGACAAAGGACCAGCGCAACATGCTGATGGAGGTGGCCTCGATCCGCGAAGTGATGGACCTCGCCCGCCGCGCCACGGTGGCCCTTGTCGGTATCGGGTCCATCGAACCCGAAGGGTCCAGCTATTACGACCTGCATCCCGTGCCCGAGGCCGACCGCAAGATGCTCGTCGGCATGGGCGTCGTGGGCGAATTTCTCGCCCATCTCATTCACAGCAACGGGGCGGTGTCGAACTACGCGCTCAATTCGCGTCTGGTTTCCGTCGCGCCGGGTGAGCTTTCCAATTGTGAGCGGGTTATCGGCGTGACCGCCGGACCCGAGAAGGTCGCGCCGCTGAAGGCCGTCCTGAGCGGAAAGCTCGTTGATACCGTCATTCTCGACGAAGACACCGCCAAGGCGGTTCTGAACGATATGGAAGGGGCACAGGATGTCGCATGAAATGCAAACACGGACCATTGGCGGTTCGGGGATCGAGGCGTCCGTCATCGGGCTCGGGACCTGGGCCATCGGCGGCTGGATGTGGGGCGGCACCGACGAGGCCCGCTCGATCGCCGCGATCCAGGCTTCGGTGGACGAAGGCGTCACGCTGATCGACACCGCCCCTGCCTATGGTCAGGGCTTGGCCGAAGAGATCGTCGGCAAGGCGCTGGTCGGTCGCCGTGACAAGGTCGTGCTCGCCACGAAGTGCGGGCTGGTCTGGCACACACGGAAAGGCAATCACTTCTTCGACTATGAGGGCCGGCCCGTGCATCGCTATCTTGGCAGGGATGCGATCATCCACGAGGTCGAGCAAAGCCTGAAGCGGCTCGGCACCGACTACATCGATCACTACATCACGCACTGGCAGGACCCGACGACACCCATTGCCGAGACGATGGAGGCGCTGGAAACGCTGAAGGCCCAGGGCAAGATCCGCTCGATCGGGGCCAGCAATACCGAGCCTGCGGATGTGGAGGCCTATCTCGCCGCCGGGCAACTGGATGCGGTGCAGGAGGAATACTCGATGGTCAAGCGTGGCCTCGAGACGGACATGCTGCCGCTTTGCCGCGACAAGGGTGTGTCGGTGCTCAGCTATTCATCGCTGGCCCTTGGCCTGCTCAGCGGCAAGATGGGGCCGGAACGCGTCTTTGAAGGTGACGATCAGCGCAAGGACAACCCGCTCTTTTCACAGGCCAATCGTCAGAAGGTCGCTGGCCTGATGACCGCGATTTCACCGATTGCCGAGGCGCAGGGGGCGACGCTGGCGCAAACGGTCATTGCCTGGACCGTCTCGCGGCCCGGAGTGACCTTTTCGCTCTGCGGCGCGCGCGACGCTGCACAGGCCACCGAAAATGCCAAGGCGGGCCGTTTGCGCCTGTCACAGGAAGATATCGAAACCATCAACCGGGCTGCCGCCGCACATCTGGGCGACATGGCCGCCTAGCCAGAACCAGGATCAAAAGGAACGGCGCCGGGGCGATTGCCCGCCGCGGCGAACGGGTAAGACATGTCTGAACAACGCCGCAAAGACCTGACCAAGCTGCGCACGACACCGGATGTGGATGTCGTGATCGTAGGCGGCGGTGTCAACGGAATCGGCGTCTATCGCGATCTGGCCCTGCAGGGCCTGCGTGTCCTCCTGATCGAGCGAAACGACTTCTGCTCGGGGTGCAGCGCGGCCCCCTCGCGGATGATCCATGGCGGCCTGCGCTATCTTGAGAACGGTGAATTCGATCTCGTCCGGGAATCGCTGCAGGAACGCGATGCGCTCCTGCGCAACGCTCCGCATATGGTCCGGCCTCTGCCGACGATGATCCCGATCACGTCGCTTGCGTCCGGCATGCTGAACGCGGCGGCGCATTTTTTCGGCCACCACGGCAAACCTGCCAATCGAGGGGCGATCCCAATCAAGATCGGCCTGACGCTCTACGACTGGGTGTCGCGCAAGCGGCGCGCGATACCCAAACACCGGTTCCACTCACGCAGGATCACACGCAGGACCTGGCCAGAGCTGACCCAGGAGGCCAGGCGTTCGGTCGTTTACCATGATGCCTGGATCAGCCACCCTGAACGCCTTTGCATCGAGATGCTGCGCGACACCACATATGCGGCACCCGGCTCCGTTGCGCTCAACTACGCGGAGCTGCGCAACTGCGACGGCCGGTTCAGCGTGATCGACGGACCGACGGGCGAGGTTTTCGAGATCAATCCCAGGGTGATCGTGAACGCCACGGGCGCCTGGGTCGACGATACCGCGCGCACGTTGTCTGGCCGGAACGCGGAGCGGATGGTTTCGGGCACCAAGGGTTCTCACCTGATCCTGGAGAATGCCGCGCTGTATGATGCGCTGAACGGGCACATGGTGTTCTATGAAAACACCGATGGCCGGGTGTGCATCGTTTTTCCCTATCTGGGCAAGGTGCTTGCGGGTTCGACCGATCTGCGCACGGACAAGGTCGCGCGCGTGCGCTGCGAACCCGAAGAGCTGGACTATATCCTGGGGTCGCTGCGGCTGGTTTTCCCCGGAATCGACGTCTCGCCGCGGGATGTCGTCTTCAGCTACAGCGGCATCCGCCCCTTGCCGATGAGCGATGCCGATTTCACCGGCCGCATCTCGCGCGGGCATTCGATCCGCCGCATCGCCGGAGCGGTGCCGCAATTCTGCATGATCGGCGGCAAATGGACGACATTCCGCGCCTTTGCCGAAGAAGCCGGGGATGAAGTGTTGCGGGAGCTGGGAAAAACCCGCAGAATCTCCACCCTCGATCTGCCGATTGGCGGCGGCTTCGGCTACGACGAAACAGACAGTGGCGCGCTGTCGGCCTGCGGCAGCCTGGCGCCCGACAGGGTCGCGCATCTGCGCGAGCACTATGGCAGTCAGGCTACCGAAATCGCCGCTTTCTGCATGGCGCATAACGGTCGGGAATTGACCCCGGCGACCCGTTATTTCGACGCGGAAATTGCCTGGATCCTGACCCATGAATATGCGCTGACGCTCTCGGATATTGTCCTGCGGCGCACCGACCTTGCGATCACGGGTCAGATCTCGGGCGAGATCATCGACCGGATTGGCGCGATCATGGCCCGGACCTGCGGCCTGACCACGACCGAGATCGAAGATCAGAAGCAATCACTCACGGAAGAACTGGCTGCCTATCACGGCGTGTCCGCGGACATGCTTGCGGCGCGCAACAGAAAGGACTCACTTCAATGAAAATCAGCACCAAGGCGCGGATGAACCGGCTGTTTTCCAACGGCGGCTGTCTCGATGTGGCCATTGATCACGGGGTCTGCAACGAACCCGGTTTCATGGTCGGTCTCGAAGACATGCCCGGCGTGATGGACACGCTGATCAAGGCAAGGCCCGACGCGATCCAATGCGCCTATGGTCAGGCCGACCTGCTTCAATCGCGCCCCGAAAAGGACAAGCCCGCGCTGGTGATGCGCATCGACATGGGCAACCCCTATAACGACCAGCGCCACCGGGTGATGTGGTCGCAGTTGCAAAACGCGGATGAGCCGATCCTCGGCGCACTGGAAATGGATGCCGCCGCCGTCGTCGTGAACCTCTTCATGCTCCCCGACGAGCCCGAGTTGTTCCGCCAGTGCATCGAGAACATCAGCCGCGTGCGCGAGGCTTGCCGCAAATATGGCATGCCGCTGATGATCGAACCTCTGGTGATGCTGCCCAACGATGTGCGCGGCGGCTATCAGGTGGATGGCGATGCGGAAAAGATCGTCACGCTCGTCCGCCTCGCCTCCGAGATGGGGGCGGACATCATCAAGGCCGATCCCACGGCCGATCCGCAGGTCTATCACCGCGTGATCGAAGCGGCGCGGGTTCCGGTGCTGGTCCGCGGCGGCGGCAAGGAAGACCTCAGGACCGTCCTGATGAAGTCCGCCGAGATCATCGGGCAGGGCGCCCGCGGCATGGTTTACGGCCGCAACATCTATCAGCATGATAACCCCAAAGCGGTGGTCGCGGCCCTGATGGCGATGATCCATGACGGCGCGAGCGGGGAAGAAGCCTGGGATGTCTACAACCGTGGCTAAGGCGAACAGCTACTACCTCGGCCTCGATGCGGGCAACACCGTCATCAAGGCGGTGCTGTTCGATGCCGAGGGCCGGCAAGTCGCGCTGCACGCGCTTGACGGCCATTCGGCAACGCCCGCGCCGGGACATGTCGAACGCGACATCGATGAGTTGTGGCGCAATGCGACCCAGGCGATCCGCGGCTGCATCCAGAAGGCCGGGATCGATGCCGCCGGGATCGCCGCGATCGGCTGTGCGGGGCACGGCAACGGGCTTTACCTGCTCGACCGGGACGGTGGTTCATTGCTGGGCGTGCAGTCGCTCGATACACGCGCGGCTGGTATGGCCGATCAGTTGCGGGCGGAAAAGGGCGATGCGCTGCACGCCCTGTGCCTGCAAAAACCCTGGCCTGCCCAGACGCCGATGCTGCTGGCCTGGATCAGGCAACACCGGCCTGCGCTCTATGCGCAGATCGGCACGGTCCTTTTGTGCAAGGATGTGCTGACCTACCGGCTGACGGGGGAACGGGTCAGCGATCTGTCGGATATGTCCGGCTGCGGCCTGACCCGGATGCCCGAATGTCGCTACGACGATACGCTGCTGGCGCTCTATGGCCTGTCGGATGCGCGCGAGATGCTGCCGCGCCTCATCGACCCAGCAGAGGTCGCAGGCACCGTCACGCCCGACGCGGCGGAGGCCACCGGCCTCGTTGCCGGAACGCCGGTGATCGGCGGCTATTTCGACGTGATCGCAAGCGCTATGGGCTCTGGCGTCGTGTCCGAGGGGGAGGCCTCCCTGATCGCGGGGACATGGGGCATAAACCAGGTCTTTTCCGCCCGACCTGCGGTCGACCCGACGGTGTTCATGGTCGCGGCATTCGGTCCAGACCGCTTCGTGAATATCGAATCGAGCGCGACCTCGGCGGCAAACCTGGAATGGTATGTCCGCGAATTCGTCGAACGCGGGGCGCATCACGATGACCCCTTCGGCTATTGCAATTCGCAGATCGGCAACGTTGCGCCGGGCAAGGACGATCCGTTCTATCATCCGTTCCTTTATGGGTCCGGCCAGGGGGCGGAGTTTCGCGCCGGGTTCTACGGCATCGCGGGCTGGCATTCCGAAGGGCACCTGCTGCGCGCGCTTTTCGAAGGCGTGATGTTCGAGCATCGCCGCCATGTCGAGGTGCTCAAATCCGCGGGCCTGCCCATCGCGCGCGCGGTTCTCTCGGGTGGTGGCTCTCGCAGTCCGCACTGGCCGCAGATGTTCGCCGATTGCCTGGGCATTCCGATCACCGTCTCGGCGGCACAGGAAACCGGGGCGCTTGGCGCGGCCATCGGCGCGGCCTGCGCGACCGGTGAGGCCGCGCATTACGAAGAGGCGGTGGCGCGCATGACGCGGGTGGCGCGGCGGATCGAACCGGTGGCCGAGATGGCGGGCCATTATGCCGCGCGCTACGACACATATCTCGACCTGATCGAGACGATGCGCGGTTTCTGGTCACGAAACGCGCGATGAAAGACCATGCCATGACCCCTCCTCAGGTTGGCGGAGACTATGACTATGTCATCGTCGGTGCCGGCACCGCCGGCTGCGTTCTGGCCAACCGGTTGAGTGCCAATCCACGCAACAGGGTCCTGCTGCTGGAGGCGGGCAAATCCGACAATTACCACTGGGTGCATATCCCGGTGGGCTACCTCTACTGCATCGGGAACCCGCGCACCGACTGGATGATGCAAACCGCCGCAGAGCCGGGCCTCAACGGCCGCAGCCTTGCCTATCCCCGCGGCAAGGTTCTGGGCGGCTGCAGTTCGGTCAACGGCATGATCTACATGCGCGGGCAGGCCGCCGACTATGATCACTGGCGGCAACTGGGCAACACCGGTTGGGGCTGGGACGATGTGCTGCCCTACTTCCTGAGATCCGAGGATCATCACGCAGGCAACAGCCGCATGCATCGGTGCGGAGGGGAATGGAAAGTCCAGAAGCAGCGTCTTCGGTGGGACATCCTGAGGGCCGTGCAGGAGGGCGCCCGCGAATTCGGCATCGAACCGCGCGAGGATTTCAACGACGGTGATAACGAAGGCTCCGGTTTCTTCGAGGTCAACCAGAACAATGGCGTGCGCTGGAATACGGCCAAGGGGTTCTTGCGCCCGGCAATGAAACGGCCCAACCTGCGGGTGCTGACCGAGGCCATGGCCGACACGCTTCTCTTTGCGGGCAAACGCGTCACCGGAGTGCGGTTCCGGCACAGGGGGCGGACACTGGACGCGACCGCGAATGCCGAGGTCATCCTTGCCGCCGGTGCCATCAATTCGCCCAAGATCCTGGAGCTGTCAGGCGTCGGACGCCCGGACGTGCTGGACCGGCAGGGGATCGACTTGCGGCATGAAATCCCCGGCGTGGGCGAGAACCTTCAGGATCACCTGCAGATCCGCACCGTATTCAAGGTGCGCAACGCCAAGACGCTGAACACGATGGCCAACAGCCTGATCGGCAAGGCGGCCATCGCGATGGAATACGGGATCAAACGGTCGGGGCCGATGTCGATGGCACCAAGCCAGTTCGGCATCTTCACGAAATCCGACCCCTCGCTTGAAACGCCGGACCTCGAATACCACGTTCAGCCGCTCTCCACCGACAGGCTCGGCGATCCGCTGCACCCCTTCCCGGCGATCACCGTCTCTGTCTGCAACCTGCGCCCCGAAAGCGTTGGCGATTGCCACATCACCACGGCCGACAGCGAGGCCCAGCCGCTTATCCGGCTCAACTACCTGTCCGCCGAACGTGACAAGGACGTCGCCGTAAAGTCCGTCCTGCAGGCACGGCAGATCATGTCCGCGCGCGCGCTGGCACCCTACGCCCCCGAAGAGATCCTGCCAGGCCCCGCCACGTCGGATCGCTCCGATCTGATCAAGGCCGTGGGGAATATCGCGACGACGATTTTCCACCCGGTAGGGACCTGCAAGATGGGCACCGACGCGATGGCGGTGGTCGATCCGCAACTCAGGGTTCACGGGCTGCAGGGCTTGCGGATCGCGGATGCGTCAATCATGCCGAAAATTGTTTCGGGCAATACTGCATCTCCCACTATCATGATCGCCGAGAAGGCGGCAGATATCATTCTCAAGCACTCTGCTACTGACCTGTGACATTGCCGGTGGCTTAACAGTGGTTCCAGTAAACTTGTGGAGCCAAGAGATCGCAAGCCTGTGCGACAGCGTCGAAAATGTTGGATACCGCCTCGTCCATGTGCTCGACAATCGTCGCCTTGTCGCGGGCGCCGAACCGCAAATGCGCCGCGCCGACCTTGGGATCTATGGAACAGGTCGCCAGCCCGAGGTACCAGAAACCGGTCAATACTATGACCGCGCCAGGCATTCGCAATAAAAAGCCGGGCCCCCAAAGCCCGGCCAGGTGTCTCCGGCGACCGTGGCAGACGGTCCTCCGGCGCCGATTTCGGCATTCCGCAGCCGGTGCGCACCCCGCATACCAGGTGCGCACACGAGGTGCCTAAGCGCGCGCCCAAAAAGGCCCTGTCACTAGCGAACTTGCGCGCCAAAACCCACCGCATACGCCCCGAGGCCCGGAAGGACCCGTGCAGGGGGAGGGGATCGGCCCCCTCACGATGGGCTGGCTTGAAATCGGGAACCGGCGGCCGTGGCGCCTCGCGCAACGGGCCCCCGATCATATCCTGATCATGCACCGAAACGACCGAAAAATTCGCGCCCGTTTGGCTATCGTCTCTGCGCGTTTGCCGCGCACGACCTATCGGCTGCGGTTACCGGTGGAGGATCAGATGCCGCGCAGTTCAACATGAGCATCGAATCAGGATGGACTCCCAGCGCCGCGCGACGCGGACCGATCAAGAGTATCCTTGATGCTTTGGTAGAACGCCGCCTTGAATGCCTGATCCTGAGCGTGGAGTTTATACAGCTCCAGCTCGTCCTTGCGCCGGCGCAGCATGACGTCCTTCATGATCTTCTCGAATGCCAGGTCGCGTGAAAACGGGTCCGGGTTCTCGCTGTACTTTTCTGCGAAGTCGGGATGCGCCTGCACACTGCTGACGATGTTCAGAAACTTGACGCGCTGCTCCTCCGGGGTTGCGCTCCAGCCCTGGAACCATCGCTCATTGAAGGAGCGGATGATTTCCTCGAGCGGATCTTCCTGCACCTCGCCCTCACGGTACCCACGGGGATTGGGGTTCTGCGGCTCGAGTTCCGCCTCCGACGCATCGAGGCCGATCACCTGGTTCAGCTTCGTTCGCTGAAGCCCATAGGATGAAAGGTCGACCGACTCGAGCAATTCGTCGAGGGCGTCCTGGTTCGGGTCCTGTATCTTCAGCTTCGGGACAAGGAACTTGAGGAACCAGAACAGCTTCTCCCACGCGACGACCTCGAACGGCATGATCGACGCCATCTGGCCATAGATCTTCACGAACTGCTTCGCCTTGATCTTGTAATCGATCTTGTCCTTGTCCTCGAGATCCAGCTCCTCGTTGAACCGTTCCGCTGCTATGTCGATCAGCGGGCTCAGTTCCTGGGCATCCTCGCCATCGAAGAAACGCGTGCAGAATTCCTCGACCTCCACCCATTCATAGACGCCGGCATCGTCCAGCGTGGCTTTCAGCTCATGCAGGACATTGACGTCGGTGGCCTCCGACAGCGTCGTGACGGTGAAGAACGGATCGAAGGCAGCCTTGATGTCCTCTGTCGTGTTGAAGAAATCCAGAACGAACAGATCTTCCTTGCGTTTCCCGAGCCGCAGGGCAGACCGGTTCAGGCGCGACAGCGCCTGCACCGCCAGAACGTGCTGAAGCTTCTTGTCGACATACATGGCGCAGAGCTTTGGCTGGTCGAAGCCGGTCAGATACTTGTTCGCGACAACGAGCAGCCTGTACTCGTCCTTGTCGAATTCCTTGCGGGTCTTGTCCTCGGGAAAGCCGTTCATCTCGGCCTCGGTATACTTCACGCCGTCGACCACCTTCTCGCCCGAAAACGCGATCAGGGCCTTGAACGGATTGCCGGCGCCCTCGCCATGGCCCTTTTTGAACGGCAGGATAAAGGTCGGGGCGCCCGACAGCTTTGTCGCCATCCAGACCTCATCCTGATCCGCCGTCATGTGAACCAGCGTGCGGCCGAACTGCAACAGGGTCTGGCTGGTATCCCGGTCGCGATACTGTTTCTGGCCGTGATAGCGGGCGGTCTGGCCCGTCCAGGGGTTCTTCAATTCCAGCGTGACCAGCGCGACACCGTTCAGGAACAGCACCATGTCCACGGGTTCATTCGGATTGGCGAGGGAATGGTGAACCTGCCGGGTCACGCTCCAGATATTGGCGGCGAAGTTGTCATGGACCTTCTGCGCCGAACTGGCCAGCGGGGCAGGGTACATCAGGGTGAAATGCGCGTCATCGACGGGCAGGCCCTTTTTCAGGACATGCAGCACGCCCTTGCGTTTGACCAGCTTGTCGAACTGGCCGATGATCCTGGCCTGCCAGTCGGCGGGATCGAGGGGCGCCCGACATCGGTATCAAGCACTTCGAATGCGGCGTCGGAACCGGCGAGCGCGTCATTGACCACCTGCCGGATCTTGCGGAGCGGGTGCCGAACCGGGACGGGCGTCTCCGGATCAACGCAGCTGAAAAGCGACCCGCTCGGCTCGTCCGTCCCGCGTATCATCACCCCCGCCAATATCGCGGCAAGGGTGAAGCATGTTCTCAAATTGCCGTCGCGGCAGGACTGTTTCAGCAGCCTGTCAATCTTGGCGTTCTCGTCTTCCATCACCTTCGGCCTGGCGAGGTCGGACACCTCCATGCCGCGAAACCGAACTGCATCGTTTCAGCCCGCCAGGTCCGGCAGGTGCTGCCAAATCGTGCCTAGTTCCCGTTCGAGCCGTTCGGCCACGTCCAGAACGAAGTAGTCTTCGTGCATTGGCCCGACCAGTTGCACCCCAAGCGGAACGCTACCCTCAAGATGGGTCGGCAGCGCAGCCGACGGCAGTCCAAGCAAATTGATCGTCAGCAGCGGAGCCTGGGCGGCGATGATCTCGGGCAGACTGTCGGGGCGGTTGAAATCCTGGTCATTGGCAAAGGGACGTGCCAGCGAAGTCGGCAGCAGCATCAGGTCGATATCGCGGAACATCCGCGCCCAGGCCCGCTGAAACACGATGCGCCGCTGCATGGCAGTCAGCAGACCCGTCAGGTCGGTGGGCTCGAACCACGCGGCGAAGGCCTCGTAATAGGCGCGCATCGCGTCCGATCCCTGCGCCATGATCGCGTCGCGGCTCAGGGTCTCGCTCTCGGTGAACATCAGCCGGCCCCAGAGGGCGGGGCATTCCTCGGCATGGGGCGGCGAAACCTCGCGCAAATCGCAGCCGGCGGCTTTCAGCCCGTCGATGGCGCGCAGCATCGCCGCCTCGACCTTCGGGTCGAGCGCGCCGCCGAACGGGTTCATCGCATAGCCGACCCGCACCTTGCCTGCGCCGTCGCGCCGGCTCTGGGGCGCGGCGGTCCAGAGCGGATCGCGGTCATCGAATCCGGCCATGGCATCCAGCCCGGCGCGCACATCGGCGATGCAGCGCGCGATCGGACCCTGCACCGCCATCAGCTGGGTGATCGGGCCGCGTTCGATACCGGCGGCCGATTGGGTCGGGTTCATCGCCGGGATGCGCCCGAGCGAGGGACGGATCGTCGCCACGCCACAGCAATAGGCCGGGTGGCGCAGCGAACCGCCGAGATCGTTGCCATGCGCCACGGCACCGATGCCGCTGGCCACGGCCGCTGCCGCCGCCCCGCTGGAACCGCCGGGGGTCAGCCCGGCATCCCAAGGGTTATGCGTGACGCCGTCGGTCGGGTTCGAGGTGAACCAGCGCATCGAGAATTCCGGCGTACTGGTGCGGCCGATGATCACCGCGCCGCCATTGCGGAGATTGGTGACCAGCGGTGAATCCGCGTCCGACACCGCGCCGGCAGCGGCGGCGACGCCATTCGAGTTCACATATCCCGCCTGATCGATGTTGATCTTGGTGGTCACCGGCACCCCCCAGAGCGGGCCGGCATCGTCGGGCATGCCCGCATCATCCAGCGCACGCGCCACGTCGAGCGCCTCGTGCACCGGGGTGGTGATGGCGTTGATCACCGGGTTCACCGCCTGCATCCGGTCGAGATGCGCCTGCGTGATCTCGGTGACCGAAACCGTGCCGTCCCGCAGCCGGGATGCGGTCTCGGCGACCGACCAATAGTGGATATCCTGCATGTCATTTTCTCCTTTGCCGCTCGGCGGCGGTGTCAGTCTCGGCAAAACGCGGCATCAGGTCGGCCAGCCAGAATTCCCGGTCTTCGGCCATGATCCGCGAGGCTGTGTCGCCATCGCCGTCGACCAGCGCCTGCCAGAAGCGGCGCAGGGTGCCGATGATCCGCTCGATTCGCGCCTCGGGATCGTTCGGGTTGACCAGCGCGGTGACGATATGAAACTGCCGGTAGAGAAACAGCGCCTGTGACGCCAGAAACCGGTTGTGCAGGCGTTCCACCATCCGGCTGCGGTATGCGAAGAGCGAAGTGGAAAAGGCCATCTTTTCGCTGTCGTCGATGGAATTGACATCGGCGAGTATCTCCTGCCGCGCCGCGACGTCGGAATAGGTCAGGACATCCGCGATGATCGCTTCGTCGATCCAGCGTTTCACCTCGTAGAGATCGGAGATGTCGCGCACCGAGAACTCGGCCACATAGAATCCCTGACGCGGGCGGCTGACCACCAGACCCTGGCCTTCCAGTTCCCGCGCCGCCTCGCGCAATGGCCCGCGGCTGACGCCGAAACTGTCGGCCAGACGCACCTCGTTCAACCGTTGGCCGGGCTTGAGCACGCCCGAGGCAATCAGTTGCACCAGCTCGCTGACAATGGTTTCCGACAGGCTCTTGGTTTGCAGCTTGCCAATCGATCGATTCATCTTCGCACCTCCGAATGCGGCACCGCACCGGCGCCCACCGGGAACCAGTCCTGACCCGGTATCGCATCCATCAGCTCGCGGACATAGGGGTGCATCTCGCCTTCGAGGATCTCGGCCGGCGCGCCGCTGGCCACGACCCTGCCCGACTGCATCACCACGAGGTCGTCACAGATTTCGGCGGCGACGCGCAGATCGTGGGTGATGAACAGGATGGTCAGGTTGCGCCGGGTCTTGAGATCGTCGAACAGCGCCAGCATCTGCCGCTGTACCGACACGTCGAGCGCCGACAGCGCCTCGTCGGCGATCAGCACCTTGGGGTCGGCGGCGAGCGCGCGGGCGATGCAGACGCGCTGGCGCTGACCGCCCGACAGTTCATGCGGGAACCGGTCGAAGAACTGCCGGTTTAGCCTGACATCGTCCAGCAGCGCCAGCGCCGCGTCGCGGGCCGTTGCACGGCCATGGCCGTTGGCGCGCAGCACATCGGTGATGGTGCGCCCGATCGTGTGGCGCGGGTTGAGCGCGGCGCTCGGGTCCTGGAACACCACCTGCATCAACCGCCGCTCCGCGCGCCGCCGCGCCGGGGACAGGGCGGTGATCTCGGTGCCCGCGACCGCGATCTTGCCGGCATTCGCCTCTTCCAGGCCGACGAGGCATTTGGCGAAAGTCGATTTGCCCGAACCGCTTTCGCCGACGATGCCCAGGGTCTCGCCCGGCTTCACCGAAATCGAAACATCGTCGAGCGCCTTCACCGGTCCGCCCTTGGTTTCAAAACTCTTGACCACGCCGCTGGTGTCGATGAATGGCGTCTGTGCCCCGGTGCCGGGGCGCGGCGCCCAGTCGGGGATCGCGGCGATCAGCTCGTTCGTATAGTCATGCGTCGCGCCGCGCAGCAGCGTCTCGGCGCTGCCCTGCTCCACCACCTCGCCATGGCGCAGCACCACCACGTCATCGGCGATCTGCGCGACCACGCCGAAATCATGGGTGATGAACAGCACCGCGGTGCCGAAATCGCGCTGCAATTCGCGGATCAGCCGCAGGATCTGTGCCTGCGTGGTCACGTCGAGCGCGGTGGTGGGTTCGTCCGCGATCAGCAGTTTCGGGTTCAGCGCCATCGCCATCGAAATCATCACCCGCTGCCGCTGCCCGCCCGAAAGCTCGAACGGATAGCTGTCGAGGATGCGCGGCGGATCGGGCAGGCGCGCCAGCTCGAACAGCTCCAGCATCCGCGCGCGGCGGCCCTGATGCGGTTCGATCCCGTGGCTGGAAAACACCTCGTCGAACTGGGTGCGAATGCCGCGCACCGGGTTGAGTGCCGACATCGGATCCTGAAAGATCATCGAGATCGCGGCACCGCGCAGGGCACGCATATCGGCCACCGGCAACCCGACCAGCGAGCGCCCGTCAAAGCGGATGTCGCCGCCCGAGACCCTGATCTTGGACGAGGGCAGAAGATCCATCACCGAATTGGCGATCATCGACTTGCCCGAGCCGCTTTCGCCCACCAGACAGGTGGTCTGGCCCGCCTCGACCGCAAAGCTCACGCCCTTGACGATGTCCTGAAGCCCAGCGAACGTGACCCGGAGATCGGTGATGTCGAGCACGCTCATCAGACACTCTCCCGGCGGTCGAAAAACGGATCCTGGCTGTCGCTGATCGCATCGCCGATGATCGAGATCGACACCACCGTCAGCATGATCGCCAGACCCGGCATGAAGGTCAGCCACCAGCTCTGCGAGATCACCGCGCGGGCGGCGCCGATCAGATAACCCCAGCTGACCACATTCGGATCGCCGAGGCCGAGGAAGCTCAGCGCGCTTTCGAACAGGATCGACATCGACACCATCAGCGCCGCCATCACGATCAGCGGCGACAGCGCGTTGGGCAGGACCTGGCTGAAGGCGACGCGGAACCGCGTCTGGCCCGACAACAGCGCCGCCTGCACGAATTCGCGGCGCCTGAGGCTGAGGAACTCGGCCCGGGCCAGCCGTGCCACCGGCGGCCAGCTGACCACCGAGATCGCCACCACCACCGAGGTGATCGAGGGCGAATAGACGGCGATCAGCAGAAGCGCGAGCGCGAAGTTCGGCACCGTCTGGAACATCTCGGTGGCGCGCATCAGAAAGCTGTCGACCCGCCCGCCGAGAAACCCGGCGATGCCGCCGACGGTGAGGCCGAGCAGCACCGAGACCGCGGTCGAGACCAGCCCGATGCCGAGCGAAGTGCGGGCGCCATACATCATCATCGCGGCCATGTCGCGCCCGAGCGCGTCGGTGCCGAGCGGGTGCCTCATGTCCTGCAACGGCAGCTGGAACGGGCGCGCGGCCATGCGCCAGGGACCGTCGGGGAACAGCGCCGGCGCCAGCAGCGCGGCGACCCCAGCGATCACCAGCAGCAGCACCGCGAGGATGCCATCGGGGCGGGTCAGGATGGATTTCCAGATCGGCATAGGTGTATCCCCCTCAGGCGGCGCGGGTGCGCGGATCGACGAAGCGATAGAGCAGATCGACCACCAGGTTCGCGAGAATGACGATCAGCGAGGTCACGATGAACACCCCGATCACCACGTTGTAATCGCGCGCCACCAGCGAATCATACATCAGCCGCCCGATACCGGGCCAGGCGAACACGGTTTCGGTCAGGATGGTGCCGGCGACCAGCTGCCCGGCCTGCACCCCTGCCATGGTGGTGATCGGCAGCAGCGAGGTGCGCAGCACATGCCGGAACCAGACCCGGCCCGGCACCATGCCCTTGGCATGTGCCGCCTTGACGAACAGCGTGTTGGCGACATCGGTCATCGAGGCGCGCACCAGCCGCGCATAGATCGCCATGGTGAACAGCGCCGAGGCGGTGGCCGGCATGATCAGGTGATGGATATAGTCGAGCACGGCACGCGCGCCTTCATAGCCGGCGCCGATGGTCTGGGTGCCACCCGAGGGCAGCCAGCCGAGCTTGGCCGAGAACAGGATGATCGCCAGCAGCGCCACCCAGTAATATGGCGAGGCAAAGAACAGCACCGAACCGAGCGAGATCACCCGGTCGATCCATGTGCCCCGGAACACCGCAGCGGTGAACCCGGCGGCGGTGCCCATGACCAGCGCCATGACAAAGGCGGTGCCGGCCAGGATCAGCGTGTTGGGCAGCCGTTCCAGGATCATGTCGAGCACCGGGCGGCCCTCGCGATAGGACATGCCGAGATCGAGCACCGCCACGTCACCCAGATAGATGCCAAGCTGCACGATCAGCGGCTTGTCGAGCCCCATGCGCGCGCGCAGCGCCTCGATGAATGCGGGGTCGCCCGAGGCCGATTCGCCGGCGATGAACTCGGCCGGATCGCCGGGGGCCGAGCGCACCAGCAGGAAGGTGGCGGTGATCACCAGCACCAGCACGATGATCCGCTTGAGCGTTTCGGACAGGATCGTTCTTGCCATGACCTTGATCCTTGTTGCCGGGGGAATGGTACCGGGCGGCAGACCCGCCCGGCATGGTGCTATTTCTCGATCCAGACGCCGGCGAAGTTCGAGCTCAGCCCGGCGGCATCGGTGATCAGGTCATGGACCCTGGCCTTGTAGATGGTCGGGAAATCCAGTTCCGCGATCCAGATCACCGGCGCGTCCCCGGCGATCCGGTGCTGCGCCTGGCTATACAGTCCGGCCCGCTTGTCTGGGTCGGTCTCGGCATCCGCGGCGGCGAGCAGCGCATCGGTCTCGGCGTCCTGATACATCGCCACGTTGTTCCACGGAGAGCCGGGCTTGGCCGTCGCCGAGACAAAGCTGCGCGACACGCCGATCCCCGGATCGCCCCACTGATAGAGATACATCTGCGCCAGATCGTAGTCGCGTTCCGACAGCTTCTTGAGGAAGGTGCCGACATCCATCGAATCCAGGCTGGCATTGATGCCGACATCCTTGAGCGCCTGCACCTGGTATTCGGCCAGCCGGCCCCAGCTCGACCCCAGGAACGAGGCCGGCATCAGCGTAATCTCGCGCCCGTCATAGGACGACACCTCGACCAGTTCGCGCGCCTTGTCGCGGTCGAACGCATAGCCTTCGGTCTCGGGATCGAAAAAGCGGGTGCGCGATCCGACCGCGCCATGGGTCGGCCGGGCCATGCCGCTGAACACCACGTCGCGGATGAATTCCTTGTCCATCGCATAGTTCAGCGCCTGGCGGAAATTACGATCGTCGAAGGGCGGCTTTTCGTTGTTGACCCAGACGAAGGCATGCGGCGAGAACAGCTCCCAGCCTTGGCTGGTGCTTTGCGAATCGTCCAGTGCCGCCAGCCGCTCCACGTCATAGAGTTCGAGGATCGAGGCCGACACCACGTCGATGCTGCCCTGTTCATAGGCCACAGCGCGGCCCTGGCTGTCGGGGATGATGACAAAATACAGATCGTCGATGTAGGGCTGGCCCTCGACATGGTAATCATCATTGCGCACCAGCTTGATGAAATTGCCCTTTTCCCATTCCACCAGCTTGAACGGGCCGGTGCCGACAGGTGTGTCATTGGCCGGATTGTCGCGATAGGGTGCGTCGCCGCCATAGATATGGTCGGGAATGATCGCCAGCCACCCCAGGGCCAGCCCGTAGACCAGCGCCGGCACCGGTGTGTTCAAATCGAACACGACCTCGTAGGGGCCATTGGCCGTGACCGAAGCAATCTTGGGTGCAAGTGCGGCAAGGTTCGGACTTTCCTTGGCAAACACGTTGTAGGATGTCACCACGTCGTCGGAATCAAAGGCCTCGCCATCGTGCCAGCGCACGTTGTCCTTGAGCTTCACGGTGAAGCGCAGCCCGTCGTCGGACATCTCCCAGGACTCGGCCAGCACGCCGCGCGGCGTCAGGTCGAAATCATAGCTGAACAGCCCCTCGTAGATTTTCGAATACAGGATCTGGGCCGCACCGGTGCCGGAAATGCCGGCCACCGCGCTCGGCGGTTCCGGGTTCAGCGCCACCTTGAGCGTTCCTCCCCGCTCCTGCGCCTGCGCCGAAACCCCCATGAACAAAGCCGCACAGGCGACCGCAATCAATCTCGTGATCTGCAAAGTTCCTGTCTCCTCCCATCAGCGGCACCCGGTTAGTGGCTGCCTCGAATGCCGAGGAACATGCCGGGATTTGCGCTATATGTCAACTGTTGACAGTTTACTGCTCACAAGATGCCACCCTCGAAGCCCCGAAACCGCTGATCGCGGGCTGCTGATAGCGAATGAGTTCGCGCATTAACGTCCGGGCGGCGCAGGGTATCCACCGCCACTCAGGTCGACGTTTTCGGCCCCGTGCGGGGTGCCGGGGGAAACTTGTCTTGTTTTCTTTGTGACCAGGTGGATTTCCTGCGGTACTCTCACGGGTCTCGGCGAAAGCTGAATATCAGGACACTCCGCTCACTGTCGCGAAGGCCGGCACGGGCGCTCGGGGCATTGTCGTTCCAGTTTGACATGCAGCCGCTTCGGATTGTTGAATGGGAACATGGCTGAAATCGTCTCTTTCAACCCGAACCTCGGCACTGTCACGATCGCCGCAGCGCCGGGAGAGGACATTTCGGGCTGGACATTCGAGAGCTATTCCAAGTCCGGAAACACTGCCAGTTACTTCGCAAGCGGGGCTGTCGACACTTCCGATCCGCAAGTTTCTGCCTCGGACCCATCGGTAATCTACTACACCTCCAGCTTCGGCCTGGCGACCGGCAACCAACGGGACGCCGTCGCTCTCGTCGATGAGAACGGGAACGTTGTCGAGATTGTCGGATGGGGCAATGACCCGTCTTATGCTTTGGTGGGCGGCAGCGCGGGCGGCCAAACGGTGGACCCGTCAAACGACAACTTTGCCGGTGACAACGATCAGGGTTGGTACGCCAAAAGCCCCGGCAGTTCCTGGAACGGAAACAACGGGTCGCCCGACGATGGCTTGCCGGACGATCTTCAGCCATATGCCCCGCCATGTTTCACCGCTGGAATGCTGATCGATACCGCTTCGGGCCGTGTTTGCGTTGAAACGCTGCGGGCCGGTGATGTCGTGCTGAATTCCGCCGGCGACACCCGCACCATCCGTTGGGTTGGCCGAAAACGCATAGAGTTCGCGGACAAGGCCAAGCGCGACCATCTGCGTCCAATCCGCATCCTGGCACATGCCTTCGGAACGGGGCTGCCCGACCGTGACCTGCGCGTGTCGCCCCGGCATCGGATTGCGCTGAGCGATCCATGGTATGAACTGCATTTCGGCTCCAGAGATGTCCTCGTGGCAGCAGTGCATCTCGTAAACGGGACCACTGTTGCCCGGGACCGGGACTGCAAGTCGGTGGACTATGTGCATCTGCTGTTCGACCAGCATGAAGTCCTGATCTCAAACGGATTGCCGAGCGAGAGTTTCCATCCGGGTTCCATGACCATTCCCGGCCTCGAAGCGGATCAGCGGGAAGAACTGTTCCAGATCTTCCCAGAGCTGGAGGACGATCCTGTCGTGTTCGGCTCGAGCTGCCTGCCCACGCTGCGCGGATGGGAGGCGCGGTTGATCAACGATCATTTTGCCTCCCTGCCAAATGGCTGCGGTGGGCGGTGATCTTTGACAGAGGGCGCCGCGTGATCGGGCCGGTCAACGATGGTCAGCGCAATCGGGCGCCACTGTCCGACATTCAAAGCCTGCCATGCCGCTGTCTCGCCATCGACCCGTAGGCCGAAAGCATCGTCCAAGCCGCGGCAATGGCTGCCGTAGCCGGCATCGTGGCGGTCATCGCGCCGGATCGCGCAGATACCGGCATCTCCGGGCAGTGCAGCGATATTCGGCGGTCCTGCCTGGCGTGCAGGATGGGTGCGCCGTCACCCTCCGGTCGCGCGATGCAGGCGGCGCTGACGGGTTTTGCCTTTTCGGGCGTGGCGGAGGCGGGTTCGGGTTGGAACAGGTCGGGAAACAGTTCCTCGAAATCGGCCTTGCAGATCATCATCTCCTCAGTCCTTTTTCTCAGTTCTTTCTGATCGAAGCGGGTCACGTTCATGCGGGTGGTGCGCGTCACCGGGGCCCGGTGACGCGCGGGCGTCAGAGGAACGCTCTGCCCGGCTGGCCGCACTGCGCCGTCATGCCCTCGAGCCGATCTGCGGACGACGCCAACGGGATCATGCCCAGTTCACGGTCATCGAAGGTGTTGACGACGCGGCGAATGTCCCCGCGGCAGAGGCCGATATCGCTGAGCAACTGGTCATCCATGGCGTCGAACACGGCGATCATCTTGCGCCGGCGCCATTTCCTGATCGCCGAACCGAACAACCGCCGGACGAGGCTCTTGCTGTTATCGCCTCCGCCCTCGCGGGACGCGGATGCAATCATTTCACGGGTGATGTAGATGGACATGTCATCCTCCAGTCCTGAGGCTACTGATACCAAGACATCGGCGAGCCAACCACGCGAAGCACGGACGCGGTTACCCGAACGTCCTGCTCTGGTGGCGCGAACGCCTCCGTCTTTCGAATTGATCTGTGGAAGATCGATCCCGGTCCCGAAGCAAAGGCAGGCACAAGACCCGGCCCCGCCCGGGGTTACCGGCGGTTCAGCAGATTTCCCGCGAAGAGCAGGAACCTCGTATGACGCATGAACATCGACATGGGACAGACATGGGCCGCCCGTGCGGGGGTTACAAGGCTCCCGGGCGGGGCTGCGACCTTATGGCCCGAAACCGCTCGGACCCGGCCGTTTGCATCGAAACGGTGCCGCCGAGATTGACGTTTGCGGCTGACACACCTATCTCTCAAGGCATGATGGTACATGCAGATCATGTCGGATTTCTTTTGCTGAACCGCCCGCTTCCCCGGGCGGTGTAGGCGCTTTCGCCCGCTGAACCTTCCGGGGTCTCCTCACAGTCCTGAAGTGAACAAGCGACGACACTGTCGTCCGAGGAGCAGTCATGACCAGCATCCACGGCATTACCGCCATCGACCGTTACAATCACCCCGGCCCCAGGCTCCGTCCGCGCATGAAAACGACCCTGCCGGCAGGTGACCACCGGAAACTCCGGCAGCACCTGGACCTGTGCAAGGAACTGCCGCAGCCCGCCATGACACTGCTTGCGCATGTTCTCCGCAACAAGATTCGGACAACGGAACCGGTCAGCAATCTGCATGCGCGTGATCTCGTCACCGGTGGATGCCATGTGACCTATTCCGTGAACGGTGGCGCGCACCAGGCAGGGCTGCTTGTCCACCGGGCCGGGTCGGGATCGGGCAGCAGCGTGATCCCGGTGGCTTCCCTGCTGGGGGCCACCCTGATCGGCATGCGGGTCGGTCAGCAGGCGCCGCTTCTGTGCGAGGACGGGACGATCACATCGGTGTCGGTCCTCGGCGTCACGCCGCAGAACTGAACCCGGACCGCAGCCCATTCCAGCAACCCGCAGGCGGTGGCACGCACACCGCCCGCCTTTCATCCCGTGACCTGAAGGAGGCCAAAATGATGACCGAAAAGACCAGGACTGTCGCGAAACGCAATCCGCGTGCCCCGAAGATCATCATCAATGCCGATGATCTCGCGTATATCGAAGCGCTCGCCGAAGGGGCGATGCAACGCAGCCCGGCGCTCGCCGACCGCCTGCTGGACGAGATCGGGCGCGCCCGGATCGTTGCGCCGGCCAAGATGCCGGCGAATGTCGTGTCGATCGGCAGCACCGTGACCTACCGGGACGAGAGTACCGGCATCGAGCGGACGGTGACGCTGAGCTATCCGGAAGATGCCGACATCGCGCAGCAGCGCGTGTCGGTCGTGACACCGATCGGCGTCGCCCTGTTGGGGCTGACCGAGGGTGCCGTGTTCCACTGGGACACACGCGCAAACCAGCGCCGGATGCTGACGGTGATCCGGGTGCATCCGCCGTCCGGCGATGGCGATGGTTGACGCCGTATTGATATCGAAAATGGTGCCGGCGCCATGCCGGGCCTGCCCCCGGGAATTCGCGATGATGTGAGACGGTCATTGGGCGATATCCCGGGGCGAGCCACCATCGGTCGATATCGCCCCGTAGATATCGGCGCCCCGATTTCCGTGAAATGACCCGTTTCCGCAATCCCGCATTCTGCGGGTCAGGCTCTGGGGTCTCGTTGTCATTGGCCGCCGGCCGAAACCAGGCATGGCGCCCGCGCTGTCCGCACATCATCCAGACGAAAGGGCTTTGACCATGAGCGTGAAGCAACATTTCCGCCGGCTTCTCTGGCCTGCGATCTTGACTCTGTTCAGCCTCGGGCTGGTCCTGTTTCCGTCGCGACTGGCCGGGGTGCTCGGGGATGACGAAACCCTGTCGCTCGCCGTCACCGCGCTGGCCTATTTTGCGGCGGCTTGGTTCGCCAGCAGGATCGCAGCGTTCGTCCTCGATCAGACTGCCGCAAGACGCCGCCCCTACCCGCGCCTGCTCAAGGATATGGTGGCGGCGCTGCTGTTTCTGATCGCCTTCGTCGCGACCGTCTCGCTTTTCATGGGGCAAGGCGCGTTCGGGGCACTGGCGGGCTCCGGCCTCGTGCTGGCGCTGCTGGGCTTCGCGATCCGAAACGTCGTCGCCGACACGCTGTCAGGGGTCGCGCTGGGCGTGGAGGGACCGTTCCGTATCGGCGACTGGGTCGATATCGACGGGCTGGCGCGCGGCAAGGTGATCGAGATCGGCTGGCGCACCACGCGGCTCCTGACGATCGATCGTACCTACATGATCCTGCCCAACAGCCAGATCGCGCGCCAGCGTATCACCAACTATTCCGCGCCCAAGCCCCAATACCGTGCACAGGTCAAGATAACGCTCGATCACAGCATGCCGATCGGCCGTGCGTCCGACGTCATGCTGGCGGCCCTGAAAGCGGCAAAACTCATCCAGCAAGACCCGGCACCTGACGTGCGTGTCCTGTCCTACGAAGAGGGCGGGATCACCTACGCATTGCGCTTCTGGATATCGCGGTTCGATCGCGATGCCGATTGCCGCGATGAGATTTTCACCGTCGTGGACGAGGCGCTCCGCCGGGCCGGAACCGTCGCCCCCTATCGCCGGATAGAGGTGATCCCGAGAGCCATTCCCGATGACGCCTAACGCCACCCCTGCGGAATATCGATGTGTCGCGACCTGCGAACACAATGCGCTGAACTTTGTCTGACGTCAGCACCCAGCGGACAGATTTAGGGGTTTGAGCAACGGAGGATTTCTGGTTCATCGAAGCCATTATGGATCGAAGAAGAACAAGAAATCCAGAATATCGAAAGACGCCGCTGACAAGTTGGTCAGGGGCATTAAGCGGAAGACACGCAAACAGTATTCGTCCGAGGAGAAGATCAGGGTCGTTCTGGACTTTCTTCGGGGCGAAGAGAGCATCGCCGCGCTGTGTCGCCGTGAGGGCATTGCCGAGAACCTGTATTGTTCCTGGTCGAAGGAACTCCTCGAAGCTGGGAAGAACCGGCTGGCGGGTGACACCGCCCGTCAGGCAACGACACCTGAAGTTAAGGAACTGCGACCCGAGGCACTGGCCCTGAAGGAGGTTGCGGCCGAACTGACGCTTGAAGACAGACCGCTCGAATAAAGCATGATCGGACCTTTCGTAACCATCCGGCGTAGGCTGCGGTCACCGCCGCGCTCGGAGCCGGCGAAGAGCCATGACTTTCGGCCAAGGGCCACGCCGCGCAGCGCCCGCTCTGCGGCGTTGTTCGTCAGGCAAACCCGATCAGCAGGAGCAGAGAGTAGCCTAGTCTACGTGCAAAACTGTCCAAACTTTGGGGAGTAGCTCAGCGTCTTCAACAGCGCAGGCGATGACCGCTTCTTCGACATGCTCTGGCACCCGGTTCTTCTGGATCGGCGTGCGGCGGCTGAGATCCACCAGGGCCTGTTCACCTCACCCCGCGGCGTGCCCGCATTCAACCGGTTGGCTATCCTTTGGCAATATATTCATCTTTGACAATCCTGTGTGCCCAAATAGTATGCCTGTCGCGTACGGAAAGCGTGCAGCAAGAGCACGTTCGGCAACAAGCCACGCAAATATCGAGAGGGGCGGAGACGATGAACAAGGTGTTGAAACTGGGCGCGGCTACTGCTGCGGCGATGACCGTTGCCGGGGCGGTTCATGCGGGTACGCTGGACAAGGTGCGCGAGGCGGGCGAACTGGCTTGTGGCGTCAGTGAAGGCGTGCCCGGCTTCTCCAACCCCAATTCCGAGGGTGTCTGGGTCGGGTTCGACGTGGACTTCTGCCGGGCCATCGCAGCGGCGATCCTGGGCGATGCCGAGGCGGTCCGCTATGTGCCGCTGGCTTCCAAACAGAAGGTACTTGCGGTGTCGAGCGGGCAGGTCGATCTGACATCACGCACAACCACCTGGACGATGAAGCGCGACACGACCGAGGGCGTGGATTTCACCGCCGTGGTTTATTACGACGGCCAAGGCTTCATGATCAACGCTGCCACCGGCGTCGAAAGCGCGAAGGAAATGGACGGCGCAACGGTCTGCGTCACGACAGGCACCACGACCGAACTGAACCTGGCGGATTTCGGACGCTCCAACGACCTGCAACTCGAACCCGTGGTTTTCGAAGGCAAGCACGAGGCAGTGGAAGCCTACAAGTCGGGCCGCTGCGACGCTCTGACCACCGACATGAGCCAGTTGGCCGCATTCCGCACCAGTTTCGCTGATCCGTCGGCGCACCGGATCCTGCCCGAGGTCATCTCGAAAGAGCCTCTTGCGCCGCTGGTCGCGCATGGCGACAACCAGTGGAAGGACCTCGTCACCTGGGTTGTGTTCGGACTGATTGCGGCCGAGGATCTGGGTATCACCCAGGCCAATGTCGCCGAGCAGGCGGCCAATGCGACCGCCCCGAACATAAAGCGGTTGCTGGGCAGCAGCGGCGACACCGGCGGTTTCATCGGGCTGGACGGCGACTGGATGGTCAAGGCCATCTCGGCGGTCGGCAACTACGGCGAGATCTTCGGGCGCAACCTGACTGCAACGCTCGGGATGGAACGCGGCCTGAACGCGCAGTGGAAGGATGGCGGAATCCTCTACGCGATGCCGATCCGCTGAGCCGGACAGGCAGGGGGGTGGCCCCAGGACACCAGCTACCGGGCCGTGATCCATCGCGGTCCGGCACCACGAAGCCGCAATTCCCGCACCGGAACCGATGATGGCCGTCACCAGCACGAAAACCGCCCTTGGCCTGACGGCGGGGGCCATGCGCTCGGCGCTGTCGCAGGGGGCTGTTCTGGCCCTCGTGCTGGCGGGGGTCTACCTGTTGTTTGACAACACGCAGGAAAACCTCGCGCTCAGGGGGATCGAAAGTGGTTTTGCCTTCCTCGAACAAGAGGCCGGGTTGCCGATCGGGGACAGCCTGATCGACTACGACCCAACGCGCAGCTACGGCTATGCCTTCCTGGTCGGGGTGTTGAACACGCTCTTCGTCTCCGTTCTGGCGATCATCGGTGCGACCGTTCTCGGGGTGATCGTCGGGGTGTCGCGGGTATCGCGTAACTGGCTGCTGGCGAAGGTAGCGGCGATCTATGTAGAGACGCTGCGCAACCTGCCGCTGCTGCTGACGCTGTTCTTTGTCTATTCGGTGGTCATCGCCGCATTGCCGCACCCGCGCGACGCCATCGGGCTGATAGACGGGGTCTATCTGTCCAAACGCGGATTCTATCTTCCGCGACCGCAGGCTGGCCCGGGTTTCGCAGTCTTCGCCATCGGCACGGCCGTGGCGCTGATGCTGGGGATCGTGTTCTGGCGCTGGGCCGCGCGTCACAAGATCCGCACCGGTCGGTCCGTGCCCGGTTTCCGGGGCGGGCTGGCGATCTTCGTGGGGCTTGCCGGCTTCGCCTTCTTGCTCGGTGGCAGCCCAGTCAGCGGCGAGTTGCCGGTCTATTCGGGGTTCAATTTCAAGGGCGGCATGGTGATGCGCCCGGAATTCACCTCGCTCCTGATCGGGCTGGTGCTATATACCGCCGCCTATATCGGCGAGAACGTGCGCAGCGGTATCCAGTCGGTAGATGCCGGTCAGATCGAGGCGGCGAACGCGCTCGGGGTGTCTAGTGCCGTGGTCACGCGCAAGGTACTTCTTCCACAGGCGCTGCGGGTCACCATACCGGCCACCACCAACGACTACGCGAGCCTCGTCAAAAACAGCTCGCTCGCGGTGGCGATCGGATATCCGGACATGGTGTCCATCGGTGGCACGATCATCGGGCAGAACGGCCAGGCGGTCGAGATCATCGCGATGTGGATGGCCGTCTATCTGACGATCAACCTCGTGATCTCGGTCGGCATGAATTACCTGAACGCCCGCGTTCAACATGCGCAACGGTGATGCCATGACCGATGAAGCTATCGTCTTCAAACCCACCCCGCCGCGCCCCGCCCCGTCCGCACGGATCGGACTGCTCGCCTGGTTGCGGGCGAACCTGTTCGGTGGCTGGAAAGATACGATCATCACGCTGTTCCTGCTGGGGATGCTGGCCGCGGTCGTGCCGCGGCTGTTCGACTGGCTCGTTCTGGATGCGACATTCACCGGCGATGCCGGAAGCTGTCGCCTGAACGACGGCGCCTGCTGGCCCTTCGTTGTGGATAAGTTCAACGTGCTCATGATGGGCGTCTATCCACAGGACTTGGCATGGCGACCGGCCATCGCCGCCGTCGCGCTGATCGTGCTGGCGGGGCTGACCTACACGAACCGGCTGCGTGGGTTCGCGGTGATCGCCGCATGGTCGGTGCTGCCGGTCTTTGCGCTGATCATGATCGGCGGCGCTTTCGGGATGCAAGACGTTGATCAGTCGCTCTGGGGCGGGCTGATGCTCAGCGTCCTGCTGGCTCTGGTCGGGGTGATCGTGTCGATCCCCCTCGGCGTGATCCTGGCACTCGGCCGATTCTACGGCACCCCGGTGGTGAAATCGCTCTGCGTGGCATTCATCGAGCTGCTGCGCGGCGTCCCGTTGATTACCATCCTGTTCATGGCCTCGGTGATGATGCCACTGTTCCTTCCGCCCGAGGTGGTCATCAACAACCTGCTTCGTATCCAGATCGGCCTGATTCTATTCTCGGCCGCCTACATGGCCGAGGTCGTCCGAGGTGGGCTGCAAGCCATACCGCCGGGCCAGACCGAAGCGTCGCTGGCTCTCGGCGTGAGCCGCACGCGGACCATCGCGTTTGTCGTTGTCCCGCAGGCGTTGCGTCATGTTCTGCCTCCGCTGGTCGGACGCTGCATCGCGCTCTTCAAGGACACGTCGCTGGTCATCATCGTCGGGCTGCTGGATTTCCTTGGCATGGTCAAGAACGCCGCCCTCGATGCCGACTGGCTGGGGTTCCAGGCCGAGGCCTATATCTTTGCCGCCTTCGTCTACTGGTCGATCTGCTATGGCCTCAGCCTTTATGGCCGAGAGCTGGAACGGCGCGGCCCATCCGCCCACACTGCCTGACACGAAAACCGAGGAATCTCCCATGACCACAACCATGGCCAGCCAGAGCGAACCCCGAGACGTCGTCATCGAGATGCGCGCCGTGAACAAGTGGTACGATGATTTCCACGTTCTCAAGGACATCGACCTGACTGTGGAGAGGGGCGAACGCATCGTCATCTGCGGCCCGTCCGGGTCGGGAAAATCGACGCTGATCCGCTGCATAAACCACTTGGAGGCGCACCAGGAGGGTACCATCGACGTCAATGGCACGCGGCTCAACGAAAGTAGCAGGAACATTACCCAGATCCGGCGCGAGGTCGGAATGGTCTTTCAGCAGTTCAATCTCTTTCCCCACATGACCATCCTCGACAATCTCTGCTTCGCCCCCATGTGGGCGCGCAACACTCCGCGCATGGACGCCGAAGCGACCGCCATGCGCTATCTCGAACGGGTCGGCATCGCCGAGCAGCGTGACAAGTATCCGGGCCAGCTTTCGGGAGGACAGCAGCAGCGCGTGGCCATTGCCCGATCGCTTTGCATGAACCCTTCGATCATGCTGTTCGACGAGCCGACCTCGGCGCTTGACCCCGAGATGATCAAGGAGGTTCTCGACGTGATGATCGAACTGGCACACAGCGGCATGACGATGCTTTGCGTCACGCACGAAATGTCCTTTGCCCGCTCGGTAGCCGACCGGGTGATCTTCATGGACAGCGGCGAGATCGTCGAACAGAACACGCCAGATGCCTTTTTCGACCATCCTCAGATGGACCGCACCCGCAGGTTCCTCAGCCAGATTCTGTCCCACTGACCCGTTACCCGAACGCCAGCACCAATCGATGATCTTGAGGCAGAGAAGAGAACCGGTGTGGCTTCCCGGTTCTTTTGTCTCAGACCTTGATGCCTAGTGTGATTGGCACAGAGGAAGCAATCTACTTTTCGGACAACCGTTCAAACCGCTTCGCGCAGTCACTGTCGACTTTCATTGTCAGCACATCCGTCGGTGCGCATCCACGTTAGTCCATGAAGGGTGAGCTGGCGCGGGAATTGGACGCGCTGGTGAGGATCTATGGCAAACCCGGCTGCATTGCCACTGACAATGGTACTGAGTTCACAAGCCGGGCCATCCTGAGATGGGCCGACGAGAACGCAGTGCCCTGGCACTACATCGATCCAGGCAGCCTCAGCAGAACGCCTTCATCGAGAGCTTCAACGGGAGCCTGCGCGACGAGTTCTTGAATGGGGAAATATTCGACAGCATGGGCGATGCACGGCGCAAGCCGGCCTTGTGGCGCTACGGCTACGACACGGTCAGGCCGCACTCATCGCTGGGAAACCAGACGCCACGGCAAGCACGCCGAGCGCTTGAGCATTTTGAGGTCTCCGCGCCCGGCGCGTTTGCCCAAAACGACGAACCCGGCTACCAAAATCCAACCCGCAGACTCTCGTTATGACCCAGGGACCATCAGGGGGGAGGTCAGTTGCATCCGAAAATCCCACGTTTGAAGCCATTCTCGGAACCGATTGCTGCAACGCAATTGTAGCTCGTATTCACTACCACGCGGTTGCAGTGCTAACCCAGAGGTTGTGCGAATCGTCCATTCAGCGTAAAATCAGCATCATATTTTTTAATGCTAGGAGAAGGTAATGATACGATTGAAGTATCTCATTGCCGCAGTCTTGGCCCTTTTTTTAAGCTTCTTGGGTGACATTTCGGCGGCATTGGCAGTTAATTCAGAAACGGTGCGTGACGAGGATATCCGTGACCGGCTGACCAGAGCATCGGAAGAGATTAAGACCGAGGCGGATAGGGAAACCACTGGCCGTACTGATCGGTTTGCTCAATGGTACAATTGGGGCAATTGGGCAAACTGGAACAACTGGCGGAATTGGTAGGCCTTGTGTTATGGGTCGCCCTGGTTTGGTCGGGATGCAGCTATTGGTGCTGCAACCCACACCTTTTTGCAACATCAACTGCAGATATTGTTACCTTCCATCGCGCAATGATCGGGGACGGATGAGCGCCGAGACGCTGGAGGCGGTCGGCGCCCGGGTCGTATCGAGTCCATTGTTTGGGGACGGGACGACCGTTGTCTGGCACGCGGGCGAGCCGTTGGTGCTGAGCCCGGACTGGTATCGAGATGCGGTCAGGATTCTTGAGATATCTGGCGGGCGAACTGTCGCGCGCCAGAGCTTTCAAACCAATGCGACCCTGATCAATGATGCCTGGTTGGACCATCTGGGCAGTCCCGGGGTTTCGGTCGGGGTGAGTCTGGACGGTCCGGAGGACCTGCATGACCTCAACCGCCGTGATCGGCGTGGGCGAGGGACCTTCCGGGCGACCATGAGCGGGATCGGCAAGCTAAATGCGCGCCGCATTCCTTTTCATATCATCTCGGTTATCACCGCTGCCTCATTGGATCGACCCCAAGAGGTTGCACGGGCGCTTGTTGACGCTGGGCCGACATCAATCGGCCTGAACCTTGAAGAAATCGATGGGACGAACGAATCGTCGAGCTTGTTGCAGTCCGAGTCACAAGACCGGGTCCGACGGTTTCTCGACGGGTTCTTGGACGTGCTCGACTCCGAACCCGATGCCCCCGTGCTTCGCGAGGCCGAGGCTTTACGAAACCTGTTAGGGGCGATGAAATCCGGAAAGCGGGCCTGCAGTCAGGAAAACGTCCCGGGCGCCATCGTGTCAGTCGATATGAAGGGTGAAATCTCGACCTATTCGCCAGAGCTAATGGGGGTCGATGCGCCTCGGTTCAACGGGTTCAAATTCGGCAATGTGCACGATATCCACGATCTGAGCGATGTGTTTCTTGGCCGAGCCTTTCTCGCTTGTCACCGCCAGATCGCTGTTGGCGTTTCGAAATGCGCAAGAAGTTGCGCCCATTTCCCGCTCTGCGGCGGTGGATCTCCGTCCAACAAGTTTGGTGAAACCGGACGTCTGGACTGCACTGAAACCGCTTTCTGCCGTTTGTCGGTCAAAACCGTTCTCGACCATCTTGCGGATCGCTTGGCCGGGCCAGTATCTCGGAGGGTGGCCCGTTGACCGACGGAGATGATCCCGCACCTGCGGCGCCAAAGCCGCCCCCTGCCAAGACGGGTCTTGCCGCCAAGATACGCGAGACCGTCGGGCGATGGTCTGTCGCAAGGATGGTTGGGCGCTTTCTGACCTACTCCGCAGTGTTGATACTCTTGCTCTACCTGCTGGTACCTTGGGCTGTGCGTACACTCGGGGATTTGCCGTATGATTGCTGCGCAGGTAGATTTTTCAACCCCGAAAGAGAGGGATTGATTTCGATCACTTCGCCTCAGCTCTTTACTCGGGAACGACTCGTCAATCAGCGGCTCGACGAAAGCGCCTGGATCGACCGCCGCATCAAGGCCGTCGATACACTTTTGGAGAAGCAGCGGTTCTCCACATATTCGCAGGTTGCCGTCACGAAAGAAACGCTTCTGGCTGCGTTGGAAACCGATGAGACGGTCGAGAGCAACATAGACGCCCCCGACGCAATGGAATCGTTCGGCGAATTGCGGATCGAGCCTTACAACGAATTCAAGCGAGCCAATAGCTATCGCCGGCTCCTGGTGCAGGAGAAGTTCCAGTCTGTACTTGATGATGCGCACGACACATCGTCAAACACACTGCAGCGCCTGAACTTCGATTTGACAATTACACCCGCCCGCCAGCGCAGCACATCGGTTGCGACGGTATCCCTCACCCTGGAACAGCCCAAGGATCCCGAATGGATCCTCCAAAAATACGGTGAACTTCTCTTTGATGTCCGCGAAGAGCTTCAGGATATCGCACATCGGACGATCAGTGACCGACAGAAGATCTATGACGTAAATACGGAAAGTAGCTATGCGCTGAATGCGAAGACGGCGGAGTTGCTGCGACGAGAGCTCGAACAGTCAGTAACCGACGACGTTGATGTCAGAACTGAAATCGAAGCCCTAAAAGAATCTGCGAACGAGCAATATCTTGGGCGCCTATTCTCACGGTTTCGACAACATCTCTTGTCGGTCGGAAAAGACCCTGCGATAGGATTGGCCTTGGTAAAGGTGTTCTTTCCCGAAAGCGAACAGTGGTCGGATGATATGATCGGTCCGCTCCTGGATGCCTGTTCTGTGGGGCCTACGAGTATCTGGGCCCTGCTCCCCCCAAACAGCACGAACAGCGTAAACTACCTCAAGCTGGAGGAAGTGCATGAAACGTTTCAGAAACTGAAAGGTGCCCCGATCCATTCGAATGTTGAAGAAAGATCGAAGTCGATGCTGCGGGTGGCGCTTTCCGAGTCGTTCTTCAAGGCATCCTGCCCGCCAAGTCCGGAAAAGCTGACACAAGCCGCCATGATCGAACTGCTCGGCAAGAGCTATCTCGAAAAGCAGCAGAAATTGGACGACTGGAAAGTACACTGTACGATCAAAAAATTAAATATTGCCCGCCGCAGCGATACAGACGCAAAGCAGATACTCGATCAGTCTGAAGAGTTCAAACTTATCGACGATTATTTCAGGAAATGTAACGCTGTTCTCAATGAAGTTCGAGCGGCGTCACGGTCCGCCGGTTTGGTCTTGCTGGTCAAGGCTGAACTGGAAAATAAGCCGGTGGACACAGCTGGACGTCTGCGGCGGATTGATGACTATTTCTCCATCAGCACCGAAAGTTGTGACTGGCAGAGCTGCCAACTGATCGTCCGCACAAAATCGGAACAGTATCGGGTGGCCAAGCGACTGGCGCAGAACGAAAGTGCCGCCGATGATGGGAGAGGCAAAAAAGATCGCAAGTCTGCCGAGGAGATCGAAATCGACAAACGCGCGCTGATGATAGGCAGACAAGAAGCGCTGAGGTTGTTTTCCGAACTGTCCTGCTTTGCCTCGGCTCGCAGCTACACGGTCTATCCACGCGAGGGAATAGGGCAGAATGTTCACGAGAAAACCAGCCGTGACTGGTCGCTCTTGTCCTGGTTTGGTCAAAACCAAGTCGAGGGGTCTTCCTCTGTCGAACAAGCGCGCATCACGCAATCTGTTCCCATCTTGGGTATTGGAGATATCGGGAACAGAGACGGCAGGATTTCCGAACGTCGACCATCCGAATGCGGCGCGGATTTTGTGACACTCCTGAACAGTCTAAGGATGGAAGTCGATTTGACGTCAGTCCTCTCGAAAGCGCTGAATGACAGCAAAGATACCTTGAGCGAGAAACTCTCGGACGACTGGAAGAAAGATATGAGGTGTTTGCTGAACAAGGCGACCGATGCAATTGGAGATGTGGAGCTCTTCGAGAAGACGGCACAAACCTGTTATCAGAAGTCGTCTGATACAATTGATCAGCCTGGCGATGAGAAAGTGAAGGACTTTGATCTGAGCGCGCTCACAATGGTTGTGCGATTTCTTCGTGAACGCAGCACAACTATCTCCTGGATCGTCTTTCCAAAAGACGAAGGGTTGTGGGGCGTGCGTCATGTAGCGCAGAATATCCCGCTATCAGCCATAGTGTCGCTGCCGAGTTGGTGGCCCGGCCTTCAGGTCGTGAGCGAAACATGTTGGCAAAGACCAAAGCGAATGCGGGTGTATAGTGATCGCAGCCTGTGCCCAGAACCTGAGTCACCAGAAAAACCTGTCAGACGGGCGCGCGTCGAAACGAGCCAACTTTTGCCCCTACCCAACGGTGTCGAGGACGTGTTGTCGAAACTCGGGTTCTTCCTGATCCGCTATCCCTACATCGATCGGCAAGGAACCGAGAACATCGTACTTGAATCCGGCCGCGAGGCAACGTTGCGCTTGACCGGGAAACGGCTGTGGAAAAATCCCAAGGTCCGTCTGGGCGAACAATGGTCATCCGAAATCGAGGTTCTACCGGATATGCGCGGGATTCTCGCGAAGTTCGAATGCCTTGATCCGCTAGCTCCCGGTGACGGGAAAAAGATGGTTCACCGGGAAACTGGTCTGACAGAACTGGCAGGTGCCGAGGCTGATCGCACCTCCGACATCGGCTTTGATGCGGATCCGCGCGAAAGGACTTCGGATAGTACTCGATATTCTGAGTTGCGTTCTGCTCGTGTTTGGACCAGCGAAGGCAACACTCAAGATGTGTCTGTCACCGTGCGCGCATTCCGACCCAGATATGTTGTGTATCGCCAGGCGGAACGGCCGTGTTGGGAAAAAGGGAAGGGGCCCGACAATAGAAGTCAAGGGGGAAACTAGTCACCCGGCCCACCATCGCTTCATCCCCCAAGACCACTTCATTGAATGATACGAATTACCGTTCCGGGTGACTAGAGCATCGGTCACATTCCGGCAAAAGCGGGTTGTGCTGCCCAAATCTCGTACGGGCTTCATAATGTGAATCCAGCGGGATGGATGGGCGGCTTGGGCAGACCGATTTTGTGATCCACAGGACTTCGAAACGGCCAGCCCACAACGTGGCACGCAAGCGCCGTGGCTCGCTGACGATCTGGTTCGACCCCGAGATCAACTGGGATGCTGTGCCGAACGGCAAACGCCGCCATCGGGCAAAAAAAGTCGCGGTTTCGCAGCCGGATCCACGCGATTCCAACAGCTTGCGCGACCGCAGGCGCCGCTCGGGGCGAAAAACGCTTGTTCAGCAAACAGATTCAGGCGACCCTGACCGAACGCGGCACGCTACTTGGGGAATGCCGGTTGGATCAAAGCAAGGGGAAAGCGCCGGTATCGCCGATGCGGGCCAACAAGGGAATTGACATGATCAAAGTGAAACTCGGGCTGACCGTGGCCGCAATCTGCGCCGCCACGGCAACATGGGCGGGCAAGGCCGACGACACACTCAAGGCTGCGTTTACCAAGGAACTGGAAAACGTCGACAGCTATTTCAACTCATCCCGCGAGGGCGTGGTGCTGCAACGCGCGATCTGGGACGGGCTGATCTATCGCGATCCGGCCACCAACGAATACAAGGGCAACCTGGCGACCGATTGGACATGGATCGACGACACCACTCTCGAATTGAAGCTGCGCGAGGGCGTGACATTTCACAATGGCGAGCCGTTCAACGCCGATGATGTCGTCTATACCGTCAATTTTGTCGCCGACGAAGCCAATGGCGTAAAGACCCAGCGCAATGTGAACTGGATGAAATCGGCGGAAAAGGTCGACGATTACACCGTTCGGATCCTGCTGAAGGAGCCGTTCCCCGCCGCCATCGAATTCCTGTCGGGGCCGGTATCGATGTACCCGGACGAGTATTATGCAGAGGCCGGTCCGACCGGGATGGGGCTGAAGCCGGTGGGCACGGGCCCCTACAAGGTGACCGAAGTGGTGCCGGGCCAGCATTTCGTGCTGGAGAAGAACGAAAACTATCACGACAGCCCCAAGGGACAGCCGGAAATCGGCAAGATCGATATCCGCACGATCCCCGATGTGAACACGCAGATTGCCGAACTTTTCAACGGCTCGCTTGACCTGATCTGGCAGACGCCTGCGGACCAGGCCGAAAAGCTGGCCGCAATGGACCAGTTCACCGTCGCCAATGAAAGCACCATGCGCATCGGCTATCTGACTTTGGATGCCGCAGGGCGCACCGGGGCCGACAACCCGTTCACCAAGCTGAAGGTGCGGCAGGCGGTGGCGCATGCCATCGACCGCGAGGCGCTGGTAAGCGCGCTGCTCAAGGGCAAGAGCCAGGTCATCTCGACCGCCTGTTTTCCCAGCCAGTTTGGCTGTGCTCAGGATGTCACGAGCTATGAATACGACCCCGAAAAGGCCAAGGCGCTGCTGGCCGAAGCAGGCTATCCGGATGGGTTCGAAACCGATTACTACGCCTATCGCGACCGTGAATATGCCGAGGCGATTTCTTCGTTTCTGAACGCGGTTGGCATCAAGACCAACTTCAACATGCTGCAATACTCGGCCCTGCGGGAGTTGCGGATGAAAGAGGGTTCGCCGGTTTCGTTCCAGACCTGGGGGTCCTATTCGATCAACGATACCTCCGCGATCACCAGCCAGTTCTTCAAGTTCGGATCGCTGGATGACTCCCGTGACCAGGAAATCAAGGACTGGCTCGATGTGGCTGACAGTTCGACCGACCCGGCCGAGCGCGAGGAATACTATCGCAAGGCGCTGCAGAAGATCGCCGACCAGGCGTATTGGGTGCCCATGTTCAGCTACAACACCAACTACGTCTTCACCAAGGAGGTCGCCTATACGCCGACCCCGGACGAGGTGTTGCGCTTTACCACCATGCGCTGGAACTGATCACCTCTGGCAGCAGGGGCCGCTCCGGCCCTTGCCGCCCTTTCTGAAAGGCCCCCGCGCCCGTGCTGCAATTCATTGCCAAGCGCCTCGGTCTCGCCCTGCTCGTGGCCCTGACCGTGTCGATCATCAGCTTTTCCCTGCTGTTTCTCTCGGGTGATCCGGCGGCGGCCCTGGCAGGGGAAACCGCCACCGACCAGGATGTCGAGGCGATCCGCAAGCTCTATGGCTTCGACCGTCCGATGCTGGTGCAATACTGGGACTGGCTGTCAGGCGCCATGACCGGCGATCTGGGGGAAAGCTACTATTTCAAGCTGCCGGTTGCCGGTCTGATCGCCGACCGTTTGCAGATCACCATGCTGTTGGGTGTCTGCGGCATCACCTTTGCCCTGCTCACCGCCGTGCCGCTGGGCGTGGTCGCTGCGATCCGACCCAATTCGGTGATCGACCGGCTGGCGCTGTTCCTTTCGGTGGCGGGGCAGGCGATGCCGTCCTTCTGGTTCGGCCTTATTCTGATCGTCGTGTTCTCGATCAAGCTGGGCTGGTTGCCGCCCTCGGGCACGACGACCTGGGCACATTTCATCATGCCGACCATCGTTCTGGGCTATTACGCGATGCCCGCGATCATGCGCCTGACCCGCGCCGGCATGCTCGAGGTGCTGTCATCCGACTACATCCGCACCGCCCGGGCCAAGGGCGCACCCGAAGCGACGGTCCTGTTCAAACATGCGCTCAGGAATGCCATCATTCCCGTGGTCAGCCTGGCCGCCGTGCAAATGGGTTTCATGCTGGGCGGTTCGATCGTGGTGGAGAGCATCTTTGCCCTGCACGGCGCGGGGTATCTCGCCTGGGAGAGCATTGCCCGCAACGACCTGCCGACGGTGCAGGCCCTGATCCTGGTGTTCTCGCTGTTCTACATTGTCTTCACCTTCCTGTCCGACGTGCTGAATGCCTGGCTGGATCCGCGAATGAGGGCTGGCTGAGATGAGCGTTGCCACCCCCGATCCTCTGCTGGCGGAGATCATCGGCCCGACACCGGGTCAGATGCTGCGGCGGCGCGTATTCGGTCACCGAGGGCTGCTGATCGGCGCGGTGGTGCTGGCGCTGCTGATGCTGGTGGCCATCCTGGCCCCGCTGTTGGCTCCGCATGATCCCTACGCGCAGAGCCTGCTGGAACGCATGCGCCCGCCCGTATTCCTGGGGGGCGACTGGAACCACCCGCTGGGCACCGATCACCTGGGCCGGGATTACCTGTCGCGGCTGATCTACGGCGCGCGGGTTTCGTTGCTCATCGGCGTTGTCGCGGCAGCGATATCCGGCGTCATCGGCACCGCCATGGGGGTTGCCGCCGGCTATTTCGGCGGCAGGGTCGATGCGGTCGTGACCTTTCTGATCAATGTGCGGCTGGCCATGCCCGTCGTGCTGGTCGCGCTCGCCGTGGTGGCGATCCTGGGCGGGTCGCTTCAGGTGGTGATCGTGGTGCTGGGGCTGCTGCTGTGGGACCGGTTCGCGGTGGTCATGCGGTCGAGCACGCTGCAGGTCCGGGGCCGCGAATACGTTGCCGCCGCCCGCGCAGTCGGGTGTTCGACCCCGCGCATCCTGCTGTCCGAAATCATGCCCAATATCGTCAACAACCTGATCGTGGTGGTGACGCTGGAAATGGCCCATGCGATCCTGCTCGAAGCAGCGCTGTCCTTTCTGGGGCTGGGTGTGCAGCCGCCGACCCCCAGCTGGGGCCTGATGGTGTCGGAGGGCAAGAACATGATGCTGTTCGAACCCTGGCTGGTGCTGATCCCCGGTGCGATCCTGTTCGTGCTGGTGCTGGCGATCAATCTGATGGGCGACGGCCTGCGCGACGTCACCGCGCCCGAAAACCGGAGCTGACCCGATGAGCGACCCGCTTCTGACCGTGCGCGGCCTGACCATCAACATCCCGGTCGGGGGCGGTATCCTGCATGCGGTGCGGGGCATCGATTTCGATCTGAGGCGGGGCGAAACACTGTGCATCGTCGGTGAAAGCGGATCGGGGAAATCGCTGACCTCGCTGGCGGTCATGGGGCTTCTGGGGGGGCGTATCGACCGGCGCGCCCGGCAGATGGAGTTTGACGGGATCGACCTGACCGGAGCGGGCAGCCGCGCGATGCGGCGGCTGCGCGGTGACCGCATGTCGATGATCTTTCAGGAACCGATGACCTCGCTGAACCCGGCCTATACCATTGGCGACCAGTTGACCGAGGCGCTTCTGTTGCACCGAAAGGTCGGACGCGAGGCCGCCCGCGCCCGCGCCATCGAACTGCTGGAAAAGGTGGGCATCACCGCAGCGGCCAGTCGGCTTGGCCAGTATCCGCACCAGCTTTCGGGGGGGCTGCGCCAGCGGGTGATGATCGCCATGGCGCTGATGTGCGAACCCGAGCTGATCATTGCCGATGAACCGACGACCGCGCTGGATGTCACCATCCAGGCGCAGATTCTGCGCCTGCTCGTGGACCTCACGCGCGAAATGGACATGGCGATGATCCTGATTACCCACGATCTGGGTGTGGTCGCCCGCGTTGCCGACAAGGTGGCGGTGATGTATGCGGGCGAACTGGTCGAAACCGGCAGCGCCACTGACGTGTTCAACGCCCCGATGCACCCGTATACCCGTGGCCTGCTGCGCTGCATTCCACAACCGGGCAAGACCGAGCGAGGCGCCCGGCTGGGCACCATTCCCGGCATCGTGCCCAGCCTCGTGGGTGGTGTCACCGGCTGCCCTTTCCGCACCCGATGCGACCAGGCGGTCGAGCGCTGCCGCGACGACATCCCCCGGCACGAACCGGATCCGGGCCACGCCTTTCGCTGTGTCCACGAAACCGGCCACAATCCGGCAGAGGTCCAGCCATGAGCGATGCCCAGACCTCCGCGCCAGTGCTGGAACTGCGCGGTGTGACCAAGACCTATTCGGTGAAACAGGGGCTGTTCGGCAGGCCGAAGCCGCTGACCGCGGTGAATGATGTGTCGCTGTCTCTGGCCCGTGGCGAGGTTCTGGGGCTGGTCGGGGAATCCGGTTGCGGCAAATCCACCCTTGCCAAGATCCTGCTGGGCCTCGAAGCCCCCACCCAGGGAGAGGTGCTCGTCGACGGTCAGGCGGTTCTGGCGAGCGACCGCCGCGCGTTGGCCCGCCGTATCCAGCCGATCTTTCAGGACCCGTATTCCTCGCTGAACCCGCGCAAGCCCATCGCCGACATAGTCTCTCTGCCGCTGCGGGTCCATGATATCGGGGACAGTGCCAGCCGCGACAAGGCGGTGCGCGAGATCCTCGATATCGTCGGACTGCCCGCGCGCGTGATGCAGACCTATCCCAGCCAGATGTCTGGCGGCCAGCGCCAGCGCGTCGCCATCGCCCGGGCCCTGATCATGAAACCGGAAATCGTGATCTGCGACGAACCGACCTCGGCGCTCGATGTGTCCGTGCAAAGCCAGATTCTGAATTTGCTGGGCGATCTCCGCCGCGAGTTCGGACTGACCTACCTGTTCATCAGCCATGATCTGGCAGTGGTCGAACACCTCGCGACGCGGGTGGCAGTGATGTATCTGGGACGTATCGTGGAACAGGCGGACACGGCCGGATTGTTCGACACGTCGCGCCATCCCTACACCCGTGCGCTGTTGAATTCCGTGCTGACACCCGACGCCGGCCTGGGTGTGCCCGATACGGAGCTGGGAATGGATTATCCCAACCCGATCGCGCCTCCACCCGGGTGTCATTTCCACCCCCGCTGCCCGCGCGCCATGACCCATTGCGCCAGTACCGCGCCGCGACCGGTGCCGACACCTGACGGGCATGTGGAATGCCACCTCTACGATACCGAGAACGGCCGCGATACCGGCCCGGCCCTGCACATGAAGGAACCCGCGTGACATCCAGCCTGTCCACCAGCCAGACGATCCGGAAAACCGTGATCGAAACCGAATTCGGTGTCGTCGCCGCCCAGCATTCCCGTGCTGCCCGTATCGGGGCACAAATATTGGCCGCAGGCGGCGACGCGGTGGACGCCGCCACCGCGGTATCCTTTGCGATTGGCGTGGTCGAGCCGTGGATGTCCGGCCCTGCCGGAGGCGGTGCAATGATGCTGTGGCGTGCCGACGAAGCCAAGGCATATGCTCTCAACTACGGCATGCGGTCGCCCAAGGGGCTGAACCCGGCGGATTATCCCCTCAGCGGCGCGGGCGTGGCGGGCGACCTGTTTCCCTGGGAACAGGTCGTGGATGATCGCAACATTCAGGGCGCAACCGCCATTGCCGTGCCGGGCCTCGTCGACGGTGTGGGGCAGGCCTATGAGCGCTTCGGGCGGATGCCGTGGCGCGACCTGGTGCGACCGGCCGTCGACCTGGCGAACGAAGGGTTGCATGTGGACTGGTACGCTGCCCTGATCATCGCCTCGACCACCCGCGAACTGGCCAAGGATCCGGATGCCGCCGCGCTGTTCCTGGAAGACGGGCAATGGCCCACGATCGCCGGCTGGACCAGCCTGTCCGACAAGAGACTGGATATGTCTGCCATGGCGGCATCGCTGGCGGAACTGGCCGAGAAAGGCGCGCGTGAACTCTATGACGGCGATCTCGGCGAGACCCTGGCGGCGGATGTGCGGGCCAAGGGCGGCAGCCTGACACATGCCGATCTGCGGGCCTATCGCGCCCGGTTCGTTACACCGCTGGAATTCGCCTATGGCGCGGGCGGGTTCCATGTGATGCCGGGCCTCACCGCAGGGCCCACGTTTCGCGATACGTTCACCCACCTGGCGCAGGCCGGGTTGCCCGGCGACAGGTCCGATGACAGGCCCGGTGACAGGCTCAGTGACAAGCCCGGTGCCGCAGCCTATGCCGCCTATGCGGCGGCGCTCAAATCCGCCTATGCGCGACGGCTCTCGGGGATGGGGGATGATGGCGAAAGCACCGAAGCCCCGGGCTGCACCACCCATTTCTCGGTGGTGGACCGGCAGGGCAACATGGTGGCGCAGACCCAGACGCTGCTGTCCATCTTTGGCAGCCGCGTCGTGTCGCCCGGCACCGGGTTTCTGATGAACAACGGCATCATGTGGTTCGACCCGGTGCAGGGGCGGCCCAATTCGCTGGGGCCGGACAAGGCCTGCCTGATGAATGTCTGCCCGGTGATCGGCCATGATGGTCACGGCGCACACTTTGCTTTCGGCGCCTCTGGCGGGCGCAAGATCGTCGGCGCCGTCGCGCAATTGTCGTCGTTTGTCTCGGATTTCGGCATGGATATCGAGGCAGCCTTTCACCAGCCGCGCATCGACATATCGGGCGGCGAAGTCGTGGTGGCCGATGACAGCCTGCCGACCGAGGTCATCGCCGCACTGTCAGATGCTCATCCGGTTGCCACCACCCGCCGCACCGTCTTTCCCTACGCGTTCGCCTGTCCCGCCGGGGTCATGCGACGGGATGGCAAAAACACGGGCTGCACCGAGATCATGTCGCCATGGGGCGATGCCATTTCCGAGGACCAGACATGAAACGTGATGCAGCTATCGCCGGGATTTCGGATTATTTCGACAGTGGCAGGTTCCAGTCCGAACTGGCGGATCTGGTCGCCTTCGAGACCGAAAGCCAGAAATCCGACAGCGGCCCCGAACTGCATCGCTACCTGACCGAAGCGATTCAGCCACGCCTGCAGGCCGCGGGCTACAGGTGCGAGATATTCGACAACCCCGATCCGCGCGGCGGCCCGCTGCTGCTTGGCGAACGGATCGAGGGGGCGCACCTGCCAACCGTGCTGACCTATGGCCATGGCGACGTGATCCGGGCCCAGACCGGGCAATGGCGCGACGGGCTGCACCCGTTCACCTTGGTGGAAGAGGGCGACCGGCTCTACGGGCGCGGCACGGCAGACAACAAGGGCCAGCACCTCATCAATATCGCAGCGCTGGAAACCGTGCTGGCCACACGCGGTGCGCTGGGATTCAACAGCAAGATCCTGATCGAGATGAGTGAAGAGACCGGTTCGGCCGGGCTGCCGGAATTCTTCGCCGCACACAAGGACCGCCTGGCCGCAGATGTGCTGATCGCTTCGGACGGGCCGCGCCTGCAACCGGATACGCCGACCATGTTCATGGGGTCCCGCGGTGGCATCGGATTTGACCTGACCGTCGATCTGCGCGAGGGCGCCCATCATTCGGGCAACTGGGGCGGTCTGCTCGCCGACCCGGCGCTGATCCTTGCCCATGCGCTGGCGACCATCACCGATGCGCGCGGACAGATCAGGATACCCGAATGGCGGCCTGCCAGCCTTACCGACGACATCCGCGCCGCCCTGCGGGACCTGCCGGTCAGCGAAGGCGAGGGGCCCGAGGTGAACGAGGATTGGGGCGAGGCGTCCCTGACCCCCGCCGAACGCGTCTATGGCTGGAACAGTTTCGCCGTCCTGGCGATGACGTCCGGCGTTCCCGAGGCCCCGGTCAACGCGATCTCCGCCAGCGCCCGCGCGACCTGCCAGTTGCGATATGTGGTCGGCACCGACCCCGACGACATCCTGCCCGCCTTGCGTCGCCACCTGGACAGGAATGGGTTCGAACAGGTGCGGATCACCCTGCAGGATCGCGGGTTCTTCCGCGCCACCAGGCTGGACCCGACCCATCCGTGGGTGGACTACGTCAAGACCAGCCTGACCCGGACAGCCGGGAAAGAGCCGCATGTCCTGCCCAATCTGGCCGGTTCGCTGCCCAATGACAGCTTTGCGGAGATCCTGGGCCTGCCAACGGTTTGGGTTCCGCACAGCTATCGCGGATGTTCCCAACACGCGCCTGACGAGCATGTGTTGAAACCCATTTGCCGCGATGCCCTGCGGCTGATGGCAGGGCTGTTCTGGGATATCGGAGAGGGACCGGTGCCCGGGTAATCCCGGTCAGTTGCCCGGTCGCCGATCATGTCCTTCCTTGAAAGGCATTGATGATGTGACCGCCCCGCCGGCATCTATGTGCCTATGCGGGTCTGCAACGATCAACAAAGGTGAGTGGTCATGTCGTAGATTATCACGGTCGGACCAGATCTGGCGAAGAATGTGTTTCAGGCTCATGGGGCGGATGTCTCCGGTCAGACGGTGCTGCGCAAGAAACTTCGACAGGATCAGGTGTTAGACTTTTTCGGCCGGCTTCTCTCCTGCGTTGTTGCGGTGGAAGCCTGCGGCGGTGCGCACTTCTGAGGCCGCTGGATCGGCAAGCTAGGCGATGAGGTGCGTCTGATCCCGCCTGCCTATGTAGAGCCGTTCGTCAAACGCCAAATGAACGATGCTGCGATACCAAGGCAATCTGCGAAGTGGTATCGCGCCCCACGATGCGCTACGTGCCGGTGAAAAGTAAAGAGATCCAAGGCTCTATGATGGTGTTCCGCATCCGGGAACTTCTAGTCAGGTAGCGAACGCAGGCGATCAATGCCCTGCGAGGCCATCCGGGGAGTTTGGGCGGATCGTGCCGCAGGGCGCGGGCAATGCCACGCGGCTGGTTGCGATCATCGAAGGTCCTGACAGTGACCTTCCAGCCGATGCTGTCACCACGGTGGAAGTGCTGGTCGCGACACTCCGACACCTCGAAACGGAGATCGTGAAGCTGGACACAGAGATCAGCAGACGGGTCAAGGAGAACGCGGTTGCACGGCGCCGGGAGTGTCCTGAAATCTGTGTATCTGGCCCGGCCCATGCGGTTTCAGATACTCAAGCGTCGAAACGCTCGCCGAACATTATGGCGAACTGGTTGCGGGCGGCGAACCATTCCCGGACATTTCGGCCATCCTTCTCGAACCTGCGAATTGCCAGGTAGATCAGCTTGGTCGCTGCCTCGTCGGTCGGGAAAGAGCCGCGCGTCTTGATTGATTTGCGGATCACGCGGTTCAGGCTTTCTATGGCATTCGTCGTGTAAATGATCTTCCGGATCGCCGGATCGAAGGCAAAGAACGGAATTACCTCCTGCCATGCCCGGCGCCAGGCCGGGGCGATGGACGCGTATTTCCCGGCCCACTTTTCTTCGAAGGCGTCGAGCTCAGCTTCAGCCAAATCGGCGGTCGGGGCGCTGTAAATCCGGCGCAGGTCGGCGGCCACGACCTTGCGGTCCTTCCAGGAGCAGAAGTTCAGAGAATGGCGCACCAGATGCACGATGCATGTCTGGACCATGGCGTCCGGGAAGGCCGCCGTGATCGCTTCGGGGAAGCCCTTGAGCCCGTCAACGACGGCGATCAAGATGTCCTGCACGCCCCGGTTCTTCAACTCGTCCATCACCGATTGAACCGCCCCGGGTTTCCGAGAGAGTAGAACTCTCAGAGGATGATCCTTATGGAATCGAAGAAGAAGCGCACGCCGGCATATACGGCCGAGTTCCGCGAGCGCGGCGTCCGGCTATTCCGCGAACGGCGGCCCGATTACACCAGTGACAACGCGGCGTATCGGGCGATCGCCCCGAAGCTTGGCTGCTCGCACGACACACTGCGCGCCTGGTGCATCCAGGCGGCACGCGATGCAGGCGAGCGCGACGGGCTGACCAGCGAGCAGAAGGCCCGCCTCAAGGCGCTGGAGCGCGAGGTGAAGGAACTGCGCACGGCCAACGAGATCCTGAAGAAGGCGTCGGCTTATTTTGCCCAGGCGGAGCTCGACCGCCTGTTCCGCAAATGATCGCCTTCATCGAGAAGCATCGCGGGGTCTTTGGGGTCGAGCCGATCTGCCGTGTCCTGCAGATTGCCCCAGCAACCTTCCATCGCCATGCCGCCATCGCGCGCAATCCCCAGCTTGCCTCGGACCGCACCAGGCAGGATGCTGTGGATATTGAGAAAATCAAGGCAGTCCACGGCAAGAGCCGGGGCCGTTATGGTGCCCGCAAGATCTGGCACCAGCTTCGGCGCGATGAGCACGACATCGCGCGTTGCACCGTGGAAAGGCTCATGCATCTTCATGGATTGCAAGGGGTTGTGCGGGGCCAGAAGAAGACAACCATCCCCGATCCAGCGCAGCCTTGCCCTGATGACAAGGTCAACCGGCAGTTCGTGGCTGCCATGCCCGATCAGCTCTGGGTGTCGGACTTCACCTATGTGTCGACATGGGCGGGGATGGTCTATGTGGCCTTCATCATCGATGTCTTCGCCCGCAAGATCGTGGGCTGGCGCGTCTCGACCTCGATGACGACAGGCTTCGTGCTGGATGCCCTGAACCAGGCCATCTGCCAGCGATGCCCAACAGGCGGCGGGTTGATCCATCACTCCGATCGCGGCAGCCAGTATCTGTCCATCCGCTACACCGAGCGCCTGGCCGATGCCGGTATCGACACTTCGGTGGGCAGCGTGGGCGACAGCTATGACAACGCGCTGGCCGAGAGCGTCATCGGCCTGTTCAAGACCGAGGTGATCAACTTCCTCGGCCCCTGGAAATCCATGGCTCAGGTCGAATGGGAGACCCTGCAATGGGTCAGCCGGTATAACAACGAGCGGCTACACAGCGCCATCGGGCACCGGCCGCCACAGGAAGTGGAGGATACATTCTACGAACAGATGAACACCCTTGAAAAAGCCGCGTAGGTCTTGAACAAAAAAGCCTCTCGGAAACCCGGGGCGGTTCAGTTACGTATCTCTTTCCCTCCGCCACCAACCATTCGCAAACCTGAGATGAGGTCCCTAACGGGGCCTTTTTTCTTTTTGTTTCAAAGTGGTTTAGCGGAGCCATCCGAATTTCGGAGACTGGCCGTTGACCCGAAATAGGTCTCCGAACGCCCCGCGCCTCTTTCCACCCGCCCTTCAACTAGATCGGGACGGATTTGAAACTGGATGTCTTTTCAGCCGCTTGGCGAGAACAAGCTGCGCCTCAGTTGCGGTAATTTTGACCGCTATCGGGGCGAACAGAGACATCCGACGGCGGCATGATTGTGCGGGCTCATGCGAAAGACCGCGATCCTCATCAGCGCGTCCAATTCCCGCGCCCCCCGCAGCCCCGAGCCATGTCGGGGCAAGGCCCTGCAATGCTGCCGGATGGGTCTCGAACTTCGAAACGCCTTGACCCGTCACCTTGGCAGCCCCCCATGACGACCGGCTGTCGTCAGAACAGCAGGTTGGGCAGGAACAGGGCGAGGGTCGGCATCATGCTCAGCAGGACGATCGCAAGGAGGTGGATCATCCAGTAGGGTATGGTGGCGATCGCCACGCGACCGAGGCTTACCTCGTTCTTCGTCAGCGCCGTCAGGACCGAGAGGTTGAGCCCGACCGGAGGGGTCACCTGGCCGATCTCGATGACGATGGTGATGACGACGCCGATCCAGATCGGATCGAACCCCAGCCCGGTCAGCAGCGGGAACACCACTGGCAGGGTCATGATCATCAGCGAAAGACCGTCAAAGAAACACCCCAGCAGGAGATAGATCAGCACGACGATCATGAGCACGGTATGCGCGCCCAGGCCGCTCGACGCGACGGTTTCGAGGATCTGCTGCGGCACGCCGAGAATGCTCACGGATTTTGCCAGGATCGTCGCGCCAAGCACCAGGAAGCCGACGGACGCGAAGAGAAGCGCGGAATGGTAGACGGCATCGAGCAGCTTGCGGAAGGTGAAATCACCCCAGATCGAGGTCAGCACGATGGCGAAGATCACGCCGAGACCGGCGGATTCCGTCGGCGTCGCGATCCCGCCCATGATGCTGCCGATCACGGCCGCGATGAGCGCGAGAATGGGCCAGATATGCCGGAAGCCGCGCATGATCTCGACCAGCGATCCCTGGCTTTCATCGCGGGGCGCCAGCGCTGGCTGGCGGGCGCAGCGGATCAGGATATAGGCCATGAAGAGGCTGCCGACCATCAGCCCGGGCACGATGCCGGCGGCAAAGAGCCGACCGATGGAGGTCTCGGTGAGCGCGCCGTAGATGAGGAATGACAGGCTCGGCGGGATCAGCAGGCCGAGCGTGCCGCCGCCGGCGAGGCTGCCGACCACCATGTCCTTGTCGTAACCGCGCCGGGTCATCTCGGGATAGGCGACCGACCCCACCGCCGCCGCGGTGGACAGGCTGGAGCCGCTGACCGCCCCGAACAGGGTGCAGACGGCGATGTTGGTATGCAGAAGCCCCCCCGGGACGCGGCGGAAAAGCGGCGAGAATGCGGTGTAGGCGCGTTCGCTGACCCCGCTTCGCAGCAGAATCTCGCCCAGCAGGATGAAGACCGGAACCGCGCTGAGGGTGAACGAGTTGAAGACATTCCAGATCGCGTCCACGGCCAGCGAAGTCGCGCCGTTGGAAAAGACATGCAGGATCACGAGGCCGGTCAGGCCCAGCGCGGCGCCCAGCGCCATTCCGGTGCTGGCGGTGGCCACGAGCCCGCCGATCAGCGTGGTCCAGAACATCAGCCGGCCGTCCCGCTTTCGCCGGTGAGGCCGGGCCGGGTTTCCTCGTCCATTTCAGGTAGAATTCCGAGCAGCCCGGCCAGCAGGATCGCCATGGTCAGCAGGACGGTCACCGGCATCACCGCCATCCACGGATAGAGTAGGAGCCGCGAGGTCTGTGTCTTCAGGTTGCGGTCATAGGCAAAGTCGAACCAGGGAATGATCTCGGACATCAGCCAGCCGAAAAAGACGAGGCTCAGCACCAGCCCCGTTATCCGAAGCGCCCGGAGCCAGATGCCGCCGGTCGCGTTCACCAGCAACGCCACCCGGACATGCCGGGCGCGCAGGGTGATCATGGGAAGGGCCAGCAACAGCGACACGCTCAGCAGCAGGCCGACGACTTCTTCGGTCACATGCAGCGGCGTGCCGAGTTTTCGCATCACGACGCTGGTCGAGATGATGAGAACGATGGCCGCGATCCCCAGAGACCCGGCAATGGCGCAGGCAAGGGCGAGCCCGCGCAGAACCTGCGCCAGGAGGTGTCCGGCGGATCGGGCCATCGAAGACCGGCCCGCCTAGCGCCCGAGCGCTTCGAGCACGCGTTCACGATAGCCGACGGCGTTCCCGCCCGCTTCCTCGGCCAGTTCCGCCCAGACCTCGGTCACCGCCGCCACGAACTGCGCGCGGTCGGCTTCGGGAAAATCCTCGCCCCAGGTTATGCCCTGTGCCGCGAGGTCCTTGCGTGCCTGCATCTCGCGTTCCAGGTCGTCGTCATACCGGTTGGTGCGGTCCCACAGGTCGTCCGCGGCCTTGGTCACCGCCGCCTTGAACGCGTCGTCCGCGGCTTCCCACCGGTCGGTGGCAACGCCCAGCACATAGGGGCCCGACGCCATCGGGTAGAGGAAGGAGGCGGTTTTCGATACTTCCTGCAACGAGATCGTGTGGGCATAGAGCGCCGGGTAGAGGGCGCAATCCACGACGCCGGTCTTCATCGCGACATAGAGTTCCTCTTGCGGTATGATCTGGGCAGAGACACCGAGCCGCGTAAAGGTCTCGACCTGGTCGCGGGCCCAGACACGCAGCTTCTTCGACTTCAGGTCTTCGAGCGTGTTGACCGGTTCCTCGCCGCAGAAGACCGAGACCATGAGCATCGGAATGGCGACATATCCCACCGACGACACGCCCCAGTCGGCGAATTCTTCCTGATAGATTTCCTGAACCACGGGGATCGCTTTCTCGAATTCCTCGATCGAGCCGATGGTGCCCTGGACCACGACCGAACTGAGCGCCGGCGCGTCGCGGCCGAGATAGTTCGCCCACATCAGGCTCATCTCGACGGCCCCTTTCGGCAGGAACCGCAGCGTGTCGGTGTTGGGCAGGCCCAGCGACCCGCCGCTGTAGAGCTTCAGTTCATGCGCCCCGCCCAGCGCGTCGTTGGCCTCTGCCACGAATTGTTCGAGCTCCGCCGATTCCGGGCGGGTTTCGGGAAGGAAGTTGTTCACGCGCCACTCATCGGCCCCTGCGGGCGACAGGGAGAGGGCAAACCCAGTGACAATACTACCAAACAGGCGTTTCATCGTTCATACCTCCTTGAAATTGTTCAGCCTTGTTGAAATTCCCGGTGTTTTTCCCCGGTTGTCCGTTCCCGTGCTGTTGTAGTGATCGCGGCCCCAAATCGGAAGCATAAAAAGGCAAACGCGTGCGTGCGCCATCGGGATGTCTCCGGCGCCGGGCGCGGGTGGCGCCTGTTCCATCGGGGCCCGTCCGGGCCATGGTCGATTGACGTTCGGGTGAATTCTGCGCAGCATCCGCGCGATGGCAGGTCCCGTTTCCGAGAGGCAAGAATGGCAATCAGGATCAAAGCGAAATCGTTTGGCCCGGTCCGGGTGCGGTCGGATGGCGGCGACACGTTGTTGTTCGGCCTGAACGGCGATGCCCTTGGCGCCACCCCGCCACAGGGAACACCGGTCGATCTGCTCCTGCTTTCGCTCGGCGCCTGTATCGCGAAATCTCTCGACATCGCGGCGGGTCAGGCGCAGGTGCAGCTCACGCCGTTCACCGTCGAGGTGACCGGCCAGAAGGCGACGGATCTTCCCAGCCGGCTTGGGTCGGTCGGCATCCGTGTCCTGGGGCAACTGACCGACGATGCCGGGCAGGCGGAGGATTTGCTGCGCAAGGCCAAGTCGATCTGCACGATCAGCAATTCGTTGACCTGCACGGTTGCCCTCGAACTGGACCGGGTCGGGTAGGTCGCTGTTGCCGGTTGGCGCGGGGCTCAGAGGGACTGGTCGGAAAACGTGTCGCAGGCTTCGATCCGGCCCGCGTCATAGCCGCGCCTGAACCAGCCGCTGCGCTGTTCGGACGTGCCATGCGTGAAGGTGTGCGGGCGGGGGATCTGGCCGGCCTGCCGCTGCAGCCGGTCGTCGCCGATCATCCGGGCCGCATTCAGGGCCTCGTCGATGTCGCCGGGGTCCAGCAGCCCGTCCACGGCCTGCGCCCAGACCCCGCTGAGACAGTCCGCCTGCAATTCCAGCCGCACGGTCAGCGCATTGGCCTGGCTGCGGGAGGACTGGCGGCGCAGGCCGTCCACCTGGCCGAGAATGCCCAGTTCGTTCTGCACATGATGCGCCACCTCATGCGCGATCACATAGGCGGCGGCGAAATCGCCGCTGGCGCCGAACTGGCGTGACAGCGTGGCAAAGAACTGCGTGTCCAGATAGGCCTTGTGATCCACCGGACAATAGAACGGCCCGGTGGCGCCCGACGCGCCGCCGCAGGGGCTTTGCGTGACACCGGAAAACAGCACCAGCACCGGCGGGGTGTAGGGTCGGTCGAGCTGCCGCGAAAACACCTGCCCCCAGACCTGTTCGGTCGTGGCCAGGACACGGGTCGAGAATTCGGCCGCTTGTTCCTCCTCGGGCGTCAGGTCGCGCGGCACCGCCGCCGTGGGGCCGCCCTGGGTCAGCAGGGGCGTCACGTCGATCCCGGTAAAATAGCCGATCGCCAGCACCGCCAGCAGCCCCAGGCCGCCGACCCGCACCGCGCCGCCCGCTCGCCCGCCACCGCCCGAGCGGCGGCGATCCTCGACATTGCGGCTGCCCCGTACTCCCCTCAGGCGCATGGCTTGGTTCTCCCGGACGGTCTCTGCCGCCGATCTTAGCGGCAATCGCGACCCCCGCCAATCCTGCCGCGCTTTCCGCAGTGGACGCGCCGCACCCGCGCCCTTACGCTGGTGCGGAACAGCGATTCAGACAGGCCGAGATGACCCAGACCGACGCGCCCGCCTACCAGGTGCTCGCCCGCAAATACCGCCCGGAAACCTTTGCCGACCTGGTCGGGCAGGATGCCATGGTGCGCACGCTGAAAAACGCGTTCGCCGCCGACCGGATCGCGCAGGCCTTCATCATGACCGGCATCCGCGGCACCGGCAAGACCACCACCGCGCGAATCATCGCCAAGGGGATGAACTGCATCGGTGCGGACGGAACCGGCGGGCCGACCACCGAACCCTGCGGGCAATGCGAACATTGCCGGGCGATCATGGAAGGCCGGCATGTCGACGTGATGGAGATGGACGCCGCCAGCCATACCGGCGTGCAGAACATCCGCGACGCGATCATCGATTCGGTGAGCTACCGCGCGGCGAGCGCGCGCTACAAGGTGTTCATCATCGACGAGGTCCACATGCTCTCGACCAGCGCCTTCAACGCGCTGCTCAAGACGCTCGAGGAACCGCCCGCGCATGTGAAGTTCATCTTCGCCACCACCGAGATCCGCAAGGTGCCGGTCACGGTGCTGTCGCGCTGCCAGCGTTTCGACCTGCGCCGGATCGAACCCGAGGACATGATCGGCCTGCTGCGCCGCATCGCCACCGCCGAAGCGGCGGAGATAGCCGAGGACGCGCTGGCCCTGATCACCCGCGCCGCCGAGGGCTCGGCCCGCGATGCCACGTCGCTGCTGGACCAGGCGATCAGCCACGGCGCGGGCGAAACCGGCGCCGACCAGGTGCGCGCGATGCTGGGGCTGGCGGACCGGGGCCGGGTGCTGGACCTGATCGACCTGATCCTGAAGGGCGACGCCGCGGGCGCGCTGACCGAACTGGGCGCGCAATATGCCGAAGGCGCCGACCCGCTGGCGGTGCTGCGGGACCTGGCCGAGGTCACCCACTGGGTCAGCGTGGTCAAGATCACGCCGGATGCCGCCGACGATCCCACCGTGTCGCCCGATGAACGCGCCCGTGGCCAGGCCATGGCCGACGCCCTGCCGATGCGGGTGCTGACCCGGATGTGGCAGATGCTGCTGAAGGCGCTGGAGGAAGTGGCCAGCGCGCCCAACGCGATGATGGCCGCGGAAATGGCGGTGATCCGGCTGACCCATGTGGCCGATCTGCCATCGCCCGAGGAACTGGTGCGCAAACTGAAGGACGCGCCGGTTCCCCCACCGCCACCACCGCCCGCTCCGGGCGGAGGAAGACCCGCGCAGGGCGCGGGCTCGCCTGCGGCGGGCGGGGGGGCGGGGCCTCGGCTATCGCTTCGGCCCCGCCGCGCGGCGGCAACGGCACTGCCACATCGGCGGCGCTGGCGCAGGATACGGCCGCCGCGCTGGACCGGTTCCCCAGCTTCGATCACGTCGTCGCGCTGATCCGGGCCAACCGCGATGTCAAACTGCTGGTCGAGGTCGAAACCGGGCTGCGGCTGGTGCGCTACCAACCGGGGCGGATCGAGTTCGCGCTGGCCCCCGGCGCGCCCGGCGACCTGGCCCAGCGGCTCGGCGCGCGGCTGCAGGGCTGGACCGGCAACCGCTGGGCAATCTCGGTCGTCTCGGAGGGCGGCGCCCCCACCATCGTGGAAACCCGCGAAGCCGAGGAAAACGCCCTGCGCGCCGAGGCCGAGACCCATCCGCTGGTAAGGGCCGTCCTGACCCGGTTCCCCAAGGCGCGCATCACCGCCATCCGCACCCATGACCAGATCGCGGCCCAGGCCGAAACGGACGCGCTGCCCGAGGTGCCCGATGAATGGGACCCGTTCGAGGATGGCGGCGGCCCCTTGTGACGCTGCCCGCCCGCGCGTATCAGGAACAGTGACGCAACAGCCGGGAGATGGACATGCTCAAGGGACTCGGGCAGCTTGGCGACATGACCAAGATGATGAAGGCCGCGCAGGAAATGCAGGCCAAGATGGAACAGCTGCAGGACGACATGCACAAGCTGATGGTCACCGGCGAATCCGGTGCCGGGCTGGTCAAGGCGAGCTGCACCTGCAAGGGCGAACTCAAGACGCTGGATATCGACCCGTCGATCTTCAACAGCGACGACAAGGAAGTGGTCGAGGACCTGATCCTCGCCGCGATCAAGGACGCCCAGACCAAGGCCGGCGACCGCGCCCGCGAGGAAATGGGCAAGCTGACCGAAGGCATGGGCCTGCCCAAGGACATGAAGCTCCCCTTCTGAGCTTCCTCTTGCCGGAAATATCCCGGGGTGCGCGAGGGGCTGGCCCCTCGCTCCCCACCGCCGACACAGGCCGAACCGCATGTCCTCAACCCGCGACATCGACACTCTGATCGACCTGCTGGCCCGCCTTCCGGGGCTGGGGCCGCGGTCGGCCCGGCGCGCGGTGCTGCACCTGATCCGTAAACGCGACCTGATGCTGACACCGCTGGCCGACGCGCTGCGGCTGGTTGCCGAAACCGCCCGCGAATGTGCCAGCTGCGGCAATGTCGGCACCACCGAAATCTGCGATATCTGCGCCTCGGAAAAACGCGCCAACGGCGAGCTGTGCGTGGTCGAGGACGTGGCGGATCTCTGGGCGATGGAACGCGCCGGCGTGTTCGGCGGCCGCTATCACGTTCTGGGCGGCACGCTGTCGGCGCTCGACGCGATACGCCCCGAAGACCTGCGCATCCCGCAACTGGTCGAACGGGTCGGGGCCGAATCCATCACCGAGGTGATCCTCGCCCTGAATGCCACCGTGGACGGCCAGACCACCGCCCATTACATCGCCGACCGGCTGGAGGGGCGGGTGCGGCTGACCTCGCTGGCGCAGGGGGTGCCGATCGGGGGGGAGCTCGACTATCTCGACGACGGCACCATCACCGCCGCTCTGCGCGCCCGCAAATCGCTCTGAGCTTGCGCCGAACGGCCCGATCCGGCGGTTTTTGCCGGATGACCGGCAATTTTCCCCCCGATCTGCCCGGTTTGCCCCTTGTCGCGGTGCGCCGGTTTCCGCGATGAGTAGGGCCGGGGCGGCGGCGTTTGGCATGTGCCGCGGCCCGTGGCCGGATGAACGATAGCAAGGGAACCTAGAGATGGACCAGATCATGGAGTATGCGGGCGGGCTTGGGCCGCTGCTCGTAAATGCGGCAAAGGCACTGGTGGTGCTGATCGTGGGGTGGTCCGTGGCGGGGATGCTGTCCGGGGCGGTGCGCCGCCGCGTCAATGCCCGGTCCGAGATCGACCCGACGCTGGGCAATTTCGTGGCATCGACGGTGCGCTGGGTGATCCTGCTTATGGTGCTGGTGGCGGTGCTGGGGATTTTCGGGATCGAGGCGACCAGCCTTGTCGCCATGCTCGGCGCGGCGACCCTGGCCATCGGCCTCGCGCTGCAGGGCACGCTGAGCGATCTCGCCGCCGGGTTCATGCTGATCCTGTTCCGGCCCTACAAGCTCGGCCAGTTCGTGGATATCGGCGGCACCGCCGGAACGGTGAAGGACCTCAACCTGTTCACCACCGAACTGGTGACGCCGGACAACGTGCAGATCATCGTCCCGAACGGGCAGGCCTGGGGGTCGATCATCAGCAACTACTCCCATCACGACACCCGTCGCGTCGACCTGGTGTTCGGGATCGACTATGGCGACGATGCCTCGCGGGCGATGCAGGTGATCCTGGACGCGGCCAATGCCGACAGCCGGGTGCTGAAGGATCCCGAACCCTGGGTTCGCGTGACCAATCTCGGCGACAGCTCGGTCGACCTGACCACGCGGGTCTGGTGCAACGCGGCGGATTACTGGGATCTCAAATTCGCGCTGACCAAGGAGGTGAAGGAAGCCTTTGACGGCGCGGGCATCTCGATCCCCTATCCGCATTCGGTCGAGATCAAGAAAGACGCCTGAGCGCGCTTGAGACGGACAAGGGGCCGGGTCACGACGACCCGGCCCCTTCCTTTTTTGCTGCCGCGGATCAGCCGACGTTCTGGATCATCCCGCGCCCGATCAGGTTGATGTCGTCGGGGTTGACCAGGTCGTTGCCGGTCCAGCCGGACAGGTCGTATTCGCCCATGCACTGCCCGACAAAGGCCTGCAGGTTGGCCAGGTCGCCGCTGGCATCGGCGTTGAGCAGGGTCTCGATGCGGATGTTCTCGTAATTGCCGGCATAGTTGCGTTCATAGAGTTCGTGGCGACCGCCGAACTCGGTGCCGATGGCATCCCAGAGCAGTTTCAGCAGCTTGACCCGGTCGATGGCGGCATAGCCGTTCGAGCCGCGCACGAAACGGTCGAGATAGGGGCGGATCGCCTCGCTTTCGAAATCCGCCGAGGATGACGGCAGGTAGATCAGCCCCGAGGCCACATGACGCTCGATCAGTTCCTTGATCCGGCCATAGGCCATCGGCGCGAACACCCGGTAGGCAAGGCCGACATTGGCGTTGGGCAGGTTGTAGCCGTCGGTGCCGTCCCACGGGACCGGCGATTTCACCATCGCGTCCGAAAGCCCGTGGAACAGGTTGCGCCAGGCCAGCACTTCGCCCACGGCGGTCTGCACGCCGCGGAAATCCTTGGACCCGGTCGCCTCGACCGCCATCGAGAACAGCCCGGCGATGAAGTCGAGCTTGACCGACAGCCGGGTCAGCCCGTGCAGGGTAAAGCGCGGCACGAAACCCGAGGCCGGGAAGAACGAGTTGATCTTGTCGGTGTCGCCATAGACGAAGATGTTTTCCCAGGGCACCAGCACCTTGTCGAACACCAGGATCGAATCGTTTTCGTCCAGACGCGAGGACAGCGGATAGTCGAACGGCGAACCGGTGGCGGCGGCGTTGAATTCATAGGACGACCGCGCGATCAGCTTTACCCCGTCCGCATCCATCGGCGCGTTGAAGATCAGCGCGAATTCCTTGTCCTTCACCGGGATGCCGTAATGGGCGATGAAATTGTAATGGGTCAGCGCCGAGCCGGTGGCGACCACCTTGGCGCCCGACACGATCAGGCCCTTGTCGGTTTCCTTGTCCACATGCATGAACACGTCGCGCACGTCTTCGATGGCGCGGTCGCGGTCGATCGGCGGGTTGACGATGGCGTGGTTCCAGTAATCCAGCCGGTTCTGGGTCTTGCGATACCAGTGCAGGGCATTTTCGGCATATTCGCCGTAAAAACCCGAATTGGCGCCCAGCGTGCCGAGAAAAGCCGCCTTGTAGTCCGGCGAACGGCCCATCCAGCCATAGGATACCTTCTGCAGCTCCTTCACCGCGTCGCGGCTCTTGATCAGGTCCTCGGATGTGCGCGAGCCCAGAAAGAACGGGTGGGTGATGTTGTCGGTGCCGTTGTCGGCCAGGACCCCGATGTCATTCTTCTTTTCGTGGAACGCGTCATACCAGCGTGCCACCATCCGCGCGGAATTGCGGAAGGCGGGGTGTTTGGTGACGTTCTTCACCCGCTCGCCGTAGATGTAGATCTCCCGGCTGTCCTGGATGCTCTCCAGGAATTCCGATCCGGTGAACACTTCGGTGCTGGCGCCTGCGACATTGTCTCTGGGCATGGTCTTTCTCCTCCTTGGGGTCAGCGGACGGTGGTGAAGTCCGTCCGGGGCAGGCCATAACTGCGCGGGAAACCGGCCATGCGGCTAGGTATCACCGGATACCGGCACGGGCATGGCCCGGATGCCGGGGCCACGGCTAAGGTTCGATCAACCGGCACACCGGAGGAGGCCGCCATGTTCGATCAGCCGAATTCCACGATCTGGCACCGTGACGTGCCCCGGCTCGATGCCAGCATCGTCACGCTGGGTGCGTTCGACGGGGTGCATTCAGGCCACCAGGCGCTGATTTCCGGCGCCGTGAGCCGGGCGCGGGCATCCGGCGTGCCGTCGGTCGTCTGCACCTTCGATCCGCCGCCCAAGGTGTTCTTCGGCCGCGCCGCGCAGCTCTGCCCGCTTGCCGAGAAACTGGCCCGGATCTCGGCGCTGGCCCCCGATCATGTGGTGGTGTTTTCCTTTGACGAAACGCTGCGGTCGATGACGCCCGCGGCCTTCATGGCGCGGCTGTCGCGCCTGTCCCCGCAGGAAATCCGCGTCGGCGGCGATTTCCGCTTTGGCGCGAAACAGGCGGGCGATGTCGACCTGCTCGCGACCCGGTTCCCGGTTCGGATCGAACCGCCGGTCTGCTGCACCGCCGGCGAGGTGGTGTCGTCGACCCGCATCCGCGGCTTGCTGGAGCAGGGCCGGCACGCCGCCGCCGAGGCGCTGCTGCGCCCCGGCCTGGGCGGGGGGCTTGCGGCATGAATACCATCGACCCCCGCCAGCTACGCGATGCCTGCGGCCTGTTCGGCACCGGCGTCAACGTGATCTCGACCCATCACAGCGACGGCGAACACGGCATGACCGCCAATGCCTTCATGTCGATCTCGCTCGACCCGCCGCTGATCTCGGTCTCGATCGGGGAAAGGGCGAAGATCCTGCCGCTGCTGCATCGCAGCGGACGTTTCGCGGTCAGCACGCTGGCCGAGGGCATGGAAGGCCTCGCCTGGCATTTCGCCGGTCGTCCCGACCCGGCGCTGCGCAATCCGTTTGCCGATCTCGGCGGCCTGCCGGTGATCCGCGGGGCGCTGGCGGCCTATGCCTGCGACGTGGTCAACGCGGTAGAGGCGGGCGACCACACGATATTCATCGGCGCGGTGCGGGCGCTGGAAACCGATCCCGGTGCCCGGCCGCTGATCTTCTACAAGGGGCGTTTCGGCGCCATCGCGGGTCAGGCGCCCGCTCCCGAACTCTGTGATCCGGTCGCCGAGGCGATCTGGTAACACCCATCCCAACAAGCTGACGCAAGTGGAGGAGAACCATGCGTAACATCACCATCGACAACATCACCGAGGCCGTCACCGGCGCGATGAAAAAGGACATCCCCGATCGCAACCGCGAAATCATGACCGCCGCGATCAAGCATTTCCATGCCTTCGCCAAGGAGGTGAACCTGACCCATGGCGAATGGCTCGAAGGCTGCGAATGGATGCGCCGCGCGGGCGAGATCTCGAACGATGCGCGCAACGAATTCATCCTGATCTGCGATATCCTCGGCGTCGAGGTCCTGGTCGACATGCTCGACAACAAGGTGACCGAGGGCGAAAGCGAATCCACCGTGCTCGGGCCGTTCTATCGCGAGAACCCGCCGGTGCTGCCCAAGGGCGCCAGCATCGTGCAGAAGGATTTCGACGGCCAGCAGACCGTGCGCGTTTCCGGCCGGGTGGTCGACACCGACGGCCAGCCGATTCCGGGCGTGCAGATCGATGTCTGGGAAGACGCGCCCAACGGGCTTTATGAACAGCAGGACCCGGACCAGCCGGAATACAACCTGCGCGGCCGTTTCCTGACCGAGGATGACGGTTCCTATGAATTCGTCGGCCTGCGTCCCGAACCCTATCCGATCCCCTATGACGGCGCGGCGGGCGAGTTGCTGAATTTCATGGGCCACCACCCGATGCGCCCCGGTCACATCCATTTCATGATCTCGCGCGACGGCTACAACCCGCTGATCAGCCAGATCTACGACAGCGAGACCGAGTATCTCGACAACGACTCGGTCTTTGCGGTCAAGGAAAGCCTGATCGGCGAGATGAAACCGGCCCCCGCGGGCGCGGATACCGACCTGGTGATGACCTTCGATTTCCGCCTCAAGGCAGAGGCGTCGGCCCAGTCCGTCGCCGCCGAATAGCCCAACTCTCCCTGACTGGTGCCGCCTCGGGCGGCACCTTTTTTCCCCTCCGGGACGGAGCCTTTCCATGACCCAGCCCGCCGTCGATCTGGCCCCCGATTTCGCGCGTCTCCGCGACCCGGACCGGGATACCGCGATCCGCGAGATCACCACCACGATCGTTGCCCTGCCCAGCATCCGCCGCCACCGGCTGTCCAACACCGAGATGAGCACCCGCGAATTCGTGCTGGTCCGGGTGCGGCTGGAAAACGGGGTCGAGGGCATCGGCGAGGCGGCGGTGCTGGGCGGTCCGCGCTGGGCCGAGGAATCGGTGGAATCGATCAAGGCGGTGATCGACCGTTACCTCGCCCCCGGCCTGATCGGCTGCCCGGCGGCGCAATGGGCCGGGATCGCGGCGCGGATGGGTCGCGCGGCGATCCGCAACAATGCCGCCAAGGGGGCGCTCGAAACCGCCATTCTCGACGCGCTGACCCGCACGCTCGAATTGCCATTGGCGGCGCTGTTCGGCGGTGCCTTGCGCGACCGCGTGCCGGTGCTCTGGGCGCTGGCCTCGGGCGATGCGGAACAGGAACTGGAAGAGGCGCGGGCCAAGCTCGACCGCCGGGAACACCGCGATTTCAAGATCAAGCTGGGCTTTGCCACGCCCGAAGAGGACATTGCCCGCCTGACCCGCCTGCGTGAAGGCCTGCCCGGCATGGCGCGGCTGATTGTCGATGCCAACCAGGGCTGGAGCGAGGCCGATTGCCGGCGCCACCTGCCCGCGCTGCGGGACCTGGGCGTGTCGCTGATCGAACAGCCGCTGCCGGGCGACGATTACGAGGGCATGGCGCGGGTGGCGGCGCAAAGCCCGATCCCGCTGATGGTGGACGAGGCCGCCTTTACCCATCGCGAGATCGCCCGCGCCGGCGCGATGGGATGCGGCAGCGTCTATTCGCTGAAACTGGTCAAGAGCGGCGGGCTGATGGCGCTGGCCGAGGCCGCGCGGGTGGCCGAGGCCGCGGGCATGGAGCTTTATGGCGGCTGCCTGCTCGAAGGTTCGATCGGGGCGGCGGCGCATCTGGCGGTTTTCGCCAGCCTGCCGCGCCTGCCCTGGGGCTGCGAACATTTCGGCCCGCGCATGCACCGGCGCGAGATCGTCCGCGATCCGCTGCTGATCGAGGATTTCCACCTGCACCTGCCCACCGGGCCGGGGCTGGGCGTCGAACTGGACGAGGACGCGCTGGCCGAGTTCGCCCGCAGCGACTGAACCATTGCCGCGCCGCGCCTTCTGCCCGATGATGGCCGCCGGGAGGGACATATGGATTTCAAGCGCCTGACCTATTTCGTCGCGGTGGCCGAGGAACTGCATTTCGGTCGCGCGGCGGTGCGGCTCGACATCGCGCAGCCGCCGCTGAGCCGCCAGATCGCCCATCTCGAGGCCGAACTCGGCGTGCAGCTGTTCGACCGCTCGCGCAGCCAGATCAAGCGCACCCAGGCCGGCGATGCCCTGCTGGAACGCGCGCGCGACATTCTCGAACGGGTCGACCGCACCGCGCGCGAGGTCCGGCGCATCGGCGAAGGTGCCGCCGGGCGGCTGCGCGTCGCCTTCATCGGCTCGGCCAGCCATGGGGTCCTGCCGGAACTGATCCGCACCTTTCGCGCCGAGTATCCGGATGTGGAACTGGCGCTGTCGGCGATGAACAACGCCCAGCTCAAGACCGCGCTGATCGAACGCCAGATCGACGTGGCCTTTGCCCGCCCGGCGCTGGACGATGACGAAATCCGCTGCGAGAAGATCCACCGGGAACCGCTGATCCTGGCGCTGCCGGCGGAATCCGAACTGGCCGGCCGCGACCGGCTGGTGCTGGCCGAGCTGAAGCGCGAAACCTTCGTGCTCTATCCCCGCCGGCCGCGGCCCAGCTTTGCCGACGGGATTCTCGACATCTGCAAGAAAGAGGGCTTCATCCCCGACTCAGAGGTTCTGGCGCAGGATTACCAGACCGCGATCGCGCTGGTTTCGGTGGGGGTTGGGGTTTCGGTGGTGCCGCAATCGGTGTCGCAATCGGCCCGCCACGGGGTCGTGTTCCGGCCCTATGACGGCTACAACCCCGGCACCGCGATTTCGCTGGCGGTGCGGCGCGACAATCAGAGCGTGCACACCAACCAATTCGTCACCATCGCGCAGCGCTTTGCGCGCAGGGTCCGGGCGGCGCAGGATCAGGCCGGGACCGCCGCGCCCTGACGCAGCCCGAGGATGCGCCGCGCCTCGGCCGGGCTGGCCACCTCGCGGCCATGTTTCGCGCAGATCTCGACCGTGCGCGTGACCAGCGCGGCATTGGATGGCGCCAGCCGGTCGCGGCTGAGGCGGATATTGTCCTCGAGCCCGGTGCGGGCATGGCCGCCGGCGGCAATCGCCCAGTCGTTCAGTTCGGCCTGGTGCCGCCCGATACCGGCCGCGCACCAGGGCGCATCCGGCCCGAACAGCCGATGCACGGTGCGTATATAGCAATCGAACACGGCGCGATCGGCGGGCATGGCGTTTTTCACCCCCATGACGAATTGCACATAGGGCAGATCGCGGATCTGGCCGCGCTGCCACATCGCATGGGCCTGCAGGATATGCGACAGGTCGAAGGCCTCGATCTCGGGCTTGATGTCATGGGCCAGCATCTCTGCCGCCAGCCAATCGACCAGGTCGGGCGGGTTTTCATAGACCCGTGTCGGAAAATTGTTCGACCCGACCGACAGTGATGCCATGTCGGGCCGCAGCGGCAGCATCGCGCCGCGCGCCTTGCCCGCGCCGGAACGTCCGCCGGTGGAAAACTGGATGATCATGCCGGGGCAATGGCGGTCCAGCCCCTCCTTGAGCCGGGCGAACCGGTCCGGGTCGGAACTGGGGCTGCCATCGTCGTTGCGCACATGCGCATGCACGATGCTGGCCCCGGCCTCGAACGCTGCATGGGTGCTTTCCACCTGTTCGGCGATGCTGACCGGCACCGCCGGGTTGTCGGATTTCTGCGGCAGGCTGCCGGTGATGGCGACGCAGACGATGCAAGGGGTGGTCACGCCGCCACCTCCTGGCCCGCGCGCATCCGCGCCAGCGCGTCGAGAAAGAAGGGCCGGAACCCCTCGGGGTGTTCGCTCATCGGGAAATGGCCCAGTTCGTCCATCACCGCGATCGTCGCGCCGGGGATCGCGTCGGCGGTGCGCTGGGCATCCTCGGGCGTGCAGGTCAGGTCATAGGCGCCGACCATGATATGCACCGGCGTTGCCTTGGTGTCGATTTGGCCCAGCCGCCCGATCAGGCTGTCGTCGCGGGTGTAGAAACCCAGATCGCCCCGGAACACGCCCGGCCCGCTGGCCATGAACATCCACTGCGTGTTCCAGCGTTCGGCCTCGGGCGCATGGGGCGAGATATTGGCCGAAACCAGCGCCGCGCCCATTTCGCCGCCATGGGCGTCGGGGCGGTGGAACCAGTCGATGTCATACCATGCAGGTTGGAAATCGGATGCCTCGATGGCGATGAAACCGGCAAAGCGGTCGCCATGCAGCGCCGCCAGCTGCAACGCGATCCGCCCGCCCATCGAGCAGCCCGCCAGCACCGGCCGGTCCAGCCCCAGCCCCTCGATCACCGCCAGCACCGTGGCGATATAGGTTTCGGTGGTCAGCAGGTATTCCTCGGTCTCGAAGCCCTCGGGCGGCAGCGACTTGCCGTGCCAGGGCATGTCAAAGGCAATGAGCCTGTTGCCGCCGGTGATCCCGGCATCGTTCATCAGGTGCCGCCATTGCCGGGTGTCGGCCCCGGCGGTGTGCATGCACAGAACCGGCCGGCCCTGGCCCGCTTCCTCAAAATAGATGCGCTGCGTGCGGCCTTCGATATCGACCGTCAGGTAGCGCCCGGTGATCGGTTCCACGCTCATACCCGTGTCCCCTTGCGTCCCAATGCCATGAATTCCTTGAAGAACCTCAGGTTCTTGACCAGCGCGAGGATGTCACCGTCGATCCGGGCGCGTTCGATCTTGACCAGCCCGAACAGGTCGTGGAACCCCGGTTCGGGGCGCGGTTCCCAGAACGCGCGCAGGGCTTCGGCATCGGTCCTGAGCGCAAAACGCCACGGGGTCTTGCGGCTGGGGCCGGGTTCAATCCGGGCCAGCTGGCCCCTGTCGAAATGCAGGTAATATTCCGCCTCGTCCACCTGCAGCAGCACGATGTCCGAGAACAGCCGGCCGAGCCGGACCAGATGCGGTGTGCGACCCAACGCCTGCTGCATGGTTTCGATTTTCTCGAGCACGTCATTCTCCGTGTTTCGGTTCGGACACATGGTCGGCTCCGAACCGTCGAAGAACAATGCCCGCTCCGGTATCGCGCGATACCGGACCGGCCTGTCATGCGGGATGACCCGGCGGCAGGTCGCCGCCGGACCTGCCGGCGATCGGCGGATGGTCAGCCGCGCAGGACGCCGCCCGTGGCCTTGGCGACCTTTTCGACGATCCGGGTGCCGACGGCTTCGATATCGGCGTCCTTCAGCGTCGTTTCGGTCGGCTGCAGCCGCACGGTGATGGCCAGCGATTTCTTGCCCTCGCCCAGGCTGCCGCCGATGAATTCGTCAAAGACGCGCACGGATTCGATCAGCGCCTTGTCGGCCCCGGCGGCGGCGTTCACCAGTGCCAGCGCCTCGACATCCGCGTCGACGACAAAGGCGAAATCGCGTTCGACCGCCTGCAGGTCGCGCAGTTCGAGCGCGCCGCGGGCGGCGCCCGACCGGCGGGGCAGCGGCACCTGGCCGGGCCAGATCGTAAACGCCATCGCCGGGCCTTTCACATCCATCTCGGCCAGCACCCTGGGGTGCAGTTCACCGAATACGCCCAGCACCTTTTTCGGCCCCAGGCAGATGCGGCCGTGCCTTCCCGGATGCCACCAGTCGCGGGCCCCGCGCAGGATCTGCACCCTGGCCGGAGCCCCGATCGCGGCCAGCACCGCCTCGGCATCGGCCTTGACGTCATAGACATCGACCGGGCGCGACGCGCCATGCACGTCCTTGGGGCCGGTGCGGCCGACCAGCAGCCCGCTGATCAGCAGGTGCTGTTCGCCGGGTTCGCCGCCATGAAAGGCCGGGCCGGATTCGAACAGCGCCAGGTCCATGTAGCCGCGCGCCTGGTTGCGCGCCGCCGCCCGCAGCAGGCCGGGCAGCAGCGCCGGGCGCAGGTGGCTCATTTCCGAACTGATCGGGTTTTCCAGCATGGTGGCGTCATCGCCGCCGCCGAACAGCGCCGCGGCCTGCCGGTCGATGAAGGAATAGGTGACGCATTCGTTGTAGCCCAGCGCCGCGCAGGTCCGCCGCGCCGCCTGGCTGCGCCGCTGCTGCGGGGTCATCACCGGGCGCGGCACGCCGTCGCCGAGGCGCGCCAGCGGCCGCCCCTCCAGCCGGGTGAGCGAGGCGATGCGCGCGACCTCTTCGACCAGGTCGGCCGGGCCCTGCACATCAGGGCGCCAGGGCGGCACATGCGCCATGTCGCCCTCCAGCCGGAACCCCAGCCGGGTCAGGGTCTGGCGCTGATCCGCCGCGGGAATGTCCATGCCGACGAGGCTCTGCACCCGTTTCGTGTCCAGCGCATAGGCGCGGGAATGATCCGGCACCGCGCCGGCCACCACCACATCGGACGGTTCGCCGCCGCAGATATCGAGGATCATCCGCGTGGCCAGTTCCAGCCCGGTCAGGGTGAACGCGGGGTCCACCCCCCGTTCGAACCGGTACCGCGCGTCCGAATTGATCTTCAGCGACCGGCCGGTCAGCGCGATCTGGACATGGTTCCAATAGGCGCTTTCCACGAACACGTCGACGGTGTCGCCGGTCACGCCGGTTTCCTCGCCGCCCATGATCCCGGCGATACTCTCGGGGCCGTTGTCGTCGGAAATCACCATCATGCCCGGTTGCAGGACATAATCCCGTTCATCGAGCGCGGTCAGGCTCTCGCCGCCGCTGGCGCGATGGACGCGCAGGCCACCCGCCACCTTGGCCATGTCGAACACATGCAGCGGGCGGTTGCGGTCATAGGTGAAGAAATTGGTGATATCGACCAGCGCCGAGATCGGCCGCAGCCCGATCGCGCGCAGCCGGTCCTGCAGCCATTGCGGGCTGGGGCCGTTCCGGACGCCCCGGATCACGCGCCCGGCAAAGAGCGGGCAGCCATCGGCGGTGTCGTCGTCGATGCTCACCGCGACCGGGCAGGGGAAATCGCCGGGGACCGGGTCGCCATCGCGCTGTTTCAGCGTGCCGAGCCCGCGCGCGGCGAGGTCGCGGGCGATGCCCTGCACCCCCAGCGCATCGGGGCGGTTCGGTGTGATCGCGATCTCGATCACCGGGTCCACCTTGGCCGGGTCGTTTTCGGCCAGCCAGTCGATGAACCGGTCGCCGACCTTGCCCGAGGGCAGTTCGATGATGCCATCATGTTCTTCCGACAGTTCCATCTCGCGTTCGCTGGCCATCATGCCGTGGCTCTCGATGCCGCGGATCTTGCCGACCTGGATGGTGGTGTCGATGCCGGGCACATAGGTGCCGGGTTTCGCGACCACCACGGTGATCCCCTCGCGCGCATTGGGGGCGCCGCAGATGATCTGTTTCTCGCCCTCGTCGGTCTCGACCCTGCACACCCGCAGCCGGTCGGCATCGGGGTGTTTCTCGGCGTGTTTCACATAGCCGAGCGTGAAATCGGCCAGCCGCGCGGCGGGGTCGGTGATGTCCTCGACCTCGAGCCCGAGATCGGTCAGCGCCTCGGCGATCTCGTCCACCGAGGCGTCGGTGTCGAGATGGTCTTTCAGCCAGGAGAGGGTGAATTTCATAGTTGAATCCCCAGTCTATTGTTGGCCTCTTGCTTTACATATGCGACCGCCAAGTCCTTCATCATTCCCAGCGTCAAGCCGCCGACCTTCGCCGCACCGTTTTTCGTCCGTTGCCAAACGGTGTCGCTTCGGATTGCTGCAAGGTAGTCGTGCCCGGTATTCGTGAGCCGGTAAGCGTCGTTGTTTACCGGGGCAACCAGACCGGCATCACACATCAAATGAATGTGGCCAAGCCGGTTGCGATCGATGGCGTCCATTGAAAGGGTTTTGACAAAGAGAAGGCTCCAATCCTCCTGCTGCTCGAATTCGAACAGCAAGCTTCTTATCAGGTCGTCGTCACGCCTCACCGGCTCAACCCCCCATGCAAGGTCGGCACATCCAAACTCGCAAAACCGTAATTCCGCAGCCAGCGCAGGTCTGAATCGAAAAACGCGCGCAGGTCGGGGATGCCGTATTTCAGCATCGCCAGCCGGTCGATGCCCATGCCGAATGCAAAGCCCTGCCATTGCTCGGGGTCGATGCCGCCGGCGCGCAGCACGTTGGGATGCACCATGCCCGAGCCCAGCACCTCCATCCAGTCGTCGCCTTCGCCGATCCGCAATTGCCCGTCGACCCAGGAACACTGGATATCGACCTCGGCCGAGGGTTCGGTGAAGGGGAAATGGCTGGCGCGGAACCGGGTCTTGATGCCGTCGATCTCGAAAAACGCGGCAAAGAATTCCTCGAGCACCCATTTCAGGTTGGCCATGGAAATGTCGCGGTCGATGGCCAGGCCTTCGACCTGGTGGAACATCGGCGTGTGGGTCTGGTCGTAGTCGGCGCGATAGACGCCGCCGGGGCAGATGATGCGGATGGGCGCGCCCTGCGCCTCCATCGACCGGATCTGCACCGGGCTGGTATGGGTGCGCAGCACATGGGGCGGGCGGTTGTCGCCCTCGGCGCGCGCCATGTAGAACGTGTCCATTTCCGCCCGCGCCGGGTGGTGGCCGGGGATGTTCAGCGCGTCGAAATTGTAATGGTCGGTTTCCACCCGCGGCCCTTCGGCGACCGAAAAGCCCAGTTCGGCAAAGATCGCGGTCAGTTCCTCGGTTACCTGGCCCACCGGGTGCAGCGTGCCCTGGCGACGGTCGCGGGCGGGCAGGGTCACGTCCAGCCATTCGCCGCGCAGCCGTTCGTTCAGCGCCGCATCGGCCAGCGCCGCCTTGCGCGCGGACAGGGCCGAGTTGAGTTCGTTCTTCAGCGCGTTCAGCGCGGGGCCGGCCACCTGGCGTTCGTCGGGCGTCATCCGGCCCAGTTCGCGCATCTTCAGCGACACCTCGCCCTTCTTGCCCACGGCGGCGACGCGGATCGCCTCGAGCGCGTCCTCGTCCGCCGCGTCGGCGATCTGGCTCAGGTATCTGGCTTTCAGATCGTCCATGACAATCCTCCGAAATGGGCCCCGGTTGGTCCGTGACCTGCTAGCCGCCCCGCCGGGCGATTGCAAGCAGGCGGGCAGGGGCGTGGACGCGGGGCGGGGCCGCCGATAGGGTGGCGCCGTATCGTTGAGACGGGAGGAAACGATGGCGACATTACAGGCGGTTCTGGACGACGCCGTGGCGGCAGGCAAGGTGCCCTTTGCCGTGGGCATGGTCGGCAATGCCGGCGGCATTACCTTCAGCGGCGCGGCGGGCGAGGCGGCGCCGGGCCGCGCGGCGGGCGAGGATACCGCGTTCCGCATCTTCTCGATGACCAAGGCGATCGGCTCGGTGGCGGCGATGATCCTGCTGGACCGGGGCAAGCTGGACATGGAAACCCCGGTCGGCGACGTGCTGCCCGAGTGGAACGACCTGCAGGTGCTCGACGGCTGGGACGGCGACACCCCGGTGATGCGGCCGCCGAAAACCGTCGCCACCGTGCGCAACCTCGCCACCCATACCAGCGGGATCGAATACGAATTCTGGAACCCGGACGTGCCGCGCTATCTCGGCGCGGCCGGGGTGGCGACGGTGCTGAGCGGCAGGCTGGCATCCTTGAACTATCCGCTGACCTTCGATCCGGGCACCCGCTGGGGCTATGGCCTGTCGATCGACTGGCTGGGCCGCGTGGTCGAGGCGGTGGACGGGCGCCGCATCGATGCCTTCTGCCAGCAGGAGATCTTCGACCCGCTGGGCATGGGCGATACCGCCTTTGAGCCGGACGCGCTGACCGACCGGCTGGCGCAGGTGTCGATGCGGGGCGAGGACGGCGCGTTCGTGCCCTTCGAACTCGCGCCGCCGCCGAAACCGGAAGTCTACGGCATGGGGCACGCGCTCTATTCCACCGCGCCGGATTACATGCGGTTCCTGCGGATGGTCCTGAACAAAGGGCAACTGGATGGCGAACGGGTGCTGAGCGAACCGGCCGTGGCCGAGATGCTGGCCGACCAGATGCATGGGCTGACCTTTCAGAACATGTACACGGTGGCGCCGGCGGTCAGCGCGGATGTGGAACTTCCGCCCGGCACCACCCACAGCTTTGCCTTCGTGCGCAGCGAGGCCGACCAGCCCGGCAAACGCCGCGCCGGGTCGCAGGGCTGGGCCGGGGTCTGCAACACGCATTACTGGTTCGACCCGGCCAGCGACGTGGCCGCGGTGATCATGACCCAGTCGCTGCCCTTCGTCGAACCGCCGATGCAAGAGACCTACGACGCCTTTGAGCGCGCGGTGTATGCCGGGCTCTGACCGGGAAACGACGCCGCGCCCGGGTCGCAAGTGACCGGGCTGACCGGCAAAATCGGCGGCGGCCTGCGGGCCGCCGCCGGTCGTTGGCCCGAGGCTGGCCGCTAGCGCGAGAGGCGCAGCCTCACCAGTTCGAAGGGCAGGCCGTTGTCATCGGTTCCGCGCCGCGACATCTCGGTGAAGCCGAGGCCGCGATAGAAACCGATGGCACCGGTATTGGCGGCATAGGCCTCGAGTTCCAGCCCGTCCCGGTCCGACAGCGCATGGCGCACCAGCCCGCGCCCGATGCCCCGGCCGTGCAGGGCCGGGGCCACGAACAGCCCGCCGATGAAATTGTCGAGCAGCCCGATGAACCCCAGCGGCTGGCCGGCGGCATCCACCGCGACATGGGTTTCGGCCTGTTCCAGATAGATGTCGCCGACGAGGCGCTGCTGGTCATCCAGTTGCGCGGCGGTGAAAAACGGGTGCGCGATCTCCGAGGCGCTCCGCCAGATCTCCAGCAGGCGCGGCCGGTCCTCCGGCCGGTAGGGCCGGATGCGATAGGTGTTGGTCATGTGATTATCCTGTCAGTAAGGCGCATATGCGCAGCAAGTTTGGTTCGGCCACCCGGCCGTCGGACCCGTCTCGCGGGTGACCCCAGAGCTTCTGCGCATAGATCTCCTTGTCCTGACAACTGGCCGATACCCGATCGGGCCGCGCGTGACAACCATGGCAAGGAAAAGGGCCGCCCCGGCGGGACGGCCCTGGACTATCGGCTATGGCGGCGGTTACGCGGCCAGCGCGCCCTTGGCCTTTTCGACGATGGCGCCGAACGCTTCGGGTTCGTGCACGGCCAGGTCGGCCAGAACCTTGCGGTCCACTTCGATCCCGGCCAGCGACAGGCCGTTGATGAAGCGCGAATACGTCAGCGCCTCGTCATGGGCGCGGACGGCGGCGTTGATCCGCTGGATCCACAGGGCGCGGAAGTTGCGCTTGCGGTTCTTGCGGTCGCGGGTCGCATACTGGTTGGCCTTGTCGACGGCCTGACGGGCCACCTTGAAGGTGTTCTTGCGGCGGCCATAGTAACCTTTGGCGGCCTTGACCACTTTCTTGTGGCGGGCGTGGGTCGTGGTTCCACCTTTGACGCGGGACATGAGCGTATCTCCTCTTAGCGGTCGTAGGGCATGTAGCCCTTGACGATCTTGGCGTCGGGGGCGGACAGGGTGGTGGTGCCGCGGGCGTCGCGGATGAACTTCTTGGTCCGCTTGATCATGCCGTGGCGCTTGCCGGCCTGGGCCGACAGGACCTTACCGGTTCCAGTCACCTTGAAGCGCTTCTTGGCGCTCGACTTGGTCTTCATCTTGGGCATTTCCGTCTCCTGTTCGTCGGGTTCGGTTAACACGCGACTCGGCATGCCGCTTGGGCCGGTCGCGCGGTCAGATGGGCCGTTTACGCAATGAATGGCGCACGCGCAAGCGAATTTTCCGGGCAGCCTCAGTGCAGGATCTGGCCGATGCCGTCAAAGAACGCATCCGGGATTTCGGACAGGGTCAGCCCGCCTGGAACGGTGCGCAGCGCATACCAGACCAGCAGCCCCGCCACCAGCGCGACCAGCGCCGTTGTGCGCGGCGGGCGCCGCGCGGCAAAGTCGGAAAAGGCCGACGGGATCACCATCGCGGCGAGCACCAGTCCGATAACGAGCGCGATTTCCGGGGTCATGTGGGGCTCCGCTGCGATTCGCCCCAGAATAGGACGAAACCGGCCCTTTGCAGAATCGGTTTCCGCAAACGTCGCTAACAGGGCGTCACCAGGGGGCGGTCCGGGCCAGACAGTGTCAGTCGGGGTCGGTCCGGTAGATCAGCCGTTCGTCGCAGGGGGCGACGCGCAGGATATTCGTCGTGCCGGGCACGTTGTAAGGCACCCCGGCGGTGATCACGATCTGGTCGGTTCCGCTGGCGAAACCGCCCGAACGGGCGGCGCGGGTGGCGTTGATGACCGCTGTCTTGAACCGGTCCATTTCATCGGCCATCACGCAGTTGCAGCCCCAGCTCAGGCACAGGCGCCGGGCGGTGCCGCGCAGGCTGGTCAGGGCGATGATCGGCACGCCGGGGCGTTCCCGCGCGGTCAGAAGCGCGGTGGTGCCGCTCTGGGTATAGCAGCAGATCGCCTTGATATCGGTCTTTTCCGCGATCTCGCGGGCGGCGGCCACGATGGCGTCGGCCACGCTGTCGCCCTTGGCGGTGCGCGACGAGGCGATGATCTGGGTATAATTCGGGTCGGTTTCGACCTCGGCGGCGACCTTGTCCATCGTTTCCACCGCCTCGACCGGGTAGTTCCCGGCCGCCGATTCGGCGCTGAGCATCACCGCGTCGGCGCCTTCGTAGATGGCGGTGGCCACGTCGGAAACCTCGGCACGGGTCGGCATCGGGCTTTCGATCATGCTTTCCAGCATCTGGGTGGCCACGATCACCGGCTTGGCGGCGGCGCGGCAGCGGCGCACCAGCCGTTTCTGGATCGGCGGCACCGCCTGAACCGGCAGTTCGACGCCCAGATCGCCACGGGCGACCATGATCCCGTCGGAGGCCTCGAGGATGTCGTCGAAACTGGCCACCGCGGCGGGTTTCTCGATCTTCGACAGGATCGCGGCGCGGCCGGCGGCCAGGTCCCGCGCCTCGCGCACATCCGCCGCGCGCTGGACAAAGGACAACGCCAGCCAGTCGACACCCAGCCCGCAGACGAATTCCAGGTCGGCGCGGTCCTTTTCGGACAGCGCCGCCAGCGGCAGCACCGCGTCGGGCACGTTCACGCCCTTGCGGTCCGAGATCGTGCCGCCCGCGATCACCTCGCAATCGGCGAAATCGTCGCCGCAGTTCGCGACCTTCAGGCGGATCTTGCCGTCATTCACCAGCAGCGTGGCGCCGGGGCTGAGCGCGGCGAAGATCTCGGGATGCGGCAGCTGGACGCGGCGCGCGTCGCCCGGCGCCGCATCGAGATCGAGCCGGAAGGACGCGCCGTCGGCCAGGTCATGCGCCCCTTCGGCGAACTCTCCCACGCGCAGTTTCGGCCCCTGCAGGTCCGCGAGAATCGCGATCGGGCTGTCCAGGTCCTCTTCGACCTGGCGAATGATCCGATGCCGGCTGGCGATCTCGTCATGGGTGCCGTGGCTCATGTTCAGGCGGAACACGTCGGCGCCCGCCTCGTGCAGCGCCCGGATGACATCATAGCTGGACGATGCCGGGCCCAGCGTGGCCACGATCTTGACGTTGCGCTCTCTTCTCATCCTTATCGCCCCTTTGGTCCCCAAGCCGGCAGGTTGTTACCGCAAACACGGCTGTTCCGCTTATGGCCCAATTCCCATTGGCGGACAACTGGCCTATTGGTTCGGGCAACAACATCACAGGCACATGACGTATTCCCCCTGTTACCTGATCGGCGAGAACCGCCCCGGCCGCTGGCTGATCACCTGCGATCACGCCACCAACTGCGTGCCGCCGCAGGTCGCCGGCGGCGATCTGGGCCTGCCGCACGAGGACATGGAGCGCCACATCGCCTATGACGTGGGCGCCTGGGGGGTGGCGCAGCAGCTGGCGCAGGCGCTGGACGCGCCGGCGGTGGCGGCCAATTTCTCGCGCCTCGTGATCGACCCTAACCGGGGCGAGGACGATCCGACGCTGGTGATGAAGCTCTATGACGGGTCGATCATCCCCGCCAACCGCGGCGCGGACCGGGCCGAGATCGAACGGCGCCTGAACCTGTGCTACCGCCCGTATCACGACACCCTCGCGCGGATGGCGGCGCTGCCCCATGCGGTGATCGTGTCGGTTCATTCCTTTACCCGGCAGCTGCGCGGGCGCGATCCCCGGCCCTGGCATGTCGGCGTGCTGCATACCGATGACGAACGGTTCTCGGCGCCGCTGATCGACCGGCTGCGGGCCGAGGACGATCTGTGCGTGGGCGTCAACCAGCCCTATACCGGCTATCTGCCGGGCGATGCGATCGACCGGCACTGCACTGCGCATCACCGGCCCAACGTGCTGATCGAACTGCGCAACGACCTGATTGCCGACAGCGCGGGCCAGAAACACTGGGCCGGACGGCTGGCGGTGGTGTTGCAGGACGCGCTGGGCGTCTCGGGGCTGTGACCCCGGCGTGACCGCCGGTGCCGTTGCCTTGGCGGGCGCGGATTGCTAGGCAGGGGAACGGGCGCAACCCCGGCCGCAGCGGAGCCTGACATGGACAAGCAGACCCAGACCGAGATCGAAGCCGCCGCCTTTCGCCGGCTGCGCAGGCACCTGATGGACGACCGGTCCGACGTGCAGAATATCGACCTGATGAACCTGGCCGGGTTCTGCCGCAATTGCCTGTCGCGCTGGTACCAGGAGGCCGCCACCGACCGCGGCATCGACATCGACAAGGCGCAGGCGCGCGAGATCTTCTATGGCATGCCCTATGACGACTGGAAGGCGGCGTTCCAGACCGAGGCCAGCGCCGAGCAGCAGGCCGAGTTCGAGGTCTCGTTCCGCGAGAACGTCATCGACAGGAAATGATTTGCGGTTGAATCCCGGCGGTTAGCCGGGAAAGTGGTGCTGGTTCAACCAGCGAGGCCACCGATGTTCCTTCACCGCGTTCGCACCGGCGCCCGCACCGCAACGCCGGTGCCGATCCTGCTGTCCCTGTTCCTGTCCTTCTTCGGCTTTGCCCCGGTGCTGATGCGGTTCGTCACGGCGCCGCTGCGCTATTATCGCCTGACCCGCGATCCCGGCGCCCGGCAGGCGATGGTCAATCTCTTCGCGTGGTCGCTGCTGATCCAGTATGTGGTCGGCACGTCGTTCTACAACCCGTCCGGTGCCGTGGACGAAACCGGGCGGCAGGGCGTGTTCGCGGTGCTGGAAACGGCGCAGAACCCGGTCTTTGCCGAGGTGCTGGTGCTGTTCTGGCTGGTTCTGCTGCTGCTGCCGGCCTGGCCCACCGTGCATTACTGGTCGCGCCGGACCGAGGGCAGCACCGAACCGGCGCAATACTGGGCGCTGATGATCGGATTCGGGGCGCTGGGCAACCTGCTGAACACCGCCTATTACGCGTCGAGCCAGCACCTGCTGCCGCTGCTGGCCACGAACCCGCAAACCTCGCAGACCTCGCAGTTCTGGGGCATGGCCCATACCCACCTGTTCGATGCGCTGTGGGCAGGGCTGGCGGTGGTCGCCGCGATCAACCTCTACCGGATCGACCGGCGGCTGACCTGGAAACCGTTCCTGACCGGGCTGGCGATGCTGGCGGTTCTGGGGACCCTGTTCGAAAACGCGGTCACGCTGGGGCTGAGCCTGCTCTGGCCCGACTCGCTGCTGCTGTGGATCATCTGAGCCGGACGCCGGGGCGCCCGGCCCCGGTCAGATCGCGGCCTTGCGGCTTTCGTCCAGGTAGATTTCGCGCAGCCGCGCGGCGACCGGCCCCGGCTGGCCATTGCCCACGGGCTGCCCGTCGAGTTCCACCACCGGCATGACAAAGGTGCTGGCCGAGGTGATGAACGCCTCGTCCGCCGCGCGGGCCTCGTCGATCGAGAAACTGCGTTCCTCGACCTCCATCTGCGCTTCGCGGGCAAAGCGCAGCACGGCGGCGCGGGTGATCCCGTGCAGAATGTCGTTGGACAGGGCGCGGGTGATGATCTTGCCGCCCTTGACGATATAGGCGTTGTTGCTGGTGCCCTCGGTCACCATCCCGTCCTCGATCATCCAGGCATCGTCGGCGCCGGCCTTCTTGGCCATCATCTTGCCCAGCGACGGGTAGAGCAGTTGCACGGTCTTGATGTCGCGCCGTCCCCAGCGCTGATCCTCGATGCCGATCACCTTGATCCCGACCCTGGCAGCCGGATTGTCGGCCAGCCCTGGCTTGTTCTGGGTGAACAGCACGATCGTCGGCGGCGTGGTTTCGGGATCGGGAAAGACGAAATCGCGGTCATCCGGGGCACCACGCGTGATCTGCAGATAGATCATGCCGTCCGTGATGCCGTTGCGCGCCACCAGTTCCCGGTGGATCGCGAGCAGCTCGTCCCTGGTCACCGGGCTGTCCATGTCCAGTTCGCGCAGGCTACGCTCGAGCCGGACCGCGTGCCCGTCGAAATCGATCAGCTTGCCGTCCAGCACGCTGGTGACTTCGTAAACCCCGTCGGCCATCAGGAAGCCGCGGTCGAAGATCGACACCCTGGCCTCGGTCTCGGGCAGGTAATCGCCATTCAGATAGACGGTGCGGGACATCCCGGTTTCCTTTCCGTTTCGTTGAGGTCTTTCATCGTGGCTCCGCGCGCCGGCGTCAAGCCGGGGCCGGGCCGGCAAAATCGCCGGGTCGCAGGCGGCCTGCCCCGAGCAGATGGCCAAGCACGGTTGCGACCGCCTGCGCATCGCCCGCCGCATCATGGGCCCGGCCCGGCGATGCCAGCCCGAAATGCGCGCAGATCGTGTGGCTGCGAAGGCCCTCGACGGTTTCGCGGGTCTCGCCTGCCCGGACCAGCAGCGGCACCGCGCTGCGAAACCGCGTGGCCGGGATCGGCGATGGCACCTGTTCGACAAACAGCGACGCGGCCAGCGTCAGCAGCTCGTCCTTGCCCCAGGCGAACAGCGGATCGCCCTGCGAAAAACGGTCGAGCGCCCGCAGCGCGTCGGTCAGCGGCAGGCCGCGGGCCAGGTCCGCATCGCCCAGCCCCGTCAGCCGTGTCACCAGCGGATCGACCGGCACCACCCTGCCGTGGCGGTCCACCGGCCGCACCGGCCAGCTCTCCGGTTGTGACATGCCAAAGGGCGGCTCCAGCGACAGGCGAACGGCGCCGATCTGGATGGTCAGCGGGTCGGGGTCTTCCGGCCCGCACCAGAACCGCTGCGGCGCACCCGGGGCGGTCAGGAATTCAGCGTCATAGACCGTGATCGACCTCATGTCATCCCCACAGGCCGGGGGCGGGCGGATGAACCCCGGCGGCGTCGAACTGCAACGGTTGCGCACGGTCCCGCGCCAGCAGCAGCGGGCCGTCGAGATCCGTCACCCGCGCGCCCTGTGCCACGATCACCGCCGGCGCCATCGCCAGCGACGACCCGACCATGCAGCCGACCATGATGTCATAGCCCTGCGCCCGTGCCGCGTCGCGCAGCGCCAGCGCCTCGGTCAGGCCGCCGGTCTTGTCCAGCTTGATGTTGACCACGTCATACTTGCCCTTCAGGCCGGGCAGGCTGGCGCGGTCATGGCAGCTCTCGTCCGCGCAGACCGGCACCGGGCGCTCCAGCCCGATCAGCGCGTCATCCTCGCCCGCGGGCAGGGGCTGTTCCACCAGCGCCACGCCCAGCCGCAACAGGTGCGGGGCAAGATCGGCATAGACATCCGCGCTCCAGCCTTCATTGGCGTCGACGATGATCCTCGCCGCCGGCGCGCCCGCCCGCACCGCTTCCAGCCGCGCCATGTCGTCGGGCGTGCCCAGCTTGATCTTCAGCAGCGGCCGGTGCGCGTTCTTTGCCGCGCTGGCGCGCATCGCCTCGGGCGTGTCCAGCGACAGCGTATAGGCGGTGATCTCGGGGCCCGGCGCGGGCAGCCCGGCCAGGTCCCAGACCCGCCTGCCGGCCCGCTTCGCCTCGAGATCCCACAACGCGCAATCCACCGCGTTGCGGGCCGCGCCCGGCGGCAGCAGCCCTTGCAGCATGTCCCGGTCGAACGCGCCGGGCAGGCCGGCGATCTGCGCCTCGACCGAGCCCAGCGTTTCGCCGTAGCGCGCATAGGGAACACATTCGCCCCGGCCGGCCACATCCCCGTCCCGCAGCGTCACCGTCAACACCTGCGCCTCGGTCCGCGACCCGCGCGAGATGGTGAAAACCTGCGCCAGTGGAAACACGTCCCGCCGAATCTCTACCTGCACATCGCGTCCTTCCTCTTGCCCAAAATATCCCCGCCGGAGGCTCCCGCCGCCCGACACGCGCGCCGCGCCCGATCAGATCGCGGCCAGTGCATCCGCCAGGCGCGCCGCGCCGTGGCGGAACGGATCCACCGCGGGCAGGCCCATCCGCGCCTCGACCCCGGCCAGATAGGCGGCCGCCTCGTCTTCGCTCATATGCTGGGTATTGACCGAAATGCCCACCACCTGGCAGGCCGGGTTGGCCACCCGGGCCAGCGGCAGCGCGGTGTCGCGCAGCGCCTCGAGCGTCGGCACCTCGTAATCCGGCAGGCCGCGCATATGGGCGCGGGTCGGTTCGTGGCTCAGGATCAGCGCGTCGGGCTGGCCGCCATGGATCAGCGCCATGGTCACGCCGGAATAGGACACATGGAACACCGAGCCCTGACCCTCGATGATATCCCAGTGATCGTCGTCATTGTCCGGGGTCAGCCATTCCACCGACCCGGCCATGAAATCGGCGACCACCGCGTCCAGCGGCACGCCGTCGCCGGTGATCAGGATGCCGGTCTGCCCGGTGGCACGGAAGGTCGATTTCATGCCCCGCTCGCGCATCGCGTTATCCAGCGCCAGCGCGGTATACATCTTGCCGACCGAACAGTCGGTGCCCACCGCCAGCACCCGCTTGCCGCTGCGCTTGACGCCATTGGCGATCGGGTAATCGACCTCGGGCACGCGCACGTCATGCAGGCTGCGGCCGGTCGCCTCGGCCACGGCCACCAGGTCGGGTTCGTCGCGCAGCAGGTTGTGCAGGCCCGAGGCCAGGTCGAACCCTTCCTCCAGCGCCATGACCAGAACCTTCTTCCATTCCTGGCTGATCACCCCGCCGCGGTTGGCAACGCCGATGACCAGCGTTTTCGCCCCCGCCTCGCGGGCTTCGGTCAGGGTCATGTCGGCGATGCCCAGATCGGCCTTGCACCCCTCCATGCGGTACTGGCCGACGGCGTTTTCCGGACGCCAGTCCTTGATGCCCTGGGCGACCTTTGCCGCGAGTTGGTCGGGCGCGTCGCCCAGAAACAGCAGGTAGGGGGTTTCGATCATGGCGCGGGTCTCCAGCAGTTTCCGCGGAAGCTACACATTAACCTCGCCAATGCCCATCGGAAAATTCGCGAAGTTTCGGGCGCACGCGCAAGAAACTCTCGCAATCCTACCGATATATCGAAGAAACTTGTGCGGAATGCCCGGGCCGCGCCGACGAATCTCGGGCGATGGGATTGCCCCGGATGGTATCGCGGCGCAGCGGGCGTGTGTCTGGCAATTGGCGGGGCGCAGCCGATGCGGAATGCTGCGCCTGCACAATCCTGCTTGCACGGGGGTGCGCAATTTAATACCCCGCAAGGGAATGCCCCCGCAACATCCTTACCCGAAAGGTGCCGCATCATGAGTTTCCGCATCCAGCCCGCCGCCCCGGCCCGTCCCAACCGCTGCCAGCTGTTCGGTCCGGGGTCGCGCCCCGCGATCTTTGAAAAGATGGCGGCCAGCACGGCGGATGTCATCAACCTCGACCTGGAGGATTCGGTGGCGCCCTCGGACAAGGACAGCGCGCGCGAAAACGTCATCGAGGCCATTTCGGGCGTCGACTGGGGCAACAAGACCCTGTCGGTGCGCATCAACGGGCTGGACACGCCCTATTGGTATCGCGACGTGGTCGACCTGCTGGAACGCGGCGGCGACCGGCTCGACCAGATCATGATCCCCAAGGTCGGCTGCGCGGGCGATCTCTATGCCGTGGACGCGCTGGTCACCGCAGTCGAAGCGGCGAAGGGGCGCGCCCGACGCATCGATTTCGAGGTCATCATCGAATCGGCTGCCGGCATCGCCCATGTCGAAGAGATCGCCGCCGCCTCGCCCCGGCTGGTGGCGATGAGCCTCGGCGCGGCGGATTTCGCCGCGTCGATGGGGATGCAGACCACCGGCATCGGCGGGACGCAGGAAAACTACTACATGCTGCGCGACGGCGAAAAGCACTGGTCCGACCCCTGGCACTGGGCGCAGGCCGCGATCGTCGCCGCCTGCCGCACCCATGGCGTGCTGCCGGTGGACGGCCCGTTCGGCGATTTCGGCGACGATGACGGGTTCCGCGCCCAGGCGCGCCGGTCGGCGACGCTGGGCATGGTCGGCAAATGGGCGATCCACCCGAAACAGGTGGCGCTGGCCAACGAGGTGTTCACGCCGTCCGACGAGGCCGTGACCGAAGCGCGCGAGATCCTCGCCGCGATGGAGGCGGCCAAGGCCAAGGGCGAAGGCGCCACCGTCTACAAGGGGCGGCTGGTCGATATCGCCAGCATCAAGCAGGCCGAGGTGATCGTGCGCCAGGCCGAGATGATCGCGGGCTGATCCGTCATCGCGCCCGGCGGCGGCTGACCGCCGGGCACCCCCCTGAAACGCCGCGTCATTGCTTGACAGCGTCCGGATGCTCCACCCAATCATTGCCGGTATCGGAAAACCGCGCCGCAACAGGGGGGCGGGCATTTGGCAGGGGAGGGAACGCCAATGGAACTGTTCGACCTGAGCGGCAAGGTGGCGCTGATCACCGGTTCGACCAAGGGGATCGGCCGCGCGATTGCCGAGGAAATGGCGGCGCATGGCGCCCATGTGGTGATCAGTTCGCGCAAGGGCGATGTCTGCGAAGAGGTGGCGGCCGCGATCCGCGACTCCGGCGGCAAGGCCACCGCGATCCCCTGCAACATCTCGTCGAAAGAGGCGTTGCAGCAACTGGTGAAATCCACCCGCGACACCTGCGGGCCGATCGACATTCTGGTCTGCAATGCCGCGGTGAATCCGAGCTATGGCTCGTTTCTCGACATACCCGACGAAGCCTTTGAAAAGGTGCTGGGTGTCAACATCATGTCCAACCACTGGCTGGCCCAGCTGGTGGCGCCCGGGATGATCGAGCGCAAGGATGGCGCGATCATCATCGTGTCGTCCATCGGCGGGTTGCGCGGCAGTTCGACCATCGGTGCCTACAACGTGTCCAAGGCCGCCGACATGCAGCTGACCCGCAACCTCGCCGACGAACTGGGGCCGCACAATATCCGCGTGAACTCGATCGCGCCGGGTCTGGTGAAAACCGATTTCGCCCGCGCCCTGTGGGAAGACGAGAAGATCGCCGCCCGCTATTCCCGCGGCACCCCGCTGCGGCGGCTGGGCGAACCGCGCGACATCGCCGGGATCGCGGTCTATCTGGCCTCGGCCGCGGGCGGCTGGACCACCGGGCAGACCTTCGTGGTCGATGGCGGGGTGACCATCACCGGCGGCTGAGCCGCCTTAGCCCAGCAGGCGCACCAGAAGTTTCTGCCAGCCGTCCAGGATCAGTTCCCGGCGCTGGTTGTGCACGGTGTTGCGCAGGGTGACGACCCCGTTGGTGCGCTGCCGGGTGAGATCGGTGATCTCCAGCGCGGGATAGGCGGTGTCGCCCAGATAGAGCGGGCCGAGGAATTTCGACGATTGCTCGACGAACCCGATCAGCGCATCGCCCAGCACATGCGGCAGAGCGCTGGCGCCGGGGGCGCACAGGATCAGCGCCTGATAGCCATGCCCGAGCAGGGTGGGATGACCCTGGGCACGGCAGTATTCCATGTCGTAATGTATCGGGTGATTGTCCATCGACGCGGCCTGGAACGCGCTGAAATTCGCATCCCCGATGGTCCGCGACGGGATCACGAACCGGTCTCCGACCCGCAGTTCGTCAAAGCTCTTCCGGGCGCAGGTCACATGCGCGGCGGGATCGAAACTGTCATCGATGTGGCTCATCTGTTTCCTCGCGGATCGTGGGGTGTCGTGGCCGCCGGTCCGGACGCGGCTGGCTCGTGCCCCATCGGGTAGCGCAGATGCCCGATCCCGTCACGGGATTTATCCGGTCGCGGACCGGCTGTCCGGCTCAGGGCCGGTCGAGGATGAAATCGGGACAGATGCCGCTGGTGGCGATGGCGCGGTCCACCCGCCGGCCCGCGAAAAACCCGTATCCGGCCACCAGCGCCGAGGTCACGCCGGCGGTCTGCGCCCCCAGCACATCGGTGTGCAGCGTGTCGCCGACCATCACGGTACGGCTGCGATCCAGCTCGCCGCCGAGCCGGGCAAAGGCAAGGTCGTAGATGTTGCCGAACGGTTTGCCGAAGAATTCAGGCACCACGCCGGTCCGGTCGGCCAGCCAATGCGCGAAATGCCCCGGTTCGACCGACAACCCGGTTTCGCGGGGCGCGACGATGTCGGGGTTGCCCACGCGCACCGGGCGCGGGTTGCGGGTCAGGCTGGCCTCGAGCAGGGCCTGCCGCGCGCCCGTCCAGGTGCCGCTGCCCAGCAGCAGGAACCCTTCGGCGCGATCGTAATCGGCGGGATCGTCGCCCAGCTGGATCGTGGTCAGCGCGGACAGGTCGGTGGCGTCCGACAGGTCGGGCGCCATGACGCCCCAGCAGCGGCCGTCATCCGCCTCCATGGCGGCCAGCAGCGCGGCGCGGCTCGAGACCACGTCCTGCGGGTCGAAGGCGTAGCCGAGGCCGCGATACTTGGCCAGCAGCCGGTGCAGCGGATAGCTGGCGGCGTTGGTCAGCACCATCACCCGTTTGCCGGCCGCCTGCAGCCGCGCCACCCGTTCGGGGACGCCGGGTATCGCGGTTTCGCCGATATTGAGCACGCCGAAGGCATCCAGCAGGAACAGGTCGAACCGTTCGGCGATCGCGTCCAGATCGGCCACGCGCCGGGCCGCCTTGCCCGGTCCTTCCGGCGGCAGGCGGTGGCGGACGGCCTCATAGGCGGCAAAGGCGCCCTGAAAGGTGAGCGGGATCAAATGATTGCACCCCGGACCTTGGCCGAAACCCATTCGCTGATCACCACCGCGAACAGGATCACCACCAGGATCAGGCTGACCTGCGGCCAGGCCAGCACGTTCAGCGAGGCCGAGAGCTGCAACCCGATGCCGCCGGCGCCCACCAGCCCCAGCACGGTGGATTCGCGGATGTTGATATCCCAGCGGAACACCGCGATGCCCGCGAAGGCCGGCAGGATCTGCGGCACGATGCCATAGGCCATCACCTGCCAGCGGCTGGCCCCGGTGGCGGTGATCGCCTCGACCTGGGTTTCGTCGATTTCCTCGATCGCCTCGTAGAGCAGCTTGGCGCAGAACCCGATCGACCGGATCGCGATCGCGACCACCCCGGCAAAGACCCCCGGCCCGATGATCGCGATCAAGAGCAGCGCCCAGATCAGCGAGTTGATCGACCGGGTCGAGACGATGACCAGGAGCGCGACGGGCCGGATGAACAGCGCCGAGGGTGTCGTGTTGCGCGCCGCCATGAAGGCGGTCGGCACCGCCAGCACCAGCGCGATGATCGTGCCCAGCGTGGCGATGTTCAGCGTGTCCCAGATCGGCCGGCCCAACTGGGTGACATAGTTCCATTTCGGCGGGGTGGCGCGGTCCCAGATGTCGCCGGCGATCCGGGGGGCATCGACCACGAAATACCATGTCGTCGCGCTCGAGATCTGGTGCCAGCAATAGACGAAAATGGCGGTGCCCGTCAGCCACAGCGCCCAGCGCAGCAGGCTTTCGGGCCGGGTGCGGCGTTGCCAGACCTTCTGGCCGGACTGTTCGACCACCGGCATTACTGCACCCTCGCGCGGATGATGCCCGACAGGTATTCCAGCCCCATCACGATCACGATGATCAGGATCAGGATCGCGGCGGCGGTGTCGTATTCATAGCGGTCGAAGGCGGTGTTCAGCGTCGCGCCGATACCGCCCGCGCCGACCAGCCCGAGGATCGCGCTTTCGCGGAAATTGATGTCGATGCGATACATCGACAGCCCGATCAGCCGCGGCATGACCTGCGGCTGCACCCCGTAATTGATCCATTGCAGCCAGCGCGACCCGGTGGCGCGCACCGCCTCGGCCTGGGACCGGTCCATCGCCTCGATATCCTCGGCCAGCAGTTTCGACAGGAACCCGATGGTGGCGAAACTCAGCGTCAGGAACCCGGCCAGCGGGCCGAATCCGAAGATCGCCACCAGCAGGATCGCGACGATGATTTCCTGCAACGCGCGGCTGACCGCGACGATGCCGCGGCAGATCAGGTAGACCGGCATCGGTGCGATGTTGCGTGCCGCACCCAGCCCGATGGGGATGGAAATGGCGATGCCGACCACTGACGCCGCCACCGTCATCACGATGCTTTCCAGCATGCCGTCGCGGATATCGGCGGCGCGAGTGGTGAAATCGGGGGTGGCAAAGGACAGGATGAAGGCCGCGCCGCGGTCCAGGCCTTCATAGACCCGCGACCAGTTGACCTCGATCGTGGCGACGGCCGCCACCAGGTAGGCGATCGCGCCCAGGGCGATCGCCCAGCGCAGCCAGGCCTGCCGGACCAGCGGCGGGCGCCGCCACCTGCGGCCGATGACAGCGTCCAGATCGCCGCTCATGCCTGCACCGCCACGGCGTCGTCCTCGTCCTCGACCTTCTGGATCGTGGCTTCCCAGTCTTCCTCGCCATAGATGCGGGTCAGCACGTCGGGGGTCAGCTCTTCGGGGGTGCCGTCGAATTCGATGGCGCCGAACCGCAGGCCGACCACGCGCTGCACGAACATCTGCGCCAGCGCCACGTCGTGGATGTTGATGATCGCCGCCAGCCCGCGTTCGGCGCACAGTTCGCAGATCAGACGCATGATCTGGCGGCTTGTCTTCGGGTCGAGCGACGCGGTGGGTTCGTCCACCAGCAGCAGTTTCGGGTTCTGGATCAGCGCCCGGCAGATGCCGACGCGCTGCCGCTGTCCGCCCGAAAGCTCGTCGGCGCGCTTGTCGGCCATCGCCAGCAGCCCGACGCGATCCAGCAGCCGGAACGCCTCGTCCACGTCCGCCTGGGGATAGCGGCGGGTCCAGCTGCGCCAGAACCCGACATAGCCCAGCCGCCCGGACAGCACGTTTTCCATCACCGTCAGCCGTTCGACCAGGGCGTATTCCTGAAAGATCATGCCCATCAGGCGGCGCTGGTGCCGCAACGCCGTCTGCGACAGGCCGGTCAGTTCGGTATCGTCCAGCCAGGCCTTGCCGCCGGTGGGTTCGACCAGCCGGTTGATACAGCGGATCATGGTGGATTTGCCGGCGCCCGATGGCCCGATCAGGGCCAGGACCTGCCCGTCGGGGATCTCGAGGTCGATCCCCTTGAGCGCCTGGTCACCCGTCTTGTATGTCTTGGTCAGCGTTTCGAGTCTGAGCATTCGGTCCCCACCGCGTCGGAGGGCGGGCCCGCAGCCAGGCCCGCCGGTTGTCGCATCCGGTCAGATCGGATTATTCGCAGGCGTAGCTGACGCCGTTGGCGCTGTCGATCTTGCGGATCACCTCCCAGAATTCCTGATAGGTGATCGGCAGGAACTGGCCTTCGCCGTTCTTCTCGAACTCTTCCTGCAGCGATGACCCGTCCCATTCGAAGTTGAAGAACGCGTCATGGATCTTCTGCTGCAATTCCGGCTTGAGGTTGTTGACCACGCCATAGCCGGTGGTGGGGAATGTCTGCGACTTGTAGATCGACACGATCTGGTCCTTCGTGACCACGTCGCGTTCGATCATCCGCGTCATCACCGAATTGGCGATCGCGGCGGCGGGGTAATCCTTGTTGGCCACGCCGAGAACCGAGTTGTCATGCTTGCCCGAAAAGACCGGTTCGAAATCCTTTTCCGGCTCCATGTCGTAATCGGCCTTCAGGATCGCCGAAGGCGCCTTGAACCCCGAATTGGACGTGGGCGCGGTAAAGGCGAGTTGCTTGCCCTTGATGTCCTCGATCTTGTCGATCCCCGAACCCGGATAGGTGATGATCTCCATTTCATAGCCGAACGACCCGTCCGGCGCGGCCATGATCGTGAACGGACGGAAGCCCGCGCAGTTCACCGCCAGCGGGTTCGACCCGGTGTTGAAGCCCGCGATATGCAGCCGGCCCGATCGCATCGCCTCGATCTGGGCGGCGTTGGACTGCACCGGGAAGAACACGACCTTCTTGCCGGTTTCCTGCTCCAGATGGGTCAGGAAATCGGCCCAGGCGGTCTTGTAGACGGCGGGGTCCTCGACCGGCGTATAGGCAAAGACCAGCGTGTCGGGGTCGATCTGCTGCGCCGGGTCCTCGGGGATGTCTGCGATCAGGTCGCCGTCAACGTCGCAGAACCGTTCGTCGAGATCGCCCCGCGGGCAATCGGCCTGCGCGGCACCGGCGAACATCGCCACGGTTGCGGCTATCGCTGCGGCCAGAATGTTCTTGTTGTTCATTTCGTCCTCCCTGTGGGCGTACCCGTTATCAAAGCGATTTTGTTATCAGTACCCATGTGGGCGGCTTTTTCAATGCCGTAACAAGGACATGAAATCGCGCATTGGTTGTCTCGTTATCCGCGGAACTTGCTTTTGTCGGGGCTGGGACTAGACTGTTCGCCTATAGATTGATGAACCGATTTGCCGGACGGAAACCGATGCTTGCTGATCGATGCCTGATCGTGGTCTTTTGCATGTTCGTATCGGCCTGCCCGCTGATGGCGCAGACCGATAGCCCGGCGGATCAGTCGCAGGTCGACCAGTTGTCGCAGCAGGCGGCGTCCTTCCGCCGGATCATCGCGCGGCTCGAGGCCGAGGCCGAGGAAACCGAGGCCGCGCTGGCCGACAGGAAATCCGCGCTGGACGCCGCCGCCGCCGAACTGGCCACGGTGCAGGATACCGTCACCCGGCTGCGGGACGAGGAAACCGCGCTGAAAGAGCAGATGGGGCAAGCGCAGGCCGAACTCGAGAAACTGTCGGAAACGCGTGAAACCCGCGACGCCCTGGCCGCCGAGATCGACGGGCTGGGCGCGGAACTCAGGACGGCAAGGGCCGATCTGGAACAGGCCCGCGCCGATGCCAGCGCGGCCGCCGAGGAAAAGACGGCGCTGGACGCCGAAGCGGCCGATCTGCGCGCAACGCTTAAGACGCTGAAGGCGGATATCGCCGCCGCGCAGGCGCCGCAGGACACCGGGGCCGGGGATGGGGACGCGGCGGCAACGGCCGAGGCCGAACGCGACCGCATCCTGTCGGAAACCGAAGCAGCTCGCACAGCACTCGACGAAATTCTGTCACGCCAGGCCGAACGCGAAAAACGCCTGCTGGATCTCGACCGGCGCAGTGCCACGGCGCAGGCGGCAGCGGAGGAGGCCGAGGCTCGCGTGGCGGCGGCAGAGGAACGACATGCCGAACAGACCGCCGCGCTGACAGATCTGCAAACCCGGATCGACGCGGCCACGGCTGAGGCCGGCGAGGTCGAGGCCCGGGTGGCGGCGGCGCAGGAAACGGCTCAGGAAACGGCGGAGGAACGCGGGGCGGCGCTGGCGGAACTGGAAAGCCGGATCGCGGATGCCACGGCCCGGGCAACCGAGGCCGAAACCGGCGCTGCAACCGCCGAGCAGGCGGCTGCCGAGCGGACCGCCGCGCTGCAAGATCTCGAAAGCCGGATCGCCGAGGCCACGACCCGCGCGACAGAGGCAGAGGCCGGTATCGCGGCGGCCCAGGAACACGAGGCCGAGCGGGCCGCGGCGCTGGAGACGCTGGAGGGCCGGATCGTGGCAGCAACCGAGGAGGCGGCCGGGGCCGAGGGCAAGCTCGCCGAGTTGCAGGCCCGGATCGCCGAGGCCGAGACCGAAAGCGAACGGCTGGCCGAGGCGGCCACGGCCGCGGCGCAGGGCCAGCGCGAGGCCGAGGACCAGCGGGCGGCCTTGCAGACCGAACTGGCCGATCTGACCGGGCGTATCGAAGAGGCGCGGGTCACGCTGGAGACATTGCAGCAGGAACGGCAGGCGCTGGAAACGCCGGCCCCGGCGACCGAGGCACCGGCCGCCGCTGTGGCCGGCAGCCAGGAACGCCGGTCGCAGCCGCTGGCACCCGGCCAGATCGCGCAGGCGCTGGCGCGGGCGCCGGGAATGGAAACGGTCAACACCGCCCAGCGCACCCGGTTGGAGGAACTGCTGGGGCAGGGGGTGTGCACGCATGATGCGCTCAGTTCGGTGCTCGGAACGGTGAACCGTCAGACGCTGGTGTCGCTGATCCGGGATCTCGGACGATGCTGACCGGGCCGATCATTCAAAGGGAGACTCCGACATGGCCTTCTTGACCCGAACCGCTCGCTGTCTCGCCGTCGCGGCGGGGCTGATGTTTGCGGGTGCAATCCCGGTCCCGGCGCAGGAATTCGAAAAGAACATCCTGACCGGCGGACCGACGGGAACCTATATCCAGTTCGGGCGCGACATCGCCGGGTTGCTGGACGATTGCGGCCAGACCCTGCATGTCCAGGAAAGCGCCGGGTCGCTCGAGAATTTCCTCGGCGTCCGCAAGCGCCGCGCGACCCAGTTCGGCATCGTGCAGAGCGATGTGCTGGAATACCTGCGGACCTATTCGGCCGACGATCCCGCCATCGCCCGCGCGATTGCCGGGGTGCGGATCGCCTTCCCGCTCTACAACGAGGAAATCCACCTGCTGGCGACTCGCGACATCGGATCGGTGAGCGATCTCGCGGGCAAGCGTGTGGCCATCGGGGTCGAGGACAGCGGCACCTTCCTGACCGCGTCGCTGGTTCTCGACCTGCTGGACGTGGACGGGGTGGTGCGCCGGACGATCACGCCCGACGAATCGATGGCGCAGCTGCTGGGCGGCGAACTGGACGCGTTTTTCTATGTCGCCGGTGCGCCCACCAGGATCTTCCAGAACGAGGCGATCGACCCCGCGCGGTTCCACCTGGTGCCGATCTCCGACCCGGTGCTGAACACGGTCTATACGCCGACCAGCATTCCGGCGGGCACCTATCCGTTCCAGTCCGGCCCGATCGAGGCGGTGGCGGTCAAGGCGGTGCTGATGACCTATGAATACGACCGCAACCGGAATGCCTATCACCGGGCCAGTTGCCAGGCGGTGTCGGACGTGTCCCACCTGATCCTGACGCGGTTCCCGGAACTGAGGGAAAACGGTCACCCCAAGTGGCAGCAGGTCGACCTGGGGGATATTCCGCCGGGCTGGGATATCGGCGCCTGCGTGAATATCGGGCTCGCACCCGCCTACAACATGCAGTGCGGCGCGCCGACGACGGCGGCACCGGTCGATGACAGCGCGGCAAACTCGGCCTATCGCAAACGGATCTGCGACGCGATCGGCTGCTGATGCCCTGATGCCCCGCCCCCGCCGGGGCGGTCGTTCAATCCGGTTCCGCGCCGCCGATGTCCTGCCAGTCCGAGGCGGGGCCGTCATCGGCCCGCACCCGCCATAGCCGGGCATTTTCGGGCAGTTCGATCAGCGCGGCGGTCAGCGGGGTTTCGAAACGGCCGACCGGCATCTCCGGCGTAGCGGCCAGTTCCACCGTGAACCGGCTGGCATGGCCCTGCCAGACCAACTCGACCATGTCGCCGCTGGCGATGGCAACCAGCGGCGTGGCCGCGCTGGCCGCCAGAATATCGGTCGAGGCAAGCTCATCCGCGTGCAGCGGGGCCTCGCCCCTGGCCACGGCATACCAGCGTTCGGCGATGCCCGGCGCAAAGGACACGCCATCGCCGGTTTCGAACATCTGGCCGAGATAGCGCGCCGCGCGCTGATGGCCGCGCAGCGCGGCGCGGGCATAGGAAATCGCCATTCCGGTCGAATCCGCCGCGTCGAGCGCCGCATCGTAGAGCGTCTTGCCATCGGCCCCGGACCCGGTGCGCACGGCCAGCAGCGGCAGGGGCGCGGCATCGGGTTCCGGGTCTTGCGGACCGGGGTCCACAGCCTCATTTTCTGGCTCTGGCTCTGGCTCTGGCTCTGGCTCTGGCTTGGCGGTGGTGCTCTCTGCGGGTTGCGAAGGGTCTGGCGCCTGATCGCCGGTTACCGGTTCCGTCGGTCCGGCACCGGGCATCAGGCCTGACAGGTTTTCGCGCACCCCCGGCAGTATCGCGACGACCATGATCGCCGCCGCAGCCGCTGACAGCCACAGCGCCCGGCGCGATTTGCGCTGCGCTGCCGGTGAGGTTTCCGCCACCTCTGGCCGTGTGGCGGGTTCCGGCGCGGCGGCATCCACCTGCGGCGCTGTTGCGGTGGCCGCAACGACAGGTGCGACGACGGGTGCGGCCTTGGGCTCCGGTTCGGGCACTGGTTCAGGGGTTGGCTCGGGGGCGGGCGGCGTTTCCGTTGTCGCCGTGGCTTCAGGCCCGGGGCTGACGGCAGGTCGGCGTGCGGGCATCACCGATATGACGGGGGCCGCCGGGGGCTCGGGTTCAGGTGTCGCGGGTTCCGGTGGGGCAGGTGGAGGGGGCGGGCTCTGATCGCTGACGGGCGGAAAGGCCGGATGCATGGTCCCGCCGCCCCATTGCATCCAGTTTTCGAACACCTCCTCGACCGCCTCGCGGTCGATCCGTTTCCGGCCCTCCTGCCCGGCGGTGAACAGGCAGAGGTCGCACAGGATGTTGATCAGCCGGGGCACGCCGCCGGTATGCTGGTGGATCGCCCCGATCGCCCCGTTGTCGAACAGGTCGCCGCCCTCGTATCCCGCCCCGGCGAGCCGGGCGCGGATATAGTCGCCGGTTTCCCCGGCCGGCAACTCGCGCAGGTGGATCGCCTGCCGCGACAGGGTGCGCAGGGCCGCAAAGGCGGGGCGTTTGAAATGGTCCCGCAGTTCCGGCTGGCCGACGAGAAGAACGGGCAGCCTCAGCGGGCCGCGATCATCTGCGGTCAGGCGGCCAAGCATCACCGCGCCGTCATCGGTCAACGTCTGTGCCTCGTCCCCGATCAGCAGGAACCGGGTGTTTTCGGTGGCCAGCCGGGTCAGTTCCGCATCCAGAACGGGCAGGGGGTCGTCATCGGCGCCGATATCGGGTGGCGCGTCCAGGCAGGCAAGGATGCGCTGGACGATCTCGCGCGCGTCGCCGGACAGGTTGGACAGCAGCAGCACCCGGACATTGGCGTGGATCTCGGGGTCTTGTAGCAGCGCCCGCACCAGCGTGGTCTTGCCCGATCCGATTTCTCCCGACAGCACTGTCATCGCGCTTCTGTCGAGGATACGCGCCCTGATCAGGTCGAACGCCCGCCGGTGCTGACGCGACCAGAACATCAGGTCCGGGTCGGGGGTGACGGCAAAAGGCCGGCAGTCCAGTCCGAAGAAATCCGTATACATCAAAACCGCGTAAGCAATTATGCCCGTCCACTATGGCGCGATTGCCGATCCCGGTCGAGTGGGTTCTGGGTCGTTCAATCCCAACGGGTGCCGCGCAGCGCGGCGGCCCGCGCTATCGCAGTTCCTCGGCCCAGGGCGGATTGGCGCCCGCGCGCGAAACGGTGATCGCCGCCACCCGCGTCCCATGGGTCAGCGCGGCCTTCAGGCTGGGCGCATCCAGCGTCGCCAGCGCGGACCTGGTCAGGTTGCCCTGTTCCGACAACCGGGCAAGCACACCCGCGTTGAACGTGTCCCCGGCGCCGACGGTATCGGCGATCTCGACCCGCTGCGCCGGGACATCGACCCGGGTGCCGTCGGCCAGCACGCCGATGGCCCCTTCGCCGCCGCGCGTCACGATCACCACCGGGGGGCCGGATTGCTGGATCGTCCCGATCTTTTCCGCCAGCGACAGCGGTGCCGGAACGATCCAGTTCAGGTCTTCGTCCGACACCTTGAGGATGTCGGCCCGCGCGATCATGCCGTCCAGCCGCCTGCGGTACCGGGTTTCGTCTGCGATGAAGCCGGGGCGGATATTCGGGTCGATCATGACGGCGCGCCCGCCGGCCTCGCGCGCGAGCAGCGCCGCATAGGCATCGGCGCCGGGTTCGCAGGCCAGGCTGATCCCGCCGAAATAGAGCGCCGACACCTCGCCGGGCAGGCCGGGTAGGTCGGCGGGCGTCAGCATCCGCCCGGCCGAGTTCTCGTCGAAGAAGGAATAGCTCGCATGGCCGTCGGTCAGCTGCACGAAGGCCAGCGTCGTGGGCCGGTCCGACCGGATCAACAGGGACGTGTCGACATGGCTGGCGGTGAGCGCGTTTTCCAGTTGCCGGCCGAACATGTCCCCGGACAACCCGGTCAGCAGCCCCACGCGCATGCCCAGCCGCCCCGCCGCGATCGCGGTGTTGAACACGGCGCCGCCGGCATGGGGCACGAACCCGTCCCGGCCGGTACCGGTTGGCGCCGGGATCATGTCGATCAGGGCCTCGCCGCAGCAAACAAGCATGGATTTCCCTCATTAGGTTTGTCGGAACGGCCCCGGGCCTGCGTCATTGTCGATGGGCATTCGGCGCCTGTCTAGGCCCGCGCCTGACCGGCATAGCCTGCGATGGCCGGCCGGACACCATCGGCAAGGATGATGGCCAGCCAGCGTTCGAAAGCGGCGGCAAATCGCGGGTCCCGACCCAGCGCGCCATAGATATGGTCCTGCTCCAGCCACGAACGCGGCCTGTTCCGCGCGGCCCGCGCCGCGTCCTGCAGGGCGTCCCAGTTCGGGTCGTTGGGGGCGATCGCGGTTCCGTCGTCGCGCGTGCCTGCGCACATATGCGCCCAGAGCGCCTCGACGAGGCTGAGACCCTCAATCGCCCCGCCTTCCCTCAGGGCATCGCGCAGGATGGGCAGAACGAAGCCGGTGTGCCGGGACGAGCCGTCAAAGGCCACGCGGCGGGTGGTGTCATGGACGGCCGGGTTGGCAAAGCGCCGTTCGACCAGCGCGACATAATCCGCCGGGTCGACCCCCGGCACGGGCCGGACCCGGGGCACGATCTCGTCCCGCTGAACCTTGCGGAACAGGGCGGCGATGTCCCGATCCCGCATGCAGTCGGCGATGGTGCCGACCGACAGCAGCTCGCCCGCGTTGGCGATCACCTGGTGGCCCGCGTTCAGGATGCGGATCTTCATCGTCTCGTAGTCATGCACCGCGTCGGAAAAGGTCGCGCCGACCCGATCCCAGTCGGGGCGACCGGCGCAGAAATTATCCTCGATCACCCATTGGCGATAGTTCTCATGGGTGACGGGGGCGGCATCGTCCACGCCGATCCGCCGCGCCAGCGCGATCTCGTCCGGTCCGGTCGCCGGGACGATGCAATCGACCATCGAGTTCGGAAAGGCGCCATGTTCGTCGATCCAGCCGGCCAGCGCGGGATCGGTGAGCCGCGCCAGCGTCACCACGGTCTGGCGGGTGATCCGGCCATTTCCCTGCAGGTTGTCGCAGCTCTGCACCGCAAAGGGCGCGTGCCCGGCCGCGCGTCGTAGCCTCAGCGCCGCCACGATGGCACCGAAAACGGTAGCGGGGCGGTCGGGATGCGCGGCGTCATGGCGGATGTCGGGATGGCTGGTTGCCAGCCCGCCGGTCGTCGGGTCGAAATAATAGCCGCCCTCGGTCACCGTCAGGGCGACGATGCGGATCGCCGGGTCCGCCATGGCCCGGATCAGCGCGCCGTTGCCGTCCTCGATGGGCAGGTAGCCGATCATCGGCCCGATCACCTCGGCCGACCGGTGCGACGGGGCCAGTTCGATCAGGGTCGTCAGGCAATCCTGCGCGATCAGCCGGTCGCGCATGGCGGCGTCATAGGGCCGGACCCCCGCGCCGAGGATGGCCCAGTCATGGGCCAGCCCCTGCTGCATCAGCCGGTGCAGATACCAGGCCTGATGCGCGCGATGGAAATTGCCCAGGCCGACATGCACGATGCCGGGCGTCAGCCGGGAACGGTCGTAACCGGGCCGCCCGATCCGGGCGGGGAGGTCTGCGAGCGTGTCATTCGAGAGTTTGATGGTCATGCGATCCCGTGCCGGCCTTCGCCGTCCGTCAGCTCATCCATTGCCCGCCGTCGACATTGTAGGTCTGGGCGACGATGTAGTCGGCCTCGTCGCTGGCGAGAAACACGGCCATGCCGGTCAGGTCCGCGGCCCGGCCCATGCGCCCGTAGGGCACGGCCTCGCCCACCTCTTTCTTCTTCTGGCCCGGCGCCTTGCCCTCGTAGCGGGCAAAGAACGCATCGACCCCGTCCCAATGCGCCCCGTCCACGACGCCGGGTGAAATGGCGTTCACGTTGATGCCGTGTCCGATCAGGTTCAGCCCCGCCGACTGGGTCAGGCTGATGATCGCGGCCTTGCTGGCACAATAGACCGCGACCAGCGGTTCGCCCCGCCGTCCGGCCTGGCTGGCCATGTTGATGATCCGGCCGCCGCCGCCCCGCGCGATCATGTGGCGCGCGACCGCCTGCAGGGTGAACAGCGTGCCCGAAACATTGATGTCGAACACGCGTTGATACTCCTCGCGGGTGATGTCCACGATCGGGGCCGCGACAAAGATTGCGGCGTTGTTGATCAGGATGTCGATGCGCCCCAGTGCCGTGATCGTGGTCTCGACGGCCTGTTCGATGCTGTCCTGGCGGCTGACATCCATTTCGACGGCAATCGCGGCGCCGCCCAGTTCAGCCGCCGCCTGCCCGGCGCCCTCCAGATCGATATCCGCCAGCGCAACCCGCGCGCCCTCGCGGACATAGGCCTCGGCGAAGGCGCGCCCGATGCCGCGGGCGGCACCGGTGATCAGCGCGGTCTTTCCCGCAAGCCGCGTCATTCGATCCGCAGCCCGTTGCCGTCGAACCGATGCAGATGGGCCGGGTTGGGTGTCAGGAACAGGCTGTGCCCATAGCCGACATCTATTTCGCCGCTCGCCCGCACCGTCAGCGGTTCGTCGAAACCATCGCACTGGACGTGAAAGAACGTGTCCGACCCGAGGTGCTCTGACACGCCCACGGTGCCGGCCCATTCGCCGGATTCGGTGGAAATGTCGATATGTTCGGGCCGGATGCCGATGGTGTGGGCATCGTGCCCGGCGGCTATCGCGCCAGAAAGCAGGTTCATCCGCGGCGAGCCGATGAAACCGGCGACAAAGACATTGCGCGGCCTGCGATACAGTTCCAGCGGGCTGCCGACCTGTTCGATCACGCCGGCCTGAAGGACGACGATCTTGTCGGCCATGGTCATCGCCTCGACCTGGTCATGGGTCACATAGACCATCGTCGTGCTCAGGCGCTTGTGCAGTTCCGAGATTTCGAGCCGCATCCCCACCCGCAGCGCGGCGTCGAGGTTCGACAGCGGTTCGTCGAACAGAAAGGCCGCCGGTTCGCGGACGATGGCCCGCCCGATCGCGACCCGCTGCCGCTGCCCGCCCGAGAGCTGGCCCGGACGCCGGTCGAGATAGTCGGTCAGGTTCAGCGCCGCGGCGGCGCTGTCGATGCGCCGTTTCTGTTCGTCCTCGGGCACGCCCGCCATCTTCATCGGAAACGCGATGTTCCGGCGCACCGACATATGGGGATAAAGCGCATAGGACTGGAACACCATCGCCAGGCCGCGTTTGGCGGGCGGCACATGGGTCGCGTCGGCGCCGTCGATGCTGATCGTGCCCGAGGTCACATCCTCGAGCCCCGCGATCAGGCGCAGCAACGTGGATTTGCCGCAGCCCGACGGGCCGACGAACACGGTGAATTCGCCATCCCCGATGGTCAGGTCCAGCGGCGGGATCACCTCGGTGGCGCCGAAGCTCTTGGTGACATTTTCGAGTTTGATTTGTCCCATGGTCAGGCTCCTTATTTCACCGCGCCGAAGGTCAGGCCGCTGACGAGCTGCTTCTGGCTGAACCAGCCGAGGATCAGGATCGGTGCGATGGCCATGGTCGAGGCGGCGGACAGCTTGGCGTAGAACAGCCCTTCGGGGCTGGAATAGCTGGCGATGAAGGCCGTCAGCGGCGCGGCCTTGGCCGCGGTCAGGTTCAGCGTCCAGAACGCTTCGTTCCATGCCAGGATGACATTCAGCAGCAGGGTGGACGCGATGCCTGGCACCGCCATCGGCGTGAGCACATAGAGGATTTCCTCTTTCAGCGACGCGCCGTCCATGCGTGCCGCTTCGAGGATCTCGCCGGGGATCTCGCGGAAATAGGTGTAGAGCATCCAGACGATGATCGGCAGGTTGATCAGCATCAGCACCACGACCAGCCCCACCCGCGTATCCAGCAGGCCGAACTTGATGAAGATCAGGTAGATCGGATAGAGCACGCCCACCGCGGGCAGCATCTTGGTCGAGAGCATCCAGAGCAGGATGTCCTTGGTGCGTTTTGATGGAACGAAGGCCATCGACCAGGCCGCCGGAACCGCAACGATGATCCCCAGCAGGGTCGAGCCGCCCGCGATGATCACCGAGTTCCACAGGAACCGCATGTAGTCGGAACGTTCCTGCACGACGGCATAGTTCTCGAGCGTCCAGTCGAAGAACAGGAACACCGGCGGATCGCTGATCGCCTGCGCCTCGGATTTGAAGCTGGTCAGGATCGTCCACAGGATCGGAAAGAAGATCAGCAACCCGATGCCCCAGGCCAGCGCCGTGTTCAGGGCCTTGCGTCGTGTCGTTGTTGCGCGTGCCATGGCGGCCTCCTCATGCGTCCAGGTTCTTGCCGACGATGCGCATCAGGAAGACCGCAACGATATTGGCGAGGATGATGGCATAGACGCCACCGGCAGAGCCCAGCCCGACATTCTGGCTTTCCAGAACGCGCTGGTAGATCAGGTAGGTCAGGGTCCGGGTCCCGAACGAACCCTGGGTGGTCACGAAGATCTCGGCAAAGATCGACAGCAGGAAAATCGTCTGGATCAGCACCACCACCGTGATCGCCCGCGACAGGTGCGGCAGCGTGATATAGCCGAACCGCGACAGCGGCGGGGCGCCGTCCATCTCTGCCGCTTCCAGCTGTTCGCGGTCGAGCGACTGGATCGCGGTGAGCAGGATCAGCGTGGCAAAGGGCAGCCATTGCCAGCTCACGATCAGGATGATCGATTGCAGCGATGCCTCGGACAGCCAGGAAACCGGCTCGGCCCCGAAGACTTTCCACAGATGGGCAAAGAGGCCGTTCACCGGGTCCATGAACATGTTCTTCCACACCAGCGCGGAAACCGTCGGCATGACGAAAAACGGCGCGATCACGAGGATGCGAACGATACCCTGGCCCCACATCGGCTGGTTCAGAAGCAGCGCGAGCAGGACGCCGAAGATGACGGTGATGAGCAGGACGCCCCCCACGATCACCAGCGTGGCCTGCACGCTGGGCCAGAAGGCGCTGGACGACAGGAACCGGGCGTAGTTGTCGAACCCGACCCAGCCCAGATCGCCGCCGCGAAGCGGCAGGTATTTCTTGAACGAGAAATACAGTGTCATCGTCAGCGGCACCAGCATCCAGCCGAGAAGCAGGATGACTGCGGGCGCCATCATGATGCGTGCCGCGGATCGTGAATGCTGTGTAGCCATGACACATCTCCATTGTCGGCGGGCCTTATGCCGCCCTCACAAATATTGGCCGGATGCGGGGCAGGGTGGCCGGGGCGGTCTTGGCGCCGCCCGCTGGCCTGGGGGAAAGCCTCAGTAGCCCGCGGCTTCCATTTCATCGGCGGTCAGGGCCTGTGCCTTGGCCAGCGCCTCTTCGGCGGTCTGCTGGCCGGCAAGAGCGGCCGAGAATTCCTGGCCGACCTGGCTGGCGATGCCCGCAAACTCGGGGATGGCCGCGAACTGGACGCCCACATAGGGAACCGGATCAACCGTCGGGTTGTTCGGGTCGGCGGTGAGAATGCTCTCCAGCGTCATCTTGGCAAAGGGCACGTCCTGGTAGCTGGGGTTCTCGTAGAGCGAGCTGCGCGTGCCCGGCGGCACGTTGGCCCAGCCCTCTTTCTCGGCGACGAGTTCGAGATATTCCTTCGAGGTCGCCCAGTTTATGAACTCCTTGGCGGCGGCCTCCTTCTGGGTGCCGGCGGGAATGGCCAGCGCCCAGGCCCACAGCCAGTTGCCGCGCTTGCCCAGCCCGGCATCCGGCGCCAGGGCAAAGCCGACCTTGTCGGCCACGGTCGAATCGTCGGGGTTGGTGACAAAGGACGCGGCGACGGTGGCGTCGATCCACATGCCGCATTTGCCCTGCTGGAACAGCGACAGGTTTTCGTTGAACCCGTTGTTCGACGCGCCCGGAGGACCGGCATCGTTCATCAGGTCGAGGTAGAAATTCAACGTGGTGGCCCAGGGCTCGCTGTCGAATTGCGGCGTCCAGTCCTCATCGAACCACCGCGCGCCGAACGAATTGGCGGCAGCGGTCAGGAACGCCATGTTTTCGCCCCAGCCGGCCTTGCCGCGCAGGCAGATCCCGTAGATCTCGTTGTCCTTGTCGGTCATCTTGCGCGCCGCGTCGGCCACGAAATCCCAGCTGGGCGCGTCGGGCATCTCCAGCCCCGCCTGTTCCATCAGGTCGGTGCGATACATGATCATCGAGCTTTCGCCGTAGAACGGCGCGGCATAGAGCGTGCCGTCCAGCGACAGCCCCCCGCGCATGGCCGGCAGGATGTCGTCGACATCATAATCGGCGGGCAGGTCGTCGAGGGCGACCAGCCAGCCATTCGCGGACCAGATCGGCGTTTCGTACATGCCGATGGTCATGATGTCGAACTGGCCGCCCTTTGCCGATATGTCGGTGGTGACGCGCTGGCGCAGCACGTTTTCCTCGAGCGTGACCCATTCGACCTCGTGGCCGGTTTTCGCGGTGAAATCTTCGGTCAGGCCCTGCATGCGGATCATGTCGCCATTGTTCACGGTGGCGATGGTGATCGTCTCTGCGAAGGCCGCCGTGGCGGTCAGCAGCGACAGCGCCGTGGCCGCACGAATTGCGTTTCTCGGATACATCCGTCTCCTCCCTCTGGCTGGATGTTGGTGCCAAGGGTAGTTGGATATATGACGCTGCGTCAAATTATTTTTTTACGCGCGTAAAATTTAGGATATTCGCCAACTTATCCGGCAATCATGCCGATCCGCGCATGACCAGGCTGCAATCGAACAGGGTGGTTTCACGGGTTTCGCCGGGGGTTTGCGAATCGATCAGCCCGAACAGCGTTTCGGCGCTGCGGCTGGCGATCGCGGCATAATCCTGCGAGACCGTGGTCAGGGTCGGACAGGTATAGCGCGAGAACGGGTGGTCGTCATGCCCGGCCACGCGCAGCGCACAGCCGTCGCCCAGCCCCACGCGCAGACCCATCTGATAGGCGGCGGACAGGAGGCCGATCGCCAGCCGGTCGTTGCTGCACAGGATGGTGTCGGTCGGCAGATCGCGGCCTGACAGGACGCGGGTTCCTTCGCGAAACCCGATTTCCTCGAAATCCCAGCCCTCGCCGTCGACCTGGATCAGGCGGGGGTCATGGCCGAGCCGCTCCATCGTCGCCACATAGGCGGCGCGGCGTTTGAACGCGTTGGGATTGCTGGGGGTCTTCATCTCGAAAAAGGCGGGGCATTCGCCGGTCCGGCAGAGATATTCGACAATTACCCCAATGCTTTGCATGCTGTCGGACCCGACAAAGGCGGCGCCGACCCCTTCGATATTGGCGTCGAACAGGACGGTGGGGATCTCGTCGCAGAAGGCTGAGATCCGAGCGGCATCGGACACCCGCCCGATCGGCGCCATCAGAACGCCGGCGGGTTTGATCAGGCGCAGGTTGTCCAGGTTTTCGATCTCCTGTTCCCTGCTGCCATGAGAGCCCAGCAGCACCGGGCGGAACCCGGCTTCGATCACGCGGTTCTCGATGGTGCGGGCGATCCCGGCAAAGAACGGGTCGGCGAGATAAGGCACGACGATGCCGATATTCTTGGTCAGCCGCCGGTTCTGGTTCATCGCATACATGTTCGGGCGATAGTCGAACCTCTCCAGCGCGCGTTCGATCTTCTTGCGCGTGGTGGGCCGGACGCTGGTCGGGTCGTTGAAGTATTTCGAGATCGTGGGACGCGAAATTCCGCTGAGCGCCGCGAATTCCTCCATGTTCCTGATCTTCTGGTCACTCATCCGGTGTTCCGCCTCCAGCCTGCGCCCGTTCCGATGCCGTTCCCCGATTATACACGCATCGCAGCGGTGCCGGTTCCATCGTTGATACTTTGCGCGCGGAAACTTTTCCAGTGTGGCCGGATCGCGGTCAATCCGCGGCGCGGGCCGGCTTGTCGGACCGGCACAGGCTCTCCCAGGCGTCGAACTGCGAGAGATAGACATTGCCGTTGAGATCGCCGATCAGGTGGGAGGTCCGCAGGCGGTCCATGACCGGGCCTTTGACCTCCGACAGGTGGAGGCCGATATCCTGATCCCTGAGGCGCTGGTTGATGGCTTCGAGGCTTTCCAGCGCCGAGAAATCGACGGCGTTCACGGCCGAGAACATCAGCACCACATGGCGCAGGTCGGGGCGTTCGGCGACGCGGGCCTGCACCAGGTCCTCGAGAAACCGGGCATTGACGAAGAACAGGCTTTCGTCGACGCGCAGGGTCAGCACAGCCGGGTCGGTTTCGACCTTGTGGCGCAGGATGTTGCGGAAATGCTGGGTGCCCGGCACCAGCCCGACCTCGGCCACATGCGGGCGCGATGTCTTGTAGAGATGCAGCAGCACCGAGATGACGACACCGGCGGCGACCCCGATCTCGACCCCCAGGCCGAGGGTCAGCAGGATGGTGGCGGCGACGGCGGTGAAATCGGATTTGGAATAGGCCCAGGTCTTGTGCAGGATCGAGACATCGACCAGGCTCAGCACCGCGACGATGATGGTGGCGGCCAGGGTCGCGTTGGGCAGGTAATGCACCAGCGGCGTCAGCGCGATGGCGGCGATACCCAGCCCGATCGCGGTAAAGGCGCCGGCGGCGGGCGTTTCGGCCCCGGCGTCGAAATTCACCACCGACCGCGCGAACCCGCCGGTGACCGGGTAGCCGCCGGTGAACGCCGCGCCGAGATTGGCCGCGCCCAGCCCGATCAGTTCCTGGTCGGGGTCGATCCGCTGGCGCCGTTTCGCGGCCAGCGTCTGCGCCACCGAGATGGATTCGACAAAGCCGATGATCGAGATCAGGATCGCCGGCACCAGCAGCGCCGAGATCAGGTCGGGGGACAGGCCCGGCAGGGTGAACGGCGGCAGCCCCTGCGGCACTTCGCCCACGATCCGCACGCCCTGTTCGTCGAGACGCAGCAGCGCCACGGCCAGTGTCGTGACCACCACGGCGGCGACCGGCCCGGCGCGGGTCAGGGTGCTGGCCAGCGCCGGGGGCAGACCCAGCGATGTCAGCAGCGGGTTCAGCCCCTTGCGCACCCAGAACAGGAACGCGGTCGCCAACACGCCGATGATGACGGTGGCGGGGTTCACCTGACCGAGATGCCCGGCCAGCGATGCCAGGGTCTCGGGCAGGGTGTGCCCCTGCGCATCGACGCCCAGGATATGCTTGAGCTGGCTGGTGGCGATCAGGATCCCCGAGGCGGTGATGAACCCGGCAATCACCGGATGGCTGAGGAAATTGGCCAGGAACCCCAGCCGGAACAGCCCCATCGCGAGCAGAAACGCGCCCGACAGGAATGCCAGCGTCAGCGCCGCGACCGCATAGCCTGCGGTTCCGCTTTCGGCCACCTGCCCGACTGCCGAGGCGGTCAGCAGCGACACCACCGCCACCGGCCCGACCGCCAGCGCGCGGCTGGTGCCAACGATCGCATAGAGGATGATCGGCGCGATCGAGGCATAGATCCCCGCCTCGGGCGGCAGCCCCGCCAGCAGCGCATAGGCCAGCGATTGCGGGATCAGCATGATCGTCACGATCACGGCGGCGATCACGTCGCTGGAGAAGGTCTCGCGCGTATAGCTGCGCCCCCATTCGAGGGCTGGCACCATGCGGCTGATCCGGTCTGGCATCGTCTGTGTATCCGAGGTTCAGGAACGGGCGGGCCGGCGCTCCGGCCCGCAGGGCGTGGCGGTGGCCCGGCGCGAACCGGGTTGCAGGTTGTCGGGGATGGTCTCAGCCCGGCGGGCGGCCCCGGTCCGGGGCGACCTTCAGCGGCTCGGGCCGGGCCAGCCATTCCTTGCCCTTCAGCATGGCCTTCCAGTAGATCGGCGGCAGCATCCTCTCTTTCAGGAACCAGGCCGCGCGGGTCGGCCTGGTCCCGTCCACCAGCCAGGACGGAAAGGACGGTTTCAGCACGCCGCCATAGCCGAACTCGGCCAGCACGATCTTGCCGCGTTCGACGGTCAGCGGGCAGGACCCGTAGCCATCATACTGCGCCGTGGCCGACCGCCCGGCAATGTCGGCGGCGATGTTCTCGGCCACGACCGGGGCCTGCTTGCGCGCGGCGGCGGCGGTCTTGGCGTTGGGCGCGTTCATCACGTCGCCCAGCGACCAGATGTTGTCATGGCTGCGGTGGCGCAGGGTCATCTGGTCCACGTCGATCCACCCGGCCGCATCCGCCAGCGGTGACACGCGGATGAAATCCGGCGCGGTCTGCGGCGGGCAGACATGCAGCATGTCGAACCCGACCTCGACCGTCTCGGGGTCTTCGTCGGGCCTGTTCACCGCAAAGGTGGCCGTCCGTGCCGGGCCATCCACCGCGACCAGGTCGTGAAAGAAATTCAGCGTCGCGTCGTATTTGCCGACATAGTCCATCAGCGCGGGGACATAGTCCTTCACGCCGAACAGCACGCCGCCGGCATTCATGAACTGGATGTCGATATCCTTCAGGACGCCGCGGCGGAACCATGCGTCGCCCGACAGGTACATCGCCTTTTGCGGCGCGCCGGCGCATTTGATCGGCATCGGCGGCTGGGTGAACAGCGCCCGTCCCGACGACAGGCCCTGCACCAGTTCCCAGGTATAGGGCGCCAGGTCGTAGCGGTAATTCGACGTGACCCCGTTGCGGCCCAGCGTTTCCCCCAGCCCCTCGACCGCGTTCCAGTCGAGCTTGAGCCCCGGACAGACCACCAGCCGGTCGTATTTGACCACCCGGCAGCCGTCGAGGATCACCGCGTTGTTGTCCGGTTCGAACGCGGCAACGGCGGATTTGATCCAGCGGACGCCGCGCGGGATCAGCGACCCCATCGTCTTGGCGGTCTGTTCCGCCGCAAAGACACCGCCGCCCACCATGGTCCAGCCGGGCTGGTAATAGTGGATGTCGGCGGGGTCGATGATGGCGACCTGCAGGTCGGGCTTGCGGGCGCGCAGGCTGGCCGCGACCGAGATCCCGCCCGCGCCGGCGCCGACGATCACCACGTCGAATTTCGCATCCCCCGTATCGGTCGGTGTCCTGCCGCCATTGGCGATCCGCCGCGCGACGCCGTTCATGTCATAGCCGGCGGATTTGGCCGCGGCGAGAATTTCGGTCATCGGCCGGGTTCCGGCCTGCGACAGCGCCCACAGCGTGGCCGAACGGGTGCCGGTGCGGCAATAGGCCAGGACCGGGCCGGGAAGGTCGCGCAGCGCCTCGCCGAAGGCCTGCGCCGCCTCGTCGGTCACCTTGCCGGTCTCGACCGGCATGTAGCGTGTCTCGAGCCCGGCGGCCTCGGCGGCGGCGCGGATTTCCTCGAAACTGGTCTGGTCCGCCCCTTCGCCATTCGGGCGGTTGGACACGACCGACCGAAAGCCCAGGTCCTTCAGCGCCGCGACATCGGCCGCCGAAATCTGCGGGCTGACCGTCAGCTTCTCGGTGATCTTTCTCAGGTCCATTGCCGGTCTCCCCCGCGTCTAAAGGCTGTTCACCGGCACCTTGAGCATCGGGTTGCCGTCCTTGTCGGTAGGAACCTCGCCGGCGCGCATGTTCACCTGCAGCGACGGGATGATCAGCCGGGGCATCGAAAGCTGTGCGTCCCGCTCGGTCCGGAACTTGACGAATTCCTCTTTCGTCTTGCCGCCGCCGACATGGATGTTGTGCGCCTTTTCCTCGCCCACCGTGGTTTCCCACTGGATGTCGCGCCCGTTCGGGCCGTAATCGTGGCACATGAACAGCCGCATATCGTCGGGCAGCGCCAGCACCGTCTGGATGCTGTCATAGAGCGTGCCGGCGTCGCCGCCGGGGAAATCCGCCCGCGCCGACCCGCCATCGGGCATGAACAGCGTGTCGCCGACAAAGGCCGCGTCGCCCGTCACATGCACCATGCAGGCCGGGGTATGGCCGGGCGTGTAGATGGCAAGGCACTGCATCCCGCCCACCATGTAGGTGTCGCCATCCTCGAACAGCGCGTCGAACTGGCTGCCGTCGCGCTGGAACTCTGTGCCCTCGTTGAAGATCTTGCCGAACACGTCCTGGACCACCAGGATCTTCGACCCGATGCCGATCTTGCCGCCCAGCTTCTCCTGGATATACGGCGCCGCCGACAGGTGATCCGCATGGACATGGGTCTCGATGATCCATTCCAGCGTCAGGCCCCGGTCGCGGATATGCGCGATCAGCGCATCCGCGTGGTCATAGGTGATCCGGGCCGCCGCATAGTCGATATCCATGACGCTGTCGATGATCGCGCAGGCCTCCGAGCCGGGATCCTTGACAACATAGCTGATCGTGTTGGTCGCGTCGTCGAAGAATGCGGCCACGTCGGGCCTGCACTCCATGTTGACGGGATAGTCGGTCATGTCTGGTCTCCTTGGCTTGATCAGGCGGCGCTGCGTTTCGCTGACCTGCTGGACGATTGAAGAAACTTGGCGAGATAGATGCCCGCGGCCAGCGCGGCCACATAGATCGCGACCTCCCACCGTCCGCTGCCCAGCGCGGGCAGCGCGCCGCCGGGGCAGAAACCGGAGATGCCCCAGCCGATGCCAAAGACGGCCGAGCCGCCGATCAGCCGGAGGTCGAGATCCTTGCGCGTGGGCAGGTGAAAGCGGGTGTCGAGCAGCGGTGCGGCCCGGCGCAGGACGAAACGATAGCCGACGAAGGCCACAAGCAGCCCGCCCCCCATCACGAAGGCGAGCGACGGATCCCACGTTCCGGCGATGTCAAAGAAATTCACGACCTTGGCCGGGTTGGCCATGCCGGAGATCATGATGCCGACCCCGAAGATCAGGCCGATGAGATATGCGGAGAAAAGGCGCACGGCTCAGACTCCCACAACGTGGCGCAGGACAAAAACAGTGATGAAGGTGGCCAGCATGAAGGTAACCGTGGCGACGATCGACCGGGCCGACAGGCGCGCGTTGCCGCAAATGCCATGCCCCGAGGTGCAGCCGCCGCCATAGGTCACGCCGACCCCGACCAGCAGCCCGCTGACGACCAGCATCGGCGCGGACGACACGACCTGGATCGTTGCGGGCATGCCAAAGATCGCGCCGAGCGCCACCGGCCCGGACATCATGCCCAGCAGGATGGCTGCCCGCCAGCTGAAATCCTGTCCGCCGGCGGGTTGCAGGATGCCGTTGAGAATGCCCGTAGCCCCCATCACCCGGCCCAGCGACAACATCAGCAGCACGGTCGAAACGCCGATCAGCAGGCCGCCGCCGAGCGACAACAGCGGTGTGAACGCGGTTTCCATCTTCAGCAATCCTTACAACTGCGAAGGCCGACCAGGCGATAGAGCGGGCAGAACCCGACGGCGGCGGTGACGAGCATGACGATCCCGGCCACCGCGGCGGCGATGCCCGGCAGCGATCCCGCCCCGGTCAGATAGGCGCAGGCCAGCAGGACCAGCCCCAGTATCGCTCTCGCGGATCTATCCAGTGTTCCCATGTTTCTGGCCATGGTGACCTCCTGATTCCCTAAAGACACATGGGATATGGAGCTTTGGTTTCGATTCATCTGTGACTTTGTCACCTTGCCGCAGGATAACGTTCCGAGGCCACAAAAATCGGGCTCCGGGCGCGGATCAGGCGGCGGATCAGGCGGCGGATCAGGCTGCGGCGAGGGTCTCCAGCGCCGTCCGGTCGGTCAGGCGGATATGGCCCCGTGATTGTTCGATCCAGCCCCGGCGCTGGAATTCCGTCAGCTGCCGCGAGATGACTTCGCGCGCGGTTCCCAGCTCCGAGGCGAGCCGCTGATGGGTGACGCCCAGTTCGTCCTTGCCCTGCGCCAGCGCGACCAGCCGTCCGGCCAGCCGCATGTCGATTTGGCCAAAGGCGACATCGTCGACGACCCGCAGCAGGTCGACCAAGCGTCGGGAATAGGCCGCGAACACGAAATCGCGGAACGCGGCGGCCTCGGCGACCAGCCGGTCAAAGGCCAGGCGCGGCAGGGCAACGGCGGTCACGTCGGTTTCCGCGATACCCTCGGCGTGATAGGCCTCCTCGCTGAGGATGCAGGCGGTGGTCAGCACGCAGCTCTCGCCCGCCTCGACGCGATAGAGCACGATCTCGCGCCCGGTATCCGACGTCTGGGACACGCGGATCACGCCCTCGACGAGAAACAGCAGGTTTTCGGGCACATGATCGGGGCTGAAGATCGTCCTGCCCGCCGGCACCTTCACCACGCGCGCCACCTGCCGCAACCGCTTGCGCACGTCCGGCGGCAGGGCACGGGTGCCGTCGAACAACTCGGTCCAGTCGCCAATGCTCATGCCCTGTTCCCCGCCTGTATGCCCCGTCTGCAATTCCCGTCTGCCCATTCAGGCCATCGGCCGACGCCGCGACGGCGTCGCGACCCGGGGTCCCGCCGCTCAGGTGACTACTATGTCGTGGCAAGTCTGGCAAAGGGAATACGGCTTGCGCCGGCGGGGGGGGCGCAGGCCCGGCGGGATCGGCCGGGCAGGCGCGGATGCGGCGCCCCGCGGCGGTCAGCCGCCGCGGGGCGCCCGTTGCTCAGATGTCGAACTTGACGCCCTGGGCCAGCGGCAGCTCCGCCGAATAGTTGATGGTGTTGGTCTGGCGGCGCATGTAGCCCTTCCAGGCGTCCGAGCCGCTTTCGCGGCCGCCGCCGGTTTCCTTTTCACCGCCAAAGGCCCCGCCGATCTCCGCGCCCGAGGGGCCGATATTGACGTTGGCGATCCCGCAATCGGACCCCGCGGCGGACAGGAAGGTTTCGGCCTCGCGCATGTTCATGGTGAAGATGCAGGACGACAGCCCCTGCGGCACGCCGTTATGCAGCGCCATCGCCTCGTCGAAGGTTTCGTATCCCATCACATAGAGGATCGGCGCGAAGGTTTCGGTGCGCACGGTCTCGGTCTGCGCCGGCATCTCGACGATGGCCGGTTTGACATAGGTGCCGCCCGAGACGCCCCCGGCCGCGCCGCCGCCATGCACGGTGCCGCCCTCGGACCGGGCCTGCTCGAGCATGGATTGCATCCGGTCGCCCGAGGCCTGGTCGATCAGCGGCCCGATCAGGGTGCCGTCGGCGCGCGGGTCGCCGACCGGCAGGCTGTCATAGGCCTTGACCAGCTTGGCCACCAGGTCGTCCTTGATCGAGCTGTGGACGATCAGCCGCCGCAACGAGGTGCAGCGCTGCCCGGCGGTGCCGACGGCCGAGAAGACGATGGCCCGCACCGCCATTTCCAGGTCCGCCGACGGTGCCACGATCATCGCGTTGTTGCCGCCCAGCTCCAGGATCGGGCGCCCCCAGCGGGCCGCGACCCTGGGGCCGACGATCCCGCCCATGCGGGTCGATCCGGTGGCGCTGATGATCGGGATCTCGGGCGCATCGACCAGCGCCTCGCCGATTTCGGGCCCGCCGACGACCAGCTGCACCAGCCCCTCGGGCGCGTCGCCGAACCGCGCCAGCGCCCGGTCGAAGATCTTCATGCAGGCCATCGCGGTGAGCGGGGTCTTTTCCGACGGTTTCCAGATCACCGGATCGCCGCAGACCAGCGCCAGCGCCGTGTTCCACGACCAGACCGCGACCGGGAAGTTGAAGGCGGTGATGACGCCGCAGGGGCCCATCGGGTGCCAGGTCTCCATCATCCGGTGGCCGGGCCGTTCCGACGCGATGGTCAGGCCATAGAGTTGCCGCGACAGCCCGGTGGCGAAATCGCAGATGTCGATCATCTCCTGCACTTCGCCCAGCCCTTCGGACACGATCTTGCCCGCTTCCAGCGTGACCACCGCGCCCAGTTCGTCCTTGGCCGCGCGCAGTTCTTCGCCCAGCAGGCGCACCAGTTCGCCCCGGCGCGGGGCCGGCACGGTGCGCCAGGCGCGAAAGGCGTCCTGCGCCCGCGCGATCACCGCCGGCATGTCGGCGGGGGCGGTTTCGGTCACGCGGGCGACCTCGGCCCCGTCGATGGGCGACCGGACGGCGAGCGTGCCGCCGGTGATCTCGCCGTCGGTCAGCCCCGCGGCCCTGAGTACGTCTTGATGGCTCATGTCATTCTCCTTTGGTCACGAGGGCCCGCTGGTCGTCTCGTCCCATCGAGATCAGGAACGGCGCCTCTGTCTGGGTTGTCTGGAAACCGGCCTTGTCGGGGATACCGCGCCAGCCGGACAGGATCAGCGATTGCGCCACCGCGCCGCCCAGCGTCGTGCCGGGTCCGGCGACGATGAACAGGTCCGGGGCAAACTCGCGCGCGGCCACGCGGATCGCATGGGTGAAATCGTAGGTTTCGGTCACCTGGTGCCCCAGCGTGTAGTCCCACAGCGCATGGGCATCGCTCGCACCGGGCCACCAGATCGCGCCGCGCCCGTCGATCAGCGGCAGGTCGGGCTGGCCGAACAGCTCGGGCGACAGCCGCGCCCGGCCGGTTTCGGCCACCGGCGCCATCAGATGCGTATGGAACGCGGCATGGTTCGGCAGGCGCATCGGGAAACGGTCCAGCACCGGCACCGCGGCCTCGAACGCGGCCAGCCCGGCCTCGTTTCCGGCCAGAACCAGCATCCCGCCCAGGTCGATCGACAGCGCCAGCGCATGGTCCGGACGCGCGCCGATCCCGGCGACCAGCGCCAGCAGCTCGGCCCTGCGCCCCGGATCGGGGCGCCAGTCGTCGCCCATGTGGGGATAGATCAGCTGGCCGCCGATCAGGCTGTCCTGCATCAGCTGGCCCATCGTGTTGACGACCTCGAAGGCATCCTGCGGGCTCAGCGCGCCGCCGCAGGCCAGCGCCGAATACCAGCCCATCGAATTGCCGGTGACGGCGACGATGTCGATCCCGTCACGGTCGATGGAAAGGTGGTCGCCATAGCTGGCGGCAAAGATCAGCGCCGAGGCATTGTCGCCGCGCGTGTGGCGGGCCATGGAATAACGCGCCGCGCCGTCGAGCGCGCACAGCGTGTCCTGTCCCAGTTCGCTGCGCCGCGCGTCGAAACCGGCCAGCATTGCCGGGTCGGGAAAGCGGCGGCCCAGAACTCCCAGTTCGGTCTTGTTGTAGGTGCCGCGGCCGGGGCAGATCAGAACGGCGGTTTTCATGCGGTATCCCCCCCGACCAGTGCGCGGGCGGCATCGCAGATGCTGTCCGCCGACGGCATCGTGGCGCCATAGGCGGGACCGGTGGCGATGAAGCTGTCCTCGGCGGCGAGCCGCGCCACCGGCAGGCCGGTTTCCTCGGACACGAGCGCCATCAGCGCCTCGGACAGGCCGCCGGTGCGGCGGGTTTCGTCGACGATCAGGACGCGTTTGCAGCCGCCGATGGCGTCCAGCAGCGCCTCTTTCGGCAGCGGGTTGAGCCAGCGCAGGTCGATCACCCGTGCCTTCACCCCTTCGGCCCCGAGCCGCTCCTGCGCCTGCCGCGACAGGTAATAGCCGTTGGCATAGCTGACGATGGCCAGGTCGGTCCCGTCGCCATGCTGCCCGACCTCGCCCAGCGAGATGCGCTGGTCCGGAGCCGGATAGCTGGTCATCCAGCCGCCGTCGCCGGTGTCATGCAGGTCGCGCATCGGGTAGAGCGCGATCGGTTCGAGGAACACCACCAGCCGCTGTTCTTCGCGCGCCAGCCGCACGCATTCGCGCAGCATCCGCGCCGCGTCCGCGCCGTTCGACGGGCAGGCCAGGATCAGCCCCGGGATGTCGCGCAGCACGGCCACCGAGTTGTCGTTGTGGAAATGCCCGCCAAACCCTTTCTGGTAGCCGAGCCCGGCAATGCGCACGACCATCGGGTTGGCATACTGGCCGTTCGAGAAGAACGGCAGCGTCGCCGCTTCGCCGCGCAGCTGGTCCTCGGCGTTGTGCAGATAGGCCAGGAACTGGATCTCGGGGATCGGGATGAACCCGTTCTGCGCCATGCCGATGCCAAGCCCCAGGATCGACTGTTCGTCCAGCAGCGTGTCGATGACACGGTCGGCGCCAAAGCGGGTCAGCAGTTTCTGGGTCACCCCGTAGACGCCGCCCTTGCGGCCGACATCCTCGCCCATCAGCACGACCTCGCCATGCTGCAGCATCAGGTCGGTCAGCGCCCAGTTCAGGATCCGGCTCATCGGCTGCGGGTCCCGCTGCGCCTTCAGGTCGCCGCCGAACGCGGCGGCGCGGGCCTCGGCCGACGGGCCGTTCGTGGGCCGGCAGTCCCGTGCCGGGGGGATCAGGCTGGCCATGACATCGCCGGCGGTTTCCAGGTGCGGGCGGGTGACCGCCTCGGCCGCCACCCGTGCCACCCGCGCCCGGGTGTCGTCATAGATCGCCAGCGCCGCCTCGGGGGCGAGCGCGCCATGCCGGTCGAGCAGCCGCACCGTATGCAGCAGCGGATCGTTGGCCTCGTCGGTTTCGACCTCGGCGCGGGGTAGGTAGGTGGTGGCCACATCGGCCCCCGCGTGACCGTAGAGCCGCACCGTGCGCAAATGCAGGAAGGCCGGTTTGCGCCGGGTGCGCACATATTGCGCCGCCGCCTGCGCGGTCGCATGGGCGTCGTAGATGTCGAGCCCGTCGCAGGCGAAATACTTCATCCCCGGCCGGTTGGCGAAACTGGCGGCGATCCAGCCCCTGGGCGTCTTGGTGGATATGCCGATGCCGTTGTCTTCGCAGACGAACAGGATCGGCAGCGGCACCGACTGGTAGCTGGTCCATTGCGCGGTGTTGAATGCCCCCTGCGCGGTCGAATGGTTGGCCGATGCGTCGCCAAAGGAACACATCACCACCGCATCCTCGGGATATTCCGCATGTTCCGGCGCGTGGCGCCGCGCGGTGCCGATCGAATAGGCGGCGCCGACCGCCTTGGGCAGGTGGCTGGCGATGGTCGAGGTCTGGGGCGGAATGTTCAGCGCCTTCGAGCCCAGAACCTTGTGCCTTCCGCCGGAAATCGGGTCGTCGGAGGAACAGGCAAAGCTGAGCAGCATGTCCCAGGTGATCGCCTGGCCCGGCACCTGCGCGCTGCGCGCGATCTGGAACGCGGCGTCGCGATAATGCAGGAACGCCGGATCGGTGGGCCGCAGCGCCTGGGCGACGGCGGCCATGCCTTCGTGGCCCGACGACCCGATCGTGTAGAATCCTTGCCCCGCCGCCTGCATCGCGCGGCTCTGCAGGTCCAGCGCCCGGCTCAGGCACTGGGCGCGGAACAGCGCCACCGCGTCGGCGCGCGACAACGGCCCGGCCGGGTCCGCGCCCGGCGGGAAATCATGCGCCGCGACCCTGGTGCGGAAATTGGTTTCGACAATCGCTGCCCGGTCCATGATCTCACCCGCCCGCCTGTTCGGTTTCGATGGCGGCGCCGATGCGGGCCAGCCCTTCGTCCAGTTCGGCCTCGGAATAGGCAAATGACAGGCGGAAATGGCCGGGCAGGCCGAACGCGCGGCCCGGGACCACGGCCACGCCGGCCTGTTCCAGCAGCGCGGCGCAGAAATCGCCGTCGCTGCGCCCGTCGCCCAGCAGCGCGGCGCAGGACGGGAACACATAGAACGCCCCGTCCGGTTCGAGACAGCTCAGGCCCGGCATGGCGTCAAGCGCGGCGACGACGCGGTCGCGGCGGGCGCGAAAGGCCGCGCGGCGGTCGTCGAGCAGTGCCCGGTCCCCGGTCAGGGCGGCCAGCGCGGCGGCCTGGGCAACCGTGCAGGCGCCCGAGGTCGATTGCCCCTGCACCGCGGTCATCGCCTTGATCAGCGGCGCCGGGCCCACGCCCCAGCCGATCCGCCAGCCGGTCATCGCCCAGGCCTTGGACACGCCGTTCACGATCAGCGTCCGGTGCGCCAGTTGCGGCGCCACGGCGGTGAAACTGGCAAAGCGGACATAGCTCAGATGGGCATAGATCTCGTCCGAGATGATCCAGACCTGCGGGTGGCGGTCCAGCACCTCGGCCAGCGCCGCGATTTCGCTGGCGGAATAGACCGCGCCCGACGGGTTCGATGGCGAATTCAGCATCAGCCAGCGGGTGCGCGGGGTGATCGCCGCCTCGAGCGCGGCGGGCGACAGTTTGAACCCGTCCTCCATCGGGCAGGCCACCTGCACGTCGGTGCCGCCCGCGATGCGCACCATGTCCGCATAGCTGGTCCAGAACGGGGTGGGCATGATGACCTCGTCGCCGGGGTCGAGCGTTGCCAGCAGGGCGTTTGCCAGCACCTGCTTGGCCCCGGTGGACACCATGACCTCGGCCAGCTGGCGGCCGTGGTCCTCGGCGATCGCGGCGCGAAGATCGGCGTTGCCAGCGGTCGGCGGATACCGGGTCTGCCCGCCCCGCGCCGCGGCCAGCGCCGCGTCGATCACGAAATCGGGGGTGGGGAAATCCGGCTCTCCGGTGGACAGCGTGACCACGTCGCGGCCTTCGGCGCGCAACAGGGCGGCACGTTCCGAGATACGGACGATCTCGGACAGGTCCAGCCCCGTCAGCCGCCCGGCGCGGCGAAACCCGCCCGCGGGATCATCCAGCATAGCGCGCCCCGTTTTCCGTCTGCAGGAACGCGTCGAGGGGGATGTCCTCCTGGCGCAGGAAACCCGACTTCTCCAGCGTTCCGGCCCGGACCATTTCGATCACGGCGACGACCGAGGACGCGGTGGTCCAGGCGATGGCGGTGCGTTCCTTGCCGGCGATGGTCCGGGGCTTGAGCGCGCGCACGAATTCGCGGCGTTTCAGCGCGCCGTCCTCGGTGCCTTCGGCCGAGACATGGATATAGACCACATCGGCATCCACCGGCGGTTTGGCCCGCACGAGGATCTCGCCGGCCTCTTCGCGCCGCTCGCGCATCAGCAGTTCGTGGAAGAAGAAGTTCATCAACTGGACATGGCCGGGATAGCGCATGGTCTTGTAGTCGAGATTGGGCACGGTCCCGAGATAGGTTTCGCACATCGTGCCCAGCCCACCCGAGGTGGTGAACGCCTCGAGCTCGACGCCGCCGATCACGATCTTTTCGACCCATTCCATCGGCGACACCCATTTGTGTTCGCCTTCCTCCAGAACCTCGCAGTCGTTGAGGTATTCGTTCACAACCCCTTCGGGCGACCAGTTGAAGGAATAGCCCATCAGCCCGGTCGGGTGCTGCGGCAGCGCGCCCACGCGCAGGCGGCAGGCGCGGCAACTGTCGAACTGCGCGATCAGATGGGCGCCGACGATGCCGACGAAACCGGGCGCCAGCCCGCATTGCGGCGCCATCAGGCCGCGCGAGGTTTCGGCCAGTTCCCGGATCGCCTGCGTGGTGGGCACGTCTTCGGTAAGGTCGAAGTAATGGATGCCCAGCGCATGCGCCGTGCGGGCCACGTCCTTGTTCAGGAAATAGGGCAGGCAGGACAGCACCGCGTCAGAGCCGGACAGCGCCGCTTCCAGGCTCGCCATGTCCGAGACATCGAGCGCGCGCACGGGGAAGGGCAGGCCGGTATCCGCCTGCGGCGCCGCATCGAACCCCACGACGTCGAAACCGCTCTGGTGCAGCAGTTCCGCCGCCAGCGTTCCGACCTTTCCAAGTCCCAGGACCGCAACAGATTTCATCAGGTTCACCTCATGTTCGGAATCGCCGCGAGGCTACGCCATTGACTGATGCATAAAAATCCATGAATTACTCAGTAATCCATGATCAAAAGTAATGAATGACATGCTGCATCTCCCGTCGCTCTCTGTCCTGCGCAGTTTCGAGGCCGCGGCAAAGCACCAGAGCTATACACAGGCCGCCGAGGAATTGCGGGTCACGCAGGGCGCGATCAGCCGGCAGGTGCGCGAGCTCGAGGCGATCGTCGGCGTGGCGCTGTTCCGCAAGGCCGGGCGCGGGGTGGCGCTGACCGAGGCCGGGCGCAACCTGGCCGCGCGGTTGCAGGGCGACCTGGACCGGCTGCGCCAGACCGTGGCCTATGCCAGCGCCGCCGGCGACGGGGCGCGGACGCTGTCGATTGCCGTGTTGCCGACCTTCGGCGCCCGCTGGCTGGCGCCGCGCCTGCCGCGGTTCGTCGCCCGCGAGCCGCGCGCGCAGCTGGCCTTTCACAGCCGTGGCGAACCGTTCGATCTGGCCCGCGAAGGCATCGACCTTGCGATCCATTTCGGGTCGGCGGACTGGGTGGGCGGCACCCTGACCCCGCTCTGCCCCGAAGACCTGGTGGCCGTGGCCTCGCCGCTGCTGGCCGACCGCCACGATGTCGAGAGGCCCGAGGACAGCCTGCGCCTGCCGCTGTTGCACCTGAGCAGCCGGGGCACCGCCTGGCAGGACTATTTCAACGGCCTGGGGCTGGTCCCCGACGGCGCGTTGCAGGGCGCCCTGTTCGACCAGTTCTCGACGATGATTGCCGCCGCGACCCACGGGCTGGGCGCGGCAATCGTGCCGACCTACCTGATCGAAACCGAACTGGCGCAGGGCACGCTGGTCATCCTCGGCCAGCCCGAAGGAACCGCGGGCATGTATCATGTGGTCCGGCCAAGGGATGTCGACAACCCGCTGGCCGAGAGCTTTGCCACATGGCTGTGCGAAGAGGCCGAGGCGTCGTCGCTCAGGCGTGTCCGGCACCAGGGCTGAGCGCCGGTCGCCGGTCGGCGGCCGCGCGGACCAGCCAGTGGGCCGCATCGACCAGGTGAAAGACCGGCAGGCCGGTCGCCGCGCGGATCGCCTCGGCATAGGGCGGGAGATTGCCGCATTCCAGCAGGATCGCGCCGAGATCGGGGTTGCCGGCAACAAGGTCGCGCGCGGCGGCGACGACGGTCCGCTCCATCGCGGCCCGGTCGATCCCGGTCGCCTGCGCCGTTCGCGCCGCCAGGAAGGTTCCGGCAAAGATCGCGTCATGTTCGAGCCCGGCAATGGCGACCTCCTGCGGGGCGATGCCCGCCGCCGCCAATGCCCCCGGTCCCAGCGCCCCGCGCGAGGCGGTGAGGATGCCGATGCGGCCGGGACAGGTGGCGCGGATGACGGGGCAGAGCGACAGCGATGACAGCATCACCGGCACTGTCACCTCGGCGGCGATCCGCGCCTGTGCCGACACCAGGAACCCGCAGGTGGACACGATCGCGGTCGCGCCCCGGCCCTCGAGCGCGCGGGCGGCGTGGGCGAACCGGTCCAGCAGGGCGGGCGCGGGCGCCCGGTCCCTGACGATGTCGGGACTGTCGGCGCCCGCGACGATCTCGATGTCGCAGGGGAACGGATAGCTCTCCGCACAGCCGACATCGCCGGCGATTCGGGGAAAGGCGGTGTCGAGCGACAGGATACCAAGCCGTGCCATCGGGTCTCGTTCGTCAGGGTCGTGTCACCCTAATACGCGCGCCGCGCGCGGGAAACACCGGGATGCGTGCGGGCGTTTTCGGGCCAGATCGGGCCAGATCGGGCCGGTTGCCCGCGATTTCGCGCCGTTGTTGCCAGAAGGCGCCATTCGGCGTCTAATGCCGCCCATAAGCAATCCAACACACAGGACAGGGAACCCAGCCGATGACAGTCAAGACAGGCATGATCGCCGCCACCTTTGCCGCATTCGCATGCGGGGCGGCTTCTGCGGAAAAATGGGACATGGCGCTGGCCTATGCCGCCACCAACTACCATTCCGAGATCGCGGCCGAGTTCGCCGCCGAGGTGACCGCGAATACCGACCTGGAAATCGTGACCCATCCCGGCGGGTCGCTGTTCGGCGGTTCCGAGATCTTCGGCGCGGTCCGCAAGGGGCTGACCCCGATCGGCGAACGGCTGATTTCCGCGCTGGGCAATGACGATGCGCTCTACGAGGTGGACAGCGTCCCGTTCCTGGCCACCGGCTTTGACGGCGCGCGGAAACTCTATGACGCGTCGCGCCCGGCGCTGATCGAGACGCTGGAGGAGGCGCGGCTGCATTTCCTCTATTCCTGCCCGTGGCCGCCGCAGGGGTTCTATTCGGTCCGGGAAGCCACCGATCTCGATGCGCTGGCGGGGATGAAGTTCCGCGCCTACAACGCCACCACCTCGAAGATGGCCGAGGGTCTCGGCATGGTGCCGACCAAGGTCGAGGCGGCGGAACTGGCGCAGGCCTTTGCCACCGGCACCGCGCAGTCGATGATCTCGTCGGGGGCGACCGGCTATGACCGCAAGCTCTGGGAACATGTTTCGTATTACTACGACGTGAAGGCCTGGCTGCCGCGCAACATGGTCATTGTCAACGGCAAGGCCTGGGCGGGGCTCGATGATGCCACCCGGGAGGCGATCAACACCGCCGCCGCCAATGCCGAGGAAAAATGCTGGGCCAAGGCCGAGGAACTGGATGGCTGGTATGTCGAGCAGTTCACGGCCAATGACATGACCGTCGGCACGCTGCCGCCCGAGGTCCAGGCCGCGTTCGAACAGGTCGGCGCCGAGATCAAGGCCCAGTGGGCCGAACGCGCCGGCGAAAAGGGCCAGGCGGTTCTGGATGCCTACGAGGCCATGAACTGAGCATCGTTCCGGTCCGGGCTGCGCCCATCGCGGGGGCGGCCCGGAAATTCTCCGTTCATTGAAACAGGAGCAAGGATGATGCGCAGCCTATCGTCATTTCTGGATGGCATCTACCGGCTCGGCGGCCTGCTCGCCGGGGTCGGTCTGGTCTGCCTCTGCCTGCTGGTGCTCTACAGCATCTTGGCCCGGCTGCTGGGGCTCTATGCCGGCGGGGCCACCGATTTCGCCGGCTACGTCATGGCCACGGCCACCTTCCTGGCGCTGGCCGACACGTTCCGCACCAATGGCCATATCCGGGTGCAGCTGCTGGTCCAGAAGATCATCGGCACCCCGCGCCGGGTGATCGAGATCCTGTGCCTGGCGATCATGTCCGGGGCGACCGCCTATCTCGCCTATTACCTCGCGCGGCTGACCCATGACAGCTACGATTTCGGCGAACGCAGCGAAGGCGCGGACGCGGTGCTGCTCTGGATGCCGCAGACGCCGGTCGCGTTCGGCGCCGCGCTGCTGGCGCTGTCGGTGCTGCACACGCTGATACAGGCCCTGTTCGACTATGACGCGGTCAATCCCGAAACCAGCGGGCACGAGGGGCCGAACGAGGTATGAGCGAAGCACTGTCCATCATCATATTCCTGTCGACCCTGTTCGTCCTGCTGGGGCTGGGGGTCTGGGTCGGGGTGTCGCTGCTGGTGACGGCCATCCTGGGCATGGCGCTGTTCACCTCGGTTCCCATCGGCGACGCGATGGCGGTGACGATCTGGGGCGAACAGTCGTCCTGGACGCTCACCGCGCTGCCGCTGTTCATCTGGATGGGCGAGATCCTGTTCCGCACCAAGCTGAGCGAGACGCTGTTCCGCGGGCTGGCCCCGTTCCTGCGCCGCCTGCCGGGCGGCCTGCTGCATGTCAATGTCGGCGCCTCGGCGGTGTTCGCGGCGATTTCCGGGTCGTCCGCCGCCACCGTGGCGACGGTCGGCAAGATGTCGATACCCGAACTCAGCCGGCGCAACTATCCCGAACACATGATCATCGGCACCCTGTCGGGCGCGGGCACGCTCGGCCTGCTGATCCCGCCGTCGATCTCGATGATCATCTTCGGCGTCACGGTCAATGAAAGCATCTCCAAGCTGTTCATGGCGGCGATGATACCCGGGCTCGCGCTGGCGCTGATGTTCATGGCCTATATCGTGCTGTGGTCGCTGCTGAACCGGTCCACCTTCAACCCGGTTCAGGATTTCGACATGTCCGGCCTGGCGCAGCGCCTGGTCGACCTGGTTCCGGTCCTGCTGCTGATCGCGGCGGTGATCGGGTCGATCTACAGCGGCATCGCCACCGCGACCGAGGCCGCCGCGCTGGGCGTGCTGGGATCGCTGATTCTGTCCGCGTGGCAGCGCAGCCTGACCCGCGACAGTTTCGTGGCGAGCGTGATCGGATCGGTGCGGACCACGGCGATGATCATGCTGATCCTGATGGGGGCCGGGTTCCTGTCGCTGGCGATGGGTTTCACCGGCATTCCGCGCGCGCTGGCCGAAACCATCGAAAGCTGGCAGCTGTCGCCGCTGGCGCTGATCGCGATCCTGACGCTGTTCTATATCGTTCTGGGCTGCTTTCTCGACGGACTCAGCTCGATCGTGCTGACGATGGCGGTGATCGAACCGATGGTGCGGGCCGCCGGGTTCGACATGCTGTGGTTCGGCGTCTACCTGATGATCGTGGTCGAGATGGCGCAGATCACGCCGCCGATCGGGTTCAACCTGTTCGTGTTGCAGGGCATGACCGGGCGCGACATGGGGTTCATCTCGCGGGCCTCGTTCCCGATGTTCGTGGTGATGTGCGTCTTTGTCGTCATTCTGGTCCTGGTGCCGGGGCTGGCCACCTGGCTGCCCGGCGTGCTGAGCAAGTGAGGCAGACATGAAAGCGGACACGATCCTCGTCCTTGTCGACATCGCGCACCGGGACAGCGCGCTGGCGCTGCTGCGCGATGCGCGGGACAGCCATGACCGGGCCGATCTGCATGTGGCCTATGTGATGCCCTACGGGTTCTACAGCTATGTCGAGCCCTATGTCTCCGCGGACAGCCAGAAGGCCGCCGCCGACCGCGCGAGATCTGAACTCGCCGGGCTGGTTGCCGAGGCCGGGCTGGAGGGCGTGGCCACCCATGTCCTGCGCGGTGGCATCGGCGAACAGGCGATGCTGCTGGCCCAGGACATCGGTGCCGACCTGATCGTGATCAACGCGACCCGCAGCGACAGCCGCCACACCTCGCTGGGCACCCATGCGGCGCAGATCGCCCGGCACGCGCCATGCAGCGTCCTGTTGCACAGGGTGGCGGCAGCCAGGCGCTGACCGCCGCGATCAGCGGCCGACGATGCTGATGGTGAAGCTGCGCCGCGCGTTGCGGGGCGGGGCGGGAAAGGGCGCGGCTCGGCGCACCACCTGCAGGGCGGCGGCGTCCAGCCTGGCCGAGCCCGAGCTCTTGGCCACCGACACCCCCGAAAGCCCCCCGTTCGCAGCGATGGTAAAGGCGATGACCGCCTTGCCGCGCACGCCCACGCGGGGTTTCGAGACGCGCGAGATCTTGCGCATCACCCGGCCGGGATAGGAACTGGCGGCGGCATTGCCCTGTTCGGCCCCCCTGGCCGCCGCGCCGCTGCGCGACGATTTCGCCGCCGCCTGGCCGGTGACCGATCCCGCCGCCTGGTCGCGGTTCGCGTTCCCGGCCGGTTGCGCCCTGGGTGGCGGCTGGCGGGGCGGCTGCTTTGCGGGGGTCTGCGGTTTCGGAACCGGTGCGAGATCGGGCTGGCGGGCAACCGGGCGCGGCGAGGCCGCGACCGCCGAGGCCGCCGAGGTCGCCGGGTCTGGCGCCGCGGCTGGCGGCGGCACATCCGGCAGCGCCACGGTTTCCGGCGGCAACGCGGCGAGGCGCTCCAGCGCGGGCGCCGAAACCGGTCCGGGCGCAGGCGCGGGCAGCACGGGCGGGGCGGGCACCGGAACCGGTTGCAGCGGATCGGCGGCGGTCAGGACCGGCGGGGCTGGCGGCGCCGGTTCCGCGTGGGTGATGGTTTCCACCGGAACGGGCCGGATCGGATCGGTGGTTTCCGCGTCGCGGGTCCGGTCGGGCGGCACCGGCGACAGCGTGCCCGCGACCAGATCGGCGAAGCCGGTGCCGATACGCGCCGGAGCCGTGCCGGGGCTGCCTTCGATCTCGACCCGGTCCGCGTCATGCAGGCCGACCAGAACCGCCCCATGCGCGGCCACGGCCAGCAGCAGCGCGGCACCCATTCCGGCGCGTGACGCGGGGATCATTCCAGCCCCCGTTCGGTGACGACCAGTATCCGCCCCGCCCCGGCCGCTTGCAGCGCGCGGGCGATGGCGACCAGTTGCCCTGCTGGCAGGTCGCGGTCGGGCACGATCCGGATCTCGGCGCGGTCGGTTTCATCCAGCGTGGCCAGATAGGTTTCGGGCGTTGCCACGTCGTTGCCGCGGAAACTCAGCCGCCCGTCGGGATGGATGACCAGCGTGTCGGGGGGCGCCCGGCCATCCAGGTCCTGCGTGCGCACCAGCCGCAGCGACCTGTCCAGCGGTTGCGCCAGCGTGCCGGCCACCATGAAGAAGACCAGCATCAGGAACACGATGTTGATCAGCGCGATGGTCGGTTCGCGAAACCTGCGCCGCCCCGCCGCCCGCATCACGACCCCAGCACCGTGACCGCCACACCCCGGACCGGGCGCAGCGCGACCAGCAGGTCGGTCAGCCGCTGCGCGGTCACGCCGTCCCCGAGACTGACGAGAACGGGCGTGGTCGTTTCGGGCCCGGCCGATTGCGCGAGCCGCCCGGCCAGATCCTCCAGCGCCAGTTCGTCGCCGTTCAGGCTCAGGCCGTCGGCGCCAAGTCGCAGGAACAGCGGGCGGATGTCGCCCGACACCGCGCCGCCGCTGCCCGCCGCGGCAAGCTCGACCTCGGCGAACCGCGAGAATGTCGAGGTCAGCATGAAAAACAGCAGCAGCAGAAAGATGATGTCGATCAGCGATGTCATCGACAATCGCCGCCGACGGCGCTGACGCCTAGGCATGATGCGCGGCCGGATCGGCGGCGGGTTCGGCGCGGCCGATCGGGTTCCCGATCGTGTTGATCGCGCGTTCGGCCAGCACCCGTTCGGCATCCATGCGCGCCTCGAGCCAGCTGAGCACGGCCGAGGTGGGCATCGCGACGACCAGTCCGACCGCCGTGGTCAGCAGCGCCACCCAGATCCCGCCCGCCAGCAGCGACGGATCGACCTGCGCCCCGGCCTCCTGCAACGCGCGGAAGGCGTCGATCATGCCCAGGACGGTGCCGAACAGCCCCAGCAGCGGGGCCAGCTGCGCCACGGTGTCGAGAAAACGGAACCCCCGTTCGAGGCGGGCGAACCGGGTGTCGGCCTCGGCCAGCAGCCGGTCGCGGATACCGTCGGGGCCGGCAAAACCCATCGCCACGACCGGCGCCAGGTAGCTGGTGGAGGCGCTCAGGCGGTCGCGGGCGGTTGTCCGGTCGCCCGCATCCCACAGCGCCACCGCTTCGCCCAAAGCCCGGTGCCGGCCGACCCCGGCGGCCGAGAACTGCCACAGCTTGTAGAGCACCAGCGCCAGGGTCAGGATCGAAATGACGATCAGGACGGCCACGACCGGCCCGCCGAGGTCGACGGCCTCTCGAACGGCCTCGAATAGATGTGTCATTGCCGCGCTCCGTTGGCAGTTCGCGGGATATGTAGCATTGCGGCTCCGGTGCTGTCCGCCCCCAAAATTAGCCCCTGCGGCCGCGGTTGCAACCGGCCGCAGATCGGTTCTGTTCCCGGCGCCGGTTTCGTGCTTTGGTCGTGGCGGGCGGGCGGCCTGCCCGCCGCAATCTGGCAGGGAACCGGTTTCATGACCCGCGAATATCTCAAGAAGGCAACCCTGTCCGCCGGTTCCGACGCCCCCGAGGTCCATGCCGCGGTCCGGGCGATTCTCGACGATATCGAGAAGGGCGGCGAGGCCGCGGCGCTGGGCTACGCGGCGAAATTCGACCGCTATGACGGCGATATCCTGCTGGACGACCGGCAGATCGCGGCCGCCTGCGCGCGCGTCCCCGAGCAGCTGAAACGCGATATCCGTTTTGCCCATGACAACGTGCGCCGGTTTGCCGAAGCGCAGAAGGCGTCCATCGCGGATGTGGAGCTCGAGGTGGTGCCGGGGCTGACCGTCGGGCAGCGGGCGATCCCGGTCGATGCCGCCGGCTGCTATGTGCCCGGCGGGCGCTACAGCCACGTCGCCAGCGCGATCATGACCGTGACCACCGCGCGGGTGGCCGGATGCGGCCATGTCACCGCCTGTTCGCCGCCGCGCCCCGGTATCGGCATCGCCCCGGCGATCGTCTATGCCGCCCATCTCAGCGGGGCCGACCGCATCCTGGCCATGGGCGGGGTGCAGGGGGTCGCGGCGATGACCTTTGGCCTGTTCGGCCTGCCGCCGGCCAGGATCCTGGCCGGGCCGGGCAACCAGTATGTCGCCGAGGCCAAGCGCATCCTGTTCGGGCGGATCGGCATCGACATGATCGCGGGCCCCACCGACAGCCTGATCCTGGCGGATGCGGGCGCCGATCCGCATGTCGTCGCCACCGACCTGGTGAGCCAGGCCGAACATGGCTACAACTCGCCGGTCTGGCTGGTCACCGACGACCGGCGCCTGGCCGAGGAGGTGCTGGCGCGGGTGCCGGTGCTGATCGACGACCTGCCGCCGCTGAACCGCGACAATGCCGCCGCGGCCTGGCGCGACTATGCCGAGGTGATCCTCTGCGCCGACCGCGAGGACATGGCCGCCACGTCGGATGACTATGCGCCCGAACACCTGACCGTGCAGGCCGATGACCCGGACTGGTGGCTGAACCGGCTGACCTGCTACGGATCGCTGTTCCTGGGCGAGGAAACCACCGTGTCCTTCGGCGACAAGGCGACCGGCACCAACCATGTGCTGCCCACCTCGGGCGCGGCGGCCTATACCGGCGGGCTGAGCGTCCACAAATACCTGAAGGTCGTGACCTGGCAGCGGTCTACCCGCGAGGGCATGAAGCCGGTGGCCGAGGCCACCGCGCGCATCGCCCGGTTGGAGGGGATGGAGGGCCATGCCCGCGCCGCGGATGTGCGGCTGGCTAAATATTTCCCCGACGAGGAATTCGAGCTGGGCGCGACCCCATGATCCGCGCCCCGGCGGGCGGCGCAACGAGAAAGGACCCCGTGAATGCAGCAATCTCAGGACCAGCACCGATGACCACGGAACCCGGACCCATCGACCGTAAGATCGCCGACGACCTGGTGGCCAACGACATTTCGTTCGTCACCACCGTCCCCTGCAAGCAGCTGGCGGGCGTGATCGCCGAAATCGACCGGCGCGACGACATCCTGCATGTGCCCGCCAACAAGGAGGACGAGGGCATGGGCCTCTGCGCCGGGGCCTTCATGGGCGGGCGGCGCTCGGCCATCATCATGCAGAACACCGCGATCGGCGTCACCATCAACACGCTGGCGACGCTGATCCAGTTCTACCGGCTGCCCCTGCCGATGCTGATTTCCTATCGCGGTGAACTGCGCGAACCGGTGGCCTGCCAGGTCGAGATGGCCGTGCATACCAAGGCGCTGCTGGCCCAGCTGAACATCCCGACCTACCATTTCCACCGGCAGGAGGACGTGGCCGAACTGGATGCGATCCTGAAATACACGTTCATGTGCAGCAAACCGGTCGCGATCCTGACCGATGCAAGTTTCTGGGGAGGGTACGGCGAATGATCCGTTCGGAAATCCTGCGGCAGATCGCGCCGATCCTGCGCGACAACCTGGTGGTCTGCAATATCGGCATTCCCAGCCAGGAACTTCATGCGATCGACGATCAGCCCAGCAATTTCTACATGCTGGGCACGATGGGGCTGGCCTCGTCGATCGGGCTGGGGCTGGCGCTGGCGCAGCCCAGGCCGGTGATCGTGATCGACGGCGACGGATCGGTGCTGACCAATCTCGGCACGCTGCCCACCATCGCCAACAATCCGGCGAACAACTACGTCCTGCTGATCATCGACAACGGATCTTACGGTTCGACCGGCGACCAGCCGACCTATACGGGCCGGCGCACGTCATTGACCGGCATGGCCAGGGCGGCCGGCTGCGACCGGGTGGTCGAATGCAGCGCCGAAGAGACCGGCCGCGTCCTGCAGGAGGCGCTGGAGGCGCGGGAAATGACGGTGATCGTCTGCAAATGCGACAGCGGCAACGCCAGGATGCCGGTCATCACGCTGGATCCGGTTGCGATCCGCGACCGGTTCATGGCCGCCATCCGCGCCTGAGCCGTCCGCGCGGGCGGCACGGCGGACGCATCGCGCCGTTCGGGGCTGCCCGGGTCGGACCTGACCGGGCCAGACCGGACCTGACCGGGCCGAACCGGCGGATGATTCTGTCTTGCCGCCATTCGCCGCCGGGTATCGCCGGTCATGTCGGATATTTTGTGATCACACCCTTTCCGGCTGTGATCACATATGTCGCTTTTTCCGGCAAATTGCTGCCCTGCGGCAAAAAAGCGGTTAACCCGCACCGCCGGACGGGCCTATATCACGGCTTGATGACAGCAGGACGGGACAGTTTGCGATGAACATCCACGAATACCAGGCCAAGGCTCTTTTGCGCAGCTACGGCGCGCCGGTTTCCGATGGCCGGGTCGTATTGCGGGCCGAGGACGCCAAGACCGCGGCGGGTGAACTGGACGGGCCGCTCTGGGTGGTCAAGGCACAGATCCACGCGGGCGGCCGCGGCAAGGGCAGTTTCAAGGAAACCGATGCCGGCGAGAAGGGCGGCGTGCGGCTGACCAAATCGGTCGAGGAGGCCGCCGAGGAGGCCAAGCGGATGCTGGGCCGCACGCTGGTCACGCACCAGACCGGCCCGGTCGGCAAGCAGGTCAACCGGATCTATATCGAGGACGGGTCGGGGATTGAGCGCGAACTGTACTTGGCGCTGCTGGTCGATCGCGGCACCAGCCGCATCTCGTTCGTCTGCTCGACCGAGGGCGGCATGGACATCGAGGAGGTCGCCGCGCAGACGCCCGAGAAGATCCTGTCCTTCGCCGTCGATCCGGCCACCGGCTACCAGCCCTATCACGGCCGCCGCATCGCCTTCATGCTGGGCCTGGAAGGCAAGCAGGTGAAGCAATGCGTTGCCCTGATGGGCACGCTCTATCGCATGTTCATGGAAAAGGACATGGAGATGCTCGAGATCAACCCGCTGATCGTGACCGATGGCGGCGACCTGAAATGCCTCGACGCCAAGATGGGATTCGACGGCAACGCGGTCTATCGCCATCCGGATATTTCCGAACTGCGCGACACGACCGAGGAAGACCCCAAGGAACTGGAAGCGTCGAAATACGACCTGAACTACATCGCGCTCGACGGCGAGATCGGCTGCATGGTCAATGGCGCGGGCCTGGCGATGGCGACGATGGACATCATCAAGCTCTACGGCTCGGAACCCGCCAACTTCCTCGATGTGGGCGGCGGCGCGACCAAGGAAAAGGTGACCGAGGCATTCAAGATCATCACCTCGGACCCGAATGTCAAAGGCATCCTGGTCAATATCTTCGGCGGCATCATGCGCTGCGACGTGATCGCCGAGGGCGTGGTTGCCGCGGTCAGGGAAGTGGGCCTGAAAGTGCCGCTGGTGGTCCGGCTCGAAGGCACCAATGTCGAGAAGGGCAAGGAGATCATCAACACCTCCGGGCTCGACGTGATCGCCGCCGACGACCTCAAGGACGGCGCGCAGAAGATCGTCAAGGCGGTGAAGGGCTGATCCACGCGGTCGGCCGGGGGCTGAATTCCATGGTTCGGAACGGTCGTAGATACGGGATGGCGGGGCGCGGCGGCAGGCCGCGCGCCGGGTGGCGTCGTGTCGCCGCTCTCGTCGCGTTGCTGCCGGGCATGGTCAATGCGCAGCATATCCCGACCGGCCGTTTCGACCTGCCCCGGACCTTTTCGATCTTCAATGAATACTGCACCGCCGCGATGCAGGGGCTCGAGATGCTAAAGCCCAGGCTGCCCGTTCCCGGACCGGCCGGCGAACAGGTCTATGCGGTGTCGCCCGATGGCAACCTGATCACCTTCCAGACCGCCCGCGACGAATTCCTGATCATCGGCGCCTTCCGGTATCATCCGAATTTCGTGCTGCGCGAATGCATGGTGCAGCAGATCGTCGGCGCGATGAAACCGGGGCCGGAACTGGTGCAGGAATTCCTGGCGCTGGCGCCCAGGGGCGACGGCATCACCATGACCGGCGGGCGTGTCTCGGAACAGATCCCGCCCGCGGGGCTGATGGCGCTGGCGGGCATGATCGTCCGCGACCGCTACGAATATCTGATCTACGGCGCGATGCAGCCGCAGGGCACGGTGATGCTGGCGGGGATGGCCGATGGCAATTTCCGTCTGAACAGCTATGTGGCGGTGCCGCGATGATCCGGTTCGCTTCGATCCTCGCGCTGTTGCTGCCGGTCGCGGCGTGGTCGCAGAGCGTCGAGGACGCCGCCCGCGCCAACGCGGCGCTGGCGCTGCAACTGTGCATCCAGCCCCATGTGCAACCCGCCGCGCGCGCCCAGATGTTCCGCAACGCGGGCTTTGGCGAGCGGGTCGAGCGCAGTTCGATGAACAGCGACACCACGCATTACTTCGCGGCCCCCGCCGATACGGTGCGGGTCGAGCTCTACTATGGCGAGATGCCGGAACATTGCATCGTCTCCAGCAACCATCTGGGGGTCACCGGCGCGGCTGCGGTGCTCGATTCCGTGGTGCCACGGCTCTATCCGGGTTTCGTCCGGCAGGTCGTTCAGGGCGCGCCCAACTCCGCCACCGGGCAGCCGGTGCAGTGCGTGATCTACCAGGATCCCGCGAATCCCATCGGACTGGAAATCGGTGTCAACGCCGCCGGCGGCGCACAGGGATGCGTCGAGAACGGCACCAGTCTTTTCTATCAAACCTATCGCGTCTAACCAGCAAAGGACCACTCATGGCAGTCCTCATCGACGAAAACACCAAAGTGATCTGCCAGGGCCTGACCGGCTCTCAGGGCACGTTCCACACCGAGCAGGCGATTGCTTATGGCACGCAGATGGTCGGCGGCGTGACGCCGGGCAAGGGCGGGATGGAGCATCTGGGCCTGCCCGTGTTCAACTCGGTCCACGAAGCCAGGGCCGTGACCGGGGCCAATGCCAGCGTCATCTACGTCCCGCCGCCCTTTGCCGCGGATTCGATCCTCGAGGCGATCGACGCTGAGATGGAGGTGATCGTGGCGATCACCGAGGGTATTCCGGTGCTGGACATGATGAAGGTCAAGCGGGCGCTGGAAGGCTCGACCAGCCGCCTCATCGGCCCGAACTGCCCCGGTGTCATCACGCCCGACGCCTGCAAGATCGGCATCATGCCCGGCCATATCCACAAGCGCGGATCGGTCGGCGTGGTGTCGCGGTCGGGCACGCTTACCTACGAGGCGGTCAAGCAGACTACCGATGTCGGGCTGGGCCAGTCGACCTGCATCGGCATCGGCGGCGACCCGATCAAGGGCACCGAGCATATCGACGTGCTGGAGTGGTTCCTCGGCGACGATGAAACCACCAGCATCATCATGATCGGCGAAATCGGCGGTTCGGCCGAGGAAGAGGCCGCCGAGTTCCTGGCTTCGGAAAAGAAGAAAGGCCGCTGGAAACCCACCGCCGGGTTCATCGCCGGACGCACCGCGCCTCCGGGCCGGCGCATGGGTCATGCGGGCGCCATCGTCGCCGGTGGCAAGGGCGGTGCCGAGGACAAGATCGAGGCGATGCGCAGCGCGGGCATCGTGGTGGCCGAAAGCCCTGCGGGCCTGGGCGAGGCGGTGCTGGAGGCGATCGGCTGAGCCGCCGCGTCCCACAAGGGGCGCACGGATCGGCCGGATGACGGTATGATGGTGATGGTCAGCCACGCATTGAGATTCGTTTTTCCCGCGACGGGACTAACCGCCGGCATGTCGGTCGAGCCGTTGCCGCATCCGTTCCGTGTGCCGGGTGACGGGCAGGGCGGGGCGGATCGCAGGCGATGCGACCACTTGCCCGCCGCGGCGCGCAGGGCGCTGGACCGGAGTTTCAGATATGGCGGTTATCCCGACCGCCCGGAGAGGGTGTAATCATGGGCTTTCAGACCGCGATCCGGACTTGCCTGGGCAAATACCTCACCTTTTCCGGGCGCGCGTCGCGCCCGGAATACTGGTGGTTCTTCCTGTTCGTGTTGCTGTCCAACGTCGTTGCCGGTCTTGTCGACATGGCGATGTTCGGACAGGCCGGCGTGACCGAAGCCGACGGCTCGGCATCGGTGACCGCCTATGCGCGCCAGCCGGTGCAGGGGCTGGTCGGGCTGGCGCTGTTCCTGCCGCACCTGGCGGCGGCGTTCCGGAGGATGCACGATACCGGCCGCAGCGGCTGGTATGCGCTGCTGCCGACGCTGCTGGGTCTCGGCGCGCTGGTGGTGCTGGTTTTCGGCATCGGCGCGGCCAGCCATTTCCACGGCGGCACGATGGACCGGTTGCTGACCGGGGCCACGCTGCTGATCCTGCTGCCGACCCTGCTCGTCCTGCTGATTTCCCCGCTGCTGGTGCTGTGGTGGCTGACCCGCCCCAGCCAGCCCGGCGCGAACCAATACGGTCCCAACCCGCGTGAGGTGACACAATGACCGAACACTCTCCCAACGATCAGTTCCATGCCTCGAGTTTCATGCAGGGGCAGAACGCGGAATATCTCGAACAGATGTATGCCCGCTATGCCACCGACCCGAACGCGGTCGACGAGGCCTGGGCCGAGTTCTTCCGCCAGCTCGGCGATGCCGAGCTCGACGTGAAGGCCGAGGCGCAGGGGCCCAGCTGGGCGCGCCGCGACTGGCCGCCGCAGCCCGATGACGACCTGACCGGGGCGCTGACCGGCGAATGGGCCGAACCGGCCGAGATCAAGGGCGCGGGCGACAAGATCCGCACCCGGGCCGCCGAGACGGGGATCGAGGTGTCCGACGACGCGGTGAAACGCGCCGTTCTCGACAGTATTCGCGCGCTGATGCTGATCCGGGCCTATCGGATCCGTGGCCACCTGGTCGCCGACCTGGACCCGCTGGGGATGCGCGACGAGACCCGGCATCCCGAGCTCGACCCGCGTTCCTACGGCTTTACCGAGGCGGACATGGACCGCCCGATCTTCATCGACAACGTGCTGGGGTTGCAGATCGCCCCGATGCGGCAGATCGTCGAGATCGTGAAACGCACCTATTGCGGCACCTTCGCGCTGCAATACATGCATATTTCCAACCCCGAGGAAGCGGCCTGGCTGAAAGAGCGGATCGAAGGCTATGACAAGGAGATCCGCTTTACCCGCGAGGGGCGCAAGGCGATCCTGAACAAGATGGTCGAGGCCGAGGGCTTCGAGAAGTTCCTGCATGTGAAATACATGGGCACCAAGCGGTTCGGGCTCGATGGAGGCGAAAGCCTGATCCCGGCGATGGAGCAGGTGATCAAGCGCGGCGGCGCGCTGGGCGTCGAGGAGATCGTGATCGGGATGCCCCACCGGGGCCGTCTCAACATCCTCGCCAACGTGATGGGCAAACCCTATCGCGCCATTTTCAACGAATTCCAGGGCGGCAGTTTCAAACCCGAGGACGTGGACGGGTCGGGCGACGTGAAATACCATCTCGGCGCGTCGTCGGACCGCACCTTCGACGGCAATGTGGTGCACCTGTCGCTGACCGCCAACCCGTCGCATCTCGAGGCGGTGAACCCCGTGGTGCTGGGCAAGGTCCGCGCCAAGCAGGACCAGCTGCACGATACCGACCGCACCAAGGTCATGGGCATCCTGCTGCATGGCGACGCGGCCTTTGCCGGGCAGGGCGTCGTGGCCGAAGGCTTTGGCCTGTCGGGCCTGCGCGGGCACAAGACCGGCGGCACCATGCATATCGTGGTGAACAACCAGATCGGGTTCACCACCGCGCCGCATTTCAGCCGTTCGTCGCCCTATCCGACCGATATCGCGCTGATGGTCGAGGCGCCGATCTTCCACGTCAACGGCGACGACCCCGAGGCGGTTGTCCATGCCGCCAAGGTGGCGACCGAGTTCCGCCAGAAATTCCACAAGGACGTGGTCATCGACATGTTCTGCTATCGCCGCTTCGGTCACAACGAAGGCGACGAGCCGATGTTCACCAACCCGATCATGTATCGGCGGATCAAGACCCACAAGACGACACTCAGCCTCTATACCGAACGGCTGGTGCGCGACGGGCTGATCCCCGAGGGTGAAATCGAGGACATGAAGGCCGCGTTCCAGGCCCAGCTGAACGACGAGTTCGAAGCCGGCAAGGATTATCGCCCGAACAAGGCCGACTGGCTGGACGGCAAGTGGGCGCATCTGGTGCGCCGCAACGAAGAGGATTACCAGCGCGGCGAAACCGCGATCAAGCCCAAGACGCTGAAACAGATCGGCAAGGCGCTGACCCGCGCGCCCGAGGGTTTCCCGCTGCATCGCACCGTCGGGCGGCTGCTCGCGGCCAAGCAGGAGATGTTCAAGACCGGCGAGGGCTTCGACTGGGCCACCGGCGAGGCGCTGGCCTTCGGGTCGCTGATGACCGAGGGCTTCCCGGTGCGGCTGGCCGGCCAGGACGCCACGCGCGGCACGTTCTCGCAGCGCCATTCCGGCTATGTGAACCAGGATACCGAGGAACGCTATTATCCGCTCAACCACATCCGTGCGGGCCAGTCGCAATACGAGGTCATCGACTCGATGCTGTCGGAATACGCGGTGCTGGGTTTCGAATACGGCTATTCGCTGGCCGAACCCAACGCCCTGGTCCTGTGGGAGGCGCAGTTCGGCGATTTCGCCAACGGCGCGCAGATCATGTTCGACCAGTTCATCAGCTCGGGCGAAAGCAAATGGCTGCGGATGTCCGGGCTGGTCTGCCTGCTGCCGCACGGGTTCGAGGGGCAGGGGCCGGAACACTCCTCGGCCCGGCTGGAACGGTTCCTGCAGATGTGCGGACAGGACAACTGGATCGTGGCCAACTGCACCACGCCGGCCAACTATTTCCACATCCTGCGGCGCCAGCTGCACCGGACCTTCCGCAAGCCGCTGATCCTGGTCACGCCCAAATCGCTGCTGCGCCACAAGCTGGCGGTCAGCCGGGCCGAGGATTTCACCACCGGGTCCAGTTTCCACCGGGTGCTGTGGGACGATGCCGAAAAGGGGATCTCGGACACCAGGCTGGCCGCCGATGAGAAAATCCGCCGCGTCGTGATGTGTTCCGGCAAGGTCTATTTCGACCTGCTGGAGGAACGCGACGCCCGCGGGATCGACGATGTCTACCTGATGCGGATCGAACAGTTCTACCCGTTCCCGGCCCATTCGCTGATCAAGGAACTGGAGCGGTTCAAGGGGGCCGAGATGATCTGGTGCCAGGAGGAACCCAAGAACCAGGGCGCCTGGGGCTTCATCGAACCCAATATCGAATGGGCCCTGACCCGGATCGGTGCCCGCGAAACCCGCCCGCGCTATGTGGGCCGCGCCACCTCGGCCTCGCCCGCGACCGGGCTGGCCAGCCAACACAAAGCCCAGCAAGACGCCCTCGTCAACGAGGCGCTGACCATCGAAGGATCGTAACCCATGACAACCGAAGTACGCGTGCCCACGCTGGGCGAATCCGTCACCGAAGCGACCGTCGCCACCTGGTTCAAGAAGCCCGGCGATGCCGTGGCCGTGGATGAAATGCTGTGCGAACTGGAAACCGACAAGGTGACGGTCGAGGTTCCGGCGCCCGCCGCCGGAACGCTGGCCGACATCGTCGCGGGCGAGGGCCAGACCGTGGGCGTGGATGCGTTGCTCGCCACGATCGCCGAAGGTGCTGCCGCCGCCGCTGCACCCGCCGCCGCTGCGGCCCCGACAGGCGGTGAAGATCCCGCGCCGGGTGGCGATACCGTCGATGTGATGGTGCCGACACTGGGCGAAAGCGTGAGCGAGGCCACCGTCTCGACCTGGTTCAAATCCGTGGGCGATGCCGTCGCGCAGGACGAGATGCTGTGCGAACTGGAAACCGACAAGGTGTCGGTCGAGGTGCCCGCCCCCGCCGCCGGCGTGTTGGCCGAAATCACCGCCCCCGAAGGCAGCACCGTCGCGGCCAACGCCAGGCTGGCGGTCATCTCCGGGTCCGCCGCCGGGGCTGCCGGCGCGTCCGCATCGGCACCCGCACCGGCTGCCGCTCCTGCCGCGGCTTCCGGCAAGGATATCGCCAACGCGCCCTCGGCGGAAAAGGCGATGGCCGAGGCCGGGCTGTCCCCGGATCAGGTGCCGGGCACCGGCCGGGACGGGCGGATCATGAAGGAAGACGTGGCCCGCGCGGTGGCCTCGGCCGTGGCGGCCCCCGCGCCTGCCGCAGAGGCGGCTCCGCGTGCACCGGTGCCGGCCGACGATGCCGCGCGAGAGGAACGGGTCAAGATGACCCGCCTGCGCCAGACCATCGCCAAGCGCCTGAAGGACAGCCAGAACACCGCTGCCATGCTGACCACCTATAACGAGGTCGACATGTCCGCGGTGATGGGGCTGCGCAAGGAATACAAGGACCTGTTCGAAAAGAAACACGGCGCGCGCCTGGGCTTCATGTCGTTCTTCACCAAGGCCTGCTGCCACGCGCTGAAAGAGGTCCCCGAGGTGAACGCCGAGATCGACGGCACCGACATCGTCTACAAGAACTTCGTGCATATGGGCATTGCCACCGGCACGCCGACGGGGCTGGTGGTGCCGGTGATCCGGGACGCGGATTCGATGTCCTTCGCGGCGATCGAAAAGGCGATTGCCGAAAAGGGCAAGCGCGCCCGTGACGGCAAGCTGTCGATGGCCGAGATGCAGGGCGGCACCTTCACCATCTCCAATGGCGGCGTCTATGGCTCGCTGATGTCCAGCCCGATCCTCAACCCGCCGCAATCGGGCATCCTCGGCATGCACAAGATCCAGGACCGCCCGATGGTGGTGAACGGAGAAATCGTGATCCGCCCGATGATGTATCTCGCGCTCAGCTACGACCACCGCATCGTCGACGGCAAGGGCGCGGTGACCTTCCTGGTGCGGGTGAAAGAGGCGCTGGAAGACCCCCGCCGGCTGCTGATGGATCTGTGAGGACGATGGCCGATCAGCCGCGGCACGGGGGCCACATGGAACCGGGCGCGGCTGCATGCCCGCCCGCCTCGCCCCCTTCCTCTTGCCCGAAATATCCCGGGGGAGCCGCGAAGCGGCGGGGGCAGCGCCCCGACCCGGCCTGAAAACAGGAGACCGAAATGGCCCAATATGACGTGATCATCATCGGCGGCGGCCCCGGCGGCTATGTCTGCGCCATCCGCTGCGCCCAGCTGGGGCTGAAAACCGCCTGTGTCGAGGGGCGCGAAACCCTGGGCGGCACCTGCCTGAATGTGGGCTGCATACCCAGCAAGGCGTTGCTGCATGCCTCGCACATGCTGCATGAGGCCGAACACAATTTCGCCAGGATGGGGCTCAAGGGCAAAAGCCCCTCGGTCGACTGGAAACAGATGCTCGCCTTCAAGCAGGAAACCATCGACGGCAACACCAAGGGCATCGAATTCCTGTTCAAGAAGAACAAGGTGGACTGGCTCAAGGGCTGGGGCAGTATCCCCGAACCGGGCAAGGTCAGGGTCGGCGACGAAACCCATGACGCCAGGCAGATCGTGATCGCGACAGGATCGGAACCCAGCAGCCTGCCCGGCGTCGAGGTGGACGAAAAGGTGGTGGTCACCTCCACCGGCGCGCTGGAACTGGGCAAGGTGCCGAAATCGCTGGTCGTGATCGGTGCCGGGGTGATCGGGCTGGAACTGGGCAGCGTCTACCAGCGGCTGGGGGCGCAGGTGACGGTGGTCGAATACCTCGACGCGATCACGCCGGGTATGGACGCGGAGGTGCAGAAGACCTTCCAGCGCATCCTCAAGAAACAGGGCCTGGGCTTCGTGATGGGCGCCGCGGTCCAGAAGACCGAGGTCAAGCGCGGCAAGGCCACCGTGACCTACAAGCTGCGCAAGGATGACAGCGAACACACGCTCGAGGCCGATACCGTGCTGGTGGCGACCGGACGACGGCCCTATACCGAGGGGCTCGGGCTCGACGCGCTGGGCATCGAGATGACCCGGCAGGGCCAGATCGCCGTGGGCGCGGACTGGCAGACCAGCGTCAAGGGCATCTACGCCATCGGCGACGCGGTGCCCGGCCCGATGCTCGCCCACAAGGCCGAGGACGAAGGCATGGCGGTGGCCGAACAGGTTGCAGGCCGGCACGGTCATGTGAATTACGGCGTGATCCCCGGCGTGATCTACACCGCGCCCGAGGTGGCCAATGTCGGCGAGACCGAACAGGGGCTGAAGGATGCGGGCCGGGCCTACAAGGTCGGCAAGTTCAACTTCATGGGCAACGGGCGGGCCAAGGCGGCACTGGCGGCCGACGGGTTCGTCAAGATCCTGGCCGACAAGGAAACCGACCGCATCCTCGGGGCGCATATCATCGGACCGGCCGCGGGCGAGCTGATCCACGAGATCTGCGTCGCGATGGAATTCGGCGCCTCGGCCGAGGACCTGGCGCTGACCTGCCACGCGCATCCGACCTTCTCCGAGGCGGTCCGCGAGGCGGCGCTGGCCTGCGGCGACGGGCCGATCCACAGCTGAACCGGCCGGGTCACGGGGCGCATCCGCGGATACGGCCCCGTGACCGGCCAGCGAAGTGGCCCGCAAGGGCCGATGAGCGGGTCTGCCGCTATCCCTTGCCGCAGAGCGCGGCGATGCCGGCCGCCACCTCGGGCCGGGCGGCCAGCGCGTCGGCGACCAGCGCGCGCGCCGTGTCCATCAGCGCCTCGGGCTCGGCCAACCGGTCCACCAGCCCGATCCGCAGCGCCTCCGCGGCCTCGAGCCGCGCGCCCGCCATGAAGATCAGCTTGCTCCGCGCCGGTCCCACCAGCGCCGCCAGTCGCACCGGGTCCGAGGGCTGCGGCAGGAAGCCCCGCTTCATTACCGGGTAGAAGAAATTGGCACCCGGCACCGCGATACGCAGGTCGCAGGCCAGCGCCATGCCCATCGCGCCCCCCGCCAGCGTGCCGTTCAGCGCGGCCACGCTCAGGCAGGGCAGGGCGGCGACCGCGCCCGACAGCCGTTCCCATTGCGGTGACGTGGCCAGCCTTCCCTGCATCTCGTCCAGGTCCGCCCCGGCGCTGAACACCTTGCCGCGCCCGGTCAGCACAAAGGCGCCCGCCCCCTCGGCCCCGGCCGCCTCGGCGATATCGGCCAACTCGCGCAGCATCGCCTCGGTCACCGAATTGGCCTTGCCGGGCCGGTTCAGGGTGGCGATCCACAGGCCCCCGTCGCGGTCCAGTTCGATCATGCCAGCCCGACCCGCGCCCGGATCTCCGGGTCGCGCAGCGAAATCTCCGTGCCGGTGAACTCGTCCGCATCGGCCGTGCACATCCACAGCAGCGCGCGGGCGGGCCAGTCGGGCGGGACGTGATCGGACCAGTTCAGTTCGCTGACGGGGTTGATGCCCGATGCCTTGATCTCGCGCTGCATCTGCGTGGCCACCGTGCCCGGCGACAGGCCCATGGCGCGAATGCCGTTGCCGCGTTCCTCGTGATCGAGACAGGCGGTCAGCATCGCCGCCCCCGCCTTGGAGGCGCAGTAATGGCTCCAGGCCTCGACCGGGCCGTGGGCCGCGCCCGAACTGACCGTCAGCACCGTGCCGCCCCCGGCCGCGCGCATCACCGGCAGCGCCGCGCGCATGCCGTGAAAGACCCCCTTGAGGTTGATGTCGACCGCCTGCCCCCAGCCAGCAGGATCGGCGTCGCGCAGATGCGATATCGGTTCGATCACGCCGGCATTGCCGATCAGCACGTCGAGCCCGCCGAACCGGTCGACCGCCGCGGAGACCGCCGCCTCGACCGCGCCGTAATCGGCCACGTCACAGGCAATTGCCAGCGCCCGGTCGCCGATTTCCACGGCCAGTTCGGCCAGGCTGTCGGCGCTGCGCGCGCAGAGCACGACATTGGCCCCGGCCGCGGCGAAGACCCGCGCCGTGTCGGCGCCGATGCCGCGGCTGGCCCCGGTGATCAGCACGGTCCGGCCGGTCATCTCCGTCTGTTGCATCCGCTATCCTCCGTTTCTGCTCTCCGCCTCGTGGTAAAGCGTGGCACGGCAGCGGTCCAGCGGCATTGCGTCGGGTCAACCGTGGATTGCCGAGGCCGGTTACCTTGGTGCGGGTTTCGCTTGACGCTCCGGCGTGCTAGCCCGACGATACGCGCAAACCGACGGGGAAGGATCTTTCCGATGACGATGACTGCAATCCGGGGCGCCCGCGCCGCCCTTTTCCTTGCCCTGGTCGCGCAGGGTGCCCAGGCCGACATCACCGCGCAGGCGCTGTGGGACGACTGGCGGGCCTATCTCGAGAACCTGGGCTATGCCGTCGCCGGAACCGCGACCGCGTCGGGCAGCAGCCTGACGGTCAGCGACATGACCGTGTCGATGCCGGTGCCGGATGCGGACGGGCAGGTTTCGGTGGCCGTTCCCGAACTGGTGCTGACCGAACGCGGCGACGGCACCGTGGCGGTGTCGGTGCCGGAAGACATGCCGGTCCAGGTCGAGGGAACCGGCACCGATGGCGAAAGCTTTGCCGCAGTGATCGGCTATCGCCACACCGGGCTGGACATGGTGGTGTCCGGCAGCATCGACGATGCCACCTATGATTATCGGATCGCGCGGGTCGAGATGTCGCTGGACCAGGTCACCGTCGATGGCGAACCGATGCCCGGGGACGCGATCAAGGCCAACGTGGTGCTCGAGGAAAGCCAGGGCACCACGCGGATGACCAGGGCCGACCTGCGCAGCGCCGAGCAGTCCCTGACGGCAGCCCGGATTTCCTTCGATCTCGCATTCGCCGATCCCGACTCCGACGAGAGCGGGGCCTGGGCCGGGCAGGTCGAGGATGTGAAATTCGAAGGTGTCAGCAGTCTGCCGCTGGCCTTCGATCCCGCCGACAGCGCGGCGATGTTCCGCAACGGTTTCGCCTTTGATGGCGGGTTCACCTACGGGGCCACCGAATCCAACCTCTCGGTCACCGCCGAGGAGGGCAGCTTTGCGGTTGAAAACAGCGCCGCGGGCGGCACCTTCCGCGCCGCGATGAGCCAGGACGGCCTGCTTTACGACGTCGAACAGACGGCGACCAAGGCCGAGGTGACCTCGGGCGAACTGCCCTTTCCGTTGGTTGCCGAACTGGCAAAGGCCGGGTTCCGCCTGAAATCGCCGATGGTCAAATCCGACGACGCGCAGGGCTTCGAGCTGTCGGTGATGCTGGACCAGGTCACGGCCTCCGACATGATCTGGGCCATGGTCGACCCGGCGGCCAAGCTTCCCCGCGACCCGGTTTCGCTGGTTGTGGACCTCAGCGGCAAGATGCGGATGCTGATCGATTTCTTCGACCCGGCCATCGCCGAAAAGGTCCAGTCCGCGGGCCAGCCGCCGGCCGAGGTGGACGAGATGGCGATCAACCGCCTGCACCTGTCTGCCGCTGGCGCGCAGATCGACGGCACCGGCGCCTTCACCTTCGACAACTCGGACCTGCTGACCTATGAGGGCATCCCCCGCCCCGAGGGCCGCGCCGAGGTGACGCTGCGCGGCGGCAACGGGCTGCTGGACCGGCTGATCGAGATGGGGCTGGTGTCGGGCGAAGAGGCGTTGATGGCCCGCGGCATGGTGGGCATGTTCGCGCAGCCCGTCGGCACCGAACCCGATACGCTGAAATCCGAAATCGAGCTGGGCGATGGCGGCAGCGTGACCGTGAACGGCGTGCGGCTGAAATAGGCGCCCTCACGGGCAAGGAGACCGATCCCGATGGCGCGTGGCGACGAGGATATCGCGCAGCATCTTCTGGATGCTGCCCGCGCGGCCGGGGCCGATGCCGCCGATGCGCTGGTGCTGCGCGGCCACTCGGTTTCGGTCGAGATGCGCGCGGGCGCCCTGGAAACCGCCGACCGGTCGGAAGCCACCGATATCGGGCTGCGGGTTCTGGTCGGCCAGCGGCAGGCGATCGTTTCGGCCTCGGCCACGGGCGCGGCCACGGTGACGGCGATGGCGGAACGCGCCGTGGCGATGGCCCGCGAGGCGCCCGAGGACCCCTATGCCGGGCTGGCCGACCCGGCGGCTCTGGCGATTGCGCGCGATGCCCGGGCGCTGGACCTGGCCGATCCCGACCCCGATCCGGCGCCCGAGGCGCTGCAGCGCGACGCGCTGGCGGCAGAGGCGGCGGCGTTGGCGGTGCCCGGCGTCACCCAGGTCGAATCCGCCGGCGCGGGCTGCGGGATGCAGCGGCTGTTCATGGCTGCCAGCAACGGGTTCGCGGGCGGCTATGGGCGCACGACGCGCTGGCGATCATGCTCCGCGATTTCGGGCGCGGGCACCGGGATGGAGCGCGACCACGACGCGGATGTGCGCAGCCACCGGGGCGATCTGCGCAGCGCCGACGATATCGGCCGGCTCGCCGGGGAACGCGCGGTGGCGCGGACCGGCGCGACGAAGCCGCCGACCGGCAGCTTTCCGGTGCTCTATGACGAACGCATCGCCGCCTCGCTGATCGGGCACCTGCTGGCGGCGGTCAATGGCGCGGCAGTGGCGCGGGGCGCCTCGTGGCTGCTGGATGCGCTGGGCGAACCCGTGTTGCCGGACGGGCTGTCGCTGGTCGAAGATCCGCACCGACCGCGCATATCGGGGTCGCGCCCCTTCGACGCCGAGGGGCTGCCCACCGCCCGGCGCGAGATCGTCCGCGACGGCGTGCTGACCGGCTGGACGATGGATCTGGCCAGCGCCCGCAAGCTGGGCCTGCCACCCACCGCGAACGCGGTGCGCGGGGTGTCGTCGCCACCCGCGCCGTCGAACTGGAACATCGCGCTGACCCAGGGCGACCGCGACCGCGCGGCGCTGATCCGCGACATGGGCACCGGGTTGCTGGTCACCTCGCTCATCGGCAGCACCATCAATGCCAATACCGGCGACTATTCCCGCGGGGCATCGGGGTTCTGGGTCGAAAACGGCGAAATCGCCCGCCCGGTGAACGAATGCACCATCGCCGGCAACCTGCGCGACATGCTGCGCGGGCTGGTGCCGGGCAACGATGCGCGGGCGCATCTGTCGCGCGTGGTGCCGTCGCTGCTGGTCGAGGGGATGACGGTTGCCGGCAACTGACCTGGCCCTGCTGATCGACGCGGCGCGGGCGGCGGGGCAGATCGCGCTGGGCTATCGTGGACCCGAGGCGCGGCGCTGGGAAAAACCCGACGGCACCGGCCCGGTCACCGAGGCCGACATTGCCGTCAACGACATGCTGGAGCGGCACCTGCGCACCGCCCGCCCCGATTATGGCTGGCTGTCCGAGGAAACCGAGGACGATCCGGCGCGGCTGCAGGCCGACCGGGTGTTCATCGTCGATCCGATCGACGGCACCCGCAGCTTTGCCGAAGGAGGCCGGGCCTGGGCGCATGCGCTGGCGGTTGCCGACCGGGGCGGCGTGACGGCCGGTGTGATCTACCTGCCGGCGCTCGATCTCATCTATACGGCCGCGCCGGGGCAGGGCGCGCGGCTGAACGGCGAGCCGATCGCGGCCAGCCCGCAGGCCGAACCGGACCGGGCGCGGGTGCTGGCCGCCCGTCCGGTGACCGAGGCCGAACACTGGCGGGACGGTCACGCGCCCAGATTTTCCCGCCACCTGCGCCCGTCGCTGGCCTATCGCATGGGGCTGGTGGCGCAGGGCCGGTTCGACGCGATGATCACGCTGCGCCCCTGCTGGGAATGGGACGTGGCGGCGGGCGACCTGATTCTGCGCGAGGCGGGCGCGACCTGCACCGACCGCCGCGGCGGGGCGTTGCGGTTCAACAATCCGCGCCCGCAGCTCGACGGGGTGATCGCGGGCGGCGCCGCGCTGCACCGGCGCCTTGCCGCGGCATTGCGCCCGGCTTGACCTGCGCCTTCAGGTGCGTAGGTTGCGCGTATTCCGCAACGCTCAGCGACAAGGGAGCCCGCTATGGTCCAGCGCCTGCATCTCGTCTTTGGTGGTGAACTGGTGGATCCGTCCAGAAACGTGTTCCGCGATGTGAACGACATTCACCTCGTCGGGATGTATCCCGATTACCAGAGCGCCTATGACGCCTGGAAGGCCGAGGCCCAGCGGACCGTGGACAACGCGCATATGCGCTACTACATCGCGCATCTGCACCGGCTGCGTGACGAAGAGGCCGAGGCCTCGGCCACCGAGGAACTGGGCTGAGGCCCGTGGGCCGCTCGCTCAGCCTGGCGGCCTATCACGCGCTGTCGCGGCGGCGGGCGCCGCCTGACCGGGGGCCGGTATCGCCACGGCCAAAGGGCGAACTGGTCTGGCTGCACGCGGCCAGTGCCGACCGGCTGCCCGCCGTGGACGCGCTGGGCCGCCGGTTGCAGTTGCAACGCGACCACCTGAACATCCTCGTCACCGCCGAGGACGGGGGCGCCGCCGCGCTGGTTCGAACCACCGATCCGCAGCCCGAGATCTTCGAGACGCTGACCAGCGATCACCCCGCGGCCAATGAGGCGTTCCTGGACCACTGGCGCCCCGACCTGTGCCTCTGGGCGGGCGGGATCCTGTTGCCGAACCTGCTGACCGCGGCCCGCAGCCGGGGCATTCCGATGCTCCTGTTCGATGTGAATGCCGCCGATTTCCAGATCCGCAGCCACGGCTGGCTGCCCGATCTCCTGCGCGCCAGCCTGAACTGCTTTGACACCGTCATGGTCACCGGTGCGCGCAGCCGCGATACCGCGCGCCGGGTCGGGCTGCCCGAGGCCAAGCTGCAGATGTCCGAACCCCTGTGCAGCAGTCCGATGCCGCCGCTCTGTGCCGACAGCGACCTGGCCCAGGTCACCGCCGACCTTGCGGCCCGCCCGGCCTGGCTCGTCGCCCATGCCCGCGGGTCCGAGGCCGATGACATCCTGCGCGCGCACCGATACGCGCTGAGGCTGCTGCATCGCCTGTTGCTGATCGTCGCGGCGGCCTCGCCGCAGGATGCCGCCGCCCTTGCGGTCCGGCTGGGGCGGTCGGGGCTGCGAGTGGCCGATTGGGACGCGGGCGAGGGGATCGAGGACAACGTGCAGGTGGTGCTGGCGCGGGACGGTGACGACCTGGGGCTGTGGTACCGGCTGGCGCCGCTGACCTTTGTCGGCGGCACGCTGGCCGGTCCGGGGACGACCGGCAATCCGCTGGATGCCGCGGCGCTGGGTTCGGCGCTGCTATGTGGCCCGTATCGCCAGGGCCAGGCGGATGCCTGGAACCGGCTGTTCGCCGCCGGCGCGGCGCGCGCGGTCTCCGATGGCGACGCGCTGGGCGAAGCGGTGGTCGAACTCATCGCCCCCGACACCGCCGCCGCGATGGCGCTGGCGGGGTGGGAAACCGTGACCGAGGGCGCGGGGCTGGTCGACCAGCTGGGCGAGATGGTGCAGGATCTGCTGGACCGGCGCGGGGCATCCCATGCGGGAACCTGAATTCTGGAGCAACCCGCCCGACCGCCCCGGCTGGCAGGCGCGCGTGCTGGCGCCGCTGGGGCTGGCCTATGCCCGCGCCACGGCGCGGCGGCTGGCACGGGGGCAGGGCCAGGGACAGGGTCAGCACGAGACCGTCGGGGTTCCGGTGATCTGTATCGGCAACCTGAATGCCGGCGGCACCGGCAAGACGCCGACGGTGATCTGGATGATCGAGGCGTTGCGCGCCATCGGTCACGAACCGCATGTGGTCAGTCGCGGCTATGGCGGCACCCTGACCGGCCCCAAACAGGTAGACCCGCGCCGCCATACGGCCGCGCAGACCGGCGACGAACCGTTGTTGCTGGCGGCCTTTGCCGAGATCTGGGTGGCCCGCGATCGCGCGGCCGGGGCGCGGGCGGCGGTGGCGGCAGGGGCGACGGTGATCCTGCTCGATGACGGATTTCAGAATCCGGCGCTGGCCAGGGATTTCTCGGTCGTGGTGGTCGACGCCGCGCGCGGGTTCGGCAACGGGCGCTGCCTGCCCGCAGGGCCGCTGCGCGAACCGGTGCAGACCGGACTGGCGCGGGCCGACCTGTTGCTGTCGCTGGGCGACGATGCCGCGCAGGCGCGGTTCGACGACATCTGGGGCGGGTGGACCGGCGCCGTGGCGCGCGCGCGCGGCGCGGTCGCGCCCCTGCAGACGGGCATGGACTGGACCGGCGCGCCGGTGCTGGCCTTTGCCGGGATCGGCCATCCCGAGAAATTCTTTGCCACCCTGCGCGGGCTCGGCGCCGATCTGAGGCGGGCCGAGGCGCTGGACGACCACCAGCCGCTGACGCCCGCGCTGATGCACCGCCTCGAGGCCGAGGCCCGCGCCACCGGGGCGCAGCTGGTTACCACCGAAAAGGATGCCGTGCGCCTGCCCGCCGCGTTCCGGTCCCGGGTGATCACCCTGCCGGTTCGGTTGCAGATCGAAGACGATGCGGCACTGCGTGACCGCCTGCGGGCTGTGGCGCCGCCGCCCTGACCGTCTCCGGCCGTCGCCGGGTCAGGCGGGGTCGTCTTCGCCCAGTTTGGGGGCGGGGCGGTGCAGGGTCAGCTCGGCGTCTGAGAACCGGAATGGCGAGCGCACCCCCGGAACCCCGTCCAGTTCGATCTGCATCCCGCGCGACCGGACCTGCGGATCGGTCATGACATCGGCCAGGTCATTGATCGGTCCCACCGGCACGCCGGCCTGTTCGCAGGCGGCCTGGAGATCGGTCCTCGCCCATTGCGCGGTCACCTCGTTGATGCGCCGGCGCAGATCGTCCCGGTTGGCCAGCCGGTCCTTGTTACGCAGGAACCGGGGGTCCCGGGCCAGCGCGTCCAGCCCCAGGACCCGGCACAGGCTCTGATACTGGCGGTCGTTCCCGGTTGCGATGATCAGGTAGCCGTCGGCGCAGTCGAACACCTCGTAGGGCGTGAGGTTCATATGCGCATTGCCCATGCGCCCCGGCGCGGTGCCGGTGGCCAGGTAGTTCAACGCCTGGTTGGCGGTGATCGCCACAGACACGTCGAGCAGCGCCATGTCGATATGCTGGCCGCGCCCGGTGCCGTGGCGCTGGTGCAGCGCCGCCAGGATGGCCGATACCGAATAGATGCCGGTAAACACGTCGCAGACCGCCACGCCGGCCTTTTGCGGCTGGCCTTCGGGGGCGCCGGTGATCGACATCAGCCCCGACATGCCCTGGATGACGAAATCGTATCCGGGCCGGTGGGCATAGGGGCCATCCTGCCCGAACCCGGTGATCGAACAGTAGATCAGGCCGGGATTCAGGGCGCTGAGGCTGGGGTAGTCCAGCCCGTATTTCTTCAGCCCGCCGACCTTGAAATTCTCGATCAGGATATCCGCGTCAGCGACCAGGTCGCGCACCTTCTGCTGCCCCTCGGGCGTCGAGAAATCGGCGATGACCGACGCCTTGCCCCGGTTGCAGGAATGGTAATAGGCGGCCGACACGTCATCGTCGCGGGTGATGAAGGGCGGGCCCCAGCTGCGGGTGTCGTCGCCCGCGGGCGCCTCAACCTTGATCACCTCGGCGCCCAGGTCCGACAATGTCTGACCGGCCCAGGGGCCGGCCAGGATCCGGGCCAGTTCGACGACCTTCAGCCCGGCGAGCGGGGCGGTCATTGCCTGGCCAGTTCCGCGTCGATCACCGCCGAGAAATCCGCATAGGACTGGTTCGACACCGGTTCGCCGTTCATGATGAAGCTGGGCGTGGCGGTGATGTTGTCGGCCTTGGCGTTGTCCTGATACCAGGTCACGAGCGCCTGCGCCCGGTCGCCGTCCTGCAGGCAGGCTTCGAGCGTGTCGTTGTCGAGCCCGGCCAGCCGTCCGATCTTGCGCAGTTCATCGACGATCTCGGTCGGCCCGCCGGCGCTGGTCCAGTCCTTCTGGCCCTTGTAGATCAGTTCGGAGATGCCAAAGAACTTCTCGGGCCCGCCGCAGCGCGCGATCATCGAGGCCCACAGGCCGAAACGGTCGAAATAGACCTCGCGATAGATCAGCCGCACCTTGCCGGTGTCGATGTAGTCGGCCTTGAGCCGGGGATAGGTCTCGAGGTGAAACGTGGCGCAATGCGGGCAGGTGAACGAGGCGTATTCGATGATCGTCACCGGCGCGTCGGCCGCGCCCTGCGTCATCTCGACGATGGACGCGCTGTCGGTTTCCTGGGCCTGGGCGGCGTTCGGGGAAAGGCTGGCCACCGCGAGGGTGGACAGGGCGAAAAGGGTTGCTGCGATCAGCAGCGCAACCGGGCGGATCATGGATGCCTCTTTTTCAGTTTCGGTTTCTGGATAGGACGTTGCGGCCCAGACGTTCAAGGGCGTCGCGCAGATCACCGTCCTGCACGGGCGCGGCGGTTTCGGCCGCCAGGCGCCGGGTTTCGGGTGCGGTCGCGGGGTCGGCGGCCGGTTTCGGCGTGAACTGCGCCTGGCCTTCGGCAAAGCCGGTGGGCGCGGTCTGGGTGATCTGCACCCGGGCGATGGCGTTGTAGCCATAGACCGCGTTCACCCGTTCGCGCAGCCGTTCCTTCTGCATCTCCAGCAGCGGCGCCTGCGCCCCGGTGGTCAGCACCGTCAGGGTGGCGCCAAAGCCGCCCCGCGCATAGCCGACCTTGACCGGCCGCGCGACGGCGGCGATATCGGCGCCGGCGATTTCTTCCCAGTGGGTCAGCAGACGCGACACGGCAAAGCCACGGCTCTCGCCCGCCTTGCGGATGCGTTCACCCAGCAGGTTCGACGTGCGCTTGAATCCGCGCGTGGTGGAGTTGCGCCTGTGACCGGCCCGTTTCATCGCTGGTGTCCCCTGCGGTTGCTTGTATCTTAGGCGGCGGTGCGACGGGCGCCAGCGAAACCGGCACGGGGATGACATAAAACATGCGTGACGATGCCGTGACCGGCCATGAAACCGCGCACATCCTGCTGGGCTGGTATGACCGCCACGCCCGCGATCTGCCCTGGCGCGTCGGCCCGGCCGACCGCGCCCGCGGCATCCGGCCCGATCCCTACCGGGTCTGGCTGTCCGAGGTGATGCTGCAACAGACCACCGTGGCCGCGGTCAGGGGCTATTACGAGCGGTTCACCGCTCTCTGGCCCACGGTCGGGGACCTGGCGGCCGCCGACGATGCGCGGGTGATGGGGGAATGGGCCGGGCTGGGATATTACGCGCGCGCCCGCAACCTGCTGAAATGCGCCCGCGTGGTTGCCGGTGATCTGGGCGGGCGGTTTCCCGATACCGCCGAGGCGCTGCGCGATCTGCCGGGGATCGGCCCCTACACGGCGGCGGCCATCGCCGCGATCGCCTTTGACCGGCCGGAAACGGTGGTCGACGGCAATGTGGAACGGGTGATGGCGCGGCTGTTTGCCGTCGAGACACCGCTGCCCGCGGCCAAATCCGCGCTGCGGGCCCATGCCGCCGGACTGACGCCGAAGGTCCGTCCCGGCGACTACGCGCAGGCGGTCATGGACCTGGGTGCGACCATCTGCACGCCGAAATCCCCCGCCTGCGGCATCTGCCCGCTGCGCCCGCGCTGCGCCGCCCGTGCCACCGGGATCGCCGCGGCGCTGCCGCGCCGCAGCCCGAAAACCCCCAAACCCGTCCGGCGCGGCGTCGTCTATGTGGCCCGTCGGATGGACGGGGCGCTGTTGCTGGAACGCCGGCCCGACAGCGGGCTGCTGGGCGGCATGCTGGGCTGGCCCGGTTCGGACTGGGGCGACAACCCGGCCGACGCGCCGCCGCTCGAGGCGGACTGGCGCGACCTGCCGGGCGAGGTGCGCCATACCTTCACCCATTTCCACCTGCGGCTGGCGGTGCGCGCGGCCGAGGTGCCAGAGACCAGCACGGCACGGCGCGGCGCGTTCCTGTCCGCCGCCGAGTTCCGGCCTTCGGATCTGCCCACGGTGATGCGCAAGGTCTTTGACCTGTGGCGCGACCAGCCGTCCCCTTGGGGCAGGGCGGAAACCTGATAGACTGTGCCGGAAATCAACGCGAGGTGCCGGATGATCGCCCCTGAAACCCTGTCCCGCTGGCAGAGCGCGCTGCCCTTCTGGGTATCCCTCCTGCTGCTGCCGCTGGTCTGGATCGGTGCCTGTGCGGGCGGCTGGACCGTGCTGCTGGCGCCGCTGGCGACCTGGTATCTCTTTGCCGCGCTCGACGGGGTGTTCGGCCTGAACCTGGAAAATGCCGACCCGCAGACGCCGGATGATGACCTGCGGTGGTATTCCACGCTGACCATGATCTGGGTGCCGGTCCAGGCGCTCAGCCTGTTCGGGCTGATCTGGTATGTGACCCATACCGGCCACCTGTCGGTGCTGGAAAAGGTCATGGTGTTCTTTGGCATGGGCGTGCTGACCGGAACCATCGGCATCAATTACAGCCACGAACTGATGCACCAGCGCAGCCGGCTCGAACGCTGGCTGGCGGACCTGTTGCTGGCGATGGTGCTGTATTCGCATTTCCGCTCCGAGCATCTGCTGGTGCATCACCGCCATGTGGGCACGCCGCGCGACCCGGTCACCGCGCGCTACAACGAGGGCTTTCACCGCTTCTACCCCCGCGTGCTGCGCCAGAGCCTGCGGTCGTCCTTCCGGGCGGAAAAGGAAAAGCTGGCGCGCAAGGACCGCCCCTGGACCGATCCCGCCAACCCGTTCTTCCGCTACTGGGCATTGCAGGCGGTGATGCTGGCGCTGGCGCTGGCGCTGGGCGGATGGGGCGGGCTGGCGCTGTTCCTGGTGCAGGCGGGGACGGCGGTCTGGCAACTCGAACTGGTGAACTATGTCGAACATTACGGGCTGACCCGCAAATACCTGGGCGACGGGACATATGAACATGTCAAACCGCATCATTCCTGGAACGCGGCTCACAAGGCATCGAACTGGCTGCTGATCAACCTGCAGCGCCATTCCGACCACCATTATCGCCCCGACCGGCGGTTTCCGCTGCTGCAGAACTATGCGGATGCGCAGGCGCCGCAACTGCCCTACGGCTATCCGGTGATGACCGTCGCCGCGATGATCCCGCCGCTGTGGCGCCGCGTGATGAACCCGCGCGTCCGCCGCTGGCGCGAGATGTATTACCCCGAGATCACCGACTGGAAGCCCTACAACAAGGCAAGAAACCCGATGCCGCGCTGACGGATGGCGAACCGCCGGATCCTGCCGTGCCGCATGGGGGCCGGCAGATGCTGCAACGAAAGGGGGGAAATGGTGGGCGACCTTGGAATCGAACCAAGCGTGCGTCTCCGCGAGGGAGTTACAGTCCCCATAAAGTTCTGTTTTTTTGGTGGGATAGTGTTTCTTGGTCCCAAGGACATAGCAGAAACAAAGCAAAAACGTGGGACCAGAGCTTTGCGTTTCTTACAGCGGGACCGGATTTGCAATCCGGCGGCGCCATTTGAAATCTCGCCCCACTTTGTGCGGCGGACTTCTTGATGCTCGGGATTCTGGTGCGGAAACGCCGCCACACGCTTCAGGATTCTCGCGAGAGAAGCTTCTTAATATCGTCGCGAATTTCGGTCAGGTATCGGTTGGTTTCGGTCTCGTGGCGGGACAGGCGGGAGTGAAGGCCATCAACAGCCTTTTCATTCGCACGTTCCGCGTTCTGAATGTCTTTCTCGATCTGCCGATGCCGTTGTTTGCCCAGCGCCTGACCGACCTCCAACCGGATCCCAAATGCGGCAAGAACTACCGCCACCGGCCACAATGTCTTGAACCACTCGATAACCGTCACCTTCAATATTCCCGCGTGACTGCATGACCGGATTCCACCAACAGCTCATTCACGTTGGTCCCGTCCGCCAGGATGATTTCACAGAGATAGCGGCCGTACTTGCCCTTTTCGTCCCTGAAGGTTCTGATTGTGAACCACTGTCCTGGCGCGATCAGGGCCCGAAGGAAATCGCGGGCGGCGATACCGGCGGGCCGATCAGCGCCACGCATTTCCGGCGCATCGATTCCGTAGAGCCGACACGGGCCGAGTTCCGATAGCAGACCAAAGCCGAGGTCTGCGACCAGCCGGACGGTGTCAGCGTCGTAGATCGGGTGGGTTTTCGACGTTTCGCTCAGCCGAGCACGATAAGTGAACAGTGACATGGCGGATCCACAGAGGTTACGCAGTGCCAACATGCCCGGCGGCGCGAGTAAATCCCTCTGGCGGCTTCCCTATTCCGGGCGTTGCGCCTTGATTGTGGTCCGGTAACCGCCTTCGTCGACCTCATGCGTGGCCGTTTCCACAATCCACTCACCGGCCGCGGCCGAGCTGAACAGGCGCGGGACAATCTTGGCTTCGGCCATGATGCTCGGATTCCCCGGCAACTCGATATCGAGCGTTTCCTTGGCGCGGCCGGCGCGGCGGCTTTCAGCATTGGCGGCTGCCCGGGCTTCCTGTTCTGAACGAAACCGCTGCCGTAGCCGTCTGACCGGTTCCTTGTCTCCGATCTTGACCTCGATGTCCTCGCCCTGGTCGAGATCACGATAGGTGGCGATTACCGTTCCCGTGGCCTCGCTGAAACTTCGCCGCACCGCCCATCGTGTCACATCGGGTTCGATCAGCGATATCGTTGGCGTGGCTTCACCAGAGGCCTTGATCGCGTCTGCGCGGCGGCCGACGAACAGGACGCCGCCGGCTGGCTTTGCCAGCAGGTCGTGCGCCAGCGCGACACGCGTCAGCACCGAGAGGTCGCTTTCGTCGATCTGATCGATATGGCCTGGCACGATCTTTGCCGCGGCCTCGGTGATCCCCGGATCAAGCCCGTTCTCTCCGGCGATGGTTTCGGTAATCGACCTCAGCGTAAGACCAGCGGCCCAGCTACGTGTCTTCTGCTGGTTGATGGGCGCGTAGCCTCCCTTGGTTGCGCCCTGCGCCTTTGCCCGGCACACGGCCGTGATCTGACGCGGCGGCGAGGATTCCTCTACCTCGTCCGCGATGTAGAGCCCCATGCTCTTGAATTGGCCCAGATAGCCGAGCGCGATCTCGACCTCGGCGCCAGGTTCGGGCATCGCAAAGCGAGCGAGCGGGGACGCATTGGCAAAGGTGATCGTTGCGGTATCGGATTCGAAGCCAGCGGTATCGGTGACGATCACCGAAGTCAGCTGGGAAAACACAAATCCGGAAATTGGCGTCCCGTTGATGGTGATCCGAACGAACGGTCGAAAATCGGTCAGCCCCATAGCGCTTCGGTCTCCACGCGTTCGCTGGTGCTGAGATCGGGCAGGGTGATCCGCACCCCGGCTTCCAGGACCGCGCCCAGCGCCGCAAGGCCCGGGTTGGCGGCGAGAACCGCCTCGACTTTGCCATCGAGGATGTCGCCGTAATGCGCCGCCACGATCGCGTCGAGCACGTCGCCGTCAGATGAAACGTAGGAGAGTTCGGAGACCGCCGTCATATCGTGCCATCCTCATCGTGAAATCCTGCCGGTGCGGGATACCCTGCGCCGCAAATACCTCCTGGCCTTCGGAAATTGCCTCGACCACCCAAAGCCCCAGCACCCGGCCCAAACCGGAAACCAGCGGCAGCGGGATCCCGATGCTTGCCTGAATGCGCATCTTGTCGACCTGGCCGAGGCCGCCGCGAAAATGTGGATAGATCACACCCTCCAGCTCGATCGTCTCGGGCCCCAGGCCGGTGAATTGCAGCGCGTCGTTCGTGCCGATTCGTGCCTGCCGCGACCAGCGGTACTCGGTCGAACGGCTGAGGCGCTGATAGGTGGCGTTGTCGATCGAGAACTGGAAGAACCCGAGCTGCATCATGACCTCGGCCATAGCTACCTCCCATACGGCCCGGTTGCGGGCGCCCGATCGAAGAGCCCGTTACCGGCCGCCATGCGGCTCTTGCGTTCGACAAGCCGGATCACGTCCTCGGCCGACGCGCCGGCGGCGTTGATCGTGTAGGTGATATGCTGGGTCACCTGGTTAGCGGCCGACTGAGCGCGCGCCGGGACAGCTGCTCGCGCAAACAGCGCTTCGACCTGTGCGGCACGTCCCGCGCTCCGCTCGTTGATCCGGGGCGGCGAGAACAGGGAACCGGCACGGTCGGCATAACCGGCGAGTTGGCGCAGGGCCCGGTTGTTGGCGACATAGCCGGACCGGTTTTCGAACTTGAGCTCGGGCCCACGTTCGCCCGTCAACAGCCATCCGGGCCGAAATGCCCCGCCCAGCGCCTTTCCCTGCGCCGCGTCGCCTTTTTCGTCGTCGTCGCCAAGACCCAACGCACGCAGCACACCGCCGCCCTTGTCCTTGGCCCAGCGCAGACCGTCGATAACCGGCGTGATGATGGTGTCCAGCCATTCGAACTTGCTGCCGATCCAGTCGAGTACCGAGCCCAGCGCGGTTTTCATCTCTTCCCAGGCTGCGCCGACGCTCTCGACCGAACCGAGCCCGTCAATCACCGGCTTGATGGTATTCGCCCAGACGGTATCGAACACATCGCCGATGGCTCCGAGAACTGTGTCGATACCGGATTGAAGCGTGCTCCAGGCCCGCTCGATGGGCTCTGTGATGCCCAATGCATCTGTGACCGGCTTGATGACGTTGAACCATGCCGCCTTGAACACCGCGCCGACACCGTCCCAGATGCCTTGCCAGAACGCATTGGCACCGCTCCATGTTGCCTTGACACCATCCCAGGCGCGGCCGAGATCGCCGGTGAACACGCCTCCGACGAAATCAGCGAAGCCGCCAAATGTGGTGCGCACATCGTTCCAGCGATCTATGAACCAGGGTCCGACGTTCTCCCAATTCTGGTAGATCAGAAAGGCCCCGCCAGCGATTGCAGCGATTGCGAGACCGATCGGGTTCGCGATGAGCGCGGCCCCGATGGCACGGATACCGCCGACAACCAGCGGCGTCGTGGTGGTAAGGGCGAGCATCGCTTTGCCCAGGCTGAACACGGCGGCACCGAACTGCGCGACCCGGACCACCGTCCTCGAGGCCAGCACCGCTCCGATCATGATGCCGAAATTTTCCCAACCACCGACCATTCTCGCGGTGCTTTCGGCCAGCCCCCATACCTTCGACGTGACCCTCCCGAGACCGGTGGCAACCTCGCCAATGAGAGGCAGCGCGCGCTCGACGCCACCGGCAAAGGACTTGGCCCACCGCTGAACATCGGTTCGGTTGGCGACCAGAGCATCGCCAATGCGGCGCATGGAGCCAGTGATCACCGGCATCAATTCCGAGCCGACGGTGTTTTTCAGGCCTGCCATGACCAGCTTTGTGTCCAACAGCTGATCCTGAAACACCTCGGCGTCACGGGCGGCCTGTTCGGATAGCACGTAGCCTGTGCGCCGCGCCGCCTCGCGCAGCTGGTCCAGTCCGCGCGCACCGCCTCGCAGCATATTGATCATCCCGACGCCCGAGCGACCAAAGATGTCGTTGGCAATCGCAGCTCGTTCGGCGGCGGTTTCGACGCTGCCCATGCGGTCCGCGATCACGCCCAGCGCGTCTTCAGGCGTCATCGTGATCAGCTGTTCGGCCGACAGACCCAGCTGCTCGAGCGCATCCTTTGCCGTGCCGGTTCCCGTGGCAGCTTCGCCCAGGTTCTTCTGCATTTTCTCGAGCGCGGTGTCGAAGGCAGCGGTACTGACGCCCGACCGCTCGGCTGCATAGCGCAGCTCTTGCAGTTCCTCGATGCCAATTCCCAGCTTGTCGGCGGTCTTGGCTGCATTGTCGCCCAGCTCGGCTGTCGAAGCCGCCAGCCCGAAGATGGCGCCGCCCGCGAGGCCGGCCCCGATTGCGAGTCGGCGGGCATTTCGCCCGATATCGGCCGTCATTCTGCTGAACGTAGAACCGACGCGCCGGGAAGCGGCTGCGGCGCGGTTCCACCGTTCCTGGGCGCGACGCAGGTCCCGAAGCTGCCGCTCGAGCTGCTCGTATTCGCGATTGAGGTGTTCGACCGACTTGCCCTGTCGCTTCAGGACGTTCCTCTGCCGGTCCAGCTCGCGCTGTCGGCGCTCGACTTCCTTGATCGAGTTGCCGACCTGGTTGAGTCCCGATTTCAGGAAGCCGACATTGCGTTTCACCGATTGGTCGAGAACCGAACCAATCGTGATCGTGGCCTTGAGACGTTGGTTCTTACTGCTCATTCTTCGGCAGGCCTTCTATCCACCAGATGAAGCGGCTGACCGGCATGGCCATGATCTCTGCCTCGGCCCATCCGGTGTGCCGGGCGAGCCGAAGAGCCCCCGCCCGGACTTGTTTACGGGTCAGCCCATAAAACCCGTGAGAGCGTCCTGCAGGCGCCGATACTGCCGCATCGTGATTCCACGCACCGTTTCCGGCGCGATTTCGCAAAGGTTGGCGATGAGCGCGATCTCGCCCTCGGGTGAGCTGCTCGTACCCTTGTCGGCGATCAGTTGGTCATTGACCGTCGGTTCGCGCATCAACAGGCTTTTGACCTCGGTCCCGTCGATCATCAACGGCCGATCGTCGAATTTCACGGTTACCGAGCCGTCATCGTGCTCGACAATCCATTTATTCCCCTCGTTCATACGTATCCCTCCTTACAGGCCGATGTTGGCGCGATGTTCGGCGAGCTGATCGACACCGTTGATGACACGCACCAGGTTGATGACGTCGATTTCGTTGATCGTCCGTTGGCCGTGGACCTCGCGGTAGTAGCGCAGGCTCACGGTGCAGGTCAGCGACGGTTTGTTGCCGGAACCCCAGGTGCCACGGGCAAGCGAAATCATCTTGCCGTGCATGTGATGGGCGACGGGGGTTGTGGCACCGTCCAGGTTCTCGAGCGAACCACGGGCGGTGAGCTGGAACGGGGCGCCGATCTTTACGCCCCAGAGCGCCAGCACGTCGGCGTCGTAGGACGTAAGGACGAAGGAGCAGGTCATCTTCTCCTGGCCCATGTCGATGTCGATCGGCGCGTCCATGCCGCCGCCGCGGAACTCTTCGGTCGAGACGGTGAGATCGGGGGGATTGTATTCCTCGATCTTGCCGGCATAGCCACGGCCGTCGACGATCAGGTTCAGATACTTGAGAATGTCCTCGGCAGCCATCAGTTAAAGACCTCCTGGATGTAGTCGTTGACGAGATGCGACTGGAACGTGATGTGCTCGGCCGGGTAGATCGGCGTGAAGTCGAAGTTGAAGAAGACCTTGCCGAGCTGGATGTTTGCAGCCGAGTTGAGGTCTGGGTCGGCCCAGCATTTGCCGCCCAGGATTGCCCCCATTGCGACGAGGTCGCGGAGATAGGCGTTCACGCCTTCCTCGACGTCCTCGACGTAGGTTTTCGTGATGCCGCGATCGACGGCCCACAGATGCGCGCGCAGCAGCGAATCGTTGATGATATCCGCGGTGCGGCGGACACTCAGGAACACCCACTTGGTATCGGCGGTCAGCGACCGGTTGCCCCACAGGCGATATCCGTTCTGCCGGATCGTGGTGGCGACCTTGTTCTCGTTCAGCAGGTTGGCGCGGGATGTGGCATCGCCGAGCTTGAAATCGA